>NZ_SMBN01000001.1:0-1734501 GCF_004342995.1 Curtobacterium sp. PhB146 | reverse complement strand
GCGACCCGGTACGACAAACTCGCGATCGTCTACCGCGCCGCCGCCGTCCTCAACGCCGTCATCGCATGGCTCCACCAATTAATAGACACGCCCTAAGTGCTCCGCCATCAAGGTTCCCGGCGGTCAGGTGCCCGTTGACGGGGATCTTGATGCTGAGCGCCGTGATAGCCACGCACACGATGCGTGATCATGCGGCGGCGTCCCGTCGGCGCCGCTAACTGTGGTGTCCAGCGGGGATTGGAGATGTGGATGCGCTGGCAACTGCAATCTGGTGCGATTTACGCAAGACGGGGACGCGGACGGGACTTACCGTTCGGTGCGCACGATCGCGGGCGGGGTCCAGCGCCCGTCGAGGACCTCGTCGCCTGGCTCGTACATGCGCAGGACCGGACGGAATCGTCCCGCGGGGCTCGGCAACCAGTTCGCATCGGGCGAATCGGGCGGCTGGTGCGCGATGGTGATCGTGAGTGCACCGTCGGCGTCTTGGGCGACGTCCGGCGTGCGGTCGCCGATCGAGTAGCGGTTGATGGGGTTTGCGACGAGGAAGAAGTCTGGCACTCCGTACATCGTGAGTGACCAGAACGCGCCCACCGGTGGTGGTGGTGCGAGGCGGAAGGTGTACTCGTGCGTGCCGTCGAGCTGGTCGCCGTGATCGTCGACGAACGTCATCACGTAGGCCGCTTCGTAGGCGTGGTTACCCCACAACCCGCCGAGCGCAGCGCCGGCACGCTCGGCGTAGCGAAGGGTCGGATCCTCGATGCGGAACCGCTCGTCGTCGAGTGCGCCGACCTCGAAGAAGTCGAGGTTGTAGTCGAACACGTGCAGCGTCATCTTCCAGCCGTTCACCTGCGGGCTGGAGCCGGACTCGAGGATCTGCCGCAGTCGGGCCGAGGCCCCCTCGAGTGCGGACGTCAGGGCCGCCACGGCGTCGTCGGGCAAACCAACGTACGGCGACGCCGGCGAATTCACGCCGAGCCCCGCGAAGGACCGTTGCACTGCGGCGTCACGCGGCGCCGGCGGGAACTGCTGCGACCAGACGCGGAAGCGCTCGAGGAACGCCAGCGCGTCCGACACCTCCGGGTCGGGAACGGCCAGCCCGTGCGGTGCAGCATCAGGCGTGCGGGGAGTCAACGTCGTCGCGTCTTGGAGCGCGTGCACCGTCGGGAGGTCGGTGTCGCCGTCGACTGCCCACCGTCCGACGATGGAGGCAACCGCGGTCGGGAACCTGATGACCGTGTCGTCATCGTCAGGTTCGCCGTCCCAGTCCGGTGGCACGAGCAGGTAGTCGCCTGCGGCGGTGCCGGTGGCGCGGTGTCCGACGTAGGCGAAATTGTTCGTCCAGGCATCGACGAACTGCAGCACGTAGTACCGCCCCGCCGTGTCGGGCACGTGCAACGCCACCGGCCCGCTGCTGAGGTCGACTTGAGCCATCGAGTAGAGCGTGTCGTTGTTGATCGTCACGAAGGTGTCATCGGGGCCGGCAAGGGTCCGTCCGTGACTGAAGGTGTTGAACGCAGCGGCCGGTACCGCGCCGATGCCGTCCGTCGTGAACCGCAGCACCTGGAGCAGGTTGAACACCAATGGGAACCCGTAGATGTACGCGTTCGTGACGAGCTGCACATCGATCTCGCCTGTCAGGGGATCATTCGATTCGGCCATGCAGCTGAGTCCATCCGCCCAGCCCGCCGAGGTCGCCACCCAAAACAGGTGGTCTTCCGTGCGGCGGCCGCGCCGCTGGTCACAGGGAGCGCGGTGCAGATCACCACTCTCCTTGGGTCGCCGGCCAACGCAGAAGGCGGGGGCGAAGCTCGCCTTTAGAAGCCCCCCCCCCCCCCCGGCACGGCACCTGACCACCACCGTGACAGCGCAAGCGACAGTAGGCGGGCAGCGTGTCAAGCGCGGCGACTGTCCGTCGTCCCTCTCGTGAGAATCGAGCCAGCGCAAACCGTCCCGGTAGCCGGTCCCTCAGCAGACCGTCGGACCGGACTCGAACCGGACGCAGCTTCGAGCAGGGTCGTGTCTCACATGGGTGGTCCGCTGATCGTCGCAGTGAGGGAGCCCCATGCGTACGACCCCACGACAGCCACCGAAACGAAGAAGCCCACCGAGATCCTCGGTGGGCTTCTTCGTCGTGGCGACTCAGGACGATGTCCGAGCCGGCCGTTCGGTCGGGCTGACAGGATTTGAACCTGCGACCCCTTGACCCCCAGTCAAGTGCGCTACCAAGCTGCGCCACAGCCCGCGAGTTCCGGAGAACTCAGGATCCCGGAGGACCCTCGCCCACGTCCGACCGGAGCGCGAGCGACCGGTCCAGCATAGCGGACGCCAGACCTCCTCCGCGCCACGGCGAGTCGGAGCGAGCAGCAACCAGAGCCACCGGAACGGGCACGCACGATCACCCCGGCCGCGGCACCTCGCGCCGCACCACCTCACGCCGCGCCGCCAACCACGGCAACCCGAGCCCGACGAGCAACCCCCCGGCCCCGTCCGCCGCCAGGTCGCCGATCGTGTCGTCGTACCCGACGTAGATCGCCGAGTCGACGAAGTTGTGCCCGAGCCACTCCCCCATCTCCCACGCGGCCCCGATGGCGAGCCCTGCACACAGCCCGAGGATCGCGACGACCACCCGGCGCTCCCCGTCCGGCGCCGGCACCGCGCGCAGGTCGGCACCGATGACGTACAGCACCGCGGCGAGCAGCCCGGTGAGCACGACGTGCATGAACTTGTCCCACAGGAACACGCTCGTGTACCACTCGAGCACGCTCGACCATCCCGCGAGGAGCACGAGCACGCACACCGCCAGGTCGAACGCGGGCCGGAGCCCGAGCATCCGCGGCACCACGACCCCGAGCAACGACAGTGCCATCACCGGCAACGCAGTACCGCCCCACCCGATGCTCGCGACGACCAGGCTGACGAGCGTCAGGGCACGCACCACGTCGGCCACCAGGAACTTCGGCCGCAGGAACGTCGGCCCGAGCGCCCGGATCACGACGCCCACCGCACGACCGCGTGCACGGCAGCGTGGTCGGACGGCCACACGCCGCCCGGCCGCCGGTTCGACACGGCGACCCGCTCGACGGTCGCATCCGGCGTCACGAGGACGCCGTCGATGCGCCGGCCGCCGACACGCGGACTCCCGTAGTGCGGGTACGTCCCGTACGGCTCACCCACCTGCCTGGAGGCTCGCCCCCAGCTGTCGACGACACCAGCGTCCGCCAGTGCTCGCCAGGGTGCGGACCCTGCCGGACTGTTCCAGTCGGCCATCACGACGGCGGGCAGGCCGCGCTGCCGGACGATCCGGCCGAGGAGTTCGGCGGACCGCAGTCGGGCCCACGGCGATGCGACGTCGAGGTGCGTCGCGATGGCCAGGAACCGGGCGCCGGTCGCGCGGTCGTCGACGACGGCCCCGACGGCGTGCCGGGGGAAGGACGTGGCCCACGAGCGGGATCCTGGACGGTGCGGCGTGCGGGAAAGAGCCCACGTGCGGCGCTCGACGACGTCGAGGCGCGAGCGGTCGAGGAAGAGCCCGACCTGTTCGCCACCGCCGCGCGCGCCGCGCCCGGCCAGGACGGGCTCCCAACCGGATCCGAGGCCGGCCGTGAGGTCGTCTGCCTGCGTGGGGAGGGCCTCCTGGACGGCGAGGACGGTGGGCGCTTCGGAGGTGACGAGCGCGGTGATGGCGTCGCGTCGACGCTCCCAGGCATCGGGGTGCGCGGACGGTCGCGGCACGCGGCGCCGCACGTTGAGGGTCATGCAGTGGACCTCGGGCGACCGGACGGCTCCGATGAGCGGGTGGTCGTCGGGGTGGTGGGGCATGCCTCCCTTCTACGAGACGACACCCGTCGGATTCCCAGGGACCTCTCCGCGTGGCTCGTAGGGTGGCCCGATGCGTTCTCGTCCCACCCCTCGTGTCCTCGTCGCGATCGCGGTCTCCGGACTGCTGCTCGGAGCCGCCGGGTGTACCTCGAGTGGCCCGGACACGAGCCGCCCGACGCTCGTGAAGGCCACGGCGCAGACGGTCACGGTCGCCGATGCCTCCGACGCTGCGGCACGGTCGGTGCGGGTGAGCACGGCCCTGTTCGCGAGTGCTCCCGGCGCGATCGTGGCGACGGCCGGCGATGCCGACGCGATCTCCGATGCCGCGAAGGCCGCGGCGAGCGCCCACGTTCCGGTGCTGCTGACCGCGAAGGACGAGCAGGACACGAAGGGCGGCGCTGCCGTCGCCCGCGAGCTCGATCGGCTCGGGGCTGATTGGTACCAGGCCGAGGGCGACGTGTCGGTCGACACGGACGTCGAACAGCGGAAGGCGCCTGAGGGCGGCGACGCGCCGGAGTCGACCCGGGCCTCCCGGCAGGCCACCGTGGTGGTGGCGGACGCGAGCGCGGACGCTGCGGCCGTGGCGACCGCGAAGGCCGCCGGTGCGGAGGTGGTGACCATGCCGGAGGGCGTGACCGACCCGGCTGCCGCACCCGACGTGGTGACGGCGCTGCACGAGCGGAGGCAGCACCAGACGGTCCTGGTCGGTGCGGCGTTCGACGCGCTGCAGGACCCGGAGTGGACGGTACGGGCGGCCGAGGGCGGCTTCCAGCTGCGGAACGGCGGCCAGCGGCCGTTCGACGGGCACCGCTACGTGGCGCTGTACGGGGCTCCCGGGGCGCCGGCGCTCGGTGTGCTCGGCGAGCAGGGGCCGGAGGCCACCGTCCAGCGTGCCGAGCAGGTCGCGAAGCCGTACCGGGCCGAGTCCGACGAGCTCGTGACGCCTGCGATGGAGGTCATCGCGACCGTCGCCGCGGGGGACGCCGGGGCGGACGGCGACTACTCGACCGAGCTGCCGGTGTCGACGCTCGAGCCTTACGTCGACGCCGCGCACGACGCCGACATGCCCGTGATCATCGACCTGCAGCCGGGCCGCTCGGACTTCCTGTCGCAGGCGAAGAAGTACGAGTCGCTGCTGAAGAAGCCCGGGGTGTGGCTCGCGCTCGACCCGGAGTGGCGGCTGGCGAAGGACCAGGTGCCGCTGCAGCAGATCGGCAGCGTGTCGGCGTCCGAGGTGAACGAGGTGTCCTCGTGGCTGGCGTCGCTCGTCAAGAAGGAGGGGCTGCCGCCGAAGGCCCTCGTGCTGCACCAGTTCCGGCTCTCGATGATCCAGGACCGGTCGGCGCTGAAGACCCATCCGGAGCTCGACATGCTCGTGCACGTCGACGGGCAGGGATCGCAGCCGGACAAGCAGGCGACGTGGAAGGCGTTGCACCAGGGCGCGCCGGAGGGCCTGCACTGGGGCTGGAAGAACTTCTACGACGAGGACACGCCCATGCTGACGCCGTCGCAGACGATGGCGGACGTGCAACCGACGCCGTCACTGGTCACGTACCAGTAGCGTTGTTCTCCACAGACTGGAGGCGCGACCCGCGTTTCGTCGGTTGCTCCTGACAGCATGGGGGCATGGACACCCCCACCGCTGCTCCGTCTGTCGTCTCGCCGTCTGCAGACATCGCCGCCGAGGCACAGCAGGCGCTCGCTGCGCTCACCGGGCGCCCCGACGCGGTCTTCCACCCCGGCCAGCTCGAGGCGATCTCCGCCCTGGTCGAGCACCGGCAGCGCGCCCTCGTCGTGCAGCGCACCGGGTGGGGCAAGTCCGCGGTGTACTTCCTCGCGACCCTGCTGCTCCGGCGTCGTGGTGGTGGCCCGACCGTCCTGGTGTCGCCGCTGCTCGCCCTGATGCGCGACCAGGTGGCTGCGGCTGCCCGGGCCGGGGTCCGTGCGGTGTCGATCAACTCGGCGAACGCGCACGAGTGGGGCGAGACCCAGGCCGCGCTCGCTCGTGACGAGGTCGACGTGCTCCTCGTCTCCCCCGAGCGCCTGAACAACCCGAAGTTCCGCGACGAGCAGATGCCGACCCTGATCGCCCGGATGGGCATGCTCGTGGTCGACGAGGCGCACTGCATCTCGGACTGGGGCCACGACTTCCGACCGGACTACCGCCGCTTGGCCGAGCTCATCCGCTCGCTCCCCCACGGCGTCCCCGTCCTGGCGACCACCGCGACGGCGAACGAGCGCGTGGTCGAGGACGTCGCCGAGCAGCTCACCGCCCGCCCGGCCGACCCGGTGTTCACGATCCGTGGGTCGCTCGCCCGGGCATCGCTGCGCTTGGGCGTGCTCACGCTGCCCGACGCCCGGCAGCGGCTCGGCTGGCTGCTCGCGCACCTCGGCGACCTGCCCGGCAGCGGCATCATCTACACGCTCACGGTCTCGGCTGCCGAGGACATCGCCCGCCTGCTCCGCGACAACGGGTACGCCGTCCGGGCCTACACGGGGCGCACCGACACCGACGAGCGGGAGCAGCTCGAGCAGCAGCTCAAGGGCAACGAGCTGAAGGCCCTGGTCGCCACGAGCGCGCTCGGCATGGGGTTCGACAAGCCGGATCTCGGGTTCGTCGTGCACGTGGGCGCTCCGTCGTCCCCCGTCGCCTACTACCAGCAGATCGGTCGTGCGGGTCGTGCCACCGACAACGCCGACGTGCTGCTGCTGCCCGGGCGTGAGGACCGTGAGATCTGGCAGTACTTCGCGAGCGCGTCGATGCCGACCGAGGCCCGGGCCTCCGCCGTGCTCGGCGCCCTGTCCACCGACACCGCGATGTCGACGGTCGCGCTCGAGGGTCTTGTCGACATCAAGCGCTCCACCCTCGAACTCCTGCTCAAGGTGCTCGACGTCGACGGGGCGGTTCGACGCGTCACCGGCGGCTGGGTCTCCACCGGGCAGCCGTGGCAGTACGACGCCCCGCGGTACGAGCGCGTCGCCGCGGCACGTTCCGCCGAGGCCGCCTCGATGCTCGACTACGAGTCCACCTCGGCGTGCCGCATGCAGCTGTTGCAGCAGGACCTCGACGACCCGTCCGCGGAGCCCTGCGGCCGGTGCGACAACTGCGCCGGGGCGTGGTTCCCGACCGCGGTCTCCGACACGGACTCGTCCGGTGCGGCGGCCGCGCTCGACAAGGTCGGTGTCGAGATCGCCCCGCGTGCCCAGTGGCCGTCGGGCATGTCGTCGCTCGGTGTCTCGGTACGGGGCAAGATCGGCGCCGACGAGCTCGTGCAGCCCGGTCGTGCAGTGGCTCGTCTGACCGACCTCGGCTGGGGTGGACCGCTCCGTGCGCTGTTCTCGCCGTCGACGCCCGACGCTCCGATCTCCCGCGAGCTCGTCGACGGCTGTGTCCGGGCGCTCAAGGACTGGCCGTGGGAGACCCGGCCGACCGGGGTCGTGGCGATGTCCTCGCGGTCACGGCCGCAGCTCGTGGGGTCGCTCGCCCAGGCGCTGTCCACGATCGGGCGGCTGCAGTTCCTCGGCACGCTCGACCGGAACGGCGGCACGCCCCGCGGCGACGGTGCGACGAACAGCGCCTACCGGTTGTCCGGCGTGTGGGAGACGTTCCAGGTCGGGCCGGAACTCGCTGCGGCGCTGCAGTCGCATCAGGGCCCAGTGCTGCTCGTCGACGACCTGGTCGACAGCCGGTGGACGATGACCGTCGCGGGCCGCGAACTCCGGCGTGCAGGGGCTGCCGCCGTGCTGCCCTTCGCGCTGGCCACCGTCGCGTAGCGCTGCGCCGCCCGCAGCCCGCCCCCGCACCCGTTCCGCGACAGCTCACGAGTCGATCGACGCGTGGTCTGTCGCAAGAGTGGTGCGGGCGCCGGAGCCGGCGCGCGGGGCGCTAGCGGCGGGCGGGCTTGGGGAACGTGGCGCGCATGTGGTCGGTGGTGAGCACGTCGCCGATGCCGATCATGAGCAGTGAGAACACGATCTGCTCGATCACCATCCAGAACGGGTACAGCCCGGGGATCGCCGCCACGATGAGCGTCACGATCGGGAAGATCCGGCTGAACAACCGCACCCGCTGGTACGCCCAGTAGTACCCGAGCTGTGCCCGCCACGCGAACACGTAGAGCGTCAGGGTGATGAGCAGCACGACCGTCGCCCGGAACCACACCGCCCACGGCACGGTCTCCCCCGCGCGCGTCAGCAGCACGGCCACGACGATCGCGGCGAGTCCGACGATCGTCTCCGCGACGAGCAACCACCGGATCCACCGGAACGAGCGCACGGTGTCGGGGTGCTCGAGCATGTCCTGGCGGATGACGTACCCGCCCTGGCGACCTCCGGCCAGCCGGTCGAGCCGCAGCCGGCACCACAGACGGTCGGCGAGGCCACCGAGTCCGTCGTTGCGCTGCGTCACCAGTACATCGTGCCGCATCGAGCGACCACCGGCGTACCGCGCGGGTACCGACGCCGACGCCGACGCCGAACGACGTCATCGAGGTCGCACGACGTCGACGATGTCGTTCCGGGTCGGCGCGGGACCGCCCAGCGGCTCAGTCGCTCGGCACGAGCGCCGCGCCACCGAGCACGGTGCCGGTCGACGCGTCGAGCAGGACGAGGGAGCGGACCTCGTCGGGCAGGGTCCACGGGTCGCTCAGCACGACGGTCAGCCCCTGCTCGACGCCGGCGGCCTGGAAGACGTCGAAGGACTCCCCCGCCGGGGTCCACTCCGGGTCCTTGCCTCCGGTGACCGTCCCACCGGACAACACGACGTCGACCGGCCCCGTCGTTCCCGTCTTCAGGTGCGAGATGTCCACCGCGAGGGTGGCGTCACCCGTGTTCCCCGCGATGTGGACGTGTCCAGAGGCAGCGGCGCCGTCGATGCCGACGATGTCCCCGGAGACCGGCGGGACACGGCACCACCACGGCTCGATCGGCGACGAATCGACGGGTTGCACGGCCGGGGACGCCTCGGGCAGGGGTACGCCGAGGCCGTTCGAGGGTCGCAGCCCCTCCGTCGGCGACTGCGCTGGCTCGGGCACGGGCGCCGCACGGTCGGAGCGGGTGACTGTGTCGTCCTCGGACGGTGCGTGCGAGACCGTCCAGAGTGACACCGAGCCGACGACGACCACGGCGACGAGGGCACCCACCAGGGCGAGCCGACGTCGATCCGTTCCCCACCGCCCGATGCGCACGCTCCCATGATGCCGCGCCGACGCTGCGGACGCGCTCCGGGCCTCCCGGCCGAACGCGAACGCACTACGCGCAACGCACAACGCGCCCCGTGCAGACGGGACGCGTTGTGTGTGACGGAGCTGCGACTCAGCGCTTCCGGCGCTCGCGCACGCGCATGTTGACGTTGATCGGGGTGCCGGAGAAGCCCCAGACCTCGCGGAGTCGACGGGTGATGAACCGTCGGTACTGCGGGTCGAGGAACGCCGACGTGAAGAGCACGAAGGTCGGCGGCTGGCTCGACGCCTGGGTCCCGAACAGGATGCGGGGCTGCTTGCCGCCGCGCACGGGGTGGGGGTGCTCCTGGACGAGCTCGGCGATGAAGGCGTTGACCTTGCCCGTCGGGATGCGGGTGTCCCACGACGCGAGGGCGGTCTCGAGCGCCGGCACGAGCTTCTCGAGGTGGCGGCCGGTGCGGGCCGAGATGTTCACGCGCGGGGCCCAGGCGACGTGCGCCAGGTCCTGCTCGATCTCGCGCTCGAGGTAGCGGCGGCGTTCGTCGTCGAGCAGGTCCCACTTGTTGTAGGCCAGGACGAGCGCACGGCCCGACTCGAGCACCAGGTCGATGATGCGCAGGTCCTGCACGGAGACGGGCTCGGTGACGTCGAGGACGACGACGGCGACCTCGGCCTTCTCGAGCGCGGCGGTGGTGCGGAGCGAGGCGTAGAAGTCGGCACCCTGCTGCATGTGGACGCGCTTCCGGATGCCGGCCGTGTCGACGAAACGCCACACCTTGCCGCCGAGCTCGATCTGCTCGTCCACCGGGTCGCGGGTGGTGCCGGCGATGTCGTTCACGACGACGCGCTCTTCACCGGCGGCCTTGTTGAGCAGCGAGCTCTTGCCGACGTTCGGGCGGCCGAGGATCGCGACGCGGCGGGGGCCACCGACCTCCTGCTTGGCGACGGCCGAGGTGTCGGGCAGCGTCTTGATGATCAGGTCGAGCAGGTCCGCGACGCCACGGCCGTGCAGGGCCGACACGGGGTGCGGCTCGCCGAGCCCCAGGTTCCAGAGCTCGTAGGCGTCGAGTTCGCGGCGCTCGTCGTCGGCCTTGTTCGCGACGACGATGACGGGGCGGTCGGTGCCGCGGAGCATCTTGACGACGTGCTCGTCGGTGGCGGTGATCCCGACCGTGACGTCGACGACGAACAGCACGGCGTCGGCGAGGTCGATCGCGACCTCGGCCTGCGCGGCGACCGAGGCGTTGATGCCCTCGGCGCCGGGCTCCCAGCCGCCGGTGTCGACGAGCGTGAAGCGCTTGTCGTTCCAGTCAGCCTTGTAGCTGACGCGGTCACGCGTGACGCCGGGGACGTCCTGCACGACGGCCTCGCGACGACCGAGGATGCGGTTGACGAGCGCGGACTTGCCGACGTTCGGGCGGCCGACGATCGCGAGCACCGGGTAGGCGGGCAGGTAGTGGACGCCGTCCTCGCCGACCTGACCGGCCTCGAGCAGGGCGAGGTCTTCGTCCTCGAGGTCGTACTCCTCGAGTCCGGCGCGGAGCGCGGTCGCGCGCTGCTCGGCCTCGGCCTCGTCGAGTCCGGCGAGCCGCTCGCCGAGGGCGTCGTCGTACTGGGGGAAGTCGTCGTTGTCCGGGTTGTCCAACTGAGCCATGGTGGGTTCCTCGCGAGCGGCCGGAGCCGCGGTGTCGGTGGCCGTTCCCGGCCGGGCCGGAGATCCGGCCGTGGTGTGACCAGGCGGCCGAGGCCGTCCGGTCGTGCGTCAGTGCGTGGCCGCGCGGGCCAGGTCGACGACCGCCTGCACGGTCTGGTCGAAGTCGAGGTCGGTGGAGTCGAGCGTCGTGACGCCGTCTGCGGCGTTCATGAAGTCGACGACCTTCGCGTCCGCCGCGTCTCGACGAGCGAGTGCGGCGGAGGTCTCTGCGGCCGACTGGGTCGTGACCTCCGCCGAGCGCCGGGCCATTCTAACGGACTCGTCGGCCGTCAGCAGGATCCGGACCTCGGCGTCGGGTGCGACCACCGTGGTGATGTCCCGACCCTCGGTGATGATGCCCGGTGCATCGGTCTTCCGCATGACGTTCCGGAACAGCTGCACGAGCCGGTGTCGGACGTCGGGGAGCTTCGCGATGTGCGCCACCGCGCCCGTCACGTCCGGGGTGCGGATCGCGTCGGTGACGTCGGTCTCCCCCACGCGCACGTAGTAGTCGTCGGGATCGGTGCCGATGGCGTAGTCGAAGGTGTCCCAGCTCGCCAGGATCGCCGCCGCGTCGTCGAGGTCGACCCGCTGCTGCAGGGCGTGCCAGGCGAGGGCGCGGTAGGCGGCGCCGGTGTCCTGGTAGCCGTAGCCGAGCGCGCGGGCGGCCGCGCGGGAGACGCTCGACTTGCCGCTGCCCGCGGGACCGTCGACCGCGATGACGATCTTGGCCACGTAGGCGCCGTCGGTGAGACCGGCCGGTACCGGGGCGCTGGTCGAACCGGGCTCGCCGCCGGGCTCACCGAGGCCGCCGGCCGGTCCGCCGAGTGCGCCGCCGTCGCCGCTGCCGCTGAGCGGGCCGCCGGCACCGCCCTGGCCCGGGGTCGGGAGGCCGGAGTCCGGACCGTCCGGCCCGCCGGTCACGCCGGAGTCGGCGGTCACACCGGAGTCGTTCGTCGCTGCGTTCGTGTCGTTCAGGCCCATGCTGCTGCGATCCTCCATCCGCGACCCTCGAGTTCCTCGACGAGTCGCTGTTCCTGCTCGGGCAGCACCGACACCTCGACGATGCCGATCTGCGCGCCCGGTGAGTGCTCGAGGCGCATGTCCTCGAGGTTGATGCCGATCTCCCCGATGAACGTCAGGAGCGCGGCGATCTGCCCGGGGGTGTCGTCGACGAGGACGACCACCTGGGCGAAGCGCTTGGTGGTGCCGTGCTTGCCGGGCAGCCGTTCGACCCCACGGTTGCCGGCGGCGATCGTCTCGGCCAGGGTCCGCGGTGCCCCGGCGGCGGCGGGGTCGTCGAGCGCCCCGATCACGCCGCTCAGCTCGTCACGCAGGTCGGCCAGGACTCGCCGGACGTTGGCCGCGTTCGCGCCGATGATCTGCACCCACAGGCCGGGGTCGCTCGCGGCGACGCGGGTGACGTCGCGGACGCCACCGCCCGCCAGGCCGAGGGAGCCGTCCGGGGCGTCACGCAGCCGCGAGGCCATCAACGTCGACACGAGCTGCGGCACGTGCGAGACGTAGGCCACGGCGAGGTCGTGCGACGCCGGGTCCATCGGCACGACGGTCGCGCCGACGTCGAGCGCCAGGTCCTCGACCACGGCGGCGCGCTGGTAGCTGATGGCGTCGTGCCCGGCGATCACCCACGGGCTGCCGACGAACAGGTCGGCGCGGGCGGCGCTCGGTCCGCTGCGTTCACGTCCGGCCATCGGGTGCGACCCGATGTAGCGGGTGACGTCCGCGCCGGCTGCCACGAGCTCGGTCAACGGTCCGGCCTTGACGCTCGCGACGTCGGTCACGATGGCGTCCGGGTACGCCGACAGTTCGCGGGCGACGACGGTCGCCACGACGTCCGGCGGGACCGCGACCACCACGAGTTCCGGCTCGTCACCGGGTTCGGGCCGCCGGCCGGCCCCGTAGTCGACGGCGAGCGCCAACGCGCCGGGTGAGACGTCGTCGAGGACGACGTCGACCCCCTTCTCGCGCAGCGCCAGACCGATCGAGGTGCCGAGGAGCCCGGTGCCGACGACCCGCACCGGGCCGCGCACGCGGCGGTCGATGTCGGGTGGGGTCAGGTCGGTCACCGGGCAAGCCTACCGACCGACACCCGGGCGTCGGTCGACGCCCGGGTGCCGGTCACGGCCCGAGGGGCCGGTCGCGGTCAGTCCGCGGTCTCGTCGTCCCACTCGTCGTCGTCGCCCTGGTCGAGGGCGACGTCGCGGTCGTCACGAGCGGAGGGCTTGGCGTCGCGGACGGTGCCGAGCAGCTTCCCGACCTCGACCGTGCCCAGCTCGCGCATCTTGCCCGGCGGCAGGCTGCCGAGGTGCAGCGGACCGAACGAGCGGCGGACGAGTTCGAGGACGGGGTGGTCGACGGCCTCGAGCATGCGACGGACGATCCGGTTGCGGCCGGAGTGCAGCGTGATCTCGACGAGCGACTCACCCCGCGAGGACTCGAGCAACCGCACCTTGTCGGCCTTGATCGGACCGTCCTCGAGCTCGACGCCCTCGGTCAGACGCTGGACCACGGCGGGGTTCACGTTGCCGTGCACCTTCGCGATGTAGGTCTTCTGCACGCCGAACGACGGATGCGCGAGCACGTGCGCCAGGTCGCCGTCGTTCGTCAGGACGAGCAGCCCGGAGGTCTCGGTGTCCAGGCGGCCGACGTTGAACAGGCGCTCTTCGTAGCGGTCCACGAACTCGGTCAGGTCGCGGCGACCGCGCTCGTCCTGCAGGCTCGAGACGACACCGGTCGGCTTGTTCAGCACGATGTACCGCCGCGAGGAGTCGATCTGCACCGGCACGCCGTCGACCGAGATCGCGTCGGTCGCGGGGTCGACACGACGCCCGAGGGCGTCCACGACCTGGCCGTTGACCGTCACGCGGCCCTCGACGATCAGGTTCTCCGCGACGCGGCGAGATGCCACGCCCGCAGCGGCGATCACCTTCTGCAGGCGCTCTCCCTCTGCCTGGAGGCCCGGCTCGGCCCCGGCAGACGTCGTCCCGTCCGCCGCGTCCCAGTCTTCGATGATCGGGCGTTCGGGCGTGCCCTCCACCGGGGCGCCGTGGCTGTCGCGCTCACCGCTCGGCTTCGGCGTGGTGCGGCCGTTGGCGGCGTTGCTGCTCTTGCCGGGGCGGTCGCTGTTGCGGACGCTCGTGGTACCGCCGACGTACCGGCGGCCGTTGTGCCAGACGCGGCTCTGCTGGCCGTCGGGGCCGCGGCGGTCCTCGCGGCTGTCGCGGTTGTCGCGAGGTGCCGAGCTGCGGTCGTCACGACCGCGGTACCCACCACGGTCGTCACGCGGCGCGGCGCTGCGGTCGTCGCGGCCGCGGTACCCACCACGGTCGTCACGGGGAGCTGCGCTGCGGTCGTCGCGGCCGCGGTACCCACCACGGTCGTCACGCGGAGCCGAGTTCCCGCGGTAGCCACCACGGTCATCGCGCGGAGCCGAGCTACGGTCATCGCGCCCGCGGTAGCCACCACGGTCATCGCGCGGAGCCGAGCTACGGTCATCGCGCCCGCGGTAGCCACCACGGTCATCGCGCGGCGCGGAGCTGCGGTCGTCGCGACCCCGGTAGCCACCACGGTCATCGCGCGGAGCCGAGTTACCGCGGTACCCACCACGGTCGTCACGCGGGGCCGAGCTGCGGTCGTCGCGACCCCGGTAGCCACCGCGATCGTCACGCGGCGCGGAGTTCCCGCGGTAGCCACCGCGGTCATCGCGCGGAGCCGAACTGCGGTCATCGCGACCCCGGTACCCACCACGGTCATCGCGCGGCGCGGAGTTCCCGCGGTAGCCGCCACGGTCGCCGCCGCCGGCACGGTCGTCACGGCCTCGGTACCCACCGCGGTCGTCACGCGGAGCCGAGTTGCCCCGGTACCCGCCACGGTCGTCGCGCGGAGCCGAGCTGCGGTCGTCACGGCCGCGGTACCCACCACGGTCATCACGCGGCGCGGAGCTACGGTCATCGCGACCCCGGTAGCCGCCACGGTCGCCACCGCGGTCGTCGCGCGGCGGGTAGCCGCCACGACGGTCGTCGTCACGCGGCGGACGTGCGCCCCCGCGGTCGTCGCGACCGTACCCGCCGGAGCGGCCACCGGCACTGGAGCCGGCCCCGCCGCGGCCGGGAGCCGAACGCCCGGGGCGATCCGGGCCTCCTGAGCGTCCGTTGCGGTCGTCTCGGTCTCGGGGCGCGCCGCGCCCCCGGTCGTCAAACCCGGCCATCGGGGATCCCTTCGTTCTGCCCGAAGCCGTCCGCACCGTCGTCCAGGAGGGGCGAGATGAGCGGCAGCTCGTCGAGCGAGTTGATGCCGAGCTGCTGCAGGAGCAGATCGGACGTGACGTAGTTGATGGCGCCGGTCTCGGAGTCGGTGAACGACTCCTCGATGAGACCGCGCGCGACCAGCGTTCGGACGACGCCGTCGACGTTGACGGCGCGGATCGACGCGATCTGGGATCGCGTGATCGGTTGCTTGTAGGCGACGACCGCGAGGGTCTCGAGTGCGGCCTGCGACAGGCGCGAGGGACGCTCGGCCTCGACGAACTGCTCGACGACGGCGTCCAGGTCCTGGCGGACGTAGAAGCGCCAGCCGCCGCCGACCTCGCGGAGTTCGAACCCGCGGCGGGTGGTGCCGTCGACGCCGTCGAAGTCCGCGACGAGGCGTTCGACGGCCTGGCGGACGGCGGGGACGGGGGCGTTGACGGCGGCGCCGAGCGCGACGAGCGACTGGGGCTCGTCCGCGATCATCAGGATCGCCTCGAGCTGGCGGTCGATCGGGATCGCCGGGTGCGCCTGCGGGGCGCGGTCGTGCTCGTGCTCGTGGTCGTGCTCGGCGCGCGCGTGGATCTCGTGCTCGATCGCGCGGGCGTCGGCCATCTCGTCGGCGCCGCCGGGTTCGGCGCTGGACGTGTCGTGCACGTCATCCGTCATAGTCGGCTCCCAGGTTGGCGAGGCTCTCGTCGGACCAGTCCTCGGCGGTCCATCGGAGCGTGAGTTCCCCGAGCGGCTCGAGTTGTTCGAACGAGATCGATGCGTTCCGGTACAGCTCCAGGATCGCGAGGAAGCGAGCCACCACGATACCCGTCTGGTCGACGCCCGCGACCAGTTCGCGGAACGAGACGCCCTCGCCGTCGCGTGTCCGCAGGATCGAGACGACGATCGCGGCCTGTTCGCGGATGCTGATGAGCGGCGCGTGCAGGTGGTCGAGTCCGACCGTCGGGATCTCCCGCGGGGCGAACGCCAGCGCTGCCAGCGCGGCGAAGTCCTGCACCGAGAGCGTCCACACGAGCTCGGGCGTGCGGGCGCGGAACCGTTCCTCGAGCCGGACGCTCCGGACGTGCCGACGCGACTCCACACCCCAGCGTTCGCCGAACCAGTCGGCGGCCTGCTTGAACGCCCGGTACTGCAGCAGCCGCGCGAACAGCAGGTCGCGGGCTTCGAGCAGGGCGACGTCCTCGGCATCGACGAGCTCACCCTGCGGCAGCAGCCCGACGATCTTCAGGTCGAGCAAGGTGGCGGCGACGACGAGGAACTCGCTCGCCTCGTCGAGTTCGTCCGCCGACTCGGCCTGACGCACGTACTGGATGAACTCCCCGGTGACCGCGCCGAGCGAGACCTCGGTGATGTCGAGCTCGTGCTTCGTGATGAGCGACAGCAGGAGGTCGAACGGGCCGTCGAAGTTGGTGAGTCGGACCCGGAACCCCGACTCAGGCGACGGCGCCACGCTGGACGAGCTCTCGTGCGAGCTGCCGGTAGGCGTGGGCGGCGGCGTGGTCCGGCGCCGTCTGGGTGATCGGCCGCGCGGAGACGGTGGCGTCCGGGAACTTCACGGTGCGCCCGATGACGGTGTCGAGGACCCGGTCGTCGAACGTGTCGACGACGCGCTCCATGACCTCGCGCGAGTGCAGGGTGCGCGAGTCGTACATGGTGGGCAGGATGCCGTCGAGCGTCAGCGCCGGGTTGAGGCGGTCGCGCACCTTGTCGATCGTCTCGATGAGCAGGGCGACACCGCGCAGGGCGAAGAACTCGCACTCGAGCGGGATGAGCACCCCGTGCGCCGCGGTCAGGGCGTTGACGGTGAGCAGGCCGAGCGACGGCTGGCAGTCGACCAGGATCACGTCGTAGTCGTTCGCGACCTTGCGCAGCACGCTCGCCAGGATCTGCTCGCGGGCGACCTCGTTGACCAGGTGCACCTCGGCCGCGGACAGGTCGATGTTCGCCGGGATCACGTCGAGCCCCGGGGTGTTCGTCGGCTGGATGACCTGGATCGGGTCCTTCACGGCGCCCATGAGCAGGTCGTAGACGGTGTGGATGTCGTGCGTGCGGACACCGAGGCCCGCGGAGAGCGCACCCTGCGGGTCGAAGTCGACGGCCAGGACCTTGCGGCCGTACTCCGCCAGGGCTGCACCGAGGTTGATCGCCGTGGTGGTCTTGCCGACGCCGCCCTTCTGGTTGCAGAGGGCGATGATGCGCGCAGGGCCGGTGCTGTCGAGTTCCTCGGGCACGGGGAACTCCCGGACAGGACGACCCGTCGGACCGATGGAGGTCGCGCCGGTGGGGTTGGTCGTCGGGTTCGTGCTCACCCGGCCATCGTACCGGCGACGTCGGCCGGCCCGGGGCCGCACCGCCGCGCGCGGCCGGGTCTGCGTTGCTCGTGGCCGGGTGCGTGGCCGACGCGTCGCCGCTCAGGCTGCCCGCAGGGCCACGCGCATGCTGTCGACGCGCTCGGTGATGACGGCGTCCGTCGACCACCGCTGCTGCAGGCGTCCGACGAGCTCGCCGACCTGCTCGCGGTCGAGCCCGGGGTGCAACGCCAGTCCGACGGTCAGCTCCGGGCCGGCGAAGCGTCCGACCGGGTCCCCGGGGGTCAGTTCGACACGGGCGACGCTGCGCTCCCCCACGACCGAGTTGGCGAACGCCTGGGCGACCTCGGGGTCCTCGAAGCACGGGGTCCACGGTAGGTCCTGGCCGAGCGCCCACACCGCGGGACGGCGCAGCACGAACTCGGTGGCCGACTTCGGGTCGAGCACGACGAGCTGCGTCTCCTCGCTCGCCGCGGCCATCGCCACCCGTCGTGACTCCACGGGCACGGGCCGGGCATCGGCGTCCCAGACGTGCATCGCTTCGACCGAGGTGAACGCGGGCATCACGCTCCGCCCGTCCGGCCCGGCGACCGTCACGATCGAGAGCTCCTGGGTCTTGTCCACGAGCTTGCCGGCGTCGGTCTCGCCGAGGTCGCCCGCCTCGGCGATGAGCGGGATGAGCAGCCGGGCGGTGCGCAGTGCATGAACGACTGCCGCCTGCGATGCACCGGCGGCCACGCCTGCGATCGCCGCGGTCAGCGCCGGGTCGGCCAGACCGTCGTCGTCGGCGAAGGCGGTGTCGTGGTGGTCGAACGTGCGGCCTTCCCACGTGAAGCCGGCCGAGTCCGCCGCGCCACCCGGGGTGTGCGCGTCGTCGGGACCGGTTGCCGCGTCCGCACCGGTTGCCGCTTCGGGGCCGGTTCCGCGCCCGTTCGAAATTCCCGCCACGCCGCTACTCCGAGGCGATGTCGAGTGCGGCCGGCAGCGTGAACGCCCCGGAGTACAGCGCCTTGCCGATGATCGCGCCCTCGAGCCCGAACGGCACGAGCTCGCGCAGCGCCCGCAGGTCGTCGAGCGTCGAGATCCCGCCAGAGGCCACGACGGGCTGGTCGGTCCGGTCGCACACCTGGCGCAGCAGCTCGACGTTCGGGCCCTGCAGCGTGCCGTCCTTCGTGACGTCGGTGACGACGTACCGGGCGCACCCCGCGGCCTCGAGCCGGTCGAGGACCTCCCACAGGTCGCCGGCGTCCTCGGTCCAGCCGCGGCTGGCGAGGGTCGTGCCACGCACGTCGAGCCCGACGGCGATCTGCTCGCCGTACTCGCCGATCACCCGAGCGGCCCAGTCCGGGTTCTCGAGCGCCGCCGTGCCGAGGTTGACCCGGGCAGCGCCGGTGGCCAGCGCGGCTTCGAGCGAGGCGTCGTCGCGGATGCCACCCGACAGCTCGACCGAGACGCCGTCGACCTCGCGGATCGCGTGCGCGATCACCTTGCGGTTGTCGCCCCGACCGAAGGCCGCGTCGAGGTCCACCAGGTGGATCCACTCCGCGCCCTGGTCACGCCAGGTGCGCGCGGCGGCGACGGGGTCGCCGTAGCCGGTCTCGCTCCCCGCCTCGCCCTGGGTCAACCGGACGGCCTGGCCGTCGACGACGTCGACGGCAGGCAGCAGGACGAGGGGCGAGGTGTCGGTGAGGTCGGTCATGGTCCTGTCGGTTTCGTCACGGTGGTGAAGGTGCGGTGGAGAAGGTGCGGTGGTGGAGGTGCGGGGTTCGGCCTGGAGGCCCGTGGCACGTCCGGCGGCTCCGTCGCGCCCGTTGCGGGCCGGGTTCAGAGCGAGCGCACCCAGTTGGTCAGCAGGCGGATGCCCGGCTCGCCGGACTTCTCGGGGTGGAACTGGGTCGCGGTGAGCGGCCCGTTCTCGACCGCGGCGATGAACCGCTGCCCGTGTTCAGCCCACGTCAGGCCGGGAGCACGGAACGGGCCGTAGGCGTCGAGCGGGAAGTCGGTCACGCCGTACGAGTGCACGAAGTAGAACCGCTCGTCGTGCAGCCCGTCGAACAGTACGGAGTTCTCCGGTGCCTGGACGGTGTTCCAGCCCATGTGCGGCAGGACCTCGGCCTGGAGCTCCTCGACGGTGCCGGGCCACTGCCCGAGCCCCTCGACGTCGGCTCCGCGCTCGATGCCGCGGGAGAACAACACCTGCATGCCGACGCAGATGCCGAGCACCGGACGGCCACCGGCCAGACGGTGGTCGACGATCTCGCCCCCCTGGACGCCCTCGAGCTGGTCGATGACCGCGGCGAACGCCCCGACCCCGGGTACGAGCAGGCCGTCGGCACGGAGCGCCGCCTGCTTGTCGGAGGTCAGCGTGACCTCGGCTCCGGCCCGCTCGAGTGCCTTGGCCGCGGAGTGCACGTTGCCCGAGCCGTAGTCGAGGACGACGACGTTCGGCTTCGCGGTCACAGTGCGCCCTTGGTGGAGGGGATGCCGTCGACGCGCGGGTCGAGTTCGACCGCCTTGCGCATCGCACGCGCGAACGCCTTGAACTCGGCTTCCGCGATGTGGTGCGGGTCGCGGCCACCGAGCACACGGACGTGCACGGTGATGCCCGCGTTGAACGTGATCGCCTCGAGCACGTGGCGGATCATCGACCCGGTGAAGTGACCGCCGATGCGGTGGAACTCGAACCCCTCGGGCTCACCCGAGTGCACGAGGAACGGGCGCCCGGAGACGTCGACGACCGCCTGGGCCAGCGCTTCGTCGAGGGGCACGAGGGCGTCGCCGTACCGGCCGATGCCAGACCGGTTGCCGAGGGCCTGCTTGAGCGCCTGCCCGAGCACGATGCCGGTGTCCTCGACCGTGTGGTGCACGTCGATGTCGGTGTCACCGGTCGACCGCACGCGCAGGTCGATGAGCGAGTGCTTGCTGAACGCGGTCAGCATGTGGTCGAAGAACGGCACGCTCGTCGAGATGTCGGACGAACCGGTGCCGTCGAGGTCGAGCTCGAGTTCGACGCTCGATTCGCTCGTGCTGCGGCTGATCGAGGCGGTACGGGCGGTCATGCCCCAACCCTAACCGGCGGCTGCTCAGCGGCGACCTGCCGCATGGCGTCGAGGAACGCGGTGGTCTCCTCTGCCGTGCCGGCACTCACCCGCAGGTGGTTCGGGATGCCGAGGTCGCGCACGATGACGTCCCGCTCGAGCAGCGACTCGAACGCAGCGTGCGGGTCGGCGACCCCACCGAACAGGACGAAGTTCGACCAGGTCTCGTAGGTCCGGTAGCCCATGGCCTGCAGCTCGGTCACCATCCGGTCACGCTGCTGCTTGATGTCGTCGACCATCGCGAGCATCTCGGGCGCGTGGCGCAGTGCGGCGACGGCGGCCGCCTGCGTCAGGACGGACAGGTGGTACGGCAGCCGGACGAGGCGGACGGCGTCGATCACGGCGGGGTGTGCCGCCATGTAGCCGACCCGTGCACCGGCGAACGCGAAGGCCTTGCTCATGGTGCGCGAGACGACGAGACGCTCACGCCCGGGCAACAGCGTGAGGGCGCTCGGCACGTCGGCCGGCATGAACTCGGCGTAGGCCTCGTCCACCATCACGATGCCGTCGGTCGCGGCGTACGCGGCCTCGATCGTCTCGATCGGCAGCGGTGTGCCGGTGGGGTTGTTCGGCCCGCACAGGAACACGATGTCCGGTCGGTGCTGCTCGATCGCCGCCACGACGGTCTCGGGTGCGATGCGGAACTCGTCGTCGCGCTCCGCCGGGATCCAGGTCGTGCCGGTGCCGGAGGCCAGTATCGAGTGCATCGAGTAGGTGGGCGGGAACCCGAGGACGGAACGCCCCGGGCCACCGAAGGCCTGCAACAGCTGCTGGAGGACCTCGTTCGAGCCGTTCGCCGCCCACAGCTGTTCTGCAGTGAGGCCGTGGCCGAGGTACCCGGCCAGCGACTCGCGGAGCTCCGTGAACTCGCGGTCCGGGTAGCGGTTCACCGTCGCGAGCGCCTGTCGGATCGAGGCGACGATGTCGTCAGCCACGTCGTCGGGTACGGGATGCGTGTTCTCGTTGACGTTCAGCTGGACGCGGACGTGCTTCTGCGGAGCGCCGTAGGGGCTCTGACCGCGGAGGTCGTCTCGGATCGGGAGGTCTTCCAGCGTGAATGCCACCGATCCATCGTAGGCCGCTGTGGCCACCGGACGACCAGCCGTCCGGACGGGACTGCCCTCGACCACTCGCAGCGGCTACTGGCCGGAGGTGTACTTCGTCGGGATGGCGATCTGCTCGCCGGCCTGCAGCCCGGAGCCGTCGAGGGCGTTGAGGCTGATGACGTCCTGCACGAAGTCGCGCGGGTCGGCGTTCGGCGCGGTGTCCTCCGCCAGCTGCCAGAGCGTCTCGCCCGGCTGGATCGTGACCGTGTCGAACTGCGTCCGGGCGCCACCAGCGGCGGCGTCACCGGCGGACGCCTGACCGCCGTTGAGGACGAAGAAGGCGACGACGATGAGGAGGGGGAGCGCGGCGAGCGTCGTGAAGACGATGCGGCCGCGGCGCGTCAGGCGCAGGCGGACGCGCACGGCGGGGGCCGCGGTGCGCTGGATGTCAGCGATGGCGATGGTGCTCATGTCGTTCTTGCCTTCCCGTTCGGGTGAACCGAAGTCGTGTACCGAACATAGTTTCGAATCTGACGACGCACAAGTCCTGGGAGCGGATTTCTGCGGGGTTTTCTTGCGACACGCTCGAACAGGTGTTTGTCCGGGGTTGACCGGTCGGATACTGTTTCGATCGACTGGGACAAGTCAAACGGGGACCACCGACATTCCCGCCACGGCCGCTCAGCACCGACGAAAGCGAGACGACGTGGTGGACGAACTGCGGGGCCAGAAGCCGCTGACCGCGAAGCAGCAGACGATCCTCGACGCCATCCGCGCGTCCATCGCCTCACGGGGCTACCCGCCGAGCATGCGCGAGATCGGCGACGCAGCCGGGCTCTCCTCGCTGTCGAGCGTCTCCCACCAGCTCGGCCAGCTCGAGCTCGGCGGCTGGATCCGCCGCGACCCGAACCGTCCCCGTGCACTCGAGGTCCTGGTCGACGAGCCCACGCCGGACGTCACCGGGCCCGACGTCGACGCCACCACGCTCGTGCCCCTCGTCGGCCGGATCGCCGCCGGTGTCCCGATCACGGCGGAGCAGCACGTCGACGAGATCGTCCCCCTGCCCCGGCAGCTCGTCGGTACCGGCGACCTCTTCATGCTCAAGGTGGTCGGCGAGTCGATGATCGACGCCGCGATCTGCGACGGCGACTGGGTGGTCGTCCGTGCCCAGCGGACCGCCGAGAACGGTGACATCGTCGCCGCGATGCTCGACGAAGAAGCGACCGTCAAGGTCTTCCGCCAGCGCGACGGCCACACGTGGCTGCTCCCCCGCAACACCGCGTTCGAGCCGATCCTCGGCGACGCGGCGTCGGTGCTCGGCAAGGTCGTCGCAGTCCTCCGCTCCCTCTGAAGCACGCCGGGCACTGACCCACGACGGGCAGACCCGCGCACAACCACAATCGGCTCGGACCACGAGATCTCGTGGTCCGAGCCGATTGCGGTTGTGCGGCGTTGAACGGAACCGCGGCCGGAGCGCACCCGCGCGACGGACGTGGGGCGGGCCTCCCGGCCGTCAGTCGGTACCGGCCGTCAGGACGTGACGGGGGCGACCACGTACGGATCGAGCTCCGCGACCTGGCGCTGGAAGACACGCACGCGCAGGCGGGTGCCGTCCTCGACGTAGTCGACGGAGTCGACCGCGCCGGCGTCGTGCAGCGTGGAGACGAGGTCACCGCGGTCGTAGGGCACGACCACCGTGAGCTCGACGTCGGGCTCCGGCAGGCGCTCCTCGATGGTACGGAGGAGCTCCGGGATGCCCTCGCCCGTGCGGGCCGACACGAAGACGGCGTCCGACGCGAGCCCGATCAGGACGAGGCGCTGTGCGTCGTCGATCAGGTCGGCCTTGTTGAACACGACGATCTCGGGGATGTCGTGCGCGCCGACGTCGCCGATGACCTCGCGCACGGTGGCGAGCTGGGCCCCGGGGTCGGGGTGCGAGCCGTCGACCACGTGCACGATGACGTCGGCCTCGCCGACCTCTTCGAGGGTGGAGCGGAACGCCTCGACCAGCTGGTGCGGCAGGTTCCGGACGAAGCCGACCGTGTCCACGAACGTGAACTCGCGGCCCTTGGTGCTCTCGGTCCGGCGGACCGTGGCGTCCAGCGTCGCGAACAGCTGGTTCTGCACCAGCACGCCGGCGCTCGTCAGGCGGTTCAGGAGCGAGGACTTGCCCGCGTTCGTGTAGCCGGCGATCGCGACGCTCGGCACCTCGTTGCGGTGACGGTCGGCACGCTTCGCCTCGCGCGCAGGGCGGAACCCGGCGATCTGGCGGCGGAGCTTCGACATGCGGGTGTGGATGCGACGTCGGTCGAGCTCGATCTTCGTCTCACCGGGACCACGCGAACCCATGCCCGCACCGCCGGAGACCTGACCACCGGCCTGCCGGGACATCGAGTCACCCCAGCCGCGCAGTCGGGGCAGCAGGTACTGGAGCTGCGCGAGCTCGACCTGGGCCTTGCCCTCTCGGGTCTTCGCGTGCTGGCTGAAGATGTCGAGGATCACGGCCGTGCGGTCGATGACCTTGACCTTCACGACGTCCTCGAGGGCACGGCGCTGCGACGGGGCGAGCTCGGTGTCCGCGATCACCGTGTCGGCGCCGGTGGCCTTGACGACCATCGCGAGCTCTTCCGCCTTGCCCTTGCCGAGGTAGGTCGCCGGGTCGGGGTTCGGTCGACGCTGGAGGAGCCCGTCGAGGACCACCGCGCCGGCCGTCTCGGCCAGGGCGGACAGCTCCCGCAGGGAGTTCTCGGCGTCCTGCGCGTCACCGTGCGGGTACACGCCGATCAGGACGACCTGCTCGAGCCGCAGCTGGCGGTACTCGACCTCGGTGACGTCCTCGAGCTCGGTGGAGAGGCCGGCGACGCGGCGCAGGGCCGCCCGGTCCTCACGGTCGTACTGGTCGCCGTCGCCGTCCCACCCGTGTTCGTCGACCGAGCGGGTCTGGATCGCCTGGGCGGGGGCGAAGATGGACGATGCTGCGCGGCGGTCGGCGTTGCGCAACACCCGTTCGACGACACCGTCTGCGCTGTCGTCGTTGGTCTGGTCGTTCTGCTGATGGGTATCCGTCATCCTGTCCACAGGGTACCTCCGGCGGGCCTCGGACACACCGGGTTCCCGCTACGGTTCATCCATGGCGAACGACCACTACTTCTCCGCGAACCCGTCATCGGACACCCGCGAACGCCAGATCGACGTCACCCTCGCCGGCCGGTCGCTCACGCTGACCACGGCAGCAGGGGTCTTCAGCCCGGACGGCCTCGACCGCGGCACCCGCGTGCTGCTCGGTTCCGTCCCGCCGCCCGCGCACGACGGCGCGCTGCTCGACGTCGGCTGCGGCTGGGGCCCGATCGCGATCACGATGGCGCTGCACTCCCCCGACGCGGCGGTGTGGGCCGTCGACGTCAACGAACGGGTGCTCGGGTTGGCGCGGGCCAACGCCGAGGCCGCGGGTGCGTCGAACGTCACCATCGCCCTGCCCGACGACGTCCCGGACGACCTGCGGTTCCGGACGATCTGGTCGAACCCGCCGATCCGCGTCGGCAAGGACGAACTCCACGAGATCCTGCTGACGTGGCTGCCCCGGCTCGAGGTCGAGGGCGACGCCTGGCTCGTGGTGTCGAAGGACCTCGGGGGCGACTCGTTGCAGAAGTGGCTCGTCGGTGCGCTCGGGGCAGGGTTCCACGTCGCGCGGGCGTCCACCGACAAGGGGTTCCGCGTCATCCGGGTGCGCCGGACGGCGTAGGCGGGCGCGCGGCGCCGGGCGCCGCGCGGCGCCGCGCGCCGCGCGGCCCCGCCCCGCCCCGCGGCCCGCGGCCCGCGCCCCCCGCGTCAGACCGTCAGATCCCCGGAGAACACGAGCTCGGCGGGCCCGGACAGCGACACGTGCTCGCCGTCCTCCGCCGCGAACATCCGCACCGTCACGACGCCGCCCGGCACCCGTACGCGCCAGGTGTCCGGCGCACCGGAGCCCACCCAGTACCGCGTCGCGAGGGCCGCAGCCACCGCACCGGTGCCGCACGACAGCGTCTCGCCGCTGCCCCGCTCGTGCACCCGCATCGTGATCTCGCCGACGCCGTCGTTGATCAGGGGGTCGCCGGGCAGCACGAACTCGACGTTGGCGCCGTGCTCGGGCGCCGGGTCGAGCACGGGCAGGAAGGTCAGGTCGAGGTCGGCGAGTTCGTCCTCGGTCGCGACGGCGACGACGACGTGCGGGTTGCCGACGTCGATGCCGATGCCGGGCCGGGCGCCGTCGAGGTTCTTGGCGCGCACCATGACGTCGTCCGAGCCGCCGTCCTCGATGCCCAGCCCCCACCGGCCGAGGTCGGCAGCGAAGCCGTTGGTGGTCCGCTGGATGTCGACCAGGCCCTTGCGGCTGCCGACGGTCAGGGTCTCGCCGGGTGCGAGCTCGACCAGACCGGACTCGGTCAGGTACCGCGCGAACACCCGGATCCCGTTGCCGCACATCTCGGCGATCGTGCCGTCGGCGTTGTGGTAGTCCATGAACCACGTCGCCGCGGGTTCGACGGCCACCAGGGCGCGCCCTTCGGGGATCGACTCGGACCGCACCGCACGGATCACGCCGTCGCCGCCCACGCCGAAGCGTCGGTCCGCGATCGCACGGATCCGCTCGGGGGTCAGGTCGACGGTGGCGTCGGGGTCGGCGAACAGGACGAAGTCGTTGCCGGTCCCCTGGCCCTTGGTGAAGTGCAGCTCGGTCACGGGACGATCCTACGGGCCAGTTCCGACAGGTCCCCGCGGTCGGCTCCGGTGACGTCGAGGGTCTCGGCCTCGGCGTAGCGGCGGAACCAGGACACCTGCCGTCGGGCGTACTTGCGCGTCGCGATCCCGGTCGCCTCGACCGCTGCCTCGATCGTGGAGGTCCCCCGCAGCACGTCGAGCGCCTGCGAGTACCCGATCGCGGCCCGCGCGGTCTTCCCTTGCTCGATGCCCTGCTCGCGCAGAGCCGCGACCTCGTCGACGAGTCCGGCGGCGAACATCCCCGCCGCACGCGCGTGCAGCGCCGCGACCAGCTGCTCACGATCCCGTCGCAGGTGCAGGATGCGGGACGGTCGCCAGGCGCGGGGCGCGGACGGGAGGCTCGGGGTCACGACCTCGGACCGGCTCGCGATCTCGAGTGCCCGGATCAACCGCCGTGGGTTGCGTGCATCGATCGTCGCTGCGGCCGCCGGGTCCAGGCCGCGGAGCCGCTCGAGCAGGATGCCCGGACCGAGCTCGTCGTGCTCGCGCTCGAGCTGCGCGCGGAGTTCCGGGTCGGTGCCGGGGAACGCCAGGTCGAACAGGACGGAGGACACGTAGAGACCACTGCCGCCGACGAGCACGGCGACGCCGCCGTCCGCCTGGATCCGGTCCACGTCGGCTCGGGCAGCCACCTGGTACGCGGCGACGCTCGCCTCGTCGGTGACGTCGAGCACGTCGAGTTGGTGGTGCGGGATGCCGTGCCGTTCGTCGAACGACAGCTTCGCGGTGCCGATGTCCATGCCCCGGTACAGCTGCATGGCGTCCGCGTTGACGATCTCGGCGTTCCGGCCGGCGGCGCGGAGGCGTTCGGCGATCGCGATCCCGAGGTCGGACTTGCCCGTCCCGGTCGCCCCGACGACGGCGATCAGATCAGCGTCGGAGGCATCGAGTACGCGGTGCTGGACCGGGCCGCGCTCGGAGCCGTCCCCGACGGGGGCGTCAGCGCCCGACACGGAGCGTCGGCAGCCCGAGCGACACCGGGCGCGGACCGTCGCCGGGCGCCGCCGGGGTCGGCACGCCGCAGCTCTCGGCCTCGGCGCGGTCCCAGGCGTCGCCCGCTCGGGTGCGTCGGATGCGCAGTGGAGCGTCGTCGTCGGCGATCAGGAAGTGCGGGGCCGCTCGGGTGATCTCGACCGTCACGACGTCGCCGGGTCGCGGGACCGCGGAGCCCTCCGGCACGGCGAAGTGCACGAGCCGCGAGTCCTCGGCGCGTCCGGACAACCGGCGGGTGGCGTCGTCCTTCCGCCCCTCGCCCGTCGCGACGAGGACCTCGACGCTCCGGCCGACCTGCGCGGCGTTCTCCTCCGCGGTGATGCGTTCCTGCAGCGCGACGAGCCGCTCGTACCGCTCCTGCACGACGTGCTTCGGCAGCTGGTCGTCCATCGTCGCTGCCGGGGTGCCGGGACGGATCGAGTACTGGAAGGTGAAGGCGCTGGCGAACCGTGCCTGCTCGACGACGCGGAGGGTGTCCGCGAAGTCCTCTTCCGTCTCGCCGGGGAACCCGACGATGATGTCGGTCGAGATCGCCGCGTTCGGGATCTTGGCGCGCACCCGGTCGAGGATGCCGAGGAACCGCTCGCTCCGGTAGCTCCGCCGCATCGCCTTGAGGACCCGGTCGGACCCGGACTGCAACGGCATGTGCAGCTGCGGCATGACGTTCGGGGTCTCGGCCATGGCGTCGATGACGTCGTCGGTGAAGGCTGCCGGGTGCGGGCTCGTGAAGCGGATGCGCTCGAGGCCGTCGATGGTGCCGGCCGCGCGCAGCAGCTTGCCGAACGCCTGACGGTCGCCGAACTCGACCCCGTACGAGTTCACGTTCTGCCCGAGCAGCGTGACCTCGATCGCACCGTCGTCGACGAGCGCCTGGATCTCGGCCAGGACGTCACCCGGGCGGCGGTCCTTCTCCTTGCCGCGGAGCGACGGGACGATGCAGAACGTGCACGTGTTGTTGCACCCGACCGAGATCGACACCCACCCGCTGTGGGTCGAGTCGCGCTTGGTCGGCAGCGTCGACGGGAACACGTCGAGCGCTTCGAGGATCTCGATCTGCGCCTCGTCGTTGTGCCGCGCACGTTCGAGCAGCGTCGGCAACGAGCCCATGTTGTGCGTGCCGAAGACCACGTCCACCCACGGCGCCTTCTCGAGGATGACGTTCTTGTCCTTCTGCGCCAGGCACCCACCGACGGCGATCTGCATGCCGGGGTGGTCGCGCTTGATGCCGGCGAGCTGTCCGAGGTTGCCGTACAGACGGTTGTCCGCGTTCTCGCGCACCGCACAGGTGTTGATCACGACGACGTCGGCCTGCTCGCCGTCGGCCGCCGTGTAGCCCGCTGCCTGCAGCGACCCGCTCAGCCGCTCGGAGTCGTGGACGTTCATCTGGCACCCGTAGGTGCGGACTTCGTAGGTGCGCTGGCGCGCTGCGACGGTGGCCATGGTCGTCCCAGTGTAGGTCGGGGCGACTACTCGAAGCGCACGGTCCCGCGGCCCGTCGGAGGCCGGCGTCCGCCGCCGTCGAGGGCCCGCTGGACGGCGATCCGCACCACGCCCGAGCCGTAGCCCTTGCGCATCAGGAACCCCGACAACCGACGCTCGGCGGTCGCACGGTCGAGCCCACGCATCTGCGGCGCACGCTTGTCGGCGAGCTCCTGGGCGCGGATGAACTCGTCGTCCTCGTCATCGGCGGCTTCGTCGAGCGCGGTGTCGATCGCGATCTGGTCGATGCCACGACGACGCAGCTCGGTGACCACGCCCTGCCGCCCCAGACCCTTGCGGGCGTGCAAGCGGTCCACCAGGTCGGTGGCGAGAGCGACGTCGTCGAGCAGCCCGACTCGGGTCAGGCGTTCGATCTCGTGCTCGACCACGTCGGGATCGAGGTCCTGCTGGGTGAGCAGTGTCCGCATCTCGGACTCGCTCACGCCCTTGCGGCCGAGCGCCCGCATGCTGAGCCGCTCGGCGTCGGCGCGCTGCTCGTCGAGGGGACGAGGGGCATCCGCAGGGTCGAGTTCTTCGCCACCGGCGATCGAGAAGACTGACGCCGTCGTGGCGTCCGCCCCGTCGTCGTCGTAGCCGTCCTGCTCGGCCCGCGCGGTCCGGCCGGAACCGTCGCCGATGACCGGCGAGACCCAGTCGGCCTGTGCACGCGGCCCGCGGATGGGCAACGGGACGGGGGTGTCCGCATCGTCCTCGAGCACGGGCTCTGGAATGCTTGGCACCGGCTGCTCGGGTTCGGGGGTGGGCTCCGCAGCTGCCGGGGCCCGGCGACGGGACCTCGCACCGAACAGGTCGGTGACCGGTGCGAGGCCGTCGTCGTCGTGGTCGGTGCTCACGCGCCCTTGCGCTCCGCGAGCTTCGGCGCGATCGACTCGACCGGAGCCTCTTCCGCCTTGGCGCCACCGACGCCGAGCTTGGCGAGGATCTTGCCCTCGATCTCAGCCGCGGTGTCGGGGTTCTGGATCAGGAAGGAACGCGAGTTCTCCTTGCCCTGCCCGAGCTGGTCGCCGTCGTAGGTGTACCAGGCACCCGACTTCTTGACGATGCCGTGGTCGACACCGAAGTCGAGCAGCGAGCCTTCGCGCGAGATGCCGACGCCGTACAGGATGTCGAACTCGGCCTGCTTGAAGGGCGGCGCCATCTTGTTCTTGACGACCTTGACACGCGTGCGGTTGCCCACCGCGTCGGTGCCGCTCTTGAGCGTCTCGATGCGACGGATGTCGAGGCGGACGGACGCGTAGAACTTCAGCGCCTTACCGCCCGAGGTGGTCTCCGGGGAACCGAAGAACACACCGATCTTCTCGCGCAGCTGGTTGATGAAGATCATCGTGGTCTGCGTCTGGTTCAGCCCACCGGCGAGCTTGCGCAGCGCCTGGGACATGAGGCGGGCCTGCAGACCGACGTGGGAGTCACCCATCTCGCCCTCGATCTCGGCGCGCGGCACCAGTGCTGCGACCGAGTCGATCACGATGAGGTCGATCGAGCCGGAGCGGACGAGCATGTCCGCGATCTCGAGCGCCTGCTCGGCGGTGTCCGGCTGCGACACGAGCAGGGCGTCGATGTCGACACCGAGCTTCTTGGCGTACTCCGGGTCGAGCGCGTGCTCGGCGTCGATGAAGGCCGCGATGCCACCGGCGCGCTGGGCGTTGGCGATGGCGTGGATGGTGAGGGTCGTCTTGCCCGAGGACTCCGGGCCGTAGATCTCGACGATGCGGCCGCGGGGCAGTCCCCCGATGCCGAGCGCGACGTCGAGCGCCACCGACCCGGTCTGGATGACGTTGACGGGGGCGCGTTCGTCCGAACCGAGGCGCATGATCGCACCCTTGCCGAACTGCCTGTCGATCTGTGCGAGTGCGGTCTCGAGGGCCTTTTCGCGGTCTGCCGGTGATGGCATGGGGTGCTCCTTCGTGCTCGTGTTCGGCCGCCTGTAGGCTGTCGCGTCCACGCCGGCCGGTGGTGCAAGGCCGATGGTTCTGCGACAAGGCTTCGGGCTGTTCCCGATGTCCATCAACCTATGACTGGCCACCGACATCACTGCCGACGGTCACGCGATCTGTGGATGGAGCACCCGGGCGACGCCGCTGTGGAGGAACGTACCACCGATCGAACACCCGTTCGAGCAACACGCCGAACACAGTTTCGGGCGGTGGCGGCGGCGCGACCGAGCGCTGCCGCCTCAGTTCTGCGGCTCGGCCAACCCCTTGCCGTGCCGCCGGTCGAGCGGGACGTCCTGCGAGTCACAGAGGGCGTCCCACACCCGGCGGGCGTCGATGCCGGCGGCGAGGGCGTCCACGGCCGAGCGGCCACCGAGGTCCTCGAGCACGACGTCACGGCTGACCACGGACCCGTAGGCCTCGCCGAACACCTGGTCGACGGCACGCCAGAACTCACTCACCCGCATCCGACAAGCCTAAAGCGTCCCCGAACACACAGCGCCCCGGACGCAGAACGCCCCCGCCGGGAGGTTCCGGCGGGGGCGGTCAGTGCGAGGCGCTCAGCGCACCGCGAGGTCGTTGTCGAACTCGGCGACGAGGTCGTCCGGGAGCGTGTCGGGGACGGGAGTGAGTCCCTCGACGATCGCGAGGCGGTCGCCCACCTCGCGCATGATCGTGGAGATGGGGGTGTCCAGCGCGTCCGCGACGGACGCGAGGATCTCCGAGCTGGCCTCTTTCTGACCACGCTCGACCTCACTGAGGTACCCGAGAGCCACACTGGCCTTGGACGCGACCTGACGGAGGGTCCGGCCCTTCTGCAAGCGGAAGTCCCGAAGCACATCGCCGATTTCCTGACGAACGAGAACCATGAGAACTCCTCCTCTCTGTCGTCTCCGCGCCCGCCCGATCCGGAGGATCGAGTTCGGGTTCAGCAACTTTAGCGTTGCCGGTTGAAGCATGCTAACCAGGCTGGCTGCCGTCCTGCTGGAGATTGCGTGAGATGTAACCCAGTGGAAACGGGACCTATTCCCGGCCCCGGACCACGGACGACATCCGTGTCAGGAGTTCGGAGACGGACGCCGTGCGGATTGCACCGCGGTCCCCGTCGAGGTGGAGTTCCCAGGCAGTGGCGCCGTCCGCCGACGCGATGCCGACGTAGACGGTGCCGACCGGCTTGCCGTCCTGCGGGTCCGGCCCGGCGACACCGGTCGTGCTGATCCCCCACGTCGCCGGCTCACCATCGACGGACAGCGCGATGCGGACACCGGCCGCCATCTGCCGCGCGACCTCGGGATCGACGGCCCCGTTGGCCGCCAGCAACGCCGACGACACCCCGAGCACGGTGTGCTTGACGGGCGTCGCGTAGGCCACGACTCCCCCGCGCACCACGGCGCTCGCCCCCGGAACACCGACGAGCGTCGACACCACCAACCCGCCGGTGAGCGACTCCGCCACGGCGACGGTCTCACCGCGACGCGTCAGGTCGGCGACCAGGTGCTGCGCGATCGCGTCGACCGTGTCGGCAGGGCCGGGAGGCACGGCGCCGGTCGCGTCGTCGGCCTGCGTCACGCGGTGGTCCGGTTGTGCTTCCACGCGTGGTACAGGTAGTCGATGCCACTGAGCACGGTCGCCAGGAAGGCGGCGGTCATCAGCACCACGTTGACCCAGTGCGCCCAGTCCCCGACGAGCTCCCACCACGGGAAGAGTGCCGACGTCAGGGCGACGGCTTGCAGCACGGTCTTGATCTTGCCGCCGCGGCTGGCCGGGATCACCCGGTCCGACAGCACCGCGAAGCGGAACACCGTGATGCCGATCTCGCGCACCATGATGAGCACCGTCACGTACCAGGGCAGCTCGAGCAGGATCGACAGGGCGACGAGCGCGCCGCCGATCAGGACCTTGTCGGCGATCGGGTCGACGAGCTTGCCGAAGTCGGTGACCAGGTTCTGCCGCCGGGCGATGATGCCGTCGGCGCTGTCGGTCACGATCGCGACGACGAAGACGATCGCCGCCCAGATGCGCAGCGGGCCGTCGTCGCCGGCGTCGGTGAGGAGCAGCACGAAGAACAGCGGCGCCATGAGGATGCGCACCACGGTGATGATGTTTGCGACGTTCGCCGTCGATGCGGGGCCGGGACCCTTGCGGAGCAGTCGCCCGCGCCAGGGGAACTTCGCGCCGTGTGTCGTGGCGCCGTCCGTCGTCTCCGTGCCGTCCGAGGCGGTCATCGCCTTCACTCCCTGCCCGTCAGTCCCCACGCGTCCTCATCGGGCTCGTCGTGCACTTCATCGTACCCGCGGGTCATGTCGCCCACGGGGTCGGCGCCGTAGCGATCGCCGTCGTCACTCGGGCCGGGCACGGGGGCCACGGGCGCCGGAGCAGCCGGCGGCTCCTCGCCGCGGAGCTTCGCGAGCACCGCGGGCAGCTGGTCGGTGGTGACGAGCACGTCCCGGGCCTTCGACCCCTCGGACGGCCCGACGATGTCGCGGGACTCCATCAGGTCCATCAGGCGACCGGCCTTGGCGAAGCCGACCCGGAGCTTGCGCTGCAGCATCGAGGTCGAGCCGAACTGCGTCGAGACGACCTGTTCGACCGCCGCGAGCAGCAGTTCGAGGTCGTCGCCGATGTCGGCGTCGATCTCCTTGCGCTCGACCACGGCCTGGACGTCCTGGCGGTACTCGGGCTGGGCCTGGCGGGTGACGTGCTGGACGACCTCGGCGACCTCGCCCTCCTGCACCCACGCTCCCTGCACGCGCAGGGACTTCGACGACCCCATCGGCAGGAAGAGCGCGTCGCCCTGACCGATGAGCTTGTCCGCGCCGGGCTGGTCGAGGATGACGCGGGAGTCCGTGACGCTCGTCACCGCGAAGGCGATGCGGGACGGCACGTTCGCCTTGATCAGGCCGGTGATGACGTCCACCGACGGGCGCTGCGTCGCGAGCACCAGGTGGATGCCGGCGGCACGGGCGAGCTGGGTGATGCGGACGATCGACTCCTCGACGTCGCGCGGGGCGACGAGCATGAGGTCCGCGAGCTCGTCGACGACGACGAGCAGGTACGGGTACGGCTTGAGCTTCCGCTCGCTGCCGGCGGGCAGGACGATCTCGTTGTTCTCGATCGCCTTGTTGAAGTCGTCGACGTGGCGGAACCCGAACGACGCCAGGTCGTCGTACCGCATGTCCATCTCCTTCACGACCCACTGCAGCGCTTCGGCCGCCTTCTTCGGGTTCGTGATGATGGGCGTGATGAGGTGCGGGACACCCGCGTAGATCGAGAGCTCGACGCGCTTCGGGTCGACCAGGACCATGCGGACCTCGGACGGTTTCGCCCGCATGAGCAGCGACGTGATCATCGAGTTGATGAAGACCGACTTGCCGGAACCGGTCGAACCGGCGACGAGCAGGTGCGGCATCTTCGCCAGGTTCGCGACGACGAAGCCACCCTCGACGTCCTTGCCGACGCCGATCGTCATCGGGTGCTTCGACTTCCGCGCCGCGTTCGAGCGCAGCACGTCGCCGAGGGACACGATCTCGCGGTCGGAGTTCGGGATCTCGACACCGATGGCGCTCTTGCCCGGGATCGGCGAGAGGATCCGGACCTCGTTGGAGGCCACCGCGTACGACAGGTTCTTCGACAGCGCCGTGACGCGCTCGACCTTGACACCCGGGCCGAGCTCGATCTCGTAGCGGGTGACCGTCGGACCGCGGGAGAACCCGGTGACCTTCGCGTCGACCTTGAACTCCGTCAGCACGCCGGTGATGGCGGCGACGATGTCGTCGTTCGCCTGGCTGCGAGCGACCGAGGGGGTGCCGGAGCTCAGGGTGGTGGCGGCCGGCAGGCGGTACGGCTTCGACGGGTCGTCGTCGGTCGCCGCCGCGGAGAGTTCCTCGGGCTCGTCGACGACGGGGTCCTCGACGAGGGGTGCCGCGACCACGTCGGGCACCGCGGGGCGGATCGCCGCGGTCGGCTCCGGACGCGCGGGGACGTCGGTGCCGAAGTCCCGCAGGGCTTGCTCGGCGACCTGCAGGTCCTGTTCGACGGAGTCGTTGAGGTTGACCGACGCGGGTTCGGCCGGCGTCAGGTCCACGAGACCGGCCGCAGCGCCCGCGTTCGGGTTGACCACCGGGGCAGCGGGTGCTGCCGCCGCGGCGGGTGCTGCCGTCGGTGCGACACCGGTGGCCGGGGGCAGGACGGGGCTGTCGTACGCCGGGTCCTCTTCGCGCCCGGACTTGTTCCGCCGCCACCACGGCACGTTGTCGCCGCCGGCGTCACCGTCGGCAGCGGCCTGCTCCTCGCCGAAGCCGAGGTCGTCGAACAGCTGGAAGTCGGTGTCGCCCTTCTTGCCGCGCTTGGTCGTCTTGGTGCGGGCGGCGGGTGCCGTTGCTGCCGCTTCGACCTCGGGCTCGGCGGCCGGGGCCGGCGCTCCGAACAGGTACGCGTACAGCTCGTGCAGCCGACGCCCGACCTTGTTCGGCGGCGTCTTGGTGATGATGAAGAGGGAGAGCACGAGCAGCACGATCGCCACCGGGACCGCGACCCAGGCGGTCGCGATCGTGACGAGCCAGCCGATCACGACCCAGCCGAGCACACCGCCGGCCGCAGCCAGGGCGGGCATGCCGTCCGCTGCGCTCGGCTGCCCGCCGAAGACGTGGCAGAGCGAGGCGATCGCGACGAGCAGGATCCCGAGGCCGATGCCGATCCGGGTGTTGTCGTGCACCGAGGCCGGGTGCCGGAACAGCCATCCGGCGAAGACGATCATGATCACCGGCAGGGCGAACGCCAACCGGCCGAACAGCCCGCCGAACGTGTACGCGTCGAGTGCGACCGACACGCCGTTCGTCGGGTTGAGCCACTCGACGACCGCACCGGCGATGGCCAGCACGAACAGCAGGAACGGGAACCCGTCACGCCGCTGGTCCTTCTCGAGGGACTCCTTGCCGAGCAGTCGGAACATCGCACCGACGCCGTGCGCCATCGCGAGCCAGAACGTCACGAGCGGGTTCTGCTCGCGGAACACCGGTGTCGGTGCCGCCTGCGGCAGCTTCTTCGTCGTGGCCTGGGTGCGCGACGAACCGCGCGTCCCGTTCCCACGGGACGACGTGGACGCGCGCGAGCGCGTGGTCGACTTGGTGCCTCCGGCCATGGGCAGAACCCTAATCCCCACTCAGGACAAACCAAGGGAGGCCCGCCGCAGCATCCGTGACGGACGCTGGACGGGCCTCCCGGTCGACCGCGATGAACGCGACTGACGCGACGAACGTGCTACGCCTCGATGACCACCGGGACGATCATCGGACGACGGCGGTGCTTGGTGTTGACCCAGCGGCCGACCGTGCGGCGGACGACCTGCGCGAACGCGTGCGAGTCGCGCGTGCCGTTGGCGGCCGCCTCGGCGATCGCCTTGGCGATCTGGGGACGGACGTCGTCGAACACGGAGTCGTCCTCGGCGAAGCCGCGCGACTGGATCTCCGGGCCGATGACGCACTGGCCGGTGGTGAAGTCCACCGCGGCGAAGACCGAGATGAAGCCCTCTTCGGACAGCACGCGGCGGTCCTTGAGGTCGGCGTCGGTGATCTCGCCCACGGTCGAGCCGTCGACGTACACGTAGCCGATGTCGAGCTGCCCGGCGACCGTCGCGACGCCGTCCTTCAGGTCGACGACGATGCCGTCCTGCCCGAGGATCACGTTGCGCGGCGGCACACCCGTCTGGATCGCCAGGTCGGCGTTCGCGTACAGGTGGCGGTGCTCGCCGTGCACGGGCAGGACGTTGCGCGGACGCAGGATGTTGTAGCAGTAGAGCAGTTCGCCGGCCGAGGCGTGTCCGGAGACGTGCACCTTGGCGTTGCCCTTGTGCACGACCTTCGCGCCGAGCTTCGTCAGCCCGTCGATGACGCGGTAGACGGCGTTCTCGTTGCCCGGGATCAGCGACGAGGCGAGGATGACGGTGTCGCCCTCGCCGATCTCGATCTGGTGCTCGAGGTTCGCCATGCGCGCGAGCACGGCCATCGGCTCGCCCTGCGACCCAGTCGACATGTAGACGATCTGGTCGTCGGGGACGTTCTTCGCCTTCTTGGTGTCGATGAGGACGTTCTCGGGCACGCGGAGGTAGCCGAGGTCGGCGGCGATGGTCATGTTGCGGATCATCGAGCGCCCCATGAACGCGACCTTGCGGTTCGCGGCCGCGGCTGCGTCGAGGACCTGCTGCACACGGTGCACGTGCGACGAGAAGCTCGCCACGACGACCTTCTTGCGGGCGCGCGTGATGATGTTCTCGAGCACCGGGCCGATGTCGCGCTCGGGCGCGGTGAAGCCCGGCACGTCGGCGTTCGTGGAGTCCGGCAGGAACAGGTCAACGCCGGCCTCGCCCAGACGGGCGAACGCACGGAGGTCGGTGATGCGGTCGTCCAGCGGGAGCTGGTCCATCTTGAAGTCACCCGTGTGCAGGACACGACCGGCGGGGGTCGTGATCGCCACGGCGAGGGCGTCCGGGATGGAGTGGTTCACGGCCACGAACTCGAGGTGGAACGGGCCGAGCTGCTCGGTCTGATCCTCGGCCACGACGAGCGTGTACGGCTTGATCCGGTGTTCCTTGAGCTTCGCCTCGACGAGCGCGAGGGTCAGCGTGGAGCCGATCAGCGGGATGTCGTCGCGGAGCTTCAGCAGGTACGGGACGGCACCGATGTGGTCCTCGTGGCCGTGCGTGAGCACGACACCGAGGACGTCGTCGAGACGGTCACGGATCGGCGCGAAGTCCGGCAGGATCAGGTCGACCCCGGGCTGGTGCTCCTCGGGGAAGAGCACGCCGGCGTCGACGATGAGCAGCTTGCCCTCGTACTCGTAGACGGTCATGTTGCGACCGATCTCGCCGAGTCCCCCGATGGGGATGACGCGGAGGGTGCCGGGTTCGAGCGGCTGCGGTGTGGAGACTTGTGTGGGCATTCGGTCCTACGGATTCAGGCGACGCGCGAGGAGCGCGCCGCGGTGTTCGCTAGCGGGTGGTGCCTGGCACCTTTGGTAGTGCGCCGCCGGCCGCAGCGTTGCGGTCGGGGCGGAAGTTCGAGAAGTCGGCGCCGGGCACGTCGCGCACGGCTTCGAGCGAGGTCTCGATGGCGTACGCCTCGGAGTCCTCGGGGCCGACGAGCGGCAGACGGACGCGCGGGCTGCCGATGCGGCCGAGCCCGTGCAGGATGTACTTCGCCGCGACGGTGCCGGGCACGTGGGTCATCACGGCGCGGACGAGGGGCTCGACGCGCTTGTGCTCGGCGGTGGCGGTCGCCAGGTCGCCGCGGTTCACGGCGTCGATGATGGTGCGGTACGGCGTGCTCGTGATGTTCGCGGTGACGCCGATCAGGCCCGTGGCGCCGATCGACAGGTGCGGGAGCACGTTGGTGTCGTCGCCGGAGAAGTACATGAGGTCGGTGTTGTTGAGCACGCGGGACACCTCGGCGAAGTCGCCCTTGGCGTCCTTCACGGCGAGGATGTTCGGGTGGTGCGACGCCCGCACGATCGTCTCGTACGTGATCGGGATGCCGGTGCGCCCCGGGATGTCGTACAGGATCACCGGCAGGTCGGTGGCGTCGGCGATCATCCGGAAGTGGGTGAGCACACCCGATTGGGTCGGCTTGTTGTAGTACGGCGTGACGATCATCACACCGTCGGCGCCGGCCTTCTCGCTCTGCTTGTACAGGTGGATCGCGTGCGCGGTCTCGTTCGACCCGCCACCCGTGATGATCTTCGCGCGGCCCGCGGCGACGGACTTGCCGACCTCGACCAGACGGAGCTTCTCGGGGTCGGTCAGGGTGCTGGTCTCGCCGGTCGTTCCGGTCACGACGATGCCGTCGGCACCGGCGGTGATGCAGTCGTCGATGTGCTGCTCGACGCCGGGCCAGTCGACCTCACCGTCGGCCGTGAACGGGGTCACGAGGGCGACGAGGACCTGACCGAAGGGATTCTCACGCGGGGACACGGGCACCAGCGTACCGGGGATGGGCGCAATGGCCGCCGTCCGGGTGGACGGTCGCCTGCCTGCGGCGCGGACGGGAGGCCCGGATCACGTCCGTCCTGCCGCTCACGCCCGGTGTCGCGCGCGCCCGGCGGTGTCCGGAACCTGGTTCCGCGCCAGCTGCGCCCCGCTGCGGTCTTCGCGCCCCGACTCTTCGGGGCGCGGCGCCCGCACGGGGGCGCGCGGCGCACACCGACGCGGCGCCCGCACGCTCAGGCGCTGCTGCGACGCCACTCGAGGAAGCGGTAACGGGTCCCGGTGCGGGACACCTGCCACGGGCCCTCGTCGGTGAGCGTCCAGCCGGCCGGCTCGCCGAGCGTCGGTGCGACGGTGTCGCCGGGCACGTCGACGTCGATGACGGTCTCGGACACCCGGTCGGCACGGTCCAGCGCCGCGGCGTAGACCTGGCCGCCGCCGATGACCCAGACGGGGTTGTCGGCACCGTCGGCACCGTCGAGCGCGGCGCGGAGGTCGTGCACGACCTCGACGCCGTCGGCGGTCCAGGACGCGTCGCGGGTGAGCACCACGTTGCGCCGACCGGGCAGCGGGCGGAAGCGTTCCGGCAGGGACTCCCAGGTGCGACGGCCCATGAGCACCGTGGCGTCGCCGGTGACCTGCTTGAAGTGCGCGAGGTCCTCGGGCACGTGCCAGGGCATGCCGCCGTCGGCCCCGATGACCCCGTCGGTCGACCGGGCCCAGACCATGCCGATCATCAGACGGCGACCGCGGCCTTGATCGCCGGGTGGTGGTGGTAGCCGACGACGGTGAAGTCCTCGTACTCGTAGTCGTCGATCGAGTCGCGCGGCGCGAGCTCGAGCGTCGGCAGGGCGTACGCCGTGCGGGACAGCTGCTCCTCGACCTGCTCGACGTGGTTGTCGTAGACGTGGCAGTCGCCGCCGGTCCAGACGAAGTCGCCGACCTCGAGCCCGGTCTGCGCGGCGATCATGTGGGTGAGCAGGGCGTACGAGGCGATGTTGAACGGGACGCCGAGGAACATGTCGGCGCTCCGCTGGTAGAGCTGGCACGAGAGCTTGCCGTCGTTGACGTAGAACTGGAAGAACGCGTGGCACGGCGCGAGCGCCATGTCCGGGATCTCGGCGACGTTCCACGCCGAGACGATGAGCCGGCGGCTGTCCGGGTTCGTGCGGATCTGGTCGATGACCTGGGCGATCTGGTCGACGTGCTCGCCGGACGGGGTCGGCCACGAGCGCCACTGCACGCCGTAGACGGGGCCGAGGTCGCCGTCTTCGTCCGCCCACTCGTTCCAGATCCGGACACCGTGCTCCTGCAGCCAGGTGGCGTTGCCGTCGCCGCGCAGGAACCAGAGCAGCTCGTACGCGATCGACTTGAAGTGCACGCGCTTCGTGGTCACGAGCGGGAAGCCCTTCGACAGGTCGTAGCGGAGCTGCGCGCCGAACAGGCTGCGGGTCCCGGTGCCGGTGCGGTCACCCTTCGGCGTGCCCTCGGTCAGGACCCGGCGGAGCAGGTCCTCGTACGGGGTCGGCACGGTGGGGTCGGGCTGCACGGTCTCGCTGTCGCTCACACACAGAAGCCTACGTCGGCGAAAGGCTCCGGCAGCATGAGTAGCGTTGCCGGCATGGCAGACACGGCGGCAGAGCCCCTCTCGATCCTGATCGCCGGCGCGTCCGGCTTCATCGGCACCCCGCTCGTCCGCGCGCTGCGCGAGGCGGGCCACCACGTGACCACGCTGGTCCGGCGCGAGCCGCACACGGCCACCGAGTTCCGCTGGGCTCCGGGTCGCCGGCCGCTCGACCCGGCCATCGTCGACGGTGCCGACGTGGTGATCAACCTGGCGGGGGCGAACATCGGCAAGCTGCCCTGGACCGCGAAGTACCGCGAGGAGATCCGGCGCTCCCGCGTCGACGCGACCGACACCCTGGTCGAGGCGATGCGGCACGCCAGCACTCCCCCGGCGCTGTTCCTGTCCGGCTCGGCGTCCGGCGTGTACGGCGACCGCCCGGCGGACGTCCTGCAGGACGACGCGGCGCCCGGCACCGGGTTCCTCGCCGAGGTCTGCACCGCGTGGGAGGCCGCGGCGAACGCTGCCCTGGACGGCGTCCGTGTGGTGACCCTGCGCACGGGCATCGTGATCGGCGAGGGCGGCGGCGCGCTCGCACCCCTCATCCCGCTCACCCGGGCTGGGCTCGGCGGTCGCCTCGGCACCGGCGGGCAGCACTGGCCGTGGATCGCGCTCGAGGACGAGGTCGGGGCGATCGTGCACCTGGCGACGAGTCCGTCGGCGTCCGGTGTCAGCGGACCGGTGAACCTCGCCGGGCCGGAAGCCGTCGTCGCCGACCGCATCACGAAGCGCGTCGCCGAGGACCTGCACCGGCCGTACCTGTTCCGGATCCCGGAGTTCGCGCTGCGCCTCGCGCTGCAGGACGCCGCCGACGAGATGCTGCTGTCGAGTCAGCGGATGGTGCCGACGAAGCTGCTCGAGTCCGGCTACGTGTTCCGGTACACGCGTGCCGTGGACGCCGTCGACGCGGTCCTCTGACCGGGTCTCAGGCGCTCGACCGCGTCAGGGCCGTGCGCATCGCGGCTCGAGCGCGCTTGCGGTCCCCCGCGGCGTCGTAGACGACCCCGAGCCGGTACCAGGCGCGCCAGTCCGCCGGGTCCTGCTCGACGGCGGCCTTGTACTGCGGGAAGAGCTCGTCAGCGGCCTCGCGCGTCGGACGGCCGGACGGACGCACGGGCACGACGTCCTCCGGTGCACCGCCCTCGGCCTCGAGCCGGGATCCGAGCCGGGTGATCCGGATGCCGAAGCGGAACTCGAGCACGAGCAGCAGCGCCCCGATCGCGGCGACGACGAACAGGGCGACGCCGATGCCGATCCCGATCGGGATGCCCGTGGCGATGAACGCCACGGCCCGCTGCCCGACGAGCACGATGTAGAGCGTCAGCAGCAGGGTCATCAGCGCTGCGCCCCAGAACGGCGACCGGATCGCGCGGCCGGCCCGCGCTGCACGTCCCACCGGGTCAGCCGATGCCGAGGACGCTGCCGAGGCCCACGGTGAGCCCGCGGGCGGATCCGAGGGCGGACAACGCCGCACGGATCCCGGCGACGTAGGCGACGTCGTCGTTGGTGTCGTGCCGGATCGTCAGGGTCTCGCCGGGGCCGCTGAGCAGGACGTCCTGCACGGCCTTCACCCCGGGCAGCCGGAGCGAGTGGATCGGCACGCTCGCCACCTGCTGGCCGCGGGCGCGCTGGTCGACGTGCGGGGCCTCGACCGGGCCGACGTCGCGACGGGCCTCGGCGATGAGCTCGGCGGTGCGCACCGCGGTGCCGGACGGCGAGTCGATCTTGCCGGCGTGGTGCGTCTCGACGATCTCGACGGAGGGGAACCACGGCGCCGCGATGGTGGCCAGGTGGGTGCCGAGCACCGACCCGATCGAGAAGTTCGGCACCACGAGAACGCCCTGGTCGGGACGCTCCTCCAGCGCGGTGCGGAGCTTCGCGAGACGGTCGGCGGACCACCCGGACGTGCCGACGAGGACGTTCGCCCCGCTCGACAGCGCGTTCTCGACGATCGCTGGGCTGAGCGCCGGCACCGTCACGTCCACGACGAGCGCGGCGCCGCCGAACACCGACGGCGGTGCTTCGTGGGCACCGTCCTTCGACGACAGGCGGGCGACGAGCTCGAACTCCGGGAGTTCCTCGACGACGGAGGCCACGAGGCCCCCGAGACGACCGGTGGCGCCGACGACGGCGACGGGAGTGACCATGCGGTCCATCCTAGGATCGACGCATGTCAGTCGAGGTCAGGACCGTGCCGGCCGATCTGCCCGAGGTCGACGTCCTGCTCGACGCCTACCTCGACGAGCGCGAGGCGACGTTCCCCAGTGCGCAGGGCGCGTACTCGCGGAAGCGCACCCCGGCGGCGGAGTTCACGCCGCCGAACGGGGTCTTCGCGGTGGCGTACGACGGCGCGGTCGCGGTCGGCTGCGGCGGCCTGCGGCGGATCGCGGACGACCCCGACGCGACCACCACGGACGTCCGGTTCGAGGTCAAGCACGTCTTCGTCACCCCGGCGGGACGGGGGAAGGGCGTGGCCACGGCGCTGATGGACGCGCTCGAACGGGAAGGCGCCGCGCTGGGGGCGACGAGCATCGTGCTGGACACGAACGACTCGCTCGTCGCGGCGGGCGCGATGTACCGCAGCCGGGGTTACGAGCGCGTCGCGCCGTTCAACGACAACCCGAACGCGACCGCCTGGTTCCGCAAGCCGGCCTCCCGCTAGACGGGCTGGTCGACCGGCAGCCCGGTGCGGAGCTCCACCGGCAGGTGGGCCAGGTCGTTCAGGGCGACCACCTCGGCCGGTTTCGCGGAACGGATCCGGATGATCGTGAGCGCGGTGTGCGCGACGTTCGTGCCCATCCAGCGCCACTCGGGTGCCTGGAACGCCTCGCGCACGAACCAGCCGATCACGGCGTTGTGGGTGATGAGCAGGTCGTGCCGGTCCTCGCGCGCCGGGGTGAACCACTCGGAGACGGCGTCGCCCATCTGTGCCTGGCCGGCGATGATCTCCTCTTCCGTGACGCCGCCGTACCAGCCCTGGTAGGCATGCGGCATGTCCGGGGTCGGGCCGGAGGGGACGCAGTCGAACAGCAGCGTCGACGGTTCGGGCTGGATCGACGGCAGTCGCTGCGCCAGGAACGCGGCGGTCTCGCTGGGGGCCTCCAACGGGGAGTGGTACACGCCGTCGAACGGCAGTCCGCCAAGGCGATCGGCGACGAGCATGGCCTGGCGCTTGCCGCGTTCCGACAGCTTGCCGTCGCGGAGGCCGTGCTCGGCGTCCTGGTGTTCGCCGTGCCGGACGAGGTACAGGTAGTGCGACATGTCCGTGCTCAGCTGCCCATCCCGATCGCTGCGGCGAGCTCGTCCTGCTGCACCGCCCCGACCACCGACGTGATCGTCGGGCGGGTCAGGAGGTCGCGGGCGAGTTCGAGCACGCCGTCGGTGGTGACCCGGTCGACACGCTCCAGTGCGGTCGACAGGTCGGTGTACTCCCCGGTGCCGAGCTCGGACCGGCCGAGCCGGGTCATCCGGGCGTCGGAGTCTTCGAGCGAGAGCGTCAGGGCGCCCTCGATCTGGCCCTTGGCGCGGCGGAGCTCGTCGTCGGTGATGCCGTCGTCCACCATGCGGCGGAACTCGGCGTCGATGATCTCGATGACCCCGGGGACGTTGTCGGGCGCACAGCCCGCGTAGACGCCGAAGGCGCCGTTGTCGAGGTAGGCGGGCGCGAAGGACGACACCGCGTAGGCGAGGCCGCGTCGCTCGCGGACCTCTTGGAAGAGCCGGGAGCTCATGCCCCCGCCGAGCACGGCGTTCAGGACGCTGAGGGACGGCCGGCGGTCGTCGCGCAGGTCGAGTCCCTGCGAGCCGCGCAGCATGCTGACCTGCTCCGTCGGACGGTGGACCACCGACAGCTTCGGCTCGATGGGGTCGGCGACGGTCTGTGGCGTCCGTCGTGCGAGCGGCTCGGCGGGCGGGGCGTCGTGGAACACCGCGGCGACCGCGTCGCAGAACCGGTCGTGGTCGACGGCACCGGCGGCGGTCACGACGATTCCGTTCGGTGCGTAGTGCTCGCGGTAGTGGGCCAGGACCTCGTCCCGCTGGACCGCACGGATGCTGTCCGGGGTCCCGCCGATCGGGCGACCGAGCGCGTGTCCGCCGAAGGCCGCGGCGAAGAACGCTTCGCCCGCGACGTCGGCCGGGTCATCGGCGGCCATCGCGAGTTCTTCGAGGATGACGCCGCGCTCGACGGCGAACGCCTCGGGGTCGAGCACCGAGCCGGTCACCATGTCACCGATGACCTGCACGGCCATCGGGACGTCGGCGTCCCGCACCCGTGCGTAGTAGCAGGTGTACTCCTTGGCGGTCGCGGCGTTGTGCTCGCCGCCGACCGAGTCGAACGCGATCGCGATGTCGAGCGCCGACCGGGTCTCGGTGCCCTTGAACAGCAGGTGCTCGAGGAAGTGGGTCGATCCGAACTGGCCGTCGCGTTCGTCACGCGAACCGACGCCGACCCAGAACCCGATGCTCGTCGAAGCGGCACCGGGCACGGCTTCGGTCAGCACGCGGACACCCGACGGCAGCACGGTGCGGCGGACGAAGGCCCCTCCGGACGTCAGGAAGGACGTGTCCGGGGCCCCGAGCGGCAGTGGCACTGGCTGGTTCATCGCAGACGAGCCTACTGATGCTCCGGAGCCCACCGCCCAGTTTCCACGGGCCCATGGACTGTCACTCGAAGAGGGGTACAGAAATTGCGGACAGACCGACTCGTCTGTCTGTCCTCCTTGTGGTACAGTCGTTCACGCCGGATCGAAAGCCCCCCTAAGTTCCGATCCGGCGGCTCGGGACATCAGTCCTCGCGGCCACGAGTCCCCCCACTCGTCCGCGGAGCCGATGAACCAAGGAGCCACGCTGTGACGGTCGATTCCCCCCAACCGGCCGTCCAGCGTCTCCCTGGTCCGAGCACGAACCTCGCGTCGCCGGACGGGTCGAGCGTCCCCCCGACTCCCCGCTCCGGCGGCGCGAAGGTCCGCATCCTCGAGACGGCCACGCGACTCTTCTACGAAGAGGGCATCCACAGCGTCGGCGTCGACCGCCTCATCTCCGAGGCGAGCGTGACGAAGGCGACGTTCTACAAGCACTACGGGTCGAAGGACAACCTGATCCTCGCCTACATCCGCACGCAGCACGAGCGGGTGCAGGAACGCCTGGAACAGCTCGTCGCCGACGCTGGCTCCTCCGCCGCAGCGGTCCGCGCGTGGGTCGCCGCCCTGGCGGACGAGGTCAACGACCCCGACTTCCGCGGGTGCGCGTTCCTCAACGCCGCTGCCGAGTACCACGACCCGCGCGACCCCGTGCGCGAGGTCGTCGCCACCCACCGCGACTGGTACACCGACCGACTCGCCACCCTGCTGCAGGAGTCCGGCCACCAGCTGCCGGGCGACGGTGCCGACGAGCTCATGCTCGCGCGCGACGGTGCGATGGCCGGCGCCTACTCCGGTGACGCCATCGCGGCGACGGCAGCGCTCGGTCGCGTCGTCGACCGCGTCCTCGCCGCCTGACGCCCGGCTGCCGTCGACGCAGAACGACACCCCCGATGTCGTACGACGTCGGCTTTGTCGCTCCGCCGCGGCCGCAACAGTCGCAGGCGCGCACGAACGACAGCCTCGAAGTCGTACGACGTCGACCTTGTCGCGTCAGCCGTCGGCGCCAGCCCGGCGCCAGCGCGCTCACCGCGACCGGTCGCGTCGCGCGGATCAGGCCGGTCCGGTGGCACTCCCGGGGTTGCCGCTCGAGACGATCGACCCGTTGACGCCGTCCGGGAAGAACCCGCCCTTGTCGATCTGGTTCGGGTTCAGGAACACCACGTTCAGGACACGCTCCGCGGTGCGGCCGTAGGCGAGCGAGTTCGAGTCCGTCGGCACGAGGTTCACCGCTCCCGACCGGGTCGTCACCCCCTGGTCGTCGTCGGTCGGACCGTCGAGCGAGTCACGGGCGTCGGAGATCTTGTTCGCCGGCACCTGCAGCCCCTTGTCCGAGAGCTTCGACCGGATGATCCCGGCGTGGTAGGCCTCGACGGCGAGGATGCCCGCCGCGGCACTGAGGTACGTCTTGCTGGTGATGAGCGGCGCGGCCCCCTTGTAGGCGGTCACCCCGACGTCCTCGAAGATGTACGCCCCGAGCAGGAAGTTCTCCTCGCTGGCGAACGGGTCGAAGGTGCCGGTCGGACCGACCACACCGGCAGCGCGCGCCGCCGCGGTGAAGCTCGACACGAGGTCGATCTTCGGACGCGAGACCTTCGCACCGCCGAGGGCGGATCGGAGGAACGCCACGTGCGCGCGCTCGTCGTTCGCGATCTCGGTGGCGATGCCGCGGATGGCCGCGGTCTTGAACGGCACCTTCTTGCCACCGATCACCGGCCCCTGCGGGTCGATGCCGGTGATCATGCTGTCGGCGAGGCCCGCGCCGAACACGGCACGCAGGTAGAACTCGGCCTCGAGGTACTCGAGGTTCAGGGCGAAGTTGAGGATGGCGGCGTCGGAGACGGCACCGTCCTCTTCCGGGGTGGCGGCGGCGCGGTCGGTGGTGAGCACCGACGAGCCGAGCGCGGCGATGCCGGCTGAGGCGCCGGCGACGCCGGCGGCTGCGAAGAACCGTCGTCGGTCGAGCGCGTTCTCGGCGCTGCGATCGATGGCGTGGTGGATGAAACGCTTGTCGAACATCGTTGTCCTCATGTCGTGCTGGCAGCACGGGACCCCACCGACGCTGCAGGGAAACGGGTCGGTCGAGCCGCGATCGGCGGGATGGTCGATCGTGCGGCGAAGATACCCCCGAACAGGGGGCGACTCCAGCGTTCGGCGGCGTTCGACGCGGATCAGCGCACATCGGCCAGGCCGAGCAGCGAGCAGCCGGCGTCGGGCGACCGTGTCGGGCAGTCGCCGAGGCTGCGGGTGTTGGCTGGGCACATGGCCAACGACCCCAACTGGAACCTCCCCGAGGTCCCCTCGTTCACCCTGACCAGCCCCGACTTCACCGACGGCGGCGAGCTGCCGACCTCGGCGCGCGGCACCGACGCGGGAGGCGAGGACCGCTCTCCCGCACTCGAGTGGTCCGGCGCTCCCGAGGGCACGAAGAGCTTCGTGCTCACCGTGTACGACCCCGACGCCCCGACCGGTTCGGGCTTCTGGCACTGGAGCCTGACCGACGTCCCGGGCTCGGCGACCTCGCTGCCCGCCGGCGCCGGCACCGACGACGCCCTGCTGCCGGCCGAGGCACTCCGCCGCCGCAACGAGTTCGGCACCGACACCTTCCTCGGCGCCGCTCCGCCCGCGGGCCACGGCGTGCACCGCTACTTCTTCACGCTGAGCGCCCTCGACGTGCCGCTGCTCGAGGCGCCGGCCGACGCGACCCCCGCGGTCGTCGGGTTCGTGCTGCGCGAGCACCTGCTCGGTCGCGCGCAGCTCGTCGGCACGCAGGAGACCCCCGCCGCGTAGGACGACCCCGCGACGACGAACGGCCGCCGCCCCGGAAGGGACGACGGCCGTTCGTGTGCCAGGGGTGGATCAGACGGTGGCGTCCGTCGACTCCTCGCGGGCACCGCTGGAGTCGGTGTCCGACTCCTCGGCGACGACCGGCGCGAGCGACAGCTTGCCGCGGTCGTCCACCTTGGTGACCTCGACCAGGACCTTCTGGCCGACGCCCAGGACGTCCTCGACGTTCTCCACACGCTTGCCACCGGCGAGCTTGCGCACCTCGGAGACGTGGAGCAGGCCGTCACGGCCCGGGAGCAGCGACACGAAGGCGCCGAACGTGGCGATCTTCACGACGGTGCCGAGGAACTGGTCCCCGATCTCCGGGTTGGTCGGGTTCGCGATCGCGTTGACCGACGCACGAGCGGCCTCGGCCGACGGTCCGTCGACGGCACCGATGTAGACGGTGCCGTTGTCCTCGATCGAGATGTCGGCACCGGTCTCGTCCTGGATGCCGTTGATCGTCTTGCCCTTCGGGCCGATCAGCTCGCCGATCTTGTCGACGGGGATCTGCACCGAGATGACGCGAGGAGCGGTGTCCGCCATCTCGTCGGGGGCGTCGATCGCCTCGTTCAGCACACCGAGGATGGCCGAGCGGGCCTCCTTGGCCTGCTTCAGCGCTGCGTCGAGCACCGTCGACGGGATGCCGTCGAGCTTGGTGTCGAGCTGGATCGCGGTGACGAACTCCGAGGTACCGGCGACCTTGAAGTCCATGTCGCCGAGGGCGTCCTCCGCACCGAGGATGTCGGTCAGCGCCGCGTAGCGGGTCTGACCGTCGACGGTGTCGGAAACCAGGCCCATCGCGATGCCGGCGACCGGGGCCTTGAGGGGCACACCGGCGTTGAGCAGCGAGAGGGTCGAGGCGCAGACGGAACCCATCGAGGTCGAGCCGTTGGAGCTGAGCGCCTCGGAGACCTGACGGATGGCGTACGGGAACTCTTCACGCGTCGGCAGCACCGGCACGAGGGCGCGCTCGGCGAGGAAGCCGTGCCCGATCTCGCGACGCTTCGGCGAACCCACACGGCCGGTCTCACCGGTCGAGTAGGGCGGGAAGTTGTAGTGGTGCAGGTAGCGCTTCTTCGTGACGGGTGACAGCGAGTCTATCTGCTGCTCCATCTTGAGCATGTTCAGCGTGGTGACGCCGAGGATCTGCGTCTCGCCGCGCTGGAAGATCGCCGAACCGTGGACGCGCGGGATCACGGCGACCTCGGCGTCGAGCGGACGGATGTCGGCGAGGCCGCGACCGTCCATGCGGACCTGCTCGGTCAGGATGCGGCCGCGGACGACCTTCTTCGTGACCGACTTGTACGCGGCGCTGACCTGCGAGTTGGCGACGTCGGGCAGTTCGCCCGCCGACACCTTCGCCGCGATGGCCTCCTTGACGCGCGACTTGAGTGCGTCGTCGGCGTCCTGGCGCTCGGTCTTGGCGGCGATCTTGTAGACGTCACCGAGCTCGGAGAGCGCGATGGCCTCGACGGCCGAGTAGACCTCGGGCGCGTACGGCGGGAAGACCGGGTAGTCCTGGATCTCCTTGGCGGACTGCGCGGCGAGCTTCGCCTGGGCGTCGACGAGGGACTTGAGGAACGGCTTGGCCGCCTCGAGACCCTGCGCGACGACGGCCTCGTCGGGCTTGGTGGCGCCGCCCTGGATGAGCTCCCAGCTGTGCTCGGTGGCCTCGGCTTCGACCATCATGATGGCGACGTCCTCGTTGCCCGCCTCGTCGGTGACGACACGGCCGGCGACCGTGAGGTCGAAGACGGCGTCGGCGAGCTGCGATGCCTTCGGGAACGCGACCCACTGTTCGCCGATCAGCGCGAGGCGCACACCGGCGATCGGGCCGGAGAACGGCAGACCGGAGATCTGCGTCGACGCGGACGCGGCGTTGATGGCCAGCGCGTCGTAGAACTCGTCCGGAGCGATGCTCAGGACGGTGATGACGATCTGGACCTCGTTGCGCAGGCCGTCGACGAACGACGGGCGCAGCGGCCGGTCGATGAGTCGGCAGACCAGGATGGCCTCGGTCGACGGGCGGCCTTCGCGGCGGAAGAACGAACCGGGGATCTTGCCGGCGGCGTAGGAGCGCTCCTCGACGTCGACGGTCAGCGGGAAGAAGTCGAATCCTTCACGCGGGTGCTTGCCGGCGCTGGTGGCCGAGAGGAGCATCGTTTCCTCGTCGAGGTACGCGGCGACCGCGCCCTGCGCCTGCTGTGCGAGCCGACCGGTCTCGAACCGGACGGTGCGCTTGCCGTACTTGCCGTTGTCGATGACGGCTTCGGCGAACTTGATCTCGGGACCCTCCAAAAGGGTGCCTCCTTGATGTGTGTTCGGCAGGCCGTGGCGACGGCACTCGATGGTGCGTGCGCGCCGATCGTTCCGGACGCATGTCTGGCCAGCAGTAGAAGCACTCGGGAAACCGTTCCGGCCCGCGAGCCACCACCGATGACCAGCTCCGTGCCCGGCCTGCGCAGTGTTGTGTCGAACATCCGGGGAAACGGTCCTCGGACACGATGGACTTTACCAGTCCACAGGGAATCGGCGGCGCGGCTCGCTGACGGCCGGGCGAGCCTCGGTAACCTGATGCCATGCGTCTCACCCCCTCGCGGGGCGTGCTCGTCGCGGCCGCCGTGGTCGTCGGCGCGCTCGTCGCCCCGGTCCTCACCGCTGTCCCGGCGTCCGCGACGGAGTACCCGACCTGGCAGGACGTGCAGCGGGCCAAGGGGAACGAGACCGCCAAGCGCGCCGAGGTCACCAAGGTGCAGGCCGCCCTGCAGTCGGCGCAGGACGAAGCAGCGGCGAAGTCGCAGGCCGCGCTGACGGCCTCGTCGAAGGCGGACGCGGCCGAGGCGGAGCTGGCGGAGGCCACCCAGGCCGCCACGAGCCTCCAGGCCCAGGCGCAGCGCGCGTCCGAGACGGCCGAGCGCGCGCAGACACGCGCCGGGCAGCTGGCGGCGAACCTGTACCGCGACGGCAGCACGAACCAGATGACCACCCGGATCGCGACCGCGGGCAACCCCGACCAGCTGCTCTACCAGCTGGGCGCCCTCGACCAGCTGTCGTCCACGTGGTCCGGCGTGATGGACGAGGCGTCCGTCGCGGCCGGAACGGCATCGTCACTGCACGAACAGGCCGAACGCGCCGAGACCGAACGCGCGACGCGTGCGCAGGCGGCCGAGGAACGGTCCGCGGCGGCGAAGTCCGCCGAGGCCGTGGCGAACGCCGCGGTCGAGTCGACCGAGCAGCACAGCGACGAGCTGTACGCGCAGCTCGCGTCGCTCCGGGACACCACCGCCAAGCAGGCCGCCGGGTACGAGCTCGGGCAGAAGGTCGCGGCGCAGAAGGCCGAACAGCAGCGCAAGCGTGCGGCGGCGGCCGCGGCACAGGCGGCGGCAGCAGCCTCGGCGAGCGCCGACACCGGCAGCGGCGGGAGCACCAACGCCGGCGGCGGTACGGGCACGAGCTACCCGAGCACCGGCGGTGTCGTCGTGGACCCTGCGGCCGCACAGGCGTACGCGCGGAGCGCCCTGAGCTCGTACGGCTGGGGCGACGACCAGTTCTCCTGCCTGGTGTCGCTGTGGACGCAGGAGTCCGGCTGGCGGGCGAACGCGCTGAACGCCTCGAGCGGCGCCTACGGCATCCCGCAGTCGCTGCCCGCTGACAAGATGTCGGCGGCCGGGGCGGACTGGCGGACGAACGCGAATACGCAGATCAACTGGGGACTCGCCTACATCAAGAGCGCCTACGGGTCGCCGTGCGGTGCGTGGGGCCACGAGATGAGCGTCAACCCGCACTGGTACTGAGAACCCCGGCTCACCGCTCCACCAGCCGCAACGCCTGCAGCGGGCACATCGCCACCGCGTCCGCAGCGGCGGCGCGTTCGTCCGGCCGCACCGGCACGTCGCGGGTGCCGCCGCCGTCCCGCGCGATCGGGTAGCCCCACTCGTCGCGCGCCAGCCGCTGGGCGAAGAGTTCGGTGCACAGGCCGCGTCCCCGGCAGCGGGTCCAGTCGACGTGCAGCGCGACGGGACCGGCGGCGGTGGCACCGCTCGGTGCGCCGCTCACCGTCGTCCCCCGACCAGGCACGCGCCCCGCAGGTGCGCCTGCACGTCGTCGTGGAACACGTCGAGGGCGCTCCGCACCATCCGCGCGACGCCGTCCGGGTGGTGGCAGGCCCCGCGTCCGTCGACCAGGGCAGCGATCCGACGGACCTCGCCGGCCAGGTCGCCCGTCCGACGCCCGGAGGCCAGGTCGGCGACCACGTCGGCGATCCGCGGCAACCCGTTCACGCACGGCCCGCAGCGGCCGGCGGACGCCCCGGCGAGCGCCGCGGCGAGGCCTGCGGTGACCCCGACCGGGCAGGTCCGGTCGTCGAGCACGGCCAGCACGCCCGCCCCTGGCGCCGCACCCCACGGTGCGAGCCCGTCGACGTCGAAGGGCGCGTCGAGCGCTGCGGCCGGCACCCAGGTGCCGCCCCACCCGCCGAGCAGGACGGCTCGCGTCCGTCGCGGGTCGGCCGCCGGCAGCCGGGAGGCCCCCAGCAGCTGCCCGAGCGGCGCACCCCCGGCGGTCTCCAGCACCACGGCACCACCCGGGTCGGTCACGTCGCTGACCGTCACGAGACGGGTACCGGGAGCACTCGCGCTGCCGACGCTCCGCGCCCACGCCGCCCCGTACCGTGCGACGAGTGCCGCCTGGGCGAGGGTCTCGACGTTCGACACGAGGGTCGGGCGACCGCTCGGTCCACGGTCGGCGAGCCGCACGACACGGTCCTCCGGAAGGCCCCGTCCTCCGGCGACGGCAGAGGCGAGCGCCGTGGCCTGCCCGGCGACGAAGCTGGTGTGGGGCAGAGCTCGGACCTCGATGGCGACCGGGTCGGTGCCGGTGCCGCGCCGGCCGTCGGTGCGTTCGGCGAGTGCCTCCCGGACCCGGTCGGCGAGCCGCGCACTCGTGGCGACCACGGCCTCGGTCGCACCGATCGCGAGCGCCGCGACGACGATGCCGTCGAGCACCAGGTGCGGTGCGCGTTCGAGCAGGACGGCGTCCTTGCGACTGGCGGGTTCCCCCTCGGCACCGTTGGCGATGACGATCGGGGCACCGCGGCTCCCGCGCCGGGTCCGGCCCGCCACGGCGTCGAGCTTGCGGGCGAGCGGGAACCCGGCTCCGCCGCGGCCGTCGACCCCGGCGAGACCGATCTCGTCGATGATCCCGGGTCCCACGTGCGGCAGCGACCCGTGCGTGCGGTGGTGGGCGTCGAGTCCAGGGCCGGGGGCGGCGAGGAGTCGCTGCGTGCCGGTCGGTGGTGGCACGGTGAGCGGGTGGGTCAGCGTCATCGGAGGGCCTCCTTCGGGGTCGGACGGAACGCGGTGACGCCGGCCGTGCAGCGCCAGGCCACGGCGCCGAGGACGGCGGCGGCGCAGCTCCCGGCGACCACCAGGAACCAGGCGGACGTGCCGTCGGTCCCGGTGCCGATCGCGTGCGCCATCGCGATCGGCCACATGGCGTAGGCGGCCCAGTGCACGGCGCGGAACACCCGCGGACCGATCACCCGGCGGAGCATCCCCGTGACGACGAGCACCACGAGCAGGTCCACGGCCAGGGTGCCGAGCCCGAGCCAGAACCAGCGGTACGCGCCGACGAACGGCACGACGGCGTCCAGCAGGCGCAGTTCGGCCTCGGTGTCGAGCAGCAGCGTCACCACGTGCACGGCCACGAACACGGTGGACGCCAGGGCGACGTCCCGGTGCACGAGCTGCACGCCGAACCGCGGCAGGCCGGGGAGCGGTCGTCCGCCGCGGGTCACGATGCCGAGCAGGACCGTCAGGGTCAGGAGCACGACGGCGGCGACGCCCGTGCCGCGGCCGACCACCCAGAGCGCGGTGTCCATCAGGCGGCGTCCGCCCCGTCGACGGTGACGGCACCGTCGGCAGCCTGGTCCTCCGGCCAGCCGCCGATCCGCAGCACGGAGCCGTCGGCCGCGACGAGCCGGGCCGCACGGCCGCTCTGTCGGAGCCAGTCCACGGCGCCGTGCCCCCGGACGACGGCGGCGGTGGTCATCGTGTTGGCGGTGGTGCACGAGGGGGCGACGACCGTCACCGACCGCCACACCGGGTCGGCGGGCAGACCCCACCGCGGATCGAGGATGTGGTGCCGCGCGGTCCCGTCCTGCTCCCAGCGGCGCTTCTGCGTGCTCGAGGTCGCGACGGACCACCCGGAGGCGATGCGGACGTGGTCGACGGGGTCGTCCGCCAGGTCCTGCACGCGCACCTGCCAGCCGCCGGAGGGGTCCGGGCCGGCCGTGGCGACGTCCCCGCCGAGCGAGACGAGGGCGCCGATGCCGAGCCGCGCGGTGATGCTCGCGGCCGCCATGTCCGCGGCGGCGGCCTTCGCCGTGGCACCGAGGTCGAGCGTGACGCCCTCGGGGACCCGCAGGAACGTGCCGGACAGCAGGATCCGCTGCCACGCCGGGCGGTCGTCGAGCGATCGGGCCACGGCGTCGGGTGACGGGACCGGAGGCGCGTCGGCGAACGCGGCGTCGTACCCGAGGGACACCATCCGTCGGCCGAGCGTCGGGTCGACGTCCCCGTCGGACAGCCGTGCGGCGTCGACGGCCTGGTGCACGAGCGTCGCCAGCAACGGCGAGACCTCGGTGCCGCGCACCAGGTCGTCGGCGCGGGACAGGAGCTCGGAGTCGTCGCGGAACCGGCTGCACGCGGCGTCCACGGCGGCCGTGACCTCGCGGACGCAGGACTCGGCGGCGGCGAGGTGGCGGCGGTCGCGGTGGTCGAGGACGACCCGGGCGGTGGTGGTCCAGAGGTCCCACTCGGCGGCGGCGCGCACGGTCATGATCCCGTCGTCGTCGTGTCGGACGACCCACCGGTGGTGCCCTGCGAGACGCCGGCGTCGCTGCTGCTCGTGCCGCTGTCGGTCGACGTGTCGTTCGACGAGTCGGTCGACGTGTCGTTCGACGACGACGAGGACGAGGACCCGGAGTCGGTGGTGGCGTCGCTCGACGTCCCGGTACCCGAACCGGAATCCGTCGTGGTGCTCGTGCTCGTGGACGTGTCGGTCGTCGTCGTGCTGGCCTGCTCGTGCCCGAACCACAGCCCCGCACCCGTGACCGTCGCGACCGCGAGTCCGCCCAGGCTCACGAGCGCACTCGTGACCCGTGCGGATCGCTTGCCGTTGCCTCTGGTGCCCATCGGTCCTCCTCGTCGTCATGACGAGGTTCCCGAGTCCACCGATGAGCGAGCCGCCAGCCGGCCGCACTCCGACCCCACGAACCCTGTGGTCCGCCTAAGAGCGCGCCGCAGGGTCAGTGGTCCGGGTCAGTGACCGAGGCCACCGAGCAGGCTCGCGAAGTCCACGGTCGCGGGGAGCGCGTCGGCTTCCTGCGGGGCCCGCCGGGAGGCCCGGATCGCCCAGGCCAGGTCCGCTCCGGCCCGGCGGATGCGTCCGTCCAGGGCCGCGGCGTCGCCGTCGCTCCCCCAGTCGTCGGTCGCGGCGAACACGCCGGTCGGCACCACCGCTGCACGGAGGTACGCGAAGACCGGACGCAGGGCGTGGTCGATGGCGAGCGAGTGCCGCGAGGTCCCGCCCGTGGCGCCGAGCAGGACGGGCAGGTCGGCGAGCGCGTCCTTGTCGAGGACGTCGAGGAACGACTTCGCGAGGCCGCTGACGCCGGCCGTGAAGATCGGCGTCACGAAGACGACGGCGTCGGCCTCGACCACTGCGGCCGTGGCGGCGGACAGCGCGGGCGCCGCGAAGCCGGTGAGCATCGCGTCGGTGATCTCGTGCGCGAGCGGCCGGAGCTCGACGTGCAGGACGTGCGCGGGCGTGCCCTCGGCGACGAGTGCGGCGACGGCGGCCTCGCCCAGGCGGTCGGCGAGCAGGCGGGTGGAGCTGGGCTCGGAGAGTCCGGCGGAGACGACGGCGATGGTGGTCATGGTGGTTCCCGACTTTCGATGCGTTTGCATGAACATCGTACCGAACCGCACGCAGCGCGCAACCATTCCCGGGAACGGAGAACGCCCCGGTCCTCGCGAGGAGGACCGGGGCGTTCAGTCAAGCCGTGAGGCGTCGACTAGCGGCGCAGGCCGAGGCGCTCGATGAGCGCACGGTAGCGGGCGATGTCGACGTCGGAGAGGTAACCGAGGAGACGGCGACGCTGACCGACCATGAGCAGCAGACCACGACGCGAGTGGTGGTCGTGCTTGTGCTCCTTGAGGTGCTCGTTCAGGTCGTTGATACGACGCGTCAGAACGGCGACCTGGACCTCGGGGGAACCGGTGTCGCCCGGGTGGGTCGCGTACTCTTCGATGATCTCCTGCTTGACCTTCGCGTCAAGTGCCATGCGTAGATCCCCTTTCAGTCCGTTGCGCGGTGCCCGTGCCTGATGCACGAGCGCTCTTTGTCCGCGGCCGTTCGACGGCAACCGCGCAAGACTACCAGAGTCCTAGGCGGTCCTGGCGCGCAGGCGACGACGCCGGGGCGCCGGCAGCAGACTGCGGACGAGTCCGACGAGCGTCGCGCCGAGCAGTCCGCCGAGGCCGTTCGACAGCACGTCGCGGGGGTCGGCGACCCGGTAGGGCAGGTAGGTGGCCTGCGCGAACTCGATGCCGGTCGACAGGGCGACCGCGACCAGGGCCCCGAGGATCCACCAGCGCCGCGGCAGCCAGAGTGCGGCGAGCATGCCGACCGGCACGAACATCGCGATGTTGGCCAGGAACTCGGTGCGCTCGTACGTGAACCAGGTGCCGTGCGGCAGCTGCTGCACCCAGGCGATCGCGTGCAGCACGAACGAGTTCTGTGCCGAGGTGAAGACCTGCGGGGTCAGCGTCATCCGCCAGATCACCCAGGCGTACGCCGCGGTCACGGCGAGGAGGAGGAGTCGACGGAACATCCCGGTATTCTGCAACACCGTCCTGCGGGGTCGCTGGAGCGCTCCTGGCAGAAGCCGTCGGCCGACCTGAACGAACACCCCGGTGTCCTGGTCAGGACTCCCCCGCACCTGTCAGCATGGGTGCGAACAAGGAGGACCGCCGGATGCCGGAGCACCAGGGGAAGCGTGCGTCCGCGCGACGTCAGTGGCTGTGGATCGCGGCCGCGGTCGTCGGTGTCGCGGCGGTCGTGACGACGCTCGTGGTCGTCGTGCCGCACGGCGGCGGCCCGGATGCCGACCCGACGGCGAGCGGACGGGACGTCGTGACGCGGAAGACCGTGGAGCAGGCGTTCCCCGGCGGCCTCGCGCACCAGCCGTCGGACGTGAACCAGCCGGGCATCCGCGAGCGCCAGGCCCGCGCCGCCGGACACGACGACACCGCGGCGCAGATCGCCCGCATCGCCGACCAGCCGATCGCGACCTGGCTCACGAACACCTCGCGGTCCGAGACGCGCGCGACGATCCGCACCGTCGTCCGGAACGCCGAGCAGCAGCAGGCCACCCCGGTGTTCGTGCTGTACACCGTGCCGGACCGCGACTGCGGCAGCTACTCGAAGGGCGGCACCACCGACGACGCGTACCTGCCGTGGGTCCGCTCCGCCGTCCGCGCGATGGCCGGCTCGAAGGCCGTCGTGCTCGTCGAACCGGACGCGATCGCGCAGATCCAGAACTGCGAGCGCCTCCGCGACTCCCGACTCCCGCTGCTCCGCAAGGCCGTGGACGCGCTGACCGGGCACGGACTGACGGTGTACCTCGACGGCGGCAACGAGAACCGTGTCCCGACCGCGACGATGGCCGACTGGCTGCGGCAGGCGGGCGTCGACGAGGTGCAGGGCTTCTTCACGAACGTGTCGAACTTCTACCGCGTCGACCAGGAACGCGCCTACGCCGACGAACTCGCCGACGCGATCGGTGGGGATCCGCACTTCGTCATCGACGTCTCCCGGAACGGTCAGGGCTGGCGCGGGACGTGGTGCAACCCCGAGGGCGCCGGTCTCGGCCAGGCGCCGCACGTCACCGGCGGATCGAGCCGGCTCGACGCCCTGCTCTGGGTCAAGACCCCTGGGCTCAGCGACGGCACGTGCAACGGTGGACCGGCCGCCGGGCAGTGGTGGGAGTCCTACGCGCTCGGCCTGGTCGAGAACCGCAAGCGCGACTGAGCCGGTGCCGGGGTGTCGGTGCCCGGTGGTTGCATGAGCGCATGACCCCGACCGACAGCCGGCGCTCCGTCGTCCCGCCCTACCTGCTCCACGCCGTGGCCCAGGCGGCCGAGTTCCCCCGGGCGGCGTCTGCCGCGCGCACCGCACTGGCGTCGCTCGAGCTCGTGCAGAGCCCGAAGCACCAGCACCTGGTCGCCCCGCGCCGTGTCAGCGGCACGGTCGACCGGTCTCCCCAGCGCACGATCGCCGACGCCCGCGGCACGACGACCCTGCCCGGCACGGTGGTCCGGAGCGAGGGCGCCCCCGTCACCGGCGACGCGGCCGTCGACGAGGCGTACGCGGGCCTCGGTGCGACCCACGCCTTCTGGCTCGACGTCTTCGGCCGGGTGTCGATCGACGGTGCCGGACTCCCCCTCGACGCCACGGTCCACTTCGGGCAGGACTACGACAACGCCTACTGGGACGGCAGCCGGATGGTGTTCGGCGACGGCGACGACGAGGTCTTCCGGCGCTTCACCATCGCGCTCGACGTCATCGGGCACGAACTGGCGCACGGCGTCACGCAGTACACCGCCGACCTGACCTACCAGGGGCAGTCCGGGGCGCTCAACGAGTCGATCAGCGACGTGTTCGGCTCACTCGTCGCCCAGTACGCGGCCGGGCAGACCGCCGAGCAGGCGAGCTGGCTCATCGGCCAGGGGCTCTTCACCGATGCCGTGCACGGCGATGCCCTGCGCTCGATGCGGGCCCCGGGTACCGCCTACGACGACCCGGTGCTCGGCAAGGACCCGCAGCCCGCGACGATGGCCGACTTCGTCGTGACGACCGACGACGCCGGTGGGGTGCACACGAACTCCGGCATCCCGAACCACGCGTTCTTCCTGGCGGCGACCGCGATCGGCGGGTACGCCTGGCAGGGCGCCGGTGCCGTGTGGTGGGACGCCCTGACCTCGGACGCCGTCACCGCCTCGATCGACTTCGCTGGCTTCGCCGCCGTGACGATCGACGCCGCTGGGTCCCGGTTCGGCGCCGGTTCCGCGGAGCACACCGCGGTGCAGGACGCCTGGCGGACGGTGGGCGTCCTCGTCTGAGACGATCGAGCGCCACGCACCGGCGTACGGTCGGGAGCATGCGCATCGAGGTCCGTCGTTCCGGGGGCTTCGCCGGTACCACGCGGCACTGGCGGGTCGACACCGACACGAGCGCCGACCCCGCGGCGTGGTCCGAGGTCGTCGACGCGCTCCCCCGGACCCCGGCGACGGCCGGGCCGCCGGTCCCCGACGACTTCACGTGGACGATCACCGTCGAGCGCACGACCGTGACGATCCCTGGACGCCGACTCGACGGCGCGTGGGCCGACCTCGTCGCGCGCGTCCGCTCTGCAGGCGACCAGCCCTGAGACGGCAGGCCCGTGCCGGAGCCGCCACGGGCCTCCCGTCCGCCCCGCGCCGGCCGGACCGCCGCGGATCGTGAGCAGGAGTGGTCGCCTCCGCGCGGCGAACCCGACCATTTCTGCTCACGAAGTGGCCGCGCGATGCGCGAACGCGACCCCTCAGTCGACGTCGATGACCGTCAGGCGCCGCGTCGGACGCGTCATCGCGACGTAGACCGCGGCCGCCGGGCGCGCAGCGTCGGCACCGACCCGGTCGGGGTCGACGAGCAGCACGCCGTCGAACTCGAGGCCCTTGGCGTCCGCCCCGGTGAGCACCGTGAGCGACCCGGCGTGCGGCGAGGCCAGCCCGCGCACGTCGGCCTCGGTGCGCGTGAGCCGCTGCCGGACGGCGTCGACCTCGGACTCCGGGACGATCACGCCGATGGTGCCGGCACCGATCCGCGACCGCTCGGCGTCGGCGACCGACACGACGGTGTCGAGCAGGTCGGCGCGGGCGACGCGGACGCGCTCGACGGGGTCGCCGTCGCGCACGGCCTCGTTGCGGGTGACGGTCAGGCCGGCACCGTCGGCGAACACGCCTGCGGCCTCGACGATCGACCGCGGGGTGCGGTAGTTCACGGTGAGCTGCTCGATGCGGTGGTCGAGCGGCACGAGCGGTGCCCGGCCACGGCGTCGGCGGGAGAGCGCGCCGAGCACGTCGTCCCAGGTGCGCGCGGCCCCGGGCGAGGAGCCCTGCGCCATGTCGCCGACGATCGTGAAGGAGCGCAGCGGGTTGCGGCGGGCGAGCACGCGCCACTGCATCGGCGAGAGCTCCTGCGCCTCGTCGACCACGATGTGCCCGTAGGTCCACTCGCGGTCGTCGGCGGCGCGCTCCGCGGTCGAGCGGGGGTCGCCACCCTCGGCGAACGAGCCGGCGACCTGTTCGGCGGTGACGATGCCCTCGACGCCCATGTTCTCGATCGCCTGCCGCGCGTTCTCGATGTCGCGGTTCCGGCTGGCCTTCGCCGCGCGCTTGGCGGCGCCGCCGGTCGGGTCGAACGGGCCGAGCAGTTCGGCGGCCTCGTCGAGCAGGGGGACGTCCTCGACCGTCCAGGCACCACCGCGTGCACGCTGCAGCAGGGCACGGCGCTCCGGGGTCCAGTCCGGGGTCAGCGAGGCGAGCCAGTTCGGACGGGCGTACAGGTCCTCGAGGAACTTCTCCGGGGGCAGCGGTAGCCAGGCGGTGTTGAGCAGTACCCGGGCGTCGTACGAGCTCCGGATGTCCTCGCGCAGGACCTTCTCGTCGGCCTCGTCCACCGTCGTCCCACGCTCGCGCAGCTGTTCGGCGAGCAGCCGGGTCATCGCGTCGAGCGCGAGCTTGTTGAACGTCACCCGCGCGGCGTTGTGGGGCTTGCCGCGGTCCTGTGCGCGCTTCATCGCGTCGGCAACGAGCTGCGGCGGCACCACGAGCCGCTCGCCCTCGACGTCGAGCGTCACCGACTCGGTCGGCACCACCTGGCGGGAGCGCACGGCGCGGCGCAGGAGCGCAGCCGTCTGCGCGGAGCCCTTCACGGCGGCGACGTCGCGGGAGTCGTGCGTCGTCGCGTGCACACCCGGGTAGAGCGAACCGAGCGACGCCATCACGACGCCGGTCTCACCGAGCGACGGCAGGACCTGTTCGATGTAGGTCAGGAACGCCGGCGACGGGCCGACCATCAGGACGCCGGAACCCCGCAGCCGCTCGCGGTACGAGTACAGCAGGTACGCGGCACGGTGCAGCGCCACGGCGGTCTTGCCGGTGCCGGGGCCGCCCTGCACGATCAGGACACCCTCGAGCGGGGAACGGATGATCCGGTCCTGCTCGCCCTGGATGGTGGCGACGATGTCGGTCATCCGGCCGGTGCGCTCGGCGGTCACCGCGGCCAGCAGCGCCCCCTCGCCCTGCAGGTGGGTGCGCTCGTCGTCGTAGAGCGAGGCGTCGAACACCTCGTCCTCGACGCCGACGACCCGACGGCCCTCGAGCGACAGGTGGCGACGCGAGCGCATCCCCATCGGGTGCGCCGCGGTGGCCTGGTAGAACGCGCTGGCACCGGGCACCCGCCAGTCGAGCAGCAGCGGGCGGTGGTCGGCGTCACGCAGCCCCACCCGGCCGATGTAGCGGAAGGCGTCCTCGGAGCTGTCGGGCTCGGAGACCTCGAGCCGGCCGAAGACCAGACGGTCCCCCACGCGCTCGAGCGTCGCCACGGTGTCTTCGTAGAGTCGGGCGTACGCGTCGCGCTCGCTGCGGCTCTGGTGGTTCCCGCCGACCGCCTGACGACGGGTCTCGGCGAGACGTTGCTCGGCCTCGGCGGTCAGCTCGTCGAGACGGCGGAAGAGGCCGTCCACGTAGCCGCGCTCGCGGTCGATCTCGGTCGGTTCGGACACACGCAACCCTTCGGGAAGAGGGGAATCCAGTGTACTGCCCGCTGGAGGCCCGCAGTTCCCGAAGGGTCGTCGGTCACATCTCTTCGTGCGTGTCCGGGTCTGCGTCCCACAGCCGGCCGCGCTCGAGGCCGGAGATGGCCTGCACCTCGGCGTCGGTCAGCTCGAAGCCGAACACGTCGAGGTTCTCGCGCTGCCGGGTGGCGTCGGCCGACTTCGGCACCGGCACGGCACCGAGCTGGACGTGCCACCGCAGGACGACCTGTCCGGGGGTCACACCGTGGGCCGCTGCAGCGTCGGTGATCGGCTGCTCGGTGAGGAGCTCCGACCGGACGGCGAGCGGGCTCCAGCTCTCGGTCACGATGCCGAGCTCCTGGTGCACCTTCCGCAGTTCTGCCTGCGGGAAGTACGGGTGCAGCTCGACCTGGTTCACGGCCGGGGCGACACCGGTCGCGTCGATGATGCGACGCAGGTGCTCCGGGGTGAAGTTCGAGACACCGATCGAGCGGACCTTGCCGCTGTCGCGCAGGTCGACGAACGCCTTCCACGTGTCGACGAACCTGTCCACCGACGGGTTCGGCCAGTGGATCAGGTACAGGTCGACGTGGTCGAGCCCGAGGTTGCCCAGGGTCTCGTCGATCGAGCGGTGCGCCTCGTCGTAGCCGTGGTGGCGGCCGGGGAGCTTCGACGTGACGACGAGGTCCTCACGCGCGACGTCGGACTCGCGGACGGCACGGCCGACGGCGTCTTCGTTGCCGTAGTTCAGTGCGGTGTCGAGCAGCCGGTAGCCGCCCGCGATGGCGGTGCCGACCGCGGCCGCACCCTCGTCGCCGTTCAGGCCGTAGGTGCCGAGGCCGAGCTCCGGGAACCGGTGGCCGTCGTTCAGCTCGATGGTCGGTGCACCGACCTGCATCAGCGCACCCCGAGCAGGTCGATCACGAAGATCAGGGTCTTGCCGGACAGGAAGTGGCCACCACCGGCGGGTCCGTAGGCGAGCTCCGGCGGGACGACGAGCTTGCGGCGACCGCCGACCTTCATGCCGGGGATGCCCTCCTGCCAGCCGCGCACGAGCGCTGCGAGCGGGAAGTCGATGGGCTCACCGCGGTTCCACGAGCTGTCGAACTCCTCGCCGGTCTCGTACTCGACGCCGGCGTAGTGCACCTTGACGGTCGAGCCGGCGGACGCTTCCTCGCCGGAGCCCTCGACGATGTCGGTGATGACGAGATCGGTGGGGGCCGGGCCCTCGGGCGCGTCGAACTCGGGCTTGCTGTTGAGGTCAGTCATGCGATCCAGTCAACCAGAGCGCGGCAACGGCAGACGCAACGGCCACCCAGGCCGCAGAATGGTTCCACCGTGACACGACCCACTCCCGCACCGCCGCGCCGCCGCCTGCTCGCCGACCTCACCCCGCTCCGCCGATCCCCCGCCTTCGCCCGGCTCTGGGCGGGCACCGCCATCGCCGGCATCGGCACGCAGATGACCACGGTGGCGGTCGGGCTCGAGGTGTACGAGATCACGCACTCCACCTTCGCCGTGGCGCTCGTGGGGGTCATCGCCCTGCTGCCGATGGTGGTCGCCGGCCTGTACGGCGGCATGCTCGCCGACGCCTTCGACCGGCGCACCGTCGCGCTCGTGTCGTCGATCATCGCCTGGGTCGCGGTCGCCCTCATCGCCACGCACTCGTGGCTCGGACTGCACAGCGTCGCACTGCTCTACGTCCTGGCGACCGTGAACGCCGTCGCGGCGACCGTGAGCAACGCCTCGCGCTCGGCGATCGTCCCGCGACTCGTCGGCACCGACCTGCTGCCCGCGGCGAGCGCCCTGGGCGGGATCGCCTCCGGGTTCCAGGTCACCGTCGGACCGGCCGTCGCCGGTGTCCTGATCGCGAGCGTCGGGTTCGCGCCGACCTACACGATCGACGTCGTCCTGTTCACCTTCGCGTTCCTCGGGGTGTTCACGCTGCCGCGGATGGCGGCCGACCACGGTGCTCTCCGTCCGGGGCTGAGCTCCCTGGTCGAGGGCGCGCGGTTCCTGCGGAGGTCGCGCAACATCACCATGACGTTCGTGCTCGACATCGTCGCGATGACGTTCGGCCAGCCCCGCGTCCTGTTCCCCGCGATCGGGGCACTCGTCATCGGCGGCGGATCGATCACCGTGGGCACCCTCACGGCCGCCTACGCGATCGGCGCACTGCTGTCGAGCGTCTTCTCCGGACCGCTCGGGCACGTGCGCCGCCAGGGCGAGGCGGTCGGTTGGGCCATCACCGCGTACGGCGCAGCGATCGCGGCGTTCGGCGTCGTCATCGCGCTCGCGCACGTGCTCGGCGGACGCTCGGGCGAGTCGTTCTCGGTCGGGATCCTGCCCGCGCTCGGCCTCGCGGCCCTGTTCCTGGCGGCGGCCGGCGGTGCGGACAACGTCAGCTCGGTGTTCCGGAACACGATCCTGCAGGCGGCATCGCCGGACGGCATGCGCGGCCGGCTGCAGGGCATCTTCATCGTGGTCGTCACAGGAGGTCCACGGCTCGGTGACCTCTACGCGGGCCTGGTCGTCGCGGCCGGCATCGCGTACCCGCCGATCATCGGCGGCGTGCTCATCGTGGCGCTCGTCGCGCTGCTCCTCCGCCTCGTGCCTTCCTTCCGCCGCTACGACGCCCTGCACCCCCACGCCAACTGAACGGCGAGCGGCCGCAGGCCCTCCCGCGAAAGCGACAGATCTGCGCGAACCTTCCGCGGGCGTCTGTCGCTTTCGCGAGACGGACGGCAGACCGTGGCGGGATCGTGTCGCTCTGACGGGGTCGACGCGACCAGGGGCGGACGGGAGGCGCGGGGCGGCGCCGCCACGGGCCTCCCGTCCGCACCGCGGCGCGACCACGGCACGGCGTGACGTCACGTGTCGGGTACCGTACAACGCATGCCGGACAGCGCATCGCGCGACCTCCAGCGGACGGGAGTCCGCGCCGTAGTCCGGCGCACCTACCATTCGGTCATCCGGCACCGCGTCGTCGACGCGGCCGCGTCACTGACGTTCTTCGCGCTGCTGACCGTGTTCCCCACCGCGCTGACCGTGGTCTCCGCACTGTCGATCGTCGACCGCAAGGGCGACAGCCTGGCCGACATCATCGGTGTGCTCGGGTTCATCCTGCGCCCGGAGACGGCGCAGCACCTCGAGACCCCGCTGCGCCAGCTGCTGACCCTCGACAACCCGTGGCTCGGCTTCGCGACCGGCGTCGTGCTGACACTGTGGTCGCTGTCCGGGTACGCGACGGCGTTCGGGCGGGCGATGAACACCTCGTACGAGGTCGAGGAGGGTCGGCGGATCTGGAAGTTCCGCAGCATGATGCTCCTCGTGACCCTGCTCGTGATGGCGGGCGGGGCGATCGCGATCGTGATCCTGCTCGGCACCCCGACGATCTCGGCGGCGATCGTCGCGTCGTTCGGCTGGGCGCCGTGGATCGACGACGTGTGGAACGTCGTGAAGTGGCCCGTGCTCGCCGCCGACCTGGTCGTGATGGTCGCGGTCCTGTACTACGCGACCCCGAACGTGAAGACGCCGCAGCTGCGCTGGGTGTCCGCCGGTGCCGCGTTCGCCATCGTCACCTGGGCGCTCGCGACCCTCGGCTTCGCCGTCTACGTCGAGACGATCGGCGGCGGGAACCGTGCGTACGGGTGGCTCGGCGGCGGGATCCTGCTGCTCGTCTACCTGTACATCTCGAACTTCGTGCTCGTGGTCGGCGGTGAGCTCGACTCCGAGGTGATCCGGATGCGGCAGCTCCTGGCCGGCATCGAGGCCGACGAGTCGATCCGGTTGCCGCTGCGCGACGTCACGCGCAACTTCACGCTCGCCCGCTGGCGGGACGCCGACATCGCCGCGGCGCGGAACGTCCGGACCACCGCGGCCCAGGTCGCCGCCGACGAGGACGCCGAGCCGACTCCGGCGCAGGAACACCTGCGCGACGTGGCCCAGCAGGTACGCGTCGGCGAGGCTCCGATGCCCTGAGGTGGTCGCGCTGGTCGCGCTGGTTGCTCGTCAGCGCTCGCGCGCCGCTCGGTCCAGCATCTCCTCGGTGACCACCGGGATCGCACCGGTCGCGAGCTCGATGCCGGACAGCCGCGCCGGGCTCAGCACGCGCTGCACCTGGTCCTCGTCCATCAGGCCGGCGGCCACGACGAGCGTCGAGATCGGCGTCGACGTGGTCAGTGCCGTGTGCGCGATCGACGCCGCAGCCGCGTAGCCGATGTACGGGGTCAGGGCCGTGACCACCCCGACGTTCGTGTCTACCTGCGCCGCGAGCTTCGCCTCGTTCGCCTCGATGCCCGTCACGCAGTGCTCGCGCAACGTCGCACAGCCCCGTGACATCCACTGCAGCGACTGCAGGATCGAGTGCGCGATGATCGGCTCGAACGCGTTGAGCTGGAGCTGTCCGCCCTCGGCCGCCATCGTCACGGTGGTGTCGGCGCCGACCACGGCGAACGCGATCTGGTTCACGACCTCGGGGATCACGGGGTTCACCTTGCCCGGCATGATCGACGAGCCTGCCTGGCGCGCCGGCAGGGTGATCTCGCCGAGTCCCGCCTGCGGCCCCGACGCGAGCAGCCGCAGGTCGTTGCAGATCTTCGAGAGCTTCGCGGCACTGCGCTTCACCGTGCCGGACAGCGTCATGAAGGCGCCGGCGTCACTCGTCGCCTCGATCAGGTCCGGTGCCGTCACGACGTCGATGCCGCTGGCGTCCTGCAGCTGCCGGCGGACCTCGTCGCGGTAGAGCGGGTCCGCGGTGATCCCGGTGCCGATCGCCGTCGCGCCGAGGTTCATCTCGGCCAGCAGCGGCAGGACCTTGCGGAGCAGGTCGGCGTCCTCCTGGATCGTGTGCGAGAAGCCGGTGAACTCCTGCCCGAGGGTCATCGGCACGGCGTCCTGCAGCTGCGTGCGGCCGACCTTGAGCACGTCGGCGAAGGCGTTCCCGCGCTCGGCGAACGCCGCGGAGAGCTGCTCGAGCTGCTCGATGAGCCGCCGGGCGGAGAAGATCATCGCGATCTTGATGCTCGTCGGGTAGGTGTCGTTCGTCGACTGGCTGCGGTTCACGTGGTCGATCGGGTGCAGGTACCCGTAGTCGCCCCGCTCGCGGCCGAGGAGCTCGAGGGCCCGGTTCGCCAGGACCTCGTTCGTGTTCATGTTCGTGCTCGTACCGGCACCGCCCTGCACGATGTCGACGACGAACTGCTCACGCAGGGCGCCGTCCCGCACCTCCTGCGCAGCACGGTCGATGGCGTCGGCACGCTCGTCGTCGAGGACCCCGATCGCCCGGTTCGCCCGCGCAGCCGCCTGCTTCACGGTGGCGAGCGCCTCGATGAGGTCCGGGTACACCGAGATCGGCACCGAGGTGATCGGGAAGTTCTCCAGGGCCCGCAGGGTGTTGATGCCCCAGTAGGCGTCGATCGGGACCTCGCGCGACCCCAGCGAGTCGCTCTCGGTACGGGTCTGCGCCCCGGTGGGGGCCTGTGCTGCTTCGTTGCCGGTCACACGTCGAGGCTAGCCCAGTCCGTCCGGCCGGTCCGGGAGCGAGCTCGGGGTGTGCCGGGCGGGGGCGCGCACATGGTGAGCAGGAATGGTCGGGTCGCCGGAACGCACCCGACCATTTCTGCTCACGAAGCGCGCGTCGCGTCAGCGCCGCCCACACCCAGCCGGACGGGAGGCGCGGTGCGAGGCCGCCACGGGCCTCCCGTCCGGTGGACGCGAGCGATCGCGTGCCCGTGGATGGTGAGCAGGAATGGTCGGGTCGCCGGAACGCACCCGACCATTTCTGCTCACGAAGCGCGCGTCGCGCGCGCCCCACGTCAGTGGAACTGGGGGACGATGAGGTAGATGCCGTACAGCACGACGGCGCCGCAGACCGCGTAGCAGAGGATCGCGAGCGCACGGAAGGCACGCACCGCGGTCGTCGCTCCGGCGGGGTTCGGGAACCCGGCGGTCGCCGGGCCGATCGTGCCGTCGTCCTTCACGGTGAACTTGCCCGCGCGGGTGTCCGCGGCGCTCCAGAACCGGAGACCGACGGAGTACACGGCGACGACGAAGCACGACGAGACCACGGCGACCAGCGCCACGGTGACGAACGCGAACCAATCAATTCCCATCAGCGACGGCCTCCCTTGCGTGCGGCCATGCGGCGGAGCGTGCGCTCGCGGCTCAGCGCTGCGCGGCGGTCCGCGACGGCGTCGGCGCGCTTCTTGCGCTGCAGGTCGCGCAGTTCCTTGCGGGTGTACACGGCGTTCGCGGCGACGTCGACCTCGATGGCCGAGGCACCCTCGTGCGGCTTCCGGAGCGACCACAGGTACAGGCCGAGGATCACGGCGGCGCCGACGATGGCATCGATGACGAGCCCCATGACGCCCAGACGTGCGATGCCCGAGGCCACCGCGCCCACGGCTGCGGCGGCGGGCAGCGTGATGAACCAGGCGATGACGATCTTGCCGGCGGTGGACCACTGGATCTTCGAGCCGCGGCGGCCGAGCCCGGCGCCGATGATCGAGCCGGAGGACACCTGCGTGGTCGAGAGCGCGAAGCCGAGGTGGCTGGACGCCAGGATCGTCGCGGCGGTCGAGGCCTCGGCGGCGAAGCCCTGGGTGGCCCGGATCTCGGTGATGCCGGACCCGAGCGTGCGGATGATGCGCCACCCGCCCGTGTAGGTGCCGAGCGCGATCGCCAGGGCACAGGCGACGACGACCCAGAACTGCACGCCCTGGTTCGACGACTGCGCCCCCGAGGCGATCAGCGTCAGCGTGATGACACCCATCGTCTTCTGGGCGTCGTTCGTGCCGTGGGCGAGCGACACCATCGACGAGGTGAAGATCTGCCCGACACGGAAGCCACCGCGCTCGTTCGGGAACACCGGGCGCTTCGTGATCCGGTACGCGATGCGTGTCGACAGGAACGACACGAGCGACGCGATCACCGGGGACGCGAAGGCCGGGATGATGACGACCGTCAGCAGCGCGACGTAGTTGACGGACTGGAACCCGGCGCCGACGATCGCAGCTCCGATCAGTCCGCCGAACAGCGCGTGCGACGACGACGAGGGCAACCCGCGGAGCCACGTGATCATGTTCCACACGACCGCTCCGATGAGCCCCGCGAAGATCATCTCCGGTGAGATCGCGACGCCGCCCGGACCCTCGTTGATGAGGCCGTGCGAGATCGAGGTCGCCACCGCGGTGCTGAGGAACGCACCGACGAGGTTGAGCACCGCGGCGACCGTGACCGCGACCTTGGGCTTCATGGCCCCGGTCGCGATCGGAGTCGCCATCGCGTTGGCGGTGTCGTGAAAACCGTTTGTGAAGTCGAAGAAGAGGGCCAACGCGATGACCAGGACGACTATGAGTGTGATGTCCACCGCGGGCCAGTGTTCCCCATCGACGGCCTCCGGAGCAAACCTGATCGGCAACCTGCTGTTCACCGGAGCTTCAGACTCGTTCAGATTCGGAACCATGCCGATGCGAGAATGAGTCCCATGGACACCGTCGAGCTCCTCATCCTGTTGGTCGGATCGCTCGCGGTGACCGGGTTCGCACGGGCGAAGGGACTCCCCGCTCCCCTGCTCGTGACGGCGGTCGCGCTCGCCGCGTCGTTCCTGCCGGGGCTGCCCGCGATGGAGATCGACTCCGAGGTGATCCTGACGGTGATCCTGCCGCCGCTGCTCTACTCGGCGGCGCTCGACGTGTCGTGGCAGAGCTTCCGGACGTCGATCAAGCAGATCCGGCGTCTCGGCATCTTCCTGGTCATCGTGACGGCACTCGTGGTCGGCGCGGTGGCGTACTTCCTGATCCCGGACATGACCCTGCCCGCGGCGATCCTGCTCGGTGCGATCGTCGCCCCGCCGGACGCCGTGTCCGCCGCCGCGATCGGTCGCAAGCTCGGGCTCCCCCGCCGGGTGATGACGGTGCTGTCCGGCGAGAGCCTGATCAACGACGCCGCGTCCCTGACCCTGGTGCGCGTGTTCACCCTGATCATCGCCGGGACGTCGCTCACCGTCTGGCAGGACCTCGGCATCTTCGGCCTGGCGATCGGCGTCGGCCTGGCCGTCGGCATCGTGCTCGGCGTCGTCGTGCACTGGATCCGGATGCGGCTCAACGACCCCGTGGTCGAGACGATCATGAGCATCCTGCTGCCCTTCGTCGCGTACATCCTGGCCGAGGACCTGTCCGGCTCCGGCGTCATCGCGGTCGTCACGGCCGGCCTGTACATCGGCTACAACTCGCCGAAGGAGGGCTACGCCACCCGCCTGCAGGAGCGCCCGCTGTGGACCAGCATCGACGTCATCCTCGAGGGCTTCGTCTTCGCCCTGATCGGCCTGCAGCTCAACACCGTGGTGCAGGACCTGGTCGAGAGCGAACGGAGTCTCGGCCAGACACTCACCGCCGCGGCCGTGGTGCTCGGCGTCGTGATCCTGGTGCGGCCCCTCTTCGTCTTCGAGTCGTACGTGCGCAACCGCTTCAACGGGCGATGGCTCCGTCCGCTGCGCATCAAGCTCTCCCGGGGCCACCCGTCACTGCGGTGGATGCGCGGGACGGCCGAGCCGAAGCTCAACTGGCGCGAGCTCACCGTCATCTCGTGGACCGGCATGCGCGGCGTGGTGACCCTCGCCGCCGCGGTGTCCGTGGTCGCGAGCCCGACGCAGATCCCCGCACAGGACACGATCTTCATCATCGCGTTCTTCGTGACCGTCGGCACCCTGCTGCTGCAGGGCCTGACCCTGCCCTTCGTCATCCGTGCACTCAAGGTGCAGGACCCGGCCGAGGGCGAAGAGGACGTCCGGAGCGAGATGCGGCTGAACCAGCGCACGACCGAGGCCGCCATCGAGCTGCTCGAGAAGCGACGGCCGGACTGGTCGAAGCAGTACGGCGCCGTCGCCGTCGACTCCGTGGTGAACCGGCTGAAGGCACGGCTCGAGCGGCAGGTCGAGACGTTCCGGCAGGACGCCCTCGAGGAAGAGGTCGAGGAGCGCAACGCCCCGATGCGCCTGCGTGGCTCGCAGATCCAGGACATCCGGCGCGAGCTGCTCGACCGACGACGCGAGATCGTGCTCGAGGAGCGCGAGAAGGGCAACCTCGACGAAGAGGTCATGCGCCGCGTGCTCGTGACCCTCGACGCCGAAGAACTCGCGATGGACTCGGCGCAGGCGTCACGCAGCCGCTCCTGAGGGCCTCGGCGTATCCTGGCGCTCCGTCCGAGAACAGGAGCACAGCGCCGAGTGAGCACGCCGCGGAACGACGTCAACAGGAACGACGACACCCCGGACCGTCCCGGAGGGTCCCGGCCGACGTCGGCGCCGAAGCCACGCAGCACCCGGCCCTCGGCCCGCGGGACCAAGCCCCGTCGCGGCGCGAAGGTCGCCGGTTCCACCCGACCGGCTCCGCGCCGACAGGCACCCGTGCCGGCACCGCAGCAGCACGGTGCGTACCGCCGCTGGTACTCGACGTTGCACCCCTCGCTCCAGCTCATCGGCCTGCAGCTCTGGATGCCGCTGTTCTTCATCGTCGGCTTCTGCCTCTGCTACGTCTTCGCGTTCCACGCACCGCACCCGCACGACGTCCCGATCGCGCTGGTCGGCAGCGACCCGACACTCGTCGCTGCGGTGCAGAAGGCCTTGCCGGGCGAGTTCGTGTTCCACACCTACGACTCCCTGGCCGCGGCGAAGCGTGACGTCATCGCCGGCTCGATGGCGGTCGCGTACGACCCCGCGACGAACGAGTTCTTCAAGGCGAGCGCCCACCAGTTCCAGGTCGCGAGCCTCGTACCGGCGACGCTGACCGCGGTCCTGACCGGGATCGGGGTCGCGACCCCGAAGATCACCGAGCTCGCTCCCCTGCCCGCGTGGGACGAGTACGGCACCGTCCCGATGTACGTCATGCTCGCCTGGTGCATCGGCGGCTACATGGTCGCGATGTTCATCGGGATCATGGGCGGCCCGCTCCGGCATCGCACCCGCATGACCGTCATCGTCGTCGGCGGCCTCGTCATCTCCCTCATCACGAACACCCTCGCCGGTCCGGTCGTCGGCGCCATCCACGGCCACTGGATCCAGCTCGTGCTCATCGCGTGGGGGTGGATCGTCGCGATCGGTCTCGCCGTCAACGGGCTGAGCTACTTCGTCGGCCGGTTCATCGCCGCCCCCGCCATGATCTGCTTCGTCTTCCTGTCGATGCCGTCGTCCGGTGGGGCGTACCCGAAGTGGTTCATGCCGGAGCCGTTCGCCTGGCTCAACAACGTCGTCGTCGGGTCGAGCATGGTCGACATGATCAAGCACCAGATCTACGGCGTCGGCCCCGGCCCGGCCCGTGGCCTGATCACGATGGGCTGCTACGCCGCGGTCGGCCTCGTGCTCATGTACTTCGGCAAGAAGTGGTGGGAGCGCCGACGCATCCGCGCCATCGTCACGGGGCGGACGACGATGTTCCAGGACGCCAACACCGCGAACCGTGAGTTCCTCGGCAAGGAACGCGACGCCGAGCTCGAGCGCCACGGCCTCGAGTCCACCGAGACGGGCACCCTCAGCGTCCTGAGCGACGACGACTGGGAGGACGCCCGCGTCGGCGGTGACGTCTTCACCGGCGGACGCGACGGCCTCGAGACCGAGACCACCCCCACCGGCCGCATCCCCGTGCAGCGGCCGGGAGGCGCGGGGACCGGACCGCGCACGCGTCCCGTCCCGCGCACCGAGGGCTCCAGGGCGTCGGCTCGGTCCGACACGTCGGCCCGAGTCGACGCCGGGGACGAGCCCCCGCACGGCCGGCACGCGGACCGGTAGCTCGTTCCTGACGATCGCGCCGCTCGCGCAGACCGACTGCGTGCGCATGTTCCGACGATGCACCAGTCGAACGAGGCGTGCTCTGTCGCATGATGCACATGCATCGACTGCGTGCGCATGTTCCGACGATGCACCAGTCGAACAACGCGTGCTCTGTCGCATGATGCACGTGCATCGTCCGTGCGGGCACGCGGACCGGTGAGGCGTCGGCGGCGCGTATCCTGGGGGCATGAACCCCCGCATCACCTGGCACCGCGTCCTCGTCACCGTCGTCGTCGTGCTCCTCGTGCTGACGGTCGGCTTCTACGTCGCGAGCATCGTGCTCGCTCCCGCCGACGGCCGGAACACCGCCGGGCTCTTCGTCGGCTGGGCGATGTTCGCCATGGTCGGCGCGATCGTGTTCGGGATCATCGACTTCTTCGTCCGGCCCCTCGGTGGTCGCAGCGGGGACGCCGAGGTCATCGCCGCCGCCGAGGAAGCACGCACCGGCAGCACCCGCACCCAGCAGACCCGCTGATCTGCTGACCCGCTGACCCGCTCTACGCGGGGGTCTCGACACCCGTCCCGGTGAAGCCCGCGACCGTGGCGTCGTCGTCGGCGAACGTGAAGCGTGCACGCACCGCACCCCCACGGAGCACCGCCGGCAGCCAGTACTTCGCGTCGTCCCACATCGCCTCGTAGGGGACGTCGGCGACCGGGATCCACCGCGGCTCGAGCTCGTCGGAGCCCGACGGGCTGCCCTGCCAGCGGCGGCACACGAAGACGTCCGAGACCTGGGACCAGGACGGCCGGTACGGGAACCGGTAGTCCAACGTGCCACGGGCCTCCAGGTCGACCGTCTCGAGACGCAGGCCGACCTCTTCGCGCACCTCGCGCACGGCGGTCTCGACCGCCGTCTCACCGGGCTCGCGCTTGCCGCCCGGGCCGACCAGCCGGCCGGTGCCGAGGCCGCGGCGCTTCTCCCCGAGCAGCACCTCGGGCCCGCTCGCGCCGTCGCGCAGCAGGTAGACGACGACCACTCGGGGGTGCTGGGACTTGCTCTCGTCGCGCGGGGTCACCCGTCCAGTCTGGCCGAAGATGTGTCGTACGCTCTTCCCATGGCAGGCGTGCTGCGAGGGCACCATGGCTGAGCCCCGCAGGACCGGGCGCAGCCTCGAAGTGCTGCGCGCCGAGGCTGCCGAGGAGATCTCGATGCTCGTCGAGCACCGGAGCCGCCAGGGCGAGGACCCGTGGGAGTTCATGCCGACGCTCCCCACGGTGGACGAGCAGGTCGTGCTCATCCTCCGGGCGGACGCGGTCGACCTCGACGCCGCGATCGGCAAGCGGCACGCCCAGTGGTCGATGCACCCCGCGTCCGGTCAGGGCACCGTCCTCGGCGAGGAGTACCACCGGTTGCGCCGGATCGCACTGCAGCACCCCGAGCTCACCCAGGCGGTGTGGAAGCTCATGGGCGCCCTGCCCGACGCGAGCTGACGCCCACGCCCGAAGCGCGCCCACGCACAACGCACGCGAACGCGCGTGCGGTTGGATGGGCGCATGACCGAAACCGTGCTCGCGATCCTCAACCAGCCCTCCCGCGACGCCGCGCCGCACGACCCCGCAGCGGACGCCTTCACCTGGGCGAAGCCGCTCGAGGAGCACCTGCAGGTGCAGGACCTCGGCATCACCCGGGGCGACGGCGTGTTCGAGACGATCACGGTGGTCGACGGTCGTCCGCAGGCCCTCGAGGCGCACCTCGACCGGTTCGGCCGCTCCGCCGCGATGCTCGACCTGCCCGCGCCGGACCCAGACGCCTGGCGGCAGGCGATCGAGGCCGTCTGCGCCCGGCTCGACCCGGTCCGCGAGGCCTTCGCGAAGACCGTCCTGACCCGTGGCGTCGAGGGCACCGACCGACCCACCGGCTGGGTGTACGCCGCACCGTCCGTCGACTCGACCGCCGCGCGCACCGAGGGCATCTCCGTCGTCGTGCTGGACCGCGGCTACCGACACGACGTCGAGCGCACCTCGCCGTGGCTGCTGCAGGGCGCGAAGACCCTGTCGTACGCGGTCAACATGGCCGCCCTGCGCGAGGCTGGCCGGCGCGGTGCCGACGACGCCCTGTTCGTGTCGAGCGACGGCTACGTGCTCGAGGGCACGCGCGCGAACCTGATCCTGAAGGTCGGCGACCGGCTCGTCACACCGCGCACCGACATCGGGATCCTGGCCGGCACCACGCAGGCCGACGTCTTCCGCTTCGCCGAGCAGGAGGGCATCGAGACCGCCTACGAACTCGTCACACTCGCCGACCTGCATGCCGCTGACGCACTCTGGCTCGTGTCGAGCGTGCGGCAGGCGGCGCCGATCCGCTCCGTGAACGGCGACGCCCGTGCGGTCGACGCGGACCTGACGGACCGCATCAACGAGTTCCTGCTGGCGCGCGAGGTCTGAGCCGGCCGGGTCCGCCGGCCGTCACCACCCAGCGCCCCCGGCGCCACGGACGGGAGGCCCGGATCGCGACGTGCGGGCACGTCGCGATCCGGGCCTCCCGGCTCTCCCCCGCTACCAGCGCGGGGTGGTGACGCCGACGCCGTCCGCCCACTCGAAGACCTGGCGGCCGTCGATCCAGACACGTGTCGCGCGACTGGTCGCGTCGAGCGGGTCGCCGTCCCAGAGCACGAGGTCGGCGTCGTGGCCCACGGCCAGCCGACCGACACGGTCACCGAAGCCCAGGAACTCGGCCGGGTTGACGGTGAGCGCCTCGAGCGCGGTCTGGGCGGGCAGTCCCTCCTTCACCGCGGCGGTGGCCTGGTCGACGAGCATGCCGATCGGCACGACGGGGGCGTCGGTGGTGATCGCGACCCGGACGCCGGCGGCGGCGATGGTGGCGAGGTTCGGGATGCCGCGGTCACGGAGCTCCACCTTCGAGCGGCTCGTGAACAGCGGGCCGTAGATGACCGGGATGTCCTTCTCGGCGAGCAGGCTGGCGATCTTGTGCGCCTCGGTGCCGTGGTTCACGACGAGTCGGTACCCGAACTCCTCGGACAGCCGGATGGCGGTCGCGATGTCGTCGTGGCGGTGGGTGTGCTGGTCCCAGACGAGTTCGCCGTCGAGGACCCGGACGAGTGCCTCCTTCGTCAGGTCACGCGCGAACGGCTCACCCTTCGCGGCGGCGGCGTCACGGGCGGCACGGTAGTTCTGGGCCTCGACGAAGGCGTCACGGATGATCTTCGCGACGCCGAGGCGCGTCGACGGCGTCTGGCCCTTGCCGCCGTACACCCGCTTCGGGTTCTCGCCGAGCGCGCTCTTGATGCTCACCGAGTCCGAGATGAGCTGTTCGTCGACGGTGCGCCCGCCCCAGGTCTTGATGGCGACGGTCTGGCCGCCGATCGGGTTGCCGGACCCCGGCTTCACGACGATGCTCGTGATGCCCCCGGCGAGCGCGTCGCGGAAGCCCTCGTCGTCGATGTCGATCGCGTCGATCGCACGGACCCCGGCCATGTTCGGGCCGGTCATCTCGTTCGTGTCGTTGCCGGCCTCGCCGTTCGCCTCCTCGTGGATGCCGACGTGGCCGTGCGACTCGACGAACCCGGGGACGAGCCACGCACCGGCTGCGTCCACGACGGTGATCCCCGGGGGCGGTGTGACGTCCGGGCCGATCGCGGTGATGCGGCCGTCCTCGACGACGACCGCGCCGCCGTCGAAGGCGGGGGCGGAGACGGGGACGACGTGGGCACCGGTGATCGCGAAGGAGTTGCTCATGCCACCAACGCTACGCGGACCGGCGAAATACGAATTCCTGGCGTCGGGCGTCCGGGGGTCCCTACGCTCCCGGCATGGTGCATCGGAACGAGACCCCGGACGTCCACGACGGCTCGACCGCGCTCGGGGGCCAGACCGCGCACAGCGGCGTGCTCGTGCACCGCGGATGGCCCGTGCACGGCAGCGCGGAGCGTCCGTGGCGCAGCGCCCACCGGGGTTCCCGCGCCGACCGGATGACCACGTCCGTCCGCGTGTCGCTGCCGCCGCGGATCGCTCGTGCTCGGTGGGTGCCCGACGCCCGGACCGAGGCGCTGCTCGACCGCGCAGCCGCGGCGCTCCGGTCGCTCGACGTCCACCACGGTTCCCGGCTCGCGCCGCTCGGGTCGGTGATCGGTCGGACCGAGGCCGTCGCCTCGTCGCGGATCGAGGACGAGTCCGCGTCGCTCGACGACTGCGCCCGAGCCCTCGTGGGCATCCGCGCGAACCCGAGTGCGACCGTCGTCGTCCGCGCCGCCGGAGCGATCGAGGGGTTGGTCGCGGCAGCGGACACGGGCGTGATCACCGAGGCCGCGCTGCTCGAGGCGCACCGGCTGCTCATGCGCGACGACCCGGTCGACGGGCGGTACGCCGGGCGCTACCGCAGCGTCCAGAACTGGATCGGTGGCGGCGACACCCCGCGGCTGGCGACGTACGTCCCGCCGCCGCCGGAGCTCGTCGCGCCCCTCACGGCCGACCTGTTCGCGTTCCAGCACCGGACGGACCTGCACCCGATCGCCCAGGCCGCGATCGGGCACGCCCAGTTCGAGTCCATCCACCCGTTCACCGACGGCAACGGCCGGATCGGACGTGCGCTGATCAGCGCCGTGCTGCGACGCCGGGGCGTCACGACGACGGTGACCGCGCCGATCGCCACCGCGCTCGCAGCGGATCGGGGCCGGTACTTCCGGCACCTCGCGCGGTACCGCGACGGGGTCGTGGACGTCCTCGTGGCAGACGTCGCGATCGCCATCGGCACCGTGTGCGACGAGGCGACCGTGACCGCCCTGCTGCTCGACGAGCACGCGGCCGACCGGATGGCGGGTCCGTGTGCCACGAGCGCCCACGCCGTCGTCGGGCGGGCGCTCTCCGACGACCCGGTCCTGACCGAGACCCGGCTGCAGGACCTCCTCGCCGGTGTCGACGACGGACCGGCCGACGAGGACCTGGCCGGCTGCGTGGCCGCAGAACTCGTCCACGCCGGGGTGCTGCGTCCGGTCACCGAGCGGCGGCGTGACCGTGCCTGGGTCGCACCGGCCGTCGTGGACGAGCTCGAGGCCTTCGAGCAGCGGGTCCGCGCGGGGGTGGCGGGGCGGACGCGGTCCGACCGGTTCCGGGCGGGGCGGTCGGCGGACGCGGTGCGACCGGTTCCGGACGGGGCGGCCGGCGGACGCGGCGCGACCGGTTCCGGGCGGCGTGACGCCCGGCTCGCCACGGGGCCGTGCGCATAGGGTGGGACGGTGAGCACCGAGCACTCCCAGGCCACCCCGCCCACCGCCGCCAAGCGGCCCGTGACGCGGACCCACCACGGCATCGACTTCGTCGACGACTACGAGTGGCTGCGTGACAAGGAGTCGCCGGACACCCTCGCCTACCTCGAGGCCGAGAACGCCTACACCGACGCCGCCACCGACCACCTCGCCCCGCTGCGCGACCGCGTCTTCGCCGAGGTCAAGAACCGTGTCCAGGAGACCGACCTCTCGGTGCCGGTGCGCATGGGCGGCTGGTGGTACTTCACCCGCACGGCCGAGGGCAGCCAGTACGGCGTGCACTGCCGTGCGCCGATCGCCGGTCCGGACGACTGGACCCCGCCGGCCGTCGTCGAGGGCGAGTCGACCCTCCCCGGCGAGCAGGTCGTCCTCGACGGCAACGCCCTGGCCGACGGCCACGAGTTCTTCTCCCTCGGCACCTACGACATCAGCGACGACGGCACCCGCCTGGTCTACGGCATCGACGTCGAGGGCGACGAGCGGTACACCCTGCACGTGCGCGACCTGGCCTCCGGCACCGACCTCGGCGACGCCATCCCGAACACCGGGGCAGGCGCGACCTTCGACCCGGCCGGCCGCTACGTCTTCTACCCGACGGTCGACGAGTCGTGGCGTCCGGACAAGATCTGGCGGCACGCCGTCGGCACTACAGCGTCCGACGACGTCCTGGTCTTCGAGGAGCCGGACGACCGCTACTGGGTCGGCGTCGGCGTCACCCGGTCGTCGCAGTACATCGTCATCGAGCTCGGGTCGAAGATCACGTCCGAGGCCCTGGTGCTCGACGCCGCCGACCCGACCGGCGAGTTCCAGGTCGTGTGGCCGCGACGCGACGGCGTCGAGTACGAGATCGAGCACGCCATCGTCGGCGGCAGCGACCGGTTCCTGGTGCTGCACAACGACGGTGCCGAGAACTTCGAGCTCGTCGACGTCCCCGCGGACGACCCCACGTCCGAGCGCGACCGCCGGGTCGTCGTGGCGCACCACACCGAGCGCCGCATCGAGTCCGTCGACGCCTTCGCCGGGCACCTCGCGCTCGAGTACCGCTCCGAGGCGCTCCCCCGCATCGCGATCATCCCCATCGAGGGCGACGGGTACGGCGACGCGCACGAGGTCCCCTTCGACGAAGCACTGTTCTCGGCCGGGCTCGGCGGCAACCCCGAGTGGGACCAGCCGACGCTCCGCATCGGGTTCACCTCGTTCGTCACCCCGTCCGAGGTCAGCGACCTGGACCTGGCGACCGGCCAGGTGACGGTCCTGAAGCGCCAGCCGGTGCTCGGCGGCTACGACCCCGCCGACTACGCGCAGGAGCGTGACTGGGCCACCGCGTCGGACGGCACCCGCGTGCCGATCTCGCTCGTCTGGCGCCGCGACGCCGTCGACGCGGACACCCCATCGCCGCTCCACCTGTACGGCTACGGCTCGTACGAGCACTCGATCGACCCGGGCTTCAGCGTCATGCGCCTGTCGATGCTCGACCGCGGCGTCGTCTTCGCGGTCGCTCACGTGCGCGGTGGCGGCGAGATGGGTCGCCACTGGTACGAGAACGGCAAGACCCTGACGAAGAAGAACACGTTCACCGACTTCGTCGCGGTCGCCGACCACCTGATCGAGTCCGGCCGCACCACCGCGGACCGGCTCGTGGCCGAGGGCGGCAGCGCCGGCGGGCTCCTGATGGGTGCGGTGGCGAACATCGCACCGGACCGGTTCGCCGGGATCGTCGCCGCGGTGCCGTTCGTCGACGCGCTCACGAGCATCCTCGACCCCGACCTGCCGCTGACCGTCATCGAGTGGGACGAGTGGGGCGACCCGCTGCACGACGCCGGGGTCTACCGCTACATGAGCGAGTACACCCCGTACGAGAACGTCCGCGACGACGTGCAGTACCCGCGGATCCTCGCCGTGACGTCGATCAACGACACCCGTGTGCTCTACGTCGAGCCAGCGAAGTGGACCGCGAAGCTGCGCGAGGTCGGGGCGCCGGTGCTGCTGAAGACCGAGATGTCCGCGGGCCACGGTGGCGTGAGCGGTCGGTACGCCTCGTGGAAGGAGCGAGCGTTCGAGCTCGCTTGGCTGCTCGACGTGCTCGGGCTGGCCGACGAGGCGCCCGCCGCCTGATGACTTGGTGAGCAGAAATGGTCGGGTTGCCCTCAGGCACCCGACCATTTCTGCTCACGAAGCGAACGCCCGCGCCCGCGCCCGCGCCCTGCGACTCACACGCGGTTGAGCGCGTGCACCGCCTCGTCGTAGGACTCCTCGGCCAGGCGCACCCGGTCCCCCGCGAGCACGCCGTACCCGAACGTGCCCTCGCCACCGCGTTCGGCGATCGCCGCGTTGGTCCGCAGCGCGTCGAGGGCGTGCAGCGATCGGACCCGCTCGGTCAGTACGTCGGCCGCGCTGCCGATCCGCTTCCAGAGCGCGTGCGGGAACGCGTCGTCGCCGAGGACGTCCATCGCCATCCGCGCCCGCATCGTGCCCTGCCAGGCGGCTTCGGTGGTCGCACGGTCGGCGGCCTCGCGCTCGGCGGCGGTGTCCGAGGTGTCGTCGGCGACCGCGGCCCGGACGAGCTCGCGGATGTGCGGCTTCACGACGGCGCCGACGTCCTGCGCGACCTTCTTCGGCGATCGGAGCGACCACTCGGTCGGGGTCGGCCGTTCGACGGCGTCGTCGAGCGCGTCGAGCAGCTCGAGGAACGGCTCACCGTGCACGAACGCGACGACGTCCCGCACCGACTGGTCGCGGCGTTCACGGGTCGAGGCCAGGATGCGTTCGCGGGTCATGGAGTCGACCAGGTCGTCCTGCGCCGGGGTCGACGCGCGCGGCAACCGGTCGATGAGGTACTCGTTGAGTGCTGCGCGCGCGGTCACGGCAGCCAGGCCGTCGGCCGCCTCGGCGGCGCGGTCGACGGTGTCGCCGGCGGCGAACGCCGGACGGTAGGCGCCGAGGATCGACGCGATCTCGAGGGCGGTCTCAGCCGTCTGCCGGAGGTCGGCCGCGTCGCCGGAGCGGAGCCGCGATTCCTGGCCGAGCAGCGCAGCGCGCAGCTTCCGCAGTCGCTTCGCGAGGACGCGTGCGGTCGTGCCCTTGTCCGGCTTCTCCTCGGTCTGGAGGCGCGGTGCCGGTGCTCCTGCCAGCCCGCGTGCCAGCTTGGACGCGACGGCGGCGGGGCCGGCGCCGACGGCCGCGAAGCGCGCGTCGAGGACCGCGAAGAGCTCGTGCGCGACCTGCGGGTCGACGTCGGCGACGGCCTCGACCTCGACCTCGCGCCAGGTGCGCGGCGTTTCGGGAGCGTCGTCGTCGAGGCGCTGCGCGGTCACCTGGTCGTCGGCGAGCTCGGCGACCTGGTCGCCGTCCTCGTCGAGCAGGCGGGTCACGGTGCGGGTGGTCGAGATGCGGACCACGGGGCGCAGGCCACGGCCGCGGCGCTCGGTGAAGAGCGCCGCGAGGACCTCGGTCGGCACCGTGTCGGCGTCGTCGGTCAGCGGGAAGTGCTGCTCGTGGCGGACCGTGTCCGACTCGGAGCGCTTGATGTGCCACCCGGCGTCGGGGCCACCGGTCCGCCGGCGGACCGTGACCCGCGCCGCCACCAGGTCGTACCGCTCGGTGTCCCAGTACGTCGCATCGAGCTCGAACGGCTCCTGGTGCTCGGTGCGGAGGATGCCACCGGCACCGACGAGGTCGGGCAGGGCACCGCCCTCTGGCAGGTCGTAGGTGCGCTCGATCTCGAGGTGGGTGTCACTCACACGGTCTTGTCTACCAGGGCTTCACCGTGCGCCTCGACCACCGCGGGCGCATCGGTGGAGAACCGTGACGCCACCACGGCTCCGACGACGGCGACCAGGAACGGGACGAGCTGCCCGATCCACGACACCAGCGCCATCGCGGAGTACGGGATCCCCGAGCCGTTCGCTGCTTCTGCGAGCGGGAACACCAGTACGGCAGCGACGACGGGCAGGACGAGGAGCGAGTACGTCCACACCGGTCGGCGGAGCACCACGAGCCAGACCGCGAGCAGCCCAGCCGCGATGACGCCGACCTGGACCGGGACGTACACGGGGACGTTGAGCGAACCGCTCGTGATCGCCCACCACACTGCGGCGATGGCGAACACGGCAACGGCACCGAGGACCCGGCGGCGGCGTGCGACGTCCGACACCAGCAGGACGCTCGTTGCGAGAGCGGCGCCCGGCACCACCGCGAGCCCGATCCCGACCATGTCGAAGACGAGGCGCGCCTCCGGCAGGCCGTTGTACCGCTGCAGGAGCGCGAGGACGCCCACCGAGACGACGTAGGACAGCACCGCGAGCGCGATGAGGACCGGGATCGTGCGGATGGTGTGCGGTGCAGAACGGACGGGTGTCGGCAGTGCGGTCATGGTGTCCCCCCAGGTGGAACGGTGGCCGGCGCGTCGGTGGAACAGCGCTGTGGTGAACGCGCCGAACGCGAGTGCGGTCGGCGAGAGGTCGAGTTCGTGGGCATCGCGCACGTCGGCGAGCCACTGCTCGCGGCGGGCGGCACGGTGTGCTGCGGGCGAGACCGCGACGGCGACCCCCACGAGCATCCGGTCGAGCGCGCTCACGAGGTCACCGGCCGGTGGGCTGAGCGAGCCGGACGAGCGGGCGTCGCGGCGGACGGACGCGCGGCGACGAGGTCGCGCGCGGCGTCGACCCCGTCGGGCGTGAACTCGTAGAGCCGACGACGCGGCCCCGGCCGGCTGGTCTCGTCGTCCCACGACGACGTGATCCACCCCTGCCGCTCGAGTCGCTCGAGGATCGGGTAGACGGTGCCGGCCTGGCGCCCGGTGGCCTTGATGACGAGCAACCCCCATGCCGGGCCGTCGACGGTCAGCAGTGCGTCGAGCACGTCGAGCGTCGGGGCGGTGATGCGTTGGATCGGATCCATGCGGCTTAACCTAGCTATATCGGATAAGCGCGTCAAGGGCGTCCAGAAAGCGGGGTTAGCCTGGCGCCATGAGCGACACGATCACCCGCGAGCAGTTCACCCCCGAAGCCGGCGGCGTCACGATGTTCACGACCACATGGTGCGGCTACTGCGCCCGGTTGAAGAACCAGATGACGAAGGCCGGCGTGCCCTTCACCGAGGTCGACATCGAGCAGACCCCGGGCACGGCGGAACTCGTCACCGAGGTCAACGGCGGCAACCAGACCGTTCCGACGCTCGTGTTCCCCGACGGCAGCACGGCGACGAACCCGTCGCTGGCCGAGGTGCAGTCCCGCATCTGAGCGGCAACGCAGCAACGCGGCAACGCAGCAACGCGGCAACGCGGCAACGCAGCAACGCAGCAAAAACACCGGTGTTCCCGCTCCGAACACGCGCATGACGCGGTTCGCAGTGCGAACACCGGTGTTTTGCGGCCGAAACAGCCCCGGAACTAGCCCCCGAGCGCCTCGGTCAGCAGTGCGGCCATCGCGTCGAGCTGGATGTCGCCGGAGTCGACGAGTTCCTCGTCCGAGCCGTCGAGCGCGCGGGCGGCCAACGACGCCTTCGAGTCGATGAGCTCGGCGATCTTGGTGTCGATCGTCTGCGCGGCGATGATGCGCCACGCGGTGACGGGCTCTTCCTGCCCGATGCGGTGCACACGGTCGATCGCCTGGGTCTGCTCGGCGCTCGTCCACGACAGCTCGGCGAGCACGACGTTGGACGCCACCTGCAGGTTCAGGCCCACGCCGGCGGCGGTGAGCGAGCAGACGATCACGGCGACGTCGGGGTCGTTCACGAACGAGTCGATCTGCGCCGTGCGCTGCGTGGCCGTCTGGTCGCCGCGGATCGTGGCGGTGCGCAGGCCCCGTCGAGCGAAGACCTCTTCTGCCTGGTCCATCACGTCGAGGTGCTTCGCGAAGAACACGACCTTGCCGACGTTCGACGCGAGCTGCGCGGCGTAGTCGGCTGCGAGCTGGGCCTTGGCGCGGCCGATGCGCCGGACCATCGAGAACACGTTCTCACCGGTCGACGAGGCGTCCTGGTCCTCGAGCTCCCAGCGGGCGACCTGCCGGACGAGCTTGTGGTCGATGCCGACGACCGGGTCCTGCCCGGTGCGGGCGTCGAGCGCCTGGTGGTACCGGCGGACGAGCTTCGCGGTGAGCTCGCGCTCGGCGTCGCGGATGGAGCGGCCCTCGTCGCCGTCGAGCTCGACGGGGATGTCGGCGATCCGGCGGGCCGGGATGTCCGCGGCGACGTCGACCTTGCGGCGTCGGACGATGCCCTGGTCGATCACGGCACGGCGGGCCTCGACGAAGAAGCCCTGGTCGGCCGGCGTCAAGCCGATCTCCTCGAGCTCGTTCATGAGCTTCGCGCGGGGCTTCTTGTCGTCGATCCAGCCGAGGTACTCCCAGATGGTGCGGAAGTCCTCGACCGAGTTGATGAGCGGGGTGCCCGTCAGCGCCATGAGCAGCGGTGCTGCGGTGCGCTGCCGGATGCGGTCGGCGATCTGCAGCACGAAGCGGGCGCGCTGCGAGTCCTTGTTCTTGATGAAGTGCGCCTCGTCGACGACCATGCCCTTGAAGCCGAAGCCCCCGAGCCAGCCGGCGTGCCGGTCGAGGATCTCGTAGTTCACGATGATGATGTCGGCGAACCCGTCGAGGTCGTTGCCGTCCCCGTGGATGACGGTGGCGCGGTGGTTCGGCACCCAGCGCTCGGCTTCGCGCGCCCAGTTCGTCTTGACGACGTTCGGCACCACGACGAGCAGCGGGAACGCGTTGGCGGCGTCGGCGGCGAGCAGTGACTGCGCCGTCTTGCCGAGGCCCGGCTCGTCGGCGAGCAGGAACGTGCGGTGCCCCTGCGACGCGGCGGCGACCAGTTCGGCCTGGTGCTTCATCAGCGTGGTGCCGGAGCGGGAGTGCAGCGAGGTCGGCTCGGGCAGCGGCATCGTCGCCGCTCCCCCGCCTGCGCCGTACTCGAACGACTTGAACAGCGGACCGAAGAGCTCCCAGTTCGCCAGGCGACGCGGGTGCGCGACCGGCTGGTCGGCGAGTGCGAAGTCCGGCGGCAGGAACGGGTTGGCGAGCTGACGCTGCACGACCGCCTGCGGGGTGACCGCGCGCACCGGGGTCTCGGCGACCGGGGTGGGCTCGGCCGCGATGACGAGGTCCTCCGGCTGCAGCTCCATGCCGCCGGCGATCATCATGTCGCGCTTGACGGCGCGGGTCGCCTCGGAGACCTGCACCTCTTCCGCGAGCAGCTGGATGACGCTTGTGTCGCGGGCCGCGGTCTTCGCGAGGATCGTCGCCACGCCGTCGAGCCGCTTGAGCTGCTCGGCGCGCTGCGAGTCGGTGAGGTCGGTGTCGCCCTTCACCCGTGCGCGCTCTTCGCGCATGAGCAGTGCGACGGCCTGGAACTTCGTCCGGTTCGTCGCCTTGAGCGGTCCGCGCTGCGCCGCCGCCTCGACCTCGCGCACCGCGCGGGCGAGGACGGGGATCACGCCGTCGTTGTCCAGCGGCCTCGTCCGACGTGACGCGGTCCGCGTCCCGCCGGCAGCTCGCCGGGTGCCTGATCGAGCCAACGCTCCTCCTGTTCCGCCCACGCATCGGGGCGAGCCGCCCGTGGGGCGGAAGTCCTGCACCGGGGCCTGACACGGCTCCGGTTCGGCTGCGGGCCACCGTGGCCCACCGCATCGCCGGTCCCCGCTTCGGGACGTCCGGTGGAGTCCCGCGGACCGTTCCACCGCGAGCGCCTGCTCGGCGCCGGGTGCGACGGTCCGCGCCGGGATCCGGCGTCGTCACACGCACGTGACGCCCCCGCGGGGCGGTCACGGCCCGGTTCCCGCGTCGATCAAGTGATCGACGGCTGCGTCCGGAATCGACGCGGCACGCGGGAACGCGGTGCGTGCGCGCTCAGTTTACTCCCCGACCCCCGACAGAGGCGACTCCGCGTCGCCCGCGCGCGTCGCGCCTCCTGGAATGCCCCGTGTGCCGGCCGGGAGGCACGGTGCGGGCCCGCCACGCGCCTCCCGTCCGACGCCGGTCGCGTCCACCCCGCCGACGCGACAGATCCCGGTCCCACGCCGACCGCCCCGCGAAAGCGACAGATCCCGGATCCCCACGCCGACCACCCCGCCGAAGCGACAGATTGCCGCCGACGTTCCGCGCAGATCTGTCGCTTTCGCGACGGTTGCCGCGAGCCGTCAGACGCGGGGCGCGGACCGCGGGCGGACCAGACCGGCCGCCGGCAGGACCGGAGCAGCCTCGGCCAACGCGGCCCGCGTCGCCGCGAGGAGCTGCTCGGCGGTCTGGATGCCGTTCACGGAGCCGGTGGTCGCCTGGCCGCCGGCGTGGGCGAGCAGCTGGGCACCGATGGCGGGCCCGATGCGGTCGGCCTCGCGCGGGTTGCGGGCGACCCAGTCGCGGGCGATCGCGTCGGCGAGGCGCTCGGCCGCGGCTCCGCGGTCGGCGTCTCCGCGCGATCGGTGCCAGAGGCCGGTGACGACCAGGTGGGCGACGACCGCCCCGATGTCGCGGACCGGGAAGCCCCACCCCGCGGTGTCGATGTCCAGCAGGCCGGAGATGCGCCAGGGCTCGTCCTCGTCGACGAAGACCTGCTCGAGGTGCAGGTCGCCGTGCACGACCTGCTTCGTCGCGCTCGTCCAGCCGATCGACCGGCGGCCGATGGCGTCGTACAGGCGGTCGATCTCGTCGGCGTCCTGCGGCAACGCGGCGATGAGCGTGCGGCGGTGCCAGTCGGCGTGGTCCATCGCGTCGGCACGGGCCTGCTGGGTCATCGGGACGGTCGCGACCCGACCGCTCAGGGCGGCCAGCGACGCGACGAACCGCGGGTCGTCGGCGATGTCGAGGATGCGGCTGCCGGCCGGCACGCCGCGGATCCGCTCGAGCACGAGGAGCCCGTCGCCGCGGCTGGACAGCACCCGGGGCACCGGCAGGCCCGCCGCCACGAACTGCTCGTGCGACTTCACGATCGGCGCGACCCGGTGCGGACGGACGATCTTCAGGAACAGGGTGCGCTCGGGGGCGTCCACCCGCACCACCGCCCGCTTGCCCGGTCGGTACGCGGCCACAGTGAGCACCGGGTCGCTGACCGGCATGCCGAGCGTCGTCAGGAGCTCGGCGACCGCGTCGCGGTAGGTCACCTGCGGCAGCACCGGCAGACCCGGGTCGTTCGGGTACGCCCACACCGAGACGGGTTCGCCGGTCGCGGGATCGGTGACGATCGCACTGTTCTGGTCGTGCGCGCCGCCGGTGTCGACGTACGTCAGGACGGTGGCGCGCTGGCCGTTCCGGTCGACGGTGTCGACCTCGTAGCCGTACAGGTAGCCATTGCCCGACGGCTCGACGGAGTGCGCCCGCGCGGCCACGACGGAGGTCCCGGAGCCGGCGAAGGCCTGCGGGATGACGCGCTCATGGTTGGGCCACACGACATCAGTCAACCGTGTCCGGACGTTTTCGTCGCGTTCGTGCACGGCTCGGCGTGCGGGCGGTGGCTAGCGTGGTCGAGGTGAACCCGGTCGCGCGTCTCCGCAGCTCCAGTCGCACGCCGTTCCTGCAGGTCGTGAAGACCGCGGTGGCGGTCGTCGCGGCGGTGCTGCTGTGCCGGCTGCTGATCCAGGGACCGTTCCCGACCTTCGCCGCGATCGCCGCGCTGCTCGTCGTGCAGCCGAGCATCAACCAGTCGTTCGTCAAGGGCCTCGAGCGGAGCGCCGGGGTCGTGCTCGGCGTGCTGCTCGCCACCGGGTTCCACCTGCTGCTCGGCGACTCGGTGTGGGTCGTCCTGCTCGTGGTCGTGCTCGCCATCCTCATCGCCTGGGTGCTCCGGCTGACCCCGACCTCGGCCACCCAGGTCAGCATCAGCGGGATGCTCGTGCTCACCGCGGGGGTCGTCACGCCGAACTACTCGGCCGACCGGATCCTCGAGACCGTGATCGGTGCGGTCGTCGCCCTCGTCGTGAACGCCCTGATCATCCCGCCGGTCCTGCTCGAGCCCGCGCACCTCGCCGTCGCCCGACTCGCCCGCGACACCGCCGTGGCCTTCGAACGCGTCGCGATCGGCCTGACCGAGGGGTGGGACCGCGACCGGTGGCAGGACGCCCTGGTGCGGGCCCGCGCGCTCCGGCAGCAGCACGCGAAGACCGAGGCATCACTGAACGCGGCCCGCGAGTCCCTGACGATGAACCCGCGTGGCGGCCGGCACCGCACGATCCTCGACCGCGACGTCGCCATCACCGAGCACCTGCGCGTCCTGGTCACGCGCGTCACCGGCATGACCCGGGCGATCCACGACAACACCGCACCAGACCTGCGCGCCGACCCGGTGGTCGGCGGCATCGCGACCGAGGTGGCCCGGATCGGCTCGGACGTCCGCGCGCTGAGCGCCCGGGTCGAGTCGACACGGCTGGACCCGTCGTTCGCCGCGGGTGCCGGTCGGGACGATGCCGGGGTGGCGACCGCGGAACCCGCGCTCACGGCACCGATGGAGATCGTCCGACCGAACTCACGGCACTGGGTGCTCATCGGCGCCCTGCTCGAGGACGTCCGGCGCGTGCGCGAGGAGCTGCTCGGCGAGGACGACTGAGGCCGTTCAGCGCGTGGCGTGCCAGTGCCGGCGCCGGTCGGGCGCGGCGTGCCAGTGCCGGTCAGCGCGTGGCGCGTGCGGCTTCGGCCGCCGTCTGCACGACGTCGTCCCAGATCACCGCGGCCGGCACGGCGGGATCGGTGCCGGGAACGCCGACGTCGGCGAACCGGCTGATCTCCGCGACGACCGCCTCGGTGCCGACTTCGCGCGCCGCGCGGCTCGCCACGTCGGGGACGGCCGTCCGCAGTTCGGCGACCACGCGGTCGCGGCGGACGCCCTCCATCTGGCCGAGTGCGCCGATGCCCTTCCACGCGGCGTCGAGCTCCGCGCGGAGACGGACGATGGCCGGGTGGTCGACGGCCGGGTGGTCGACGGACGCGTGGTCGATCGGGTCGTTCATGGTGCCCCCTGGTGCAACGGACCGCCCTTCGGGTAAGCGCTGTCCGCCAGGCGATCCTACCAATGAAGCAAGAAGTCCTCATGTCCCTAGAACGCGGGACAGACCGTTCTGCCCGGTGGCCTGGCAGCCACGGTACCCGCTCCTGTGACGAGATTCAGTGAGTTCGGCCCGGGCATCGGCCCTCCGCGCCCGTTCGATGCCACGATGGGTCCGAGGAGGTCCACTATGCGGCTGTTGGTGGTCGAGGACGACGACGAGATGCGTGCCCTGATGGAGCGCGGTCTCGCTGCCGAGGGGTACCGCGTGACGGCGGTGGAGAACGGGGTCGAGGCGCTCATCGCCCTCGGCGAGCAGGCGTTCGACCTGGCCGTCGTGGACGTGATGATGCCCGGCATGTCCGGGTTCGAGCTCGCACGACGCATCCGCGAGCGCGAGGACCCCGTGCGGATCCTGCTCGTCACCGCGCGCGATGCCGTGGACGACCGCGTGTTCGGCCTCGACGCCGGCGCGGACGACTACCTCACCAAGCCGTTCGCGTTCGCCGAGCTCACCGCCCGGCTCCGCGCCCTCGGTCGCCGCGAGTCCGCCGGGGCACCCCGCACGATCGAGGTCGGCGACGTCTCGATCGACTCCGAGGCCCGTCGCATCTCGATCAAGGGCCAGCGCGTCGCCGTCAGCCCGACCGAGTTCGCGCTGCTCCGCCTGCTGGCGCGCTCCGCCGGCAGCGTGGTCGACCGGCCGAAGATCCTCGAAGAGGTCTGGGACGGCTCGCAGCACGTCGACCCGAACGTCGTCGAGCAGTACATCTCGTACCTCCGCAAGAAGCTCGTCGCCCATGAGGCCACCGTCGCGATCGCCACCGTGCGCGGCCGCGGGTACCGCCTGGATCTGCTCGGGGCGTGAGCGGGGCCTCCGCTCGCCCGGGGCCGGACCGCCCACGACGCGGTCTGGTCCGCCCCCTGCGCCTGCTGTCCCTGCGGGCACGGATCACGATCGGCTCGACGGCGATCGCCGCGGTCGTGATCGTGTTGCTCGTGCTGGTGATGCGGTTCCAGGTGGTCAGCGTGGTCGCGAGTGCGACCCGGACCCTGCTCGACGCCGACGCCGACCCGTACGTCGCCACGCTCGAGGTGGACAGCGATCCCGACCTGTCCCCGCCGGGCAACGCGCAGCTCGTCGCCGTGGTCTCACCGTCCGGAGACATCGTGCTCTCGACGATGCCCACCCGGGTGGAGAGCGCCCTCGGCAGCCTGACCTCCACACCGGCAGGCACCTCGATCATCCGGGTGTCCGGGTCCGAGTACCGCGTGGTCGTCGAACACCCCGTGAACCAGGCCGGCCGGTGGACGGTCGTCGCCGCCCGGAACTCGCAGGCCGAGGCGATCGTGGTCGACGACCTCACCTCGACCCTGTCGCTCACCGGCGTCGCGATCCTGCTCGCCTTCGGCGTCGCTTCGTGGATCCTGGCGACCGCGGCACTCCGTCCCGTCAACCGCATGCGCCGAGAGGCCGAGCGGCTGTCCGTCGCGCCCGAACGGGCCGAGCTGCCCGTCGGCCCCGCGCAGGACGAACTCGCGTCCCTCGCCACGACCCTCAACGCCTTCCTCGCCCGCACGCGCCAGGCCACCGAGCGGGAACGACAGATGGTGTCCGACGCCAGCCACGAGCTCCGCACACCGCTTGCCATCCTCACCACCCAGCTCGACCTGGCGTCGCTCGACGGTGACGACGCCGCCGCCCTGGCTGCCCACATCGAGCGCGCCAAGCACAGCGTCGCCCGGCTCTCCCGGTTGGCGAACGACCTGCTCGCGCTGTCGCGGATCGAGGAGTCCGAACGGCGGGAACAGGACGGCGACCAGCGCCCGGAGACCGCCTGGTCCGACCTCGGCGACGAGGTCATGGCGGCCGTCGACCGGGTCCGGCTCATCGCATCGGCCAAGGACGTCACCGTCGACTTCGACCTCGAGGCCCCGGTGGCCGTCGGTGGCTCCGGGCCCGGCATCGGCGGTGGTACCCACGAGCCTCGCTACCGGCTCGACACCGGTGGCATGGCGCAGCTCGTCACGAACATCGCGGGCAACGCGGTGTCGGCGCTCCCTCGCGGTGGCGGCATCTTCGTGTCCTGGCGCAGCACCGGTGGCGAAGGCGTCCTGCAGGTCACCGACGACGGCCCCGGTGTCCCCGAGTCGTTCATCCCGGTGGCGTTCGACCGGTTCACCCGACCGGACGAGGCCCGGAAGTCGCGCCCGAACCCCGATCCGGCCACCGGTGCGATCGCCCTGCCGGGTGGATCCGGGCTGGGGCTCGCGATCGTCCGTGCGGTTGCCGAACGCGCCGGCGGGACGGCGTCGCTGCGGAACGTGCGCTCCGGCGGACTCGAGGTCACGGTGCGACTGCCCGAGGTCGAGTAGCCGCGCGCCTCCTCCGCGCCCGCCGCCCGCCGCGCGCGGACCGCTGCCCGCGACCACTCACTGGAAGTCCCGCGACCGCGTGCGCACGGACAACGACAGGTGCTCGATCCGGTCAGCCACCAGGTTGACCACGCCGTCGGGCGACCGCTCGAGGATGCCGCGGACGATCACCGCCGGGGATTCCCGGGCGACCCGGCGGTAGCGTCCCCACACCCCGACGCTGCAGATGACGTTGACCAGCCCGGTCTCGTCCTCGACGTTCATGAACGTGATCCCCGATGCCGTCGCCGGACGCTGCCGGTGCGTGACGATCCCGCCGATCTCGACCCGGCGCCCGGTCTCGGCCGTCGCGGTGTCCTGCACGCTGAGCACCCGGCGGGCGGCGAGCCGGTCGCGCACGTGCCGGACGGGGTGGTCGTCGGTCGTCATGCCCGTCGACCACATGTCGGCGATCAGGACGTCGCCGCTCGTCATCTGCCCGAACAGCGGCGGTTGGACGACGACCTGCGTGTCGGGCAGCTGGTCGGCGCGCTCCGCAGCGGCCTGCGCCGCCGACCACATCGCCCCGCGGCGGTCGATGTCGAAGGGGGCGAAGGCGTCGGCGGCGGCGAGCGCCTCGAGCTGCGCCGTCGTCAGCCCCACCCGGCGGGCCAGGTCGGACATGTCGACGAAGGGACCGTTCGTGTCACGCTCGGCGACGATCTTCTCGGCGCTCTTCCGGCTGAGCGAGGCGACCTCGGCGAGTCCGAGCCGGACCGCGAACGCGCCGTCGCGGCGGTGCCGTGCGGTGTCGTCGGGCAGTGCCTTGTCGAAGGGCAGCACCGGCGGCTGCTCGGTGTGCAGGCAGGCGTCGTCACCGCACGGGGGCACCACCTGGTCATCGCCGAGCGGTTCGAGCGTGGCGTCGACACCCGAGCGCAGGATGTCCGGTCGGAGCACCTGGACGCCGTGCCGACGGGCGTCGGCGACCAGGGTCTGCGGTGAGTAGAACCCCATCGGCTGCGCCCGGAGCAGCGCGGCCAGGAACGCCCCCGGGTAGTGCAGGCGCATCCAGGCGCTCGCGTAGACGATCAGGGCGAAGCTGATCGAGTGGCTCTCCGCGAAGCCGAAGTTCGCGAACGCCTGGATCTTCGCGTAGATCGCGTCGGCGTCCTCGCCGTGGATGCCGTTGTCCGACATGCCCGCGTAGAGCTTGTCGCGCAGCCGGTCGATCTTCTCGTGGCCGCGCTTCGACCCCATCGCCCGCCGGAGCAGGTCGGCGTCGTCGCCCGAGCAGTTGCCGACCGCGATCGCCATCTGCATGAGCTGCTCCTGGAACAGCGGCACGCCGAGGGTGCGTTCGAGCACTGGTTCGAGCGACGGGTGGATGTACGTGATCGGTTCCTCGCCGGTCCGACGCCGGATGTAGGGGTGCACGGCACCGCCCTGGATCGGGCCGGGGCGGACGAGGGCGACCTCGATCACCAGGTCGTAGAACCGTCGTGGGAGCAGCCGGGGCAGGGTGCCCATCTGCGCGCGGGACTCCACCTGGAACACCCCGATGGTGTCGGCTCGGCAGAGCTGGTCGTAGACGCCCTGTTCCTCCTTCGGCATGGAGTGCATCTCCCAGCGCTCTCCGCAGTGCTCCGCCGCCAGGTCGAACGAGTACTGCAGCGCCGCGAGCATGCCGAGGCCGAGCATGTCGAACTTCACGAGCCCCATGAAGGCGCAGTCGTCCTTGTCCCACTGCAGCACCGTGCGGCCGTCCATCCGCGCGTGCTCGATCGGCACGACCTCGCCCACCGGCCGGTCGGTGAGCACCATGCCGCCCGAGTGGATACCGAGGTGGCGCGGGAAGCCCAGGACGTCGCTCGCCAGCCCGACGACCGCCGGCGGGATGTCGTGGTCCTGGCTCTCGGTCACCGAGCCCCACCGTTCGACCTGCTTCGACCAGGCGTCCTGCTGCCCCGGGCTGTGGCCGAGGGCCTTCGCCATGTCGCGGACGGCACCCTTCGGGCGGTACGTGATGACGTTCGCGACCTGGGCGGCGTTGTACCGGCCGTACTTCTCGTAGACGTACTGGATCACCTCTTCGCGGCGGTCCGAGTCGAAGTCGACGTCGATGTCGGGCTCTTCGTCGCGCATCGCCGACAGGAACCGCTCGAACGGCAGGCCGTAGCGGATCGAGTCCACCGCGGTGATCTCGAGCAGGTAGCAGACCGCGGAGTTCGCGGCGGAACCCCGCCCCTGGCAGAGGATCCCCCGGCCGCGGGCGTACTGCACCATGTCGCGCACGATCAGGAAGTAGCCGGGGAAGTTCTTGTCCTCGATCACGGCGAGCTCGCGTTCGATGCGCTCGCGCTTCTGCGGGTCCACGCCGTCGGCGCTGCCGGGGTAGAGCCGACGGGCACCCGTCCAGGTGAGCTCCCGCAACCAGGACATCGCGGTGTGGCCGTCCGGTACGTCGAGGTCGGGCAGCCCGGGCTTGACCGTGCGCAGGCGGAACCCGAGTTCGTCGGCCAGCGCGACGGTGTTCCCGATCGCCCCCGGGTACCGCCCGAACCGCCGGGTCATCTCGGCGCCGGAGCGCAGGTGCGCGGTGTCGGCGGCCGGCAGCCACCCGTCGATCTCGTCGAGGCTGCGCCGGGCCCGGACCGCGGCCAGCGCCGTCGCCACCGGGAACCGGTCCGGGGTGGCGTAGTGGACGTTGCCGGTCGCGACCAGGGGCAGCGTGTACCGCTCGGCGAGGGTCGCGAGCACGTCGTTCCGCGCACTGTCGAGCGGGTCGCCGTGGTCGAGGAGCTCCACCACGACGTTGCTGCGCCCGAAACGGTCGAGCAGCACGCGCAGCGCGGTCTCCGCCGCGGACTCCCCGCCCTGCTCGAGCGCCTGCCGGACGGTGCCCTTCCGGCACCCGGTGAGCACCCGCCAGTGTCCGTCGGCCCGTCCCGCGAGCTCGTCGAGGTCGTAGCGCGGGCTGCCCTTCTCGGACCCGGCCGCGAGGTGCGCACTCGTCACCGCGCCCGCGAGCCGGTGGTAGCCGTCCTGCCCGTCGGCGAGCAGGAGCAGGTGGGAGCCCTCGGGATCGGGGACGCCGTTCTGCGGTTCGGTCAGGCCCAGCGAGAGCTCGGTGCCGTAGACGGTGCCGACCTGCGGGTACGCCTCGGCGACCTCGGCCATCCGGGCGGCACCGTAGAAGCCGTCGTGGTCGGTGAGGGCGAGGGCGTGCAGGCGCAGCCGTGCGGCTTCCTCGAACAGCTGCTCGGGCTGGCTGGCACCGTCGAGGAAGCTGAAGGCCGAGTGCGCGTGCAGCTCGGCGTACGGCACGACCGGAGGGCCGTCGTCCGCAGCCGCCGGCTGGTCCGTGGGCACGTACGGCTCGCGCTTCCGCGACCACGCCGGGCTGTCCCCGCCGTCGCCGGCCTTCGCCGTCCCCGGACTGCGCTTGTCCGACAGGGCGCGTTCGAACTGCGACCACGGCACGGGTGGGTTGCTGTAGCCCATCAGGTCCTGCTCCTGGATCGGTTCACGTGGCGATCGCCTCCGCCCACCAGCGGTGGTCGGCCAGCACCAGGTACCAGGCACGGCCCTCGGCGTCGACGAGCTGCAGCCGGTGCAGTCGTCGGCCGCCGGACTCCCACCACCGCACGACGAGCGGCCAGGGGCCCGCCCAGGCCGTGACGGGTGCGAACCCGCCGCCCCGGTCCCCCTCGGCGCGGAAGCGTTCGGGTGCGCCGGACAGCACGCCGCGGTCGTCGACGTCGACGCTCGCGCCGTCGCCGGAGACCACGTCGACCGGCCGGGGACGCTCGAGGACGGTGGCGGGCGGCGGCCCGGGCAGCTTGCCGGGCCAGGGGCGGTCGCGCACGGTGGCAAGGGCCCGCTCGCCGCCGGGTGGGGCGTCACCCCACGGCACGAGCACCACCCGCTCGGACAGGGTCCGGCCACCACCGACCCGCGGGCTCACCACCCCGTCGTGCCCGACCATGCCCTGGATCCGGGCCAGCCCGTGGTGCACGCGCTCGTCCGGTCCGGAGCCCCAGAGTCCGCGTTCGTGGTTCGCCATGTCGTCGACGGCGACCGGCTCGAGCACGACCGAGGTGACGGGGGCCTCGAGCCCGGTCGGGTCGACCCCGCCGGCGAGCTGCCACCGCACCCGGTCGACGACGTCGGCGGCGTCGAACCACCGGGGGTGCGCCCACGTGCGTTCGAGCAGGATGTCCCGCTCGTCGACGATCCCCACCCGGATGGTCGTCGCGACGAGCCCCGCGGCGCGGAGGCGTGCGGCGAAGTCGTCGGCGGAGCGCCGGAACGCGAACGCGATCTGGTCGGCACGGTCGAGCGGGGGTTCGAAGGCGGCCTCGATCCGGAGCTCGGGAGGGATCGCGCGCGCCGAGATCTCCCGTGGGTCGCGTCCGCCGGCCAGCCGGTGCAGGAACGCCCCGGCGACCCCGAACCGGTCGCGGACCTGCTCGTCACTGAGTGACGCGAAATCGCCCAGCGTGGTGATGCCGAGCCGGTCGAGCACCGTCGCGAGCTCGGGGTCGCCGAGCACACCGAGGGGCAGGGCCGCCAGGAAGTCCGACGAGCCGGAGACCGGCACGATCCGTACCCGTTCGCCGGGACGCACCGGCCGGGCCCGTGCCGCCTGCTCCGCTGCGAACGGGGTGTCCGCCACACCGGCCCGCACCGCCGGGGCACCGTGGTCGGCCGCGATCCCCGCCAGGGTCGCCGCGGCCGCCCGCTCGCCGCCGTAGTACCGCGCCGGTCCCCGGGCACGCAGGGCGAGGGTGCCGGGCCGCAGTACCTCGACCCCGGGGACGGCGGCCTCGACCGCGCGGATGACGGGTTCGAACGCGCGGTGGTCGAGGGCGTCGTCGTAGGGGTGCACGACGAGCTCCGGACAGCGCGCCTGTGCCTCGCGCACCCGGAGGCCCCGGACGACGCCGTGCTGCCGTGCGGACGCGGAGCTCGCGAACACCAGGCCCGTCGCGACCACGGCGAAGGGCTGCTCCGGCGGTGCCCCGGCCGCGCGGGCCGCCGCGATCACCGGCCAGTCCGGGCACCAGAGCACGATGGTGCGGGTCGGCGGTGGCTCGGGCAGCGCCCCGCCGCGGGCGATCGCGTCGGCACGGACACGCCCCGGCGCGATCACGACGCCACCGCCACTCCCAGCAGCACCCCGGCGATCACGACGCCACCGCCACGGGCCGCAGCACCCCGGCGATCACGACGCCACCGCCACGGGCCGCAGCACCCGGGTGTCGCCGGACCCCACCGACGGCACGGGGGTCGCCGTCCGGACCGTGCCGTCGGCCGCAGGCAGGAGCAGTTCGGCGCTCGTGGGGCGCACCGCACCCGCACGACCGGTCGCCGTCACGGTGGCGCGACGCTCGGTCAGGTGCCCGTGGCCCTGCCCGATGCCGCTCCACACCGACGACGTGATCCGCAGCGTGACGTCCGCGCCCGGCCAGGACCCGAGCGCGACGAGGGCCCCGCCGCGTTGCCGGAGCCGGGCCGACAGGCGGGCGACGTCGCCCGGCACCACCCGGCCGAGCGGTCGGGTGAGGACGATCTGGGCGACATCGGCCATCGCCGCGGTCACCGCGAGCCACTGGTCGCCCGGATCGGGGACGAGCACGAGCCGCTCGAGGTCGATCCCCGCGGCGGCCGCGGCCTCGATCCCGAAGGACGGCACCCCGACGACCGCGCACCACGCACCGGACGCCGAGGCCGCCTGCAGCATGGTGATCGCGAGCAGCACCGACTCGGGGACGGCGTAGGTGCCGCCGACCCGGATCGCGCCGCCGGGCAGCAGGGGTTCGAGAGCGGAGGCGGTCGGGAGCCCAGCGGTGTCGACACGGGTGGACTCCATGTCGGTGACCCGGGACCGCAGGGACGTGATGCGGTCGAGCGCCGCCCGGGCGTCACCGAGGTGGTCCGCGCGCGCAGCACCCGAACCCCCACGCGCAGCACCGCTCCGCCCGACCCGATCCGGGCCGGGCGACCGGAGTGCCGCCGCCGTCTGCATGCCCTCATATTCGAACATGTGTTCGATGATGTCAATCGCGTCCGACATCCGTGGACAATCGAGTCGAACGCGTGTTCGGTCAGCTCACCAGCTCGTCAGCTCACCACGTCGCCACCGCTCCGACCGCGCCGAGCACGGACCGCGTCTTCGTCACGACCTCGTCCGCCTCGTCCGCCGCCACCGACGACCACGTCACCGCTCCCCCGGCCCCGAGCGTCCGCGACCGGACCTCGACCGGACCCACCCCGCCGCCCGAGGCATCCACCACCGTCACCAGTGTCCGGATGACCACCGACAGGTCGACCGCCCCGCTCGCCGAGAAGTACCCGATCGTCCCCGAGTACACCCCGCGCGGCGCGCCCTCGAGCCGGTCGGCGATCGCCATCGCGCTGATCTTCGGCGCGCCGGTCATCGACCCCGGTGGGAACGCCGCCCGCACCACGTCCGCCGGCGACGTCCCCGACGGCAGCACGGCACCGATCGTCGACACCATCTGGTGCACGCTCGCGTAGGTCTCGACCGCGCACAGCCGTTCGACGTGCACCGACCCGGGGATCGCCGTCCGCAGCAGGTCGTTCCGCAGCAGGTCCACGATCATCACGTTCTCGGCACGGTCCTTGGCGCTCACCGCGAGTTCGTCCCGCACGGCCGCGTCGGCAGCAGCGTCGGCGAGTCGTCGCCGCGTGCCCTTGATCGGTTCCGCCAGCACGGTGCGGTCCGCGGCGATCCGCAGGAACCGCTCCGGCGACCGGCTCGCCACGCGCAGCGGGCCGAGCCGCAGGTACGCACCGAACGGGACGGGGTCCGACGCCCGCATCCGGAGGTACTCGGACAGGTGCGGGTCCGTGCCGGGGCCGACCCGGGCCTCCCGGCCCCTGCCCGGCACGGAGAAGGAGGTGGTGAGACAGACCTGGAACGCGTTGCCCTCGCGGATCTCGGCGCGGCACGCGTCGACGGCGCGTTCGTGGTCGGCTCGCGACGTGCGTCCGACCGCTGACGACACCCCGGCCGGGAGGCCCGTGGCCGCGTCCGCCACGTCGGCCGTCGACGGCGACCTGGTCACCGTCTCGAGCCACGCCCGGTTCTGCGCGCTGGCCGCCGGTTCCGCGTCGGCGACGAGCGTCAGCGCCCAGGCGCCACCGGTGTGGTCGACGACCACGGCGCGGTCCACGAACCGCAGGTCGGCGTCGGCGTGGCCGTCAGCGGTGCGGTCCGGGCCGCCGGACTCGCGACCGAGCTCGTACCCGAGGAACCCGACCCAGCCGAGTGCGAAGCCGCAGCCGGCGATCGGCTCGGGCAGCTGCGGCGTCCGAGCGAGGAGGTCGGCCAGCACGGTGAAGGCCGGACGGTCGTCGGAGGACGACGAGCCGAACCAGCCGGCAGCGGGCGCGGCGACCTCGACGGACGCCTGCCGGTCCTGGTGGCGGAACCGGGCACGGAACGGCCCGTCCGCCCACGTCAGCACCGACCATCGAGCCCGTGGTCGAGCGGCGTCGGGTGCGCCGTCCGGCAGCGCGGAGTCGAGCCACACCAAGTCGCCCTCGACCGCGGCGGCCAGCGCGCCGAGGTCGGGGACCGGATCGAGCCGGCGGACCTCGATGCGGGCGCCGGCCGACGGACCGGTCAGATCGCGGAGATCGTCCATGCGGCGGCGTGGGACGCACCGGGGGCGAGCACCACGAGACCGCGGTCGACACCGTCGTTGAAGGCGTCCGGGGCGCACGTCATCGGCTCGACCGCCAGGCCGGCGCGGTGGTACTCGGGGACGACGTGGTCGGCCGTGTGCACCTGCACCCACGGGCACTCCTGGCCGAAGGTCGCGCGGACACCCCGGCCGTCCGCCGTGGTCAGGGCGATGGTCGCGACCCCGTCGGCGTCGCGGTCGAAGCCGGTGAAGGCGTGGTCGATGAACCGGTCGCCGATGCGTGTGGCGGTGCGCAGGTCGAACTCGTCGTGCACGGGGACCAGGTCGGTCGGGATCAGCCGGTCCGGCGTGACCTCGAGCACCTCGGCCGCGGGCAGGGTGAGGGTCCAGTCATCGACCGTGCCGGCGCCGGCGACCAGGTACGGGTGCGGGCCGGTCCCCCACGGGGCGTCGTCCGCGCCGGAGTTCGTGCCGGTGATCGTGGTGTGCAGCCCGGCGACGTCCAGCTGGTACTCGACCAGGACCTCGACGCGGTACGGGTAGCCCGCCTGGGCCTGCACGGTGGTGGCGAGCACCACGCGGTCGGACTCCTGCGCCACGACCCGGAAGTCGGTCCAGGCGACCAGTCCGTGCAGGGCGTGGTGCCGTGCCGGTTCGGTGAGCGCGAGCTCGTGGTCGACACCGCCGAACGAGTACTCGCCGTCGACGACGCGGTTCGGCCACGGAGCGAGGACGGCACCGCGGAACGCCGGTCGGACCTCGTCGGCGGCGAACGGCACGATCAGGTCGCGACCCTCGTGCCGCAGGGTCCGCAGCGTCGCACCGACCGTGGCGATGTCGGCCGTGTACCCGGCGGCGGAGATCGTCAGCGGGGTTCCGGACAGCGGCGCATCGTTGCTCATGCGCTCAGCGTATCGGGCACGTGCGGCCACCCGCACCACGAAAAAACCCCCGCCGTTCCGGGGAACGACGGGGATTGTTGGTGGATCTGAGGGGACTCGAACCCCTGACCCCCTGCATGCCATGCAGGTGCGCTACCAGCTGCGCCACAGACCCAGATTGTGTTGCTTCCGTGCCGACCGGTTCCCCGGAGGCACCATAGAAGCGTACACCATGCGAACGCCGGGCAACGAAATCGAAGCCGTCACCCGGGCGCGTCGCTGATCAGGCGGTGTGGTCCACCGGGAGCTCGAGCGGGATGGTCGGGCAGTCTGCCCAGAGCCGCTCGAGCGAGTAGTACTGACGGTCCTCGTCGTGGAAGACGTGCACCACGATGTCGCCGACGTCGATGAGGACCCAGCGGCCCTCGCTCCGGCCTTCGCGGCGGAGGGTCTTGGCGCCGAGCTCGAGGAGGCGCTCCTCGACCGCATCGGCGATGGACTGCACGTTGCGCTCGTTCCGACCGGTTGCGAGCAGGAACACGTCCGTGAGCTGCAACGGCCCGGTCACATCGAGCGCGACGAGGTCCTCGGCCTGCTTGGCGTCGGCCGCGAGAGCGGCGGCCTGCACGAGTTCCAGTGCGCGAGTGGAGGCGGTCACGGATTCCTTCCGGTCGTCGACCCGGCAGGGAGCCGGATCGCTTGGTGGGTCACGATCATAAGCCACCCCGCCGACGCACGGCCAGGCCGCGGCCGACGCAGGTGTCGGGATCGGTGGTTCGGGTCGGGGGGTCAGCCGCCGAAGGTGTGGGTCGTGACGAGCGCGACGATGATGACCGCGGCTGCGGCGACACCGACGGCGCCGACCGTGACGCCGAGGATGAGCGGCGTGCGCGACTCCTTCGGCTTCGCGGCGGCGAGGACGACCTGGCGGGTCGAGGTGTGGCTGGACACCGCGCGGCTGGCGCGCACCGGGCTGGCGTCGGTCTCCGGCTGCTCGTCGTGCTGCTCGAGCAGGCGGTCGACCTCGGCACCGTCGATCGGTCGGTGCGACCCCGTCGAGGACAGCGACGCGGGCAGGTCGATGGACCCGGTGAGGATCACCTCGCCCGTCGCGTTCAGTGCTCCGGTCGGGTCGGCCAGGGCCGAGTTCGGCAGGATGATCGCGTTGGTGTCGGTGACCGCGATCCGGCGGGTGCCGGTCGAGTCGTCGTGCACCTCGGCGTCGTTCGAGCCGTGCGCCTGCTGCGACCAGTGCCCGACGGGTGGCTCGAAGGCCGTCGTCATCGGCTTCGGCTCGGCCGGCCGCTGGAAGGACGCGGGGACCTTCGGGGGCTCGGTCCGTGCGGGCTCCGGGATCGGGACCTCGTTGGTGTCGTCGTCCTCGGGGTCGAGGGACAGCGGGAACACCGCCGGGGTCGACGGAGCACCGTCCGGGATCCCCGGGAGCGGCGTGGCCGAGGGGTGCTCGGGCGCGGCGTCGTCGACCGATGCGTCCGCGTCGGTCTGCGTCTCGTCGGTGCCCGTCTCGTCGGTGCCCGTCTCGTCGGTGCCCGTCTGGTCGCTGGACGTCCCTGCGGGGGCCTCGTCCGCGGCCCCGGCTTCGGGCTGTGCTTCGGAAGCGTCGTCGGCGGGCGGCGACCAGGTCGACCGGTGGCGCCGGGGCTCCTCGGCGTGCGCAGCGGCTTCGTCGAGCGGCTCGAGGGCGTCGGGCGACCCGTCGGCCTCGGTGGCCTGGGCGACCGCCGCCTCATCGAGCACCGTGGGGGTCTCGGAACCGGACGGCTCGTCCGCGGCGCGCGGCGCCGAGGTCGGCTCGATCGTGTCGACCGAGCCGAGGACGTCCTCGACGGTGCGGTCGGAGGACTGCGGCGTGGGGTTCTGCAGCGGGACCGGCAGGACCGCCTGGTTCTCGGCGGCGCGCTGCTGGCGGATCTGGCGGCGGGTCAGACCACCGCTGCCGGGCACGATCTCGGTCGCCGAGGCGGGCGGGAACGGCGACACCCCGGCTGCAGGGACGGAGGTCACCGGCACGGAGGGCGCCGAGGCCGGCGTGCCCGTCGGTGCCGACGTGCCCGTCGCGGCGGACGCCGGAGCGGAGGACTGGGCCGGACCGCCGGGAGCGGGTGCCACGTGCGAACCGGGTCGAGGACGGGGTTCCGTCGACTCGGCGGGTGCGGCGACGGTCGGCGGCGGCGTCGCGGGCTGCGAACCGGCTGCTGCGGCACGCTCCCGCTCGCGCGCCTGGCGCCGCGACAGGGGCGGCTGCGCGTCGGACGAACTCATGCAACGCTCCGATACAGGTGGTGCTTGGAGATGTACTGGACGACCCCGTCGGGGACCAGGTACCAGACGGGGGAACCACGTCTCACCCGGTCGCGGCAGTCGGTCGACGAGATGGCCAGTGCGGGGACTTCGAGCAAGCTTACGTCTCGCTCGGGGAGTCCGCTGATGCTCAGGTCGTGTCCCGGACGCGTCACGGCGACGAAGTGCGCGAGGTCCCAGAGACCATCATGGTCTTTCCAGTCGACAATCTGCTGAACGGCGTCTGCGCCCGAGATGAAGACGAGCTGCGCGTCGGGCCGCTGTTCGTGCAGGTCGCGGAGCGTGTCGACCGTGTACGTCGGGCCGGGGCGGTCGATGTCGACGCGGCTCACCGTGAACATCGGGTTCGACGCGGTCGCGATGACCGTCATCAGGTAGCGGTGCTCGGCATCCGTGACGCCGGACTTCATGTACGGCTGACCGGTGGGGACGAACACGACCTCGTCCAGGTCGAACGCCCGAGCGACCTCGGACGCCGCGACGAGGTGACCGTGGTGGATGGGGTCGAACGTGCCGCCCATCACCCCGATGCGCGGTCGTCCGGTGCTCTCGAGCATCGGGTGCAGATCAGCTCTTGGTGTGACCGAACTCGTCGACACCCGTCTCGTGGTGGCGGGTGGCCTCGAACTTCTGCGAGTGGCGGTAGGCCACGTCGCGGAAGCTCCAGGTGACGAAGCCCAGGAAGATGAAGAACAGCGCGCCGACGAGCGGGAACACGAACGCCGGGGCCCCGGAGGCGTGCTCCGCAGCTTCTGCGAGGAAGGTCATCGTTCGGTGCTCCGTTCGGTCGGGGAAAGACGCCGTTCAGTCTAGCCGCGGATCTGGCCGTTCCCGCGCACGATCCACTTGGTGCTCGTGAGCTCCGGCAGCCCCATCGGGCCACGCGCGTGCAGCTTCTGCGTCGAGATGCCCACCTCGGCGCCGAAGCCGAACTCCCCGCCGTCGGTGAAGCGCGTCGACGCGTTCACCATCACGACCGCCGAGTCGACCGTCGCCAGGAACCGCTCGGCCGTGTCGACGTCGTTCGTGACGATCGACTCGGTGTGGTGGGTGGACCAGCGCGCGATGTGCGCCATCGCGGCGTCGACGTCCGGCACGACGCGGATCGACAAGTCGAGGTCCATCGACTCGGTCGCCCAGTCCTCGTCGGTGGCGCGCAGCACGCCCGGCACGATCGCCCGCGTGGCGTCGTCGCCGCGCAGCGTGACACCGGAGGCACGGAGCCGGTCCGCGAGCACGGGCAGCAGCCGCTCGGCCGCCTGCTCGTGCACCAGGAGGGTCTCGAGGGCGTTGCAGACGCTCGGCCGCTGCACCTTGCTGTTCAGGACGATGTCGACGGCGCGCTGCTCGGGGGCCGACGCGTCGAGGAACACGTGCACCACGCCGGCACCGGTCTCGATCACGGGGACCTGCGACTCGGTGACGACGGTCTGGATGAGCGAGGCGCTGCCGCGTGGGATGAGCACGTCGACCAGGCCGCGGGCGCGCATGAGCTCGGTGGCTCCGGCACGGCCGAACTCGTCGATGGTCTGCACGAGCTCGCGCGGCAGGCCGACCGACTCGACGGCGTCCTGGATGCGCGCCACGAGCACGGCGTTCGTCCGCTGGGCCGCCGAACCCCCGCGGAGCACGACCGCGTTGCCGGACTTCAGCGCGAGCGAGGCGATGTCGACCGTGACGTTCGGTCGTGCCTCGTAGATGGCGCCGACGACCCCGAACGGCACCCGCACCTGGGTGAGCTGCAGGCCGTTCGGCAGCGACGAGCCCCGCAGGTGCTCCCCCACCGGGTCTTGCAGGCCGACGACGTCCTCGACCGCGGTGGCCAGCGCCTCGACGCGTGCGGGGTCGAGTCGGAGGCGGTCGACGAGGCCGGAGGACAGGCCGCTCTCCTCGCCCGCGACCAGGTCACCGTGGTTCGCGGCGACGATCTCGTCGGTGGCGGCGCGGACCCCGGCGGCGATCGCCACCAGGGCGGCGTCCTTGACCGCCGTCGTCGCGGTCGCCAGCGCCGACGAGGCGGTGCGGGCAGCCACGAGCGTGTCGGTCAGGGTCGGGGCGGGCGCGATCGACGACATGGACCGATTCTAGGTCCGCTCGTCGGCCCGTGACGGGCCTGACGGCGTCTCGCCGGCCGACCGGTCACGACACGTTGCACCACGACCGCCGAGCGGTCGCGCCGCGTCGCTCCGCGCCGCCCCCGTCGACCGGTCCCGACCGTTCGACGCGGTCCGTCGGTGCGTCGTGACCGCCTGGAGGCCCGGCACCGGTCCCCGGGACCCGTGCCGGGCCTCCAGGCGGTCGCGTTCACCACGCCGACCGGTCACGACACGTCGTCCGGCGCCACGCGAGCGGTCGCAGACCGTCGCTCCGCGACGCCCGCGCCGACGGTCCCTGACCAGTCGGCGCCGTCCCGGCGGCGAGTCGTGACCGCTCCGGGCGCGGTCCGACCCGTGTCAGGGACGCGGCGCGGCGTGGAACCAGGTGCCGACGTGCTCGCCCGACAGGGCGCGGTCGACGAGGGCCGTGGCGGTCACCAGGACCGACGTGCCCGCCTCGGCCGCGAGCCGCGCAGCCGCGACCTTGGTGCCTGCTCCCCCGGTCCCCACGCCGGACTTGCCGACGGAGCCGAAGGTGACGCCGGCGAGCTCGTCGCCGAACGGTACCTCGTCGATGCGCTCGGCGCCCGGCTGCTCCGGCGGCTTCGTGTACAGGGCCTCGACGTCGGACAGCAGCACCAGGGCGTCGGCACCGAGCAACCGAGCCACCAGGGCGGCGAGCCGGTCGTTGTCGCCGAAGCGGATCTCGTGCGTGGCGACCGTGTCGTTCTCGTTCACGATCGGCAGCACCCGCAGGGCGAGCAGCCGGTCGATGGCGCGCTGCGCGTTGACCCGGTGCGTGGGGTTCTGCAGGTCGCCGGCGGTCAGCAGGATCTGCGCCGCGACGACCCGGTGCCGGTCGAGTTCCTTCTGGTACCGGAACATCAGGACGTTCTGGCCGGTGGCCGCGGCGGCCTGCTGCGTGGCGAGGTCGTCGGGACGGCCCTCGAGCCCGAGGAACGGGAACCCGGTCGCGATCGCACCGGACGACACGAGCACGACCTCGGTGCCACGGCCGTAGGCGCTGGCCAGGGCGTCCACCAGCGGACCGATCTGGCCGGCGGCGTCACCGCTGACCGAGGACGAGCCGACCTTGACCACGATCCGCCGCGCACGAGGGATGTCCTCTCGCCGGGTGACGGGTCCGAGGTCGGTGCGGGCGGTCGTGTCGGTCATGCCGCGGTCAGTCCTTCTGGTCGCTGGTCTCGAAGTCGCCGGTCTCAACTCCGGTCTCGACGCCGCCGGTCTCGGGGTCGCCGGTCTCGAGGTCGTCGCTGGTGACGACCTCGTCGTTCACCCAGAGACCGGAGACACGCTCCTGCTCGAGCTCGGCACGGGCGGCCGCCTTGGCGTCCATCCGCTCGAAGTACTCCTCGCGACGCTCGTTGCGGGTCGGACGCGAGGTCGCACCGATGCGGGCGTCGGTCCCGCGCGCGCTCGTGATGAGCTCCGCGGTGGACGTGAGCGTCGGCTCCCAGTCGAAGACCATGCCGCCGTCGCCACCGATCACGACGGTCGAGCCGGCCACCGCGCCGGCCTTGAACAGGCCGTCCTCGACGCCGAGCTTCGCGAGCCGATCGGCCAGGAAGCCGATCGCCTCCTCGTTGGTGAAGTCGGTCTGCTGGATCCAGCGCTCCGGCTTCGCGCCGCGGACGCGGAAGAAGCGGTGCTCCTCGCCGCCCTCGGCACGGACCGTGAAGCCCTGGTCGTTGACCGCACGGGGGCGGATGACGATGCGCTCGACGACGGGCTCGGCCGCGCGCTTGGCACGACCCTGCTCGACGACCTCGGCCAACGCGAAGGTCAGCTCACGCAGACCCTTGTGCGACGCCGTGGAGATCGGGAACACGCGGTAGCCACGGCCCTCGAGCTCGGCGGTGACGAACTCGGCGAGCTCGGCGGCGTCCGGCACGTCGATCTTGTTGAGCGCGATGAGCTGCGGACGCTCGAGCAGCGGCACCTGGCCCTCCGGAACCGGGTAACGCTCGAGCTCGCCGAGGATGACGTCGAGGTCGCTGATCGGGTCGCGGCCCGGGTCCATCGTCGCGCAGTCGATGACGTGCAGCAGGGCTTCGCAGCGCTCGACGTGCCGCAGGAACTCGAGGCCGAGGCCCTTGCCCTCCGACGCGCCCTCGATCAGCCCGGGGACGTCCGCGACCGTGAAGCGGCTCTCGCCCGACTCGACGACGCCGAGGTTCGGGGTGAGCGTGGTGAAGGGGTAGTCGGCGATCTTCGGCTTCGCGGCCGAGATCGCGGCGATGAGCGAGGACTTGCCGGCGCTCGGGAACCCGACGAGGGCGACGTCGGCGATGGTCTTCAGCTCGAGGCTGATGTCACCCGCCCAGCCCTCGGTGCCGAGGAGCGCGAAGCCGGGGGCCTTGCGCTTGGTGGTGGAGAGCGCCGCGTTGCCGAGGCCGCCCTGGCCACCGGGGGCCACGACGACGCGCGTGCCGGGCTCGGTCAGGTCGGCGATGACCTCGCCGGCCTCGTCGTACACGACGGTGCCGATCGGGAGCGGGAGCTCCTGGACCTCGCCGCTGACGCCGCTGCGGTGGTCGCCCATGCCCGGCTGACCGTTCTTGGACGAACGGTGCGGAGAGCGGTGGTAGCCGAGCAACGTGGTGACCTGCGGGTCGGCCACGAGCACGATGTCGCCGCCGTCACCGCCGTTGCCACCGTCGGGCCCGGCGAGGGGCTTGAACTTCTCACGGCGGACCGAGACGCAACCGTTGCCGCCCTTCCCCGCGCTGAGGTGCAGGGTCACGCGGTCGACGAAGGTCGCCATGGTTCCACTCCTGGAAGATCGTTGCGCCGACGGGGTCCGTCAGCGCGTTGTGCCGACGAGATCCGTCAGCGCGTTGTGCCGACGAGATCCGTCGGCGGGAAAAGCGAAGGAGGGGCGGGCACTCGGCCCGCCCCTCCCGCTGAAGCTGATCGTCGCGACTACGCGTTGACGATGTTGATGACCTTGCGGCCACCCTTGGTGCCGAACTCGACCGAACCGGCCGAGAGGGCGAACAGCGTGTCGTCGCCACCGCGGCCGACGTTGGCGCCCGGGTGGAAGTGGGTGCCACGCTGGCGGATGATGATCTCGCCGGCGTTGACGACCTCGCCACCGAAGCGCTTCACGCCGAGGCGCTGTGCGTTCGAGTCACGACCGTTGCGAGTGGAACTCGCACCCTTCTTGTGTGCCATGAGCTGACTCCCTTACGCGATCTTGGTGATCTTGACGCGGGTCAGTTCAGCGCGGAAACCCTGGCGCTTCTTGTACCCGGTCTTGTTCTTGAACTTCTGGATGATGACCTTCGGACCGCGCAGGTCGTCGAGCACCTCGGCGGTGACGGTCACGTTGACGAGCTCGGAAGCTGCCGACGTGATCTTGTCACCGTCCACGAGGAGCACGGGGGCGAGGTCGATGTTGCCCTTGTCGTCCGCCTTGACACGGTCGACGGTCAGGATGGTGCCGACCTCGACCTTTTCCTGACGGCCGCCGGCGCGCACTACTGCGTAAACCACGTGGAAATCCTTACGTAACTCTGCTTGAGGGAAGTCTCGGGTGCCCACTTCTGCACGAGCGGCTCCCGGAAGGCCGGGCCCGATCGGCGACGCAGGCAGAACGGCCCGCTGACACCAGGGATCGAGAATACTCGATCCCCATGGGTCCGGTCAAACGGCGACACACGTACGATTGCACGGTGACCGTGTTGATCGACCCACCGACGTGGCCCGCTCACGACACTCTGTGGTCGCACCTCGTCAGTGATGAATCCTACGCGGAACTCCACGCGTTCGCTGCACGCGCCGGTGTGCCGCGTCGTGCGTTCGACCACGACCACTACGACGTGCCGCTCGCGAAGTACGACGAGCTGGTCGCCGCGGGGGCCTCTGCGGTGTCCGGCCGGGAGCTCGTGCTGCGGCTCATCCGCAGCGGCCTGCGTGTGGCGCAGCGCGACAAGCGCGCCCACTGACGCGCCGCGCGGGTGCGCCAGGCACGCACGGTGCGAGGTTCTGGACTCGGTGCGGCGCACGCCGGCTCCCACGGCGTCCGGAACCTCGCACGGTGCGGACGGGAGGCCCGGCGCACCCCCGCCACGTCCGTCCTGTCGCATGGTGCGCGGCCGCGTCTCGGGCACGTGCGCACCGTGCGAGGTTGCCCACAGCGTGCGAGGTCGGCAGCACGGTGCGTCGCCAGAGGCTCGCACCGTGCCGCGGCCGCTGCACCGCCCGGTGAACCCCGCACGGTGCGGCGACAGGCGGACGCCGCACCGCGCATGACCTCGCCGGGCCGCCGTCGCGCCTCGGGCACGTGCGCACCGTGCGAGGTTGCCCACATGGTGCGAGGTACGAAGGCCGCACCATGTGGTCAACCTCGCACCGTGCAGCGCCCACACGACCGCCCACACGACCGCACGAGCGACGAAGCGAGGTCAGCGGGGCGCTGGACCGCCCCAGGGGGCTGCCGGCGGCTGCTGCTGGTCCGGACGGGGCTGTGCGCCGTACTGGCCGCCGTACTGCCCGTGGGGGTCCGGCTGGACCAGACCCTGTCCGTACGGGCCCTGCTGCGGCTGCTGCGGCCCCGGCTGCACGGTCGCGGGCGGGACGGCGTCGGCGGGCCGTACCGTCCCCGGCAGGCCGGACGTCGGCGCGGGGCCACGGTTCCGTCGCGGGCGCCCGAGCCACAGCCACGCCGCGGTCGCACTCGCCAGGAGCATCACCGTGAACGGCACGCCGTTGCGGAGCGGGTTCGTGACGACGTCGATCACGAGTCGGGAACCTCCCGAGGTGATCGCCCCGAACGCGCCCGTGAAGACACCGACGAGCGCGAGGGCGATCGTCCCGGCAGCCCCGGCGAGCACGGCGCGGAGCAGCACGGTCGGCAGCGGGCTGCGGCGGGCGATCGGGGTCAGGAACGCCAGCGCCAGGAACGCCCCCGCGTAGAACGGGAACGGCGCCAGGAACACCGAGGCGATGAAGCTGCCGACCAGGCTGGCACCCGCGCCGTAGTGCGCGAACGGGCTGACGACGAGGGACGTCCCGATGAGCCCGACGATGCCGGACACGAACTCGACCAGCACGAGGGACACCACGGCGATGAGCGCCCCGGCGGTGTTGTTCACCGAGGCGCCGGGCGCGAAGGCCCGACGCGGATCGGCCGGCGCACGGGGCGGTCGCGGCGGGGCGTAGGGCACCCCGGCAGTGGGCTGGACGCCGTGCGGCGGCTGCCCAACAGGCTGCCCGCCAGGTTGCCCACCGTACGGCGGCTGCCCACCAGGCTGCCCACCGTACGGCGGCGCGGAACCGCCGGCTCCCCCGGGTCCGGGCGGTGCGGGCTGCTGCCAGCCCGCACCGTAGTACCCACGATCCTGCTGCGGGTCACCGGGGTTCGTCACGCTCAGTTCCCCAGGATGACGGAGCCGTCGGTGTCCTCGCCGGACGCACCCTCGGTCGTGGCCGGCGCACTGATGCTCGGCGACGACACCCGGCGGGACCGCGAACGGCCCTGACCCGGCTGCTTCGGCTCGGGCAGCGCCTGGAGCACGGAGTCCAACAGCGACTCGGCGTCCGGGGCGACCTGACGCGGCTCGCGCTTCGGGGCGGCGTTGAGCGGGATGTCCAGGATCGCGACCGTGTTGTCGGTCGGAGTCACCGTCGCGCTGGAGCTGACCCGACGGCGGGCCGGGGCCTTGGCCTTCGGCTCGACGGCAGGAGCAGCAGCCTCGGCGACCGCCTGCTTCGGCGCAGCCTGCTTCGGCTGGTCGCGCTTCGGCTCGGCCTGCTTCGTCTCGACAGCGGCCTCCGCCTCGACTGCGACGGGCGCCGACTCAGCGACCTCGGTGGCCTCGGTCGCGGCAGCGTTCGACTGCTCACCGCTCCGTCCACCACGGCCGCCACGGCGCCGACGCTTCGACCCGGTGGGCTGTTCGCCCGCTCCGGAGTCCTCGGACGCGGACGTCGCTGCGGGGACGTCGGCCGAGGTCGGTGCCTCCGCCGAGGTCGGCGATGCCGGCGAGTCCTCGTGCGGGATCGTCGAGGCGGCGATCCGCGACAGCGCGCTCTTCACGTCGTCGGTGATCTGGTGCGCCTGGCTCGACTGCCCGTTCGACGAACCGGAACCCGAGCCACCGCCGGAGTTGCCCCCGCCGTTGCCGTGCCCGTTGCCACCGTTGCCGTTGCTGCCGCTGCCGTTGCCGCCGGCACCGCTGCGTCCCTTGCGACGCCCCTTGCTCGGGCCCGGGTCGGCGTTGTTGTCGTTGACCTTCGCGTTGACCTCGTCGAGCGACTCGCGCAGGCCGACGCCGATCTTCTTGCGGGTCATCTGCACGAGGCCGAGCGAGGTGACCTCGGCGACCTGGTGCTTCGTGCGGTCGCGGCTCAGGCACTCGATCAGGCGGCGGAGCACGAGGTCGCGGTTCTCCTCGAGCACCATGTCGATGAAGTCGACGACGATGATGCCGCCGATGTCGCGCAGGCGGAGCTGGCGGACGAGTTCCTCGGCGGCCTCGAGGTTGTTCTTCGTGACCGTCTCCTCGAGGTTGCCCCCGGAGCCGACGAACTTGCCCGTGTTGACGTCGACGACCGTCATGGCCTCGGTACGGTCGATGACGAGCGAACCACCGGAGGGCAGCCAGACCTTGCGGTCGAGCGCCTTGTCGATCTGCTCGTTCAGGCGGTACTCCTCGAAGGAGTCCGGGCCCTCGTAGCGGACGACGCGGTCCTTCAGGTCGGGCGCGACGGCCGACAGGTACTCGTCGATGGTGCCGCCGGCGGCCTCGCCGTCGATGATGAGCTTCGTGAAGTCCTCGTTGAAGACGTCACGCACGATCTTGACGAGCAGGTCCGGCTCCGAGTGCAGCATCACCGGGGCCTGGCCACCGGCGACCTTCTTCTGGATGGCCTCCCACTGGCTGGTCAGGCGCTGCACGTCGCGGGTGAGCTGCTCTTCCGTCGCACCTTCGGCAGCGGTGCGCACGATGACGCCCGCGTGCTCCGGCAGGACCTCCTTGAGGATCTTCTTCAGGCGCGCACGCTCGGTGTCGGGCAGCTTGCGCGAGATCCCGTTCATCGAGCCGTTCGGCACGTAGACCAGGTAGCGACCGGGCAGCGAGACCTGGCTGGTCAGGCGGGCGCCCTTGTGGCCGACGGGGTCCTTCGTGACCTGCACCAGGACCTTGTCGCCCGGCTTGAGCGCGGCCTCGATGCGTCGGCCGTGGCTGGTGTCGACCGAGTTCCAGTCGACCTCGCCGGCGTACAGCACGGCGTTGCGGCCGCGACCGATGTCGACGAAGGCGGCCTCCATCGAGGGCAGGACGTTCTGCACCTTGCCGAGGTAGACGTTGCCGATCAGCGACACGTTCTCGGACTTGGTGATGTAGTGCTCGGCGAGGATGCCGTCCTCGAGCACGCCGATCTCGATGGTCGACGAGCTGGAGCGCACGATCATCTGGCGGTCGACGCTCTCGCGGCGGGCGAGGAACTCGTCCTCGCTCACGACCTGGCGGCGGCGTCCGGCGTCACGGCCGTCGCGGCGGCGCTGCTTCTTCGCCTCGAGCCGGGTCGAGCCCTTGATGCGCTGCGGCTCGGTGATGAGCTCGGGCTCGCGGCGGCGGGGCTCCTGGTGGTCGCGCGGCTCACGCGGCGCACGGGCCTCGCGGTCGGCGCTGCTCCCCCGACGACGCGAGCGCCGGCGGGATCCGCCCTGCTCCTCGCGGTCCTCGGAGTCGTACCGGTCATCGCGGTCGAACCGGTCCTCGCGCTCCAAGCGGTCGGAGCGCTCGGAGCGGTCGGAGCGGTCGGAGCGGTCGGAGCGCTCGTAGCGGTCGTCTCGGTCGTCCTCGTCGCGCTCGTACCGCGCGGCACGGCGCGGCAGCTCCGGCAGGACGGGAGCGTGGAAGATCAGGCTGAGCGTGCTCGTCGCCTTCGGGACGAACGGCTCGGCTGGGGCGGCGGGTTCGCTCGCCTCGGCCGTCGGCTCGGTCTCGGTCGGACGGGAGGCACCACTCGGCTCCGCCACGTCGGCTGCGGGCTCGGTCGGCTCGGCCGTGACCACCGGCAGGTCGCCGGTCAGCGTGCTCACGTCGTCCGGCTCGGCGCTCTGCGCGGAGACGGCCTCGACCGCGACGGACACGGCTTCTGCCCGTGCCCCGTCCGCCGGTGCCCCGTCCGTCAGCGCGAGGGGCTCGTCGACGGCCGGCACCTGCACGGCGTCGGCCGCGACCTGCTGGCCGGACGACCGGGCGCGGCGTCCGCCGAACAGGCGGGTCCGACGCTTCGGGGCGTTCTCGTCGTTGGTCGTGTTGTCGTTGTTCTGCTCCACCATGGACTGGCGCACTCCTCGGCCCCACTCGCACCCTTGTCAGGCGGCGGGAATTCTTTGGTTGTGGCGGTGGCGTCGACGCCCCGCGCTCGCTGTCTTCGTGATCGGTCTGCGTCAACTTCTCGTTGCGTCCGCTGCCGTTCCGGTCCGGGCACCCGGCCCGGGTCGGCTCGGCGTCGGAGTGACGCTGTCCCGACCACGGTGCGCTCTCACCGCACCTGATCGTCCGGACACTGCCCCGTGGGGCACTGCCCGGAAAGCTCTCTTCGGTCTGCGGTTGCCCGCACGACCTCCGGCCAGTATCGCACGCCGCTCCCGGAAAGGACCGGAAGCCGCATGCGATGATGACGGCGTGAGCACGTCAGCGCCTGCCCCCCGTCGTCCGATCGCGATGGCCGTCTTCCTCTTGATCACCGGGTTCGTCGGCCTGTACGGATCCTTCTCCCTGGTGCTCGACGAGTTCAAGAAGTACGCCGACCCCGACACGGTGCTCTCATGCGACGTGAACCCGTTCATCAGCTGCTCGGACGTGATGGCGAGCTGGCAGGGCCACCTGTTCGGGTTCCCGAACCCACTGCTCGGCGTGATGGGCTTCGTGGCGCCGATCGCCGTCGCGGTGATGATGCTCGCGGGCTTCCGCAACGGCTCACGGTGGTTCTGGATCGCGTTCAACGCCGGCGTGTTCCTGGCGTGGGTCTTCGTGACGTGGCTCTTCACCCAGACCGTCTGGTTCATCGGCGCGCTGTGCCCGTGGTGCATGCTCGTGTGGTCGATGACGATCCCGATGTTCTGGGTGTTCACGATCTGGAACGCCGCGCAGGGCCGCTTCGGTGCCCGCACCCAGCGGGTCGGCCGGGCACTGCTCCCGTTCTGCTGGGCGTTCCCGCTGGCGAACTACCTGTTCATCATCGTGACGATCATCATCAAGTTCCCGACCATCCTGACGGTCTTCTGATCCACCGCTGGGCGTCCCCGATGCGGCGCCCATGATGCATCGATGACGCGTCATCGAATTCCTGGGGGCTTCCCAGGCAGGACGCCCGATCGGCCTCCGGGCAGCACCTACGCTCGATCTCGATGAGCGAGAACGAGAGCAAGAAGGTCCGTCGCGACGCCGCCCGAGAGCGCGCTCGCGAAGCCCGGGTGCGGGAGCAGGCGCGACGTCGCCGCAACAAGACGCTCGGGATCAGCGGCATCATCGTCGGCAGCTTGGCGGTCGTCGCCGTGGTCGTCCTGGTGATCGCGAACTCGGTGCAACCCGCGGGGCCCGGGCCGCGGAACATGGCGAGCGACGGCATCCTGTTCACCGGCCAGAGCGGCGAGATCGTGCCCGTCGAGACGAAGGCGACACCCGACGGTGGGACCCCGACGGCGACGGCGCAGGATGACTCGGTGGCGAACATCACCGTGTACTCGGACTACATGTGCCCGTACTGCAACCAGTTCGAGACGGCGCAGATGGACCAGATCGAACAGTGGGTGAAGGCCGGGTCCGCCACGCTCGAACTGCACCCGTTCAACCTGCTCGACCGGGTGTCGCTCGGGTCGAAGTACTCCACCCGCTCCGCCGCCGCGGCCGCCTGTGTGGCGAACTACGACCCGGACGCGTTCCTGGCGTACAACACGTCGCTCTACGAGAACCAGCCGTCCGAGAGCACCAAGGGCCTGACGAACGACGAGCTCGCGTCCCTGGCGAAGGACGCCGGCGCGACGAACAGCAAGGTCACCTCGTGCATCACCGGGCAGCACTTCGCCGGGTGGGTCGCCGACGCCACGAACCGGGTGATGAACGACCCGATCCCGAACTCGTCGCTCGACAAGGTGACGAGCACCCCGACGATCATCGTGAACGGCAAGCAGTTCACCGGCTCCCTGACCGACACCGACGCCTTCGCGTCCTTCGTCGAGCAGAACGGCGGCGCCGCGTAGGCACGAGGCAGCGCGACGACGAAGGCCCCCGCTTCCGGATGGAAGCGGGGGCCTTCGCTCGTGCGGGTGGTGCTACTTCGCCGCGGCGTCGATCGCGGTGATGACCGTGCTGAGGTCGTCGAGACGCTTGCCGTTGACGACCACGGTCGGCGTGCCGAAGCCCTGCGTGCCCTGCAGCGCCTCGTCCGCGGTGACGAGCTTCGTGGACTTGGTCACCCAGCCCTTGAACTGCTCGGTCGACAGGCACTCGGAGACGTTCGACCCGGTCGCGCCGCCCGCCTTCACGAGCTTCGCGATCTCGGCGTTCGTCAGGCCCGAGGTGCCCTCGGTGGGCTGGTTGTCGAAGAACTGCGTCTGGACGTCCAGGAACTTGTCCGGCGCGTAGTTCGCGACGCACATCGCGGCGTTCGCGGCCCGGCTGGCGTAGCGCGAGCTCTGGTAGCTGCGGTCGAGGATCGACACCGGCTGGATGGCCAGCGTCGCGTCGCCCGACTTCACCTTGTCCAGGATCTGGTCGGCGTAGGCGGCCTCGAACTGCTTGCAGACCGGGCAGGCCCAGTCGACGTACTCGGTGACCGCGACCGCACCGTCGGTGTTCGACGTCGGGACTGCCGACGGGGTTCCCTTCGCGGTGACGGCCTTCGTGGTCACCGGGGTGACCTCGCCGCCCTCGCCGGTGAACTGGATCGCGCCGGTGGCCATGTTCTTCGGCCCGGCAGCGGACACGGCGGGCGCGTTGTTCACGTTCACCACGACGAGCGTGATGATCGCGGCGATCGCGATGATGCCCAGGCCGATACCGCCCTGCAGGAACCACTTGTTGCGGCGCTTGCGACGCTTCTCGGCGTCGGCGCGCTGGCGCGAGACCTCACGCGCGTGCTGGCGACGCTCGTTCTTGGTGGGTCGGTCGTTGTTCGTCACGAGTCGTTCCCCCGGCGTCTCAGGCGAACCAGAGCGCGAGCTCGCGCGCCGACGACTCGGTGCTGTCCGACCCGTGCACCAGGTTCTGCTGCACCTTGAGGCCCCAGTCGCGACCGAGGTCGCCACGGATGGTGCCCGGCGCGGCGCTGGTGGGGTCGGTGGTGCCGGCGAGCGACCGGAAGCCGGCGATCACGCCGTTGCCGGCGACGCGCACGGCGACGACCGGACCGGACTGCATGAACTCGACGAGCGGCTCGAAGAACGGCTTGCCCTGGTGCTCCTCGTAGTGTGCGTCCAACAGGTCGCGCGGCGCGGTGAGCATCTTCAGGTCGACGATCTCGTAGCCCTTCGACTCGATGCGGCGGAGGATCTCACCGGTGAGCTGGCGGGCGACGCCGTCGGGCTTGACGAGGACGAGGGTCTCTTCGAGGTCGGACACGCAGTACTCCTAGTGTGTTCGCGGGATCGGAGGGGTGGTCAGTCCTCGCCCGTGGCGGCCCGGCGCGCGGCGTTCTGGCGGTCGAGCTGACCGCCCTTGACGAAGCAGAAGACCCACAGCGCCAGGAACACCACGGCGACCGCGAACATGAACGGTTCGATGAACCCGGTGGCGAGGATGGCCGCCTGCAGCAGCCACCCGAACCCTACACCGGCGGGGTTGCCGGTCAGACGTGAGGCCAGCGCCAGCACGACCATCGCACCGATGCCGCCGCCGAACGCCAGGGCCGGCGGCAGGGTCCCCTTGCCGAACACGACGAGCATCGGGAAGAAGAACATGATCGCCTCGAGCACGAGCGCGATCGACAGCAGGCTCTCCTGCGCCCCGCGGTCGCGTCGCGGCTTCCGGGTGCGCGGTGCGCGCCCCGGCCGGGAGGCACGTGGTGCGTTCGTCACTTCGTCTCGCCTTCCCGGTGGACCAGGTCCATGACCGCACCCACCATCACGATGGAGCCCGCGACGAGCACGAGGGCGTCCTCGGCGTCCGCCTCGTCCGCCAGGTCGCGTGCCTGCTGCAGCGCGGCGGCGAGCGACGGTTCGACGACGACACGGTCCGCGCCGACCTCGTCCACGACGACCTTCGCGAAGGCGTCCGCGTCGAGGGCACGCTCCCCCGGGGGCTGCGTGACGACGAAGGTCTCGACGGTGCCCTTCAGCGCGCGGACGAACCCGCGGGCGTCCTTGTCGCCGAGGATCCCGACGACGCCGACGACGTGCTCGGACGGGAAGGCCACCGGCAGGGCCTCGGCCAGGGCCTTGGCACCGTGCGGGTTGTGCGCCGCGTCGACCACGACGGTCGGGTCGGTGGCGATCGGCTGGAGGCGACCGGGGCTGGTGGCACCGGCGAGGCCCTCGGACAGGACGTCCTCGTCGAGCGCCTGGGTGCCCCGACCGAGGAACGACTCGACCGCGGCGATCGCGACGGCGGCGTTGTGGGCCTGGTGCCGCCCGAACAGCGGCAGGAACAGGTCGTCGTAGCGGCCGGCGATCCCCTGCACGGTGATGAGCTGACCGCCCACCGCCGGCGTCACGTCCAGGACACTGAACCCGGCGCCCTCGACCGCGAGGGTCGACTCGGTGAGCTCGGCGGCACGCTCGAGTTCGACGAGTGCCTCGGGGACCTGCTCGCTCGACACCACGGCGGACGACGGCTTGATGATCCCGGACTTGGTCCGCGCGATCTCCGCCACCGTGCTGCCGAGCTGCTTCGCGTGGTCGATGGCGATCGGCGTGAACACCGCGACCTGGCTCTGCACGACGTTGGTGGAGTCCCACTCGCCGCCCATGCCGACCTCGATCACGGCGACGTCGACGGGCGCCTCGGCGAAGCACGCCAGGGCCAGGACGGTCAGTGCCTCGAAGAAGGTGAGCGGGAGCTCGCCCTTGGCGGTGAGCTCCTGGTCGGTCAGTTCGAGGACCGGGGCGATGTCGTCCCAGTTCTCGACGAGCCGGCTCGGCTCGATCGGCTGCCCGTCGATGACGATGCGCTCCCGGATCGACACCAGGTGCGGGCTCGTCATCAGGCCGGTGCGCAGACCGTGGGCACGGACGATGCTCTCGGTCGTGCGTGCGGTGGACGTCTTGCCGTTCGTGCCGGTGATGTGGATCACCGGGTACGCCAGGTGCGGGTCGCCGAGCAGCTCGACGGCGCGACGGGTCGCGGTCAGGCGGTGCTCGGGCGACTGCTCACCGATCCGGGCGTACAGGGCGGCCTCGACGCGCTTGACCTCGTCGTCGTCACCGCCGTACGGCACAGCCTCGACCGGAGCGTCTCCGGACGGGCCCACCGGGATCCGGATGCCGTCCTCGTCGTGCTGGTCGTGCTCGTCGTACTGGTCGTCGTCGCTCATGCGCGTGACACCTCCACGGTCACCTTCGCGCCGTCACCGACATCGGTGGTGGCGCCTGCCCCGAGGGGCACGATCTCGACGCTCGTCGCCAGGGTCTCCCCCGCGATGAGCTGCTGATGGGTGCGCACCGACGCGTCGGCGGCCTCGTCGACCCCGAGGGTCAGGACGATGCGGTCGCTGACGTCCAGGTCGGCGTCGCGCCGGGCCTGCTGGACGGCACGGACGACGTCGCGGGCGAGCCCCTCGGCCTCGAGCTCGGGCGTGGTCACGGTGTCGAGCACCACGAAGCCGCCCTCGTCGAGGAACGCCACGGCGACCGACGGGTCGGCGACGGTGAGGTCGAGCGTGTACTCGCCCTCGACCAGGTCGACACCGCCGACGGTCACGCCGGACTCGGTCGCGGTCCAGTCGCCCTTCTTCGCGGCCGGGATCACCTGCTGCACGGCCTTGCCGATGCGCGGGCCGGCGACGCGGGCGTTGACGGTCAGCTTCCGCTCGATGCCGTACTGCGCCAGTGACTCCTCGGCCTGCGCCTCGAGCACGACCCGCTTGACGTTCAGCTCGTCGCGCAGGATGTCGGCGAACGGTTCGACCGCCGCCGGGTCCGGCACCACGAGGGTGAGCGTGGCGAGCGGCAGCCGGACGCGCTTGCCGGTCGCCTTGCGGAGCGCGAGGCCCTTCGAGGCGACGTCGCGCACGCGGTCCATCGCCGCGACGAGGGCGTCGTCGGCGGGGAACTCGGCCGCGTCGGGGAAGTCCGTCAGGTGCACGCTCCGACCACCGGTCAGGCCCTTCCAGATCTCCTCGGTGACGAGCGGGGCGAGCGGGGCCGCGACGCGGGTCAGGGTCTCGAGCACCGTGTACAGGGTGTCGAAGGCCGCACGGGCGTCGTCCCCTGCCGCACCGTCGGCCCCGGTCCAGAACTTGTCGCGCGACCGGCGGACGTACCAGTTCGTCAGCACGTCGGCGAAGTCGCGGACGGCCTGGGCCGCGAGCGGGGTGTCGAGCGCGTCGAGGTGCTGCTGCACGTCGGACACGAGCACCCGGGTCTTCGCGAGCAGGTACCGGTCGAGGACGTCGGTGCTGTCCGTTCGACGGGTGGCCTGGTACCCCGACTCCCCCGATGCGTTCGCGTACAGGGTGAAGAAGTAGTACGTCGACCACAGCGGGAGCATGAACTCGCGGACGCCCTGGCGGATGCCCTCCTCGGTGACGACGAGGTTGCCACCGCGGATCACCGACGAGGACATCAGGAACCAGCGCATGGCGTCGGCGCCGTCGCGGTCGAACACCTCGGAGACGTCCGGGTAGTTCCGCAGCGACTTCGACATCTTCTGACCGTCCGAGCCGAGGACGATGCCGTGGCTGATGACGTTCTTGAAAGCAGGCCGGTCGAACAGTGCCGTGGACAGCACGTGCATGACGTAGAACCAGCCGCGGGTCTGCCCGATGTACTCGACGATGAAGTCGGCCGGGTTGTGCGACTCGAACCACTCCCGGTTCTCGAACGGGTAGTGCACCTGGGCGTACGGCATCGACCCGGAGTCGAACCAGACGTCGAACACGTCGGTGATCCGGCGCATCGTCGAGTTCCCCGTGGGGTCGTCGGGGTTCGGACGGGTCAGGTCGTCGATGAACGGGCGGTGCAGGTCGACCTCGCCGTCGGCGTTCAGCGGCAGGCGACCGAAATCGCGCTCGATGTCCTCGAGCGAGCCGTACACGTCGGTGCGCGGGTACTCGGGGTCGTCGGACTGCCACACCGGGATCGGCGTGCCGAAGTAGCGGTTGCGCGACACCGACCAGTCGATGGCGTTGCCGACCCACTTGCCGAACTGGCCGTCCTTGACGTTCTCCGGCACCCAGTTGATGTCCTGGTTGAGCTCGCCCATGCGGTCGCGGAAGTCGGTGACCCGCACGAACCACGACGACACGGCCTTGTAGATGAGGGGCTTCCGGCACCGCCAGCAGTGCGGGTAGCTGTGCTCGTAGGACGCCTGGCGGAGCAGACGACCGGCGTCGCGGACGGCCTTGGTCAGCGGCTTGTTCGCGTCGGACCAGAGCATGCCGGCGACCTCGCCGAACTGCGAGGTGAAGACACCGCCCTCGTCGAGGGAGAGCACCACGGGGATGCCGGCGGCAGCACAGACCACCTGGTCGTCGGCACCGTAGGCCGGGGCCTGGTGCACGATGCCGGTGCCCTCGCCGGTCTCGACGTAGTCGGCGACCAGGATGCGCCAGGCGTGCTCCATGCCCTCGGCTTCGGCGAGGAAGTCGAACAGGCGCTCGTACTCGACGCCGTCGAGCTCCGCACCCGTCAGGGTGCGGACGACCGCGGCAGCGGCGTCCTCGGCCGTCTCGTAGCCGAGGTCCTTCGCGTAGGGGGCCACGGTGTCCGAAGCCAACAGGTACGAGACGGAACCGGCGTCGGCGCCGTCAGCCGCGCCTCCCGGCCCCGCAGGGAGCACCACGTACGAGACCGCAGGCCCGACGGCCAACGCGGCGTTCGTGGGCAGGGTCCAGGGGGTCGTCGTCCAGGCGAGCGCACGCACGCCGGCCAGCCCGAGCGAATCGGCGCGCGCACCCTGCAGCGGGAACGACACCGTGACGGACTGGTCCTGGCGCATCTTGTAGACGTCGTCGTCCATGCGCAGCTCGTGGTTCGACAGCGGCGTCTGGTCGTTCCAGCAGTACGGCAGGACCCGGAAGCCCTCGTACGCCAGGCCCTTGTCCCAGAGCTGCTTCCACGCCCACAGCACGCTCTCCATGAACGTGGTGTCGAGCGTCTTGTAGTCGTCCTCGAAGTCGACCCAGCGCGCCTGGCGGGTGACGTACTGCTGCCACTCGTCGGTGTACTGCAGCACGGACTTCTTGGCGGCGGCGTTGAACACGTCGACGCCCATCTCGTCGATCTCGTGCTTCTCGGTGATGCCGAGCTGGCGCATCGCCTCGAGCTCGGCGGGCAGCCCGTGGGTGTCCCAGCCGAAGCGTCGGTGCACCTGCTTGCCGCGCATGGTCTGGTAGCGCGGGAAGACGTCCTTGGCGTACCCGGTCAGCAGGTGACCGTAGTGCGGCAGGCCGTTCGCGAACGGCGGGCCGTCGTAGAAGGTCCACTCGTCGCAGCCCTGGCGCTGGTCGATGGACGCCTGGAACGTGTCGTCGCCCTTCCAGAAGGCGAGGATCCCCCGCTCGACGGCGGGGAAGGACGGCGAGGGGACGACGCCATCGGCATCGGCGTTCAACGGGTACGGCACCGGGACTCCTTGTGGGTTCGCTCGATCTCCACGAGGACGGAGCACGCTCCGCGGTACCACCTCGCTTGCCATGCCGTGCTGTCCGCACGTCACGACCGCTCGTGTTCGGGTTCGGTGCGGCCCGGTCCGCCCGGTTCTACTGACGAGCCGCTCGCGCGGACCGCGTTCTTCCGGGAGCTCCCCGGTGATGGCCGGATCGACGCTCGTGTGACACGAGTTTAGCGGACGGGAGCATGCTGGAGGGATGCCCGACGACTCTGCCTCCGGCGAACGCCCGGAGTCCTCCCTCACCGTCATCATCGCCTTCGGCGCGAACCTGCTCGTCGCGATCGCGAAGACCATCGCGTCGCTCATCTCGGGTTCGGCCTCGATGGTGGCCGAGGCAGCGCACTCGTGGGCGGACACCGGCAACGAGATCTTCCTGCTGGTCGCCGAACGACGGGGCGGGCGGAAGCGCGACACCGCACACCCGCTCGGGTACGGACGCGAGACCTACATCTGGTCGATGTTCGCCGCGTTCGGGCTGTTCACCGCGGGCGCCATCGTGTCGATCTACCACGGCATCTCCGAGCTCGGCGAGACGGGTCCGGCCGAGGACGTCCTGCTCAACTACATCGTGCTCGCGCTGTCGTTCTGCCTCGAGGGCACGAGCTTCCTGCAGGCCTACCGCCAGGCGCACGGAGCGGCGACGAAGCGCAAGGTGCCGGTGCTGCGCCACGTGCTGCAGTCCTCGAACCCGACACTGCGGGCCGTGTTCGCCGAGGACGCCGCTGCGCTCATCGGCCTCGTCGTCGCGTTCCTCGGGGTGTTCCTGCACCAGATCACCGGCCTGGCGATCTTCGACGCGATCGGGTCCATCGCGATCGGCCTGCTGCTCGGGGTCGTGGCGATCATCCTCATCGACCGCAACCGCCGCTTCCTGCTCGGCGAGAGCACGTCGCCCGAGCTCGAGAACGCCGTGCTCGTCGAGCTGCTCGGCCGCTCGCAGATCGAACGTGTCACCTACCTGCACCTGGAGTTCGTCGGACCGTCGCGGGTGTACCTCGTCGCCGCCGTCGACCTGACGGGCAACGAGAACGAGGAGCACGTCGCGGTCCGGTTGCGCGACGTCGAGAAGTCGCTCGAGGACAGCCCGTACATCGAGGAAGCCGTGCTGACGCTGAGCTACCCGGGCGACGCCTCGCTGCGGCCGACGAGCGACGAGGTGCCCGAGGTGGTGCGCGACGGGACGGCCTCGGACGTGGCCGCCGGCGGCGCCGGGACGCTGCGCACCGACTGACGCGCGGGCGGCCGTCGACGGCGTCAGCGGGCGTCGAGGCCGGCGACCACCGGGGTCAGCGCCGCCGCGACGTACTCGACGAGCGGCCGGCGGGCCACCCCGTCGGCGACCCACACCCCGAACGCCGCAGCAGCCGCCCCGAGCACCGCGCCCGAGACCGTCTGCGGCCAGAGCGACCCCGGCTGCTCCCCCGTGCGGCCGGCCACGAAGGCCGCGACGGCCCCGTGCTGCGCCATCACCCGGACGGCGACCCCGGCGACGAGCTCGGAGCCGATGCCCATCACCTCGGCCTGCGCGACCGCCCACGGCACCCGCTCGGGGTCGTGGGCCTGGGCCGCGGCGAGCAGGGCCTGCTCCACCGCACGCACCGCACTGGGTTCGGTCGAGGCCGCCAGGTACCCGGGCAGCCCCGCGACCGCGGCGTCGAGCTCGAGCCACATCACGTCCGACTTCGCCGTGAAGTAGTTGAAGAACGTCGCGCGGCTGACCCCCGCACGCACAGCGATCTGGTCGACCGTGGTGCGTGCGTACCCCTGCTCGAGGAACAGCTCGGCAGCGGCGTCCGCGAGGACCTCGGCGCTCGAGCGTCGGGGCCGGCCACCGCGGCGGATCGGTTCGTCCATGGGCCCCAGTAAACCGCTAGACTCGTTCAGCCATGATCTTGGACTCAGTACAGAAAACCGTCGCCGCCGTCGCGAGCGCCACCGCCGTCGTCCTCGTCCTCGCGGGGTGCAGCGGCGCCGGGACGAGCACCACGAGCAGCAAGCCGGTGAGCGGCGGGACCCTGACGTACGCCTCCGGCGATGCCGAGCCCACCTGCCTCGACCCGCACGTCGGCGGCAACTACCCGCAGGCGCTCCTGGCGACGCAGTACATCGAGGAGCTCGTCGGGCTCGAGGACGGCGAGCCGACGCCCGAGCTCGCGACGAAGTGGACCACGAGCGACGACGGCAAGACCCTCACCTTCACGCTGCGCGACGACGTCACCTTCACCGACGGCACCCCGTTCGACGCCGCCGCCGTCGTGGCGAACATCGAGCACGTGCAGGACCCGGCCACCGCCTCGAGCACCGGGTACCTCGCGCTGCAGTCCATCACGAAGGCGACGGCCACCGACGACCACACCGTGACGCTCTCGCTGAGCCGTCCGGACAGCGCGCTGCTCGAGTCGTTCTCGCAGCCGTGGGTCGGCATGGAGTCCCCGAAGGCGCTCGAACGCAAGCAGGCGACGAACTGCGAGTCGCCCGTCGGCACCGGCCCGTTCGAGGTCACCGGGTGGAAGCACGGCGACCGCGTCACCCTGACGAAGAACAGCGACCACTGGGGCACGACGAAGCCGCGCCTGTCCGGCATCACGTGGCGGTTCCTGCCCGACTCGACGTCGCGCTACGCGGCGCTGCAGTCCGGGCAGGTCGACGTCATCGACAACGCGCAGCCCGACCAGCTCAAGGCGGCGTCGGCGAAGGGCGCCATCCGCGACCTCGACGCCCCGCGCCCTGGCGCCTCGAACCGCCTCGAGCTGAACTCCGGCCACGGCGTGTTCCGTGACGAGGCCGTGCGGCAGGCGTTCATCGCGGGTGCCGAGATCGACCCCGGCCTGCAGTCGCTGTTCCTCGGCACCGCGAAGCGCTCGTACTCCGTGCTCTCGAGTGCCGAACCGCTGGCGTACTCGGAGAAGAGCCGGTTCGACTACTCCCCGACGAAGGCGAAGCAGCTGCTCGACGACGCCGGTTGGAAGGTCGGGTCGGACGGCATCCGCGTCAAGGACGGCCAGCAGCTGACCGTGACGTTCCCGGTGTCGACGAACCAGTCGGTGCCGGCCGAGCGCAGCCTGTTCCAGCAGATCCAGGCATCCGAGAAGGCCGTCGGGTTCAAGGTCGTGCTCGACGAGCTCGACCTCTCCAGCTGGTACGCGGCCCTCGCGGCGAACGAGTACGACGTGGTCAGCGCCCCGTACACGAAGGTCGGCCCCGACGTCCTGCGGATCCTGTACGACAGCGCGAGCATCGAGCCGGCGCCGTCCGGGTACTTCGCGAACCTCGCGCAGCTCGACGACCCCGCACTCGACACCCTGCTCGAGCAGGCGGCCCGCACCTCGGACGCCGACGAGCGCGCCGACCTGTACGAGCAGTCGCAGAAGGCGATCCTGGCGAGCGACACCGTGCTGCCCCTCTACGACCAGCAGAACCACTTCCTGGTGCGCTCGGCCGTGCACGGCATCCAGACGACCTCGGTGTCCACGCCCTGGTTCGGCACGGCCTGGATCGACCGCTGACACGGATGCCCTGGGTGTGGTGGGCCGTCCGACGGCTCGCGGGCGGGATCGGCGTGCTCTGGGCCGTCGCGACGATCGTGTTCGTCGCGATCCGGCTCATCCCCGGCGACCCCGCACTCGCGATCCTCGGTGGTCCGGGCTCGCAGGCCTCCGCCGAGGCCGTCGCCCAGGTCCGGCACGAGTACGGCCTCGACCAGCCGGTGCTCGTGCAGTACGCGGTGTTCCTCGGACGCCTCGCCACCCTGCAGCTCGGTGACTCGTACGCCTTCCGCACCCCGGTCGCGACGCTGCTCGGCCAGCAGCTGCCCGTCACGCTCACCCTGGCGGTGGCCGGGCTCGTCGTCGCCTGGGTCCTGGCGATCGTCGCGGCCTGGTGGTCGACGCAGCGCGGTCGGTTCGCAGCCGGGCTGACGAGCGCGCTGAGCGTCACCGCGAGCGTGATGCCGCACTTCTGGCTCGGCAGCGTGCTCATCGTGGTGTTCGCGAGCGCCCTCGGTTGGGTGCCCGCGGTCAGCGACGGAACCGTGCGCGGCTGGGTGCTCCCGGTGCTGACGGTGGCCGTCCCGGTCGCCGGGTACCTGGCCGAGACCGTCCGCGACGGGGTCGTCGATGCGCAACGGTCCGCCTTCGCCCTCGCCGCCCGGGGCCGTGGTGAGACCCGCCTCGGGCTCTTCGCCCGGCACCTGCTCCGCCACGCGGCGCTGCCCGGGATCGCCCTGTCCGCCTGGGCGTTCGGGTCCCTCGTGTCCGGCGCCGTCGTCGTCGAGTCCGTGTTCGCGCTGCCCGGCATCGGTCGCGCCCTGGTGACCGCGGTGACGCAGCGGGACATGCCGCTCGTCGCCGGCATCGCGCTGGTGTCCGCCGCTGCCTACGTCGTGGTGCTCGCGGTCGCGGACCTCGTCGAACGTCTCGTCGACCCGCGCACCGGCGCCCCGCGCACAGGGCGCGCGCGTGCTCCGCGCGCCGCCCGACGCCGTGGAGCCGACCACGAGGCGGCCGCGCGGTGAGCGGCATCGCCGAGCCGAGCCTCCCGACCGACCGGTCCGCCGACGGACGCCCGGCAGCCGGACGCGGTCCCCGCACCCTCGGCGTCCCCGGCGCCGTCGCGGGTGCCGTGGTCCTGCTCGCCGTCGTGGCGGCCGCGTGGCCGGCGCTGCTCGGCGGCGCGGACCCGCTCGCGGTGCACCCGTCGGAGGCGCTCCTCGCGCCGAGCGGCGCGCACCCCTTCGGCACCGATGAATCCGGACGCGACGTCCTGTCCCGCGTCGTCGCCGGCACGCGGGCCTCGCTCGTGGTCGGTGTCGTCGCGACCCTGATCGGCGGCGGGACCGGCGTCGTGCTCGGCGTCGCCGCCGGCCTCGGTGCCGGCGCCGGACGCTTCGGTCGGCTGCTCGACGCCGTGATCGGCCGCGTCACCGAGGTCGCGTTCGCCCTGCCGCTGCTGCTCGTCGCCCTGGTGGTCATCGCCGTCACCGGCCCCGGCCCGGTGCCCGCCGTGCTCGCCGTCGGCTTCGCCACCGCCCCCGGCTACGCCCGCATCGTCCGTGGTCTGGTCCGTGCCGCCCGGTCGTCCCAGGTCGTCGAGACCGCCGTGCTGCTCGGCCGCTCCCCCGTCCGCATCGTGGTCCGGCACGTCCTGCCCACCGCACTCTGGCCCGTCGTCGCGGTCGCCACGCTCGGCGTCGGTCAGGCGATCGTCTGGGCCTCGGCGCTGAGCTACCTCGGCGTCGGCACACCACCCCCGGCTCCGGAGTGGGGCGCGATGCTCGCCGACGGCCGGACCTACCTGCAGACCGCACCGTGGATGAGCACCTTCCCCGGGCTCGCCATCGTGGTGCTCGCGACCGCCGTCACCGTGCTCGGTCGCGCGATCCGCCGAACAGGAGTCGTCCGATGACCACCGTCCTCGAGGTCCAGGCGCTGCACGTCGCCATCGCGGGCACGCCGATCGTGCACGACGTCGCCCTGCGGGTCGACGCCGGCGAGTGCGTCGCCCTGGTCGGCGCCTCCGGCTCCGGCAAGACCGTCACCGCCCGCGCCGCGCTCGGCCTGTCCGCACCCGGCTCCGCCGTCCGCGCCGACGCCTTCACCGTCGCCGGCCTCGACGTCCGCGCCTTCTCCGATCGTCGGTGGCGCCAGGTGCGCGGGTCTCGGGTCGGCTACGTCGGCCAGGAGGCCCTGGGCGCGTTGGACCCGCTGCGTCCCGTCGGACGCGAGGTCGCCGACAGCCTCCGCCTGCACACCGAGTTGGGTGCGGCCGAGCGCGTGGACGCCGTGCGCGATGCCCTGCGGGCGGTGGGCCTCGACCCGGACATCGCGACCGACGGCCGACTCGCCGGCACGCTGTCGGGCGGGATGCGGCAGCGGGCCCTCATCGCCGCGGCCACCATCGGGTCGCCGGCGCTCGTGGTCGCCGACGAGCCCACGACCGCACTGGACGCCGGGGTCGCGGTCACCGTGATGGAGCAGTTGCGGGTGGCGCAGCAGCGCGGGGCGGGGCTGCTCGTGATCACGCACGACCTCGGGCTCGTCGCGGGGTGGGCCGACCGGGTGGCCGTCATGCACGAAGGCCGGATCGTCGAGCAGGGCCCGGTCGCCTCGGTGTTGCAGGATCCGCAGCACGCCGCGACGCAGTCCCTGGTGCGCGCGGCCACTGGCGCTCGGTGCGAGGTTGATCACTCCGTGCGAGCTTCCGACGACGCACGGAGTGATCAACCTCGCACGGGGCGCGGCGGGAGGGCTGGCGTCCTCGTCGCCACGGGGCTCGCGCGCGACTACGAGGGCGTCAGCGCCGTCGACGACGTGTCGTTCGGGCTCGACCGCGGGCGAGTGCTCGGGGTGATCGGCGCCTCGGGGTCGGGCAAGACCACCCTGGCGCGGATGCTCCTCGGGCTCGAGACGCCCGACGCCGGCACGGTCTCGCTCGACGGCGCCCCCTGGGTACCGCTCCCCGAACACGACCGACGACCCCGACGCCACCGGGTCGCGGCCGTCGTGCAGGACCCCGGCGCCACGTTCGACGAGCGGTGGTCGGTCGAGCGGGTCCTCGCCGACGCGTTCTCGCGGGGCGACGACCGCCGCGCCCGTGGTTCCCTCGCCGCCCGGGTGGACGCAGCCCTGCGACAGGTGGACCTCGACCCGGCGCTCCGGCCGCGGTCGCCGCTGACCCTGTCCGGTGGGCAACGGCAGCGACTCGCGATCGCCCGGGCACTCGCCACCGACCCCGAGGTGATCATCCTCGACGAGCCGGTCACCGCCCTCGACGCCACCGTGCAGGACGCCGTGCTGACCCTGCTCGAGCGGCTCCGCGACGACACCGGCGTGGCGATGGTGTTCGTGTCGCACGACCTGCGGGCCGTGCGCCGGATGGCCGACGACGTGCTGGTCGTGCACCGGGGCGCGGTGGTCGAGCACGGCCCCGCCGCGACGGTGTTCGGGCGCCCGGCGCACCCCGTGACCGCGCACCTGCTGCAGGCCGCGGAGCGGCTCGCCGCCGGCCCGAGTCTCGCGCAGGGCGACCAGCCTCGGGCCGCGGGCCGCGAGGCCGGTCGCTGACGCCGAGTCTCGTGGCCGGCGGCCACGTGCCCTGAACGCGACCGGAGGCCCGGTGCGCGTCCGTGGCGGACGTGCACCGGGCCTCCAGGGCGGGTTGCCGCGGGGCGGCCCCGGGGTCAGGAGTCCGCGGACTCCTTCTTCGCAGCGTCACCCGAGATGATCGGGATCTCACTCGTCGCGAACTCCTTCGCCCAGTCGGACTGCGCGAACTCCGAGTTCGGGTCGTTGTAGTCGTCGATCACGCCGGCGACCTCGTCCTCGGAACCGACCGTCGGGCCGGAGCCCATGAGCGGGGTGGCGGCGGTCTCCTTGGTGAAGTACACCGCGACGAGCCCGATGACAGCGGCCAGCATCAGGTAGAAGGCCGGGATGTCCTCGGCCCAGCTGTAGCCGGCGTCCTTCGCGGCGTTGATGAGCGCCGAGGTCGCGAGCGGGGTGGTCCCACCGAACAGCGACACCGAGACGTTGAACGCGATCGCGAGCGCGCCGTAGCGGATGATCGTCGGGAACAGCGCGGGCAGCGTCGACGGCATGGTCGAAGTGAACGTGACGAGCACGACACCGAGGATGAGCAGGCCGGAGAAGACCCCGACGCCCGTGCCGGTCTGGACGAGCTTGAGGGCCGGCCAGGACAGCAGGATGAAGCCGATGCAGCCGGCGGCGAGCACCGGGCGACGACCGAACTTGTCGGACAGCCGGCCACCGAACGTGATGACGACCATCATGAGCAGCATCACGACGACGATCAGGATGAGGCCGAACGTGGCGTTCTGACCGAGGTTCTGCTCGAGGTAGGTCGGCATGTACGACAGCAGCATGTAGTCGGTCACGTTGAAGACCAGGACCAGGCCGATGCAGATGATGAGGGCGCGCCAGTTCTCGGCGAAGAGCTTGAGGAACGGGGTCTTCTGCCCCTCGCGCTCGGCGGCCTGCTCCTGCTGCTTCTGGAAGGCCGGGGTCTCCTCGAGCTTGAGGCGCAGGTACAGCCCGATCAGGCCGAGCGGGCCCGCGATGATGAACGGGATGCGCCAGCCCCAGCTGAGCAGGGCGTCCTCGGACAGGCCGAACTGCAGGCCGGTGACGATCGACGCGCCGAGCACGTAGCCGGCCAGGGTGCCGAACTCGAGCCACGAGCCCATGAACCCACGGCGCTTGTCGGGCGAGTACTCGGCGATGAAGGTCGCGGCGCCGCCGTACTCACCGCCGGTCGAGAAGCCCTGCACGAAGCGGGCCACGAGCAGCAGGACCGGTGCCCAGAAGCCGATCGAGTCGTACGACGGGATCAGGCCGATCATCAGCGTGCCGGCGGCCATCAGGATCATCGTCAGCGCGAGGACCTTCTGCCGGCCGATCCGGTCGCCGATCGGACCGAAGACGGCGCCACCGATCGGTCGGACGATGAACGCCGCGGCGAAGAACCCGAAGGTCGCGACGATGTTCGCGGCCGGGTCGCCCTGCGGCAGGAAGACCTGCGAGATCGTGACGGTCAGGTACGCGAAGATGCCGAAGTCGAACCACTCCATCGCGTTGCCGAGGGCGGCGGCCGCCACGGCGCGCTTGAGCAGCGACTCCTCGACGACGGTGACGTCGTCCTTCGTCAGGTTGCGCCGAGCGCGCTTCGCAGCGCCCTTCGTGCGCAGCGGTCGGTCGCCGTGCGGCAGCGGCCGATCGCCGTGCGGGTGGGGTGCGTCGTTCGGTGCCAAGTCGTTCCTCCGGTGTGCGGTGCGTCCTTCGGGCGTCCGGCGGACGGCAACGGTGCAGTTCCTGCGAACCCGCGCTCGCCGGACAAACTCCGACAGACTACCAGGTCTCCGGCGTGTCCGACAGGTCGGTGTGGTAATCGCCGCTCCGACGCGTCACCGATCGGAGCGGAGGAACACCGGGGCTGCCCGGACCCGCACCGACGCCGCACCGCGGACCACGGTCAGCCGGCTCGTCGCCCCGGTCGCCGAGACCAGCGAGGAGCCGCCCGGCATGCCGACCGACGTCGTGCGGACTCCCGACGTCGACCAGACGACGCGGACCACGTCCCCGCCCGAGCCGTACCTGACGATCCAGACCCCGCCCGTGCCGGCCCGTTCGACCGCCACGAACCGGCGATCACCGACGGTGCGCACGAGGACCGCGTAGGCCGCGGCAGCCCGCCGCGCCGTGTACCCACCACTGGCTGAGCCGTACAGGCCGTACCCGGTCGGTGTCGACGCCGCGTCGTTCAGGGTGAACGGCACGACGAGCGTGACACCGAGGTGCGCGGCGAGCGCTCCCCAGCGCACCAGCCAGGCGGACTGCACTGCGGGGGTGACGGTACCCGCCTGCCCCGGCGGACCGGCCTGCCAGCCGCCTTCGGTCCACCAGACCGGGACGGAGCGGTGTTGCGCCGTGAGGGCCGTCCGGAGCTCCCGCATCGCGGGCCCCAGAGTCGTCTCCGGCGGTCGTGTCCCGGTGTACGCGTGGACCGACACCGCGTCGACCGTCGCCGGACCACCTGCGGCGAGCCACTGCCGGAGCCACGGGTGCAGGCCGTCCGCCCCGAGCAGGCTCATGGCGGGACCCGCCACCACGGAGCCAGGCGCCGCGGCGTGGACGGCCGCGGACGCCGCCCGGGTCAGTGCGACGTAGCGTGCAGCACTGCTGGCCTCCGGCGCGACGGTGTTCGGCCACTCGTTCCAGATCTCGTACCCCGCCACGTCCGGGCCGAACGTCGCGGCGACGAACCCCGCGTACCGCGCGAACGCGGCGATGCCGGCGGCTGTGGTCGGACCACCACCGCTGTCGTGGTGGGGATTGCCGTAGTCGAGGACGATGAGCGGTCGGATCCCCGCCGCGCGGAGACGGTCGACGGACTTCCGGTACGACGCGGGCATGACGAGTTCGTCCCGGGCCTTCTCGACGCCCGTCCACCACAGGTCGACCCGAGCGGTCCCCACGCCGAGCCCCGCCGCGAGGGCCACCTTCGCGCCGTCCGCCGTGGTGTCGATGCCGGAACCGATCCCGAACCGAGCCGAACCGGTCGCGGCCGCGGCCGGCACCGGCGGGGACATCGGCAGGAGCAGCGCGGCCACACCGACGAAGGCGGTCGCGACTTTCTCGAAGGTATTCACGGATTGCACCCTACGAGCATTTCCGATCAATGCAAACAATTGCATTCGTGCGGCATTTGCGTATTTCCGCCGAAAGAATTCCCCATCCAGCATTCCCGCGGTCGACTCCGGGTCTCCGGTACCGGGTAACCTTGGGACACCACGCACCAGGCGTGGACACTCAGGCACCTCATCACGGACTCGGTGCCGCACACACGCACGGAAGGCGCAGCCATGACCAAGCCCATGCCCGAGAAGCCCAGCGTCGACGGACTCGAGCAGGTCTGGGGGCCGGTCTGGGAGCAGGACGGCACCTACCGCTTCGACCGTGACGCCGCCGGCCACCGCGACGCCGTCTACTCGATCGACACCCCGCCGCCGACCGCCTCCGGTTCGCTGCACATCGGGCACGTCTTCTCGTACACGCACACCGACCTCAAGGCGCGGTTCGAGCGCATGCGGGGCAAGCACGTCTTCTACCCGATGGGCTGGGACGACAACGGCCTGCCGACCGAGCGCCGCGTGCAGAACTACTACGGCGTCCGCTGCGACCCGACGCTCCCCTACGACCCCGACTTCACGCCGCCGTTCGAGGGCGGCGACGGCAAGTCGTCGAAGGCCGCCGACCAGCTGCCGATCTCGCGCCGCAACTTCATCGCGCTGTGCGACCAGCTGACCGTGCAGGACGAGCAGCAGTTCGAGGAGCTCTTCCGCACCCTCGGCCTGTCGGTGGACTGGACGCAGTCGTACCGCACCATCGACGACACCTCGCGGGCGAGCGCGCAGCGTGCCTTCCTCCGCAACCTCGCGCGCGGCGAGGCCTACCAGGCCGACGCCCCGACCCTGTGGGACGTCACGTTCCGCACCGCGGTCGCGCAGGCCGAGCTCGAGGACAAGGAGATGCCCGGCGCGTACCACGGCATCGCGTTCCACCGTGCGGACGGCGGCGACGACGTCGTGATCCAGACGACCCGTCCCGAGCTGCTGCCGGCGTGCGTCGCCCTCGTCGCACACCCCGACGACGAGCGGTTCCAGGACCTGTTCGGCGCCACGGTCCGCTCGCCCCTGTTCGACGTCGAGGTCCCGGTGCTCGCGCACCACCTGGCGCAGAAGGACAAGGGTGCCGGCATCGCGATGGTCTGCACCTTCGGCGACACCACCGACGTGGTCTGGTGGCGCGAGCTGCAGCTGCCGAACCGCGCGATCCTCGGCTTCGACGGCCGTGTCCGTTCCGACGAGCCCGCGTGGATCGAGTCGGCGACCGGCAAGGCGCTCTACGCCGAGATGGCCGGCAAGACCGTGTTCTCGGCGAAGAAGGTCGTCGTGGACGCCCTGACCGAGTCCGGCGAGCTCGTCGGCGACGTCAAGACGATCAACCACCCGGTGAAGTTCTTCGAGAAGGGCGACAAGCCCCTCGAGATCGTCTCGACCCGCCAGTGGTACATCGTCAACGGCGCCCGCGACGAAGCCCTGAAGACGACGCTCCGCGCCCGCGGCGAGGAGATCGCGTTCCACCCGGACTTCATGCGCGTCCGCTACGACAACTGGGTCGGTGGCCTGTCCGGCGACTGGCTCATCTCGCGCCAGCGCTTCTTCGGCGTGCCGATCCCGGTCTGGTACCCGCTCGACGCCGATGGCAACCCGGTGTTCGACCAGCCGATCGTCCCGACCGAGGCGCAGCTGCCCGTCGACCCGTCGTCGGACCCGGCACCCGGCTACTCCGAGGACCAGCGCGGCGTCGCCGGCGGGTTCCAGGGCGAGCTCGACGTCATGGACACCTGGGCCACGTCGTCGCTCACCCCGCAGCTCGCGGGCAAGTGGGAGACCGACCCGGCGCTCTACGACCTGGTGTACCCGTACGACGTCCGCCCGCAGGCGCAGGACATCATCCGCACGTGGCTCTTCACGACGGTGCTCCGCAGCCAGCTCGAAGCGGACACCGTGCCGTGGAAGCACGCGAGCATCTCCGGCTTCATCGTCGACCCCGACCGCAAGAAGATGTCGAAGTCGAAGGGCAACGTCGTCACGCCGCTGTCGATCCTCGAGCAGCACGGCGCCGACGCGGTCCGCTACTGGGCGGCCTCGTCCAAGCTCGGCACCGATGCGGCCTTCGACCCGCAGAACCCGAAGCAGATCAAGGTCGGACGTCGTCTGGCGATCAAGGTCCTGAACGCCGCCAAGTTCGTCTACGGCTTCCCGCTGCCCGAGGGTGCCACGAGCGTGACCGAGGCGCTCGACGTCGACATGCTCGCCGAGCTCGGTGCGGTCGTCGAGCAGGCCACCGCCGCGTTCGACGGCTTCGACCACGCGCGCGCGCTCGAGATCACGGAGCGGTTCTTCTGGACCTTCTGCGACGACTACCTCGAGCTCGTGAAGGAGCGTGCCTACGGCACGGCGGCCGACGCGACGCACGAGACCCAGGCGAGCGCGGTCCTGGCGCTGCGCGGCGCGATCGACGTGCTGCTCCGACTGCTGGCACCGTTCCTCCCGTACGCGACGGAAGAGGTGTGGGCCTGGACCCACGAGACCAGCGTGCACCGGGCCTCCTGGCCGACCGCTGCCGACCTGCCCACCGACGCGGCCCCCACCGGGCTGCTCGCGGCCGTCGGACAGGCGCTCATCGGGATCCGCGGCGCGAAGACGTCGGCGAAGGCGTCCCAGAAGACGCCCGTCACGCGTGCCGTCGTCGCCGCGCCGGCCGAGACGCGGGCGCTCATCGAGCGCGCGGCGGTCGACCTGGCGGCCGTCGGCCGCATCGAGAACCTGTCGTTCGTCGACGGCGACGAGCTCGCCGTCACCGAGATCGAGCTGGCGGAACAGCAGGCGTAACCTCGGTCGTCCGGGCCGGGTCGCGTCGGCGACCCGGCCCGTCCACCACCGGACAGGAGGCACGGATGCAGTTGGGCACACGATGGAGCGTGGGTGGGGAGCCGCCTGCGCGACTGCCCGAAGCGATGGTCGTCGCCGTGCGCGGGGTCGAGGACGAACTGGCGGCCGAGTCGGTCGACACGGGAACCTGGGGCTGGACCCTGACGTTCCTCGAGGGCAAGCCGATCGTCGAGCTCGACGACGGCACCTCGATCCACCTCGACGATGCCGGGCACGCCCAGGTCACGAACCCCGACGACGCCGCGGAAGAGGACTGACGCGGGGCGCGTTCGCTCGGTGAGCAGAAATGGTCGGGTCCCCGGTGGGAACCCGACCATTCCTGCTCACGATGCGAGCGCTTCCAGACGCCCGCCGCGAGCGCCTACTCGGCGAGCCAGGTGAGCAGGACCTCGTTCACCTCGGCGGTGTGCGTGGTGAGCAGGCCGTGCGGGGCGCCCTCGATCTCGACGTACTTCGCGGCCGGCAGCGCCTTGGTGAAGCGGCGACCGGTGGCGTCGATCGGCAGGATGTTGTCCGCCGTGCCGTGCACGATGAGCGCCGGGACGGTCACCTTCGGGATGTCCTGACGGAAGTCGGTCGGCCAGGTCAGCGGTGCTGCGGCGGACGCGATCGCACCCGAGCCAGCGGCGATGTTCCAGGCGTTGCGGACGGCCTCTTCCGAGATGCGCGAGCCGAGGTTCTCCGACAGGTTGAAGAAGTCCTGGTAGAAGTTCGTGAAGTACGCGTACCGGTCCTTCTTGACGTCGGCGGCGATGCCCTCGAAGAACGACATCGGGCCGGCGCCGTCGGGGTTGTCGTCGGTGATGGCCAGGAAGGGCTCGAGCGAGGCGAGGAACGCGACCTTGGCGATCCGGTCCTGTCCGTGGCGGCCGATGTAGCGGGCGATCTCACCGGTGCCCATCGAGAAGCCGACCAGGATCACCTCGCGCAGGTCGAGGGTCTCGAGGACGGTGTGCAGGTCGTCGGCGAAGGTGTCGTAGTCGTAGCCGGTGCTCGGCTGCGAGGACTGCCCGAAGCCGCGGCGGTCGTACGTGATCACGCGGTAGCCGGCCTCGAGCAGGGCCGGGGTCTGACCCTCCCACGAGTTGCCGTCGAGGGGGAAGCCGTGGATCAGCACGATCGGCTGACCGGTTCCCTTGTCCTCGTAGTGGAGTTCGATGTCGACGCTGTTCTCGGTTCCGACGGTGATGGCACCCATGATCGTTTCCTTCCCTGAGCCTCGCGGAGAACGTTCGTTCTCCGTCGATGTGCCTTACACTAGAGAACGATCGTTCCCGGCGCAACTCGGGAACGGTGAACACGCAGCGAACGGGGTACGTCATGGCAACCAGCACCATCAGCACGGTCGACGCCGACGTCCGCGCACACATCGTGGACGTCGCCGACCAGCTGTTCTACGCGCGCGGCATCCAGTCCGTCGGCATGGACGAGATCCGCACGGGCGCAGGCGTCTCGCTGAAGAAGCTCTACGCGGCGTTCCCCGGCAAGGAGCAGCTCATCGCGGCCGTCCTGTCCGGGCGGCACGACCTGTGGGAGCGCGGCGTGCACGGCGCGGTCGAGGCGGCCACGACCCCGCGCGACAAGCTGCTCGCCGTGTACGACTTCCTCGAGTCGTGGTTCGGCGACGACACGTTCCGCGGCTGCGGCTTCATCAACGCCTTCGGGGAGCTCGGCGCGACCTCGCCCGCGGTCGCCGAGATCGCCCGCGACCACAAGGACTCGTTCCAGCGGTTCGTGCAGGAGCTCACCGCCGAGGTCGTCGCCGATCCGGACCGAGCCGAGGAACTCGCCGCACAGCTCGCCCTGCTCGCCGAGGGCGCGCAGACCACTGCTGCCATCGCCGGCACCACGGAGCCCGCGGCGCATGCCCGCCGTGCCGCGTCGACGCTGATCGACGCCGCGACGGGGCCGTCCCGCTGACCTGGTCGTTCCGGGCGTACCTGGTCGTTCCGGGCGTACCTGGTCGGTTCTTCCGACCAGGTACGCCCGATTCCGCTTTCCAGTCCGGTCGCGATGGGAAGGAACGCGACCACAGGGCGGTCGGGAGGCGCGGGGCGGGGCCGCCACGGGCCTCCCGTCCGCCCCGTCGCGGCGCGACGTCCGTAGGGTGGTTGCCATGGCAACCCCGTTCGACGTCCTGAGCACCCTCCCCTACGCCCTGCCGCCCTTCGGCGACGTGCGACTCGAGCACTACCGACCGGCCTTCGAGGCCGGCATGGCCGAGCAGCGCGCCGAGGTCGAGGCCATCGCCACCGATCCGCACGCACCGACGGTCGAGAACACCCTCATCGCCCTCGAGCGCTCCGGGCAGCTGCTGACCCGGGTCAGCCACGTGTTCTTCACGCTGTCGTCGGCGGACTCGACGCCGGAGCTGCACGACCTCGAGGCCGAGGTCTCGCCGTTGCTCGCCGCCCACCGCGACGCGATCACGCTGGACTCCCGGCTCTACGCCCGAGTGCAGTCCGTGCTCGACGGCGCCGCAGCCGCCGGGCTCGAGGGCGAAGCGCTCCGCCTGGTCGAGCGCACCCACGCGGAGATGACCCTGGCGGGCGCCGGGCTCGACGACGCCGGCAAGGAGCGCCTGACCGCGATCAACCAGGAGCTGTCGACGCTCACGACCACCTTCGAGCGCAACCTGCTCGAGGACACCAACGACTCCGCCGTGCACGTGACCGACGAAGCCGAGCTCGAGGGACTCGACGACGGTGCGAAGTCCGCCGCTGCCGGTTCCGCTGCGGACCGCGGCCTCGAGGGCTGGCTCATCACCCTGCCGCTCTACACCGGCCACCCGTGGCTGCCGTCGCTCGCGAACCGCGACCTGCGCGAGCGGATCATGCGCGCCTCGCTCGCCCGCGGCCGCCGCGGCAACCAGTACGACAACCGCGAGGTCCTGCTGCGCATCGTGCGGCTCCGTGCCGAGCGCGCCGAACTGCTCGGGTTCCCGAACCACGCCGCCGTCGTCACCGCCGACGAGACGGCGAAGACCCCCGAGGCCGTCGACGGACTGCTGTCGTCGCTCGTCGGCGCTGCAGCCCGGAACGCCGACGACGAGCGGGCCGTCCGGTCCCGAACGGTCGGGTTCGACATCGAGTCGTGGGACTGGGCCTACGCCACCGAGATCCTGCGCGGAGAGCAGTTCGCCGCGGACAGCTCGGCGCTCCGACCGTACTTCGAGGCCGACCGGGTCCTGCACGACGGCGTCTTCCACGCCGCGGGCGCCCTCTACGGCCTGACCTTCACCGAGCGCCCGGACCTGCACGGCTACAACGACGAGGTCCGTGTCTTCGAGGTCACCGGCGACGACGACGAACCGGTTGGCCTGTACCTGCTCGACCTGTACACGCGCGACGGCAAGCGCGGCGGCGCGTGGATGAACCCCGTGGTCGAGCAGTCCGAGCTGCTCGGCACGCTGCCCGTCGTGGTGAACAACCTCAACGTCGCGAAGCCGGCGCCCGGGTCGCCGACGCTGCTCATCCAGGACGAGGTCGAGACGCTCTTCCACGAGTTCGGCCACGCGCTGCACGGCCTCATCGCCCGCACCACGTACCCCCGGTTCTCGGGCACGAACGTCGAGCGCGACTTCGTCGAGTTCCCGAGCCAGGTGAACGAGATGTGGGTGTCGTGGCCGTCGGTCCTGGCGAACTACGCGAAGCACCACGAGACCGGTGCCCCGCTGCCGCCCGAACTCGTCCTGGGCCTGAGCGAGTCCGAGGGCTTCAACGAGGGCTTCGGCACGACCGAGTACCTGGCCGCGGCGTTGCTCGACCAGGCGTGGCACCGGCTGTCCTCCGCCGACGCCGCTGCGGTCACGTCGGTCGAGGACTTCGAGCGGAACGCCCTCGCCGCCGCCGGCATCGCCGTCGAGGCCGTGCCCCCGCGCTACTCGTCGACGTACTTCGCGCACACGTTCTCGGGCGGGTACGACGCCGGGTACTACGGGTACATCTGGTCGGAGGTGCTCGACGCCGACACGGTCGAGTGGTTCCGCGACAACGGCGGGCTCTCCCGGGAGGCCGGCCGTCGGTTCGCATCACGGCTGCTGGGTGTCGGCGGCGCGAAGGACCCGCTCGAGGCGTACCGCGACTTCCGCGGGCGCGACGCCGAGGTCGGGCCGCTGCTGCGTCGCCGCGGCCTCGAGTAGGGCGCTGCGGGACCGGGCGCTTCCGGGCGTACCGCGTCGAATCGGGCGTACCTGATCGGAACTTCCGACCAGGTACGCCCGATCTCAATTTCCATCGCAGCCGTCATCGGAAGAACCAGGCGTCGACCCGCGGGCCGTGCCGACCGCCCCACCACGACGAAGCCCCGCACCGATCCGGTGCGGGGCTTCGGAGCGAGCGGAGCGCTACGCCGACTTCTCGACGCGCTTCGCCCGCGGCCGGGGCACGATGGTCGGCGCTGCGTTCTCGAGCACGGACTCGCGGGTGATCACCACGCGGGCGACGTCGTCGTCGGACGGGACGTCGAACATCACCGGGCCGAGGACCTCTTCGAGGATGGCGCGCAGGCCACGGGCACCGGTCTGGCGGAGCACGGCCAGGTCGGCGATCGCCTCGAGCGCACCCTGGTCAAACTCGAGCTCGACGCCGTCGATCTGGAACATCCGCTGGTACTGCTTGATCAGGGCGTTCTTCGGCTCGGTCAGGATCTGCATGAGCGCTGCCTGGTCGAGCTGCGACACCGTGGTGACGACGGGCAGACGACCGATGAACTCGGGGATGAGGCCGAACTTGTGCAGGTCCTCCGGCAGGACCTCGGAGTAGAGGTCCTGGTGATCGGTCGCACTGTGCAGCGGCGCCCCGAAGCCGATCCCCCGCTTGCCGACGCGCGAGGAGACGATGTCCTCGAGCCCGGCGAACGCACCGGCCACGATGAACAGGACGTTCGTCGTGTCGATCTGGATGAACTCCTGGTGCGGGTGCTTGCGACCACCCTGCGGCGGGACCGACGCGACGGTGCCCTCGAGGATCTTGAGCAGTGCCTGCTGCACGCCTTCGCCGGAGACGTCGCGCGTGATCGACGGGTTCTCGGCCTTGCGGGCGATCTTGTCGACCTCGTCGATGTAGATGATGCCGGTCTCGGCGCGCTTGACGTCGTAGTCGGCGGCCTGGATCAGCTTGAGCAGGATGTTCTCGACGTCTTCACCGACGTAGCCGGCCTCGGTCAGGGCGGTGGCGTCGGCGACGGCGAACGGCACGTTGAGGCGCTTCGCCAGGGTCTGCGCCAGGTAGGTCTTGCCGCAGCCGGTCGGGCCGATGAGCAGGATGTTCGACTTCGCGATCTCGATGTCGTCGCGGTCTTCGGCAGCGGTGATCTGCCCCTGCGCACGGATGCGCTTGTAGTGATTGTAGACGGCCACGGCGAGGGCACGCTTCGCCGGGTCCTGCCCGATGACGTACTCCTGCAGGAAGTCGAAGATCTCGCGGGGCTTCGGCAGTTCGAAGTCACCGCTCGAGGTGTCCTCGCCGGCTTCCGCCAGACGCTCCTCGATGATCTCGTTGCACAGCTCGACGCACTCGTCGCAGATGTAGACACCCGGACCGGCGATCAACTGCTGGACCTGCTTCTGGCTCTTGCCGCAGAAGGAGCACTTGAGGAGGTCCCCGCTCTCTCCGATGCGTGCCATTGCCGTGCCTCCCTGGTTGGACGTGCCGGCCCGCGCACTCGCACCGGCCGCTGGTGCACCGCTGCTGGTGGGCACCTCGTCGTGGACACGAGCCTAACCGCAACCGGTGACACCGACCGTGCGGCGCCGCGGAATTTCGCGCGCGCGTTCGCCCAGGGCGTTCGGGCCTGCTACCGTGATCCAGTCTTCTCTACAAGTTGTAGAAACACCGTCCCGACCATCGAAGGATCCCCATGCAGAAGCGTCTCGCCGCCGGCGGCGCCGTCACCCTCGGCGCCGTGGCCGTCATCGTCCTCGGCACCGCCGGCGCAGCCAGCGCGCACGTGTCCGCGACGGCCACCTCGACCGCCGCGAACTCGTACACCACGGCGACCTTCTCGGTCCCGCACGGCTGCGACGGCTCCCCCACCACGAAGATCGAGTTCCAGGTGCCGGAGTCCGTCATCGAGGTCACCCCCACCGTGAACCCGAACTGGAAGATCACGAAGGCGACCGAGCCGTACACGAGCCCCTCCGCCGCGGCCGACGGTGAGCACGCCGAGGACGCCGCCGAGCGCGTCACGAGCATCACCTACACCGCGAAGACCCCGCTCCCCGCCGACGAGCGCGACACCTTCGCCCTCTCCTTCTCGCTGCCGGACGGCAAGGCCGGCGACCTCGTCGAGTTCCCCGCGATCCAGACCTGCGAGAAGGGCTCGGTCGAGTGGAACCAGGAGCAGCAGGCCGGCGAGGCCGAGCCCGAGCACCCGGCCCCCTCGATCACGCTGACCGCGGCCGAGGCCACGGACGACGACGGTGACCCGGTCGCCGCCACCCCGACCGCCGAGGCCGCAGCTGGCTCGACGACCCCCGCGGACCCCGACCTGGTCGGCCGCTTCCTCGGCCTGGGCGGTCTGGTGCTCGGCGCCGTCGCCCTGGTCGTCGCCGTCGCCGGCACGCGTCGTCGGAGCTCCGCCAAGTGACGCAGCGCGGCTCGCGTCGGGCTCGGCTGCGGTCCTCTGCCTGGAGGCTCGTGGCCGGGTCCGCCGCGGCCGTCGCGATCGCAGGCGGTGCGGTCCTCGGGCTCGCGGGTCCCGCCAGCGCGCACAACTACCTGATCGCGTCCACCCCGGAGGTCGGCGGCACGCTCACCGCGCTGCCGAAGGCGTTCGAGATCACCACGAACGACAAGCTGCTCGACATCGGCGACTCCGGTTCGGGCTTCGCCTTCCGGGTCGTGGGTCCGGACGGGAAGTACTACGAGGACGGCTGCGTCGACATCGACGGCCCCTCGATGACCACGCCCGCCGCACTCGGCGACTCGGGGAAGTACACCGTCGAGTGGCAGATCGTCTCCGCCGACGGCCACACCGTCTCCGACGAGTACGCCTTCACGTGGAAGGCCCCGTCCGGCTTCTCCGCAGCCTCGGGATCGGCCACGCCGCCCACCTGCGCCACCGCGGGAGACGACTCCACCGAGGCCGCCACCACCGGCACCGCCTCGGGTGACACCGACTCGGCCGCGACCGACGCGCTCTGGATCGGCGCCGGAGGCGTCGTCCTCGTCGCCGCGGTCGTCGCGGTCCTGCTGCTCCTGCGGCGCCGCCCCGCGCCCGAGACGGACGACACCGAAGACTGACACCGCCGCACGACGAAGGCCCCACACCGATCGGTGCGGGGCCTTCGTCGTTCCTGCTGGTGCTACTTGACGAGCGCCGGCAGGTTCTTGCGGCTGGTGAGGACCTGGTCGATCAGGCCGTACTCCACGGCTTCCTGCGCGGACATGATCTTGTCGCGCTCGATGTCGTGGTTGATCTCCGCCGGCGTCTTGTTGGAGTGCTTCGACAGCGTCTCCTCGAGCCAGGTGCGCATGCGGAGGATCTCCGCCGCCTGGATCTCGATGTCCGACGCCTGTCCGCCACCCTGCTGGACAGCGGGCTGGTGGATGAGCACGCGGGCGTTCGGCAGGGCCAGACGCTTGCCCGGCGTGCCACCGGCGAGGAGCACTGACGCGGCCGAGGCGGCCTGACCGAGGCAGACCGTCTGGATCTGCGGACGGATGTACTGCATCGTGTCGTAGATCGCCGTCATCGCGGTGAACGAGCCACCGGGCGAGTTGATGTACATGACGATGTCGCGGTCGGGGTCCATCGACTCGAGCACGAGCAGCTGGGCCATGACGTCGTCAGCCGACGCGTCGTCGACCTGGACACCGAGGAACACGATGCGGTCCTCGAAGAGCTTCGCGTACGGGTCCTGGCGCTTGTAGCCGTAGGCCGTGCGCTCCTCGAAGCTCGGCAGGATGTACCGATCGGAGGGAGCCGGGACGTTCTGCGCGCCACCGAGCATTGGGAGATGCATTCTCGTTTCCTTTTCTTCGGTGGGGGTCAGGACTGGGCGTCGGGGTCGGCAGCCGCGGTCGGCGTCGCGCCGTCACCGACGGTGCCACCACCGCCGACGACCTCGGCCGACGAGGCACGCAGGTGGTCGACGAAGCCGTACTCGAGGGCTTCCTGCGCGCTGAACCAGTTGTCGCGGTCGTTGTCCTTGAGGACCTGCTCGATCGACTTGCCGGTCTGCTCGGCCGTGAGCTCCGCCATGCGCTGCTTCATGTCGAGGATGACCTTGGCCTGCGTCTGGATGTCGGCAGCGGTGCCGCCGAACCCGCCGGACGGCTGGTGCAGCAGGACGCGGGCGTTCGGCGTGATGTAGCGCTTGCCCGGCGTGCCGGAGGACAGCAGGAACTGTCCCATCGACGCGGCCAGGCCGATGCCCACGGTGACGATGTCGTTCGGGACGAACTGCATCGTGTCGTAGATCGCCATGCCGGCGGTGATCGAGCCACCGGGCGAGTTGATGTAGAGGTAGATGTCCTTCTCAGGGTCCTCGGCGGCGAGCAGCAGCAGCTTGGCTGCGATCTCGTTCGAGTTGTCGTCGCGGACCTCGGAGCCGAGCCACACGATCCGGTCTCTCAGAAGGCGGTCAAAAACACTGGGGTTCAGTGTTGCTTCGGCCATGGAAAAGCTCCCGTTCAGTTGTCGCTTGTTGTCGAACTTATCGGTTGCAACGCACCACTTCGCGTGTGTTCGCCGACAGCAATGCGGTGGTGCGGAAAACACGAGACGGGAGGCACGGTGCCAGCTGGCACCGTGCCTCCCGTCTGTATCGCTGGTGGCGTCGAGTTCGTTACTCGGCGTCCTCAGCAGGGGCCTGCGCGACGCCCGCCGTGAAGGCGGACAGGTCGACTGCGTCGCCGTTGGTGTCCTTGACGGTCACCTTCGACAGGACGGTCGCGACCGCCTTCGAGCGGGCGACCTCGCCGACCATGCCCGGGATCTGGCCGTTCTGGTCGATGACCTTGATGAACTCGGCCGGCTCCATGCCGTACTGCGCAGCAGCCTGGATGAGGTACTGGGTCAGTTCCTCCTGGGAGACCTGGATCTCCTCCTTCTCGGCGATGGAGTCGAGGAGGATCTGCGAGCGGAAGGCCTTCTCGCTGGACTCGGAGACCTCCTTGCGGTGCTCGTCGTCCTCGAGGCGGTTCTCCTGCTCGAGGTGACGGTGCACCTCGTCCTCGATGAGCTGCTCCGAGATCGGGATGTTGACGTCCTCGATGAGCTTCTCGACGAGCTTGTCGCGAGCCGCGGCGCCCTGACCGAAGGTCTTGGACTTCGCGATCTGCTCCTTCAGGTCCGCCTTGAGCTCGTCGATCGTGTCGAACTGGCTGGCGATCTGGGCGAACTCGTCGTCGGCCTCGGGGAGCTCGCGCTCCTTGACGGCGGTGACGGTGACGGCGATCTGGGCGGTCTCGCCCTCGCGGTCGCCACCGACGAGCTTCGACTCGAAGTTCGTCGACTCGCCGGCGGTCAGGGACTCGAGCGCCTCGTCGATGCCCTCGAGCAGGTCGCCGGAGCCGATCTCGTAGGAGACGCCGGTGGCCGAGTCGACCTCGTCGTCGCCGATGCTGGCGGTCAGGTCGATCTGTGCGAAGTCGCCGGTCTTCGCCGGACGGTCGACGGTCACGAGCGTGCCGAAGCGGGTGCGCAGGTTCTGCAGCTCCTCTTCGATCTCGTCGTCCGACACCTCGACGGCGTCGACGGTGAGCTCGTACGCGGAGTAGTCCGGCAGGTCGAACTCGGGACGGACGTCGACCTCGAAGGTGAGGACGAGGTCGCCCGCGAAGTCGGCGAGGTTCGGCAGCTCGGCGACGTCGGCCTCGGCACGGCCGAGGATGCGCAGCTCCTGCTCTTCGACCGCCTGGCGGTAGAAGTTGTCGATGGCGTCACCGACGGCGTGGTTCAGGACCTCGCCACGGCCGACGCGCTGGTCGACGATCGCCGGCGGGACCTTGCCCTTGCGGAAGCCGGGGATGTTGATCTGCTCGGCGATGTGCTTGTACGCGTGGTCGATGCTCGGCTTGAGATCTTCCGGCGTCACGTTCACGGTGAGCTTGACGCGGGTGTCGCTCACCTTGTCGACGGTGCTGGTGGCCACGGGATGTTCTCCTGTTGGTTGACGTTCGTGTGGTCGATGGTTCTCGAGGACCTGGTCGGGGCGACAGGAGTTGAACCTGCGACCTCCCGCTCCCAAAGCGGGCGCTCTACCAAGCTGAGCTACGCCCCGTTTGACTGGGCCAGGGTGTCCGCGCGCGCCGAAGGGCGCATGCGACGCCGATGAGTCTAGCGGTCCCCCGGTGCGCGGTTCCCGGGAGGGACGTCACTCGTCCGCTGCGGCGCGTCGCAGGCCGTTGCGCCACCGCACGCCGACCACCACCTGGACCCCGAGCGCCGTGATCGCGAGCACGATGCCGACGACGATCCGCCACACGTGCAGCAGGGCGTGCGCGGGCTGCGACTGCGGATCGCCGAACAGCTCCGGGCGCATCGAGAACACGATCGCGGCGAGGACCACCAGCGCGTAGGAGACCACGCGCGACCAGCGGATCGTGCGCTCGGCGCCGGCGTCCGGCTTGGGGATGACGCGCCCTGGCATGTCGTGCTCGTTCGTTCGGTACTCGTTCGTCCGCTACGATGGTCTGGCTGCGCCTGGTGCGCAGGCGCGGGGATGTAGCTCAATGGTAGAGCCCCAGTCTTCCAAACTGGCCACGCGGGTTCGATTCCCGTCATCCCCTCTCTCGTTCCTCCCTCCATCGCTCCCCGTCATCCGATCCGGGTGATGTTGCCGTCCCCGGGTCCGGCTCCGGGCCGATCCCCGTCCGGAGTCGGCGCTTCCGACTTATGCTCTGCGCATCACGCCGGTGCCATCAGGGGCCCGGCGGACGGCGAGGGGTCCGCCATGGACGTCGTACTGTTCATCGTCGAGTTGTTGGTCGTGCTCGGCTGCATCGTCATGGGGACCCGGTTCTCCGGCGTCGCGCTCGGGCTCTGGGGCGGTGTCGGCGTCGCGATCCTCGTGTTCGTGTTCCGTCTCCCGCCGGGTTCACCGCCCGTCGACGCGCTCCTCATCGTCATCTCGGTCGTCGTCGCGTCGAGCGTGATGCAGGTGTCGGGCGGCATCGACTGGATGGTGTCCGTCGCAGCGAAGATCATCTCGAGTCACCCGAAGCAGATCACGCTCATCGCGCCGCTCGTCGCGTTCCTGTTCTCCGTCGGCGCCGGGACGTCGAACATCCTGTACCCGCTGCTCCCCGTCATCCAGGACCTGTCCTACCGGAACGGCATCCGTCCGTCGCGCCCGTTGTCGTTGTCGGTGGTCGCCACCGGCGTCGCCCTCGCCTGCAGCCCCGTGTCGGCCGCCATGGCGGCGATGGTCACCCTCACCGAGGTGCAACCGTACGGTTTCGAGCTCGTCGACATCCTCAAGGTGACCATCCCGGCAGCCGTGGTCGGGATCGTGGTGTCGTCGTTCGTCGTCCGCCGCCTCGGCAAGGACATCGCCGACGATCCGGCCATCCAGGCGCGGATCGCGGCGGGCACGCTCCCCGCGCCCGACGCGAGCGGATCCGTCAAGCAGGCCGAGGTCACGGTGACCGCGCGTGGACGGAACGCCGCGATCGTGTTCTTCCTCGGAGTGTTCGCCATCGTCGCGTTCGGGCTGTTCACCGGTATCCGCCCGCTCGACGCGGACGGTGTCCCGGTGGGCATGACGCCGATCATCGAGATCGTGATGTTCGTCGTGGGGACGCTCATCCTCCTGATCAGCCGTCCGAAGGTGAGCGAGGTCCCGACGACCACCGTGTTCCGGGCCGGCATGGTCTCGGCCGTCGCGCTGTTCGGGCTCGCGTGGCTGACCGACACGTTCCTCGCCCACTACACGGAACAGATCTCCGACTCGATCGGCGGACTCGTGTCGGCGGCGCCGTGGATCTTCGCGCTGGGCGTCTTCCTCGTCTGCGTGTTGACGACGAGCCAGTCGACGGCGACGCGGACCATCGTGCCGATCGGGCTCGCCGCGGGGATCCCCCTCGGGCTGCTCAGCGGGATGTGGGCGGGTGCGTTCGCCGGGATCTACCTCCTGCCGACGAACGGGTCGCAGATCGCGGCGGCGAACTTCGACGCGACGGGCAGCACGAAGCTCGGGACGAAGCTCGTCGACCACTCGTTCTTCGTGCCGACCCTCGTCCTCGCGGTCACGACGATCGCGTTCGGCGCACTGTTCGGCGTCCTCTGGGGCTGAGCCCGTGCCGGCGGACGGCAGCGCGTCCGGGTCAGCCGGCGACGGCCGCGCGGTACTCGTCCCACGCGTCGCGGCAGGCACGGGCGAGTTCGTCCACCCGTGCCGGGTCCGGCTCGATCCACCCGGTACCGGGTCGGCTGAGCACGTCGGTGTTCGCCGGTCCCAGCAGGAACTCGCGGAGGAACTCTGCCTGCACCGCGTCGAGCGTCACCCCGCGCCGCGACGCCTCCGGCGCGAGCTCGCGGAACCGCCGTCCGGCCCGGATGATCTCCTGGCTGCCGAGGTAGGGCTGGTTGAGGGTGACCGCGTCGTCAGGTGCCCGGAACCCGGTCCGGTGTGCGGCGGCCAGGGCTCGGAGCCTCGACGGGCCCATCGTGACGGGCTGGTCGCCCCGGGGCTCGCCGGCGGCGTCACCGCGGTTCGACAGCGCGACGACCGCGGGCAGTCGATCCGCCGGGTCCCGGTCGACGTCGATGGCGCCGTCGAGGCGCGTCGTGTGGTTCATCGTGTCGTGGAAGGAGAGCGTCACGATCGATCGGCGCGTCACGAACGCCGACTCCACGAACCGCTCGAGCAGGTCGTCGCGGGTCCGTTCGTAGACGCCGAGCCCGTGCTCCGCGACCGCTTCGAACGTCTCGGCCAGCTCCTCGAGGGCAGCGGCGTCCGTCGGCGGTTGGAGCAGCGGGAAGAACGAGAACGTCACCGGTCGGATCGCGTCGACGCCGCTGAGGTCGACGCGTCGCCCCGGCCCTGCCGCGCGCACCCGCTCGAACGCTGAGCGCAGGTCAGCGGCGAGGTCGGCCGGACGTGCGCGGTTCGGGTCGCGGATCATCCGCGGGTGCGGGTTCTCGACCGCCACGATCCGCGGGTCGATCGCCGCCCACCGCCGGACGACCGCGCTGGTCGACACGTCGGTGAAGTCGTACTGCAGCCGTCTGGTGAACTGCGGCGCGAGGAACCGGTCGAGTTCCGCCGGGATCGCCGCGCCCGCGTGCGGACAGCTGACGAGCACGTCGGCACCGGCGATCGCCTCCTCGAGCGACCGGGTCCCCTTGCCCGCGTGGAACACGATGTCGTCAGGCGTGAACACAGTGCCGACCGGCAGGAGCACCCGCGCACCTTCGTCCGTGCCGTCCACGTCCGTGCCGTCCACGTCAGTGCCGTCCACGTCAGTGCCGTCCACGTCCGTGCCGACCCGCGTCGAGCTCAGCGTCGAGCGCGAGGCCGGCGTTGATGAGCGCGAGGTGCGTGAACGCCTGCGGGAAGTTGCCGAGCTGCTCGCCGGTCAGACCGATCTCCTCGGAGTAGAGGCCGACGTGGTTCGCGTAGGTGAGCATCTTCTCGAACATGAGTCGCGCCTCGTCGAGCCGTCCCGCTCGAGCGAGTGACTCCACGTACCAGAAGGTGCACAGCGAGAAGGTCCCTTCAGCGCCACGCAGCCCGTCCGGGGAGGCGGCCGGGTCGTACCGGTACACGAGACTGTCGGACACCAGGCCGTCCTCGATCGCGACGAGCGTCGAGGCCCAGAGGGGATCGTCGGACGCGATCATGCCGACGGCGGCCATCCGGAGCACGGCCGCGTCGACGACGTCGGTGTCGAAGTGCTGGACGAACGCGCCGCGCTCCTCGTTCCAGCCACGACGCATCACCTGCTCGTAGATCCGGTCGCGCTCGGCCGTCCACCGTTCCACGTCGCCCGGTCGGCCGTGTGCGCGGGCGAGCCGGATCCCGCGGTCGAACGCCGCCCACGAGTTGATGCGACCGTAGGTGAAGTCCTTCCGGCCGCCGCGGGTCTCCCACACGCCTTCGTCCGGCTCGTCCCAGTGCGCTGCGAGCCAGTCGAGCACCGCGGTCAGGTCGGTCCACGTCGCGTGACCGATCTGGACGCCGTGTCGGTCCGCCGCGAAGATCGCATCGAGCGCCTCGCCGTACACGTCGAGCTGCAGCTGGTCGGATGCCCCGTTCCCGATCCGGACCGGACGCGATGCGGCGTACCCGTCGAGGTGCGGGAGCTCCTCCTCGACGAGGTCCGACGAGCCGTCGACGCGGTACATGATCTTCAGGGGACCGGAGTCGGTTCCGACCTGTTCGCGCATGCGGTCAGCGAGCCACTCGATGTAGGAGCGCGCCTCGTCGATGAACCCCATGCCGAGGAGCGCAGCGACCGAGAACGAGGCGTCGCGGATCCACGTGAAGCGGTAGTCCCAGTTCCGCTCACCGCCGATCTGCTCCGGCAGTCCCGCGGTCGGCGCAGCGACGAGTGCGCCGGTCGGACGGTAGGTGAGGAGCTTCAACGTGATCGCCGAGCGGTTCATCTGCTCGCGCCACCGACCGCGGTAGGTGGACCGCTGCAGCCACCCTCGCCAGAAACGGATCGTCTCGTCGAAGAGCGCGCTGCCCTCCTCCGGTGAGAAGCGCCGGGGTTCGGCGGCGGCGCCGTACTCGAGCATGCCGCCGCCGACGTCACCGACGCGCAGCGTTCCCCTGCCGTGCAGGGCAGGACCTCCGGCATCGCCTTCCACGGCGTCGACGCGGAGCTGGTCGGTGAGTGTGCCGGCGAGGTGCACGGTGAGCTGCTCGTCACCGGCGCGGAAGGCGGCGCCGTGCTCCGTCCGCTCGACGGTGTGCACGGCACGGCCGTAGTCGAACGCGGGACGGAGGTCGAACTGGAGCTCCATTTCACCTCGGACCACGTGCACGATCCGGACCAGTCGATGCCGCGGGGACGAGTCGACGTCGTCCGTCACCGGCATGAAGTCGATGATCTCCGCCACACCGCGCTCCGTCATGAAGCGCGTGACCAGGACGGCGGTGTCGGGGAGGTAGAGCTGCTTGCTCGTGTAGGTCTCCGTGGTGGGACGGATCCGGCAGAAGCCACCGCGGACCGGGTCGACGAGCGCGGTGAACACCGCCGGCGAGTCGAAGCGCGGCAGGCACAGCCAGTCGATGCTGCCGTCGGTCGAGACGAGCGCCGCGGTCTGGAGGTCGCCGATGAGGCCGTGCTCGGAGATGAGTGGCGTGGTGTCCATGGAGTGCTCCCGTCGATCGGCCCACCGTAGGTCGACGCTCCGCTGCGGCACTTCACCCGGTCGGGGTGACGCCGGTGGTCGTTCCGTCGCCGTACCGTGCGCCAGCGACCGGCCGGGTGGGTCGCCCACAGGGAGGAACCGTGATGGAGACGTCGAGGCCGTCGCTCCGTGGTCCGCGGCCCGCTGCGGCAACGGCTCCGCGCAACGGCCGGCACGCGTGGCTCGTCTGGCTCCTGGCGAGCGTCTTCGTCGTGTGGATCTTCGCCATCCAGACCGCGTACGCCGTGATCTCGCCGGAGATCCAGACGAGTGCGCACCTCACCGTGGCGCAGATCGGTCTCGCGGGGTCGACCTACACGTGGGTCTTCGCAGTCGCGCAGTTCTTCTCGGGCACGCTCCTCGACCGGTTCGGCAGCTGGCCGATCCTCACGGCAGCAGTCGCACTGGTGACGGTCGGCGCTTTCCTGTACGCCGGCACCACCGGGTTCGCGACGCTGGCGATCGCGCAGGTCGTGCTCGCCCTGGGCGCGTCGTTCGGGTTCGTCGGCGCCGGCTACATCGGCGGCTCGTGGTTCGATGCCGCGCGCTACGGGCTCATGTTCGGCTTGGTGCAGGCACTGGCGTCGCTCGGGTCGGCCGTCGGACAACCGCTCGTGCTCGTGGCGCTGCACGCGCTCACGTGGCAGCAGCTCATCGTCGGGTTCGCGGCGTTCGGTGTCCTGCTCGTGGTCCTGTTCGCCGCGTTCGTCCGGAACCGGCCGGACGGAACTCCCCCGCACGCGACGTCCGACGATCGCGTGGAGCACGAGACGATCACGGTGTCCGGCGCGCTCGCGCGGTGTTTCCGGAGCCGGCAGGTGCTGATCTCGTCGCTGATCGCCGGAGCGTCGTTCGGGACCATGCTCGCCATCGGGACACTGTGGGGTCCCCGGATGATGGAGTCCCGCGGGTTCTCCACCGCGTTCGCGACGGTGCTGACCGCCGTGGCGTGGCTCGGCCTGGCCGTCGGCGCACCGATCGTGAACGTCGTGTCGGATCGCTGGCGCAGCCGACGAGGCCCGGCGGTCGGTGCGCTCCTGCTCCAGGGGATCGCGGTCGCCCTGGTGATCGCCCTGCCGTCGCCGGGTTCCGGTGCGGCGATCGTCCTCATGTTCGCGGTCGGACTGTTCTCCGGCGTGCAGATGCTCGGGTTCACCATCGCCAGCGAGGCCGTCGACCGGCACCTCATCGGGACTGCCGCAGCCATCGTCAACGGAGTCTGCTTCGTGCTCGGCGGGGTGCTCCTCGGGTTCCCCGGGACCCTGCTCCCGGATGCGCCGTCGCTCCAGGACTACAAGGCAGCGCTCTGGCCCATGCCCGCGTTGATCGCCATCGCGGCGATCGGGGCGCTGTTCCTCCGCACCCCGCGGACCGATCGTCAGAAGGAGACGCTCGCATGAACGATCCAGCACCGACCGCTGTCCGCGGCCACGTCGTCACCGTGGTCGGGGACCCGTTCCGCCACCGTGACGACGAGGTCCTGGTCGAGTTCGAGGACGGCCTCGTCGTCGTCGAGGACGGCCGCATCGCTGCGGTCGGTTCGTTCGCCGACCTCGGCCGGACGCTCCCCGCCGACGCGGTCGTCGACCACTACCCCGGAGCGATCATCAGCGCGGGCTTCGTGGACACGCACGTGCACTACGTGCAGACCGGCATCATCGCAGCGTTCGGCGCGCAGCTGATCGACTGGCTCAACGAGTACACGTTCATCGAGGAGCAGCGCTTCTCCGACCCTGCGCACGCAGAGCACGTCGCCCGCGTGTTCTTCGACCAACTCCTGGCGAACGGCACGACCACCGCGTTGACGTTCTGCGCGGTGTACCCGGCGTCGGTCGACGCGTTCTTCGCGGAGGCCGCACGACGGAACATGCTCATGGTCGGCGGCAAGGTCCTGATGGACCGGAACGCACCGACGGGACTCCTGGACACCGCCGAGCGCGGGTACGAGGAGTCGAAGGCGCTCATCGAGCGCTGGCACGGAGTCGGTCGCAGCCAGTACGCGATCACGCCGCGCTTCGCGCCGACGAGCACCGAGGCCCAGCTCGACGCCGCCGCCACGCTGCACCGTGAGTTCCCCACCACCCTCGTGCAGACGCACATCTCCGAGAACCTCGGCGAGATCGCCTGGGTACGGTCGCTCTTCCCCGACCGGTCCGGGTACCTCGACGTGTACGACCACGCGGGACTGCTCGGCGCGGGCACGGTACTCGCGCACGGGGTGCACCTCACTGCCGCGGAGCGTCTGCGGTGTGCCGAGAGCGGCACCGCGATCTCGCACTGCCCGACGTCGAACCTGTTCCTCGGCAGCGGGCTGTTCCACATCCACCAGGCGAAGTCGGGGCCGCACCCGATGAAGGTGGGGCTCGGCACGGACATCGGCGCCGGCACCAGCTTCTCCCTGCTGAGCACGATGAACGAGGCCTACAAGGTCGCGCAGATGACCCAGTACCCGCTGGACGCCGTGAAGATGTTCTACCTCGCGACGCTCGGGGGCGCCGAGGCACTCGGCCTGGAGGACCGCATCGGGTCCGTCGAGGTCGGGAAGGACGCCGACCTCGTCGTCCTGGACACGCAGGCGACCGATCTGCTCCGCTTCCGACGCCAGACCGTCGACTCGCTGGACGAACAGCTCTTCGTGCTCTCGGTGATGGCGGACGACCGAGCCGTCGCCGCCACCTACATCGCCGGACGGCTGGCGCACCGTCGCGACGACGGCCCCACTCCGACCACACACACGAACGACGAACGATAGGGGAAGGAACGATGTCATCTGGTCACACTGCCTACGCGCACGGTTCGCACCGGTGGTTCGAGGGGCACCGGACGATCGGCGGCCCCGAGGCGTGGCTCGTCTGGGTGCTCGCGACGGTCTTCGTCGTGTGGCTCTTCGCGATCCAGACCGGTTACGCCGTCGTCTCGCCGGACATCCAGCAGTCTGCGCACCTCACGATCGCCGAGATCGGCCTCGCCGCGTCGATCTACACCTGGGCGTTCGCGGTCGTGCAGTTCTTCTCCGGAGCGCTCCTGGACCGGTTCGGCAGCCGTCCGCTGATGGCGATCGCCGTTGCCCTCGTCGCCGTCGGCGCCTTCCTCTACGCCGGGACGACGAACTTCGCGACCCTCGCGATCGCGCAGACCGTGCTCGCGATCGGATCGTCGTTCGGGTTCGTCGGCGCCGGCTACCTCGGTGGCAAGTGGTTCGACGCAGCCAAGTACGGGCTGATGTTCGGTCTCGTCCAGACGTTCGCGTCGCTCGGCTCAGCCGTCGGCCAACCGCTCATCCTCGCGGTGCTCGGGCAGATGGACTGGCAGGAGCTCCTCGTCGCCTTCGGTGCCTTCGGGGTGCTCCTCGCGGTGCTGTTCGTGGTGTTCGTCCGGAACCCGGCGCCGGCGCCAGCGCCAGCGGCCAGCACGGACGACGACGTCCGGAGCTCCGTCGGCGAGCCCGGCGTGGTGCGCCAGATCTTCCGTGACCTCGGCCGGTCGTTCGCCAGTGTGCAGGTCGACCTCGCGTCCGTCCTCGCCGGCACGTCCTTCGGAGCGATGCTGGCCGTCGGGGTGCTCTGGGGGCCCCGGATCATGGAGGCGCGCGGCGCTGCAACGGACTTCGCGACGATCCTGACCGCGCTCGCGTGGCTCGGCCTGGCCGTCGGCGCCCCGATGGTGAACGTCGTGTCCGACCGGTGGCGCAGCCGGAAGTGGCCGGCGTTCACCGGGCTCCTGCTCCAAGCGGTCGCGATCGTCCTCGTGATCTACTTCCCGCAGGTGGGCAACGGTGCCGCACTCGTGCTCATGTTCGCCATCGGGTTCTTCGCCGGCGCGCACATGCTGGGGTTCACGATCGCTGCCGAGGCCGTGCCGGGGTCCCTCATCGGCAGCGCGTCCGCGATCGTCAACGGGGTCTGCTTCATCATCGGCGGTCTCCTCACCTCCATCCCGAGCGCGTTCCTGCCCGCGGAGCCCGTGCTCGCCGACTACCAGCAGGCGCTCTGGTTGCTGCCTGCCGTCGTGGTCGTCGGGGCGGTCGCGGCCCTCGGAGTGAACGAGTCAGCTGGACGGACCACGGCTCCGGTCGCAGCGGCCACACCAGCCGCACCGACCGCGGACACTGCTGGGTCCCGATGAGTCCTCGGGGCCGTCGATGACGAAGGACCGCGGCCCTGACGAACCGGACAGCCCCGCGGCGCTGCCGGAACCCGTTCCCGTGCGGCGGCTCCTGGTCCTGGCACTCCCCGCGTTGGTGATCGGAGTCGTCGCGGCAGCCGTCCTCTTCGTCCTCGAGGCAGTCGGATCGGCGCTCGAGCTGTTGGCCTGGCAGGTGGTCCCCGACCTGATCGGGGTCGACGCCACCGCCGGGTGGTGGATCTTCGGCGTGCTCGCCGCCACCGGACTGCTGGTCGGCCTGGTGCTGCGCTACGTCCCCGGGCACGGCGGGCGAGACTCAGCGACGACCGAACTCATCGCGGACCCGCTCCCGGCGCGCTCCCTGCCCTCGCTCGCGCTGGCCACCGTCCTCGGCCTCGGGGGCGGCGTCAGCCTGGGTCCGGAGAACCCCGTGATCGCCGTGACCACCGGGGTCCTCGTGTCCGCGACCAACCGCGTGCGTGCGCTCGTCCCGCGGGCCCTCGTCGTCGAGCTCGCTGCGGCGGCGACGATCGGCGCGCTGTTCGGGACGCCCGTCGCGGCAGCTCTGGTCTTCACCGGACCGGCGAGCGCCGCGGTCGGACGGACGGCGCTCTGGGACCGGCTCTTCCTCCCGCTGGTCGCGGCGGGGACCGCTGCCGTGACCATGACGCTCATCGCGCATCCGCAGTTCGCGGTGCCGCTTCCCGACTACGCATCGCCCGCGCTCGCCGACCTGTGGAGCGCGGCCGGCATCACGACGGCCGGGGCCGGACTCGGTGTCAGTCTCGCCGCACTCTTCCCGCTGCTGCACCGAGCCGTCCACCACCTGCCCGGACCCGTCCTCGCGGTCACGCTCGGTGGCGTCGCGCTCGGACTGCTCGGGGTGATCGGCGGTCCGGTGACCCTGTTCAACGGTGCCGACGAAGTACGCGAACTCGTCAGTGAACACGAGCGGCTCGACGCCGCTGCGCTCGTGACGATCCTCGCGGTGAAGTGCGGTGCCCTGCTCATCGCCGCCGCGAGTGGCTTCCGCGGCGGTCGGATCTTCCCCGCCGTCTTCATCGGGACGACCCTCGGCCTGCTCGCACAGACCATCTGGCCGTCCATCCCGCTCACCGTCGCGATCGCCAGCGGTGTCGTCGGCGTCGTGCTCGCCGTCGCACGCGACGGATGGATCGCGCTCTTCATCGGCGTCGCCGTGACCGGCAACGTCCCCGTGCTCGCCGTGCTCTGCGTCGCGATCCTGCCCGCGTGGCTCGTCGTCTCGAGGGCGCCGGAGATGATCGCGGTGCCCAGCGGTGCCGGACCAGCGAGCCCGGACCGGAAGTCGGCGACCGCATGGTGACGCCCGTCGGCCGGACACCCGGGGCAGGCCGCAGCCAGTCGACGTCGGCACGCACTCGGTGGGAGCGTGCGACCGGTTTCCCGATGGCGGTGATCAGCCTCGTCTTCATCGTCGACTACTCCGTCGTCGTCCTGTCCCCGACCACGCACGGCCCACTCAGCGCTGCGATGGAGGCCTTCCTCGTCGCGACCGTGGTCGTGTTCGCTGCCGACGTCGCCGTCCGGGCGGTGCTGTCGCCGCGAGGGGAGCGGCTCGAGTTCCTCGTGCACCACCCGGCCGACGTCCTCGCGATCGCGTTGCCGTTGTTCCGCGCCCTCCGAGCCATCCGCTTGTTCGACCGGATCGCACTGCGCGATGCCGGCGACGCGGTCCGCATGCGGGTCCTGCTCTCAGCCGCCGCGTACGGAGCACTCTTCGTGTACTTCATCGCACTCGCCACGCTCCAGACGGAACGGAATGCGCCCGGTGCCACGATCACGAGCCTCGGCACGGCGCTGTGGTGGGCTGCCGTGACCATCGCGACCGTCGGGTACGGCGACACCTACCCGGTGACCGACCTCGGGCGCCTGTACGCGGTCCTCCTGATGGTCGGCGGTGTCGCGATCGTCGGGACCGCGACGGCGCTGATGATCTCCTACCTCAGCGATCGGGTCGAGCGCCTCCGGCGGGCCGGTCCGGCGACGCCACGGACTCCGGCGCCCTCGGACGACCCGCCCTCCTGACGGGATCGCCGGGGTGGTCGCAGGTCAGGGGCCGCCGAGCTCGAGCGTGATCTGCGGGGCGTCCCCCAGTACGACCCGGGCACGCTTGCGCTCGGCCGCCCGGAGCGGCACGAGGTACCCGCCGTCCTTCGGGAACAACGAGGTCGTCCAGGTCACCGGGCCGATCGTCACCCGGGCGGGGATCACACCCCACCCGTAGGTGAGCATCGGCGCGAGGTCGGCGATGACCTCGGCGGCGTCCGGCGGCACGACGGCGAAGAAGAAGGGCGCCGGGCCGCGCCACTCGATCACCTCACCGCGGAACTCGAGCTCCATGTCGCGATCGTACGGCCGCGCCGTCGAGCGCGCCGGACCGGGCTTCGATCTCGGTCCATGACGGTTCCGGTTCACGATCACCGGGATCTGCGAACCGGAACCGTCAAGCGCAAGGAGGAACTGGTGCCTCCCCGGAGCCAGCGGGACGTGGACGACGGACGCGCCCCGTGCCTCCAGGCCGGAACCGGGGAGCACGGGGCGCGAGCAGCCGTCAGGACGGAAGGGTCAGCGGTACGACGCGGCCTGCCCGTAGAGCTTCTGCGTCAGGGCGGAGACATAGGCGGACTTGTCACCTCCCGGCAGGTTGTACGTCATGAAGACGCCGTACCCGTCCGCCTTCGTGCGCTGCGCGAGCGACACCGCCGTCGACTGCGAGGTGTTCTGGATGTCCACCGCGGCAGCGGACAACCTGGACTTGTCGAGTCCCGGGATCGACGGCGCCGAGTACGTGCCGTAGTAGGGGTTCCAGGCGTAGTCGAGCTTCGAGCCGACGGTGCTGCTCGACGACGACAGCGAGGACGAGGCCGGGCCGATGTCGTAGAACGAGATGAGCTTGCCGGGCATCTGGGCACGCAGCGCGGTGATGAGCCAGCCGATCGACTGCTGGTTCGGCTGCGGGGTGCCGTTCGCGCCGTAGTCGGAGTACTCGTCGTCGAGGTCGACGCCGTCGAGTCCGTACTTCGACACGGTGGCGGCGATCTGGGACGCGAAGTCCGACGCCGCGGCCTGGGTCGGGAAGTTGGCGATGCCCGCACCCTGGTGGTTGCCGAGGACCGACAGCGACACCTTGATGCCCTTCGCCTGCAGCGGCTTGATCTGCGTGGCAGCGTTGTCGAGGGTCGCCTGCACCTTGTCGTTGTTGACCAGAACTGCCTTGGAGCCGTTCCAGTTGATGTTCGCCGCGAAGATGATCGCGACGTCGAAGGCGTTCGCACCGCCGGACAGCGTGTAGCGGCCGACGTTCGCGAGCTGGTCGTTGTTGACCTCGACGTAGGCGATGCTCGTCGGCCCCGACTTCGTCGCGGCGGCAGTGCCGGCGGCGGCTGCAGCAGCGGTCGGTGCTGCGGTCGCGGCTGACGGCACCAGTGGCGCCGCCACCATCGCGGCGATTGCCGCCACGATCCCGAACTTCATGGACTTCTTCATGACACTCCCCTTCGAGTGGTGAACCGGCCGGCGGTCGCCGACCGGGGTCTCAGACGCGCGGGAACCGGAAGGTCCGCACCTCGTACGCGTCGACGGCGAACGACGACGCATCCGTGTCGGTCAACGGCTCTTCGAGCAGGGTGACCTCGGCAGCCGGTCCGAAGGGCCCGTCGACCGCGATCCCCCCGGTCCCCCGCCGCCCCACCGGCTCGTACACCCGCACGACCAGGTCGCCGGAGCGGTCGTCGGCGAGCTTGACGCTCGACAGCACGACCCCGCCGGACACCCGCACGAGCGGCGCGAACCCGTGCGTCCCGGTGACGGTCCGCGCGCCGGCGTTCATCCGGACGCCGGCCGCGGTGGCTCCGAGCGGGTCCGTCCCGATGACGATGCCGTACCGGTGCGTCTGCACGCCCTGGTCCGTCTCGGGGTCGGGGAACCGCGGTGCGCGCAGCAGCGACAGCCGCACGGTGGTGGTGACGTGCCCGTCAACGGCGTCGCGGGTGGTGTCGAACCCGTGGATCGAGTCGTTCACGAGCGCGACGCCGAAGCCCGGTTCGGACACCAGCACGTAGCGGTGCATCGACGTCTCGAACTTCGCGGCCTCCCACGAGGTGTTCGTGTGCGTCACCCGCTTCTGCGCCCCGAACTGCGTCTCGGCGACGGTGTGCTCGGCGCGAACGTCGAGCGGGAACGCGACCTTGAGGAACTTCTCGGTCTCGTGCCAGTCGGTCGTCTGGTCGAACTCGAGCGTGCGGGAGTCCGGTGCGAGGACGATCTCCTGCCGCACGGTCGAGTCACCGAAGGACCGCGACACGACGACCCGGGCGACACCGGCGTCGTCGACCGAGGCTGTCAACCCAGTGACCGCCACGAGGTCCTCGACGCGGTTCCGGTAGTACCGGTCGACGTCCCACGCGTCCCACATGTTCGGGAAGTCCTGGTGCAGCTGCAGCAGGTTCGCGGCCTGCCCGGCGGCGATCGCCTCGCGCCCGCTGGCCAGGTCGACGGCGCTCGTGACGAGTCCCTGGTCGGTGACCGTCACGCGCACCAGCTCGTTCGCCAGCACGTACCCGCCGTCCTGCTCCGTCAGCGTGACAGCGGTCGGTTCCGCCACGTCGGTCGCCAGGACCGCGCCCTGCGCGGGTGCGCCGGCCTGGAGGAACGGGGCCGGGTTCACGACGACGGCTGCCTGCCCGGTACCGGCGAGCGCCGAGAGCACCTGGCCGATGATCGCGGTCAGCGCCGCGGCCGTCTCGGCGTACTTCGCCTCGGCTTCGCGGTGCACCCAGGCGATCGAGGTGCCCGGCAGGATGTCGTGGAACTGCTGGAGCAGCACCTGCTGCCACAGGGCGTCGAGCTCGTCGTACGGGTAGGCGAAGTCGCTGCGTGCGGCGGCGGTCGTGGCCCAGAGCTCGGCCTCGATGAGGAGCTGTTCGCACCGGCGGTTGCCCTGCTTGGTGCCGTGCTGGCTGGTCAGGGTGGCGCGGTGCAGCTCGAGGTACAGCTCCCCCACCCACACCGGCGGGTCCGGCAGTTCGGCCTTCGCGCGGTCGAAGAACGTGTCGGGGTGCTCCCAGCGGACCTTCGCGCTGCCCTCGAGGTCGGCGAGCCGTGCGGCCGTCCCGGTCATCTCGCGGGTGGTGCCACCACCGCCGTCGCCCCAGCCCACCGGGGCGATCGACCCGGTGGCGAGCCGGTTCTCACGGAACTGGCGGGAGGCCTTCGCGACCTCGCTGCCGGACAGGCGCGAGTTGTAGGTGTCCATCGACGGGAAGTGCGAGAACACCCGTGAGCCGTCGATGCCCTCCCACAGGAACGTGTGGTGCGGGAACTTGTTGACCTGGTTCCACGAGATCTTCTGCGTGAAGAACCACTCGAAGCCCGCACGGCGCATGAGCTGCGGCAGCGCCGGCGAGTACCCGAAGCTGTCCGGCAGCCAGACGCCCTTGGGTCGGATGCCGAACTCGCGCTCGAAGAACCGCTGCCCCTGCGAGAACTGGCGGACGATGCTCTCGCCGGTCGGCATCACGGTGTCGGACTCGACCCACATGCCGCCGATCGGCAGGAACCGTCCGGCCTCTACGGCGGCCTGCACCCGGGCGTAGACCTCGGGGCGGTGTTCCTTGATCCAGGCGTACTGCTGGGCGCTCGACATGCCGTACAGGAAGTCGTCGGTCTGGTCGATGAGCTCGGTCATCGTCGAGGTGGTGCGGGCGACCTTGCGGATCGTCTCGCGGACCGGCCAGAGCCAGGCGGAGTCGATGTGCGCGTGGCCGATCGCCGAGATGGTGTGCGCCGAGGCCTCTGCCGGGGCGGCGAGCACCTCGGCGAGCGCCGCACGCGCGTCACCCGCGGTCGCTGCGATGTGCTGCAGATCGAGCCGGTCCAGCGCGTCGTCGAGGGCTTGCAGGATCCGCATCCGTCGCGGTCCCTCGGGCAGCTCGGCCTGCAGTTCGAGCAGGACGTCGATGTCGAGCGCGAGCTCGTGCACCTCGGACTCGAACACGGCGAGGTCCATCCGGCGCGAGGTGTACAGCCGCTTCGACGACGAGGTCTGGATGTCGCCCTCGTGCGTGACGAGGAAGGGGTGGTAGTCGAGCAGGACCGGGTTCGACGCCGCCTCGACGAAGAGCTCGATCGTCTCGCCGCCCTCGGCCCGTTCCGTCAGCAGAACCCACTGGTTGCGCGGGTTGATCGACTTCACCGGCGTGCCGTCGGCCAGGTACACGAGCGCCTCGCACTGGAACCCCGGCATGTTCTTGTCGAAGCCGAGGTCGACGACGGCTTCCACCCGGCGTCCGGCCCACTCGCTCGGTACCGTCCCGGTCAGCCGGAACCAGGTCGTCCCCCAGGCCGCACCCCAGGGCATGCCGACCTCGTACGGCGTGAACTCGAGCGCGAGTCCCTGCGCCGGCGGGATCGGCTCCCCCGGCAGCTCGTGCCAGGCGGTCTCCAACGGCACGGCGGTGGCGTGCACCGCCGGCGTGATGCGCTCGTCGAGGACCCGGCGGGCCCGTCCGGTGGTGAGGGGGATGTCGTCGTGCATGGAGCCTTCCAGGGTCGGGGCGTGGGCGCGGGTCAGCGCGTGGTCGCGGGGTGCGCGACGCGGATGGACGTGGAGTCGAGCTCGGTGGGCACGTCGACGCAGCGGTCGATGCCACGGGCGGCGAGCATCCCGGTGTCGCCGAGCCGGGACCGCAGGACGACCTGCGGGCCGCGACCGTCCGGTTCCGCCGACGCGACCGCGAGCCAGGCGGCGGCGAACCGTCCGCCGGGGGCGCAGTCGGCACGCATCCCGTGTCGGTCCGAGCCGTCGGGCAGCACGTCGTCGAGCACGAGCGCCGTGGCCGGCGGCGCAGCAGCGGTGTCGGTGGCGCCGGACCGTGCGACGGCCGCGAAGGCCTCGCCAGCGGGCTTGATCCGGCCGTCGTTGGTGAAGAGCCCGAGGTCGTACTCGAGCTCCGGGAAGTCGGCGAGCGACCTGGCGACGTCGTGCGAGCACCACCACGTGACACCGAGCACCTGCTGCGCCCCGAGCACGTGCCGGATGGTCTGCTCGGTGAACGAGGCGGCGTCGGCGGGATCGACGACGTTGGTGGGCGCCCCGACCTCCTGCAGCCAGTTCGGCCGTGCGGGGTCGCGGTTCCACGCGGCGGCGAGCTGGAGCAGGTACTCCCCATGCCGCACCGATCCCGGTCCGAGTGCGCCGTGCAGGGCCGCCGAGCCGTTGAACACCCACGAGTGCGTGACGGTGGCGTCACCGTGGTCCGCCGCGTGCTCCGGTCCGAACGGCTGCGCGTCGTCGTACCAGGCCGCGTCGTACTGCGCGACGGTGACCAGCGGCCGTGGACGCGACCCGCTGCCGGACGGAGCCGACGCGGACGAGTCGAGCCGGGCCTCCCGGCCGGACGAACCGTCCGGACCTGCCGAACCGGACGGACCGGACGCGAGCCCGGACCGTGCCGCCGCGACCATCTCCGCCGCCCACGCGTGCCCCTGGTCCGCCGTGATGTCGTGCGGGGCGGGGTGCGGCTCGTGCGCGAACTGGTTCACCTCGTTGCCGATGGTGATGCCGAGCAGGTTCGGCTTGTCCGCGACCGCTGCGGCGAGCGCCCGGACGTACGCCGCGGTCGACGCGACGACGTCCGGGTCGGTGAACATGTTCCGACGGTGCCAGCTGTCCAGCCACGACGGCACGAAGTCGAAGCTCGACAGGTGCCCCTGCAGGGCGTCGACGTTGACGTCGAGTCCGAACGAGCCGGCGATGTCCACGACCGTCGCGACGTCCTGCAGTGCCGACGCCCGGATGAGGGTGCGGTTCGGATGCACCACCGGCCAGAGCGGGAAGATCCGCACGTGGTCGGCGCCGAGCGAGGCGATCGCCTCGAGGTCCCTGGCGGTGTCCGACGGTGAGAAGTCGAGCCACGAGTGGAACCAGCCGACCGAGGGCGTGTAGTTGACCCCGAAGCGCATCAGCCCTTCACACCGCCCTCTTCGACGCCCTTGAAGAAGAAGCGCTGCAGGACGGCGAAGATCACGGCGATCGGGATGAACGCGATCATGGTGCCGGCGGCGATCATGCGCTGGTCGGTCGCGAACGTGCCCTGCAGGTACTGCAACCCGACGGTCAGGGTGAGGTTCTCCGGCGACTGCAGCACGATGAGTGGCCACAGGAAGTCGTCCCACGCCCCGATGAACGAGAAGATCGCGATGACGGCGATCGTCCCCTGCACGGCGGGCAACGAGATGTACCGCAGCCGCTGCATCGCGTTCGCACCGTCCATCACCGCGGCCTGGTCGATCTCCTCGGGGATCTGCCGGAACGCGTTGAACATGAGCAGCACGTTGAGTGCGGCGATCATGCCGGGTAGGGCGACGCCGACCAGGTTGTCGGCGAGGCCGAGGTCCTTGACGGTGACGAACTGCGAGATGATCGTCGCCTCGCCGGGCAGGACGAGGGTGGCGAGGAACAGTCCGAGCACGAGCTTGCGGTGCCGCCACTGCAGCCGCGCGAGGGCGAAGCCGGCGAGCGTCGCGAAGACGATGTTGCCGAACACGTCGATCGCGGCGACGAGCAGCGAGTTCCCGATGTAGCGCCACACCGGGATCGCGGCGGCCACCTTGAGGTAGTTCTCGATGGTCGGCTCGGTCGGGATGAACGACGGGTTCGCGGTGTAGATGTCCTCGCCGGCACCCTTGAGCGAGGTGGACAGCTGCCACAGGAACGGGCCGATCGTGATGAAGAGCACCACGATGAGCAGGACGTAGCGCACGACCTTCTCGCGGGTGGACATGACACCCCAGACCGCGCGACGGCGCTTGCGTCCGTCTCGTCCGTCTCGTCCGTTCGGCCGGGAGGCCCGTCCCGCGTCCGTCGCGCCCGTCACGTCCGGCGTCGGGCTGGCTGCACCGCGCGCCCCGCCCAGGGCGGGTTCGGTGGTCGTCGTGTTCGTCACTTGTCCGCCTTGCTGTTCATCCGCGCGAGGGCGAGCATCGGGATCAGCGTCACGACGAAGAGCAGGAGGCTCAGGGCGGACGCGTAGCCGAGGTTGCCGGTGAAGCCGCGGGCGTACTGCTGGATGAGCATGACGAGCGAGTTGTCCTGCCCGCCGGGTCCACCGGTGCCGTTGGTGAGGATGTAGAGCTCGCTGAACACCCGGAGCGCGGAGACGCACACCAGGATCCCGACGAGCGTCATGGTGCCGCGGACCCCCGGCATGGTGACCGACCAGAACCGGCGCACCGATCCGGCACCGTCGAGGGCGGCGGCTTCGTGCAGGTCCTTGCCGACGTTCCCGAGGGCCGCGAGGAAGATGATCATGTAGTAGCCGAGGCCCTTCCAGACCGTCAGGCTGATCGCGCTGAGGAGCAGCAGCCACCGGTCGGTCAGGAACGGGACGCTGCCCTGCACGACGCCGAGCGCCTGCGCCATCTCGTTGATGACGCCGCGGTCGTCGAGGATCCAGGTCCAGATGAGCCCGACGACCACGGCCGACGCGATGACCGGCGTGTAGAACGCCGTGCGGAAGAACGCGATCCCGGGGAGTTTCTGCTGGACGAGCACCGCGATGAGCAGCGGCAGCACGGTCAGCAGGGGCAGGCAGATCGCCATGTAGATGACACTGTTGAGCAGCGCCTCCCACACCTGCGGATCGGCGAGCAGGGTCTCGAAGTTCTCGAGCCCGACCCACTGGCTCACGCCCCCCAGCGGGCTCGCGTTCGTGAACGACAGCCGGACGGTGTTGATCGACGGCCAGAGGCTGAACGCGACGAGCCAGACGAGGGCCGGCAGGACGAGCAGCCAGGGCGTGAACCAGCGGTTGGCGCGCATCAGCCGTTGGCCAGCAGGCTGTTCATCTTGGTCTGGGCGGTCTGCAGCGCCTTCTCCGGCGCCACCTGGCCCTTCATGGCGAGGGCGATCTGCTGGTCGAGGAAGTCCGTCATCGCGGAGTTCGCCTCGACCGGGTTGAGGACCTTCGCGGTCTTCAGGGCCTCGTTCGCCAGGACACGGGCCTCGCCGTTGACGGTGCCGTCGTCCTTCGAGAAGTACGGGTCGGACTGCGACGACGTGGTCGACGGGAAGATGTTGACCTTGTGCGCGAAGGCCTCTTGGTTCTCCGCGTTCGTCATGAACTCCGCGAACGCCTCGGCGGTGGCGAGGTGCTTCGACTTGGCCGACACCGACAGGCCCTGCACGTAGAGCGGCGGGGTGTCGAGGGCCGGGCTGACGGTGACCTTGCCCTTGAGCGACGGGTTGTTCTTCTCGAAGTCGGCGAGCGAGGTCGCGCCGCCCGTGGTCCAGGCGACCTTCTGCTGCGTGAACAGCGTCGAGTTGCCGAGGTAGTCGCTGTTCAGCACGTTCGAGGGCATGTAGCCGTCCTGGTACGCGTCCTTGTAGCGCTCGATCAGGTCGGCGGCCGTCGACGAGTCGGCGAAGGTGAACTTCGTGCCGTCCGCGTTGAGGACCTTCACGCCGGCGAGGGTGAAGTCGCCGAGACCGGGCTTCCGGCTCATCAGGTAGTCGGTCGGGCAGTTCTCGTGCATGGTCTTCGCCTGCGTGAACAGCTCGTCGGTGGTCTTCGGCGGGTTCTTCGCGTCGAGGCCGCACTTCGCGAACATCGTCGCGTTCCAGTAGTCGACGTCGGTGTTGAGGTACCAGGGGTACCCGAACGTGCCGTCGACGCCCTTGTACTTGTAGGAATCGAGCGCGCCGGCGACGTACGTGCTCGCGAGCTTCGTGTCGTCCTTCGCGACGTCCTGCAGGAACCCACGCTTCGCGAGCGGCAAGGCGATGTCCGGCGGCAGGTTGATGACGTCGGGCAGCGAGTTCGACGACGCCTGGCTGAGCACCTTGTCGGCGTAGCCGTCGCCCGGCTGGTCCTGCAGCTTGACCTTCGCGTCGGGGTGGGCCTTCTCGAAGTCGGCGATCACCCCGTTCAGGTAGCCCGTGTACGTCGGCGTGAGCGCCCACGTCTGCAGCGTGATCGACCCGCTGATCTCCCCGCTGCCGGTGTCGGCCGCGTTGCCGCCGCTCGAGCAGCCGGTCAGGACGAGTGCCGTGGCGGCAGCTCCTGCGAGCAGCGCTGCGGCGCGGCTCCTCGTCGCACGTGTGGTGGTCCTCATGGCGTCTGACTCCCTCGTCATCCTGCGTGGTCATCGTGCTGAACCGGTTCAGTTCCTGTCCCTGAACCCGCTTGTGGCAGTGACTATGGAGGACTAAAACGCTATAGTCAAGCCCGTGGCCACGAACCGTCGAACGACGATCTCTGACATCGCCGCGCGTGCCGGCGTGTCCGTCAGTGCGGTCTCGTTCGCCCTCAACGACCGCCCCGGCGTGTCCGACGAGACGCGCGAACGCGTCCGCGCGATCGCTCGGGAACTCGACTGGCAACCGCACACCGCAGCGCGCGCCCTGGGTGGCGCGAAGGCCGGCTCGATCGGCTTCGTGCTGAACCGGCCGGCCCGCACACTCGGCACCGAGTCGTTCTTCGGCGACCTGATCTCCGGCATCCAACTCGGGCTCGCCGGCACCCACGTCGGGATGAACCTGCTCGTGGCGCGCGACGCGGCCGAGGAACTCGAGACCTACCGGGCCTGGTGGCGCGGGCACCGGGTCGACGGCGTCGTCGTCATCGACCCGCGGCGCGACGACGACCGGCTCACCCTGCTCGCCGAACTCGGCATGCCCACGGTCGTCGTCGGCTCCCATCCCTCACCCGAGGGCTCCGCACCGAGCGTGTGGATCGACGACGGCGACGCGACCGACACGGTCCTGCGGTACCTGCACGCGCTCGGGCACCGTCGGATCGCGCACGTCGCCGGGCGCCCCGAGTTCGAGCACACCGCCATGCGGATCGGCCGCGTCCGGGCCTTCGCGGCGACCGAGGGGCTCACGGACGCCGTGTCGATCCCGACCGACTACTCGGCCGAGGCCGGCGCGAGTGCGACCCGGACCCTGCTGTCCCGCAGCAGTCGGCCGACGGCGATCGTGTACGACAACGACGTCCTGGCGGTCGCCGGACTCGGGGTCGCGAGCGAGATGGGCGTCGCGGTGCCGACCGACGTCTCGATCGTGTCCTTCGACGACTCGGCGATGATCCAGCTCGTCCGGCCGTCCATCACCTCGCTGACCCGCGACACCGTGGAGCTCGGACAGCGTGCGGCGACGCTCCTGCGCGCGCAGATCGACGCCACTGCACCGCTGGCGTCACGGCCCGGACCACCACTGACCTTGAGCGTGCGGGAATCGACGGCGCGCGCGCAGCCCTGACCGCTGCCCGACACGCCGAGCGGCACGTCGGCGTCCGTCCACGGCGCGCGGCGGACTTGACTCCCGTTCGAACACACGTTCGAATACCGTCGTGGGACGGCGTCGCGAGAACCGGTGGCAGCCCCCGGAGCACCCGGAGGTCGAACGTCCGCGCGCCTACTCGCTCTCAGAGGACGCCCGCGGGCCCGACGTCTGCCACGCCGTCACCCCCGTGCCGGTCTGGGCGTGGATCCAGTTCCCGACATTCCACGTCCGGGTGAAGGCCTTCGCGAAGAGCTGGACCCGCGATGCCGTCATGGTCGAGTGGGCCCAGTTCGGACAGCAGGCGGACGCGTGGGTGTGGCGGTCCGCCGTGAAGCACCGCACCCTGCGCGCCGACCAGGCGGAGCGCGCGATGCGGAGTCCGCAGAACGCAGCGCGTTGACTTCTGCTCGCACCCCGAGGATGGTTTGTCGAACACCGGTTCGGCAAGTAACTCACTGATCGAGGCATTCGTTCGAGTGTCGCTCCGGGACGAGGAGGCACCATGAAGAACACAGCGGTGCCGTCCTGGGTCGCCCACGTGCTCACCCCGCCCGAGGTCATCAGCGCCTACGTCGAGGCCCGGGTCAACGATCCGGCCCTGCTGTCGGGCGAGCACACGGAACCCACGTACGCCGACTTCCTCGGCGACGAGTAGACGGTCGTTCAGCGGCGTCGGCGGCGCGCGGACAGCGTGACGCCGACGCTCGCAGCGGTGACGCACACCAGCGCCACCGTCTCCAGCACGGACAGCCCCTCGCTGAGCACCACGAGACCGGCCAGCGCGGCGATCGCCGGGCCGAGACTCTGCAGCACGCCGAACACCCGCGTCGGCATCCGCCGCAGCGCCAGCATCTCGAGGGCGTAGGGCAGCACGCTCGACAGCACCGCGACCGCGCCGAAGACGAGCAGGAGCACGGGTTCGCGGGCCACGCCGTCGATCGCGGACGGGAGCCCGAACGGCAGCGACACGAGCATCGCGACCACCATCGACACCACCAGGCCGTCGACACCCGGGATCGCGGCGCCGACGTGCCGGTTCATCACGATGTAGCCCGCCCAGCACGCCGCCGCGAGCACGGCCCAGACCACGCCGCCGACCTCGGTCACGGCGCTCGGGCCGACCCCGAGCAGCACGACGCCGGCGAGCGCCAGGGCGGCCCAGAGCGCGTCCCGCCACCGCCGGGTGTGCACGAGGGACAGGGCGAGCGGACCGAGGAACTCGATCGTCACCGCGACCCCGATCGGGATGGTCGCGAAGGCCAGGTAGATGAAGACGTTCATACCGCCGAGCGCCAGCCCGAGGCCGACCGCGCCGAGCCACTGCGCGCGGGTCCAGTGCCCGACGCGGGGACGGACGACCAGCGCGAGCACCACTGCGCCGATCACGAGCCGGAGCGTCGCGGCCCCGACCGCGCCGACGTCGTCGAAGTGGGTCTTCGCGATCGCGGCACCGAGCTGGACGGACACCATCGCGGTGAGGGCGAGCAGCGGAGCCGGGATCCGGTCGGTGCCGCGGGCCTGGTTCATCCGCGGGACCGGCTCATCCGAGGTAGGCGAGCACGGCGAGGACGCGGCGGTGGTCCTCGCCGGTGTCCTCGAGCGCGAGCTTGCCGAAGATGCTCGACACGTGCTTCTCGACGGCGCCGGTGCCGATGACGAGGGCGCGGGCGATGGCCGCGTTCGTGCGCCCCTCGGCCATCAAGCCGAGCACGTCGCGTTCGCGCGGGGTGAGCGCGGCGAGTGGGTCGCGCCGCCGGCTCATCAGCTGCGTGACGACCTCGGGGTCGAGCACGGTGCCACCGGCCGCGATCCGACGAACGGCGTCGTCGATCTCCTCGAGCCGGGTGACGCGGTCCTTGAGCAGGTAGCCGATGCCCGTCGCACCGGCGGCGAGGACGTCTTCGGCGTAGGTGGCCTCGACGTACTGCGAGAGGAGCAGGACCCCGGTGCGCGGGGCGATCCGACGGGTCTCGACGGCGGCGCGGACGCCTTCGTCGGTGAAGGTCGGCGGCATCCGGACGTCCATGACGACGACGTCGGGAGCGCCGTCCGGCAGCGTCGCGAGGAACGCACGGGCGTCCGCGTACTGACCGATGACGTCGATGCCGGCTTCGTCGAGCACGCGGGCCAGGCCCTCGCGCAGCAGGACGGCGTCGTCGACGACGACGGCCCGGATGCGTGCTGCATCCGGGCCGTCTGTCATGCCGACCAGCCTAGTGGGAGCGCGGGCGCTCCCGTCGGGTCACGACCGCGGGTTCGCCGTCGTGGGGACGCCGTTCAGGGCACCGAGCGGGATCCGCGCCGTGGCCTCGGTCGGGCCGCCCTCGGGGCTCGCGACGACCAGGTCGCCGTCGAGCGCGCGCATCCGGCCGATCAGGCCCTCGATGCCGTGGCCCTGCTGGGGTCGTGCTCCGCCGCGGCCGTCGTCGGTCACGCTGACGGTCAGGTACCAGAGCCCGGAGGCGTCGACCACGAGGCCGAGGTACACCCCGGCGGTCGTGGCACCGGCGTGCTTCATGGTGTTCGTCAGGAGCTCGCTCACCGTGAAGTACACGTTGCGCTGGATCTCCGTCGCGAGCTCGAGGCCCTCCGGCAGGCGGACGTCGAGGCCGACCGGGATCGGGGTGCGGGCGACGAGCGCTTCGAGGGCCGCCACGAGCCCGCGGTCGAGCAGGATCGGCGGGGCGAACCCGCGGGACAGCGCACGCAGTTCGTCGAGGGCGTCCTGCGCGTGCTCGGAGGCCTCGCCGATCAGCTGCTTCGCCTTCTGCGGGTCCTTCTCGAACGCGCGTTCCGCTGCCGACAGGTCCATCCGGAGCCGCACCAGGCGCTGCTGAGGGCCGTCGTGGAGGTCGCGCTCGATCTGGCGCAGGGCCTGACCCTCGGCGGTCACGGCACCGGCACGGGAGGCCTGGAGTCCGGCGACGCGCTGCTCGAGCTGCTCGGCACGGAACCCGCCGAGCAGACCGAAGTCCACCCAGTAGTGCGCGATGACCGAGCCACGGGCCCAGAGCGGGAACAGCACGACCGAGGCGGCCATCGACAGCAACCCGAGGAACCCGAACCCGACGACGGAGGTCATGTCCCACCCGAAGTACTGAGCACTCAGTCCGTTCGCGAACGCGACCACCGCGAGCCCGACGGGCCAGAGGAACCCGGCGAGCAACAGGACGCCGGCGCTCACGGTGAAGAGCGCGACGAGCGGGTAGACGACCGCTGCGTGCAGCAGGTAGAGCCAGTAGTGCGGGTTGGCGACCGCGGAACCGGTGCGCGTCCACCAGTTCTGCTGCCAGCGGGGCGTCCAGTCCACCGGGCGGATCGGACGCCGGTCGGCCCATCCGATGCGGAGCTTCTCGAACTGTCCGAGCCACCGCGCCACGAACAGCGCGATGAAGAACATCAGCAGCACGAACGGGTTGAACAGGTCGCGGAAGCCGCCGCCGAAGATCGCCGCGGGGAACGCGAAGTAGAGCGTGCAGAGCAGCACCCCGGTCAGGGCCATGTAGCCGAAGTCGCGCGGCAGGCGCTTCCACGACTCGCGGTAGAACGCGCCGGCGGTCATGCCGGAGCCCGCACTACCGCCCCGGCCGCCACCCGGCGCCGATCCGTTCGGCGGGGTCGCTCCCCACGACGCCGGCGGCGTCTGCTGGTCGTGCTGTCGCGGGTACTGCGGCATCGGCTTGGTGGCTCCAGGTGGGACGGAGTCGCCCAACGGGACGGTCTGGGCCTGGTCGGGCGAGGGCGTGACGTCGTCCAGCGGGACGGTTCGCGCCTGGTCGAGGCGGTCGGTGTCGGTCATGACTCCAGCCTCGCGATCGAGGGGCCGTTCCCCCATCCTGCCCCCTCCCCACCCCGGGTGGGGTTATCCCCCCTCTCCACAGATCTCCCGAGGCCGATCGTCGCGGGACGGCCCGCAGGACATGCTCGTGGTGATGGGCGACGCACTCCGAGCACTGATCGACGCCGTCGGCCTCGAGGTCGGGCCCGGCGAGGAGATCCGATCCGACGACGACCGCTGGACGCTCGATCTCGATCCGGACGGTACGCACGCCTGGGTTGCGACCCGGCACCGGCCGGTCTGGCTCCACCGCGACGACACACTCGTGTTCATCGAGGCTGGTGGAGCCGCACTGGTCGAGCAGCACCCGACGACGTCGATCGGCTCCGACCCCGAGCGGCACGGTCCGCCTCGAACTGCTCCTTCGTACGACTTCCCGCACGAGGCCCTGTTCGCCGACACCGGCGTCGTCGTCGGATCGGCGACGCTGGGGCCACTCGCTGCCGAGGTCCTCGCGCTCCCGTCGATCGCCACCACCCAGCCCGCGGGCTTCCCGTCGGCGGACGTCGTGCTGGCGCTGCGTCACGTCGGTCACCTCGACGGCGGCCGGTGGCACGGCGTGCAGCAGGATGCGCTCGCGCGACTCGTGGTCACGACCGTGCTCCACGACAACCCACCGCCCTTGCTGCGCGACAACAGCCTGGCGAGGGTCCTCGACCGGCTCTTCGACCCGGCGGGCGGGCACTCGACTGCGGACCTGCTCGACGGCGTCGGCATGTCTCCGCGCACCCTCGAGCGTCGGTGCACCGAGACCACGGGCTGCACGCCGGCCCAGCTCGGGCGGTGGTTCCGGAGCCTCGGCGTCCGGAGTGCACTCACCCGGGGTGACCGTCCCGCCGAGGTCGCTGCACGCTTCGGCTTCAGCACCACCGCCTCCATGCGACGCGCGCTGCAGCGGGTCCCCGCACCGGAGACCGACCTCCCTCGGAGGTTCTGACGGTTCTGGTTCACGAATCCCGCGGTTCGCGAACCAGGACCGTCAGCCGCCCGGACAGAACATGCTTTCCCCGCCGCGCGGGCTGCGCGTAGTGTGCGGGCATGCAGAACATCACGGGGGTTCGGGTGGTCTCGGCCGCGGCGGTCGTCGCAGCGGTCGTGTTCGGGGCGCGCGGACTGGTCGGGACGATCTGGCTCGCGCCGTGGGACCTGCCGAACGGACTGCTCCTCGTCGCCACGGCGCTCGCCGGGCTGGCGGGTGCGGTCGTGCTCGTCGCCGCGGTGCGCGCTCGGGACCGTCGGGCGCTCGCGTTCGCGGTGTCGGTCCTGGCGTTCGCGCTCTTGTGGCCCGCGCCGGGTTGGGCCACCGCGGTGCTCCTCGTCGTCGCGCAGGGTGCACTCGTGGCGTTCGGCGTGCTGACCGTCCGGAACGAGGACGGCGTGCAGCGGGCCGTCGGCTGGGTCGTCACCGTGGGGGCGTCGCTGTGGTTCGTCACCGCGCTGCTGTCGAACGCGGTGCTCCTCACGGCGCTGCCGCAGGAGGCACTCGGCATCGCGTTCTCCGTCCCGGGGCTGCTGCAGACCGTGGCCTACCTGGCGGCGACGGTGCTCGTCGCCGTCCCGCTCCTGCGTCCGGTGGGCCGGGGCGTGAACGCGCTCTGGGCCTCGGCCGAGGTGCGCTGACTCCGCAACGACGCTGAGCCCGCAACGACGCTGAGCCGGCGAGCGCCCCTCAGCCGGCCCGTGCCGCCAGGCGCTCGGATCGGCGCACTGCCTGCTCGTCCGGGTCCGGCACCGGCGCGGCCTGGATGAGTCGACGCGTGTAGGGGTCCTGCGGCGACCGGAGGATGGCGTCGCGACTCCCCTGCTCGGCGACCTTCCCGCCGTGCAGCACGACGACCCGGTCGCACAGCGTGTCGACCACGGCCAGGTCGTGGGTGACGAACAGGCACGCGAAGCCGAGACGTTCCTGCAGCTCGCGGAAGACGTCGAGCACCCGCGCCTGCACCGAGACGTCGAGGGCGCTCGTCGGCTCGTCGGCGATGAGCAGTGCGGGGTCGAGTGCGACGGCGCGTGCGATCGCGACGCGCTGCCGTTGTCCGCCGGAGAGCTCGTGCGGGAAGCGCTCGCGGTACCCGCCGTCCAGGCCGACGTCGGCGAGCAGCCGGTCCACCCGTTCGTCGATCTGGGCCGACGGCAGGCGCAGGATCTGCCGGAGCGGCTCGGCGACGGTCTGTCCGACCGTGTAGCGCGGGTTGAGCGACCGGAGCGGGTTCTGGAAGACCACGCCGACGTGTCGCCGCATCTCCCGGCGCGCTGCTCGCCGGGCGACTGCCACGTCGGTGCCCTCGACGACGACCGAACCGGACGTGATCGGTGCGAGCCCCACGGCGGCGCGGCCGATGGTGGTCTTGCCGCTGCCGGACTCGCCCACGAGTCCGACGATCTCACCGCGACCGACCGTGAACGACACGTCGTCGACCGCGCGGAACCGCCCGCGCAGTGCACCGCCGTACTCGACCACGAGGTGCCGGACGTCGAGGACGACCGACGGGGCCTCCGTGACGGGGTCGACCCGCGCCTCCCGGCCGACCTCGGTGCCCATGCGTGGGACCGCAGCGAGCAGGTCACGGGTGTAGTCGGCGGACGGTGCGGCGAAGACCGCGGCGACGGTGCCCGTCTCGACGACGCGACCGCGGCGCATGACGACCACGCGGTCGGCGATGTCGGCGACGACGCCCATGTCGTGGGTGATGAGGAGGATCGCGGTGCCGGTGCGTTCGCGCAGCGCACGCAGGACGTCGAGCACCTCGGCCTGCACCGTGACGTCGAGTGCGGTCGTCGGCTCGTCGGCGATGAGCAGGTCGGGGTCGGCGGCGAGCGCCATCGCGATCATCACCCGCTGCGCCTGTCCGCCGGAGAGCTCGTGCGGGTACTGGCCGAGCCGGCGTTCGGGTTCCGGCACCTCGACGGCACGCAGGAGCTCGAGCGAACGGTGCCGGACGGCGGCGCGGTCGTGCGAGGCGTCGGCGCGGCGGACGGCCTCGGCCAGCTGGAACCCGACCGTGAACACCGGGTTGAGCGCGGCCGACGGGTCCTGGAAGATCATCGACACGCTGCGGCCGCGGACCCCGCGCAGGGTGCGTTCGTCGGTGCCGAGCACCTCGAGGTCGCCGAGCCGGATGCTGCCGGAGGACCGCGCGCCGTCCGGCGCGATCCCCATCGCCGTCATCGCGGTCATGCTCTTGCCGGATCCGGACTCCCCGACGACGGCGACGACCTCGCCGCGGCCGACGGTGAACGAGGCGTCGTCGACCGCGCGGACCTCGGCGCCGTCGACGTCGAAGGTCACGGACAGGTGGTCGACGGTCAGGACGTCGGTCATGGGGTCTCCGAGCGGTCGGTGCGGTCGCGGGCGGCCTTGAACGCCTCCCAGTCCTCGAGCATCTTGTGGTGGTGGCCCTGCAACCACTGCATGTAGTCGCGGCCGTTGAGCAGGCGCTCGCGGACCTCGGCGTCGACGTCGCCCGCCCCGGTGCGGCCGGCGTGCTCGACCACCGCCAGGCCGTGTCCGATGATGTCGCGCTGCCGGTCGAGGTACTTCCGTTCCCCGGCGAGCCAGGAGCCCCAGACGTCGGCCTCGGCGCGGAAGTAGTGGCTGCGCTCGCCGGCGACGATCTGCCGCTTCACGAACCCGGAGTCGACGAGCCGGCGCGTCGCCATCGAGACCGAACCCGAGCTGGCGCCGAGCGCGCGTTGGAGATCGGCGGACGACGAGTGCGGCGCGCGGGTCATCATGAGGTAGCCGAGCACGCGGGCGTCGGTGAGCGCCATGCCCGCACCGTCGTTGAGCATGAGGGCGAACTCCTCGACGAACGCCTGACGCTCGGGTTCGAGCACGACGTCGTCGCGCCCGACACCGTCGTCGCTCACGGTGCCAGCCCTGCCGCGACCTCGGGCGACTCGGTCGGGATCGTCCACGGTTCCTCGGTCATGCCACCGCCGGCGCGGATCGACCGGACGGCGCCGTCGGCGTCGCGCGTGAAGGTGATGTCCTCGTCGACCGAGCCGAAGCGGTTGCCGTGCGTCATCCGGAGCGTGTCCGCGTCGACGACCTCGAGCCGGGTGGGGGTGTCGAGCGGTTCGGGTCCGGACGGGTCGACCTCGACGAGCCGGTCGCCGATGCGGGCGATGTCGCTGACGCCCCACGGGTTGGCGAAGCGTCCGGTGTACGCGGCGGTGTCGACGTCGTCGGGCACGGGGGTGCCCGGCGCGGACGTGTCCGCCGCGGCGTCGAGCATCTGCACGACGGCGGTGGCGATGAGGGTGGCGGGCCCGGCGGCGGCGCTCGTCATGACGGACACGACGAGTCCGGATGCCGGGTCGAACAGCGACTGCGTGATGTGCCCGGGGAACCCGCCCGAGTGGCCGCGGACGTCGCGGCCTCCGATGCGGTCGACGATGAACCCGGCGCCGTAGCCGCGGGCGGCCGGGTCGTCGGTGGCGCTCCAGGCCTTGCGCTGCGCGAGTCGCTTCGAGTGGTCGTCGAGCAGGCTGCCGGCCCCGATGACGTGCTGCGAGAAGTACTTGACCAGGTCGGAGGCGGTGCCGTGGAACCCGGTGGCGGCGGCCATGGCGTGGGTGTCCACGTGGTCGATGCGCTGCCGCTGCCGCGCGGTGTGGAACCCGGTGTAGCCGACCACGAAGTCGTCGGCGCGCGTGGGGTCCCAGTCGGGGCCGGTGTTCCGCAGGCCCAGGGGTTCGGTGATCGACTCGCGGACGAAGTCGTTGTAGGACTGCCCGGAGACCGCGGCGATGACGAGCCCGAGCAGCGAGTAGCCGAGGTTCGAGTAGTTGAACGACGACCCGGTGGGGACCTTCTGCCCGCGGTCGAGCACGAGTGCCAAAAGCTCCTGCTCGTCGGGGAACGGGCGCAGGAGCGACCAGTAGTCGCCGTCGTGGCCGTCGCGGATGACCCCGGCACCCATCTCCATGAGCTCACGGATCGTGGCGTCGGCGAGCGGGGAGCCGCCGTCGACCAGCGCCGGGACGTACGTGCCGACGGTGTCGTCGAGCCGGAGCGACCCGCGCTCGGCGAGCTGGAGCAGTGCCGTCGCGGTGAAGGTCTTCGAGTGCGAGGCGATGCGGAACAGGTCGGTGGTGGTCAGGCGGCGCCCGGCCTCGACGTCGGCGTAGCCCCAGGCCTCGTCGAACAGCACCTCGCCGCCGAACCCGATGGCGACCTGCACGCCCGGCACCCGCAGCTGCCAGACCTTGTACGACACCCACTCGTGGATGTAGGGCAGGGTCTTCCGGTACGCGGAGAGGGTGTCGGTCACGGTGGTCCTTTCGAAGGGCGGTGGTTCGAGTCTGGCGCGTCGGTCGCGACGGTGCCCACCGCGACGCGGCGTGCACCGTGCAGGTCAGCGCCGACGCGGGTCGAGCGCGGCGCGCAGCGTGTCGCCGAGCGCGATGACGGAGAGCACCGTGACGGCGAGGAACGCCGCGGGTGCGATGAGCATGTGCGGGGCGCGGAGGAACTGCGACGTCGCGGCGGAGAGCTGCAGTCCCCACGAGATCGCCGGGCTCTCGAGCCCGATGCCGAGGTAGGTCAGCGACGACTCGGACACGATGACGCCGCCGACGGTGATGGTCGCGAGCACGAGCAGCGGCGAGATCGACGACGGCAGCACGTACCGGGTGGTGATCCGCCAGGTGGACAGCCCCATCGTGCGGGCGGCGAGCACGAACTCGGCGTTCCGCACGCTGCGGACGCTCGACCGCACGAGCCGGGCCATCGTCGGCCACCCGAACAGCGCGAGCACGAGCGACACCGTCAGCACGGACCGCTCCCCCACGCTGTTGAGCACCACGACGGCGCCGAGCAGGAACGGGAAGCCGAGGAACACGTCGGTCAGGCGACCGAGCACGGCGTCGACCCAGCCGCCGACCATGCCGGCGATCGTCCCGACGACGACGGCGACCATGCCGGCGAGCACGGTGGTGAGCACCGCGACGGCGATCGACGACCGGGTGCCGTAGACGACGTTGGCGTACACGTCGCAGCCCTGCAGGTCGAAGCCGAACGGGTGCCCGCTGGTCGGCGAGGCGCCGCTCTGCCCGAGGTCGCACACCCGGGGGTCGCCGTGGCCGAACAGTCCGGCGAACAGCTGCGGGAACGACGCGATGAGCAGCACGACGACCAGGACCGATGCCGGCACCCAGAAGCCCGGGGTGCGGGCCGCGGCCAGCAGGGGTCGTCGTCGGCCGCCGACGACGGGTTCGACGGTGGCACTGAGCGCTGAGGTGGTCATGCGGCTGCTCCGGTCCGGACGCGGGGGTCGAGGGCGGCGTGCAGCAGGTCGACGAGCACGCTCGTGACGAGGAACACCAGGATGAGCGCGGTCGAGATGCCGACGACGACGGCGCCCTCGTGCGACCGGATGCCCTGGAACAGCAGGTTGCCGACGCCGGGCAGGTTGAAGATGCCCTCGATGATCACGGTGCCACCCATCAGGTACCCGAGGTCGGTCGCCAGGTAGGTGGCGGTGGGGATGAGCGAGTTCCGCATCACGTGCACGCCGACGATCCGACCGGGTGCGAGCCCCTTGGCCCGTGCGGTCCGGACGTAGTCGGCGTCGAGGGTCTCGATCATCGAGGTGCGGGTGAGCCGGGACACCGCTGCGAGGCCGAAGAGCGCGATGACGAACGCCGGCAGGATGTACGCCGTCGGCCAGCCCGCGGTGACGCCGGCGACCGGGAACCAGTGCAGCCGCACCGAGAACACGAGCTGCAGGGCGACGCCGAGGACGAACACGGGGATCGCACCGACGACGATGGTGCCGACGAGGACCGTCTTGTCGAGGGCGGTCCCGCGCTTCAGGGCGGAGAGCACCCCGAGCCCGATGCCCAGGACGATCTCGAGGGCCCACGCGGTGAGCGCCAGGGTGATCGTGACGGGCCACCGCGAGGCCATCTGCTCGCCGACGGACTGCCCGTTGAAGTCGGTGCCGAAGTCGCCGCGGAACAGCCCGCCGACGTACTGCACGTACTGCAGCCAGAGCGGCTGGTCCAGGTGGTACTCGGCCCGGAGCGTGCGGACGACCGCGTCGCTGAGCGGCCGGTCGCCGCCGAGCGCCCGGATCGGGTCACCGGGCAGCGCGAACGTCATCGCGTAGATGAGGAACGTCACCCCGAGGAACACGATGGCCAGGCCGCCGAGCCGGCGACCGACGGCGAGCGTGGGACGCATCACGCGCCTCCCGACACGGCCGCCGACACCGGACGGGAGGCGCGGGTCGGGTCCGCCACGTGCGCCGCGCAGGCGAGGATCGCCCCGTACTGCACCCCCACCAGTTTCCGCACCGGGATCGGGTCCGCCTCGGTGGCGGCGTCGGCCTGCCAGTGCGCGTAGCGCTCCGCCAGGCGGTCGCGCAGGCGCCGGAGCGGCGCGGACGCCGTACCGGCGGTGGTCTCCGCCTCGAACGCGCGCAGCAGCATGCCGCCGTAGCGCAGCCGGAAGCAGCGGACCAGGTCCTCGCAGCCGAAGCGCTCCGCGACGGTGGCCCGCCGGTCGGCCGGCTCGCGGTCGGCCCGGCGGCGGTCGGTGTCCGCCGTGCCGACGAGCATCGGCACGAAGGCCCGCGACGCCTCGAGGAACGGCGACTCGATCGACAGCATCGGCGACGCCTCGTCGAGCAGCTGCTGGAGTTCCTCGCCCGAGGCACCGAGCTCGGCGGAGCAGCGCCGCAGCAGGTCGGCGTACGACTCGTCGGTCGAGGTCTGGTCGTCGGCGTCCGGGTGGCTCCAGTACGGCAGTTCGGCCACCATGCACAATGCTCCGTGCCGCATCGCCCACGCCGCACTCGACGCACCGTGGATGTGCTCGCCCGGGTCGACCCCGAGTCCTTCGAGGTAGTCGTACGCGGTCTCGATCCCGTCCATCGCGAACACCGCGGGGGCGAGTTCGCGCAGGAACGGCGACTCGGGCTCCCCGGTGTCGAGCGGCAGCCCGAGCGCGGCGGGGACCGCGTGCAGGGTGTCGACGACGTCGGGCAGGTCCTCGGACAGGTAGTAGTAGACCCCGCCCATCTCGCCGTTGTGCAGCGACACCAGCAGGTCCGGCTCGGTGTCGTCGATGAGCCGCATGAACGCGAGCGTCTCCGGCAGCACCTGGTCGAAGTACACCGACTTGTGGCTGTTCGGGAACGTCCACTCCACCTGGCTGTCGGGTGCCGGGCGGTAGAAGTGCCGCGAGTAGAACACCCGGTCGTGCGGGTCGTGGAACCACGCCTCGTTGAGCCGCATGCCGTCCGGGTCGATCGTCGGGACGATGTGCCAGGTGACGTCGAGCGCACGGGCGTCGTCGTCGGTGAGCACCGTCTGGGCGAGGTGCAGGGCCGTCCACGAACCGATCGGTTCGTTCGGGTGCACGCCGCCGACCACGACGGCGGCGTGCGACCCGGTGCCGATCCGGTAGGAGTGCAGTGGTTCGCCGAGGCGGCTGGTGCCGATCCGGGTGACCGTGACCTGGTCCGGGTGGGACGCTGCGAGCGCGTCGAACCGGGCGTGCAGGTCGTCGACGAGCGGGAAGCCGTCGTGGTCGGGGACCTCGGCCGCCAGGCGGAGGATGGTGCGCTGGTCCATGTGGCGGTGCCCTACTTCACGGCGATCTGCGCGACGACCGGGCTGCCGGCGACCGCGGGGAGCTTCGTGACCTTGTCACTCGTGACGTACGAGTACTTGTCGAAGAAGGTCGGGACGACGGGGAAGTCCTCGAGGACGGCCTCCTGCGTCTTCGTGTAGTACTCGTTCGCCTCGTCCTGCGAGCCGGCCGAGTCGGCCTTCGCGAGCAGCGCGTCGACGGTGTCGGACTGGTAGTACCCGGTGCAGGGCGAGCAGCCGCCGGCCAGGGTGAACAGGGCGCGGAGGGTGTTCTGCTGACTGATGTACAGCGCACCCCAGTGACCGAAGTGCGGGCCGGCGACCTTCTTGTCCGTCAGCTCGGAGTAGTACGAGGCCCAGTCGGTGGTGGCCTTCGCGACGGTGTCGACGCCCAGGTTCTGCCGGATCTGGTTGGCGTACGCCTCGTAGAGCGAGTCGAGGCCGCTGCCACCGGGGTAGACGAGCGTGATCGTGCCGTCGAAGCCGCCGGACTTCGCCAGGAGCTTCTTCGCAGCCGCGGCGTCGAACTCGCACGCGTCGCCGCAGATGCCCTCTTCGGTGCCGGACATCGACGGGGGCGTGAGTGCGGTGGCCGGTTCGTACAGGCCGCCGTAGATTGCCGTGTTCACCTCGTCACGGTCGATCGACATCGAGATCGCCCGACGGACATCGGGGTCGGAGTACCGGTCGTCCCAGAGCGGGAAGCCGAGGTAGTCGATGCCCGGGGCGTCGAAGGAGTGCAGGCGGTCACCGAAGTCGGCCTTCGCGCTCGTCATCTTGTCGGTCGGCAGGAACAGCACGTCGGCGTTGCCCGCGAGGACGTCGGTGTAGGCGGTGTTCATGTCGGAGTAGCTCCGGAACGTGACGTCCTTCGTGACCGGCTTCGTGCCCTCGTAGTCCTTCCACGCGGTGACGGTGAACTCCTTGTCCGCCTTCCACGCCGACTGCATCTCGTAGGGGCCGTTCCCGATCGGCTTCTTGTCGTACGCCTTCAGGTCGTCGTAGGCGGCCTCGGGCATCGGGTAGAACGCCGTCTGGGCCTGGCTGAGCTGGAGCGGGAACTGGCTGTCGGCGTGGGTGAGCGTGACCGTGAAGGTGTCCTTGCCGGTGACCTGCAGCCCCGACATCTCCTTCGTCTTCGGGGTGCCCTTCGCCGGGTTGAGGTCCGTGTACCCGACGATCGCGGCGAGCTGCCCGCTGTTCTCCCACGCGTTGGGGCCGTAGGCGACGTGGTTCCAGGCCTTCACGTAGCTCTCCGGGGTGACGGCCTCGCCGTTCTGGAACGTCCAGCCGTCCCGGAGGGTGATGGTCCACGTGGTGGCGTCGTCGCTCTCGACGCTCTTCGCGGCGACGTCGTGGAGCTCGCCCTTCGCGTCGGTCTGCGTCAGCGGCGCGAACAGGCTCTGCACCTGGTCGAACGCGACGGTCTGTCGTCCGGGCGTCAGGTGGTCGGGCTCGCCGGTGGCGTACACCAGGCTCGATCCGCCGGCGGAGTCGGCCGTGCCGCTCGCCGAACAGCCGGTCACCACGAGCGCCAGTGTGGCTGCCGTGGCCAGGGCGGCGATGGTCCTGCGTCGCATGGGGGTCTCCTCGGGTCGTCGTTGATGAGTGAAGCTAGGCCCGTTCGAGCCCCCGGCACAATGCTTCTTTCAATGAACTCTGAAACTTTTACCGTTCTGAAACACTGGCGAAACGACAGGTGTCGCGCTCGACCGGGGCCGTGTGCCACGCTCGGACCATGCGGCACACACCCCACTTCCTGATGACGGACGTCGACGAGGTCAAGCGCCTCGTCGCCGGCAACCCGTGGGCCACGATCGTGTCGCACACCGACGCCGGGATCGTCGCGTCGCACTACCCGTTCCTGCTCGAGACACCCGGGCCGGACGACGACCCCGACCAGGTCGTCCTCGTCTCGCACGTCGGCCGCCCCGACGAACTCGCGCACGAACTCGGCCGCCACGAGGTCCTGGTCGTGGTGCAGGGTCCGCACGGCTACGTCTCCCCCGCCTGGTATCCGCCCGAGCAGTTCGTCCCGACCTGGAACCACGTGACCGCCCACCTGTGGGGCACGCCCGAGCTGCTGTCCGACGACGAGAACTTCCGGGTGCTCGGCGAGCTCGTCGACCACTTCGAGCGCGTCATGCCGGAGCCGGTCTCGCTCGAGATCGACGAGGAGACCGCACGCCGGATGGCGAAGGGCACCGTGGGCATCCGGATCCGGGTCACCCGGTTCGACGCCCGTGCGAAGCTCTCCCAGAACAAGGCCCCCGAGGTCGTCGACCGCATCATCGCCGGTCTGCGCGGCGACGGCCCCTACGCGTCGCCGGCGCTCGCCGACGAGATGGAGCGAGCGCACGCTGCGCGCGCCGACGACCGGGAGGCTCGGTGATGGAGATCCTGCTCCGCACCGTCCGCAGGGTGGGCACCTCCGGGGCCCCTGCCGACGTCCGCATCGCCGACGGCCTGGTCACCGAGATCGCGCCTGCCGGCACGCTCGACCCCGCCGGTCCCGACACCGAGGTCGTCGAGGCGGCCGGCGCCTGGCTCGGCCCCGGCCTCCGCGACCACCACACGCACTTCGACCAGTGGGCCCTCGTGCGCCGCCGCGTCGACGTCTCCGGCTGCGACTCCGCGGAGTCGACCGCCGACCTCCTCGCCGCGGTCGCGCGGACCGGGGTGCCGGACCGCGTGCTGATCGGCCACGGCTACCGCGACGGGTTGTGGCCGACCCCCGCACGACGCGAGCTGCTCGACCAGGCCGCACCGGGCCTCCCGGCCGTCGTCATCAGCGGTGACCTGCACGCGGTCTGGTGCAACGCCCTCGCGCTCGCGCACTTCTCCGCACTCGTCGGCCGCTCGCTCGAGGCGGGTGACGACGGGATCCTGCGCGAGCAGGACGCCTTCGACGTGACCGGTGCGCTCTCGCAGGTGCCGGACGACCTGCTCGACGGGTACGTCGCCGACGCCGTGGAGGCCGCTGCCGCGCGCGGTGTGACGGGCATCGTCGACCTCGAGATGCGCTTCGGCCTCGACCGCTGGGCGCGCCGGATCCACGCCGGCACCGACGCCCTCCGGGTGGCGTCCGGCGTCTACCCGGCCGAACTCGACGCGGCGATCGACCGCGGACTCCGCACCGGTGACGTCGTCGACCGGACCCGCGGCCTCCTCACGATGGGGCCGTTCAAGGTCGTCACGGACGGCTCGCTCGGCACCCGGACCGCGGCCATGGCCGACGGATCCGGCGTGCTGGCGTGGGAGTTCGACGACCTCGTCGCGATCACCCGCCGAGCCGTCGACGCCGGACTCGTGCCCGCCATCCACGCCATCGGCGACCGGGCGAACACCCTCGCGCTCGACGTCTTCGAAGCCGTCGGCGCCCGCGGCACCATCGAGCACGCACAGCTGCTCGTCGACACCGACGTCGACCGGTTCGCCAGGCTCGGGGTGGCCGCCTCGGTGCAGCCCGAGCACGCCATGGACGACCGCGACATCGCCGACCGGCACTGGGCGGGCCGCACCGACCGTGCCTTCGCGTTCGCGTCGCTCGCCCGAGCCGGTGCCCGGCTGCTGCTCGGGTCGGACGCCCCCGTCGCGCCGCTCGACCCGTGGATCTCGATGGCGGCGGCCGTGGGACGCGACCGGGACGGCCGCGACCCGTGGCACCCCGCCGAACGACTCTCGGCGCTCGCCGCGTGGCAGGGGTCGACGGACGGTCGGGTCAGCGTCGCGGTCGGTGACGTCGCGGACCTGGTGCTCGTCGGGTCGGACCCGCTGGCAGCGTCGTCGTCCTCGTTGCGGTCGATGCGCGTGCTCGCGACCGCGATCGCCGGACGGTTCACGTACTCAGAGCTCTGAAGCGCGCTACTTCTGGTCCTTCGGGCACCAGTAGAGCTTCCGGCCGGCCATGTCGGCCACCCGGATCTCGGTGCCGCACACCCGACAGGGCTCACCCTGGCGGTGGTAGACCCAGTGCCGGTCCTTGCGCGACCGCTGCGCCTTCTTGTACTCGGCGTCGGACAGGCCGTCCATCGTCATCATCAGGCCGTCGCGGACGCCGTCGTGCAGCAGCTTCGACCAGTCCGCCCACAGCGCCTTCGCCTGCTTGACGGTGATCTTCTTGCCGACCTTGTACGGGTCGATGCGCTGCCGGAACAGCAGCTCGGCCCGGTAGATGTTGCCGATGCCGCTCACCACGGACTGGTCCATGAGCAGCTGGCCGATGGCGACGTTCCGCTTCCGGACGTTGTCCACGAACGTCTTCTCGGCCTCGGGACCGTCGTCGTTCATCGGGTCGGGGCCGAGCTTGTCGAGGGCACGCTGCACCTCGGCCGGGGTCTCCACCACGCAGGCCGTCGGGCCGCGCAGGTCGGCGACGGTGTCCTCGGTCAGGATGCGGACGCGCACCTGGCCGACGGGGTCCGGCGGGAACGACTCGATCGGGTCCTCGACCTTCTCCTGCTCGGCCATCCGGTACCGCGCCAGGCGTGGAGCACCGATGGAGGTGAGCGATTCCTCGCCGTCGTCGTCGGCCGACAGCGCCGTGGCGGTCGACAGGTCGCCGGCGAAGTCCCACGCACCGTAGAGCCCGAGGTGGACGCGCAGGAACAGATCACCCTCGAACTCGAGGAACGTCTGCTTCGCCACCGCACGGGCAGCGATCATGCGCTTGCCGTCGATCTGGGCGGCCCCGGCGGCGAACCGCCCCTGCGGACTGGACACCTCGCAGCGCTTGCCGACGAAGTGCCGGGTGAACTGGTTGGCGATTCGGTGGACGGAGTGACCCTCGGGCATGGGACCTGTCTACTCGGCCGAGCCGTCGATCTGCTTGCCGGCGATGTGCCCCGTCTGCTCGTACTCGGCCAGCTGCGCGATGCGGCGCGCGTGACGCTCCTCGCCCGAGAACGGCTCGGCGATGAACAGGTCGACGAAGCGGATCGCTTCGTCCTCGGTGTGCTGGCGCGCACCGATCGAGATGACGTTCGCGTCGTTGTGCTGGCGTGCGAGGAGTGCGGTCGACTCGTTCCAGACGAGCGCTGCGCGGACGCCCTCGACCTTGTTCGCGGCGATCTGCTCACCGTTGCCGGAGCCGCCGAACACGACACCGAGCGCCTGGACGCCGGCACGCTGGTCCTGCACCACGGCGTGCGCGGCGTTGATGCAGAACGAGGGGTAGTCGTCGAGCGCGTCGTACTCGGTCGGTCCGTGGTCCACGACCTCGTGCCCGGCTTCGGTCAGGTGCGTTGCGAGGGTCTGGTTGAACTCGAGGCCGGCGTGGTCCGTTCCGAGGTGGATGCGCATGGAACCGATCCTATTCCTGCGACTACTGCCCCCGGACCACCACGACGACGTACCGCGTGAGCCCCTCGCCCGGGTTCCGGTAGACCACGTCGGCGGGGTCACCGAGCTCGATCCGGTCCCCCGCGGCGAGCCGCGTCGGCTCGCCGCCGACGACGAGCTCGAGCACGCCGTCGACCACCCAGATGCAGTGCCGCAGGAACGCGTAGGCGGACGCCGGGTAGGCCACTTCGCGGCCGGCCGGGAGGCGCACCTCGGTGACGTCCGCGGGGAACGCCGCACTCGAGACCGGACGGCGGCGGTACCCGGTGTCGGGATCGGTCCAGGACTCCGCGGTCGCGCCGCGTTGGATGCCACGTGCGTCGTCGGGGTCGGTCGCCCTGGGCACCTCGTGCTCGAGGGCTTCGTCGAGGAGCTGCGAGATCGTCAGGCCGAAGGCGCCGGAGAGCCGGCCGAGGATCGTCGCGGTGGGGCTCGACACCCCGCGCTCGACGCGGTTGATCATCGCGCGGGAGACACCGGACTCCTCGGCGAGCTCGGTGAGGCTCCACTTCCGTTCGGTGCGTAGGCGCTGGAGACGCTCGCCGAGGGCCCGTTCCGCGAGACCCGGCTCGTCGTCTACGATGTGAGACATGACGACAGCATATGCGACGAACGGGACGGATCCGGTCGTGGTGCGCGATTGTGGACCCCGTGACCTCGACGTCGTGCACGCCCTGCACGTCGACGCCGTGCTGCACTCCACCGCCATCTGGCAGGAGACCCCGCACCCTCGCGCGTACTTCGACGGCTGGCTGGCCGAACGGCAGGGCAATGGGTACCCGGTGCTCGTCGCCGAGGTCGACGGCACCGTGGCCGGGTACGCCACGTACTCGCAGTGGCGGCCGCACCACGGGTATCGGCTGACCGTCGAGCACAGCGTCTACGTGGTCGAGTCGTTCCGCGGTCGGGGGATCGCCTCGACCCTGATGCGGTCGCTCGTCGAGCGGGCGACCGCCGAGGGCCGGCACGTCATGATGGCCGGGATCTGCAGCACGAACACCGGGTCGATCGCCCTGCACGAGAAACTCGGGTTCAGCACGGTCGCGGTCGTGCCCGAGGTCGGACGCAAGTTCGACCGCTGGCTGGACCTGACGCTCATGCGCCTGCCGCTCGCCTGACGCGAGCCGAGGGGCGGGGGCGAGCCGCGCCTCCCGTCCGCTTGCCGGAGCGTCAGGCGGTGGTGTCGAAGATCGGGCCGACGGTACGCGAGCGCTTGAGCTCGAAGAAGCCGGGGTACTTCGCCACGGCGACGACGCCGTCCCACAGGTCGAGCGCCTCCTGGCCCTTGGGGGCCGGGGAGATGACCGGGCCGAAGAACGCGGTGCCGGCGACGGCGATGACGGGCGTGCCGACGTCCTGTCCGACGCGGTCGATGCCGTCCTGGTGGCTGACGCGCACGGCGGCGTCGACCTCGTCCGTCCAGGCGTACTCGAGCAGGTCGGCGTCGAGGCCGAGTTCCGCGAGCACGGCGGGGACCACCTGGTCGGGGTCCTGCTCCTGGCGGTGGTGGATGTGCTCACCGAGGGCGTCGTAGAGCGGCTTCACGATGTCCTGGCCGAGCCGGAGCCGCGCCGCCGTGACGATGCGCGGGTAGAGCTGCCCCTTGTGGATGCGCTCGCGGTACTCGTCGGGGATGTCCTGGTCCTCGTTCAGGACGAACAGGCTCATCACCTTCCACGTGACGTCGAGGTCGCGGTGCTCAGCGACCTCGCCCACCCAGCGGCTCGTCATCCAGGCCCAGGGGCAGTTCGGGTCGAACCAGAACTCCACGGTGGTGCGTTCGGTCGGGTGTTCCGTCGTGTGTTCCGTCGTCTTGTCCACAGTCGTCTCGCTCACGCTCCGAGCGTACGCGGCGTCGCTAGGCTGGGGATGACCGTCCCGCCGGTGCACGACGCCGTGCCGGGACTCCCCCTCGCGGACCACGATCGTCCGCGTCCTCAGCGAAGATGGAGCGTTGCGTGCCCGGAGAGAACCTCACCAGAACCGAAGCCCAGGAACGTGCCGGCATCGTCAGCGTGCAGACGTACGACGTCGAGCTCGACCTGACCCGCGGCGCCGAGACGTTCGGCAGCACCACCCGCGTGCGCTTCACCGCGACCGCCGGTGCGTCCACGTTCATCGACGCGATCACGAAGACCGTGCACTCCGTCACCCTGAACGGCACGGCGCTCGACGTCGCCGCGGTGAACGACGGCGTCCGCATCCAGCTCGACGACCTGCAGGAGCAGAACGAGCTCGTGGTCGTCAGCGACGCGCTGTACACGAACACCGGCGAAGGCCTGCACCGCTTCGTCGACCCCGTGGACGACGAGGTGTACCTGTACTCCCAGTTCGAGGTCCCCGACTCGCGCCGCATGTTCGCGGTGTTCGAGCAGCCCGACCTCAAGGCACAGTTCTCCTTCACCGTGACGGCGCCGTCACGGTGGCAGGTCGTGTCGAACTCCCCGACGCCCGAGCCCCACGTCGACGGTGAGAACGCGACCTGGGCCTTCCCGCCCACCGCGACCATCTCGAGCTACATCACGGCGCTCATCGCCGGCCCGTACGAGGTCGTCCGCGACGAACTGACGAGCAGCGACGGCCGGACCGTCCCGCTCGGCGTCTTCGCGCGCAAGTCGCTGGCCGAGTACCTCGACCCCGAGTACGTGTTCGAGACCACGAAGAAGGGCTTCGCCTACTACGAGGAGAAGTTCGACGTCCCGTACCCGTTCGAGAAGTACGACCAGCTCTTCGTGCCGGAGTTCAACGCCGGCGCGATGGAGAACGCGGGCGCGGTCACGTTCACCGAGACCTACGTCTTCCGCTCGAAGGTGACCGACGCCATCAAGGAGCGCCGGGTCGTCACGATCCTGCACGAGCTCGCCCACATGTGGTTCGGCGACCTCGTCACCATGAAGTGGTGGAACGACCTGTGGCTGAACGAGTCGTTCGCCGAGTGGGCCTCCACGATCGCCACCGCCGAGGCCACCGAGTGGACCGAGGCCTGGACCACGTTCCAGGCGATGGAGAAGTCCTGGGCCTACCGCCAGGACCAGCTGCCCTCGACCCACCCGATCGTCGCGACGATCAACGACCTCGAGGACGTCCAGGTCAACTTCGACGGCATCACGTACGCCAAGGGCGGCTCCGTCCTGAAGCAGCTCGTGGCGTGGGTCGGCATCGACGCGTTCTTCGCCGGTGTCTCGGCCTACTTCAAGAAGCACCACCACTCGAACACCGAGCTGCGTGACCTGCTCGTCGAGCTCGAGGCCACCAGCGGCCGCGACCTGTCCGAGTGGTCGAAGCTCTGGCTCGAGACCGCGGGCGTCAACACGCTCCGCCCGGAGATCGAGGTCGACGCGTCCGGCGCGATCACCGCGTTCGCCGTCCTGCAGGAAGCGCCGGCCGACTACCCGACGCTCCGCCCGCACCGCCTGGCCATCGGCGTCTACTCCTTCGGGACGGACGACTCCGCGCCGTTCGGTGCCGACACCGCGTCGTCCGGCGGCAAGCTCGAGCGCGTGCACCGCGTCGAGATCGACGTCGACGGCGCACGCACCGAGGTCCCCGAGCTCGTCGGCGTGCAGCGCGGCGACCTCGTGCTCCTCAACGACGACGACCTGGCCTACGCCAAGATCCGTCTCGACGAGCAGTCCCGCACGACGGCGATCGAGCACCTCGCGGCCATCGCGAACCCGCTCGCCCGCTCCATCGTGTGGGGTGCGATGTGGGACGCCACGCGCGACGCCGAATCGCCCGCCAGCGACTACGTCCGGCTCGCGCTCGGCAACATCGCGACCGAGTCCGAGTCGACGACCATCCGCACGACCCTGTCGCAGCTGCTCCTGACGACGCGCAACTACGTGGCGCCGTCGAAGGTCGACGCCACGGTCCGCACGGTGGGCGAGACGCTCTGGCAGCTCGCGGCCTCGGCCGAGGCCGGCTCGGACGCCCAGTTCCAGTTCGTGAAGTTCTTCGCGCAGATCGCGTCGACACCCGAGCACGTCGCCACCCTGCAGGGGCTGCGCGACGGTTCGGTCACACTGAACGGGCTCGAGATCGACACCGACCTGCGCTGGGAGCTGCTCGAGGGCCTCGTGCTCGCCGGTGCCGCCTCCGATGCCGAGGTCGACGCCGAACTCGCGGCCGACAAGACCGCGTCGGGTGAGCAGGCCGCGGCCCGCGCCCGTGCGACGATCCCGACCGCCGAGGGCAAGCTGGCCGCCTTCGCGTCGCTCGTCGACTCCTCCGAGCTGCCGAACGCGATCGTGCGCCAGACCACGGTCGGGTTCCAGCACGTGAACAGCCCCGTCGTGCTCGAAGGCCTCGTGCCGAAGTACTTCGAGGTGCTCACCCGTATCTGGGCCGAGCGCAGCTACCACATGGCCGACACCATCGTCTCGGGCCTCTACCCGGCGCCGCTCGCGTCGGCCGAGCTCCGCGACGCCGCCCACGCGTGGCTCGAGGCGCACCCGGAGACCCCGGCGCTGCGGCGCATCGTGTCCGAGAGCGTCGCGGGCACGGAGCGTGCGCTCCGGGTGCAGGCTGCCGACGCCTGAGCTCGAGTGACTGATCGGCGGGGTCTTGGCGTTCCTCATGGAACGCCGAGGCCCCGCCCTTAGCATCGACCGGATATGACCTTGGCTGCAGAGACCTCCGACGTCCCGAAGTGGGCATCCAACGCGTTCACCCAGTTCGTCGACGCCTGGCACATTCCGATCACGATCGTGATCACGATCATCGCGGCGATCATCCTGCGCGTGATCCTCCGCCGGATGATCAAACAGATCGTCGACCGTGTCGTGAACGGCGTGAAGAAGCGTCAGGGCGCCGAGGACACGCAGGCACTCATCGCGTCGCCGGTCCAGACCGCGCGCGTGGTGCAGCGGACCCGCACCCTGGGCAGCGTGCTCGAGAACCTCGCGACGGTCATCGTCGTGGTGGTGGCCCTTGCGATCATCATCCCCGTGGCGATCCCGAACGCCGCCGTCGGCATCGTCGGTGGCGCGTCGCTCGTCGCTGCGGGCCTCGCCGTCGGCGCGCAGTCGATCGTGAAGGACCTGCTGTCCGGCATCTTCATGATCCTCGAGGACCAGGCCGGCGTCGGCGACGTCGTCGACACCGGGCAGGCCACGGGCGTCGTCGAGAACGTCGGACTCCGTGTCATGCAGGTGCGCGACGTCAACGGGATCCTGTGGTTCGTGCCGAACGGGCAGATCCTGCGCGTCGGCAACCTGTCCCAGGGCTGGTCGCGCGTCCTCGTCGACATCACCGTCCCCTACGACACCGACATCGACGCCGTGCAGGACGCCCTGCTCGCGGCCGCCGTCACCATGTCGCAGGAGCCCCGCTGGCGCCAGCGCATCGTCGAGAAGCCCGAGATCTGGGGGCTGCAGTCGGTCTCCCCCGACGGCATGGTGTTCCGGCTCGTCGTGAAGACCCGCGCCTCCGAACTCGACGTCGTCGGCCGCGAACTCCGCGCCCGCCTGAAGCACGCCGTCGACGAGATCGGAGTCACCCTGCCGGCGATGGCGATGATCATGCCCGAGGGCTGGGAGAACGCGACCTCGATCAACGGGCTGCGGTCGGTGCAGACGCGGCCCACCCCGGCGCCGACCAAGCCGCGCCGCCCCAAGCGCAACGTGCTCGGGCAACCCATCCGGACCGACGACCACCACGACGGCGGGAAGGACCCCCAGTGACCGATCCCACACCTCCGAGCAGCGGTCCCGGCGGGGCTGGTCTCGGCGTGCCTGGCGTGTCGGGTGTTCCGGCGCAGCCCATCACGCTTCGCGTCGGCGAGCACGGCGTCTCGGCCACCGGCTCGCTCTTCGACCGCATTGGCGGCGCCCCGACCTTCGACCGGCTCGTCCGCCGGTTCTACGAGGGCGTGCAGCAGGACGACGTCATCTGGCCGATGTACCCGGCCGACGACCTCGAGGGCGCGATCTGGCGCCTGTCGGCCTTCCTGCAGCAGTACTGGGGCGGGCCGGGCACCTACAGCGAGGAGCGCGGACACCCCCGGCTCCGGATGCGGCACAACCCGTTCCGCATCACGTCCGAGGCCCGCGAGCGCTGGCTGCACCACATGCGTGAGGCCGTCGAGTCCCTGCAGCTCGCACCCCTCGACGAGGCCGAGCTCTGGGCGTACCTCGACCGCGCCGCGCACGCCATGACGAACACCTTCGACTGACGCCTGGTCTTCAGCCGTCCAGGTTCCGACTGCCGCCCAGGTTCCGACTGCCGCCCAGGTTCCGAAATCTGCACATCTCGGCGCCGCCTCGTGCCGTTCGTGGAACCTCGGCGAACGACGCGCGGCGTGTTGTGGAACCTCGACGGCGCTGACGCCGTCGTCGAGGGCCGTTCGTCGTCCTCAGCGCGCGTACGAGCCGGTGGCGAGGTCCTGGACCAGGGACGGGTGCGTCGGCTTCCACCCGAAGGCGGAGCGGGCGTGGGCTCCGGACGCCTCCTGGTGCAGGAGCAGCGCGTCGGCGAAGTCCCCGCCGAGTCGCTCGCGCGAAGCATCGACGCTCTCGGCGACGACCGGTGCGCCGTGCGCTCCCGCTTCGGCGAGTTCGCGCACCGTCGGGTTGTCCCCGGTCGCGGCGACGATGTACCCGTCCTGCTCGGCACGCTCCAGCGCGAGGACGTAGAGCTCGCCGAGGTCGTCGACGTGCACCGTGGTCCAGCGCTGCGAGCCGTCACCGACCAGCGTGACCGGCTGGGTGCCGTCGCTGACGAACATCGCGGGGATGCCGGCACCCCGCCCGTACACGATGCCCGGGGCGACGATCGTGGTCCGCACGTCGCTCGCCCGCACGGCAGCCTCGTTCGCCGTGCGCCACGACGTCAGCTCGGGCGGATCGATCGGCGACTGCTCGGAGATGTCCGTCGAGTTGCCGAAGGTGAAGATGCCGCCGGTGTGCACGAACGGCTTCGGTGTGCCGGCGGACGCGCGCAGGACCGTCGCGGTGAAGTCCGGGTCGACGTCGGGCGCGGACGCCGTGTGGACGACGCCGTCGGTCTCGTGCACCAGTCGTTCGACGACCTCGGTGTCGGTGACGTCCCCGACGAGGGCGTGCCCACCGGCGTCACGCACGTGCTGCGCCTTCTCGTCGGAGCGGACGATGGCGGTCACCTCGTGCCCGTGGGCGACGAGGGCGCGGAGGACGGAAGAGCCGATGTACCCGGACGCACCGGTGAGCAAGACGTGCATGCGGCCAGCCAACCACCTGGCCAGGACGGGACGTTCGCTACAGGTTCAGGGTCCAGGCGCGGCGTTTGACGAGCACGTGCCCGCGCGACGTCGTCAGACGGCTCCACGGACCGGTCTCGAACAGGCGGACCGGGTCGTGCCCGAGGAAGCCGAGGCTCTCCCCCGCGAAGCCTGCACCAGCGGGCAGGTGCTCGATGCCCGGCACCGGACGGCCCCAGACCTCGGATCGCACCTTGCGGATGATCGCCTCACCCGCGTTGGTCGGGACGGCGTCGGCGACCTCGGCGATGCCGTCACGGGTGGCGCGGCGCAGCAGCTCCGGCGAGACGTCGGGCAGCGGCACCCATCCGCCACGGGGCGGGGAGATCGCCGCCCACGTCACGGTGTGGACCTCGTGCGGGAGCTCGACCTCGATCGGTGTGGCCCGCGTCGGGTCGGCGCCGTCGGCGTGCTCGGCGTCCTGTTCCTCGGCGAGGAGCCGGAGCCGCTCGAGCAGGGACTGCAGCGGCACCACGGCGTCGATCGTCGCGGGCTCGGTGAGCGAGAACGTGCGGAGGCCGAGCACCGTCGGCAGCTCGTCGAGGAGTCCGAGGGGGTACAGGATCGCCGTGTAGACCGCGAGGACACCGGAGTCGGCGATGAACCGGACCGAACCGTCCTCGATCCGAGCGGCACGTCCGAGGTACGTGCGGAGGTCCCCTAGGGAGGCGGCGTCGGGAAGCGTGAACGAGGTGCCCATGTCGAACCGATCCTACCGGCGCACCCTGTGTTCGTAGACTGCACCACGTGAACGGCGAACCCGACTTCCTGCGGACACTCCGACTCGAGGACACCGGTGCGAGCACGGGTGAGACGATCCTCACCGGCGCGAACCACTGGTCCCCCGGCGGGCGGGTGTTCGGCGGCCAGGTGCTCGCCCAGTGCATCGTCGCTGCGCAGGCCACCATCGAGGGGCGTGACATCCACTCGATGCACGGGTACTTCCTGCGTCCCGGCGACATCGACGTGCCGATCACCTTTGGCGTCGAACGCATCCACGACGGTCGGTCCTTCGCGACACGTCGCGTGCAGGCCTACCAGCGCGGAGTTCCGATCTTCTCGATGATCGCGTCGTTCCAGGTGCCGGACACCGGGGTCGAGCACCAGGACCCGTACCCGGTGGACACGCCGTCACCGGAGTCGCTGCCGTCCGCCGCGTCGATCCTGTCCACCATCGACCACCCCGTCGCCAAGGCCTGGGCCGAGCGCTCGATCGACCTGCGGCACGTCGAGGGACCGGTGTTCGTCGACGTGCAGGGCGAGCACGTGCCGCACCAGGCGGTCTGGTTCCGTGTGCAGGGCGACCTGCCGGACGACCCGGCGCTGCACCGTGCGGTCCTCGGGTACGCCAGCGACCTGTCGATCCTCGAACCGATCATGCGGCGGCACGGCGTCGCCTGGGGCACGCCCGGCGTGAAGAGCGCCAGCCTCGACCACGCGATGTGGTGGCACCGCGACGGTCGGGCCGACGAGTGGATCCTGTACACGCAGGAGTCCCCCAGCGCCCAGGGCGGCCGGGGGCTCGCGTTCGGTCGGATGTTCTCCCGCGACGGACGCCTGCTGGCGACCGTGGCGCAGGAGGGCATGATGCGGGTCCCTACGGGCGGCTGAACTCCACCGGGGCCTCGAGGTACTGCTCGCACGCCGCACGCTCGGCCGCGGTCAGCCGCCGAGGACGGTTCGTGGCGGCGTCCACCATGACGAGCGCGGTCGTCGCCCGGGTGTAGAGCTCGGCCGGCTGCTGCCCGACCGGCGACCAGACCTCGTACGACACGTCGACGCTCGCCCCACCGAGCCGCCCGATCCACATCTGGATGTCGAGCGGCTGGCGCAGGTACGGGATCGACGCGAGGTACTCGAGGCGCTGTCCGGCGATCACCGTCATCGTGCCGGAGCCCGGCCGACCGTCGATGATCGGCTCGGGCAGGCTGCCGTCCGCCGTCAGCTCACCCGCGTCCGGACCCCAGAACCCCACGATGCGCGCCTCTTCGAGCAGGCGCAGCATCGCGGAGTTGTTGACGTGGCCGTAGGCGTCGATGTCGCTCCACCGCATGCGGATGGGAGCGTGCAGTCTCGCCACGCGGGTCAGTCGCGGGTGAGCTTGCGGTACGTCGCGCGCCCGGGCTTCGCGGCATCGGCACCGAGGCGCTCGATCTTGTTCTCCTCGTACGCCTCGAAGTTGCCCTCGAACCAGTACCAGTTCGGCGTGCCGTCCTCGTTGAGGCCTTCCCACGCCAGGATGTGGGTCGCGATGCGGTCGAGGAACCACCGGTCGTGGGTGATGACCACGGCGCAACCGGGGTACTCGAGCAGGGCGTTCTCGAGGCTGCCGAGGGTCTCGACGTCCAGGTCGTTCGTCGGCTCGTCGAGGAGCAGCAGGTTGCCGCCCTGCTTGAGCGTCAGCGCGAGGTTCAGACGGTTGCGCTCGCCACCGGACAGGATGCCGGCCCGCTTCTGCTGGTCCGGGCCCTTGAACCCGAACTGCGAGACGTACGCGCGGGACGGGATCTCGGTCTTGCCGACCTGGATGTAGTCGAGCCCGTCGGACACGACCTCCCACAGGTTCTTGTTCGGGTCGATGCCGCCACGGCTCTGGTCGACGTACGAGATGTCGACCGTGTCGCCGATCTTCAGCGTGCCGCCGTCGAGGGGTTCGAGCCCGACGATCGTCTTGAACAGCGTCGTCTTGCCGACACCGTTCGGGCCGATGACGCCGACGATGCCGTTGCGGGGCAGCGTGAACGACAGGTCACCGATGATGACGCGCTCACCGAACTGCTTGTGCAGCTTCTCGGCGTCGATGACCTGCGAGCCCAGACGCGGGCCCACGGGGATCACGATCTCCTCGAAGTCGAGCTTGCGGGTGCGCTCGGCCTCGGTGACCATCTCTTCGTACCGGGCGAGACGGGCCTTCGACTTCGCCTGACGACCCTTGGTGTTGCTGCGGACCCAGTCGAGCTCGGAGGACAGGCGCTTCGCGAGCTTCGCGTCCTTCTTGCCCTGCACCTCGAGGCGCGCACGCTTCTTCTCGAGGTACGTCGAGTAGTTGCCCTCGTACGGGTAGAGGCGACCACGGTCGACCTCGGCGATCCACTGGGCGACGTGGTCCAGGAAGTACCGGTCGTGGGTCACGGCGAGGACGGCACCGTGGTACTGCTGCAGGTGCTGCTCGAGCCACTGCACGCTCTCGGCGTCCAGGTGGTTGGTGGGCTCGTCGAGCAGGAGCAGGTCGGGCTTCTGGAGCAGGAGCTTGCAGAGCGCGACGCGACGCTTCTCACCGCCGGACAGGTGCGTGACGAGCTCGTCCCCCGGGGGGCACTGGAGCGCGGCCATGGCCTGCTCGAGCTGCGAGTCGAGGTCCCACGCGTCGGCGGCGTCGATCTCTTCCTGCAGCGTGCCCATCTCGGCGAGGAGCGCGTCGAAGTCGGCGTCGGGCTCGGCCATCAGCGCGGAGATCTCGTTGAAGCGGGCGAGCTTCGCGTGGATCTCGCCGACGCCTTCCTGGACGTTCTCGAGGACGGTCTTCGTCTCGTCGAGCTCCGGCTCCTGCATGAGGATGCCGACGGTGAAGCCCGGCGTGAGCTTCGCCTCACCGTTCGACGGCTGGTCGAGACCGGCCATGATCTTCAGGATCGTCGACTTGCCCGCACCGTTCGGTCCCACGACGCCGATCTTGGCGCCGGGGAGGAACGACATCGTGACGTCGTCGAGGATCAGCTTGTCGCCGACCGCCTTGCGGGCGCGGACCATCTGGTAGATGTACTCAGCCATATCGGCCCCAAGTGTAGTGACCCCGTCGGTGCGTCGCGCGCCCGGAACGGGATCGCCGCTTCGCGCACCCGGCGGGACGGGGGTCTGTCGGGATCCCTGGCGACGACGTAGGTTGTCCTCGCCAACCACCTCGGGGACCGTCGCTCACCACGACGCGGACCGATCCAGGATCACGGACGGGATGACAACCATGACCAGGCACGCCACACGACTGCGCCGACTCGCGCTCCCCTTCGTCGGAGCGATCGCGCTCACCGTCGCCCTCGTCGCACCGGCCGCGCCGGCATCGGCCGCCGGTGCCGTCCCGAAGGGGAACCCGTACCTGCTCTACACGGCGAGCATCAGCGCCAACGGGTCCGGCACGGGCTACTCGTCGTACATCAACGTCCACGACGCCCACAACAACGCCTACTCCTTCGGCATCCAGTCGGACAAGGGGTCCCCCGAGAGCAAGGGCAAGCCGCGCTACATCTGGGAGCGCGTGCAGAACGGCAAGTTCACCTACGGCTACCTCGGTCCGGCGACGAACAAGCTCACGCCGATCGGGATGCGCTGGTACAAGAACGACGTCGCGACGATGATCGTGAACCACAAGACGATCGGCACCCTCGAGCTCAACCTGGACGGCCGGCTGTTCTTCAACGCCGAGGCGAACGCCCGACTCAATGGCGACGTCGTGCACTCGACCGTGCAGAACACGCGCATCACCGTCGGCGACCGGAAGGGCCAGACCGGCCTGAACGGCACGTGGAACACGAGCTTCTCGTTCCGCGGGCTGAAGGCGACGCAGACGAACAAGCCGAGGATCCAGGGCGCGACCTTCAAGATCGACGGCCGGGTCGCCGGGCTGCCGCGCGGTGGGAACTGGGACACCGAGCAGGTGTCCGGCATCGCGATGATCGCGCAGAAGTGGTGACCGTCCGGCGGGTCTGACCGGACTCACGCGGCGACCCGGGCGAGGGGTCCGTCGTCGTCCGGCGACTCGGGGTCGAACGCGGCACCGTCCTGTTCGAGCATGCGCTCCGACGGCCCGACCGGGTCGGCTTCGTCGAGTCCGTCGTCGATCCCGGCCCCGGTCCCGTGGTCGCTCCCGGGTGCGTCACCGTCTTCGTGGCCGGCTCCGGCCCCGGGGTCGGACTCGTGCTCGTGCGCCTGACCGTCGAGCGCAGGAGCCGCGCCCAGCCCGCCGCCGTGCACCTCGCCGGTCCGGGGATCGACGCCCCGCACCCCGCCGTGCCCCGACGTCGTGTCGTTCACCTGGCGCGGCACCCGGACCCAGTTGCTGATGCCCCACGCCAGGTCGTGCCCGATGCCGTCGGCGTCGATCTCGACCGACGTTCCACCACGGCCGTCGCGCTCCCAGGTGCGGATCCGGACGCGGCCGGAGACGACGATGCGGTCGCCCTTCTTCAGGGACTTGAACACGTTCGACGCGAGGGAGCGGAACGCGGTGACGCGTGTACCAGTTGGTCGCACCGTTGACCCAGGCCGCGCTGGCCCGGTCCCATCGACGTGACGGTGAGGCGAGCCGGAGGCTCGTGATGGCGATGCCGGTCTCGGTGACGAGGTGACGGGGTTCCGTGGCGACGATTCCGCAGACGGTGATGATGTCGTTCATGCGTCGATCGTCATCGAGCCCGGGGCTGTCGAAGCAGCCCCGGGCTCGATCTGTGGCGTGTGGACCCGATCAGGCGACCTGTGGAGGACGAGTCCCCCGGGCCTCCTGTCCGGCCCTGGACCGCTAGTGCGCTCGGAACTCGGGCCGCGCCGCGAGCGGGCCGAGCGCGGCGTGGACCGCGCCCTTCGCCGACTCGAGCGACGGGTAGAGCCCGCCGGTGCGCCCTCGTCCGTAGAGCTCGACCTGGAAGCCGTCCGCGGCACGGTGGATGCTGCCCACCGCACCCGCCGGACCGATCGCGACCCAGGTCCCGGTGTTGTTCGTCATCGTTCGACCACCTCCTTGTGGCCCCGACGCCCGAGGATCAGGACGCCAGGATGTACTGACTGTAGGCCTTGCGGACCTTGTTCACCTTCGGCAGCGCCACTGCGAGGCAGTAGCCCTGACCGGGGTTCTTCGCGAAGAAGTCCTGGTGGTACTCCTCCGCCGCGTAGAACGTCGTGAGCGGCTCGATCGTGGTGACGATCCCGCCGTCCCAGATGTCGGATGCGCGCTGGATCGCCTGCTCGAAGAGCGCGCGCTGCGCGTCGTCCGCCGGGAACATCGCCGAGCGGTACTGCGTGCCGACGTCAGCGCCCTGCCGGTTCAGCTGCCGCGGGTCGTGCAGCGTGAAGAAGACGTCGAGGATGACCTCGGCCGGGATCACCGTCTCGTCGAAGGTGACCGCGACGGCCTCGGCGTGACCGGTCGAACCCGTGCACACCAGCTCGTACGACGGGTTCTCCACCCGACCGCCGATGTAGCCGGACTCCACGTCCTGCACGCCCTGGAGCGTGCGGTACACGGCATCGAGACACCAGAAACACCCACCTGCGAGCACGAATGTGGTCATGGCCACAACCTACCTCCCCGACATCCGTGCGGGGTTGGACAGGGGACACCCCCTCCACAGCACGCACCGCTCGTCCCGCCGTCCACGATGCGTCGACAGAGCCCCGGCGTGTCGGTGGTGGCCCGTAGCGTCGAGACCACACCGACCAGGAGGCCACGATGCAGACCACGACCGAACCCGCACTGCGGATCCGCACCGTCCCGCTCTCCCGGTCGCGCGGCGACTACCGCATCCTCGACGTCCGCGATGACCTGAGCCGCGTGACCCGCGCCAACGGCGAGATCGTCGGCTACGTCGACCGCATCGACGTCGCCGGTGACACCGCCTACCGCGCCCGTCGCTACGTCGCCACCGAGCGTCGGTTCGTCGAGCTGCCGAACGTGTGGTCCGCCGACGACGCCGTGGACTGCCTCCGTTGGTCATGATGTTCCAGATTGGAATCATCTCGGGTCGGATGCGCGGAACGCCGTTCGTCCTCCCCGGGGCCTGACCGTTTCGTGAGTATGGTGCGCGCATGGACTGGTGGAACGACCTGACCGACTGGACTTCGTCCGACGACGGGTGGCGGGTGATATCGGGTGCCGTGATCCCCTTCGTCGCCATCGTCGTCGCCGGCGTCATAGCGGCACTCATCGGACGGGGTGCGACCAAGCGGGTCGTCGCCCTGCAGGAGCGCGAGTCGAAGAACGCCGCCGTCGCCGCGATCATCTCCGCGGCGCGCAAGGCCGCTGCCTGGGGCTCGCTCGGGCACGACGAACGCGGGTACGCGGACCACCTGGCAGAGGACGCCGACATCCGGCTCCGGCTGCTCCCCGTGCAGGGTGCGCCCCTCGCCGCCAGCTGGGCGCAACACGAGATCGCCGACATCAAGAAGAACTCGTCGACCTTCAGCTTCCAGGCCGACCAGTCGCTCGCCGAGTTCCGCGACCGCCTGCTCGAGTGGCAGGCCCGTCCGGGCCGCGCTCGCAAGCTCTTCAAGGCCGACCTCGAGCGCTGGAAGTTCGAGTCCCCCGACCCGGACGCCGACCTGATCAAGCGCCAGCAGGACTGGAACGCCGACCAGAACGGGGCCGCCCGACCGCAGACCCCGACCCAGGCTGCTCCCGCCCCGGCGGCTCCCGTCGAGCGCCCGACGCCGACGACGACTTCCTTGCGTCCGGCACAGCGTCCGGGAATCACGCCCGCCTCCGCGCCGTCGGCTCCGGCGAACGCCGGGTCGGCGCCCGCCGGTGGCGCCCCCGCTGCCGCAGCTGCCGCCGCCGGGTCCGCCCCCACTGCCGCCGCTCCTACCGCAGGACCCGGGTTCTCGGTGAACCGCGGTGGGTCGGACGCCAACGCCACCCGCTCGTACGGCGAGAACACCACCCGCGTCTACGGTGACGAGGCCGCACCGCCCGTGCGCCCGGCACTCGGAACGCCCACGTCACCCGCACGCTCGACCCCGAGCCGCGGCACCGACGACACCGAGGTGGTGGACGACGACGCCGTCACCAAGGCCTTCGGCGACACCGATCGGGTGACCCCGGCCCGCGGCACCGACCGTCCCGCACCGTCCACCGTCGCGACACCGGCGCCGACCTCGGCCGACGCCCACGTCAACCGGACGCCCGCCAACGACGTCCCGACGACCCCGGGCGCACCGACGACCCCGGCGTCCGCTCCTGCTCCGAGGGTCGAGACCCCGGGCACGACGAACACGACGTCGATCCCGACCCGCATCACCCAGGCGCCGGCAGAGCCCACGGACGCGGACGAGACGTCCGAGGCGACGCACACTCAGCCGATCAGCGCCTCCGAACTCCGCCGCCGCGCCGCGGACGACGACGAGTAGCGGGCGCGGACAAGCAGCACGCAGCACGCAGCATCCAGCACCCCCACGAACGAGCAACGGGCCGCCATCCGATCGGATGGCGGCCCGTTCGCGTCGTGCCCCCGGCAGGAATCGAACCCGCGGCACGGTGGGTAGAAACCACCTGCTCTATCCACTGAGCTACGGAGGCGAGCGACGTCGATTCTAACCGGGACCCGCCGCTCGAGCGGTTCCGGAACGGTTCGGCCGTCGTCTGCCCGCAGTTCGCCTCCGGGACACCCGCGCTTCGTACCGTCCGGGAGATGCACTCCTCTGCCACCGTCCTCGCCGTCGTCCCCGCACGCGCCGGCTCGAAGGGCATCCCGGGCAAGAACCTCCGGACGGTCGGAGGTCGGTCGCTCGTCCGCCGGGCCGTGGAGTCGGCACGCAGCGCAGCACTGATCGACGCCGTGGTCGTCACGACCGACGGTGACGCCATCGCCGCCGAGGCCCGCGCGGCCGGTGCCGACGTGGTCCGGCGGCCGGCCGACCTCGCGGGCGACCAGGCGTCGTCGGAGTCCGCGCTGCTCCACGTGCTCGACGAGCTCGAGGCCGCCGGCGATGCGCTGCCTGAGGTCCTGGTGTTCCTGCAGGCAACCTCGCCGTTCATCGACCCGGACGACCTCGACACGGCGATCCGGCGCGTCTCGGAGGGGCACGCCGACGTCGTGTTCGCCGCAGCGTCGTCGCACGCGTTCCTGTGGCGGATCGCCGACGACGGTTCCGCCATCGCCGTGAACCACGACGCGGCCACCCGTCCGCGTCGTCAGGACCGCGTGGCCGAGTACCGCGAGACCGGCGCCTCGTACGTCATGCGGACCGACGGCTTCCGGCAGCACCGGCACCGCTTCCACGGCCGCGTCGAACTCATCGCCGTCGACCCCGCCGGCGCGATCGACATCGACGACGAGACCGACCTGATCGCGGCCGAAGTCACGGCGGACGCCACGGCCGAAGCCACGGCCGACGTCGTCGCTCCCCAGATCCCGGACCACGACCCATCCCCGACGCGGGCAGCCCCCGCACTGAACGGAGCACCATGACCGTCACCATCGGCACGTCCACGATCGGCGCGGGCCACCCCGCGTACCTCATCGGCGAGATCGGCCTCAACCACAACGGTGACGTCGACATCGCCAAGCAGCTCATCGACGTCGCCGCCGACGCCGGACTGCAGGCCGTCAAGTTCCAGAAGCGCACCCCGGCCATCTCCACGCCCGAGCACATGAAGAACACGCCCCGCAGCACCCCGTGGGGCGAGATGACCTACCTGGAGTACCGCTACCGCGTCGAGTTCGACCGCGACCAGTACATCGAGATCGGCGACCACGCGACGCTGCGCGGCCTGGACTGGTTCGCCTCCCCCTGGGACGAGCCGTCGGTGGACTTCCTCGAGGACCTCAACGTCGTCGCGTACAAGATCGCCTCGGCGTCGGTGACCGACCTCGGGATGCTCGCGGCCGTCGCCGCGACCGGCAAGCCCGTCATCCTGTCGACGGGCATGTCGACGCTCGAGCAGATCGACGCCGCCGTCGACGCCCTCGGAACCGACCGCCTCGTGCTCATGCACGCCACGTCGACGTACCCGCTCCCCGCCGAGGAGGCGAACCTGCGCATGATCGACACCCTCGCGCACCGGTACTCGGGCGTGCCCGTCGGGTACTCCGGCCACGAGCCGGGCCTGCAGATCTCGATCGCCGCCGTCGCCCTCGGCGCCACCGCGGTCGAACGGCACATCACGCTCGACCGCACGATGTGGGGCTCGGACCACGCGGCCTCGCTCGAGCCGCACGGCCTGAAGACCCTGGCGCGGGACATCCGGATCATCGAGACCGCGCTCGGTGACGGGGTGAAGCGGATCTTCCCCGGCGAGCGGGCGCCGCTCGCGAAGCTGCGCCGCGTCGGCGCGTGAGCGTATGCAGCACCCATCCGACCGCCGGCGAGCGGGCGCCGCTCGCGAAGCTGCGCCGCGTCGGCGCGTGAGCGGAGACCACGTGAGCAGAGGGCACGTGAGCGGCCCGGTCGACGAGACCGGCGCCCTGGACGTGCCGGCTGACGGGGGTGCGTCGACCGTCGGACGGGAGGCGCGCCTCCCGTCCGGCCCGTCACCCCGCGGCCGACGTGTGGTCGCCCTGGTCGACACCGACTCGTTCGCCAAGTGGGGCGCCCACCTGCTCGCGGCGGCACCGGCCGGCTGGGACCTCGACCTGCGGACCGTCGCGACGCCGCGTTCGGCCAGCGCGAAGCAGCTGCGCTCGGCGTTCCGCGGGCTCGACGCACGACTCGCGCACCTGCGGACGGATCCGCCGACGCCGAAGGACGTCGACGCCGTCGTCGAGGAGCTCCGCGTCGATCCGCCCGACGCCGTCCTCGTGTCCCTGATCGGCCCGGTCGCCGAACTCGTCATCGACGAGGTGCACCGCCGGATCCCGGACCGGCCGGTGCTGGTGTCCGGCCTGCCGGGCATCTCGTTCCCGGCGAAGTGGAAGGGCATCTTCTTCCGTGCGCGGGCCGACCTGTTCGTGCTGCACAGCCACCGCGAGGTGCAGGCGTACGAGGAGATGGCCATCGAGGGCGGTGTCGAGCCGCACTTCGCGCTCGCCACGCTGCCCTTCGCCCGGAGCGCGAGCGCCAGCGCCAGCGCCAGCACGGGCGCGACTGCGATCGCCAGTACGGGCGCGACTGCGATCGCCAGTACGGGCGCGCCCGGTGCGCCCGGCGCACACGTCCGCGACGCCGTCGTCTTCGCCGCCCAGCCGAGCGTCCCGCTGGAGCGCGTCGACCGGGCCCTCGTCGTGCAGTGGCTCGTCGCGACCGCACGGCAGCACCCGGAGTGGCGCATCGTGGTCAAGACCCGCGCGGCCGCCGGCGAACACCAGACGCACCGCGAGGAACACCCCTACCCCGACCTCGTGCCGGCCGACGCACCGGCGAACCTGGTGGTCGAGAGCGGGCCGATGGCCGAACACCTCGACCGTGCGGTGGCCCTCGTGACGATCAGCTCGACCGCGGTGCTCGAAGCGGCCGCACGTGGTGTGCCCGCGCTGACGCTGACGGACTTCGGCATCGGCCGCCACCTCATCAACGAGGTGTTCGTGTCGAGCGGCCTCGAGGGCGACTCGGTCGACCTGGTGGACGGCCGGTTCGGCACGGTCCGACCGAGCTGGATGCAGGACAACTACTTCCACCCGGCGTCGGACGACGACTGGCAGCGCCGACTCACGGAGCTCATGGTGCGGCGGGACGCCGGGACGCTCTTCGACCGGGAACCCGCACGCCGCAGCCGGGGCGGTGTGCTGCGCCGGGCCTGGGAGCGGAAGAACGCCCTGGGCGGAGCGGATCGCTCAGCGCTGGGCTGGCTCGCGCTCCTGATCGGGGCGCCGATCCGGACGACGAAGCGGCTGGCGCGGAAGGCCAGGGCGCTGGTCGACCCGCCGGAGCCGGTCGTGGTGGCGGCGCCGACGTCGCAGCGGGTGGCGGGCGGCGCGGGCGGCGAGCGCGTGGCGGCCGCCGTCAGCGCGGCGGGCGGCGACCGCACTGCGGGCGCCGGGTCAGAGGGCCTTGGCGATCGCCAGCAGGAGCTGGTCGCGGGTGGGGACCCCGGGTGAACGGAAGACCTCGGCACCGTCATCCCGCCGCACGATGATCGTGGGCGTGGAACGGATGCCGAGGTCCTCTGCGTCGTCGGGGTACGACGCCACGTCGCGTTCGGTCACGGCGAGCCCGGGGACGAGCGCCGACGCCTCGGCCGACACCCGGCGGGCGGCGGCGCACGGCGCACAGAAGGCGGACGTCCAGAGGTCGAGCTGCATGTGACCGTGCAACGCGGCGGCGCGGGGTTCTACTCCCGGTCGAACTCGCCGCTGCGGTCGCCACGGTCGGCGAGGTCGTCCACCGGGTCGGACTCCCCCGGCTCGTAGGTGAACTCGACCGAGGTCTGGTCGAGGACCTGACGGGACTTGGTGGCGCGGTAGGTGAAGGCCGTCTGCAGGCCCTCGACGTCAGCGAACACCGTGACCTCGTCGTCCAGCGCGTCGCTCGTCGCGGTGCGGGTGTCGGTCGTGCCGTCGAAGGGTCCGCCGTGGAAGATCGCGGTGTACTCGTCGCCTTCGTGGATGGTGATGTCGCTCATGCATCCCTTCTACCAGGCGGTGCCTGTTGCGGCCTGGTGCGGCCTGTTGCGCAATGCATAGCATTGCTATATAGTTCAGCTATGGAAACAACGCGTGCGCAGACGATCGAGACGCTCCTCGTCTCCGTCAACCGCCTGATCCGCAGCGCCGCGCAGTCGACGGGCAACACCACGTCGGCCGCGGTCTGGCGCACGCTCGGCATCCTCGAGTCCGACGAGCCGCTCCGGCTCGGTGAGCTGGCGGCCGCCTCGCGCGTGGCGCAACCCACGATGACCCGGCTCGTCACGGGCATGCTCGCCGACGGCCTGGTCACGCGGAGCGTCGACCCCGACGACTCCCGCGGCCAGCTCATCGAGATCACCGACGCGGGCCGCGCCCGGCTCACCGCCTGGCGCGCCACGCTCACCGACACGGTCGGCCCGTTGTTCGCCGACCTCACCGACGACGACTGGGACGTGCTGCACCACGCGTCCGTCCTGATCGCCCAGCGTACGACCACCAGAACGGAGACCACCGCGTGAACGCCCACGCACCTGCCGGCCAGTCCGGCTCCATCCTCAAGCAGTCCTCAGCGGTCTGGGCGATCGCCTTCGCCTGCGTCGTCGCCTTCATGGGCATCGGCCTCGTCGACCCGATCCTCCCCGCGATCGCTGGATCGCTCAAGGCGACCCCGGCGCAGACCGAACTGCTCTTCACGAGCTACCTGGCCGTCACCGGCGTCGCGATGTTCTTCACGAGCTGGGTCTCGAGCCGCATCGGCGCGAAGCGCACCCTGCTCATCGGTCTGGCGCTCATCGTCGTGTTCTCGGTCCTCGCCGCGACGTCGAACAGCGTGTGGAGCATCATCGACTTCCGCGCCGGCTGGGGCCTCGGCAACGCGCTCTTCATCTCCACCGCCCTGGCGACCATCGTCGGTGCAGCGTCGGGCGGGACCGCCTCGGCGATCATCCTGTACGAGGCAGCGCTCGGGCTCGGCATCGCCGTCGGCCCCCTCGTCGGCGGGCTGCTGGGGTCGGTGAGCTGGCGCGGCCCGTTCTTCGGTGTCACCACCCTGATGGCCGTCGCGTTCATCGCGATCGTGGCGCTCCTCAAGACCGGCAGCCTCGAGAAGCCCACGCCCACGAAGCTCTCGGCGCCCTTCCGCGCCCTCGGCCGTCCCGCGCTCGCCGCACTCGCCGCGACCGCGCTGTTCTACAACATCGGCTTCTTCGTCCTGCTCGCCTACACGCCGTTCCCGCTCGGCTTCGGTGCGCTCGGCATCGGCTTCACGTTCTTCGGCTGGGGCCTCGGTCTCGCGATCACCTCCGTCTGGGTCGCCCCGATGCTCACCGCCCGTCTCCGCAGGACGACGGTGCTGAAGATCGCGCTGCCCCTGCTGGCACTCGACCTCTTCGCCGCGGCCGTCGTCGTGGACTCGCAGGTCGGCCTCATCATCTGCGTCATCATCGGTGGACTCGTGCTCGGTGTGCTGAACACGGTGCTCACGGAGTGCGTCATGGAGGCCACGGACCTGCCCCGCTCGGTCGCCTCGAGCGCCTACTCCGCCGTCCGCTTCATCGGCGGCGCCATCGCCCCGCCCGTCGCGACCCTGCTCGCCGACGCGTACGCCCCCTCGGCCGCCTACGTCTTCGCCGGAGCGTCCGTCGCCGTCGCGTTCGTCGTGATCCTCTGCACCACGAAGGTCCTGCGCCGCGTGGACGACGGTGCCGAGCCGGAGCGCGTCGAGGCCGAGGCGATCGGCGCCGGCGAGATGTCCTAGCCGCACACCTTCCCGCCCCGCCCCCCTCCTGCGCGAGCGGGCGAAACACCCGGGTGCCTCCAGACGCGGCCCGGGTATTTCGCCCGCTCGCGCTCTGCGCACTGGGCGCACGCACGTCCGCCCTCCGTCGTCCGCCCAGCTGGCCGCGAGCGGGCGGAATGCCTGAGTCCCCTGCAACGTGGCCCGGGTATTTCGCCCGCTCGCGCTCTGCGCACTGGGCGCGACCAGCCTGGAGGCGCGGCGCCAGTCCGACGGACCGCCACCGGGCCTCCAGGCAGTCACCACCACGGTCCCCTCCGCCTCCGCCTCCGCGAGCGGGCGAAATGCCCGGGTGCCTCCCGCCGTGGCCGTGGCATTCCGCCCGCTCGCGGAAGCGCGGAGTGGCCGGAGCGCAGCCCCCTCCCGAGCGTCTCGCCGAGCGGGCGAAATACCCCGCCACCCCGCCGCGCAACCCCGGCATTTCGCCCGCTCACGGTGCGCGCGCTGGACGCGACCAGCCGGGAGGCCCGACACCCGCCCGACGGACCGCCATCGGGCCTCCAGGCCGTCACCACCACCGCCCCACGCGCCTCCGGCACCGCCGCGCCCGCGAGCGGGCGAAACACCAGGGTGCCTCGCGACGCGGCCCGGGCATTTCGCCCGCTCGCGGGTTCGGGGACGCGACCGCGCACCAGCGCGCACCAGCCGCGGACGCAGCCGCGGACGCGGCCGCGCACCGGCCGCGCACCACCTGCGCACGGGGCGCGCGCGGGCCGGGAATAGGATCGTGCACATGGCAACCGCGAATGACCGCCTCGTCTGGATCGACTGCGAGATGACCGGCCTCGACCTCGAGGTCGACGAACTCGTCGAAGTGGCCGTGGTCATCACCGACTTCGACCTCGAGCCCGTGCACCCCGGATTCGACATCGTGATCAAGCCAGACCAGTCCGCGCTCGACAACATGAACGAGTTCGTGACGAACATGCACGTCACGTCGGGACTCATCGAGGAGATCCCGAACGGCGTCAGCCTGGCGGACGCCGAGTACCAGGTGCTCGAGTACATCCTCGAGCACGTCCCCGCCGAGGGCACCGCTCCCCTGGCCGGCAACACCATCGGCACCGACCGCGCGTTCCTGTCCAAGTACATGCCCCGCGTCGACGGCCACCTGCACTACCGCAGCGTCGACGTGTCGAGCATCAAGGAGCTCTGCCGCCGCTGGTTCCCGCGCGTGTACTTCAACTCGCCGGAGAAGCACGGCGGGCACCGGGCCCTCGCGGACATCCTCGAGTCGATCCGCGAGCTCGAGTACTACCGCCGCGCGGGCTTCGTCGCCGAGCCGGGGCCGACCACCGACGAGGTGCGCGCCGTCCAGGCCGAGGTCGTCGAGAAGTGGGAACCGCGCCTGACCCAGCCTGCGGCCGAGTGACGACACGGGTGGTCGGCACCGCCCGCAGCATGTACTACTATTGAGTGGTCGCGCCGGTCCGCCGGTGTGTGCATGGTGGATATAGCTCAGTTGGTAGAGCGCCTGGTTGTGGTCTAGGAGGTCGCGGGTTCGAGACCCGTTATTCACCCCAGTCGAGGGAGAGCCCCAGTTGCGTGTGACGCAACCGGGGCTCTCCCTCTGTGTTTGTCTGGGCGCCTCCGGCGCCGTGCGGCTTCGCCGCGAGTGGTCAGGGCGGTGTGGGACGATCCCTGCGTGATGGAGATGTCCGCCGACGACTTCGAGCAGCTCGTGACCGACGAACTCGACCTGCTCCCCGACGAGATGGTCGACGGGCTCGACAACGTGGTGTTCGTCGTCGAGGACGAACCGGAGAACGGCGAAGAGCTCTTCGGCGTGTACGACGGCATCGCAGCGACCGAGCGCGGGCAGTACGGCTTCGGTGAGCTACCCGATCGGATCGTCGTCTTCCGCAAGCAGCACCTGGCCGAGTGCGACACCGTCGAGGAGCTCAAGGACGAGGTGCACACCACCCTCGTGCACGAGATCGGGCACTTCTACGGCATCGACGACGAGCGCCTGCACGAGCTCGGCTGGGCGTAGGCGCCCACCCGGCGCACCCGGCGGGTGGCGGGTGGCGGGTGGCGGGTGGCGGGTGGCGGGTGGCGGGTGGCGGGTGGCGCCCGAGTTTCGGGCTCAGCGACATTCCTCGGGCCCACGAGCGCGAGAATTGTCGCTCACCGCGAAAAGTCGCGCCGCGCGCGGCAGCGCCCCTCAGAACCGCGTCGGCCCGACCTCGTGGTACTTCTCCCATGCGTCCACCGGCCCCCGCCCGTGGAGCGCGTACTCCCCCACGAGCCGCTCCTTGTAGACGGCCGGGTTGTGCGACGCCACGACGCGGGCGTTCCGCCAGTGCCGGTCCAGCGCGCGCGTCCGGTCGGCAGCGGACGCCCCGCCGACCTCGAACAGCTCGGAGCACGACCGCAGTACCCGCGGCCCGATCTCGACCTGCGCCTGGTAGACCGCGTTCTCGGCGGCGTCCAGCAGTGCGTGTTCGACCCCGACCCCCGGCTCGTTCGTCGCGACGACCTGGTCGAGCAGCCCCGCGGCAGCGACGACGAGCGACCGCGCGGTGAACGCCCCCGCGGACAACCGACCGAGGATCGCCAGCACCTGCGGGTCCTCGCCCGGCGTTGCCGCGTTCGCGTGGATGTACGTCCGGGTCCGCGGTCGCACGAAGGCGACCGCGTCGTCAGACACCGCCTGTCCGATCCCGGCCAGCACGGCCAGCAGGTACAGCTGGAAGAAGGCCTGGATGTGCGACAGCGGCGCGTCCTTGTACGCCGACACCACGGCGGGGTCGACCGGCACACCCTCGAAGACCGTGGTGCCGGACGCAGTCAGCCGCTGGCCGAACCCGTCCCAGTCGTCGACGCTCGTCACACCTGGCGCGTCGACCGGAACGGCGAACGTCACGCGGTCGCCCGAGCGGTCCGCGGCCAGGTAGATCCAGTCGGCGTAGAGCGTGCCGGTCGAGTAGAACTTCCGCCCGTCGAGACGGAGGGAATCACCAACAGGCGTCACCGTCGTCGAGATGTCGGCCAGGGTCGTGCCGGTCCGCTCCGAGGTCGCGTTCCCCACGATCGCCCCGTCGACGATGCGCTGGAGCCACTCGTCCCGTCCGGCCGACGATGGCCGCAGCAGCACGAGTTCGGTGAACCCGAAGTGCCCTCGCCACAGGTGCGCGATGTTCGAGTCCGCGGCCGCCAGGTCCGCCACCAGCTGCACGAGTTCGACCAGGGTCACGCCGAACCCGCCGCGGTCCTCGGGGACGCGCAGCCGGCCGAATCCGGCGTCGGCGAGTGCGCGGACCTCGGCGTGCGGCAACGGCCGGTCGCCGGGGGTGCCGGAGGCGAGCTCGCGCTCGACCGCGCCCTCGCGGATGGTCGCGAACACGGGTGCGAAGCGTTCGCGCAGGGTCGCCAGACGATCGGCCGGGAGGCTCCTCACCCGTCCGTCGGTCGTCGTCGCGTCCGTCATGCGGTCACCTCCACGGCACGTGCCGCGTCCGCAGGCGCCGTCCCGGTCGCGCTCGCGCCGCCCGTGAACGCGCCGCGCCACTGCCGGGCGGGGTGCGAGTCCGGCAGCTGTGCGTGCCCGAAGAGCTTCTCGCGCAGGGTGCCCTCGCGGTACTCGGACTGCATCAGGCCACGCTCCTGCAGGGTGGGCGCGATGCGGTCGACGAACTCCTCGTACGAACCGGGCAGCGTCCAGTTGATGACGTTCACCCCGTCGACGCCGACGCGCTGCCAGTCCGCGAGTTCGTCGGCGATCTGGTCGGGCGTGCCGACGACCCGCGCACGGAGCTTGGCGGACAGGCGGGCGAGGTCGGCGATCGTGGGTTCGCGGTCGCCGGCGGCCTCGCGGAGCCACTGCAGGTGCGACTGCCCGGCGTGGGTGCGGACCTCGGACAGCGGGGTGTCCGGGTCGAGGGCCTCGCCGGTGTCCGGGTCGAAGCCGAGGTTCGAGTGCACCAGGAAGCCGTCGGCCGCCAGGTACTCGTCGATCTCCGCTTCCTTCGCCTTCGCCTCGGCCTCGGTGGACCCGGTGACGAAGGTCAGCCCGATGAAGAACGCGATGTCGTCACGATCCCGGCCGGCTGCGACCGCCAGGTCGCGGGTCTCGCGGATGAGCTGCTCGGTGGCGTCCCGGTTCGAGGTCAGGATGAACTGGGCCTCGGCGTTCCGTGCCGCGAAGGCCCGACCGGCGGGCGAGGAGCCGGCCTGGAACAGCACCGGCGTCCGCTGCGGGCTCGGCGCGCTCAGGTGCGGCCCCTGCACGTCGTAGCGCTTCCCGTGGTGGTCGATGCGGTGCACCTTGTCGGGGTCGGCGTAGCCACGCACCGGGTCCTTCAGCACGGCGCCGTCCTCCCACGAGCCCTCCCAGAGCTTCGCGCAGACCTCGAGGTACTCCTCGGCCCAGACGTAGCGCTCGTCGTGCTCCTCGAGCCGGTCGGCGCCGAAGTTCCGGGCGGCGCTGTCGAGGGCGCTCGTGACGACGTTCCAGCCGATCCGGCCCCGGGTGATGTGGTCGAGGGTGGAGACCTTGCGGGCGAAGTCGAACGGGTGGGACTGGATGACGCTCGACGTGAACGCCAGGCCGAGGTGCTCGGTCGACACGGCGAGCGCGGAGAGCAGCACCGAGGGGTCGTTCGAGGGGATCTGCAGCCCCTCGCGCAGGTTGGTCGAGTAGTCGCCGCGTCCCGGTCCGTAGGTCCCGACGACGTCGGCGAAGAACATCGCGTCGAACTTGCCGCGCTCGAGGGTCTTCGCCAGGTCGGTCCAGAGCGTGACGTCGTCGAAGTCGGCCTGGCGGGCGTCCGGGTGCCGCCAGAGGCCGTGCTGGATGTGCGACGTCGTGTTCATGACGAAGGCCGCGAAGCGCAGCGGTCGGTTCGGTGCATCGCTCATGCACCCCATGTTCCCCGTGGTGCCGTCACGAGGGGCAGTGAGGTGACACCGCGTTACGCGGCTGGTTCCACCGGACGTCGGAGCCGACCATGCTGCTGAGGCATGCCGACCCCGACCACTGCTGCCGCGCCTCCCGTCCGCCGTGCCGAACCGACGACGGGCGCGACCCGCCGTCGCGTCGCTCTCGCCTCGTTCGTGGGCACGACGGTCGAGTACTACGACTTCTACCTGTACGCGACGGCGTCCGCCCTGGTGTTCGCGCCCACGTTCTTCCCGTCGGTGACGCCGGCGATCGGCGTGATCGCGTCGTTCGCGACCTACGGGGTCGGCTTCGTCGCGCGGCCGCTCGGCGGGGTGATCGCCGGACACCTGGGCGACCGCATCGGACGGAAGAAGCTGCTCGTCGCGTCCCTGGTGCTGATGGGCATCGCGTCGACCCTGATCGGGGTCGTGCCGTCGGCGGCGACGATCGGGGTCGGTGCCGTCGTCGCGCTGGTGTTCCTGCGGCTGCTGCAGGGCGTCGCCGCCGGCGCGGAGTGGGGCGGGTCCGCGCTGCTGTCCGTCGAGCACGCGCCCGAACGGCACCGCGGGCTGTTCGGGGCGTTCACGCAGATGGGGTCGGCGGGCGGGATGCTGCTCGCGACCGGCGTGTTCACCCTGGTGCGGTCCCTGCTCGGCAACGAGGTGTTCCTGGCCTGGGGCTGGCGGCTGCCGTTCCTGTTCTCCGCGGTGATCGTGGCCGTCGGCCTGGTGATCCGGCTCGGCGTGCAGGACGCTCCGGTGTTCCAGGAGCTGCGGGCCTCCGGCGGGGTCGAGCGGTTCCCGGTCTGGCAGGCGATCCGACACCACCCGCGCGCGATCCTGGTGACCGCCGGGCTGCGCCTGGTGCAGCCCGCGCTGTACTCGATCCTGACGACGTACTCGCTGACCTACCTCGCAGCCGTACGGGGACCGGCGGGCTCGGACGCCGGTCTGCAGGCGGTGCTCGTCATCTCGGCGGTGTCGCTCGTGTCGACGCCGTTCTGGGGGTGGCTGTCCGACCGGGTGGGACGCCGCGTGCTCACGATCTGGTCGGCCGTCGGCATCGCCGTGCTCATCTGGCCGTTCTTCGCGTTCCTCGACGCCGGGCCGCTCGTGCTGCTGCCGCTCGTGGCGCTGATCGGGATGTGCGTCTTCCACGACAGCATCTACGGGCCGCAGGCAGCCTGGTTCGCGGAGCAGTTCCCGACCGGTCGGCGGTACTCGGGGATGTCGCTCGGGTACCAGATCGGGTCGATCTTCTCGGTGGGGCTGACGCCGCTGCTCGCTGCGGTGTTCGTGGAGCTCGGTGGGGGCTCGCCGTGGATCCTGTGCGGGTACCTCGGGGTGTACGCGGTGCTGACCATCGTGGCGGCGGTGTTCGCGGTGGACCCGGTCGCGCGGGCGCGGGGCGCGGGGCGGGGCGGTGCGCGGGGCGGTGCTGCTGCGCGGGGCGGCGCGCGGGGCCGAGTCTCGCGGTGAGCGACAGTTCTCGCGCTCGGACGTCCGTGAACTGTCGCGCAGCCCGAGGCTCGGCGCGGCCGGCCCGAGACTCGGCGCGGCCAGCCCGAGACTCGGCGCGGCCAGCTGGGCGCGCCGGCCGGTCCGCTACGTCCGCAGCACCACGTCGGCCAGGGACGCCGGGTCCTCGGCGGCGATGAAGTCCTGCTCCTGCGCCGCCCACCGGTCCCACTCGCGCGCGAAGGTGTCGCCGTCGCGGCCGATCGCCCGGTCCCAGCGGACTGCGTCGTCGGCCTCGAGCCACACCGCCAACGAGGCCAGCGGCACCGACGCCCGGGACACCGCCCCGCAGCCCTCGATCACGATCGGCAGGTCGGGGTCGACCGCGGTCCACTCCGCCGGGCCGTCGGCCACCCAGTCCCACCGGCGGTACCCGCTGGGAGGCCCGAGCACGTCGCGGACCACGGCGTCGGCCGCCGCGCGGAGTCCGTCCCACCCCGGGTAGACGTCGTCGAGGTGCACGACCTGCGCCCCCAGCAGCTGCGCGAGCTGGTCGCCGAGAGTCGTCTTGCCGGTGCCGGAGCGGCCGTCGACGAGGACCACGAGGCGTCCGCCCGACGCTGCCGCGGCGCCGGCAGCAGCTGCGGTGACACCCGCGGCGAGACCGTCGCCGCCCGACGGGTCCACCGGGTCCGCCGGGTCCACCGACTCACGCACGCCAGGTCCCCGCTGCCACGGCGACCGCGATCGACGCGACACCGATCCCGACGAGCACCGCGACCATCGCCCACTCCGGCCACGCGAACCGTGCGGCCCGCGCCCACGTGCGTCGCCCGGGAGCCCCGAACCCGCGCGACTCCATCGCCACCGCCAACGTCGTCGCCCGTCGCAGCGCCAGGACCAGCAGCGCGAACGCCATCGACGCCCCACGCCGCAGCCGCCCGGTGTCAGCAAGACCCCGCGCACGCCGCGCCATCGCGAGCTGCCGCCAGTCGTCCACCAGCAGCGTCATCATCCGGATAGCCGCGAGTGCCCCGAGCACGAACCGTGCCGACAGCCGCAGCACCTGCGCGAGCCCGTCGGCCAGGTCGGTCGGGTCGACGCGGATGAACAACGCGACCGCGGGCAGCCCCACCGCGAGCACGCGGAGCGCCGTCGCCAGGGCGAGCGTGAGCGACCCGTCGGTGACGTGGGCGAAGCCGAAGTCGAACCACTCCCGTCCGGAGGGCCGCCCGTACAGCGCGATGCTCACCGCCGTGAGCGGCACGGCCACCAGGACCGGTGACACCCGCAGCAACAGGGTCCGCACCGGCAGCCGCAGGAGGGGCAGCAGGGCGAGCTCGACCGCGAGGGCGACGGCTGCGGACACGACGTCCAGGCTCAGCACGAGGCACACGCCGAGCGCGAGGACGCCGACGAGCGAGGCCACCGGTTGGACGGCGGCTCGGTCGGTTCGGCCTGGAGGCGCGGCTCGGCCCGCCGTCGTCGGCACCGTCTCTGGGGTGGTCGCCGTCGCACCCCCCTGGTCGCGTTCCACGCGCCGTTGGTCGCCGTCCACGCGCCGGGCGCCGTCCGCCGCGAGCACGACCTCGTCGGCGTCGAGCGCGCGGATCAGGTCGCGGTCGTGCGTGACGGCGACGACGGTGGTGCCGTCGTCGGCGAGTGCTCCGAGGTGCCGGACGACGGCGTCCCACGTGGACCGGTCCTGCCCGGAGGTCGGTTCGTCGAGCACGACGACCGGCGGCCGCGCGGCGACGACCGCGGCGATGGCGAGCCGTCGCTGCTCGCCGCCGGACAGCGTGAACGGGTTGGCGTCGGCGAGGTGGGCGAGGCCGAACTCGCCGAGGAGCACGTCCGCCCGGCCCGCGGCGTCCGGAGCACCGATCGCGCGTGGGCCGGCCTCGACCTCCTCGCGGACGGAGCCGGCGACGAACTGGTGCTCGGGGTCCTGGAAGACGGTACCGATGCGGGCGGCGAGTTCGCGGCTCGACCACGTGTGCGGCGCCGCGTCGAGGCCTGCGGCGAGGTCCGTCGTGGCCGCGAGCTCCCCCGCGACCGGAGGCAGGAGCCCCGCGAGCGTGAGGCCGAGCGTCGACTTGCCGATCCCGTTCGGCCCCGTGATCGCCAGGACCTGCCCGGCTCGGAGTTCGAGGTCGATCCCGCTGCCCACCCGCTGTCGCTTGCCCCGGGCAGTCCCGAGGTCCCGCGCCACGAGCAGCGCGCCCGCCCCCTCGCCGAGCGGGCGAAATGCCGCGGTCCCCTCGGCAGCCGACCCGGGTATTTCGCCCGTTCGCGCAGCCGCAGCCGCAGCCGCAGCCGCAGCAGGCCGCCCGCGGGCCGCGCCACGCTCCGGCTCGGCACCGGGCACCCACACCCCGGCCGCGGTGAGCGCTGCGCCGTGGCGGGCGAGCACCTCGGCAGGCGCGCCGTCCGCGACGACCCCGCCGCCGGGCTCGAGCAGCACGAGGCGGTCGACCAGGTCGAGCCAGGTGCCGATCCGGTGCTCCACCACGAGCAGGGTCGCCCCCGTCTCGTCGAGCAGTGCGCGGACGGCGTCGTGCACCTGGGCCACGCCGGCCGGGTCGAGATTCGCGCAGGGTTCGTCGAGCACGAGGGCTCCCGGACGCATCGCGAGCACCCCGGCGAGCGCCAGTCGTTGCCGCTGGCCGCCGGAGAGCATCGCGGTCGAACGGTCGAGGGGCAGGTCGAGCCCGACGACCGCGAGCGCCGACCGCACCCGTGTCCAGGTCTCGGCGCGCGGGACGCCGAGGTTCTCGCACCCGAAGGCCACGTCGTCGCCGATCCGCGACATCACGGTGTGCGCCTCGGGGTCCTGCATGACGAGGCCGACACGCCCGCGGACCGCGCGGGGGTCGGCGCCGTCGACCAGGACCGAGCCCTGCACGGAAGCAGCGGTGTCGTCGGTGGGGTCGGGCTCGTCGGGCAGCACGGCGGCCACTGCCCGGAGCAGCGTCGACTTGCCGGAGCCGGACGGCCCGACGACCGCGACCCGCTCCCCCGGCTCGACGGTCAGGTCGACGCCACGGACGGCCCACTCGGCACGCTCGGGGTAGCGCCACCCCCAGTCACGGAACGCGATGCGCGCGGCGCGCACGCCGACGACGTCCGGGGACGTCGACGACGGAGCGGACACCGTCACACCAGTTCGCGCGGACGACGCCGGCTGTGCTCCCGGCCGGCCGCGAACGAGGACAGCACGCCGGTGCGTGCGAGCGCGCGGACGACCAGCCACGAGCCGGCGCCCGCGATGACGGCACCGGACACGATCGCGCACACGACGTAGACGACCTTGAACGCGGCGTCGAGACCCGGGTACCACAGCACGGTGTCGTTGATGCCGAGCGCGAGACCGGCTGCGGCGCCCGCCAGGACGACGACCGGCAGCCGGTACACGCGGTACAGGAACAGAGCGAGGACGATCTCGGCGCCGAGACCCTGGACGAGTCCGGCCTCGAGCGTCAGCCACCCCCACTGCGTGCCGAACAGCGCCTCGACGGACGCGGCGACCATCTCGCCGTAGAGCGCGGCGCCGGGCTTGCGGACGACGATCGCGACGAGCGGGCCGGCGAGCAACCAGACTCCGCCGAACAGGGCCTTCGTTCCCGGGAGGACGAGGTCCATGACGGCGCTGATGGGTTCGTAGCCGAACTCCCACAGCCGGAAGACGACGCCGAGCGCCACCGCGAGGACGCTCGCGACGACGATGTCGACGACCCGCCAGCGCAGCGACCGCCGCGGGGCGGTGTGGACGGTTGATGACGTGCCAGAAGACATGGTGCTGGACTCCTCCCTGCGCCGGCATGATCCGGATCAGGTTCGACGGTCGGAGCGCCACTCGCTCCCTCTCAGCCCGGCGGTCCCGGACTCCCGTGTGTGTCCCAGCAGTCTAGACGTGGTCGCGACCACAAGACGGGTCGCGACCACACACCGGACGGGAGGCCCGTGGCGGGTCCGCCACGGGCCTCCCGTCCGCTTGTCGCTACTTCTTCAGGACGCGCACCAGTTTGCGGAGCACGGTTCCGGTCACCCAGACGAGCGGGATGCTCACCGCGACGAGCGAGATGAGGTTCGGTTCGAACTCGAGGTCCTTGCCGGGGCGACGGATGTACGCGCCGACCGGGATCGACGCGCCGCCGCCACCGCCGCCGCCGTTCTCGTCGTCCCCGCCGCCCCCGAAGCCGAACCAGCCGAGGGACACCGGGATGAGGGTCTGGTCGCCGACCTCGACGGGGTCTCCGTAGTTCGTGGAGACGCCGATCGGGCGTACCTTGTCTGCGATCTGCGTGACGATGTTGGCCATGCGCGCGACGCTACTCGTCCGTTCCTCCACAGGGCGGGCCACGCGCGCACGGGTACACAGCTGGTGCTTGTCTGCGGACGCGGACGGGTGTCACCGATATGTTGGCGCGACCATCACCTGGAGGACCGTTTGCACACCTGGCCCGGCAACCCGTACCCGCTCGGGGCGACCTACGACGGAAGCGGCACGAACTTCGCGCTCTTCAGTGAGGTCGCCGAGCGCGTCGAACTCTGTCTGTTCGACACCGACGGCAACGAAGAGTGCATCCCCCTCGTCGAGGTCGACGCCTACGTCTGGCACGCGTACCTGCCGAACGTCGGCCCCGGCCAGGAGTACGGCTTCCGTGTCCACGGCCCGTACGACCCCGACAACGGCGCACGCTGCAACCCGTCAAAGCTGCTGCTCGACCCCTACGCCAAGGCGACGAGCGGCGAGATCGACTGGGACCAGTCGCTCTTCGCCTACACGTTCGGCGACCCGGACTCGACGAACGATGACGACTCCGCGGCGCACATGATGAAGGGCGTCGTGATCAACCCGTTCTTCGACTGGCAGGGCGACCGCGCACCGCGCACGCCCTACGGCGAGACGGTCATCTACGAAGCGCACGTCAAGGGCCTCACCGAGACCCACCCCGACGTGCCCGAGGAGCAGCGCGGCACCTACGCCGGCGTCTCGCACCCCGCGGTCATCGAGCACCTGAAGCGACTCGGCATCACGACGCTCGAGCTCATGCCGGTGCACCAGTTCGTGAACGACTCGACCCTGCAGGACAAGGGGCTGTCGAACTACTGGGGCTACAACACCATCGGCTTCTTCGCGCCGCACTCCTCGTACTCGTCCTCGGGCGACCAGGGGCAGCAGGTGCAGGAGTTCAAGACGATGGTGCGGGAGCTCCACCGCGCCGGCATCGAGGTCGTGCTCGACGTCGTCTACAACCACACCGCCGAGGGCAACCACCTCGGGCCGACGCTGTCGTTCCGCGGCATCGACAACGCGGCGTACTACCGCCTGGTCGACGACGACAAGAAGTTCTACATGGACTACACGGGCACCGGGAACTCGCTCAACGTCGGGCACCCGCACTCGCTGCAGCTCATCCTCGACTCGCTGCGCTACTGGGTGACCGAGATGCACGTCGACGGCTTCCGCTTCGACCTCGCCTCGGCGCTCGCCCGCGAGTTCTACGAGGTGGACCGACTGTCCGCGTTCTTCGAGCTCGTGCAGCAGGACCCGATCGTGTCGCAGGTCAAGCTCATCGCCGAGCCGTGGGACGTCGGCCCCGGCGGCTACCAGGTCGGCAACTTCCCGCCCCAGTGGTCCGAGTGGAACGGCAAGTACCGCGACACCGTGCGCGACTTCTGGCGCGGCGAGTCGTCGACCCTCGGTGAGTTCGCGTCGCGCATCTCCGGCTCGGCCGACCTGTACGAGCACGACGGCCGGACGCCCAAGGCGAGCATCAACTTCATCACCGCGCACGACGGCTTCACGCTGTACGACCTCGTCGCCTACAACGAGAAGCACAACGACGCCAACGGCGAGGACAACAACGACGGCGAGAGCCACAACCGGTCCTGGAACTCCGGCGCCGAGGGTCCGACGGACGACGAGTCCGTGAACGCCCTGCGGCTCCAGCGCCGCCGGAACTTCCTGGCGACCCTGCTCCTCAGCCAGGGCGTGCCGATGATCGCCCACGGTGACGAGCTCGGCCGTTCGCAGTCCGGCAACAACAACGTCTACGCACAGGACTCCGAGCTCAGCTGGATCGACTGGGACACCGCGGACGACGACCTCGTCCAGTTCACGGCCGACGTGGTCAAGCTGCGCCACGACCACCCGACGTTCCGTCGCACCCGGTACTTCAACGGGCGCCCGGTGCGCCGTGGTCAGGACGAGCCGCTGCCCGACGTCGTCTGGCTCACGCCCGAGGGCGACGCGATGTCGCCGGAGGACTGGGACTCCGGCTTCGGCAAGAGCGTCGGCATGTACCTGAACGGCGACGGCATCCGCGGGCGCGACTCCCGCGGCGAGCGCGTCACCGACGTGGCGTTCATCACGTACTTCAACGCCCACGACGACGTCGTGACGTTCACGTTGCCGCCCGAGGAGTACGCACCCGGCTGGACGGTCCGCATCGACACCGCCGAGCCCGGTGCCCGTGACGAGATCGTCGAGGCGGGCACACCGCTCGACGTGCCCGCGCGCTCGATGATCGTCCTGCGTGCCGAGCCGAACCACGAGGTCTCGGTCACCCCGGTCGAGGTCCAGCACCACGACGGCGCCCCCGAGCCCCGGTCCCCGCAGGACGCCGTCACCCCGGCCAACCCGGCCGGTTCCACCGCACCGAGCGGCACCGCGCGATGACGACCGGCACGACGGGGGCCGGACGTCGCGTTCCCGTATCGACGTACCGGCTGCAGGTCTCGGCGGACTTCGACCTGGCCGCCGCACGCGACCTCGTCGACTACGTGCACGACCTCGGGGCCGACTGGCTGTACCTGTCGCCGGTCCTGCAGTCGGAGCCCGGCTCGAACCACGGCTACGACGTCGTCGACCACACGCACGTCGACACCGACCGCGGCGGTGACGAGGCCCTCCGGGTCCTCGCCGAGGCCGCGCACGCGGTCGGGCTCGGCGTGCTGGTCGACGTCGTCCCGAACCACGTCGGGGTCGCCACCCCGGCGGTCAACCCGTGGTGGTGGTCCCTGCTCGAACTCGGCCAGGGCTCCCCCGTCGCCTGGGCGTTCGACGTCGACTGGGACGCCGGCGACGGCAAGGTCCGGGTGCCGGTCCTCGACGACCGGCTGCTCGACGCGGTCACACTCGACACGTCCGACGCCGAGCACCCGGTGCTCCGGGTCGGCGACACCGCGTACCCGACCGCGCCGGGCACCGCCCACCCGGGCGACTCGGTCGAGGCCGTGCACGCGCTGCAGCACTACGCGTTCGTGCACTGGAAGCGTGCGGACCACGAGCTGAACTACCGCCGGTTCTTCGCGGTGAACACCCTCGCGGCAATCCGGGTCGAGGAACCAGAGGTGTTCGCGGCGTCGCACGGCGTCATCGGCGGCTGGTTCCGCGACGGCCTCGTCGACGGACTGCGCATCGACCACCCGGACGGACTGTACGACCCCGCCGGCTACCTGCAGGACCTCGCCGAGCTGACCGGTGGTGCGTACACCCTCGTCGAGAAGATCCTCGAACCCGGCGAGGAACTCCCGAGCTCCTGGCCGGTCGACGGCACGACCGGGTACGACGCCCTCGGCGTCCTGGACCGTGTGCTCGTCGACCCCGCGGGCGAACCCTCGCTGACCGCGGCATCGGGCGCGGAGCCCGCCGACTGGCAGCAGCTGACGCACGACACCCGCCGCGGCATCGCCGACGGGATCCTCGGCAGCGAGGTCGAGCGACTCGCCCGACTGCTCGCGCCGGTCACCGCAGGAGCGGACGCGATCACGCACGAACGGCTCGTCGACGCCCTCGCCGAGGTCGTGGCGTCGTTCGACGTGTACCGCACCTACCTGCCCGAGGGCGCGCACCACCTCATCGCGGCGCTCGAACGCGCGGCAGAGGCCCGTCCCGACCTCGACGACGTCATCGACCGGATCGCACCGGCGCTCGTCGACCCGGACAACGCCGCCGCGATCCGCCTGCAGCAGACGAGCGGCATGGTGATGGCCAAGGGCGTCGAGGACACGGCGTTCTACCGCACGTCCCGCTTGACGTCCCTGAGCGAGGTCGGTGGTGACCCGAGCGTGTTCGCGGTGTCCGTGGCCGACTTCCACCAGGCGCAGCGCGACCGGCTCGGCAGCTGGCCGCACACCATGACTACGCTCACCACCCACGACACGAAGCGCAGCGAGGACACCCGCGCACGCATCGCGGTCCTGGCCGAGCTCGCCAGCGAGTGGGCCGACACGCTCAACCGGTTGCAGTCCCTCGTCCCGCTCGAGGACCGCGTGTTCGCCGACCTGCTGTGGCAGGCGATCGTCGGCGCCCGACCCGCGAGTCGTGAGCGGCTGCACGCCTACGCCGAGAAGGCATCACGCGAAGCCGGCGACAGCACCACCTGGACCGAGCCGGACACGGCGTTCGAGGAGCGCATGCACGCCCTCGTCGACGCGGCGTTCGACGAGCCCGCCGTGGTGGCCGTGCTCGATGCCCTCGACGAACGGATCGACGCGGCTGGGTGGTCGAACGGGCTCGCGCAGAAGCTCGTGCAGCTCACGGCTCCCGGTGTCCCCGACGTCTACCAGGGCACCGAGTTCTGGGACCGTTCCCTCGTCGACCCCGACAACCGCCGAGCCGTGGACTACGCCGAGCGGCGCCACGTCCTCGCCGAGATCGACGGCCCGGACGACGACGGCCCCGAGGACCTCCCGGCGATCGGGATCGACGGCGCCGCGAAGCTCCTCGTGACCGCCCGTGCACTCCGTCTCCGGCGCGACCACCCGGAGCTCTTCACGCGGTACCTCGCGCTCGAGGCGACGGGCAGCGCGGCGGACCACGTCGTCGCGTTCGACCGCGGCGGTGCCGTGACGATCGCCACGCGACTGCCGATCGGGCTCGAACGGGTCGGTGGCTGGGGTGACACCCTCGTGCACGCCGTCCCCGTCGACCGGGTCGACCTGCTCACCGGCAGGACCTTCGCGGCCAGCCGGGGCATCGCCCTCGCGGACCTGCTCACCACCTACCCGGTCGCCCTGCTCGTACCGGCCGCCACGGTCGGGGAACCCGGCCACGCCGACACGGTGACCGACGCGTCCGACGCGGAACGGGCCTCCCGGTCGACCGCCCGGACCACCCCGGCGACCGAGTCCGACGCGCAAGCGGAGATCGACATCCTGGAGGGTCACGCATGACCGCACCCGACCGTTACGCCGTCTGGGCGCCCGAGCCGGACCGTGTCCGGCTGGTCGTCGACGATGTCGAGTACCCGCTGACCAGGGGCGACGACGACTGGTGGTCGACCGACGCGATCATGCCGGTCGTCGGTGCCCGCTACGGGTTCCGCCTCGGCGACGACGACGCGGTCCGACCCGACCCCCGCAGTCGCTTCCAGCCGGACGGGGTGCACGGCACGTCCGCCGTCGTCGACCCCGCGCGCTTCGCGTGGACCGACGAGTCGTGGACCGGGCGTCCGGCCCGCGGCGCCGTGATCTACGAGATGCACGTCGGCACCTACACGCCGGAGGGCACCCTCGACGCGGCGGCGCAGAAGCTCGACCACCTGGTCGAACTCGGCGTCGAGTTCGTCGAACTGCTGCCCGTGAACGGTGTGAACGGGGAGTGGAACTGGGGCTACGACGGGGTCGCCTGGTACGCGGTGCACGCCCCGTACGGCGGCCCCGACGCCTACGACCGCTTCGTCGACACGGCGCACTCACTCGGCCTGGGCGTCATCCAGGACGTCGTCTACAACCACCTCGGGCCGAGCGGCAACTACCTGCCGCTGTTCGGGCCGTACCTGGTGCAGGGGCTCGCGAACACGTGGGGCGACTCGGTGAACGTCGAGCACGCCGAGGTCCGTCGGTACGTCCTCGACAACGTGCGCATGTGGTTCCGCGACCACCACGTCGACGGGCTCCGGCTCGACGCCGTGCACGCGATCCGCGACACCACGCGGCCGCACGTCCTGGCCGAGATGGCCGACGAGACGGACGCCCACGGTTCCTTCGTCGGTCGTCCGCTGTCGCTGATCGCCGAGTCGGACCTCAACGACCCGGTGATGTTCCGCCCGCGGGAAGCCGCCGGGTACGGGCTCGCCGGACAGTGGTCCGACGACTTCCACCACGCCGTGCACGTGGCGCTGACGGGCGAGACGAACGGCTACTACGCCGACTTCGCACCGCTGTCGGCGCTCGCGAAGGTGCTCGACCACGGGTTCTTCCACGACGGCACGTGGTCGTCGTTCCGTGGCCGACGCCACGGGCAACCGATCGACCGCGGGACTTCCCCGGCGACTGCCCTGGTCGTCACGAACCAGAACCACGACCAGATCGGCAACCGCGCGGCGGGCGACCGTCTGGCGGCGACGCTCGACGACGAAGGCCTCGTCATCGCTGCGGCACTGACGCTGCTGGGCCCGTTCACGCCCATGCTGTTCATGGGTGAGGAGTTCGCCGCGACAACACCGTGGCAGTTCTTCACGTCGCACCCAGAGCCGGAGCTCGGCAAGGCGACGGCCGAGGGACGCATCCGCGAGTTCGCGGAGCACGGCTGGGACGAGTCGGCCGTGCCGGACCCGCAGGACCCGACGACGTTCACGAACTCGAAGCTCGACTGGGCCGACGTCAGTTCCGAGCGGGGTGCGGCGATCCTGCGTGCCTACCGGGTGCTCGTCGCCCTGCGCCGGACCGACCAGGCCTTCGTCGACCACCGGTACGAGGCGAACGCCGTGCGGTTCAGCGAGGACCGCCGGTGGCTGGTGCTCACGCGTGGGCTGCTCGGACCGGACGTGGCACCCGTGCACGTCGTGGTGAACTTCCTCGACGACGCAGCCGAGGTGCCGGTCCCCGGTGCCACCGGCGAGGAGCTCTACCGGTTCGGAGCGGCCGAGGTCGCGACGGACTGCGTGCGGTTCCGCGGGCGGGGCGTGGTGGTGCTGCGCTAGTCGCTGCACTGCCGTCCGGGCGGGCCGGGCTTGCCCACGGGCGGGCCCGGGCTTGCCCACGGGCGGGCCCGGGCTTGCCCACGGGCGGCCGATCCGCGAAAGCGACAGTGTCCCGCGAACAGTTCGCGGGACACTGTCGCTTTCGCGGTACCGACGCCGCGGGCCGACCGCCGACCCCGAGCGCCGACCCCGACCCCGACCCAGCGGATCAGGCTGCGTGGTCGGCCACGGCGTGCGCGTTGGTGCGCACGGACGGCAGCTTCCGGTGGTCCTTGACCAGGGAACGGGTCTCGCGGATGCGGCGGTCGATGCCCCACTTCGTCACGAGGGCCAGGCTCTCGCGCACGATGTTGCCGCTCATCTTCGAGACGCCGAACTCCCGCTCGGTGAACGTGATCGGGGTCTCGACGACGCGCAGACCGGCCTCGAGGGCACGCCAGCACAGGTCGACCTGGAAGCAGTAGCCCTTCGACGCGACGCCGGCCAGGTCGATCCGCTCGAACGCCCGCGAGGTGAAGACCCGGAACCCGCCGGTGGCGTCGCGGACGGCGATGCCGAGGGCCAGGCGCGTGTAGAGGTTGCCGCCACGGGAGAGCAGTTCGCGGTACCAGGGCCAGTTCTCGACCTTGCCGCCCTTGATCCAGCGGGACCCGAGCACGAGGTCGTTCGTGTCCGCGAGCTCGAGCATCCACGGCAGGTACTCGGGGTGGTGCGAGCCGTCGGCGTCCATCTCGACGAGCTTGGCGTAGCCGTGCTCGAGGCCCCAGGCGAACCCGGACAGGTACGCGCCGCCGAGGCCGTCCTTCACCGTGCGGTGCATGACGTGCACGCGGTCGGTCTCACGGGCGATGGCATCGGCGATGTCACCGGTGCCGTCCGGCGAGTTGTCGTCGACGACCAGCACGTGGACGTTCTCGTCGGTGGCGGCGAGCGTGCGCTCGACGATGGGACGGACGTTCTCCGCCTCGTCGTAGGTCGGGATGATGACCAGGGTCTCGCTCATGGTGCTCCTCGTGCTCCACATCGAATGTATCGGTCGGTGTTTGGGTCAGTCCGACGAGAGGTCTGCGAACACGATCAGATTGTCCGTGTAGTGCCCGGTGGCGGTGTCGAACACGCCGTCGCAGGTGATCAGTCGGAGCTGGGGGGTCGGGGTGGTGCCGTAGACGTCGCTCGTCGGGAACGCGGACTTGGCGGCGCGTTCCGAGCGGTCGACGGTGAAGGTGCGGGTGCTGCCGTCGGACATCGCGACGTGGATCTCGTCGCCGGCGACCAGTTCGTCGAGCCGGAAGAACACCGCGGCGCTCGTCGGGCTGTCGACGTGGCCGGCGATGACTGCCGGGCCGACCTCACCGGGGACGATGCCGTCGCTGAACCACCCGGCGCTGTCCCAGTCGACGGGCGGGTCGAGTTCGCCGGCCGTGCCGCGGTGCAGGTCCTCGAGGTTCGACTGCACGCCGATCGCGGGGATCGAGACGCTGACGGGGGTCGCCGCGGATCGGGCAGCGGGTACGGCCGGGTCCTGGAACCCCTCGATGCCCGACCCTGCAGAAGCAGAAGCAGAAGCCGAAGCCGACGCCGACGCCGAACTCGACGGCGCCGCACCGGCCCGACCGTCCGACCCGTCGCTGCCGACGGTCGACGCGAGCGCCACACCGGTGACGCCGCCGCCCACGACGACCGCGGCCAGCACGACCCCGATCACCACGCCACGACGTCCGAACACCGAACCACGCCCGGCGGACCGTCGGCCGGTCACGATGCGCCTCCGGCCGTCGTCGCGCAGCCGCCGAGCACGTCCGAGGTGAGCATGGTCGAACCGAGGGCGGCCCAGGCGTCCCCGTAGTACGTCGGCGTGGTGGCAGCCGTCCGGTCGGCCCGCTCCAGGTCGTCGGCAGCCGCACCGGAGGAACCGGCCGCGTACTCGGCAGCGGCCCGGGCGGTGTACGCCAGGGCGTTCGTGTCCCCGGTCACGGCGGTGCCGCCCAGGTCGAGCTGCGCCGCGAGCTGCGTCGTCCGACGCAGGGTCGGGGCGAGCGCCCCGGCGAGGGCGCGGTCGTCGGCGGAGCAGGCCTCGGCGTAGCGGACGGGCGTCCGCATCGCGTCGTACCCGTACAGCACGCGCTGGTCCCCACCGGTGGCGGGCATCGGGTCGACGGTGCCGTCGGCGTGCACCTGCGACCAGTCGCTCGGCAGCTGCGACTCGTCGAGCACTGCCGCGGTCGCGGCGCGCGATCCACGGTTCAGCGCGGTCCAGCGGTCGTCGCCCGTTGCCTTCGCCAGCACCGCGAAGGCTGCCGGCGACGCGTACGAGGCGTTGTACCGGTACGGCTCGGAGTCCGCCCACGGCCCGGGCAGCAGGATCGTGCCGAGTTCCGTGGTCGCGGTCTCGTGTTCCAGGATCGCCGAGGCGATGCGCTTGCCGGCTGCCGTGTAACGGTCCTCGCCCCACGCGTCGCCAGCGAGCACCAGGGCCCGCGCGGCGTCGAGGTCGGCGTCACTGGCCGGCTGCTCGTCGGCGACACCGTCGTCGGGCGTCCAACGCCAGGCGAGCAGGTCGTCGTCGGTCAGCATGTGCGTCTTCGTCCACTTCCAGATGTCGTCGAACCGGTCGCGGTCGCCGTTCGCGAAGGCGATGAGCAGCCCGTAGGCCTGTCCCTCGCTGACGGTGTCGTCGCCCTGGTCGGTGCGGACGACGCGGCCGTCCTGCACGTACCGGTCGAGGAACTCCGTGCGGAGCTCCTTCGGGGAGCGTGCCGCGTCGGGCGCGCTGGTCGAGGTCGGGGTGGCGACCGAGCCGCTCGAGGCCTCGGTGTCCTGCCCCCACGGGCGAACCGCGATGAGCGCGACGCCGACGGCGACGACCACCGCCGCTGCGGCGGTGACGGGTATCCAGGTCCTGCGGGTCATGCTGGCCTGCCTTTCCGTGGATGGTGACGATGGATCTGGACGGGAGGGCCGGATCACGTGAGCGTGTCGGCGCACGTGATCCGTGCCTCCCGGCCAGGGCGTCAGCGGTACAGCGAGCGGAGCGCTGCGATGGCCGTGTGGACGGCCTCCGTCATCGGTCGGTCGGCGGCTGCGCCGCCGCCACCCGTCTGCACGCCGCCGGTCGGCGTCGCGGCGGTGGCTGCGGCGTCCGTGACCGGCACGACCGTCAGGTCGCCCTTGCTGTCGTCGAGGACGAACAGGGTGGAGACCGTGTTGCCCGCGAGGTCGACACTGGCGGTGCCCTGCTGGCCGCTGCCGGAGACGTCGAGCGTCCACTTGCCGGAGTCGACGGTGGCGTACTTGGTGGCGGTGCCGAACTTCGCGCCCTCGGCGATGGCGGTGCCCTCGGAGGTGCTCACGTCGACCTGCTTCGCCGTGGTGGCGGCCTGGACCAGCCGGAGCTTCGCCTTGCCGTCGCCGGGCTGCTGCAGGTCGTCGGTGAACGCCGTCGTCTTGAGGTCGGTGTTCTTGCCGTACGCGACGACCGTGCTCGCGTCGCCCTTGTCGACCTTGACGTCGGTGGAGATCACCGGCGTGGAGTCCGGGGCGTCCGAGGCCCGCATCGACAGCACGTAGGTGCCGACCGGGAGCTCCTGGTACTTGCTGACCTGGCCGTACGTGACGTCGTCGAGCTCGAAGATCGTCTTGCCGCCGGACAGGCTGGACAGTTCGACGTCGACGCCCTTGGTGTCGGGCGAGAGGTGGCCGACGCGGAGCCAGCCCTCGTCGGCGGTGGCGGCGGAGGCGGTCTGGGGTGCTGCGAGTCCGACGGTCGCGGCGACGAGGGTCGCTGCGAGTGCGCCGACGACGACGGTGCGGCGTCGCTGGGTGTGTGCGGTCATGGTCGTGCTCCTTCGGGTCGTGGTGCTGGTCGAGTTGTGTGCGGTGGTGCTGCGGGCCGCCCCGGGGCCGTGGATGCGAGCGTCCCCGCGAGCGGGCGAAATGCCGGGGTCGGCGGACGGAGCACCCGGGTGTTTCGCCCGCTCGGCGATGCGGGCGGCGGACGGGGCGGCGGGGCGGCGGGTCACGAGGCGCTCGTCGCGGTCGTGGTCGGGTCCGCCGGGGTGTAGGTGACGGTGAGGCGTTCACCCTCACGCTCGACCGACGCCGGCCGGAACGAATCGGGCATCGCCTCGAGGGTGGCGGCCACGCGCTCCGCCGAGGCAGCGTCGCTCGTGTGCAGGACGGCGGTGCGGAACGGCTGCCCGGTCTCGCCCGTGAGCGGGGTGAACCGGTCGACGCGGACGTCCTGGTCGGCGAGCACCTGGCCGAGCGCGATCATCGCTCGCGAGTCGACCTGACCCGCACGGAACTGCGACTTCGTGCCGTCGTCGGCCCGGAGCGCCGGGTTCGACGCCAGCTCGGTGCCCATGGTCTTCCGCAGGTCGCTGGCCCGGGTGATCGCGGTCTGTGCGGCCGTCGATCCCTCGGCGTGGATGCGTCGGACCTCGACCTGCTGGTCACCGGACCCGAAGGTCGCGACGGCCGTCGAGTTCTCGATCGCCTGGCGGATGTCGGACGACGAGTTGCCGCCGGTCCGCATGGAGTCCGTCGTGATGACGTAGTCCGAGTCCTTCCACCCGTTGGGCGACTGGCGCTCCACGGCTCCGTCGGTGTCGAGCTTGTAGTACCAGACCACGTTGTTCCGGGCGAAGCCGTCCTCGACGAGGTCGACCCACATGGCGTCGTCCACCAGCAGTCGGGAGGACTTCGAGACGTTGTCCCCGACCCACTGCTCAGCCTGCTGCATCGGCAGGTCGAGGTTGCCCAGGACGAAGCCGCGCAGCTGTGTTCCCCAGAGCGGCACCGCCACGACGAGCGCGACAGCGGTGGTGACGGCCCAGGTGATGCCGAGACCACGACGGGTCCCGGCGCCGAGGCGGGTACGGGTGCGGACCCGACCGGCGATCGCCAGGACGGCACGCTCGGCCGTGTAGGCGACCAGCAGGGCGGCGAAGGGGATGAGCATGATGACGTACGGCACCGGCAGGTACCCGTTCGGGCGGAACATCATCGCGAGCAGGAAGACGAGCATCGCGGCGATCGGACGGACCCGTCGCATGAAGAGCCCGACGACCGCGGCGGCCGAGCCGAGCACGATGAACACCGGGTCGAGCGCCCACCACTGCGACGCGGCGGCGTTGGCCAGGCTGCCCGGGTCGAACAGCGAACCCGATGCCGAGCGCGAGCCGAGCTGGTAGGTGATGCCCTCGAACAGGCTGACCCGACCACTGCTCGGCAGCAGCTCGCCCTTGACCGCGGCGAGCAGCAGGTACCCGCCGCCGATGATGACGAGGACGGCGCCGGCGACGCTCAGCGTGTACCGGCGGGTGCTCTTGTCGGCGCGACGGATCGCCATCCAGATGAGGAACGGCAGGGCGAGCAGGTACGTCTCCTTGGAGAGCACCGCGATGCCGAGGCACGCAGCGGCGCCGGCGAACCCGGCGAGCTGCTGGCGACGGCTCAGGACGAGGACGAACGCGGCGAGCAACCACGGCGTCGCGACGTTGTCGATGTAGACCGTGCGGTGGTACTGCAGGGCGAGCGGCGACAGCGCGAAGACGAGTCCGGCTGCGGCAGCGGTGATCCGGCCGGCACCGAGGCGGCGGGCGAGGACGAACAGCAGGATGCTCGAGACGGCGGAGAAGAAGACCATCGCCTCGCGGCCGGCCTCGACGGCGAACGGGTAGCGCGCGAACGCCCCGGTCAGACCGGTGTAGCCGGCGATCTGGATCCAGCCGAGTGGCGGGTGGTCGTACCAGTACGTGTAGTGCGTGATCTCGCCGAGGTGCATGATCGCCCAGGCCTGCGCCGTGTACGTGCCCTCGTCGTCGATCCGCTGCGGGGTGCCGGACATGTTCCAGGCCTGCACGATGACGGTGACGGCAACGACGGGCAGCAGCCACGTCAGGCTCGCGGCGTGCCGGCGGAACCAGGCGCCGATGCCGGTGTGGTTCCCCGCGACGGCACCGCGGATCGGGATGCCGGTGGTGTTGGTGATGCTGGCGGTCATCGGGTCCCTCCTGTGGTCGTGCCGGCGAGCTCACGCTCGGAAGACGAAGACGAAGACGAAGACGAAGACGACGACGACGAAGGTGTCGCGCCCGCGGACCCGGACCCGGTCAACTCCGACGCGAAGCCGACGACCTCGGCGGGCTGCTCGGCGTTCCGGTGCTGACCCGTGTGCTCCGTCTTCTCCCAGCCGTTCTGCCCCTTGGCGTGGCGGACGACGGCTCGGACGGCTGCTGCGGCGAGGAAGACCTGGTACGGCACGAGACCGAGCACGAGCTTCACGTAGTCGCGGAACCGGACCTTCTCCTTGTAGATGCGACCGAACTCGTTGAGGCCGACGACCTCGACGGCCAGCAGCATGAGCGTCGGTGCCACCGGGATGAACGACACCAGGGCGATCGCCGTCGGCACCTTGACGAACAGGATCATCAGGACGCTGAGCGGGATGAGCAGACCGGTGGCCGCCTGGATGAACGGCATGGTCAGCATGTACCGGGCGAAGAAGCGCTGACGGAACGACGGGAGCTTCTTCCACTCCCCCTTGCCGAGCACCTGCAGGAAGCCCTGGTTCCAGCGCGTCCGCTGCTTGAGCAGCGAGGCGAAGGTCGGCGGGGTCTCCTCGCGGGTGACGGCCTCGGGGCTGTACGCGACGACGACCTTCGCGCCGTCGGCGGACAGCCGGACGCCGAGCTCGCAGTCCTCGGCGAGGCAGTGCGCGTCCCAGCCGTTCGACCAGTCGAGGCGTTCCTTCGTCACGAAGACGGTGTTGCCGCCGAGCGGGATGAACTTCGAGCCGGCGTGGAAGTGCAGGCGCGAGCGGAACCAGAAGTAGTACTCCAGGACGTTCCGGAGCGACCACCAGCTGGACTTGAAGTTCATCAGCTGCACGCCGCCCTGCACGACGTCGGCGCCGGTCTCCTGGAACCGCGAGTCCACCAGCGTGAGCAGGTGCGGGTAGACCTCGTCCTCGGCGTCGAACACGCCGACGACGTCACCGGTCGCGTACTGCAGCGCCAGGTTCATCGCCTTCGGCTTGTTCTTCGGCAGGGTGTCGTCGACGACCACCCGGATCAGCTCGGGGTGGCGGGCTGCGGCGGCGCGCACGACGGCGTCCGTCTCCGGGTCGTCCTCGCCGACGATCGCAATGATCTCGAAGTCGGGGTGGTCCTGCTTCGCGAGCATGTCGAGCGTCTGGCCCATGACCTCCTGCTCGTGCCGCCCTGGCACCAGCAGGGTGAAGCGGTGCGCGGCCGGGCGCGGGGTCTGGCTGAAGCTCGTCGACTTCAGCGCATCCCGCGAGCGCCATGCGTGCAGCATCCACCAGAGCGTCGTCAGCGCGACGATCGTGAGCAGCACGGAGATCGCGATGAGCGCGGAGTAGCCGATCCACTCACCCAGCGACCACGCGGCCTGCTGGGCGGCACCGGAGCCTCCGGTCGGGACGTCGGTGGTCCCTCGGTTCGGGACGCTCGACGGAGCGGTCCCCTCGTTCGGCTGGAGCAGCGGCCCTGCGGCCGTCAGCAGCGTGGCGGAGATGGTCATGCGGCGAGCCCCTTCGTGCGACGAGCATCGGTGGAACGGAAGACGAGGGCCTTGTACGCGGCGAACCGGAAGGCGGTTCCGAGCACGAGGCCGACGCCGTTGCCGGCGACGTTGTCGGCGAAGGTCGAGGTGAACCCGAGGACGTAGTGCGAGACGAACAGGCAGGCCGCGGCGATGCCGAGCCCGATCAGGTTCGTGGCAGCGAAGAGCAGCCCCTCGCGCACGGTCTCGCGGCGGCCGGTCTGGCGCTCGGCGCGGAACGTGATGAAGCGGTTGCCGATCCACGCCACGGCGGTCGCCACGACGGCCGACACGATCTTCGCGGCGATGGGACCGTCGGGCATGACGGTGGCGCGCAGCAGGTTGTAGATGCCCAGGTCGATGACGAAGCAGACGGCACCGATCGTGCCGAACGACGCGAGTTGCCTCGCGGTGGCGAGCAGGCGCGAGACCGTGCCGGGTCGCACGGTCGGCACCGTACCGGTGTCGGGTGACACCAGAACGGGGGTATCAGTTCGGGTCATGCCCCCGATTCGGGGGTAACGCGACTGCGGTTTGGGTGGGGTACGGGCTTACCCAGGTGTCTGCCAGTTCCACGACACGTGCTGTTCATCCGGGGTACGGACGGCCGGTCTGTGCAGACCGGACCGGTCTGTGCAGGCCGACAGGGCTGTGCAGGCCGACAGGGCTGTGCGGCCGACCGAAAAGCGGACGGGAGGCCCGTGGCGGCGTCGCCACGGGCCTCCCGTCCGATGGTGGGTCGCGTCTCAGGCGGGACGCTGCGCCGGGGACACGGTCTTGGCCGCGTCGCGCTCCGGGAGGTCACCCAGCGCCTCGTCGATGGCGGCGAGCGCGTCGGCGTCGAGCGTGACGCCCGCTGCCTTGACGTTGTCCGTGACCTGCTCCGGACGCGAGGCACCGACGATTGCGCTGGCGACGTTGTCGTTCTGCAGCGTCCACGCGATCGCGAGCTGCGCGAGGGTGAGGCCGGCCTGGTCGGCGACGGGCTGCAGGCGCTGCACGGCCTCGAGGACCTCGTCGCGCATGAACCGCTTGATCATGTCGGCGCCGCCCTTCTCGTCCGTGGCGCGTGAGCCCTCGGGCAGCGGCTGACCCGGCTTGTACTTGCCGGTCAGCACGCCCTGCGCGATGGGCGACCAGACGATCTGCGACAGGCCGAGCTGCTTCGAGGCGGGGACGACCTCGCCCTCGATGACCCGCCACAGCATCGAGTACTGCGGCTGGTTCGAGATGAGCTGGAAGCCGAGCTCCTTCGCGAGCGCGGCGCCGGCGCGGATCTGCTCGGCGTTCCACTCGCTGACGCCGATGTAGAGCGCCTTGCCCTGGCGGACGACGTCCGCGAAGGCCTGCATGGTCTCTTCGAGCGGGGTCTCGTGGTCGTAGCGGTGCGCCTGGTAGAGGTCGACGTAGTCGGTCTGCAGGCGCGTCAGCGAGCCGTTGATCGACTCGAGGATGTGCTTGCGGGAGAGTCCGACGTCGTTGTGCTGCTTGGGGCCGGTGGGCCAGTAGACCTTCGTGAAGACCTCGAGCCCCGCTCGCCGCTCGCCCTTGAGTGCTTCGCCGAGGACGGTCTCGGCGGCGGTGTTGGCGTACGTGTCCGCGGTGTCGAACGTGGTGATGCCGGCGTCGAGCGCTGCCCGCACGCACTGGGAGGCGACGTCGTTCTCGACCTGCGAGCCGTGCGTCAGCCAGTTGCCGTAGGTGATCTCGGAGATCTTGAGTCCGGAGTTGCCCAGGTACCTGAATTCCATGTTCCCGACGCTACTGGACCCCGCCGACACGTGAGGGGCCCCGCGAGTGCCTGCCGCCCGCCGCGGGGTGGGGCGGGGGTGGGTGGGCGTGCGGTGCGGTCGGCCGCCGCGAGCGCGGATCTCGCGAGGGTGGATCCCGTCCCGCGAGCGGGCGAAATGCCGGCGTGCCCGACGGCGACACCCTGGCAATACGCCCGTTCGCGCCGTCGACGATGTCGCGACCGCGGGAGCCTCGCCGCGATGGGCGGGCTGACGCCGTCGCCGCGGTCCCGACCGCTGCGCGGACCAGCCGGGCGGGCAGCGCTGCGGTCCGCGCCGGCGGGCGCCCCCGCGAGCGGGCGAAATGCCGCGGTCGCCACGCAGCCGGACCCCGGTGTTTCGCCCGCTCGACCGCGGCGCGATTCCTCCACAGGGGCGCCAGGATCGCGGGCCGTCCACACTGGAGGCACGACTCGCCACCGTCGCGCCCGCTCGGCTCCACGATGTGGAGATGACCGCCAGACGCCGACTCCCGTTGGCGCTGCGGGACGCCTCGTTCCGCGTCCGTGACGCACTGCATCGAGGGGTGTCCCGCGGCCGCCTCGAGGCACGTGACCTCGTCCGCCCGTTCCACGGCACCCGATCCGCGGTTCCACCGCGAACCGTCGACGAACGCGCCCGCGCACTGGCTCCCCGGCTGCGCCCCGACCAGGTGTTCAGCCACGTCACGGCCGCCGCGATCCTCGGCATCCCGCTCCCCCGCCGGCTCGAGGGCTCGCCGCGGCTCCACGTCACGACGATCGGGGTCGATCAGGCGCTTCGCGTCCGCGGCGCCGTCGGACACCGCGCCCACCTCGGCAGGGTCCGTGCGACCACCTGCCGAGGTGTGCGTCTGACGACGCCAGCGGACACGTTCGTCGCGCTGAGCACGATGTTGACGCTCGACGAACTGATCATCGCGGGTGACGCCCTCGTCGGGTGGCTCGGATGGGCGACCCTCGACGAGCTGCTCCTGGCAGTCGGCCGGCGGCGCGGGCTCCGGGGCGTCGTGAAGCTGCGCCACGCTCTCGCCGAGATCAGGCCGGGTTCTCGTTCCCCGGGTGAGACCAGGGCACGGCTGACCCTCGTCCGCCAGGGACTCCCGGAACCCGCCCTGAACCACGACGTGATCGTGGACGGCAGGTGGATCGCGTGCGTGGACCTCGCCTACCCCGCAGCACGGGTGGCGATCGAGTACGAGAGCGATCTCCACCGCACCGACCCGGCCACCTTCCGGAAGGACCTCACCCGCGGTGAGCACTTGAAGGACGTGGACTGGTGGTTGGTCCGGGCCACGGCGGACGACGTCGGCCGAGGTGTCGATCGATTCGTACAGCGTGTGAGACGCCTCCTGCAGGCCGGGCTCAGCGCACCGCACGACCACCGCTTCGCGACGCTTCGGTGAACAATGGTTGACGCTTCAACCAAAAGGGTGCACACTGGCGTAGTATCAGGTTGATGCAGGCGCATGGATCGCGTCGCACCACAGACTCTCGTTCGGAAGAAGGACCACCATGACGCTCACCGCCACGACCATCCCCGGCTACCAGACCGGCACCTGGAAGATCGACCCCACCCACTCCGAGGTCACCTTCTCGGTCCGCCACCTCGCCATCAGCAAGGTCAAGGGCAAGTTCGAGACGTTCGACGCCACCGTCGTCACCGCCGAGAACCCCCTCGAGTCGACCGTCGAGGCGAACATCGACGTCGCGTCGATCAACACCGGCCAGGAGCAGCGCGACCAGCACCTGAAGACGAGCGACTTCTTCCTCACCGAGGAGCACCCGCAGCTCACCTTCCGCTCGACGAGCATCGAGGCCAAGGGCGACGACCTGCACATCGCTGGCGACCTGACCCTGCGCGGCGTCACCAAGCCCGTCGTCCTCAAGGCCGAGCTCGGTGGCTTCACGACCGACGGCTACGGCCAGGTCAAGTTCGGCGCCGAGGCGACCACGAAGATCGACCGCACCGAGTTCGGCGTGAACTGGAACGCAGCGCTCGAGGCCGGTGGCTTCACCCTCGGCAACGACGTGACGATCAACCTCGACGTCCAGTTCGTGCTCCAGGCGGCCTGAGTCCCTTCGGACTCGCTGCCTGACTGAGGGCACCGAACAGCACCACCCGAACCCGAGACACGCGCCCCGGCTCCCCACGGAGCCGGGGCGTTCGTCGTCCCCGCGGCGCTTCGGGGGTGCGTCCGTGCCCGCCGCCCGCCGCTCGCCGCTCGCCGCCGCTCGCCGCTCGCGAGCGGGTGCTCCATGCGAGCGCAACCGGGCGAACGGGCGAAATGCCGGCCTCATCTCGAACTCGACCCCGGCATTCCGCCCGCTCGCTCAGGGACCACGCGCTGGCACGCCCCTCCGGTGTCAGCGGGTGCAGTGCGCACCGACCCCGCGCCGGCGTGAACGGGCGGAAACGTCCGGTGGGTACGCGCACGACCGCGGCATTTCGCCCGCTCGGCCGGGCTCCTCGGCGTAGCGTTGGGCAGCGGACAGGGGCACGCCCGCACGCCCGGGAATCCGCACACCGGCCCCCGAGTTACAACGACACACGCACGACACGCACGACACGCACGACACGCACCACCCGCACGACACGCACCACCCGCACCACCCGCACGAAACACCGCACGCCAGCCCGACGAACAGGAGCACCACCATGGCCACCGACTGGATCGCGATGCAGGCCCTCGCGGCAGCCGAGTTCGGCCGCCGCGTCGCCGCCGTGACGGACTGGGACGCCGCCACCCCCGACTCCGAGTGGACCACCCGCGACCTCGTGACCCACGTGGTCGACGAGCAGCGCTGGATCCCGAAGCTCCTCACCGGGTGCGACTACGCCCAGGCCGAGGCCGACCTCGAGTCCATCGGCGACGACCTCGTGTCCGAGTGGCAGCGCTTCGCGACCGCGGCGACCGATGCCTGGCGGAACGCCCCGCAGGACACCCCCGTCCACCTCAGCACCGACGTCGTTCCGGCCGGCCAGTACCTCACCGAGCAGACCAGCGACATCACCATCCACACGTGGGACCTGGCGCGGGCGACCGGTACGGACGAGTCCCTGCCGGACGAGCTCGTGCAGGCGGTGTGGGAGTACTTCGAGCCGCAGATCGAGGACCTCGCGGCCACCGGCTTGTACGCCGCCCCGGTCGACGTCGACGAGGACGCCCCACTCCAGGTCCGCCTGCTCGCCGTCACAGGCCGCGATGCCAAGGTGAGCGCATGACCAACGCAGCGCCGAGCAACGCAGCACCGAGCACTGCAGCGACAACCGACACCACCCGCCTCGGCGCCTCCGGCCTCGAGATCAGCACCGTGGTCCTCGGCATGATGTCCTACGGCGCCCCCGACCGCGGCTCGCACGCGTGGAGCGTCGGCATCGACGAGGCCCGCCCCTTCGTCCGTCGCGCGTTCGACGCCGGCATCACCACCTTCGACACGGCGAACGTGTACTCCGACGGCTCCAGCGAGGAGATCACCGGCACGCTCCTCAAGGAACTCGCTCCGCGTGAGGACGTCCAGGTCCTCACCAAGGTGTTCAACCGGATGCGCCCCGGTCGGAACGGCGCCGGGCTCTCCCGCGCCGCGATCATGCACGAGATCGACGCCTCGCTGACCCGACTCGGCACCGACTACGTCGACCTGTACCAGATCCACCGCTTCGACCCGGTGACCCCGATCGAGGAGACGATGGAGGCCCTGCACGACGTCGTCAAGGCCGGCAAGGCCCGCTACCTCGGCGCGAGCAGCATGTGGACGTGGCAGTTCGCGCAGATGCAGCACGTCGCCGACCTGCACGGTTGGACGCGCTTCGTCAGCATGCAGGACCAGTACAACCTGCTCGAACGCGAGGAAGAACGCGAGATGCACCCCTTCGCGCACGCGACCGGCGTCGGCGTGATCCCGTGGAGCCCCCTCGCCCGCGGCAAGGTCACCCGGCCGTGGGACGCCGAGGGCTCCGGTTCGCGCGCGAGCACCGACGAGTTCGGTAAGACGCTCTACCGCCAGGACGAGGACGCGAACCGCGCGATCGTCGGCGCCGTCGAGTCCATCGCGAGTGACCGCGGCGTGAGCATGGCGCAGATCGCCCTCGCCTGGGTCGCGGGCAAGCCCGCGGTGAGCGCGCCGATCGTCGGTGCGACGAAGGAGCACCACATCGACGACGCGGTCGCGGCCGCCGCGATCACGCTGACCGACGACGAGGTGACGCGACTCGAGTCCGCGTACACGCCCCGGGTGCCGTCCGGTTTCTGACGCACCCACAAGCGGACGGGAGGCCCGTGGCCAGCTGGCCACGGGCCTCCCGTCCGTCTCCGGTCACGTCCACGACACGTGACACGCGGACGTTTCAGGCGACGGCGCCGCGCTCGCGCTCGAGGCGCGCGATGCGCACGAGCGCAGCGCGCTCGGTGCCCGTCTGGTTGCCGAGCACGCCGCCGATCCCATCGAGCACGAGTCCGGTCGCCCGGCCGACGGGCAGTTCGACGGGCCCGATCGCGGGGGCCCGCAGGCCGAGCATCGAGCGGTGGCGGGGGTCGAGCGTCGAGACGGCGCCCTGGAACAGCGCCCGGTAGCCGGGCCGCAGCATCAGCGCGAGCGGCGGGTTCTTGATGAACTTGACGACGTCGCGGGTGCGGGCCGTGACGGCCAGTTCGCCGCGGTCGAGGTACCCGTCCATCTGGGCGCGGAGCTCGGCCTCGGACTCCGGGGCGTCCTCGACGCGCATGAGCCGGCCGGCGGTGGCCCACTCGCGGACGTAGGCGTCGGCACCGCCGGGGATCGGCCCGCCCCAGCGCTGCGCAGCGCGGAGGAACGCGTCGGTGAAGGCGAGGTGCACCCAGCGCGCCAGGTCGGGGTCGTTCGCCGCGTAGTCGCGTGCGATGCCGTGGCCGTCGACGTACTGGCCGCGAACGCGCTCGTGCAGGCGCAGCACCCACTCGCTCGCACCACGGGCGGTCGCGGTGTCGCCGTGCGAGACCGTGTAGATCCACCGGATGGTGCCGGCCAGTCGGCCGAACGGGTCCTCGCGGTAGCGGGAGTGGTCGGCGACGCCGGCGAGGGCTCCCGGGTGCAGGGCCTGCACGAGGAGTGCGCGGACCCCGGCGACGATCGTCTGCTTGCCGCCGTGCACCGCCCACGTCGCGGAACCGGGGCCGAAGAAGCCGGCGTCGGTGCCGTCCTCGAGTTCGTCGATCCACTCCGGCTTGCTCGTCGCCCCACCGGTGAACGTGTCGTTGAGGCGGGAGCGGAAGGCGTCGGAGACGGAGGGCATGGCGTCATCGTCCGTCCGTCCCCTGGGAGCGCGCTCGGCTTCGTGCACCCCGATGGCGCCCGATGCCGCCCGATGCCGGCCGATGCTTCCCAGCGGGCGCCGGGGTGGCCCGCTAGGTTGGGACGCGTGAGCATCGACACGCCTCGTCCCTGGCTTGCCTCGTACGCCCCGGGGGTCCCGCACGACATCGAGGAACAGCACGGTTCCCTGATCGACCTGGTCGAGGAATCGGCGCGACGGTTCCCGGGCAGGGTCGCGCTCGAGTTCTTCAAGCGGACGACCAGCTACGCCGACCTGCAGGAGCAGATCCTCCGCGCGGCGAACGGTCTCCGCAAACTCGGCGTCGGTGCCGGCGACCGGGTGGCGATCGTGCTGCCGAACTGCCCGCAGCACATCGTGGCGTTCTACGCGGTCCTGCGCCTCGGCGCGATCGTGGTCGAGCACAACCCGCTGTACACGCCGCGCGAGCTCCGCCACCAGTTCGAGGACCACGGCGCCAAGGTCGCGATCGCCTGGGACAAGTCCGTCGCGACGCTGCAGGACTTCCCTGCCGACGTGAAGCTCGACGCGATCGTGTCGGTCGACCTGACCCGCGCGATGCCCCGCAGCACCCGGCTCGCCCTGGCCCTGCCGGTGGCGAAGGCCCGCGAGTCCCGCGCGAAGCTCACCACCGCGGTGCGCGGCACGACGAAGTGGGACGACCTGGTCCACACCCGCAAGCTGTCGAAGCGGCACCCGCGCCCGTCGACGGACGACATCGCCCTGATCCAGTACACCTCGGGCACCACCGGCACGCCGAAGGGCGCGGTCCTCACGCACCGGAACCTGCTGGCCAACGCCGCACAGGCCCGCGCCTGGGTCCCGCAGATCCGACGCGGCGACAACGTCGTGTACGCGGTGCTGCCGATGTTCCACGCCTACGGCCTCACGCTGTGCCTGACCTTCGCGATGAGCATGGCCTCGCGACTCGTGCTGTTCCCGACGTTCGACCCGGCGCTCGTGCTCACGGCGATCAAGAAGCACCCGCCGACGTTCCTGCCGGCCGTCCCGCCGATCTACGCCCGACTGCAGCACGCCGCCGACTCGGCGAAGGTCTCGCTCGAGGGCATCGAGATCGGCATCTCGGGCGCCATGCCGCTGTCGCAGGACATCGTCGAGCCGTGGGAAGCCCGGACCGGCGGGTACCTGGTCGAGGGCTACGGGCTGTCCGAGTGCTCCCCCGTGCTGATGGCGAACCCGGTGTCCCCGGAGCGTCGCCTCGGCTCCATCGGGCTGCCGTTGTCCTCCACCGAGGCCCGCGTGGTCGACCCCGACGACAGCACGAAGGTGCTCGGCGTCGACGAGCCCGGTGAACTGCAGGTCCGCGGGCCGCAGGTGTTCCGCGGCTACTGGGGCAAGGCCGAGGCCACGGACGAGGTCTTCACCCCCGACGGCTGGTTCCGCACCGGCGACATCGTGGCGATCGGCGCCGACGGCTACGTCCGGATCGTCGACCGACTGAAGGAGCTCATCATCACGGGCGGCTTCAACGTGTCGCCGTCCGAGGTCGAGGACGCACTGCTCAAGCACCCGAGCGTCAAGGAGGTCGCGGTCGTCGGCATCACGCAGGGCGGCAACGAGCAGGTCGTCGCCGCCGTCGTGCCGAAGGACCCGTCCTCGTTCGACGCCGCGGCGCTGCGGGTGTGGGCGCGCGACCAGCTGGCGGCGTACAAGGTGCCGCGTCGGGTCGTCGTGGTCGAGGACCTGCCGCGCTCGATGATCGGCAAGGTGCTGCGGCGGAAGGTGCGGGACCAGATCCTCGCCGACGACTGACGACTGACGACGTCGGTGCCTGACGCGCGTCAGCGCAGGCGTCGCCCCGGCACCGCGAGCACGGCGAGCCCGGCCACCACGAGTGCGATGCCGACCCACCCCGTCGCGCCGAGGTGCTCCCCGACGACGAGCACGGCGAGCACCGCTGCGACCACGGGCTCGAGCAACGACACCAGGGTCGCGACCGAGGCACCGACGGACCGCAACCCCACGGCGTACAGCGAGTGCCCGAGCACCGTCGGCACCAGGGCCAGGTACAGGAACACCGGCCAGTTGCCGCCCTCGCCGAGGTACGGTGCGCCGGCGAGGACCACCAGCACGACGAGCGGCACGGCAGCGATGCCGAACACGGCGCCGACGAGCCCGCGGCCGTTCGGCAGCCCCGCCGCGACGGCTTCGACCCCGGGCCCGCCGGGCACCGACACCGCCCCGGCCGCCGCGTGCAGTCCCCGCGCCACCGCCCACGAGTACAGCGCGTAGGTGAGTCCGGCGAGCAGGGCACTGGCGATCCCGAGCGCGAGTGCACCACCACCGCCGTCGTGCTCTGACCGCGCCAGGGTCACGACGACCATGCCGGCCACGCTCACCAGCGTGGCGACGATCCACCTGCCGGTGACGGGCCTCCTGTCCGACACCCACTCCACGAGCCCGGCGAACACGGGTGACGACCCGATGGCGATGGTGGTGCCGAGGGCGACGCCCGCGTCGGCGAGGGCCGCGTAGAAGGCGACCGCGTAGACGACGAGCGCCCCTGCGCCGAGCAGCGCCCACCCCCGCGTGCGACGCTCGGCGACGGCGCGGAGCGTGCCACGTCCGGCGACGGCGGCGAGCACGAGTCCACCGATCCCGAAGGTGACCGCGCCGAAGACGAAGGCGGGGACGCCCGGGGCGAAGTGCGTCGCGGTGCCGGTGGTCCCCCAGACCGCGGCGGCGACGACCACCGCGGCGAGCCCACCGGCGGGCGTCGGGACCCGGCGCGCGCTGGCGGGACCCGTCACGAGACGTGGATGGACGGCCGGCGGTGGACGTCCGGCTCGGCTTCGCGCAGGACCTCGCGCGTGACGGGCGCGACGTCACCGGCACCGGTGAACACGAACCGGAGGGCGTTCCGGATCGGGCTGCCCTCGTTCCACTCGAAGTAGATGCTCGGGACGACCCCGGCGGTGTCGCGGATCGCGAGCAGGGTCGAGGCGATGGTGTTCGGCACGTTGCCGGACCGGACCCGGAGCACACGGTGTCCGTGCACGACGTGCCCCTCGACCAGCAGGTCCTCTTCGAAGTCGGACGAGTCGGCGGGCAGCACCTCGAGGAACATCGTCGGGACGCGCGCCGGGATGCCGGAGTCGCGCCGTTCCTCGCGTCCCTTCGCCCGGTACGCCTCGGCGGTGCCAGCACCCGGCTCGTTCGCGATGATGCAGACCGCGCTGAACTGGTCGGCGTCGGCCTCGACGAACTGCCGGGCCGTGGCGTCCAGCTCGATCGACGACGCGCGGAGCTCGAACGACCGGCGCACCCGCGAGACGAGCGACACCACGACGATGGCGATGATGAAGATCGCCGCGATCCGGACGCCGTCGGGCCGCTCGATGACGTTCGCGACCGTCGTGTAGACGAACACGACCGAGATGACGCCGAACGCGATGGTGCGCTTCTTCTGCTGCCGGCGACGAGCCGACAGGGTGACCGCGACCGCGGCGCTCGTGATCAGGACGAGCACACCGGTGGCGTAGGCCCCGCCCTGGGCGTCGACGTTCGCGCGGAACACGACCGTGATCAGGAAGGCGATGAGCGTGAAGATGATGACGAGCGGCCGCGTCGCCCGCGCCCACTGCGGCGCCATGCCGTAGCGCGGCAGGAACCGCGGCACCAGGTTGAGCAGGCCGGCCATCGCGCTCGCGCCGGCGAACCACAGGATCGCGACGGTCGAGAAGTCGTAGATCGATCCGAACACCCCACCGAGGTACTGGTGCGCCAGGAAGGCCAGGGCCCGCCCGTTCGCACCGCCGCCGGGCTGGAACTCGTGCTGCGGGATGAGGAACGTCGTCGCGATCGACGAGGTGATCAGGAACGAGCTCATGATCACGGCCGCGACGGTCAGGAGCCGCTTCGTGCCGCGGATCCGACCCTCGGGCCGGGCACTCGTGTCGTCCGACGCGTCACCGCGCACCTGCGGCATCACCGCGACGCCGGTCTCGAACCCGGACAGGCCGAGCGCGAGCTTCGGGAACACGACGAGCGCGATGCCGACCATGACGAGGGGGTTGCTGTGCTGCGCGGTGAGCCCCGACCACCAGTCGCTGGCGACCATCGGGTGCTCGAAGACGTGCCAGAGCGCGACCACCACGACGACGGCGTTCAGCGCGAGGAACACCGCGACGAGTCCGACCGCGATGCCGATCGCCTCCTTGAAGCCGCGGAGGAACACGACGCCGAGCAACAGCAGCAGCGCGAGGGTGAGCGGGACGGGGATCTCGGTGAACCAGTGCGGCGTGTACGGGTTCTCGGCGATGTGCGCCGTGGCGTCCGCCGCCGACAGCGTCATCGTGATCATGAAGTCGGTGACGGCGAACCCGAGCAGGACGAGCACCAGGAGCTTGCCGGCCCACCACGGCAGGAGCTTCTCGAGCATCATGATCGACCCGGCACCGCGGAAGCTGTCGCTCGCGACCCGGCGGTACACCGGCAGCGCGCCGAACAGCGTGACGAGCACGAGCACGATCGTGGCGATCGGCGACAGCAGACCGGCGGCGAGCGCCGCGATCGCCGGCTGGTACCCGAGGGTCGAGAAGTAGTCGACGCCGGTCAGGCACATGACCCGCCACCACGGGTGGGTCTTCTCGACCTCGACCTGGTGCGGACCCTGGTGGGATGCCCCTTGGTGGGCGCCCTGCAGCATCCAGCGACGCAGTCGGGTGCTGCGGTCGAGGGGTGGCTCCGTGGCGTCGCGCTGGGCGGCCCGCTCGGCGTCTGTCGCGGTCACGTGGACGATGCTAAGCCGTCCGGGTGACGCACGCGCGCACCCGGACGGCCCCTGTGGACAACCCGGTCCGGCTACCGCGCGGGCCGGGTGAACACCGCCACCAGCCCCGCCACCACCAGCAGGGCCCCGGCCGCCAGGCAGGCCGCCAGCAACAGGGTGGTCGGGTCGACCGAGAACACCGGGATCGCGCTCACGGCCATCGCGATCGCGAACACGAGCAGCACCACACCCCAGAAGATCGTGCCGAAGCGTGCACCACGGCGCGCCCGCGCAGGTTCCGGTGCCGGTGCCGGTACCGGCGCCGCAGGTGGGAACGTCTGGGTCGTCTCGTCGTCGTTCGTCATCGTCTCGTCCTTCACTCGTTGACGGTCAGCGCACGGGGCACGTCGGCGGCGCCCCCGAGGATCCACAGGTGCACGGTCGTCGTCCCGACCGCATCGGTACCGGCGGACCGTGCCGCCCGGTTCTCGACGGTGGTCGTGCCGAACAGCCCGCCGCTGCCGTCGTCGCCGGAGTCGCCGTCGGTGTCGGTGTCGACGCCGTACCCAACGCCGCTCACCTCGACCCGGACCGGCACGTCGGTCGGCAGCAGCACCTCGGCCCCGCCGGCGCCGAGCCACAGGTTCACGTCCCCGCCGGCGTCGGTCTCGTCGAGGCCGCGCAGGTCGAGGGTCGGCCCGCCGACGAGCATCGCGTAGTTCCGTTCCGACCCGGCGGCGACGCTGTCGACCCGCCAGGTGGTCCCGCCGATCAGCGAGACCTGCGTGCCGGCGGGCAGCACCCCGGTGACGACCAGGGCGACGACCCCGATCGTCGAGAACAGGCCGAAGGCACCGTCGTCGCGTCCCCGGATCCCGGCGACGATGGTCGCGATCGCCAGCACGGCGACCGCCGCGGCGATGCCGAGCACCGCCACCGGCCAGGCCTCCGCCTGCGCCCAGACCGCGACGCCGGCCCCGGCGACGAGCGCCAGCCCGAGCGACACGGCGACGTACGCCGCGCTCGACCGTCGCTCGGCGCGGGTCGCGCGCCACGCGGCCGCCCGCTCCCGTTCGGCGCGCATCCGCTCGTCGTGTCGTCGCTGTCGGTCCTGCGGGGTACCGGGGGCGTTCCACTGCCAGGAGGCCCGGCCCGCGTCCGACGCCTCCCCCGCGTCCGCCGTCCACGCGGCTCCACCGGCCGGGCGCGGGTCGTCGGGGCTCGTCCAGAAGTCGCGCCGTGTCCCCGCTGCCGCGGCGGCGTCAGCGTCGGGCGCCGGCCCGTCGGTGCGACGACGCGCGACCACCACGGCCAGCCAGACGATCCCGCCGACGAGCGCGATGCTCCACGCCGTGCGCAGGGTCGCCTCGAGCCAGCCGGGCATCCCCCACGCCGAGGGCACGCCCTGCCACCAGATCCCCTGGACCGCGGGCACGAAGGTCAGCACCACGAAGACGCCGATCCCGATGAGCGCCGGGTCGAGCACGCCGCGGATCATCCGCTCGACGTGGATCCGTCCCGTGGTGTCCGGCAGCAGCGCCCACCCGACGGCGTACGCCAGGAAGACCGGACCGCCGAGCAGGGCGACGACGATCGCGACGCCGCGGACCACGAGCGGGTCGAGTCCGGTGCGTCGGGCCACGGCACCGCAGACGCCGGCGAGCCAGCGGTCGTCGGTGCGGGCGACGTCGAGTCCGCGGATCCAGTCGAAGAACCGGGCCGTCGAGTCGGCGTTCCCGGCAGCCGGGCCGGGAGCCGTGTCGTGCTGGTGATCGGTCATGGTCTCCAGCATCCCGGCCCGCGGTGGCCGACACCATCGGGGTTCCCCCTGACCGGTCCCTGATCCCTGCCCCGATCCCTGCTGGTGCGGGCGCCCGAGTGCCAGGATTGGCCCATGGCCACCGCTCGGATGACCCGCCCGACCCCCAGGGTCCTCGGCGGTGTCTGCAGCGGGTTCGCGACGCACACCGGTCTGCCACTCGGGGCCGTCCGGGCGGCGACGGCGGTCCTGGCCGTGTGCGGCGGGGCCGGGGTCCTGCTCTACGCGTGGCTGTGGGCCACCACTCCGAGCGCGACGTCGGCCGCGACGTCACCGCTCAAGGCCGTCCTCACGGCGCCCCGTGCGAACGGCGACGGCGACGCCGACGGCGACGGCGACGGCGACGCGACCGTGACCGTGAGCCGTCGAGCACCCGTCGTGGAGATCCTGCTCGGACTCGCACTGCTCGCCGCCGGGGGCGCGATCGTCGCCGTGCGCCTCGGCACCCAGGTCCCGCTCGAGGTCGTCGTGCCCGGCGTCGTGGTCGTCACCGGTGCTGCCCTGGCCTGGCGGCAGTTCGACGCCCTGCGCACCGTCCGGGCCGCGGCGTCGTCGACCCTGGTCGTCCGGGCGCTCGGTGCACTGGTGCTCGTCGTGCTCGGCATCCTGCTGTTCTTCACCACGAGCGACCGGCCGAACGTGTGGACGGTGCTCAGCGCAGCGGTCGCGGTGCTGCTCGGCGTCGCCGTGGTCGTCGCGCCCTGGGTCGTTCGGCTCGTCCGGGACCTCGCCGACGAGCGCGCGGCACGGGTCCGCGACCTCGAGCGCGCCGAACTCGCCGCGCACCTGCACGACTCGGTGCTGCAGACGCTCGCGCTCATCCAGCAGAAGGCCGAGCCCGGCTCCGATGCCGCACGGCTCGCCCGGGCGCAGGAACGCGAACTGCGGTCGTGGTTGTTCGCCGAGCAGACCGAGCCGGCCCGTGACCTCGGCGCCGAACTGCGCGACGCCGCCGCCGACATCGAGGCCGAGTACCCGGTCCGCATCGACGTCATCGCGGTCGGCCCGTCGCGCACCGACCTGCCCGACGGTGTCGTCGCCGCTGCCCGCGAGGCGATGCTCAACGCGGCCCGGCACGCCGGCGGCACGATCAGCGTGTACGCCGAGACCGCGCAGGACGTCGTCGAGGTCAGCATCCGCGACCGTGGGCCGGGCTTCGACCCCGACGCAGTGCCCGAGGGACGGTACGGCGTGCGCGAGTCGATCACCGGGCGGCTGCACCGGCTCGGCGGCCGGGCGACCATCGCCCCGGGGCCCGGTCGCACCGGGACCGAGGTCCGGCTCCGGCTGCCGCTCGCGCCCACCGACCCCCACCACGAGGAAGACGCATGACCGAGCCCGACCTGCTCACCGTCGCCGTCGTCGACGACCACTCCATCTTCCGAGCCGGCGTGCGCGCCGGACTGCCACCGGGCCTCCAGGTCGTGGGTGAAGCCGCCACCGTCGACGAAGCCGTGACGCTCGTGGCGACCACTGCACCCCGTGTCGTCCTGCTCGACGTCCACCTGCCCGGCGGAGCCGGCGGTGGCGGTGCCGAGGTGATCACGCAGTCCGCTGCCGAGCACCCGGGCACGCTGTTCCTCGCGCTGAGCGTGTCCGACGCGGCCGACGACGTCGTGCGGGTGATCCGGGCCGGGGCCCGCGGGTACATCACGAAGAGCTCGTCGAGCGCCGAGGTGGCCGAGGCCGTCCGACGGGTGGCGGAGGGCGACGCGGTGTTCTCGCCCCGCCTGGCCGGCTTCGTGCTCGACGCTTTCGGTGCGGTGAGCGGCGAGACCGCGCAGCACGACGCGGAACTCGACCGGTTGTCGGCGCGCGAGCAGGAGGTGATGCGCCTCATCGCGCGTGGGTACGCCTACAAGGAGGTCGCGTCCGAGCTCTTCATCTCGGTGAAGACCGTCGAGACCCACGTGTCGAGCGTGCTGCGGAAACTGCAGCTGTCGAACCGGCACGAGCTGACGGCGTGGGCGCTGCAGCGCAAGCTGCTCTGAGCGCCCACGCGGTCACTTCGCGCTGATCCGGGCTGTGGATAGTGCAGTCTTGTTCACTGCCCCGACGGTCTCACTTCGCGCTGATGCGGGTGTACTTGTTCACGGCCCACGGCACGAACACGACGAGCATCACGGCGATCCCGATCAGCACCGTCACGATCGGGTGCTGCATCGTCCAGATGTCCGGCACCGGCGCCGACCCGACGTTGCCGAACAGCTCGCGGGCCGCCTGCACGAGCGACGACACCGGGTTCCACTCCGCGAACACCCGCAGCACCAGGGGCAGCGTGTCGCTCGGCACGAAGGCGTTCGAGATGAACGTCAGCGGGAACAGGATCATGAACGAGGCGTTGTTGATGACCTCCGGCGTCTTGACGCTCATGCCGAGCAGCGCCATCACCCAGCTGAACGCGTAGCTGAACAGCAGCAGCAGGGCGATGCCGGCCAGGAACTCGAGCGGCGACGAGTTCACCCGCCACCCGACGGCCAGCCCGGTGAGCATCATGATCGCCATCGAGATCGAGTTGAGCACGAGGTCGGAGTTGGTCCGGCCGACGAGCACCGCGGACGCCGACATCGGCAGCGTGCGGAACCGGTCGATCAGGCCTTCCTTCAGGTCCTGCGCCATCGCCGAGCCCGAGAACGTGGCCCCGAAGACGACGGTCTGCGCGAAGATCCCCGCCATCAGGAACTGCGTGTAGTCGGTGCCCTCGACCGCGATCGCGCCGCCGTAGACCTGGCTGAAGAGCAGGACGAACATGATGGGCTGCAGCACGGCGAACACGAGCATGTCCGGCGACCGCTTGATCTTGATGAGGTTCCGCTTGGTGACGGTCCAGCCGTCCTCGAACCAGATGGCGACCGGCGAGGTGACGACGACGGGCAGTTGCCGACCCGGCGCGATGGTGGTGGCGGTCATCGGGCCGTCTCCTTCTGCTTGGTGGCGGCGGCTTCGTCGGCCTCGTCCTCCGTCGCGGCGTGGCCGGTGAGCCGCAGGAACACGTCGTCGAGGGTCGGTCGGCGCATGCCCGCGTCGTGCAGCTCGATGCCGGCGTCGCCGAGGTCGGCGAGCACCCGTTGCAGCGCGGTGGGGCCGGCCTCGACCGCGATGGCGTGGGTGCGGCCGTCGCCAGAGGCCTCGACGTCGCCGACGCCGTAGCGCCGCAGGACGGTCGTCACGGCGTCACCGTCGGTCTCGTCCACCAGGGTCACGACGACCCGGTGGCCGCCGACCTGCGCCTTGAGGTGGTCAGCGGTGCCCTCGGCGATGACCCGGCCGTCGTCGATGACCGCGATGTCGTCGGCGAGCCGGTCGGCTTCTTCGAGGTACTGCGTGGTGAGCAGGACCGTGGCACCCTCGTCCACCAGGTCCTCGATGATGCCCCAGAGCGCCAGCCGACTGCGGGGGTCGAGGCCCGTGGTCGGCTCGTCGAGGAACAGCACGCGTGGGTTCATCACGAGGGCCCCGGCGAGGTCGATCCGTCGCCGCATGCCACCGGAGAAGCCCTTCACCGGGCGGTCCCCGGCCTCGGCCAGGTCGAACACGTCGATGAGCTCACGGGCACGCTCCCGCGACGTCTTCCGGCCCAGGTGGTAGAGCCGCCCGATCATCTCGAGGTTCTCGAAGCCGGTCAGGTTCTCGTCGACCGCGGCGTACTGCCCGGACACCCCGATGGACCGCCGGGTGGCCTGGGGGTCGGCGATCACGTCGATGCCGTCGATCGTGGCCGTCCCGGAGTCCGGGGTGATGAGGGTGGTGAGCACCTTCACGGTCGTGGTCTTGCCGGCGCCGTTCGGCCCGAGCAGCGCCTTCACGGTGCCCTGCGGCACGGACAGGTCGAGTCCGGCCAGTGCGTGCACCGGCCCGGACTTCGACCGGTAGGTCTTGGTCAGCCCGGAGGCTTCGATGATGGCCATGTCGCTCCCTTGTCGACCACGGAGAATATCAGTGGGTCGGTGGGAACTCGTGACCGGTCACTCAGATGCCGAAGTCACCACCGAAGTCACTGGAGCCACCGCCGAAGTCGGATCCGCTGTCGCCCCAGCCCGCACTCTCGAACCCGCCGCCGTCGGACGCGCCACCATCGGACGCACCGCCGTCACCGGAGTCGGCTCCAGTGTCCTCCGAACCACCGTCACCCGCAGCGTCAGTACCGCCATCGAACGATCCGGGGTCCGGCAGGAAGGCGCTCATGATCGCCGAACCGATGACGTAGCCGGCCACGGTGCCGAGGATCGAGGCACCGATCATGCTGCCGAACGACGGTCCGCCGCGCTGCCCACCGAGGCGGCCACCACCGCCGACGCCACCGAGCGAGCGCTCCATGAAGCCCGGTTGGCGGATCTCGGACCGCGTCGCCGACTGCGCGAGCGAGCGGGGGTCGTCGCCGCGCGGGGCCTCACCGGGAGGCGCCGTACGGGTGAACTCGTCGTAGACCATGCGGCGCTGTTCGTCGGTCAGTTTCGCGAACGCCTCGGCATGGACCTCTTCGATGCGCTCGGGCGGCGCCGTGCGGAGCAGGTAGCGGTACCGCTCCACCGCGCGCTCGTCGTCGGTCGTCGCGCCCTGCTGCTGCGCGGGTGCACCGCCCCACTGCGGTACGCCGTACTGACCGCCCTGCTGCTGCTCGGCCGGCACCCCCGTCGGCGCGGGCTGGTGGTACGACTGCTGGCCGTACCGGTAGCCCTGCTGCTGCGGTTGCTGCGGCTGCCCCCACTGGTTCTGCTGCGCGTCGTACTGCTGCGCGTCACCGGTGCGGTCGCGGTCCGGACGTCCGAGCAGGCGGTCGAGGAATCCCATGGTCGATGCTCCTTCGGGTGCACGGGTGATCCGGTCGGACCGCCCGTGGCCTGCCACCCTATGGAGCGCGGTCGGCCGCTGACTGAGCGCCCGCTCAGAGTCAGCCGTGCGCCGCCGCGCCCGCGAGCGCACCGTGCGCACCTGCACGACCCGTGCCGGGTCGGCAGCACCGTGCGCGCTTACCGCGCCGCACCCAGCGGCCGACCCCGCACCAGAACGCGGACCCCGCACCGTGCGCACCACCCACCCGACGGGAGGCCCGTACCCGACCCGCCCCGCGCCTCCAGTCCGCACCGTGCGCACCTGCACGACCCGTGCCGGGTCGGCAGCACCGTGCGCGCCTACAGCACCGCACCCAGCGGCCAACCCCGCACCAGAACGCGGACCCCGCATCGTGCGCCGGCCACACCTGCCGCGCGCACGCGCCGGCTCAGCCCGCCGCCGCGCCCGCGGCGAGCGCGGCCGTCCACACCGCGTGCAGCTCGTCGGCGGCCCCGGGGTGCGCCACCAGGAACGGCTCCCCCACGGGCGGGAAGCCCTCGACCGGACCGGAGCGGGTCAGCACGATCCCGCCGGCCTCGTGCACGAGCAGCACGGCGGCCCCGTGGTCGACCGGGTTGAACGCCGACACGCACCCGCCGATCCCCCGGCCGGCCGCCACCTGCGCGATGGTCAGCGTGCCGGAGCCCTGCACCCGCAGTGTGCACGACCGGTCGGCCAGGGCGTCGAGGAACGCACCGAACCCGGGCCACGGCCGGTGTCCGTCGAGCTCGGTGCCGACGACCGCACCGGCGAGCGGTCGCGGGGTGTCGTCCAGCTGCAGCGGACGGTCGCGCAGGGTGGCACCGCGTCCGCGCCGCGCCTCGAGGACCTCGCCCCGCCACGGGTCGGCCACGACGCCGACGAGCGGCCGGCCACCGCGGGTCAGGCAGAGCGACATCGACGTCCAGGGCACGCCGTTCGCCAGGTTCGTGGTGCCGTCGACGGGGTCGAGGTACCAGCGGTGCCGGTCGCCGGGGGCGACGCCGTACTCCTCGCCGGTGAAGCCGTGGGTCGGGAACGCCATCCGGACGCGGGACCGGACGTGCTGTTCGACCAGTCGGTCCACGTCGGTGACGAGGTCTGCGGGGTTCGCCTTGCTCCGCACCTCGCTGACGGGGTGCTCGCGGGTGAAGGCGATGACCTCGTGTGCGATGCGGTGTGCCAGGGCCTGGGCGCGCGAGGCGACCTCGGTCTCGGTCGGTTCGCGGTCCCGTTCCGGCCAGCCGTCCCGCTCCGCCGACGACAGCGCGGCGCCGATCGCACCGACGTCGTTCGTGGTGATCGAGTCGACGCCGAGCCGTGCCGCCCAGAGCGCCGGTTCGGCCTCGTCGACGGTCCACACGGCGACCCGCAGCTCCAGGGCGTGCGCGGCCTCGATCGTGCGCGGGGTGAGGAACGCGATGTCGAGGTTCAGGGTGGACGGGGTCAACGCCTCCAGGTCGGCCGGAGTGGGCGGGTCGAGCGACTCCCACGCGAGCCAGACGTCGGCGTCGGGCAGCACCGAGCGGACCGCCGCCATGGCCGCAGGCGCTCCGCACCACGCCACGGTGGTGGACGCTGTGGACCCCGCGACGGTCCGGGCAGCGACGAGTCCGTCGGCCGCGTCCGTCAGGTCGACGAGCAGCACCGAGTGGCAGCCGTCGAGCCGTTCGAGGGCGGCGTCGAGCCGCGGGATCCGGTCGAGGCCGTTGCCGAGCCGGGCGACGTCGCACCAGGCGACGTCGGACACCCGGCGGGCGTCACCCCACATCCGGCCGAGGGTCTCGTCGTGCAGCAGGACGGCGACGTCGTCGGCCGTGCGACGGACGTCGACCTCGATGACCTCGGCGCCGAGCGCCTCGGCGACCGCGATGGCGGGCAGGGTGTTCTCGCGCCGGACCCGCGGCGAACCGCGGTGGGCGACGAGCCGTGGCGGACGCAGGCCGGGCCTCCCGGTCGGGCTGGTGGCGACCACCTGGTCGGCGGGCGCCGACACCGGGGCGCTCATCGGGTGCCCTCGAGCAGGGCGCCGTCGCGGTACACGAGCACCTCGCCGAGGCGGACCCCGGTCTCGGTGCCGACCGCCGGAGGTGCTCCGGTGACGAACGCGCGGAGCTCGGCGCCGTCGGCGGCCAGCACGACCTCGGCGAAGTGCCCGCGCATCAGCACGCGGGCGACGGTCGCACGGATCGGCGAGTCGTCGGTGAGCACGACCTGCTCGGGTCGGATCAAGACCGTGTCCGCCACGGTGGGGCTGACCGACGTGCCGGCCAGGAACCGGCCGGTGACGGGGCTCGTCGACCCGATGAACGACGCGACGAACCCGGTCGCGGGGCGGGCGTACAGCTCGGTGGGCGTCGCGATCTGCTCGATGCGGCCGTCGTGCATGACCGCGATCCGGTCCGAGATGCTGAGCGCCTCGTCCTGGTCGTGCGTCACGATCACGGTCGTGATGCCGAGACGCTGCTGGATGCGCCGGATCTCGTCGCGGACACTCACCCGGAGCTTCGCGTCGAGGTTCGACAGAGGCTCGTCGAGGAGCAGCACGTCGGGCTCCTGCACGATCGCCCGCGCCAGGGCGACCCGCTGCTGCTCACCGCCCGAGATCGCGGTCGGTTTCGACCCGGCGTGGTGGCTCAGACCGACGAGGTCGAGCGCCTCCCGCACCCGCTCCGCCACCCGCTGCTTCGGCACGCGTCGGGTCCGCAGCGGGAACGCGACGTTCTGCGTCACCGTCATGTGCGGCCACAGTGCGTAGTTCTGGAACACCATCGCGCTCGGCCGACGCTCCGGACCGATCGACGTGACGTCGCGGTCCCCCATCGTCACGACGCCGCCGTCGGCGGGCAGGAACCCCGCCACCATCCGGAGCGTCGTCGTCTTGCCGCACCCGGACGGGCCGAGCAGCGAGACGAGCTCGCCCTTCGCGACGTCGAGGTCGATGCCGGCGACGACGTCGCGTCCGCCGAGCGTCTTGCGCAGTCCGCGGATGCTGAGTCCGCCGGATCGGGTCCGGTCCGTCGTGCTGCCATCGGCCGGGAGGCCCGTGGTGCGTTCCGCGACGAGCGTTGCGTCCGTCATCTGGTCGCCTTTCGTGCTGGTGGTGGTCATCGGATCTGGAAGCCGTCCGCCAGGCGGCCGCCCATGATGTGCTTCCGGGCGAGCAGCAGCAGGACCACGGACGGGATGCTCAACGCGATCGCGAACACGGCCGAGACCTGACGTGGGGAGTTGAGGACGAGCGAGTACACCGCCGTCGGCATCGTCATGTACGTCGGGGCTCCGACCAGGTACGTGCCCTGCGCCTCGTCGAACGACGCGAGGAAGGACATCACCATCGCGACGAGGATCCCCGGCCACGCGATCGGGAACGTCACCCGCCAGAAGGTCCGCCAGCGGCTCGCTCCGGCGTCGCGTGCTGCCTCCTCGAGGGACCGCGGCACGGCCGAGAACGCGGCGGCGGGCAGCCACGTCATGAACACGACGCAGCCCAGGACGTGCACGATCAGGATCCCGGTCACGGTGTTCATGAGGTTCAGCGCGGTGAACATGGCCGACATCGTGACGAAGAGGCCCATCTTCGGGAACGCGTTCGTGGCGAACAGCCCGACCAGGACGAGCCGTCGCCCGGGGAACTCGATGCGGCTGATCGCCCACGCGGCCGGCAGGCAGACCACCGCGGCGATGAGCACGGTCAGCGGGGCGAGGACGAGCGAGTTCTGGACGGCGACCGCCAGGCTCCGGTCCTCGAACACGGTGCCCCACCACTGCAGCGTCCAGCCGTCGGGCAACAGGTTCGGGTACGTCCAGGTCGTGGCGAAGGCACGAGCCGCCAGCCAGAGGAGCGGACCGAGCACGAAGACGGCCAGCACGACGGCGGTCGCCCAGACGAGGGTGTTCCCGGTGAGTCGCTTGATCACGGCTGCTCCTGCTTCTGCTGCTGCTTCCGCAGCTCGCCGGCGTTCGCCCGGACCGTCGAGCGCAGGTAGAACACGCTCGCGGCCGCGGCGAAGGCGAACACGATGAACGCCATCGCCGTCGACTGCTGCGGACGGTTGTAGGCCTGGAAGTACTTCGAGATGTCGACGCCGAGCATCGTCGGGGCGTTCGGACCGGTGAAGTACGGCACCGTGAACGACCCGAGGACCCCGATGACGGTGAACGTCGTCGCGATGACGAGCGGGGTCGCCGCCATCGGCAGGAGCACCTGCCAGACCACCCGCCACGTGCTCGCGCCGGCGTCCTTCGCGGCCTCGACCAGGGCGTCCGGAGTTCCCTGCAGCGCGCCGGCGATCATCAGCACCGCGAACGGCAGGCTCGTCCAGACGCTGCCGAACACCACGGCGACGAGGGTGTAGCCCCACACCGGGACGTCGAGGCCGAACTGGGCACCGAGGCTGCGGAGGAAGCCCTGCGCATCGGTGAACGTCAGGACCGACCAGCTCGCGATGACCACCGGCACGAAGAGCGGGACCACGGCCAGGACGCTGAGGCTCTTGCCGAGGAAACCACCGCGGAGCCGGAGGATCACCGCCACCGCCACGGCGAGCGCCACGGTCAGACCGGTCGACAACGCGGTGACCCCGAGCGTCGCGACGAGGTCGCGCAGGAACGTGGCGTTGCCGAGCAGGGTGCCGTACACCGCGAACGAGAAGCCGCGCACGGTGTCGCCGCCGATGTCCGCGAGTGCCTGGTTCAGGCCGCCGGTGAACCCGAGGCTGAACAGCGCGGCGTTCACCACCGGTACGCCGACGAACAGGACCACGACGAGGACGGGCGCCGCGACGAGGGCGAGGCCCTGCCACCGCCGACGGCGGTCGAGCCGCTCCTGGACGGACAGCCGACCTGCGGGGTCCGCGGTGCCGTGGGAGGGCGACGGGACGGGCGGGAGGCCCGTGGCGGAGTCGCCACGGGCCTCCCGGTCAGTTGCCGGGCCGTCCTGGACGGTCTGGGTCACTGCGGGACCTTCGCGTCCCACGCCGCGTTCATGTCGGCGGCGAAGTCGCTCTGGAACCCGAGGCGGAGCTGCGAGGGGTTCGCGTCGGCGAACTGCTCCGCGACCGACGCCGGCAGGCTGTCGAGCGGGATGACCGGGTAGCCGGAGACGGCGCTCGCGACGAGTTGCTGCCCCTTGGAGCTCAGGACGAAGTCGGCGAGCTGTTCGGCGGCGGCCTTCTTGGCCTTCGGCTCGGTCTTCGGGATGCCGAGGAAGCTCGCGCTGCCGGTGAACGACGGGTCGGTGATCTGGATCGCCTTGACGGTCTTCGGGATCACGCCGGTCTTCTGCGAGGTGATGAACTGGTCGCTCCACACCGGCGCCATCGCGATCTGGCCGCTGCCGAGCAGCTGCACGACCTGGTCGTTGCCGTTCGGGTAGACCCCCTTCTGGTACGTCGAGGGGCCGAGGTCCTTGAGCGCTGCGAAGCCCTTGTCCCACTTCGACTCGAGCGACTTGTCGTACGTCGTCTGCATCGTCGCCTGCTCCTCCGCGGTCAGGTACTTCGCGAGCACCGTGGCGACGAACGAGCCGCCGGAGCCGCCGGACGACGGGGAGTTGTACGCGAACTGACCGGGGTTGGCCTTGATCCAGGCGAGGAGGTCGTCGAGGCTCTCCGGCGGGTCCGTCACCTTGCTCGAGTCGTAGGCGAGCAGGACGCTCGAGGCGCGGTACGGGATCGCGCTGTCGCCGCCCTGCTGCTTCGTGGCCTCGGGGACGTCCTTCAGGTTCGGGATCGTGCTGTCGCTGACCGTGCTGAGCAGTCCGGCCTTGCCCGCGGTGCTGACGAAGCCGGCGTCGACCAGGTCGTACGCGACGGACTTGCCGGCCTTGACCGCGGTGGCCAGGTTCGCCTGGGTCTGCGCGTCGTGCTCGCCGTGCAGGTCGATGCTCGTGCTGACGTGGATCTTCGGGTTCGCCTTCTCGAAGGCGGGGATGAGCGACTTGTCCCAGAGGTCCTGGACGTTCGTGTCGCCGCTGATGAACACGGTGAGGTTCGTGGTGCCGCCGCTCGTGTCCGCGGCGTTCGAGGCGTTGGCGCTCTGGACGCAGCCGGACAGTGCGACGGTCGCGGCCGCCGCGATGGCGAGGCCGGCGAGGACTCGGGTCTTCACGTCGATGATCTCCCTGTTCCGTGGGGTGGGGTCGTCCGGGGTGGGGTGGTGCGGGGTGGGGGGGGTTGTGCGGGTCGTGCGGGGTGGTGTGGCGCGGGCCGTGTGGGAACGTTCCCGCGCCGAGGTCGAGTGTGGCGCTGCCGGGTGAACGCCGGGTGCCGCGGGCGTCGCCGCCGGGTGAACTCCGGGGGCCGCGGCCGGCGCAGCGCCTGCTCTGGTGCGAGGTTGATCACCCCGTGCGCCGCAACAACCTCGCACCGAGTGGCGAACTTCGCACGGCGCGCTCAGCGTCGCATCCGAACGCCTGCCCGCCGCAGCTTCGCGCGCAACGTCGCCTCGTCCCAGAGATCAGCCCATCGCAACCGCACGACGTGCCGGACGCCGGGCAAGGACCGCAGCCGGTCCTCCCGGTACTTCTCGGCGATGACCACGTCCTCCGCCGAACGCCCGTTCCGCATCGTCGGGTCCCGGTACTTCACCTCGCCGTCGAACTCGACCACGACGCCGGCCGAGGGGAACCAGAAGTCCACCACGATGTCCGGTTGCCCGGACGACCGGAAACGGTGCTGCAGGACGGGCTCCTCCGTGCCGAACTGATCGAACCGGGTGCGCGCGATCGACTCACCCGGCGAGTCCGACGCGGAGTCGGCGAAGTCCACCGCACGGAGCGCGCGACGGCGCCCCTTGGGGCCACGTCGCGCGATCGTGTCGCGCACGGCTGCTCGGGGAAGACCCCGACGGAGCAGGTCGTCAAGCGCCACGACGGCGTCCATGAACGGGAGCGTGAGGGCCACGTCGGCAGCGATCCGAACAGGTCCGCTCAGCTGCAGGCCTTCCGGCGTGCTGATCCGGTTCGGGTCTGGTACCGGGTCGAGGTCGGCGTGGACGACGAAGGAAGCATTCGTGGTCCGCCGATCACTCCCGACCGAGGTCACGTGCACTCGATCGGGCGGCGGCGACACCGTCGGCACACCGAGTACGACCGCCGCCGAGACGTGTGAGACGACCTGGTCGGGTCCGATGCGATCGGCGGACGCACCGACGCGGACCAGGTGCTGTTCCGCTGGCCGGAGGGCTGCCCAAGCGGCAGCGTCGACGAACTTCCCTCGCCCGATGCGGACGAGCTCCTGCGCGTCCGCCCGCCTCCTGATCACCTCGGACTCGGCTGGATGGTGCGCCGAGGTCCGGAGGACGGTGACGGCGGGAAGTGGGGCGAGGGCGATCTGACGGTTCACCCCGACGATGGTGATGGTCGGGGAACGGGAGCCGTCGGGACGGCGGCGGATCTGTGGACAAGACGAGGGCGACGCCCGCCTGTGGAGAGGCCGGAGCCGTCCGGGCTGCGAGACTGTCCGGGTGAACACACGCACCTGGGGTTGGCTCGCAGCCGTCATCGACGTCGTCCTCATCGTCGTCTTCGCGCTCATCGGCCGTTCCTCCCACGGCGAGGGCAACACCGCACTGGGGATCTGGACCACCGTCTACCCGTTCCTGGCGGGCTGGGCGATCGGGTACGTGACGAGTGGAGCCTGGGCCCGCCCGCTGCGCTTCTGGCCGACCGGCGTCGTCGTATGGATCCTCACGGTGTTCGTCGGCATGGCGATCCGCGTCGCCACGGGTCAGGGCGACGTCGACGGCAACCCGCTGCCGATCTCCTTCGTCATCGTCGCCACGATCGTGCTCGGGGTGTTCCTGCTCGGTTGGCGCGCGATCGCCCGCGGGGTGCTGCGCTTCACCGCGTCGCGGTCCCGGCAGGACGCCGCCGCGACCGAGGCGTGAACGCCAGCCGCGGGTCCCAGCCGACCATCCTCGACGTCGCCGCACGAGCAGGCGTCTCGAAGTCCGCGGTGAGCCGTGTCCTCTCCGGCACCGGACGGTTCTCCGATGAGACTCGCGAGCGGGTCGAGCGCGCCGCAGCCGAGCTCGGGTACGTCGCCAACGCCATGGCACGCGGGCTCGTCAGCGGTCGGACGCACACCATCGGCATGCTCGTCCGCGATGCGTCGTCGATGGTCTACACCGCACTGCACGCCGTGATGGAGCGCCGCGCGTCCGAGCTGGGCTACCGCGTCGTCACCACCACGGGTGTCGGCCGTGTCGAGGACGAGAAGTCCGCACTCGCCGCACTCGTGTCGATGCGGGTGGACGGCCTCGTGGTCTGCAGCGGCTTGATGCCGTCGGCCGACATCGCCGAGTTCGCCCCGCGGATCGCCACCGTGGTCGCCGGCCGGCCCGAACTCCACCCGGCACTGTCCAGCGTGTACTGCGACGAGGTGGACGGTGGCGCGACCATCGCCGACACCGTCGCCGACGCCGGCCATAGCACGGTCGCCGTACTCACCGTCCCACTCGACAACGCGATCACGCAGCACGCCCGCTCGACGGCGATGGTCGAACGGCTCCGCGCGCGTGGTGTCCGGGTCATCGACATCGACGCCAGCTTCGTGCGACCACCGGACGACCTCGCCGCCGACCTGGTCGACGCGATGCACGAGTCGGACGTGACCGCGGTGATGTGCCCGACGGACCGGCTCATGCTCGACGTGTGCGAGGCGCTCGCACGCCGCGGTGTCCGGGTCCCGCACGATCTGTCGGTCACCGGGTTCGACGGCGTGTACCCCCTCGCGAGCGACTGGATCGGGTTCACGACGCTCGAGCAGCCGATCGAACGCATCGGCCGCGAGGCGATCGACCTCGTCATCGGCCGGATCGACGACCCGACGCGTGCCGTCGAGCACCGCTCACTCCGGGGCACCGTCGTGCCCGGTCGCACGCTGCTCCCCCGCTGACCGACGGACCGCGCACGGTGCGAGGTTGACCACTCGGTGCAGCGCAACAAGCGCGCACGGCGTGGTCAACCTCGCACCGGGCGAAGCCCGCGCCCGCGCGCGTCGCCGCTAGAACAGCCCGCTGCGCGGCCCCTCGTCCGGACCGTCGAACCCGCGGAACATGTCGGACACGAGCGCCTCGATCTGCGGTTCGACCAGGCGCTCGACCGCCTCGGCGATGCGCGGCCGGTGGTCGATGAGGGCCAGGCACACCGCCGTCCCGGTCGAGCGAGCGCACTCGTCGGACAGCTCGATCTCGTGCCGGAGCGCCGCCTTCGCCTCGTCCGACAGCGGCTCCCGTGGTGTCTGTTCCCCCGCGCCCGTCCCCGCGAGCTCCCCGAGCGTGAAGAGGAACGGCGAACCCGGCGAGGGCTCGGGATCGACGTCGAGGCCCTGGAACTCGGGCGACAGGCCTTCCGCCGGCTGGTACCCGGCGTGCCGCTTCCGCGCCGCGGCCCGCTCGAGCTCCCGCTGCAGCAGCGGCAGGTTCTTGGCGGTGTAGTCGTCGACGGCGTCCTCGACGATGGTCGAGATCCGGCCGATGAGCGCGTGCTGGACGGCGTGCGGGACGTCCTGCCCGAAGCCGGCGGCACTCGCGATCGGGGACCCGGTGCACTTCCGGCAGATGCGGGTGCGCGGGCGGGCGGTGCCGATCTGCCAGCGCGGCAGCCAGCGCAGCCAGACGTCGACAGCGCTGCGCACGCGTCCGTCGATGCCGTCCATCCCTCAACGATACGGAGCGGAGGCGCGGATCACCCGCTCATTCCGCACGCCTGCCCAGAACGGCCGGGTTCTCAGGCCTTCGGTTCCGTCACGAAGTCGATGAGCTCCTCGACACGGCCGAGCAGCTGCGGCTCGAGGTCGGCGAAGGTGCGCACCTGTCCGAGGATCCGCTGCCACGCCCGGGCGATGTCGGCCTGCTCGGCGTTCGGCCACCCGAGCGCCTGGCAGATCCCCTTCTTCCACTCGATCGACCGCGGGATCGTCGGCCAGGCCTGCAGTCCGACGCGGGCGGGCTTCACGGACTGCCAGACGTCGACGAACGGGTGGCCGACGACGAGCACGTGCGCGCCCCACTTGCCGCGCATCACGGCGTCGGCGAACCGGGACTCCTTCGACCCGGGCACCAGGTGGTCGACGAGCACGCCGACGCGACGGTCTCGCGAGGGCTGGAACTCATCGAGCACCGAAGCCAGGTTGTCGACGCCGGAGAGCTCCTCGACGACGACGCCCTCGACGCGCAGGTCGGTTCCCCAGACCTTCTCGACCAGTTCGGCGTCGTGCTTTCCCTCGACCATGATGCGCGAGGGCAGAGCCACCCGGGCACGCTGCGACTCCACCGCGAAGGATCCGGACGCGGTGCGGAGGCGACCACCGTCGGACGCATGCCGCACGGCGGGCGCGGCCCCGGGCCTCCAGTCCGAGTGAACGGAACCCAGCGAACCCGGCGACCCGGCAGCAGCTGCGGCAGACCGGCCGACCGGCGCCTGCGGGCGGCCCAGCGTGACGAGCTCGCCCTCGAGCAGGAACTGCCCGGTGAAGGGGAACGAGCGGGTGCGGCCCTTCCAGTCCTCGAGCGCGATGTTGCCCGCCTCGAGTCCGACGACGGCACCGGCCCACCCGGAGTCCGGGTCCTCGAGCACCATGTCGCGCTCGAGCGGCACCTGCCGCACCTTCTTCACCCCGCGGGAGCGCCAGTCTCCCGAGAGCACGTCCCCGCCGTACCGGTCGTCGTCCACCCGCACGAGGGTACTGTCGACGTCGGCCCGGACGACGTCGACCGCGCCGACACCCACCATCTCGACGGAAGGCCTCCCGTGCGCGCAGCCATCATCCACGCCCCGAACGACATCCGCGTCGAGGAGCGCGACCGCCCCTCGGTGCTCACCCCGACGGACGTCGTCGTCAAGGTCGTCGCCGCGTGCGTGTGCGGCTCGGACCTGTGGCCCTACCGCGGCGTCACGAAGACGAAGGAGCCCCGGCCGATCGGGCACGAACTCGTCGGCGAGGTCGTCGCCGTCGGCGACGCGGTCACCGACCTGCACGAGGGCGACTTCGTGATCTCCCCCTTCACCATGAACGACGGCACCTGCCAGGCCTGCCGCCACGGGATGACCAGCGGCTGCGACCACCTGTCCGGCTTCGGCGGGAAGGACGCGTACGGCGACCCGGTCGGCGGCGCCCAGGCGGAGTACGTCCGCATCCCGGACGCGTCCGCGACGCTGGTCGCGGTGCCCGGCCCCGTCGACCCGGCGCTCGTGCCGTCGCTGCTGACCCTGTCCGACGTCTTCTCCACCGGGCACCACGCCGCGGTGTCGGCGGCGGTCGGTCCGGGCAAGACCGTCGTGGTGGTCGGCGACGGCGCGGTCGGCCTGTCCGCCGTGCTCGCGTCGAAGCGACTCGGCGCCGAGCGCATCATCGCCATGAGCCGGCACGCCGATCGCCAGGCGCTGGCACGCGAGTTCGGCGCGACGGACATCGTGTCCGAGCGCGGCGAGGAGGGCGTCGCGGCGATCCGCGAGCTGCTCGGCGGCGACCTCGCCGACTGCGCGGTGGAGGCCGTGGGCACCGAGGAGAGCATGGACCAGGCGCTGCACTCGGTGCGCGCGGGCGGCAACCTCGGCTTCGTCGGGGTCCCGCACGGCGTGCCGACGATCGGTACGCGCTACCTCTTCGACACGAACATCGCCGTCGCGGGCGGCATGGCGCCGGCACGGAAGTACATCCCGGAGCTGCTGCCCGACGTGCTGTCCGGAGCGATCGACCCCGGGCGCGTGTTCGACCTCGAGCTGCCGCTCGACGAGGCCGCCGAGGCGTACCGGGCGATGGACGAGCGCCGGGCGATCAAGGTGCTGCTGCGGCCGTAGGCGCCGGTCGCTCGCGGGCACCCGGCCGGCGGTCGGCGGGCCTCCGTCGGGGCGGCACGTTTCGCGCAGCAGAACGCGTGTTTCGAATCGGTAAACAAACCTTTCAGTAAAGAAGGTTGTCCGTTACAGTCCTCGACATGACCACACGAGGACGCACCCCCGGCCAGCCCGGTCTGCTGCGCGTCCTGAACGACCGTGCGGCCCTCGAGCTGCTGCTCGACGACGGCCCGCTCACCCGCAACGAGATCGCGCAGCGGACAGGGCTCAGCAAGCCCACCGCCGCCGAGATCATCCGCCGGCTCGAGTCGGCTGCGCTCATCCGCCAGGCCGGCACGGACACCCAGGCCGGGCGTCGCGGGCCGAGCGCCGTCGTGTACGAAGCGATCACCGACCGCGACCTCGGTGTCGCGGTGGACGTCCAGCTCGTCGACGTCCGGTCGACCGTGGTGGACGCCGCCGGTCGCACGTTCCCGGTCGCCACGCACCGGATGTCCGAGGCCGAGGTGCGCTCCCCCGGCGCCGACATCGTCGCCGCCGCGATCTCCCGCGCAGCCGCCGCGGCCGGTGTGGACCCCGAGCTCGTCACCGCCGTCGCCGTGGGTGTGCAGGCGAGTGTCGACCACGCCACCGACACCCTCATCTTCACCGACGGACTGCCCGGCTGGCCTCGTGAGCAGGTCAGCGCGACCCTCTCCGCCGAGCTCGGGGTCCACGTCGTCGTCGAGAACGACGCCAACCTCGCCGCCATCGCCGAACGCAACATGGGGGCCGGTCGAGCACCCGGGTCGTTCGCGCTCTTCTGGATGGCCGAGGGCCTCGGCATGGCCCTCGACCTGCACGGTCACCTGCACACCGGCGCCTCCGGTGCCGCGGGTGAGATCGGCTACCTCAGCGTGCCCGCCGACGCACGCTCCATCGACCCGACGGCCACGATCGTCGCGGACCTCATCTCCGAGTCCGCGATCATCGCCCTGGCCGCCGAGCACGGGATCACGGCACCGGACGGCACCGCAGCCGACTGGCGCCAGGTGCTCCCGCAGCTGCCCGGCCTGCCCGAGCAGCACCCCTTCACCGTCGCCCTCGGCGAGCGCGTCGGGCACAACGTGCTCCCCGCCCTCGCCGTGGCCGATCCCGAGACGGTCGTCCTGCACGGCCCGACCGGGATCGCCGGTGGCCCCGCCCTGGCCGCCGCCGTGACCGCCTGGCTCCGGACCCGCTCGCGCTGGTCCACCGCCGTGGTCGCGCCCGGCGTCCCCGACACCCCCGTCCTGCACGGTGCGCGGCACGTCCTCATCGACGTCGTCCGCACCGCGCTCGCGGACCGGCTCGAGCGCATCAGTGACGATGCCCCGACGCCGGACCCCGTCGAGCGCCCCTGAACGTTCCACCCGCACCACTCGAGGCACCATCACCCAGCCCTGTCACAGGGCTCTTCGTCGCGCCCGGAAACGGGCGGCGCCCGGAAACGAGCAGCGCCCGGAAACGGGCGGCGCCCGGAAACGAGCAGCGCCCGGAAACGGGCGGCGACGGAGCGAGACCAGAGAGCGAGTACCGCCTTGTCCCTCCCCGAACCGAACGTCCCGCGCCGCCGGGCGTTCCGCCGCATCGCCACCGCCACCGCCGTCGCCGCGGCCGGCGCCCTCGTCGTCGCCGGCTGCAGCTCCGGCAGCAGCGCCGACTCGATCGAGAAGAGCGCCCCGAAGGACCTCAAGGGCACCGTGTCCCTGTGGCACTTCTTCACCGGCCGTGAAGCCGGCGTCGTGAAGACCGCCGTCGAGGGCTTCGAGAAGGCCAACCCCGACGTCACCGTCGACATCCACGCCGGCCAGGACGACGAGAAGCTGCAGAAGGCGATCTCGTCCGGCCAGAACATCGACGTGGGTCTGTCGTACTCGACCGCGATCGTCGGCAGCTTCTGCTCCTCGGGTGCCTTCCGCGACCTGTCGCCGTACATCAAGCGCGACAAGGTCGACCTGTCCGACATCCCGAAGGCGGTGCAGTCGTACACGCAGTACAAGGGCACGCGCTGCACCCTGCCGGCCCTCGCCGACGTCAGCGCGCTCATGTACAACAAGCCGCTCCTCGAGAAGGCGGGCATCACGACTCCACCGAAGACGCTCGACGAGCTGAAGACCGACGCGCTGAAGCTGACGACGTACAACGCCGACGGCTCCATCAAGCAGCTCGGCTTCAACCCGCTCATCGACTTCTACGAGAACTCGCCCGAGCACTGGGCGCCGATGGTCGACGGCTCGTGGCTCGACAAGGACGGCAACAGCGTGATCGGTACGTCCGACGCGTGGAAGAAGCTCATCACCTGGCAGAAGGGCTTCGTCGACGAGATCGGCTACGACAAGCTCAAGGCCTTCACCTCCGGCCTCGGGCAGGAGTTCGCGGCCGACAACGCGTTCCAGACCGGTCAGGTCGCGATGCAGATCGACGGCGAGTACCGCACGGCGTTCCTCAAGGACCAGAAGCCGGACCTCGACTACGGCACGTCCCCGACCCCGGTGATGGACGGCCTCGGCAACTACGGCTCGACGTACATCGCGGGCAACGTCGCGGGCATCGCGAAGGGGTCCAAGAACCCCGAGCTGTCGTGGGCGCTCCTGAGGTACCTGTCCACCAACACCGACGCGCAGGTCACGATGGGCAACGGTCTGAAGAACATCCCGACGCTCACCTCGGCGCTGGAGTCCCCCGACCTCGAGGTCGACGAGAACTACAAGACCTTCGTCGACGTCGCGGGCAACAAGGACACGATGACCTCGCCGGGCACCGCGGACGGCGCCGCCTACATCGGCACCTTCACGAAGTTCTGGCAGGCCTACCAGCAGAACGGCGGCGACCTCGACGCGAAGCTGAAGAAGCTGGACTCCGACATCGACAACGCGAACCAGCTGGCTGGTCCGTGATGAGCCTCACCACCAAGACGACCGGCAGGGAGGCGCGGCTCGCCCGCGCCGCCCGGCCCACGGGCCCGACGGGGTCCGGTCCGGTGCCCCCGACGGCTCCGCGACGTCGGCCCCGCTCCGCAGAGTCCCGGCGCCGCCTCGTCGCCCTGACGATGCTCGCGCCGGCCCTGGCGGGCCTGGTGATCTTCTTCGCCTACCCGCTCGTCGCGTCGATCTTCTACTCGTTCACGCGCTACAACCAGCTGCAGGAGCCCGAGTTCGTCGGGCTGCTGAACTACAAGTTCCTGTTCACCCAGGACCCGCAGATCGGGCCCGCGGTCGTGAACACGCTGTGGTTCGTCGTCATCCTGGTACCGGTCCGGATCGTGTGCGGACTCCTGGTCGCCGGGCTGCTCAGCCGGGCCAAGACGGCCACCGGGTTCTGGCGGACGCTGTTCTACCTGCCCGCCCTGGTCCCGCCGGTCGCGAGCGTCGTGGCGTTCGTGTTCCTCTTCAACCCGGGCACCGGGCCGGTGAACCAGATCCTCCGGGTCTTCGGCATCGACGGCCCGCTGTGGTTCAACGACCCGGCGTGGTCGAAGCCGTCGCTCGTGATCCTGGGCGTCTGGGTGATGGGCGACATCATGATCATCTTCCTGGCCTCACTGCTCGACGTGCCGCGCGACCTGTACGAGGCCGCGTCGCTCGACGGTGCGAACGGCGTCCAGCAGGTCCGGCACATCACCCTGCCGACGATCGCCCCGGTGATCGGGTTCGCCGCCGTGACAGGGGTGATCGCCGCGCTGCAGTACTTCACCGAGGCGGCCGTCGCCTCGGGCGTCGCGAGCGGCAAGGCGACGATCGGTGGCGGGACCGCCGCCCAGCTCGGCTACCCGGGCACCTCGCTGCTCACCTACACCGAGCTGCTCTACCAGCACGGGTTCGCGAACTTCCAGTTCGGCTACGCGTCCGCCATGGCCGTGGTCCTGTTCGTGATCACCGCCGTGGTGCTCGTCTTCACGATGCGCCGGATCAGTGTGTTCCGGCCGGAGGAGTCCTGATGACCGCTGTGTCCCAGTCCCCGCTCGCCCGGGCGCCCCGGGGTCCAGCGCCCCGCACCGGCAGGCCGCGTGGTCGCTCCCTGGTGTGGATCGCCGAGCACGCCGCTCTGGTGGCCCTCGGCGTCCTGACCATCGCCCCGATCGTGTTCGTCATCCTGACCTCGCTGATGTCGAGCAACCAGGCCCTCACGGCGTCGATCGTGCCCCGGCCGTTCGACTTCTCGAACTACGCGCGGGTGTTCACCGAGCTGCCGCTCACGCAGTGGTTCGGCAACTCGTCGATGTACGCCGTCCTCGCCACCGCGTTCATGCTCATCAGCTCGGTGCCCGCGGCCTACGCGCTCGCCCAGATCAAGTTCAGGGGCGCGAACCTGATCTTCACGGTGATCATCGTCGCGATGCTCCTGCCCCCGCAGGTCACCGCGGTGCCGGTCTACGTGATGTGGTCGCACCTGCACCTGACCGGCACCCTGTGGCCGCTCATCCTGCCGAACCTGCTCGGCGACGCGTTCAGCATCTTCCTGCTCCGCCAGTTCTTCATGACCATCCCCAAGGAGTACGGCGACGCCGCCCGCATGGACGGCTGCAGCGAGTGGGGCGTGCTCTGGCGCGTGGTCGTCCCGATGGCCCGCCCGGGCATCGCGTCGGCGGCGATCTTCATGTTCTTCCACTCGTGGAACGACTACTACGGCCCGCTCCTGTACGCATCCGAGAACCAGGCCGCCTGGCCGGTGGCGTACGGACTCGCCACGTTCCGCGGACAGCACGGCACCGACTGGTCGATGACGATGGCGATGACCGTCGTCGTCATGGTCCCCGTCGTCATCATCTTCTTCTTCGCACAGAAGGCATTCGTCGAGGGCATCGCGCTCACCGGCGTGAAGGGATAGCAGCTCCAGTGAAACTCACAGTCGTCGGTGGCGGATCCACCTACACCCCCGAACTCGTGGACGGCTTCGCCCGGCTCCGCGACCAGCTCCCCATCGACGAGCTCTGGCTCGTCGACCCCGACCCGGTGCGCCGTGAACTCGTCGGCGGTGTCGCCAAGCGGATGTTCGCGCACGCCGGACACCCCGGCACGATCCACGTCACCGACGACGTCGTCGCCGGGGTCACCGACGCCGATGCCGTCATGTTCCAGCTCCGCATCGGCGGGCAGGCCGCACGGCAGCAGGACGAGACGTGGCCGCACGAAGCGTGCTGCATCGGGCAGGAGACCACCGGTCCGGGCGGGTTCGCGAAGGCGCTCCGCACCGTGCCCGTGGTCCTGGAGTACGCCGAACTCGTCCGGAAGCACGCCAAGCCGGACGCCTGGATCGTCGACTTCACCAACCCCGTCGGCATCGTCACCCGCGCCCTGCTCGAGGCCGGACACCGCGCCGTCGGACTGTGCAACGTCGCGATCGGGTTCCAGCGCCGCTTCGCGAAGGAGTTCGGCGTCGCCCCCGACCACGTCCGGCTCGACCACGTCGGCCTGAACCACCTGACGTGGGAGCGCGGCGTGCACGTCACGGGCGCGGACGGCGTCGAGCGCGACGTCATGGCGGACCTGCTCGCCGAGTCGGACGGTGCCCTCGGCCGGACGGCGGAGAGCGTGCACATGCACCCGGACCTCCTCCGCCTGCAGCACGCGATCCCCTCGTACTACCTGCGGTACTTCTACTCGCACGACATCGTGCTGCAGGAGCAGCTGCACGAGCCCACCCGTGCCGAGGCCGTCATGGAGACCGAGCGGGCCCTGCTCGCGAAGTACGCCGACGAGTCCGTCGTGACGAAGCCCGCCGAACTCGAGCAGCGCGGCGGCGCCTACTACTCCGAGGCGGCGATCGACGTGCTGTCCTCGATCCTCGGCGACCGCGGCGACGTGCAGGTCCTCAACGTGCGGAACGACGGCACGTTCCCGTTCCTGCCGGACGACCACGTCATCGAGGTGCCGTCGCGCGTCACCCGCCAGGCGATCACGCCGTTGCCGGTCTCCCCGCTCGACCCGGACATGGTCGGTCTCGTGTCGCACGTCGCCGGGTACGAGCGGCTCGCGCTCGACGCCGCGGTGCACGGTGGCCGCGACCGGGTGCTCCGTGCGATGTGGGCGCACCCGCTCGTCGGGCAGGTGGACAAGGCGGAGCAGCTCACCGACCTGCTCCTGGCCGCGAACGCGGAACACATCCCGTGGGCGCGATCGGAGCAGGTGACGTGGGCGGGCTGAGCCGGACCGGCGCGGCGGGCCCGGCCCGAGCCTCCCGTCCGCCCGCGCCGGTCCCACCGGACGCGACCGACGTCGTGCTCGCCGTCGACGGCGGCGGGAGCAAGACCGACGTCGTCGCGATCGCGCTCGACGGGACCATCGTCGGGCACGCGCGCGGTCCGGGGTCGAACCCGCAGACGCGGGGCTGGGACCTCGCCGGCCCGATCCTCGACGACGTCCGTGCGCGGGTGGTCAGCGAGCTGGGTGACCGCCGCATCCGCACGACGCACGTGTACCTGGCCGGGCTCGACCTGCACGACGAGCTCGTCGCGGCGACCGCGGCCCTCGCGCACTGGGCCGATGACGGCGGCGAACCGCATGTCCTGGACAACGACCTGTTCGCGCTGCTGCGGGCCGGCACCCTGTCCCCCGACGCCGCGGCCGTGGTGTGCGGCACCGGGATCAACGCCCTCGCGGTGCGGGCTGACGGCACGACCGCACGGTTCCCGGCCATCGGGGACGTCTCCGGCGACTGGGGTGGCGGCGCGTGGCTCGGCAACCGGGCGCTCTGGCACGCGGCTCGGGCCGACGACGGGCGCGGCCCGGCGACGGCGCTGGTCGGCGCGGTGCCGGCGGCGGTGGGCCTGCGCAGCGTCCGCGAGGTCACCGAGGCCATCCACTTCGGCCGCTTGGACCAGCGCGTGTTCAACCGGCTCTGCCCGGTGCTGTTCGACGTGGCCGGAGCCGGCGACGCGGTGGCCCGGGGCGTCGTGGAGCGGCAGGCGGAGGAGATCGTCCTGCTCGCCGCGGTCGCGCTCGAGCGGTTGGGCCTCGGAGGTTCGGTGGCCGACCCGGTGCCCGTCGTGCTCGGGGGCGGGGTGCTCGCTGCTCGGCACCCGTTGCTCGTGGACGGTGTCGTCGACGGGCTCGCTGCCCGGGTCCCCGGAGCGGTGCCGACCTGGGTGACCGATCCCCCGGTGCTCGGCGCGGGGCTGGCGGCGCTGGAGTCGGTCGGTGCCGACGACGCGGCGCTCGAGCGGTACCGCGAGGCCGTGCGCTCCCGTGCCTTCGCGAGCACGACCGCGCTGATCCGCTGACGCGCGCGCGCGGCCCGGCGCGGCCGCCCGCGCCGCGCACATTTCGCGCTGAGCGACACTTCACGCGGCGATGAGCCCGTGAAGTGTCGCTCAGCGCGAAACCCGGCGGCGCCAGCCCAGCGCCAGCCCAGCGCCGGCCCAGCGCCCGCCCGCCGGCCCAGCGCCGACCGGCCCGCGGCCTACGCGCGCGCCAGCATCCCGAGCGTGTCGACCACGCGGTTCGAGAAGCCCCACTCGTTGTCGTACCAGGCGACGACCTTCACGTGCCGGCCCTCGTCGACGCGGGTGAGCAGCGAGTCGAAGATGCTCGACTCCGGCCGCCCGGTGATGTCCGTCGACACGAGCGGGTCCACCGTGAACGCCAGGACCCCGGCGAGCGGACCGGCAGCCGCGGCGCGGTAGGCCTCGTTCACCTCGTCCACGGTCACGTCCCGCGACACGACGGTGTTCAGCTCGACGATCGACCCGACGGGCACCGGCACGCGGATGGCGTCACCGGACAGCTTGCCCTCCAGGCGGGGCAGCACCAGCCCGATGGCCTTGGCCGCCCCGGTCGTCGTCGGCACGATGTTCACGCCGGCAGCGCGGGCCCGACGCAGATCACGGTGCGGCCCGTCCTGCAGGTTCTGCTCCTGCGTGTACGCGTGCACGGTGGTCATGAACCCGTGCTCGATGCCCGCCAGGTCGTCGAGCACCGACGCCAGGGGTGCGAGCGCGTTGGTCGTGCACGACGCGTTCGAGATCACCGTGTGCACGGCCGGGTCGAACGTGTCCGAGTTCACGCCGTACGCGATGGTGGCGTCCGCTCCGGTGGCCGGCGCACTGATGAGGACCCGTCGGGCGCCGGCGGTCAGGTGCCCGGCTGCCGCGTCGCGTGCGGTGAAGCGTCCGGTGGACTCGAGGACGACCTCGACGCCGAGTTCGGCCCACGGCAGGTCCGCCGGCGAGGTCGATGCGAGCACGCGGACGCGGCGGCCGTCGATGACGAGTGTGTCGCCGTCGACCTCGACGGTGCCGTCGAACGGCCCGAGGGCGGAGTCGTAGCGGAACAGGTGCGCCAGCGTGTCGGGGGCGGTCAGGTCGTTCACGGCGACGACCTCGAGGTCGTCACCGCCCCGTGCGAGCAGTGCGCGGAGCGTGTTGCGGCCGATGCGGCCGAAGCCGTTGATGGCGATGCGGGTCATGTGGAGTTCCTTTCGTTCCGTGGTCCATGCTCATGGGCCGGGAGGCACGGCTCCAGTGGCAGGGAAGCCAGTGTCCGAAAGGATGTCGCCACCACCGCCGCGACGGCGCGGTCAGTCCTGGAACGTCCGGCGGTACTCGGTGGGCGAGGTCCCGAGGATCCGCCGGAAGTGCGTCCGCAGGTTCGCGTCGGAACCGAGGCCCGCTCGTTCGGCCACCTGGTCGACGCCGAGGTCGGACTGCTCCAGGAGCTCCCGGGCGAGGTCGACGCGCGCCCGCAGCACCCACTGCATCGGCGTGTACCCGGTGTCCTCCACGAACCGGCGTGAGAACGTCCGGGTCGACACCGTGGCATTGCGCGCGAGCGCTTCGAGCGTGAGCGGCTCGGCAAGGTGCCGGAGCGCCCACTCCCGGGTGTCGGCGAACACGTCGCCGAGCGGTTCGGGAACGCTCCGCGGTACGTACTGCGCCTGGCCGCCGCTGCGGTACGGGGCACTGACGAGCCGTCGGGCGACGTGGTTCGACAGTGCCACGCCGTGGTCCTGTCGGACGATGTGCAGGCACAGGTCGATCCCGCTCGCGGCGCCGGCGCTGGTCAGCACCGAGCCCGCGTCGACGAACAGCACGTCCTCGTCGACGTCCACCTCGGGGTACCGCTCACGGAGCACCCGCGTGTAGTGCCAGTGCGTCGTCGCCCGGCGGCCGTCGAGCAGCCCGGCTGCCGCGAGCGCGAACGCCCCGGTGGAGATCGCCGCGATGCGGACGCCGCGCTCGTGGGCCCGCGCGAGTGCCGCGACGACGTCTGCTGGCGGCGCCGAGTCCGACGGTCGGCGGTAGCCGGGCACGAAGACGGTCTCCGCCCAGTCCAGCGCCTCCAGCCCGTGGTCGACCGCGTAGGCCAACCCGTCGCCGCCGGTGATCCGACCGGCCCGGGGGCCGCACACCCGCACCTCGTAGGGCATGCTCGGCCGGTTCGAGAACACCTGCGCGGGGATCCCGACGTCGAGCGGTTTCGCGCCGTCGAGCACCAGGACCGCGACGCGGTGCAGTGGGGTCCGGGCCATACCGGCGACGCTAGCCGAACACGCCACCCTCGCGTTCTCCACAGATCTGTCAGCCCCCTCCCCTAGGATCAGCACACCACGTACGCTCCGTACGTGCCGTACTCACCGGAGGCCCTCGTGCCCATCGCAGCCGACTACCCCACGTACTCGCGCGCCCGCGAGCACTTCAAGGACATGCTCGACGCCACCGCGACCGGCCGCACCGTGACGGTCGCCCGCGACGGTGCCGTCTCCGCGATGCTGCCCGTCGACCGGCTTCGCGACCACTTCTTCCGGACCGTCTCCCCGCGGGTCAGTGTCTTCCGCGAGGCCGGCGCGGTCGTCGCCCTCATGGAGGGGCGCCCGTTCGTCGCCCAGGGAACGGACGTCGACGACGCACTCGCCGACCTCGCCCTGTCGCTGCGGGAGTACGCGGTCGACTGGGAAGACCGTCTCCAGCACGCCCCGAACCACCACGACGCGTGGGCGCTCGTCCAGCTGGTCAAGCTGTCCACGGACGCCGAACTGCGCGACTGGTTGGAGCGCGGCGGTGAGTAGCCCGAGGCACCCTGCTCCGAACCGCGAGCACCACGACACGTTCTGCACGACCGAGCGCTGGACACTGGTGCGCGGCGCCACCGGTCAGCCCGTCCGGCACCATCGCACCTACGAGCTCGTGCTCTGGGACGCACGCGTCCTGCGCACCCGGATCTCGAAGCCCGTCGACCGGTCGACCTACGGTGCGCGCATGTGGGCGCACGTCCTGCGCCACCAGCTGCAGGTCGATGCACCGGCCTTCTGGCGCTGCGTCGACGACGGCACGCTGCCGGACCGGGGCAGCCCCGTGCACCCGGCGCCCGCGAACGCCCTCCCGCTGTACCTGGTGCGGGCACTCCACGACCTCGGTGTGCCCGAGTCGGAGATCCTCGATCTCGGACCCGCCGGCGCTGCCGAACTCCACGCCGAGCTCCTGCGCCGGGCGGCCGAGCCGTCCTGACCGTCAGGCGTCGCGGACGGCCAGCACCCGGTGCGGCGATGCCCGTTCCGCTCGCCACCCGGTCGGCAGCGTGTCCCGCAGTTCCGCCAGGGTGAAGGACCGACGGATCGACCGCAGGCCGTCGACCCGGACGAAGGTCCCCGCGGACACCAGCGGCGACGCCAGCGCGTACGCCCGGTAGGCCTCGCGCGACCGACGGATGTCCGAGTGCACGCTGCGACCCGACGCGAGCGCCTCCGAGTCCGCCAGGAACCCGTTCCGCTCGTCGTCGCCCAGGTGGTGCAGGACGTGGTTCGACACCACGACGTCGAACCGCTCGCCCGCCGTGACCAGGTCACCGCTCGACTGCTGCCGGAAGGTGACACCCCGCGGTGCCCGCCGGTTCGCCGCCTCGATCGCCCGCGGGTCCGGGTCGACCCCGACGACCTCGACGTCGAACCCGTCGCTCGCCGCCCACCGCACGACGGCCCGGGCCAGGTCGCCGCCGCCGCACCCGAGGTCGAGGACCCGGGCGCGGCCGTGCACCGGCAGGGCCGGTACGACGTGGGTCCGCCACGCCGAACGCCAGCCGCTGACCAGGGCGTTGACGAGCGCGAAGCGTCGGAAGGTCCGCGCGAGCGCGCGCGGGTCGCAGTCCGGGTCGTCCATGAGTTCGGTCAGGTCGACCGCGCGCGTACGCAGGTCGAGGACCGGGAGGCCCGTGGAGCCGCCGTCGGGACGGCTCACGTGCGCACCATGGTCAGTCGTGCACTCTCGACCGTGAGTCCGGGGCCGAAGGCGAGCGCCACGACGGCAGCACCGTCCGGGATCCCGGCGTCGAGGGCCTCGCGGAGCACGAACAGCACGGTCGCGCTCGACATGTTCCCGTGGTCGCGCAGCACCGTCCGGCTCGCCGCGATCGCCGCGTCCGGCAGGTCGAGCGCCTGCTGCGTGCGGTCGAGGATCGCACGTCCACCGGGGTGCACGGCCCACACCGGCACGTCGGCGGCCGGCCCGTCGAGCAGCGACGCGACGGCCTCGGCGACGCTGCTCCCGACGAGCTTGGGGACCGCGGTGCTCAGGACCATCTCGAAGCCCTCGTCGCCGATGTTCCACGCCATCTCGCCGGCGCTCTCGGGCACGACGGCGGTGGCGAACGCGTCGAGGCGCAGGCCGGGGCCGTCGGCGGTGACCACGACGGCGGCGGCACCGTCCCCGAAGACGCTGTTCGCGACGATCTGGTCCGGGTCGTCGCTCGCGCGGACGTGCAGGGTGCAGAGCTCGGCGCAGACGACCAATACGACGGCGTCCGGGTCGGCCTCGGCGAACGCGGCCGCGATCCGGAGTGCCGGGAACGCCGCGCAGCACCCCATGAAGCCGATGTGGTGGCGGAAGACGTCACGGCGCAGGCGGAGCTCGGTCACGATGTCCAGGTCCGGGCCGGGCTGCGTGAACCCGGTGCACGACACCGTGACGACGTGCGTGACCGAGGCCGCGTCGACGTCTGCGCGGGCCAACGCGTCACGAGCAGCCTCGACGAAGAGCGGCGGCGCGAGCTCGCGGTAGCGGTCGTTGCGGGTGCCCGTCGAGGGCGAGTGCAGCGCGCCGTCCGTGTCGCGGAACGCGCCCGCTGGACGGCTCCGGTCGAGTTCGGCCAGCACGGTGTGCCGGTGCTCGACCGCCGAGGCGTCGAAAGCTGCGGGGACGAGCCGCCGGCCGAGACGACCGAGCTCGGGCTGCGCAGCGAAGAGGTCTCGCACGGCAGCCTGCTCGAGCGTCGTCTCCGGGACGGCGGTTCCGATGGCGCGGATCGTTGCGGACACGACTCATCCTGTCACCGGGTCGCTGACGCGTCCCCAGGTTCTCCCACACCGCGGAACGGACACAGCACCGTGGTTTCCCACGGTGCTGTGTCCGGAACCTGGTTCCGCGGAACGGAACTGCACGGAACGGCTACTACGCCTGCTGCGCGCGCTCCAGCACCAGCTCGCGGACGCGGGCGGCGTCCGCCTGGCCCTTCATGGCCTTCATGACGGCACCGATGATGGCGCCGGCGGCCTGGACCTTGCCGTCCTTGATCTTCGCGAGCACGTCCGGCTGGCCGGCGAGTGCCTCGTCGACCGCGGCGGTGAGCGCCGAGTCGTCGGACACGACCTTGAGCCCGCGGGCCTCGACGACCTGGGCCGGCGAGCCCTCGCCGGCGATGACGCCCTCGAGCACCTGGCGGGCCAGGCGGTCGGTCAGGTCGCCGGACTCGACGAGCGCGATGACCTCGGCGACGTGCTGCGGTGACACCAGGTCGCCGGGCTCGGCGTCCTGCGCGTTCGCGACACGGCTGATCTCGCCGGTCCACCACTTGCGAGCGGCCTGCGGCGCAGCGCCGGCGGCGACGGTGCCCTCGACCTGGTCGAGCAGCCCACCGTTCACGACGTCCTGGAACTCCAGGTCGGCGAAGCCCCAGTCGCCCTTGAGGCGACGGCGGCGAGCCACCGGCGCCTCGGGCAGGGACGCACGGAGCTCCTCGACGACCGCGGGGTCCGGCACGACCGGCAGCAGGTCGGGCTCGGGGAAGTAGCGGTAGTCGTCGGCGTCCGACTTCGGACGGCCGGCCGAGGTGCGGCCGGTGTCCTCGTGCCAGTGACGGGTCTCCTGCGTTATCGAGCCGCCGTCGGCCAGGATCGCGGCCTGGCGCTGGATCTCGTAGCGGATCGCACGCTCGACGGCACGGAACGAGTTGACGTTCTTCGTCTCGGTGCGGGTGCCGAGCTTCTCCTGGCCGCGGGGGCGCAGCGAGATGTTGGCGTCGCAGCGCAGGTTGCCGCGCTCCATGCGGGCCTCGGAGACACCGAGTGCACGCACGAGGTCGCGGATGACCTGCACGTACGCGGCACCGAGCTCGGGGGCACGGTGCTCGGCACCGAAGATCGGCTTCGTGACGATCTCGACGAGCGGCACACCGGCGCGGTTGTAGTCGACGAGCGAGTACTCGGCACCCTGGATGCGGCCGGTGGCACCACCGACGTGCGTCAGCTTGCCGGCGTCCTCTTCCATGTGGGCGCGTTCGATCGGGATGTTGAAGATCGTGCCGTCGGCCAGCTCGACCTCGACCTCGCCCTCGAACGCGATCGGCTCGTCGAACTGCGAGACCTGGTAGTTCTTGGGGTTGTCCGGGTAGAAGTAGTTCTTCCGGGCGAACCGCGAGGACTCGGCGATCGAGCAGCCGAGCGCGAGCCCGAGCTGGATCGAGTACCGGACGGCCTGCGCGTTGACGACGGGCAGTGACCCGGGCAGCCCGAGGTCGACCGGCGTCACGTTCGTGTTCGGCTCGCCACCGAAGAAGTTCGGCGCGTCCGAGAACATCTTGGTCTTCGTCGCGAGTTCGACGTGCACCTCGAAGCCGAGCACCGGCTCGTAGCGCTCCAGTGCCTCGTCGAAGTCCATGAGCGCGTCCTTCTGCGCCATCAGATCACACCTTCCTGCGCAGCCGACTGCTGACTCTGGTCGAGGTCCGGGATCCGGTCGATGAGCGGGGCTCCCCACTGCTGTTCGAGCAGACGCTCGAGCGCCGCACCGTAGCGGTACAGGCGGGCGTCCTCGCGCTGCGGGGCCATCAGCTGGACGCCGACGGGCAGGCCGTCCTCGGGTGCGAGGCCGTTCGGGATGCTCATGCCGGGCACGCCCGCCAGGTTCGCCGGGATCGTGGTGAGGTCGTTGAGGTACATCGCGAGCGGGTCGTCGATGCGCTCACCGATCGGGAACGCGGTCGTCGGGGCCGACGGGCTGATGAGCAGGTCGACCTGGTCGAACGCGGCCTGGAAGTCGCGCTGCACGAGCGTGCGGACCTTCTGCGCCGAGCCGTAGTAGGCGTCGTAGTACCCGGCGCTCAGGGCGTAGGTGCCGAGGATGATGCGACGCTTCCCCTCGGGACCGAACCCGGCTTCGCGCGTGGCGGCCATGACGTCCTCGACCGTCGCACCGTTCTCCGGCGTGACGCGCAGGCCGAAGCGCACCGAGTCGAACTTCGCCAGGTTCGACGAGGCCTCGGCCGGCAGGATCAGGTAGTAGGCGCTGATCGCGTAGGCGAACGACGGGGCGTCGATCTCGACGACGACCGCACCGGCCGACTCGAGCAGCGCGACGGTCTCCTGGAAGCGCTGGGTGACGCCGGCCTGGAAGCCGTCGCCACCGGCGAGCTCCTTCACCACGCCGACGCGCAGGCCGCGCAGCGTGTCCGCCTGCAGTCCTTCGCGGGCGGCGGCGGCCATCGAGGGCCAGGCGTCGGGGATCGAGGTGGAGTCGCGCGGGTCGTGCCCGCCGATGACGTCGTGCAGGAGCGCGGCGTCGAGGACGGTGCGGGCGACCGGGCCGATCTGGTCGAGGCTGGACGCCAGGGCGATCGCGCCGTAGCGGCTGACCCCGCCGTAGGTCGGCTTCACACCGACGGTGCCGGTGACGGCGCCGGGCTGACGGATCGAGCCACCGGTGTCGGAGCCGAGGGCGATGGGTGCCTCGTGCGCGGCGACGGCAGCGGCCGAACCACCGCCGGACCCGCCGGGGATGCGGTCGAGGTCCCACGGGTTGTGGGTCGGTCCGTACGCCGAGAACTCGGTGGTCGAGCCCATCGCGAACTCGTCCATGTTGGTCTTGCCGAGCGGCACGAGGCCGGCGGCGCGGAGCTTCGCGACCGGGGTGGCGTCGTACGGCGGCATCCAGCCTTCGAGGATCTTCGAGCCCGAGGTGGTCGGCATGTCCTGCGTGCACAGGACGTCCTTGATCGCGATCGGGACACCGGCGAGGGGCCCGAGGTCGTCGCCGGCCGAGCGACGCGAGTCGATCGACTTCGCGACGGCGATGGCGTTCTGGTTGACGTGCAGGAAGGCGTGCACGTCGCCGTCGACGGCGGCGATGCGGTCGAGGTGGGCCTGCGTGGCCTCGACGCTCGAGACGTCGCGCGCCACGAGGGCGTCGGCGAGCGCCGCGGCGCTCATCCGCGTGATGTCGGTCACTGTTCTTCTCCCAGGATGGCGGTCACTCGGAACCGTTCGCCGTCGGAGTCCGGCGCTCCGGAGAGCGCCTGCTCCTGCGTCAGCGTCTGGCCGACGACGTCGGGTCGGGTGACGTTGCCGAGCGGCACGGGGTGGCTCGTCAGCGGGACGTCGTCGGTCGCGACCTCGGCGACCTTGGCGACGCTCTCGACGATGTGCGACAGCTCCCCGGTCAGCTTCTCGATCTCGTCGGGCGTGAGTGCGATACGTGCGAGGTTCGCCAGGTGCGCGACCTGCTCGCTCGTGATGTCAGGCATGGTGCTCCGTCGATCGGTTCGTGGACGTCCGACAGTCTATTGGCTGCGGTCGATCACGCAGGCGCGGCTGTGGACGGCTGCCTGGAGGCCCGTCACCGGTCCGGCGGACCGGTGACGGGCCTCCAGGCGGCGTGGACCCGAGCCGTCACTTCCCGTTCTGGTCACCCGCTGCCGGAGCCGCCGTGGCGGCGGGTGCCGCCGGTGCTGCCGGCGCCGCAGGAGCGGCCGGCGCAGCGGGAGCAGCGGGAGCCGCCGTCTGCGTCGGCGTGGTCGGCGTCGACTGGTCGGCCTGCGACGCACCGGATCCCGACGACGCCGAGGACTGCGACTGCGACGACTGCGACGAGTGGCTCGCCTGCCCGATCATCGCCTGGCTCGGCGTGGGCAAGGCGTCCCCGCCGACCGTCTGGTCCAGGTACGCCATCATCGACTTCCCGACCCCGAACTTCGCGCTGTACCCGGTGGTGCCCTGCAGGAACGGCCAGTTCGCCAGGCTCACGCTCCCCTGCACGTTCCCGATCCAGGTGGCGTTCGTGTACTTCGTCGACGACGCGACGAGCCAGTTCTGCACGTCGCCGTCGGTGGTGCCGGTCTTCGCGAACTTCGGCACGCTGTCGCCGGGGTTCGCACTGGCGGCGGTGCCGGAGCCCGACAGCACGCCCTGCAGCGCGTAGTCGACGGTGCCGGCGACGTCCGCCGAGACCCCCTGCGTGCAGGACGACGGCGTCGGGGTGATCTTCGTGCCGTCGGACTCGGTGACCGAGTCGATCGCGGTCGGCGTGCAGACGACGCCGCCGTTCGCGAAGCCGGCGTAGGCCTCAGCCAGGTCGATCGGCGACAGCTCGTTGACGCCGAGGATCGACGAGGGGGTCTGCCCGAGGGCACCGCCGTCGGCGCGGTGGATCCCCATCGACTGCGCGAGCTGCGCGATCTTGCAGAGGTCGAGCTGCTTCCCCATCGCGCCGAAGGCGGTGTTGATCGACTCGACGGTGGCGGCCTGCACGGTCATCGACGCCGGCACGGACTCGGCGTTCGCGACCGGCCACGTCCCGCCGCTGACGTTCTGGCAGGAGTTCGTGAACTCCGAGTTCTGGAACGTGTGCTCGGTGGTCGACACCGACTCGGAGAGCGTGTGGCCGGTCGCGAGCCACTCGGCCAGGGTGAAGACCTTGTAGGTGGAGCCGGTCTGGAACCCGCCGGAGTTGCCGTAGCCGGAGTCCGCGCTGTAGTCCACCGCGGTCGACCCCGCTGCGGCGTTGTCGCCCTGCGTGTACGACGTGTTCTGCACCATCGACATGATGCGTCCGGTGCCGGGCTCGACGGTGACGTTGGAACCGCCGACGTCGACGCCCGCCATCGTGGCGGGCACGTAGGTCGACAGTGCGGTCTGCGCCTGGCCCTGCAGGTCGAGGTCGAGCGAGGTGTGGATCTGCAGGCCCTTGGTGTCGAGCGTCGCGATGCGCGCCGCGGCGGTCTTGCCGAACGCCGGGTCCTGCAGCACCTGGTCGCGGACGTAGTCGCAGAAGTAGCCGGCGTCGTAGTTCGTCGCCGCGGTCGAGCAGCCGTTCGCGGTCTCGGTGATCTTCGGCGTGACCGGGGTCGCGATGGCCTTCGTCATCTCGGCCTTCGTGATCGACCCGTGCGCCTGCATGCGGCGGAGCACGTAGTCGCGTCGCTCCTTGGTGAGCGCGTAGCCGTTCGCCTGCCCGTTCGCCTTGTCACCGGGCACGTCGATGCGCAGGTTCGAGGGGTTGTTGAGGATCGCCACGAGCGTGGCCGACTGCACCAGCGACAGGTCCTTCGCGTGCACGCCGAAGTAGTACTCGGCACCGGCCTCGGCGCCGTACACCCGACCGCCGAGCCCGACGATGTTCAGGTACCCGGTCAGGATGTCGTCCTTCGAGTACTTCTTGTTCACCGCGATCGCGTACCGCATCTCCTGCAGCTTCCGCTGCGGCGTGACGCCGGCCGCGTCCTCGTAGCAGGCCTCCACCTTCTTCGCCGTGGCGGCCTGGTCCTTGCCGGTGAGTTCCTCGCACTGCTGCACGAGGACGTTCTTGACGTACTGCTGCGTGATGCTCGATCCGCCCTGGACGTCGCCGCCGACGACGGTCGCGGCGACTCCGCGCAGCGTGCCGAGGACGTCGATGCCGCCCTCGTCGTAGTAGCGGGGGTCCTCGGTGTCGATGGCGGCCTGCTTGAGCGTGTCCGCCATCTGGTCGGCCGCGACGTTCGTCCGGTTCTCGGCGTAGAACGACGCGATCTTGACCTGCTTGCCGCCCTTCGTCGCGTACACCGACGACACCTGCTGCGGCGTCTGCACGTCGAGGTAACTCGGCAGGTCCTCGAAGAACGCGACCGCACCCGAGGTGCCCTCACCCGCGACGGCGACCGCGGGCGTCACCGCGACGGCGACGAGCATGCCGGCGAGCACGGACATCACCACGAACATCAGGAGAGCACCAGGCCATCGCACCACACGCATGCCCCGAACCGTAGGGAGGCGGGCTGTACTGGTTCTGCCGTGGAACCGACTGAGGCTGCGCCGTCGCTCAGGTTGCCGCTCAGGCAACACCTGTCGCGGGTCGCGATCCGCGCGGGGTCGCGGATCCGGCCGGGAGGCCCGGTGCGGCCCCGGCACGTCGGCCGCCGGTCACGATCCGGTCACGCCCAGGGCCTCGCCCCGTCAGTCGCGAGGCTGCAGGTCCTGCGGACGGACCAGGTACATGTCGACCGACGCACCGACGACGCCGTCGTCACCGGTGCTGCCGCGTCGGACCTGCTCGCGGACGAGGTCACCGCGGCCGATCCCGATCAGGGCGACGTCGTGCAGCGATGCGGTCCCCGGCTTGAGGTAGTCGTTGTGCCCGACCGGACGGCGGAACAGGTCCCCGGCGGCCAGCGCGTCGGCACCGCCGGCCAGGTTCATCACGGTGGCGCCGAACGACGAACCGCCCGGGTCCGTGCCGTAGTACCCGGACCCCGCGATCGGGTCGCTGTGCGCGACACCGACGAACACCTCGTCCGAGGCGACGTCCAGGTCCGCCGCCGACCGGACGTCGCTGCCCGGTGACCCGAGCACGGTGAGGGTGTCGGCGCTCATCCGTCCGGAGGCGAGCGCCATGAGCGCCGTCGTCGACCCGTACGAGTGCGCCACGATGTTCAGCCGGGGCTGGTCGCCGTCGCGGATCTGCCGCAGGCCGTCGACGGTGCGCTCGAGTCGCTGCGCCCCGGAGTCGGCGAGGCTGAGCGACATGATGTTCGACAGGTCGGGCGTGCGGTAGCCCATCCACGCCACGACGGCGACGCCCGTCCCGTCGCCGGAGCCACCGGCCGCCAGCGGCGCGAGGGTCGCTTGTTCGCTCGCCAGGTCGTTGGCGGTGTTCGTGAAGTCGGCCATCTGCCCGGTCACGGTGAAGAACATCCCGGGGACGATGACGGTGACGTCCGCCGCGGTGTCGAGGTCACCGATGCTGATCGCCGCTCGCCCCGCCGCTCGGGTGTCGAGCGTGATGAGGAACCGCTGCGGGTCACCGGGCTCGCGCCGCAGCGAGTCCCGCACCTGTCCGAGCATCGCGGCGTGCGCGGCGCCGGTGTCGGGGTCGGCGAGTCCGGTGGTCAGGGTCGACCGGTTCGCGCGGTCGCGGACGGCGTACGGTACGCCCTCGAGGTTGCCGATGATCGACGGCGCGTGGACCAGGAGCGTGCCCTGTTCGTCGGCGTCGAGTCCCGCCCACCACTGCGCGACGACGGCCGCCGCGGGCGGGTCGTCCTGAGCGGTCGCCACGACACGGCGGTCGTCGGCGGCGCGGCGCAGGTCACCGGCGCCGAGGACCCCGAGGTCGTCGAGGAACGCCCGACCGTGCGCGTCGGCGACGGTGTCGACGTCGATCTGTCCCCCGGTCATGACCGGCTGGGGCACCGCGTGGCGCTCGGAGACGAGCGCGACCGTCACGGTGGCCGTGGCGGCATGGGTCGGAGGCGCGACGGGGGCCTCGATCACTCCGAGCGAGTGCATCGAGGCGGTGAGCAGAGCCGCGGCGATGAGCAGCAATCGGGTCTCCCCCTGGAAGGCCGTCCCGCCGTCTCCCTGCAGACGACGGGTGATGCTCTGTCGAGTGTAAGGAGAATGCCCGAGGATCGGTCATGCGCGATGCAACTTGTCCCCCGAACTGGGTGCGTCGCGCGGCGCGCCGCGGTGTGCGCCCTTGTCGCCGGCGTGCTCGTTGCCCCGGCTCACCCCTCGGGCGCGGCGACCTCTGGTTCGGGGAGCGCGCTCGGCCCCTCGGTCACGAGCAGGTGGAACTGCTCGGCGTCGATGATCCGGAGCCCCAGCTGCTCGGCCTTCGTGAGCTTCGACCCGGCCCCGGGACCCGCGGCCACGAAGTCGGTCTTCTTGCTGACGCTCGACGCCGCCTTGCCGCCGGCGGTGATGATCGCCTCGAGCGCGCCCTCGCGCGTGTACCCCTCGAGGGACCCGGTCGCCACGACCGTGACGCCGCTCAGGACACCGCCCTCCACCGCCGCGCCCCCGGGGCCGGGGTGGTCCGGCGTGGTGAACTGCACGCCCGCCGTCGTCCAGCGGTCGATGATCTCGCGGTGCCAGTCGACCTCGAACCACGCGAGCAGCGCGTCGGCGATGATCCCGCCGACCCCGTCGACCGCCGCGAGTTCCTCGCGCGAGGCGCTGCGGATCCGGTCGAGCGACCCGAAGTGGTTCGCGAGCGCCCGCGCCGCGACCGGTCCGACGTGGCGGATGCTCAGCCCCACCATGATGCGCCAGAGCGGTTTCGTCTTCGCCGCGTCGATGTTCGCGAGCATCTCGAACGCGTTCTTCGACGGGAAGCGGCTCGGCTCGCCGGTGTAGTCCGCACCGCGTGCTTCGGGGTCGAACGGCGGGTCGGTCTTCTTGCGCGCGCGGCTGAACGGGGTCACGCGCTTCGGGGCGCCGGCGTCGTCGACCTTCTCCATGCCGGTCTCGGCGTCGCGGACGATCACCTCGATCGGGACGATGTCCTGCATCGTCAGGTCGAACAACCCGGCCTCGGTCACGAGCGGCGGGGTCTCCGGGTGCAGCGGTTGCGTGAGCGCTGCGGCTGCGACCTCGCCGAGGCCCTCGATGTCGAGGGAACCGCGCGATGCGATGTGCTCGACACGACCGCGGACCTGCGCGGGGCAGCTCTTCGCGTTCGGGCAGCGGAGGTCGATGTCGCCTTCCTTCGCGGGGGCGAGCTCGGTGCCGCACTCCGGGCAGTGCGTCGGCATCACGAACTCGCGCTCCGTGCCGTCGCGCAGGTCGACGACCGGCCCCAGGACCTCGGGGATGACGTCGCCGGCCTTCCGCAGCACGACGGTGTCGCCGATCAGGACGCCCTTCGCCTTGACCACCTGCTGGTTGTGCAGGGTGGCCTGGCGGACGACCGACCCGGCGACCTCGGCCGGGGCCATCACCGCGAACGGGGTCGCACGCCCGGTCCGCCCGACGCTGACGACGATGTCGACGAGCTTGGTGTGGACTTCTTCCGGCGGGTACTTGTACGCGATCGCCCACCGGGGTGCACGAGACGTCGAGCCGAGTTCTTCGTGCAGGGCGAGGTCGTCGACCTTGATGACGACGCCGTCGATCTGGTGCTCGACCGAGGCGCGGCGGTCCCCCGTGGAGCGCACGAAGGCGTTCACCTCGTCGATGGTGTCGAAGACCCGGTAGTGGCTGCTCGTCGGCAGGCCCCAGGTCTCGAGCAGCTCGTAGACCTCGGACTGCGAGCGGACGTCGGTCTCCTGCTCGAGCTCGCGCACGGGCCACGCGCCGATGCCGTGCACGAGCATCCGCAAGCGCCGGAGCCGGTCGACCATGAGCGCGCGCTTCGCCTCGGACTTGCCCTCTTCCTTCTGGCGGAGGGACCCGGCGGCGGCGTTGCGCGGGTTGGCGAAGACGCGCTCCCCCGCCTCGCGCTGGTTCGCGTTGAGCTCGTCGAACTCGGCGACCGGGAAGAAGATCTCGCCGCGGACCTCGACCAGCGGCGGGTGGCCCGTCCCCGACAGCCGGTCCGGGATCGTGCCCATCGTCCGGACGTTGCCGGTGACGTCCTCGCCCACGACGCCGTCACCACGGGTCGCCGCCGACACCAACCGGCCGTGCTCGTAGCGCAGGTTGATCGCGAGGCCGTCGATCTTCAGCTCGGTCAGGAACCGGACACGCTCGGCACCGGCGTCGCGCTGCACCTTGACGGCCCACTCGGTGAGCTCGTCCGGGCTGAACACGTTGTCGAGCGAGAGCATCCGCTCGGCGTGCTCGACCGGTGCGAACTGCGTGGTTTGCGCCTGCCCGCCGACGGTCTGGGTCGGGCTGTCCTCGGTCAGGAGCTCCGGGAACCGCTGCTCGATCGCGGCGAGCCGTCGGACCAGCACGTCGTAGTCGGCGTCGGCTTCAGGTGATCCGTTGTCGCCCTGGTAGTACGCCTGTCGCAGCTCGTTGATACGGGCCCGCAGCCGGTCGACCTCGCGCCCGGCCTGGGCGGCGTCGAGCCCGTCGGGGTCGATGGTCTCGAACGTGGCGTCGGTCTCGCTCATGCCATCAGTTCTACCGTGTGCCACCGACGGCGCGTGCAGCGGACCCACCGCCCGGGAGCGGCGGTCTCAGGCGTCGACGGGGACGGCGCTGACGGTGCTGTCGATCGTGCACTGTCCGAGCACCCGGGTGCCGACGTAGACCACGGCCGTCTGCCCGGGGGCGACCCCGTGCAGCGGCTCGTCGACGTCGATCACGAGCACGTCGTCCTGCACCCGCGCGGTCGCCGGCACCGGGTCGGCGTGCGCCCGGATCTGCACGTCGCACGCGAACGGCGTCTGCGGGTCGGCGGGTGCGGTGCCGGCCCACGTGAAGCGGGAGCCCGACATCGACGACACGGCCAGGGCCTCCTTCGGACCGACCACGACGGTGTTGTCCTTCGGGCGGATCTCGAGCACGAACCGGGGCTTGCCGTCGGCGGCGGGGCGCCCGAGCGACAGTCCGCGGCGCTGCCCGACCGTGTAGCCGTGCGCGCCGTCGTGGGAACCGACCACGGTGCCGTCGCGCTCGACGACGTCGCCGGTCTCGCTGCCGACACGGTCGGCGAGCCAGCCGCGGGTGTCGCCGTCCGGGATGAAGCAGATGTCGTAGGAGTCGGGCTTCTGGGCGACCGTCAGCCCACGCTCGGCGGCCTCGGCCCGGACCTCGTCCTTCGACGGGGTCGCCCCGAGCGGGAACATCGCGTGCTGCAGCTGCTCGGCGGTCAGGACCCCGAGCACGTAGGACTGGTCCTTCGCCCACGCGGCCGACCGGTGGAGTTCGCGGGAGCCGTCCGGGCCGGTGACGATCGAGGCGTAGTGCCCGGTCGCGACGGCGTCGAAGCCCAGGGCCAGCGCCTTCTCGAGCAGCGCCGCGAACTTGATCCGCTCGTTGCACCGCATGCAGGGGTTCGGGGTGCGGCCGGCCTGGTACTCGGCGACGAAGTCGTCGACGACGTCCTCCTTGAACCGGGCCGAGAAGTCCCACACGTAGTAGGGGATGCCGAGGGCGGACGCGGCGCGCTGGGCGTCCATCGAGTCCTCGATCGTGCAGCACCCGCGACTGCCGGTGCGGAGCGTGCCCGGCATCCGGCTCAACGCCAGGTGCACGCCGACCACGTCGTGCCCGGCGTCGACCGCCCGGGCAGCAGCCACCGCCGAGTCGACCCCACCGCTCATCGCCGCCAGAACACGCATGCCTCCAGGGTAACCCGCCGACGAACCCGTACCGCTGGCGTACCGTTGGTCGAGCGATGGCCACGACGGGGAACGACTCATTCGACTTCCGGTCCGTCCTGTTGTCCGGGTTCCTGCCCGCGGCACTGTTCGCCATCGGCGAGGGCGCGATCATCCCGATCATCCCGATCGCCGCGGACTCCCTCGGCGCGACCCTGGCGTTCGCGGGCTTCGTCGCGTCGCTCATCCTGGTCGGCGAACTCATCGGCGACGTGCCGTCCGGCATCGTCGTCGCGCGGATCGGCGAGCGGAACGCGATGATCGGCGCTGCCCTGGTGTCGGTCGGCGGCCTCGTCGTCTGCACGACCGCGGCGAACGCGTGGGTGCTCGCGCTCGGGGTGTTCCTGGTCGGTGTCTCGACCGCGGTGTTCGCCCTGGCACGGCACGCCTACATGACCACCGCGATCCCCGTCCGCATCCGAGCCCGGGCGCTGTCGAGCCTCGGCGGGGTGTTCCGCTTCGGGTACTTCGTCGGACCGTTCCTCGCCGCCGGCGTGATCCACCTGACCGGCACCACCGCGAGCGCCTTCTGGATCCACGTCGTGTGCTGCCTGGCGGCGGCGACAGTGCTCCTGGTGCTGCGCGACCCGGCGACGGGCGCACGCGGTCTGCGGTTGCCGCCACGGGCCTCCCGGTCGGGGTCGGACGCGACCGGCGTGACCGAGCCGTCCACCGACACCGGAGCGGTCTTCGTCGGCAAGGAGGCGCACGGCCTCTTCCGCACCCTGCGCACGAACCGGGCCGTGCTGCTGCGGCTCGGTAGCGGCGCCGCGCTCATCGGCGCGATGCGTGCCGGACGCCAGGTGATCCTGCCGCTGTGGGCGGTCAGTGTCGGGCTGAACGACTCGACGGCCGCTCTGATCATCGGCATCGCCGGTGCCGTCGACTTCGCGCTGTTCTACACGAGCGGCCAGATCATGGACCGCTGGGGACGGTTGGCGAGCGCACTCCCCTGCATGCTCGGGCTGAGCGTCAGCTACTTCCTGCTCGCCTGGAGCGGGCACCTCGACGCGCGGGTCGGCTGGTTCGTGGGGATCGCGATGGGGATGTCGCTCGCCAACGGCGTCGGCTCCGGCATCCTCATGACGCTCGGTGCCGACCTCGCCCCGCGCGACGACCCGGCGCCGTTCCTCGGAGCCTGGCGCTTCACCGGCGACTTCGGGTCCGCTGCTGCGCCGCTCGTGATCTCCGGGGTGACGGCCGTCGCGACGATCGCGGTGGCCAGCGGCGTGATGGGCGTGCTCGGCCTGATCGGTGCCGGTGTGCTGCTGCGGTACGTGCCGCGGTACCTGCCGCGCCAGCTCCGCTGACGCGCGCCGCGCGCTGCGCGCAGCCGTTTCCCACGACTCGGTGCGAGGTTGCCCACTCGGTGCGCGCTTTCTGCGCCGCACGGAGTGATCAACCTCGCACCACCGACGTCCGCCGACGTCCACCGACGCCGGCCGACGTCCGCCGACCAGGGACCGCTCGGTAGACTGCCGCTGCTCGCGGGAGTGGTGGAATCGGTAGACACGCAGGATTTAGGTTCCTGTGCCCCAGGCGTGAGGGTTCGAGTCCCTCCTTCCGCACCGACCGTTGCGTGCTCGCGCATCTCATACCACCGAGGGACGTTCCGGTCACGCGCGGACGGTACCCTCGTCGTGCGGGTGACCCTCCCGTCACCGCATCTGCACGACCGGAAGAGACATGCACTCCGTCGCACTCGCCCTGATCCCATGGCTGGATCCGCAGTACATCCTCGACCACTTCGGGGCGGTCGCAGTGCTCGTCGTCTGTGCGATCGTCTTCGCCGAGACCGGTCTGCTGATCGGCTTCATCTTCCCGGGTGACAGCCTGCTCGTCATCACCGGCCTGTTCGCGTTCGACCGCGGCGGCGAGATCGGCGGCATCCCGATCTGGGTCGCGGCCCTGATGATCGGCGCTGCGGCGTTCCTCGGCGGGGAGCTCGGCTACTACATCGGCAAGAAGGCCGGCCCGCCGATCTTCGAGCGCAAGGAGAGCGGTCTGTTCTCCAAGGCGAACGTCGAGCGGACCAACGCGTTCTTCCACCGGTTCGGCCCGCTCGCGGTGATCCTGGCGCGCTTCGTGCCGGTCGTCCGCACCTTCGCGCCGATCGCTGCCGGCGTCGGCCGCATGGACTACAAGAAGTACTCGCTCTACAACGCGATCGGCGCCGTCGTCTGGGGTGTCGGTGTGACGTTCCTCGGGTACTTCATCGGGCACATCCCGTTCGTCGCCCACATCGTGCGCGAGTACATCGACATCATCCTGCTCGCCGCAGTCCTGGTCACCGTCGTGCCGATGGCGCTGACGTACATCCGGAACGCCCGCAAGGCGAAGAAGCGCGAGCACCAGGCCGAGTCGACGGCCGTCGACCCGCAGCTGTAGCGGTACGCCGGACCGAACACGACAGGCCCACACCGTACGGTGTGGGCCCGTCGTCGTCGCAGGTGGGCAGTTCAGAGCCCGAAGTGCTCCCGCACGACCGGCGCGATGCCCCGGAACGCCTTGCTGCGGTGCGACAGCGCGTTCTTCTCGTCGCGGGTGAGCTCGGCCGACGACCGGTCGGCGTCGTCCGGCCGGAACACCGGGTCGTAGCCGTGGCCGCCGTCGCCGACCGGCGCGGTCAGCACCTCGCCGTTCCACACCGCCTCGACCACGTGCTCGAACCCGTCGGGCGTGACGAACGCGGCCGCGCACACGAAGGCGGCGGTCCGCTCCACGACGCCGTCGAGGTTCTGCAGCAGCAGCGCGATGTTGTCGGCGTCCGACCGGGTGCCCGCGTACCGCGCCGAGTGGATGCCCGGGGCGCCGTCGAGCGCGTCGACCGCGATGCCGGAGTCGTCGGCGAGCGCCGGCAGCCCGGTGTGGGCGACCGCGGCACGGGCCTTGATCAGGGCGTTCGCGGCGTAGGTGTCGCCGTCCTCGACCGGCTCGGGGCCGTCGTACCCGACCAGCTCGACACCCTCGCCCAGCGCCGACCCGAGGATCTCGCGGAGCTCGACGACCTTGCCCTGGTTGTGGGTGGCCAGGACGACGGTGCCGGTCACGCCAGCCCCAGCACGGTCTTCTGGATCGCCGCGAGCGACTGGTTGCCGGCCAGCCCCAGGTCGAGCAGGACGTTCAGCTCGTCGCGGTCGAACGGCGCGTGCTCGGCGGTCCCCTGCACCTCGATGAACTTGCCCGACCCGGTCGTGACGATGTTCATGTCGGTGTCGGCGGCGGAGTCCTCGGTGTACGCCAGGTCGAGCATCGGCTCGCCCGTGACGATGCCGACCGAGATCGCCTGCACGCTGTCGGTGAGCGGGGTGGCCTTCTTGCCGATGAAGCCCTTGCCGCGGCCCCACTCGATCGCGTCGACCATCGCCACGTAGGCGCCGGTGATCGACGCCGTGCGGGTGCCGCCGTCGGCCTGCAGCACGTCGCAGTCGATGACCAGGGTGTTCTCCCCGAGGGCCTTCGTGTCGACCACGGCGCGGAGCGAACGCCCGATCAGCCGGGAGATCTCGTGGGTGCGGCCACCGACCTTGCCCTTGATCGACTCGCGCTGCATGCGCTCGTTCGTCGACCGCGGCAGCATCGAGTACTCGGCGGTGACCCAGCCGGTGCCCTTGCCGGCGAGCCAACGGGGCACGCCGTTCGTGAACGAGGCGGTGCAGAGCACCTTGGTGTTGCCGAACGAGATGAGCGCGCTGCCCTCGGCCTGCGTGCTCCACCCCCGCTCGATGGTGACGGGACGGTGTTCCTCGGCCTGGCGGCCGTCGATGCGGGTGGTCATGGTGTCCTTTCGGTCCGGCCTGGAGGCGCGGTGCGGGTCATCGGGGCGGGCGGCGGCTGGCGGCTGGTCGCCGCTCAGGCCCGCCCACGGGGCAGCGTGATGGCGCCGGTCTCGAGGTGGCCGACGCGGACGATCTCGGGGCCGAGGAACCGGCGGGCGAGCCGCAGGAACCCGTCCTCGTCGTCGCCGGTCGACTCGAACGAGTACGTCGGGGCGGTGGTGGAGGTGCGTTCGAGGCCGTGCTCGACGAGCCGGCGGTACACGTCGTTGGCGGTCTCCTCGGCACTCGACACCAGGGTGACGTCCGGGCCCATCACGTACTGGATGGCCGCGGACATCAGCGGGTAGTGGGTGCAGCCGAGCACGAGGGTGTCGACGTCGGCGGCGCGGATCGGGTCGAGGTAGCCGGCGGCGACCTCGCGCAGCTCCGGTGACGAGGTGTCCCCCGCCTCGACGAACTCGACGAACCGCGGGCACGCCGCCAGGGTCAGGCTGACGTCGGAGGCCACCGCGAAGGCGTCCTCGTAGGCGCGCGAGGTGATGGTGCCGACCGTGCCGATGACGCCGATGCGCCCGGTCCGGGTCTGCTTCACGGCGGCGCGGGCGGCGGGCTGGATGACCTCGACCACCGGGATGCCGTACGCCTGCTCGTACCGTTCGCGGGCGTCGCGGAGCACGGCCGACGACGCGGTGTTGCAGGCGATGACGAGGGCCTTGACGCCGAGTTCGACCAGGTCGTCCATGACCTCGAGCGCGTAGCGGCGGACGTCGGCGATGGGCTTAGGGCCGTACGGCGAGTGCACGGTGTCGCCGACGTACCGGATGCTCTCGCGCGGCAGCTGGTCGATGATCGCGCGGGCCACCGTGAGCCCGCCGACCCCGCTGTCGAAGACTCCGATCGGTGCATCCGTCACGGTGACCAGCGTACCGACGCGCGCTGCGGACGTCGGGACCGACCGCCTGCGCGCCGCGGGCCGGGCGCCCGAGGCGATCCGGGCCTCCAGGAGGTCACGTCACTAGTGTCGACAGCGTGACCAGCGCGCTCCTGACGGACCAGTACGAACTCACCATGGTCGACGCGGCCCTGAAGGACGGGACCGCCCACCGGCGGTGCGTCTTCGAGGTGTTCGCCCGGCGACTGCCCGACGGTCGTCGCTACGGCGTCGCGGCCGGCCTCGGCCGGTTCCTGACCGCCCTCGGCGACTTCCGCTTCGGCGACGACGAGATCGGGTTCCTGCGCGACCGCGGGGTCATCGACGAGGGCACCGCAGCCTTCCTCGCCGACTACCGGTTCACCGGGGACGTCCGGGCCTACCGCGAGGGCGAGGTCTACTTCCCCAACTCCCCGATCCTGCAGGTCGAGGGCACGTTCGCCGAGGCCGTCGTGCTCGAGACGCTCGCCCTGTCGGTCTTCAATGCCGACTCCGCCATCGCCTCGGCCGCCGCGCGCATGGTCTCCGCCGCCGACGGGCGTCCGCTCGCCGAGATGGGCTCCCGCCGCACCGGCGAGTGGAACGCCGTCGCCGCAGCACGGGCCGCGTACATCGCCGGGTTCGGCGCGACGAGCAACCTCGAGGCCGGCCGCACCTGGGGCATCCCGACGATGGGCACCGCGGCGCACGCCTTCACCCTGCTGCACGACTCCGAGGAAGCGGCATTCCGGTCGCAGCTCGACGCCCTCGGCAACGGCACGACGCTGCTCGTCGACACCTACGACATCGAGCAGGCCGTCGAGACCGCCGTCCGGCTGACCGACGGCAAGCTCGGCGGTGTCCGCATCGACAGCGGCGACCTGCCCTCGGTCGTCGCGGCCGTCCGGGCGCAGCTCGACCGGCTCGGCGCGACCGACACCAAGATCACGGTCACGAACGACCTGGACGAGTACACGATCGCGGCCCTCCGTGCGGCCCCGGTCGACTCGTACGGCGTCGGCACCTCGGTTGTCTCCGGCTCGGGGCACCCGGCCGCCGGCATGGTCTTCAAGCTCGTGGCGCACCAGTCCGCCGACGGCGACGACTGGGTCGCCGTGGCGAAGAAGTCAGCGGACAAGGCCTCGATCGGCGGGCGCAAGGAAGCCGGCCGACGCCTGCGCAACGGTGTCGCCACGGCCGAGGTCGTGCTCACCGCCGGACAGGTCGGCCCCGACGAGCGCGCCCTGCTCGTGCCCGTGGTCACCGGCGGCGTGGTCGATCCGGCGTTCCTCGGAGCACAGGGCGTCGAGGCCGCGCGGGCGCACCACAAGCGGGCGAAGGCCGAGCTGCCGGCGGACGCCGCGCGCATCGGTCGCGGCGACCCCGCGATCCCCACCCTGGTGATCTAGCGCGCCGCTGCGCGCCGCAGCGCCGCTGCGCGCCGCAGCGCATCGCTTGGTGAGCAGAAATGGTCGGGTCCCCGAAGGTGACCCGACCATTTCTGCTCACGATGCGCAGGCTGCGCCTACTCGGACTTCATCTTCTCGTAGATGGCCTTGCAGTCCGGGCACACCGGGAACTTCTCCGGGTCGCGGCCCGGGATCCACTTCTTGCCGCACAGCGCCTTGACCGGCTTGCCGGACAGGGCGGACTGCAGGATCTTGTCCTTCTTGACGTAGTGCGAGAACCGCTCGTGGTCGCCGGGTTCGATCGCTTCGTCTTCGAGGAGCTTCTCGAGCTCCCGGTCCATCACGTCGAGGCCGCCGCCTGGTTCCGTCATGCTCATGGGTCCAGGGTACGACGGTCTGCGCACGTTGGTCTGCGCACGTCGCGCTCGTTCCGGAACGCTAGTTGCGCTGCGCCGCGGCCAGCAGGTCCGGGCCGCGCCGGTCGAACAGCCGCCCTCCCGCGAAGATCCCGATGACGAGCACGACCACGCCGACCCCGATGCCCACCGCGAGCGTCAGCATCGACCACGGCTCGGCGCCGCGGACGAAGGCCAGCACCGCGAGCCACGCCGCCGGGACGGTGCAGAGCACGATGCCGATCACCATCATCGACTGCGCGACCGTCGCCGTCACACCCGCGGCCTGTGGCTGCTGGAACGGGTGGTCGCCCGGCCGCACGGTCGGGTAGGGCAGCAGGACGGACACGACACTCGACAGCCCGAGTCCGGACAGCAGGGCGCTGGCGCTCACGCCGATCAGCAGCGGGAACACCGTCCAGTCGTCGAACAACCAGGCGGACACCGCCGAGCCGGCCACGATCGCCGGCGCACCGACGACGAGGACTGGGACGACACGTCCGAGACGGTCGCTCCACCCGGGAGCCCCGGAGGCGACGTGCAGCCACACCGCGGTGTTGTCGTACGAGACGTCGTTGTGCGGCAGGAACCCGGCGATCAGCGCCATGAGCGGCAACGGCACGAGCGCGGTCCAGTGCCACGGCACCCCGGCGACCCCGAGCGGGATGACGACGAGCGGGACGAACAGGATGATGAGGTACGAGGTGCGGTACCGCGGGTCGCGCACCCAGTAGGTCAGGGCGCGGGCGGCGACGGCGGCGACCGGCGTCGAGCCGAGCCGGTCGAACCAGCCGAGCCCCTGGTAGCGCCGGGTCCGGGTGCGACCGTCGACGGTGTCGAGCGCCCGACCGACGAGCGTCCACCACGCCCAGGTGAGCAGGGCGACGACGGCGATCGCGACGAGCAGCTTGAGGAACCCGGTGCCGACGTGGCCGCTGGCGACCTCGGCGGGCACGGCCCAGGCGGCGCCCCACGGTGTCCACCCCGCGACGTCCGCGACGCGCTGCATCTCGGCGCCTTCGGGGTCGAGCCAGTCGACGCGGAGCAGCAGCGAGACCGCCGGGATCGCGAGCACGATGATCACGAGCGCGACGAGCCACCCGGCGTCGCGGGACCGGTGCGGACCGATCAGCCGCGAGCCGACGGTGCAGCACACGCGGACCAGGAGCGCGCAGGTGGCGATCGCGAGCAGGCCGCCGATCACCGCGAGCACACCGGTCCCGGCGTCACGCGCCCAGGCGATCGACTGGGCGACGGCCACGACGACGACCCCGATCACCGGGATACCGATCAGCCCGGCGACGACGAGGCCGATCGCGAGCCCGCGACGGCCGATGCCGAACACCGCGAAGCGCCGCGGGTCGAGCTGGTCGCTCCGTCCGACGACGAGCGGGACGACGGTGAACGCGAACGCGATGAGCGTGCCGACCGGCACGGTGACCGCGCGGGCCGTGTCGGGGTCGGCGGACCGCAGCGCGACCGTCTGCGTCGCGACGAACACGGCGGCGAGGAGCCCGACGAGGCTGCCGAGCACGACGAGCACGGACCGGCGGGCGCTGCCGCGGACCTCGCCCGCGAGCAGGTCGGCCCTCAGCCGGAGAAGCTGTGCAACCATTCCATGCTCTCTGCCACGACGCGGCCGCCCGCGAGTTCGACGAACTTGTCCTCGAGGCTCTTGCGACCGCGCACCTGGGCCATGGTCCCCGAGGCGAGGACCTTGCCGCCGACGATGATGGCGACGGAGTCGCAGGTGCGCTGAACGAGCTCCATGGAGTGGCTGGAGAGCACGACGGTGCCACCACCGCGCGTGTAGCGGCGCAGGATGTCGGTGATGGTCGCGGCGCTCACGGGGTCGACGGACTCGAACGGTTCGTCGAGCACGAGGACCCGCGGCGAGTGGATGAGCGTGGCGGCCAGGGCGATCTTCTTCGCCATGCCCACCGAGTAGTCGGCGACCTGGCGACCGAGCGCCTCGCCGAGCCCGAACGCCTCGGCCAGGTCGGTGCTGCGCTCACGGGCCGTGGCACCGTCGAGACCGCGCAGGGTGGCCGAGTAGTAGAGCAGCTGCGCACCGGTGAGGCGGTCGAACAGCCGCAGGCGGTCCGGCAGCACGCCGAGGCTGCGCTTGGCGGCCGTGGGGTCGGCCCAGACGTCGTGGTCCAGGACCGTCACGGACCCGGCGTCGGGACGCAGCAGACCGGTGATCATCGACAGGGTGGTCGTCTTGCCGGCGCCGTTCGGGCCGACCACGCCGAAGATCGAGCCCTGACGGATCTCGAGGTCGACCTCGTCGACGGCGAGGGTCTGCCCGTACCGCTTGACGAGGCCGTCGGCGGCGAGCACGACGGGCTGCAGCTTCTGCGGGGCCTTGGGCGCGGTGGCCCGGGGAGCACGCTTCTTCGCGGCGGGGCTCGTCGCGGCGTCCGCCTCCGGTGCGTCGGTCTCCGGTGCGCCCTGCGCTGCGTGCGCGGTCGCGTCCGTCGCGGACGTCGCGTCGCTCGCGGTGGGGCCGGGAGGCACGGTGCCGGTCGTGCCGGCGGCCTTCGCCGGTCGCTTGGTGCGTTGCTTCGTGGTGCGCGCCTTGGCGGGTCGGGCGCCGGTGGTCGTCGTCGGGGCCGCTGCCGCGGCACGGGCCGCGGGACCGGGCACTGCGGCACCGGGCACTGCGTCCGACTGCGGCTCGGTGACCGGATCGGTGTCGGCGGCCGTGGTGTCGGCAGCCGTGGTGTCGTCGGTCATCTCGTCATCAACGGAGGCGTCGCGCGCATCCGGTTCCCCCATGTCGTCGTCGTCGGCGTCGTCCCCCGCCGCGGCGTCCACCCGGTCGGCGGCACGCTCGTCGGCGTCCTGCTCGTCGGTGTCACTCGCTTCGGTCATCCAGGCAGCGTCGGTCGTGGCGTACACGTCCTCGTTCTCTGCTCTGGCGGCCATCGCCCAACCGTACCAACGCTCTCCGGACAGCGGGGAACCGCCCACTCCAGTGTCACGAAATGAGTACGAAGCGCGGCGGACCTACCCCTTGAGCGGGTGTTTCCGTATCATTCACCAGGGCACGAAGAAGTGTTCACCACTTGGAAACCTGCTCCGGCGGGCTCTCCGACACCGTGCAGCGGCCGCCCTCGTGGCCCGCGGCGTCCGGTTCTCGGCGAACTCGGACGTTCCGCGAGCAGACTCGACGAGGCCCGCCCGTGCCCCAGGGCGCGCGGGCGGACACCAGAAGGGACCAGCATGACCACGCAGATCGTGATCCTCGCAGCGGGGATGGGCAGCCGGCTCGGCCGCAGCCTGCCGAAGCCGCTCACGGAGCTCAGTGACGGCCGCACCATCATGCAGCAGCAGTTCGACAACATCCGCGCCGCGTTCGGTTCGAGCGCCCGCGTGACGATCGTCGTCGGCTACAAGTCGGAGCACATCGTCGAGGCCTTCCCCGACGCGTCCTTCGTCTACAACGAGTCCTACGACTCCACCAACACCTCGAAGAGCCTGCTGCGCGCCCTCAAGGCGACCGGCAAGAGCGGTGTCCTCTGGATGAACGGCGACGTGGTCTTCGACCCGATGGCGCTCGTCCGTGCGGCCGACATGATCGACGAGGACCACTCGTTCGTCAGCGTCAACACCGACAAGGTCTCCGACGAAGAGGTCAAGTACACCGTCGACGCCGAGGGGTTCATCCACAAGCTCTCCAAGCAGGTCGTCGGCGGGCTCGGCGAGGCCGTCGGCATCAACTACGTGTCGGCGAACGACAAGCAGGCCCTCATCCGCCAGCTCGGTCGCGTCGACGACCAGGAGTACTTCGAGGGCGGCATCGAGGCTGCCATCGCCGAGGACGGGCTACGCTGGTCCCCGATCGACATCTCCGACCTGTACGCGGTCGAGATCGACTTCGCCGAGGACCTCGAGCGCGCGAACAACCTGTTCGCCTGAACCTCCGTCAGGACCCCTTCGGCGGTTCCGCCCGAAGGGAAACCGTGACCACAGCGAGCGCGCCGACCGTGCCCGCGGCTGCCGCACCAGCGGCGACCCGGAGCGCCGGTCGGCGCTATCGTCATGCCCTCTGGCTGCTGACCGTCCGCGACCTCCGGGTCCGGTACTCGACGTCGGCGCTCGGGTACGTCTGGTCGATCCTCGACCCGCTCGTCATGTCGGCGATCTACTGGTTCGTCTTCACCCAGGTGTTCCACCGCGGCTCGGTCGGTGAAGACCCGTACATCGTCTTCCTGCTCTCCGCGCTGCTGCCGTGGATGTGGTTCACCGGGGGCGTCTCGGACTCCACGCGGGCGTTCATCAAGGAGTCGAAGCTCATCCGCTCGACGACGATCCCCCGCACCATCTGGGTCGCGCGGATCGACGCGTCGAAGGGCATCGAGTTCCTGCTGAGCCTGCCGGTGCTGGCGGCGTTCGCGATCGCGACGGGTGCGCACCTGCACTGGCAGGTCGTCTTCTTCCCGCTGGCGATCGTGTTGCAGTGCGCGCTGGTGTACGGCCTCGGCCTGATCGTCGCGCCGCTCGTCGTCTTCTTCCGCGACCTCGAGCGGGCGACCAAGCTCGTCCTGCGCTTCCTGTTCTACGCATCGCCGATCATCTACGGCACGCACGCGCTGCCCGACGCCCTGCGCCCCATCGCCGCGGTCAACCCGCTCACCGGCATCTTCGGGATGTACCGCGCCGCGTTCTTCCCGAGCCAGCTCGACTGGCTCGAGGTCGGGGCGTCGGTGGTCATCACGGGCATCGTCCTGGTCATCGGCTTCGCGGTGTTCCGACGCAGTGAGCACCGCGTGCTGAAGGAGCTGTGATGACCGCCACCGACCAGACCCGACGTACCGAGACCGTCGCGCCGGTGATCTCCGTGCGCGACGCCGGCATCTGCTTCAAGCGCAACCGACGGGCGAGCCGCAACTTCAAGGACCTCTTCGCCGGACGCGGCCGCCGCAAGCGTGCCGACGAGTTCTGGGCGCTCCGCAACGTGTCGTTCGACGTCCGTCCGGGCGAGGCGATCGGCGTCGTCGGTCGCAACGGTCAGGGCAAGTCCACGCTCCTGAAGCTCGTGGCGCAGGTGATGCTGCCGGACGAGGGCCGGATCGACGTCGGGGCCGGCGTCGCGCCGCTCATCGAGATCACCGGTGGGTTCGTCGGCGACCTGTCCGTCCGCGACAACGTCTACCTGACCGCCGGCCTGCACGGCATGTCGCGCGCCGAGATCCGTGCCGCCTTCGACGAGATCATCGACTTCGCCGAGATCGCGGACTTCGTCGACACCCCGTACAAGCACCTGTCGAGCGGCATGAAGGTGCGCATCGCGTTCGCGGTGATCTCGCGGCTCGACGAGCCCGTCATCCTGGTGGACGAGGTCCTCGCCGTCGGCGACAAGGCCTTCCGCGAGAAGTGCTACAAGCGGATCGAGGAGCTCCTGGCCGGCGGTCGGACGCTCTTCTTCGTGTCCCACAGCGACAAGGACCTGCGCCGCTTCTGCGACCGCGGTCTGTACCTCGACAAGGGCCGGCTGCAGCTCGACGGCACCATCGAGGAAGCGCTGGCGCAATACTCCGCCGACTACGGCGTCTGACCGGTCGGGTACTCCCCCTCCACAACCAGGGCACCACCGTGCCCCCTCCACAGCGACGGGTTCCCGGGTGCTGCGCCGGGGCCCCACCGTCGGACCCTCCCCCTAGCGTTCTCGCCATGCACCACCCAGCACCCGCGTACGCCGTCCCGTTCACCATCGACCGCTCGCAGGCCCCGCGCCGGTACGACCTCGTCAACACCGGGGACGAACCGGTCGACGGCCTGACCCTCACCCACCTCGGCAACGGCTACAGCCCGCCGCTGGCGGTGCACCGGCTCGAACCGGGTCGACGTCTGTCCGTCGCCGTGTTCGGCGCGGATCCGCAGGACACCGGCGTCGTGATCGTCCGCTGGCGCCGTCCGGACCGCTCCGAGTACGTGTGGCGGATGTCACTGGTCGGTCAGGGGCTGCACCCATGACCGTGTCCGGACGGGGCTCAGCGTTCGCCGCGCTCGGCAGCGACGGTGCGCCAGCGCTCCAGCAGCCACTCGACGGCAGCGTGGAACCTGGCCGTCGCGGCACCGGGCGTGGTGTCGCCGAAGTAGCGCGCCACCCACTGCTGCAGCTTGGCGAGCTCGGCGGCGTCCCCCACGGAGGCGTCGATCCGCGCGAGCACAGTCGGCGCGTCGGCCGCGGTCAGCCAGTTGGCGTCGCTCAGGTAGCCGCGTTCGTCCACATCGGCCTCCGGCGACACCGGGCGCGTCACGATCAGGGGCTTCCCGACCGCCAGGCGGTCGTAGATCATCGCGCTGATGTCGGTGATCGCCACGTCTGCGTCGGCCAGCTGCCAGCCGAGCTCGCCGCCCTCGTCGTGGACGTGGTGCGCGGTGGGGTCGGCCGCGTTCGCCGCCGTGATCGCCGCGACGATCCGCTCGTGTGCCGTTCGGTACGCCGGGTCGAGCACGCCGCTCCGCGGGTGCGGGCGGTACACCAGGCGGTGGCGGGGCGACGCGAGCACCTGCTCGGCGATGGTGGTGCCGTGGGACGCGATCGAGCCGTACGCCGCGGCGCCGCGGTCGCCCTCCCACGTCGGTGCGTACAGCACGACGGTCCGGTCGTCGGCGGGGTACGGTGCCGCGCCGGCGAAGTGGTCGGCCTGCGGGCGGCCGATCGCGATGGTCCTGGCGTCGAGGTCGTAGTCCCACAGCGCCTCGGCGAGCCGGCCACGCGCGGCGTCCCCGGCGATCAACGCGTAGTCGTACGCCTTGAACTGGTTCGTCGTCATGTACATCTTGTCGCTCTCGCCGTGGTTGACGAAGACGTGCCACATGCGCCCGTACCGCATCATCTGGAAGTTGCGGGCGTTCTGGTTGACGTAGAGCACCACCTTCGGCGCCTGGGTCTCGACGAACTGCTCCAGGTCGACCACCTGACGGGCGTACACGGCGGGGACCGGCGACTCGTCGATGAGCGTGGTCATCGTGCCTGGGCTGCGCGCGATGATCGCGACCGGGTGCGTCTTCGCCAGTTCGGCCAGCGGCGCGTACCACTGGCGCACCTGGTACATGTTCACGGGGCCGTCGGCGAAGTAGACCGCGATCTCGATCGTGCCGGGCGCCGGCGCCGCGACCGACGGCAGGCGACGGGCGAGCTCCCGGCGGCTCCGGCGCGAGGCGAGCAGGCGCTGGGCCAGGCGCACGGCGGTCCGCACGTCACTGGTGATCGGCATGGACTGTCTCCCGTTCTGCGGTGGCGGTGGGGTTCGGGGCGGTCAGACGACGGGCGGGCGCCCGGCGAGCGTCATCCGGGCGACGGTCAGCCAGCTCATCGGTCGGGTTGGTCCGCAGTCGGTGGTCCGTCCTTCGCGGATGCCGGCGAACCACGTCGTCAGGCGTCGCGGGTGTCGCCACCAGCGTGCGACCTGGATCGCGGCCCACGAGCCGACGTAGAGCGGCCGGAGCGGTGCCGGCAGGTTCCGTCGGGCCAGCCAGACCCGGTTGCGGGCGTTCAGGCGGTAGTACTCGGTGTGCCGGGCCGGGTCGATGGCCGGGTGGTGGGCGACCAGGTCGCCGGCGTACCAGGCACGTCGACCGGCGTCCCACACGCGCCACGCGAGTTCGATGCCCTCGTGCGCGTAGAAGTACTCCGCTCCCCAGCCCCCGACGATCCGGTACACGTCCATCGGCAGCACGACGGCGCCCTCCCACACCGAGAACACCGGCGACGAGTGGTCCGGCTCGCCCTTGCGGATGCGCGGGACCCAGCGCCGCGGGTTGGCGGCGCCGGTCGGGTCGACCACGCGGGGCTGGAGCAGTCCGAGCGAGGGGTCGCGTTCGAAGCGGCCGACGGCGTCCTGCAGGAACGTCACCGAGGGGATCGAGGCGTCGTCGTCCAGGAAGAACACGTAGTCCCCGTCGACGACCTCGGCACCGGCGTTGCGGCCGGCCGGGATCCCGAGGTTCTCCGGCAGCGCCAGCGTCCGCACTCCGTCGGGCAGGCCTGTCGGCTCCCAGCCGTTGCCGACGCAGACCACGTCGAGTTCGACGCCCTGCTGCGCGAGCACGCTGTCGAGCCCGCGGCGCAGGTCGTCGGGCCGGGTGCCCTGCGACAGGCTCACGACGGCGACGCGGGGTCGCTGCGGGTGCGCGACCGCGTGGCGACGAACGGTGCTCGGGGTCACGGTGCCATCGGTCACCGTGTCGTCGGGCACCGCGTCGTGGGGCACCGCGTCGTGGGGCACCGCGTCGTCGGTCACGCCTTGACCCGCTTGGACGCGATGATCGCCAGGAAGTGTCCGACGGTCGCCAGCACGGCCAGCGGCAGCAGCGCCCCGACCAGGATCCGGCTGGCGAGCGTGTCGCCGATCGCCAGTCCGATGAGCGCGAACAGGAACGCGAGCATGCTCAGCTCGACCGAGTGGTACAGGCGGTGGAACGGCAGGAACCTGGCCAGGCGGCGGAGCGAGGCGAGCTTCCGGCCGGACGGCGCGGTCGAGGCGTCGCGTCGGTCGACGAGCTTGTCGAGCCCCGCGTTCGCCCGGGCGACGTGCACCATGTCGTTGAGGGCCTTGTTCAGCACGATGACCAGACCGAGTGCGCAGCCGATCGTGGTCCACATCCAGTCGGCGCCGTGGATCGGCCAGGTGGCGGCTCGGATGCCCAGCGCCACCGGGATCAGTCCCTCGGTCGTGTAGTGCCCGACCTTGTCCAGGAACACCCCGGCGGGCGAGCGGGTGCCACGCCACCGTGCGACCTCGCCGTCGCAGCAGTCCACGAGCATCTGCAGCTGTCCGAGCACCAGGGCGAGCGCTGCGCCCCAGATGCCGGGGATGAGCAGGGCCGCGGCGATGCTCCACCCGACCAGGATCATCAGGCCGGTCACCTGGTTGGCGCTGACGCGGGTCTTCAGCAGCACCCAGGTCAGGTACGGCGAGACGTCGCGCAGGTACAGCGACGCCGTCCAGTGCTCGGCGTTGGCGCGGGCGCGGACCTCGTCCGGCTGGGCGACGGCCCGCAGCTCGGCGATCGACGTCGGGCGTGCGGATCCGCGGCCGTGGGTGGCGGGGTCGGTCATGGGGTCACCGTCCGGTGTGGGTGGTCAGCTCGGAGGTGCGGGTGAGGAACCCGATGATGAAACCGAGCCCCCATCCCACGTGGATGCAGGGCAGCACCACGAGCAGCCAGAGGAAGGTCGCCACCCCGGACCGGCGCGCGACGGCGACCGACCCGAGAACGACGAAGAGCAGGTACACGGCGGGCACGGCGAACCCGAGGAGCGCCCAGGCGACCGGGCTGCCGAGGGCCGCGCCGACGACACCGACGACGCCGGCGAGGATCCCGACGGCCATGGCGGCGACCATCGCGGGCGGCACGAAGTACCGCAGGCCGTTGTTCGCGGGGAACCGACGGGCGAGCTCGCCCCGCCACAACCCGGTGGCGACGAACTGCCGCACCAGGCGCTTCAGGCTCGGTCGCGGGCGGTAGGTGACGACCAGCTCGGGTGTGAACCACACCGTGCCGCCGGTCTGACGCAGGCGTCGGTTGAGCTCCCAGTCCTGGCCGCGCTTGATGCCCTCGTCGAACAGGCCGACCTCGAACAGGCGGTCGCGGCGGAAGACGCCGAGGTACGCGGTCTCGGCGGGGCCGGCGGTCCCACCGACGTGGTGCGGGGTGCCGCCGAGGCCGACGCGGCTGCCGTACGCCAACGCGACGGCCCGCTCGAACGGGCTGCGGCCCTCCGCGCGCATGATGCCGCCGACGTTGTCCGCACCGGACTCGAGCAGGGTGCGGACGGCGATGCGCGTGTAGTCCGGTGGCAGCACCGAGTGCGCGTCGACGCGGACCACCACGGGGTGCACCGACGCCGTGATCGCGACGTTGAGGCCGGCCGGCGTGGACCCGACCGGGTTGTCGATCGCCCGGATGCGCGGGTCGGCCGCGCTCATCTCGGCCACGAGTTCGTTCGTGCCGTCGATCGAGGGGCCGAGCGCGAGGATGACCTCGAACACGCCGGTGTAGTCCTGGTCGAGCAGGCTGGCGACCGCAGCGCGGACCTCGGTGACCTCGTTGAGCACGGGCATCACGTACGAGACGCCCGGCAGGGGCTGTCCGTCTGTCTGCATGCGTACCTCGGGGTGCTGGCTGGGTGCACGGGACGCACCGGGGCGGTGCCGCCCCGCAGAGCGACCATGAGCCTATCAAGACCCGAACCCGGAACCTGCGGGGCGCCCGCGACGCGACCCGCAGACGGACGGGAGGCCCGGCGCACGTCGTGCACCGGGCCTCCCGTCCTGTCCGTGGTGGCGTCAGCCCTTGCTGTCGTACGTGCCCAGGGTCACGTCCGCCTCGCGGGACTGCCCGTTCCGGAGGTAGCTGATCGTCGTCGACGCGCCGCCCGCGAAGTAGCGGACCTGCGCCGTCAGGTCGGTGGCGTCCGAGACGGTCGCCGAACCGATCTTCGTGACGACGTCACCCTTCTGCAGACCGGCCTTCGCCGCCGCACCGCCGGACGAGACCGACTTGATGAGCGCACCCATCTGGGTCGCGCTCGCGTTCTCCGAGGCGTCGCCGACCGTGGCACCGAGCAGGCCGTGCGTGGCCGAGCCCTTGTCCTTGATCTCGTTCGCGACGCGCTTCACCAGGTTCGACGGGATCGAGAAGCCCACGCCGATGCTGCCGGCCGCCGAGTCGGACGACGACGAGCTGCCGGCCGAGGCGATGGCCACGTTGATGCCGATCAGCTTGCCCTTCGCGTCGAGCAGGGCACCACCGGAGTTTCCCGGGTTGATCGACGCGTCGGTCTGGATGACGGGCAGCGAGACCGTGGTGTTCGCGGACGAGCTGCTCCCGTTGTCGCCGTTGCCCCAGAAGTCGAACGGGCCGCTGCCGCCGTTGCCGCCCTCGTTCGAGTCGCCGCCCTCGCTGGGAGCGCTCGACGTGACCTGGATGCTGCGGTTCAGGGTCGAGACGATGCCGTCCGTGACCGTGTTCGACAGGCCCAGGGGCGCACCGATCGCGACCGCGGTGTCACCGACGTTGAGCTTCGTGGAATCGGCGAACTCCATCGGCTTGAGGTCGGTCGCGTCGATCTTGATGACCGCGAGGTCGACCGTCGGGTCGGTGCCGATGAGCTTGCCCTCGTAGATCTTGCCGTTCGAGGTCGTCACGGTGATCGAACCGTTCGAGCTGTCACCGTCGAGCGTCACCACGTGGGTGTTCGTGACGATGTAGCCGTCCTTGCTCATCACGACGCCCGAACCGGTGCCGGCCTCGTTGCTGGACGACACGTTGATCGTCACGACCGACGGCGTCGCCTGCGCAGCGACCGCGGTGACGACGGTCGCGGAGTCGTAGTCGTTGACCGTGAGGTTGCCGCCCTGCGACGAACCGGACGACGACGTGACGGTGCCGCCCTGCGACGACCCGGCGAGCCACCCGGCGCCGCCGCCGACCAGACCCGCGACGACCAGTCCGGCGATGATCGGCAGGACGAGCTTGCTGCGCCCGGAGCGGGTGGTGGTCGTGGTGGCCGCTGCACCCGCGGTTCCGTCAGCGAAGTAGTGGCCGTTGCGCTGGTTCGCGCCGTCCACGTCGCCGAAGGCGCTCGTGGCGGACTGCGGTGCCTGCGCCGACGCTGTCGCGTACTCCGACGAGGGGGCAGCGGCGGAGGCCGGCTGGGCGTACTCGCCGTACCGCGGCTGGCCCGCGGTCGGCTGCTGGCCGTACGGCGGCTGCTGGGCCTGGCCGTACTGGCCCTGCTGGCCGTACTGCGACTGCTGACCGTACTGGGACTGCTGGTTCGGCTGATTCTGGCCGTACTGGGACTGCTGGCTCTGACCGTACTGGGACTGCTGGCCGTACAGGCTCTGTTGGGCCTGCCCGTACTGCGGCTGCTGGTTCTGGCCGTACTGGCTCTGCTGGGCCTGCCCGTACTGGCTCGTCTGGTCTGCGGCGGGCTGCTGGCCGTACTGGGACGCCTGCCCGTACGGGGAGGTCTGCTGGCCGTACCCGGCCGACTGCTGGCCGGCATCGCGCTGCTGGTCGCCCGAGAGCGTCGGGTACGGGGCCGTGTAGCGGTCCGTGGGGTGGTCGGTCGCCGACGGGATCACGTCGGTGTGGTCGGCGCTCGTGGCGTCGTCGGACGGAGCCGCGTGCTGCGCGGCGTCGTCGGACCGCTCGGCGTTCTCGGGCTGCTCGGCGTCGTTGAACTGCTCGGAGTCGTTCGGCATCGACGTGTTCCCCTTCGTGGCCGCTGCGGCGGCGTCCTCACTGGCGGCAGGCGATGCCGCATCGTCCGGACGGCGGTCGTCGCCCTGCCCGTTGGGCGTGGTGTCGGTCATGCTGGACGTGCTCCTTTCAAGCTCGTGCAGTCTGTCGCAACCACCTGAGCGGTGCTTCTGGCGACGCTGGAAGCATCCTCTGCCGATCTTATGCGTGGGCTGTGGGTCCGTCCCCGGATCGCCGTCGGACGGCCAGCTAGGTTGGGGTCCGTTCAGCGCGACACGTCGTCGCCGTCACCGGAGGGAACCACATGCGGCAGGCAGGACCCTGGTTGCGAGCAGCCGAGGGAGCGATGCTCCTGGGACCCGACGGCGTCCCCGCGCCCACCGTCTTCGCCGAGATGAGCGCCCTCGCCGCGAGCACCGGCGCGATCAACCTCGGGCAGGGCTTCCCCGACCAGGACGGCCCTGCCGAGGTGCTCGAAGCCGCGGTCCGCGCCATCCGGGACGGCGTCAACCAGTACCCGCCCGGACGCGGGACGGTCGACCTCCGCACCGCCGTGGCCGAACACCAGCAGCGGTGGTACGGCCTCGAGGTCGACCCTGACCGGCAGGTCCTGGTCACCGCCGGCGCCACCGAAGCCCTCGCCGCGACGCTCCTCGCCCTGGTCGAACCGGGCGACGAGGTCATCACGTTCGAACCGTTCTACGACGCCTACGGTGCGCTCGTCCGGCTCGCCGGCGGCACCCACGTCACCGTGCCCCTCACTGCTCCGGACTTCCTGCCGGACGAGGACACCCTGCGCGCCGCGTTCACCGACCGCACCCGCGTCGTACTCGTCAACACGCCGCACAACCCGACCGGCCGGGTCCTGCCCGACGAGGTCCTGCGCACGATCGTGGAACTCGCGACGCGGTACGACGCCCTCATCGTCACCGACGAGGTCTACGAGCACCTGACGTTCACCGTCCCGCACACGCCGATCGCGACACTGCCCGGAGCCGCCGAGCGGACGGTCTCGATCTCGAGCGCCGGCAAGACCTTCAGCACCACCGGTTGGAAGATCGGTTGGCTCACCGCTCCCCCGACGCTCGTCGACGCGATCACGACGGTGAAGCAGTACCTGACCTTCGTCAACGGCGCACCGTTCCAACCGGCCGTCGCCGTCGGACTGCGGTTGCCCGACGCCGTCTTCACCGGGATCGCCGCCGAACTCGCCGCCAAGCACGAACTGCTCGCCTCGGGGCTCCGGTCAGCGGGCTTCGACGTCATGCGGCCGGACGGCGGGTACTTCGTGATCGCCGACACCGCGCCGCTCGGGTACGACGATGCGCGGGCCTTCTGCCTCGAACTGCCCGCCCTGGCCGGGGTCGTCGGCGTACCGGTGTCGGCATTCGTCCGGCCGGAGCACGCCGCGGGCTACCGGTCCCTCGTGCGCTTCGCGTTCTGCAAGCGGCGTTCCGTTCTCGAGGACGCCGCCGGCCGCCTGGCACAGTTGGCCTCTGGCGCGTAGCGAGACGTTCCGCGCGTGGGAGGACGTTCCGCGCGTGCGAGGACATTCCGCGCGTGAGAGGCCGGACGTTCCTGCTCCCCACGCCCGTTCTGGCACTGCAGGGCGACCGCGATGGGACGGAACGCGCAGGTCAGGGGCGAGCCGTGCCTCCTGGCTGGGCGCGCAGCGCGACGTCGTACCGGCGGAGTGCCAGCGACGGGTTGACCTGCCGGACCGCCTCGGTCACGGCGGTGTCGACCGTCGCGACGAGCGTGCCGGGCGCAGAGCCGGCCGACGCCACGGCGACACCGGAGGGGTCGAGCACCACCGAGGCGCCGATGCCGATCGGCGGCGTCTGGCCGACACCGACGACCCACACGGTGTTCTCGATCGCCCGCGCGGTGAGCAGGGTCCGCCAGTGGTGCTCCTTGCCGGGGCCGCGCACCCACTCGGCCGGCAGCACGACGACGTCGGCCGCACCGTGCTCGGGCGCTGCCAGCCGGCGGGTGACCTCGGGGAAGCGCAGGTCGTAACAGGTCTCGAGCCCGATCCGGAGGCCCGCGAACTCGAAGACCGGCAGCTGCTCCGGGTCGCCGGACTCGATGCGGTCGGACTCCCGCGACCCGAAGGCGTCGTAGAGGTGCACCTTCCGGTAGGTCGCCGCGAGCTCGCCGGTGGGGAGCACTGCCACCAGGGTGTTGCGGAAGCGCGTGGGTTCGTCCGCGGTCGCTACGTCGGTCGTCGCTGTTTCCGTCGACTCGGCGTCGGTCGTCTCGGCGTCGGTCGTCTCGGCGTCGGTCGTCTCGGCGATCCCGACGATCAGTGCGACACCGGTGTCGCGGGCGATGTCGCGCAGCCCTGACACGAAGGGGCCGTCGAGCGGCTGCGCTGCGGCGACGAACCGGTCGTCGATGTCGGCGGTGAAGTACGACGAGTACTCCGGCGTGACGAGCAGCGCCGCTCCCCGCGCCGCTGCGTCGACCGCCGCGGTCCGGACGGTCTTGAGGTTGGCCACCGGGTCGTCCACGGGAGCGAACTGCGCGGCGGCGATCGTGAGGGTGCCCATCCGCCGAGCGTACCGGCGCACTGCGGAGCGTTCCGGCGTGGAGGATCCCGGGAACGAGGAAAGCCCCGGTCCTTTCGGACCGGGGCTTTCGTGTGACGCTTGGTTGCGGGGGCAGGATTTGAACCTACGACCTCTGGGTTATGAGCCCAGCGAGCTACCGAACTGCTCCACCCCGCGGCACATTGAATAGCCTACACACGGTCGTGGCGGGGCACAAATCGTGTGCCCCGCCACGGCGTGTCAGCTGCCGTCTTCGGCTGCGGTCGCGGCCTCGATCGCCTCTTGCAGGCGCTTGTCGGCCTCGGCTGCAGCGACCAGGTCGTTGTCGGCGTAGGCCTGCTGACGGTCCTGCAGGGCGTCGTTCGCGTCGGACAGCGCCTGCTGCAGTGCGTCGTTGTCCGTGGTGCCCGAGCCGGTCGAGCCACCGGTCGACCCGGAGCCCGAGTCGGAACCGGAGTCGGACGAGCCCGACCCGGACGAACCGGAGTCGCTCCCCGAACCACTGGCATCGGAGTCTCCGGCAGCAGCACCCGAGTCACCGCCGAACAGCGAGTTGAGCGCCTCGTCGAGGGTGTCCTCGAACGCGATCTTGTCGCCGAACGCGACGAGCACCTTCTGCAGCAGCGGGTACGAACCGCTCGACGTCGACTGCACGTACACGGGCTGCACGTACAGGAAGCCGCCGCCGACCGGCAGGGTGAGCAGGTTGCCCTGCTTCACCGTCGAGTTGCCGCGCTTCAGGATGTTCAGCTCCTGCGACACCGTGGTGTCCGAGTTGAACAGGTTCTGCACCTGCGCCGGGCCCGGGATGTTGTCGGTCTTCGGCATCGTCAACAACGTGAGCTTGCCGTAGCCCGACGCCTTCTTGCCCTTGCCCGCACCTCCCGCGTCGGAGTCGGCGGCCAGGTAGCCGGTCAGCACGTTGCGGTTGTTCGCACCGGCGGACTGCTGGGGGATGTAGGTCGTGTACAGGTTGTACGCGGTCTCCTGCCCCGGCACCTTCATCGTCAGGTAGTACGGATCCTGCAGGTTCGCCTTGCTCGCGGTCGTCGTCGTCTGCGCGCCCAGGGCGTTGGTGGTCGTCGACGTGTCGGCGGCGCTCGCATCCGTGTCGGTCGACCCCGTGGTGGTGGGCTCCTGTGGTGTGTTCCACGCGTCGTCACCCGAGTAGAACGAGTTCGCGTTCGTCACGTGGTAGGTGCCGAGGATCGACCGCTGCACCTTGAACAGGTCCGTCGGGTAGCGGACGTGGTCCAGCAGCTCGGCGCTCATGCTCGACACCGACTTGACCGACGTCGGGAAGATCTTCTCCCACGTCTTCAGCACCGGGTCCTTGGTGTCCCACGCGTAGAGGGTCACCTTGCCCGTGTAGGCGTCGACCGTGGCCTTCACCGAGTTGCGGATGTAGTTGACCTGGTCGGTGCGGTACGCCGAGGACTCCGAACCGGCGATGCTGTCCGACAGGCTCTGGCTCTGCGAGTACGGGTAGGCATCGCTCGTCGTGTAGCCGTCGACGACCCACTGGATGCGGTGGTCGACGATCGCCGGGTAGGCGTCGCTGTCGACCGTCAGGTACGGCGCGACCTTCTGGACACGCGTGATCGGGTCGCGGTCGTAGAGGATCTGCGAGTCCTTGTTGACCGCGTCCGACAGCAGGACCTGCTCCGACTGGAACTTCGCCGCGTAGACGAGTCGGTTGAAGAAGTTGCCCACACTCGGTCCGCCGTCGCCGGAGTACGTCGTGGTGGCGTTGCCGCCGTTGTCGTCGTCGGATCCGGACGGGTAGTCGAGCTCGACGTCCTTCGAATCCTTCGGCGCTCCGACGATCGAGTACGCCGGCGAGGTCTCGCCGAAGTACACGCGCTGCTGGAAGTCACCCAGCGCGCCGTTCGAGGGGATGCCCGACTCGAGGAACACCGGCTTGCCGTCGCTCGCGCGCTGGTTGCCGAAGGCCGCGGTCACGCCGTAGCCGTGGGTGTACACGAACGCCCGGTTGTACTGGGTGTTCGCGGCCGAGCTCAGACCGTCGAGGTCGATGTCGCGCACCGCGATGACGGTGTCCTCGGTCTCGCCCTTGACGTCGTACCGGTCGACGTCGAGCTCGTCCGGGAACTGGTAGTACTGCCGGTACTGCTGCAGCTGGCTGAAGGTGTCGGAGACGATCTTCGGGTCGATGAGGCGGATGTTCGCCGTCGTCTGGGCGTCCTGCGCGAGGGCGCCGGAGCTGGCCTCGGTCGTGGCGTCGTAGTTCTGTTCCTTGACGTCGGAGACACCGTAGGCGTCACGCGTGGCCTTGATGTTCCGCTCGATGTACGCGGACTCGTAGGTACGCTCCGAGGGCTTGACCTGCAGGCGCTGGACGATCCAGGGGTAGATGCCCCCGATGACGATCGCGGCGACGAGCAGCAGGCCGGTGCCGACGATCGAGATGCGCCAGCGGCCGATGACCGCGGTGACGATGAACAGGATCGCGACGATCGCCGCGATGCCCGCCATGATCTCGCGACCCGGGATGACCGCGTTGACCTCGGTGTACTGCGCACCGGTGATGAGCGAGTTCGACTTGGTGAGCGCCGCGTACTGGTCGAGCCACAGGCTCACGGCCTGCAGCGCGATGTAGAGCGCAGCGGTGACGGCGAGTTGGATGCGCGCGGCACGGGATATCCGGACTTCACGTCCCCCGAAGCGCAGCGCGCCGTACAGGTAGCAGGCGGCGAGGGCGGCGAGCCCCGCGATCAGCACCACGGCCGACGAGTACGCCACGATCGAGCGCCAGAACGGCAGCTCGAAGACGTAGAAGCCGATGTCCAGGCCGAACTGCGGGTCGGTCTTGCCGAACGGGGTCCGGTTGAAGTACTCGAGCACCATGCTCCAGCGCCCCGAGGTCGACAGCCCGGCGAAGATGCCGAGCACCACCGGGATGCCGATCATGACGGCGCGGCGCAGCGGTTCGATGACCTGCTGGTACCGGTCCAGCTGCGAGTTGAGCTTCGCGTAGACCGGGCGGTACCGGAAGGCCAGTCCGATGCTCAGGAAGACCGGGATCGCCATTCCCAGGAAGCCCGCGAGGAACATCAGGGTCCCTGCGATCCACCGCGTCGTGAGGACCTGCTGGAACCCGAGCTGCGCGAACCACGCGTAGTCGGTGTACAGGCTGGCGAAGATGAAGAAGCCGATCACCAGTGCGGCCAGCACGATGATCGTGACCACGATCGGGACCCGCGGCGAACGCCGCCCCGAGGTGGACGAGGTTGTCGTCACTTGATGTGCTCCAGACGTGTCGGACCGGCGGGCCCGGCTCGCGGCGGGCCGTCAGTGCACTGATCCTATTGGACCGGGCGGACTGTGAAACTGTGCGAGGACTCAGGAACCCGGTCAGGAACCGCAGCGGGCGAGCTTCGCGGTGCTCTTCCCGTCGGCGATGGTCTGCAGGTCGGTGACGGCCTGGTCGAGCGTCGACACCTTGTAGACGTCGAGCCCGTCCGGCACGTGCCCGACGACCTCGCCGCAGTTGTCGGCGGGGGCGAGGAACACCGTCGCCCCCGCTTCCCGCGCTCCGTAGAGCTTCTGCCGGATGCCGCCGATGGCTCCGACCTCGCCGTCGGCGGTGATCGTGCCCGTCCCCGCGACGTGCTTGCCGCCGTTGAGCTTGCCGGGCGTGATCTCGTCGATGATCCCGAGCGCGAACATCATGCCGGCCGAGGGGCCACCGACGTCCTGCAGCTTGATCGAGACGTCGAACGGGAAGTCGTACTTCTCCGTGACGCCGACGCCCAGGAGCGCGGTGCCCTGCTCGTCGCGCGGGGTCACCCGGACGTCCTTCGTCGCACCGTCGCGCTCGATGGTGACGGTGGCCGGGGTCGACGTGCCGTGCTTCGCGACGAGCTCCCGCAGCGAGGTGGCGTCGGCGTTCGTCGTGAGCGGGGTGCCGTCGAAGGCCGTGATGACGTCGCCCTTCTCGATCGGACCGTCGGCAGCCGAGCCGGGCTGCACGGTTCCGACCTCGAGTTCGGTCGGCAGGTCGTTCCCCTGCTGGATCAGTGCTGCGGCCACCGCGGACTGCTGCGACGCCTGCATGTCGGCGGAGTCCTGCTGGTTCACCTGCTCGGTCGTCGTGCCGGTCGGGTAGATCGCCTCGACCGGGATCACGGCCTCGGACTTCGTGAAGATCGCCCGGACGACGCTGGTCCACGACGGACGGTTCGTCGCGTCGCCCTGGATGCCGACCGTCAGCATGTCGAGCGCACCGGCGGTGGGGTAGGTCTCGTGCCCGGAGACCTGGATCAGCTTGACGTCCTTCGCGTCCTTGCCCGTCCCCTGCTTCTGGGTCCCGATGGTGTTGTAGACCGGTCCGGGGACCTCGATCAGGTACGGGCTCGGCAGCACGCTCGCCAGGATCCCCAGCACGACGGCACCGATCACGAACGCCCACCCGACGGTCCTGGCACGCGAACGACGACGGGGCGCGGGGGTGAAGAGGGTCACGCGGGGTCCTTCCAGGGGCGGTCGCCGGGCCTGACGGCGGGGCGGTCGTCCGCGCCGTGCGGCGGGACTGTTCGCCCTCGGCGCAGCGGTTCGGGCGTTCCCACGGGGGCATCCCAGGTGCGGCCCCGTGAGCAGCGATTAGCGTAGTCGGCATGCCTGATGAACCACAGCCGGGGCCGGACGACGACTTCCAGGAGATGCTGCGCAAGCTGCTCTCGGGCGAGGGCCAGATCGACCCGTCGCAGCTCGCCGGTGCAGCCGGCCTGCCGAACGACCCGGCGTTCGTCGCGAACCTGATGAGCCAGCTGCAGCGTGCCGCGCAGTCCGGCGGCGACGGCATCGACTTCTCCGCGACCGCCGAGCGCGCCACCGCGATCGCCCGCGAGGGCGGCCACGCCGTCGACCCGGTGGCCTTGCAGGCGGCCGACCAGGCGTTCCAGGTCGCCGCCCTCTGGTTGGACGAGGTCACGACCGTGGCCGAGCTCACCGCGACCCCGAGCCTGTACACGCGGGAGCAGTGGGCGAAGGCGACAGTTCCGGTGTGGACCCAGATCGCCGAGCCCGTCGCGTTCAGCATCGCCGATGCGCTGACCGAGGCCATCGACCAGCGTGCTCCCGAAGAACTCAAGGCGATGCTCGGTGACGTCTCGAAGGCGATGCGCGGCGTCGGCGGTGCCCTCTTCGCCATCCAGCTCGGCCAGGTCGTCGGCCAGCTGTCGAAGGAGGTCGTGTCCGGCGGCGACGTGGGTGTCCCGCTGCTGGACGAGCAGGTCGCAGCACTCCTGCCGCAGAACGTGGCCGAGTTCGCCGAGGGACTCGACGTCTCCGAGGACGAGGTCCGCATCTACCTGGCGGTCCGCGAACTCGCGCACGCACGGCTCTTCCGCTCGGCGCGGTGGCTGCGACTGCACATCATCTCGTCGATCACGGACTACGCACGGGGCATCCACATCCCCTTCGACCGCGTCGAGGAGCTCGCCGCGGACATCGACCCGACCAACCAGGAGCAGCTGCGGGACGCGCTCGCCTCGGGCGCGCTCATCCCGCCGCGCACGCCCGAGCAGGATGCTGCGCTGGCACGACTCGAGACCATGCTCGCGCTCGTCGAGGGCTGGGTCGACACGGTGACCGCCGCCGCCACCGTCCGGCTGCCGAAGAGCGGCGCCATCGCCGAGATGGTCCGCCGTCGCCGTGCAGCCGGAGGACCCGCCGAGTCCGCGTTCGCGACGCTCGTCGGCCTCGAACTGCGACCCCGCCGTCTGCGCGAGGCCGCCGCGATGTGGCAGCGGGTGACGGACGAGCTCGGAGCCGAGCAGCGTGACGCACTCTGGTCGCACTTCGACCTGGTCCCCACGTCCGACGACGTCGACGCACCCGACGCCCTGGTCGCCCGTCTGCGGAACCCCGCGCAGACCGAGGAGGACGACGCGTTCGACAAGGCGCTCGAGGACCTGCTCAACGACGCCACCGGCGCCCGTCCGCACGAGGACGAGTCCGGCCGGATCGACGACGGCGCCCCGGGCACCGACGAGACAGGCACCGACGAGGACCACCCCGGCGACCAGCCCCGCTGAGTCCGGCACCGCCGAGTTCTCCACAGATCCACCACCCGGCCCCACGCGTGCCCCCGACTCGGGCACCGTGGGGTCATGGGCATCCGCATCGATCCGACACTCGAGTTCGTCTGGCGCGACCCGACGACGGTGCAGCTCGGGGTCGATCCGCCTCGTGCCGTCGTCGACGTCCCGACCACGGGCGAGGAACGGTTCCTCAGTGCCCTGCGGCGTGAGACGGGGCGCGAAGCGCTGAGCGGCCTCGCCGTCACCTCGGGCTGCCCACCGGACGTCGCCGCGCGCGTGCTCGGTGCGGCGTCCCCCGCGGTGATCGACGTCCTGCCCGAACCGCTCGAACGGGTCGAGGTGCACGGCGCCGGCGGGTTGCCGGACACGATCGCGGCGCACCTGTCCGGCGAGGGCGTGACCGTCGCCCGGACCTCGTCCCCGCGGGGCGGCCCCGTCGACCTGCCGGAGCACGAACCCCGGCTCGCCGTGGTGGTCGCCGACCACGTCGTCGACCCCGCGCTCCGCGCCGCCTGGACCCGCAGGGGCGTGCCGCACCTGGCGGTGGTGGTGGGCGACGGCCGCATCCGCCTCGGGCCGTTCGTGGTCCCGGGGGCCGGCCCGTGCCTCCAGTGCGCGGAGTTCGCACGCGTGGACGACGACCCGGCGTGGCCCGCGATCGCGTCGCAGCTGTGGGGACGACCACCGGCGCCGCTGTCACCGTGGCGGTCCGCCGCGGTGGCCGCGGCCACCACCCGGCTGCTCGTGCAGCGCCTGCCGCTCCGGTCGCAACGTGCCGACCCGGACCAGGTGGTGTTCGACCGCGACGACCTGGCCGTCAGCCGGTGGTCGGTGCCGCCCCATCCGCGGTGCGCGTGCCGAGCACTGCCAGGAACCGACTCGGAGCGCGGGCTCCCCCACGCGTGGAACCCTGTCTCGACCACGTGATCGTCACGGTCCGCCGGGCGCGGGTCAGGCCGACGTAGAACAGGCGACGTTCCTCGTCCACCTCGGTGTCGGTGGTGGCGTGCGAGATCGGCAGGAGTCCCTCGGCGGCACCGGCGATGACCACGTTCGGCCACTCGAGTCCCTTCGACGAGTGCAGGGTCGCCAGGGTCACGGCGTCGACCTCGGGCTCGTGGTGCGTCGCGGCACGGTCCACCAGGTCCTGGGTGAACTGCTGCATGGTCGTGCCGGCGGGGGCGTCCTCGGCCAGGCCCATGATCGCCTGCAGGGCTTCCCACTGCTCGCGGACGGCGCCGGTGCCCTCGGGGGCGGTCGACGTCCACCCGCTGACCTGCAGCACGAGGCGGACACGGCGGGTCAGTTCGTCGTCGGTCTGCCGGATCGCCTCGCCGCGCATGTGGTGCACTGCGAGCTTGACCTCGGGCCGGTTGAAGAAGCGCGTGCCGCCCTGCACCCGGTAGGGGATGCCGTTGCGGCCGAGTGCGGACTCGAGGGCCGCGGACTGGGCGCCGACGCGGAACAGCACCGCGCAGTCGCCGTACGACGCTCCGCCGGCGACGAGTTCCGCGATGCGCCGGGCGATGGTCTGGGCCTCGTCGCCGTCGTGCACGCACGGCACGACGACCGGGTCCGGACCGGGCTCCTGCGTCTGCGCGACCAGGTCGAGCGCACCCGGTTGCCCGCGCATCAGGGCGTTGGCGGCGTGCACGACCTCGCGGGTGGAGCGGTAGTTCCGCTCGAGTCGCACGACCGAGCCGCGGGGGAACTCCGAGCCGAAGCCGAGCAGGTAGTCGCTCGACGCACCGGCGAACGAGTAGATCGTCTGGCTGGCGTCGCCGACGACGCACAGGTCGTCGCGGCCACCGAGCCAGGCCCGCAGCAGGTCGTGCTGCACGGGCGAGACGTCCTGGTACTCGTCGACCACGAAGAACCGGTACTGCTGCCGCACGTAGGACGCCACCCGCGGCTCCGACTCGACCATGCCGAGCGTGGCGAGCAGGACGTCCTCGAAGTCGAGCTGTCGGCGGTCGTCCTTCAGGCGCTCGTAGGCCTTCATCAGGTCGATCACCCGGCGCGGTGAGGTGTCGCGCGGCATCACGCGCTCGGCGGCGGCGGCCTCGTACTCCTCGAGCGAGAGCATCTGCACCTTGCGCCACTCGACCTCGGCGGCCAGGTCGCGCAGCACCGGGGTGTCGACCGACATCCCGACGGTGTCCGCGGCGTGCGCGATCATCCGGCCCTTGGACTCGACGATCTTCGGCGCGTGCCCGCCGACGGTGTCCGGCCAGAAGTAGCTGAGCTGCGCCATCGCCGCGGCGTGGAAGGTCCGCGCCTGCACCGTGCCGGCGCCGAGCGAGCGCAGCCGCGACCGCAGCTCCCCGGCGGCGCGGGTGGTGAACGTCAGCGCGAGGACGTGGTTCGGTGCGTAGGTGCCGGTCGCGACGCCGTAGGCGATGCGGTGGGTGATCGCACGGGTCTTGCCGGTGCCGGCGCCCGCCAGGACCGCGACGGGCCCGAGCAGGGTCCGGGCGACGGTGCGCTGCTCGGTGTCGAGGGCAGCGAGGAGTTCATCGGGCGACGGCGGACGGACCTCGGCCGAACCGGCCGAACCGGCCGAACCGCCTGCACCGCCCGGACCAGCGCCAGCCGACACCGGCCCACCACCAGCACTGCTCACGGCAGGTCCAGCGGCCCGCCGTACCACTCCTCGATGATGGCGCGGGCGATCGAGGTCCGACCGGGCAGCAGCAGGGTGTCCCCCGCGCGCTCCCGGATGTCCTCGCGCGAGAACCAGCGCACGTCGAGGATCTCGACGCCGTCGGGCCGGGCGGTGGACGGGTCGCCGTCCACTGCGCGGGCACGGAAGCCGACCATCAGCGACGCGGGGAACGGCCACGGCTGCGAGCCGAGGTACTCGGGCTCCTCGACGTGCACGCCGGACTCCTCGAAGACCTCGCGGCGGACGGCGTCCTCGAGCGACTCCCCCGGTTCGACGAACCCGGCGAGCAGCGAGTAGCGGTCGGCGTCCCACGCGGCGTTCGAGCCGAGCAGGATGCGGTCGTCGGCGTCGACGACACCGACGATGATCGCGGCGTCGGTACGCGGGAAGTGCTCGTGTCCTTCAGGGTCGCGGCGCACCCACCCGCCGGTGACGACGTCGGTCGCGGACCCGGTGCGGGGTGAGAAGCCGTGGACGGCGTGCCAGTTCGCCATCGCCACGGCCTCGACCGCCAGGCCCTGGTCGCGCGGGGACAGCTCGGTGCCGAACATGCGCAGGCTCTCCCACGCGTCATCGGACGGTTCGATGGCCGACGCGGTGGCGTCGTCGACGAGGGCCGCGACGAAGCGGGTGCCGGCGGGCGCGTCGGCAGCGTCGGACACGGCGCGGCCGAGGTACAGCGTCACGGTGCCGTCCGGCACGTCGGCCGCGGTCACGAACCGCAGGGTGCCGTCGGCGTTCCGGAGCATCTCCGAGCCGTGCACCGGCAGGTACCGGGTCGCGGAGTCCTCGCGCAGGACCCGGTCGAGGTCCGGCGTCGTGCGGAACTCGGCGTCGCGGTCGAGTTCGTTGCGGGACAGCGGGAGCCGGGAGGCGAACTCGACGGTCACGGCAGAGGGCTCCTCGGTTCAGGTGCAGGCGAGGCCTGCGGGCGGGGCGTGCGGCAAGGCGTACTGGGAAGGCTTCGGGAACAGCGTGGCGTGCACCGGTGCAGGCGTCACGCACCTACCCTGAGGGGCATGGCGGGATCCCAGTTCACTCTAGCCGCGTTGGCGACGACGGCCGTGCCCGGTCTCGTCGTCACGGGCACGCGCACGCTCGGCTCGGCCGCGGCCGGCGACTACGAGTCGGCTCTCCTCCGCGACGCCGACGGCGCCCTGACGGTCATCCGACGTCCCCGGAACCAGCGGGCGGAAGCCCGGCAGTCGGCCGACCTCGTCGCGATCCGTGCGCTGAGCGCCGGGATCCGCACGCGCCTCCCGTTCGGTGTGGCCGAGTACCGCGGTCAGGCGCCGATCGGATCGACCCGCGCCATCGTCACCACCCGGCTGCCGGGCGCGCACCCGACGCTCGCGTCGTTCGCCGAGCGCCCCGAGCTCGCCACGAGCGTCGGCCGCGCCCTCGCCGCGATCCACCAGCTGCCGACGAGCTTCGTCTCGGACGCCGGCCTGCCGTCGCTCACCCCGTTCGAGGTGCTGCGCTCCGCCGTCTCCGTGATGGACCGCGCCGTCGCCACCAAGCTCGTGCCCGCCGCCCTGGTCGAACGGTGGGAGGGTGCCGCGCGCGACCAGCAGCTGTGGCAGTTCACCCCGACCGTCGTGCACGGTTCGATCGGCACCGGCGTGCTGCTCGTCGACGGCGAGGCCGTCAGCGGGATCCTCGACTGGGGCGAGCTTCGACTCGGCGACCCGGCGAAGGACCTCGCCTGGGTGCTCGCCGGCCGACGCGACGCCTTCGACACCGTCCTGAGCGCCTACGAGGCGAACGGCGGCGGACGCGACCGTCAGCTCGCACAGCGCGCCCGGGTGCACCACGAACTCGAGACGGCGCACTGGCTGCTGCACGGCGTCCAGGCGAAGAGCACCGAGGTCGTCGACGACGCGGTCGCCATGATGCACCGGCTGGTCGACGCGGTGCACGCGCCGAGCGCGGAACCGCTGCAGTCGGTGTCCCCCGAGACGATGGAGATCGGCGAGGTCGAGCAGCTGCTGTCGTCGACCGAGCGCCGACACGGCTGACGTCCGCTCCGACGTTCCGGCTCGTGCGCCGCGCTCACCGCTGCCGAGCGGTCACGCAACGTCGTCCGCCCCGCGTTCGAGCGACCGTCCACGACCAGTCCGCAGCCGCCGACGGGCTGTCGTGACCAGTGGCGGTCGCGCTGGGCGGTGGGCGCGACTGCCTGGAGGCCCGGTGCCGGTCCGCGAGACCGGCACCGGGCCTCCCGGGTGGCCGGCTGGGCGCGGCGCGCTCCCCGCCCGCGTCCGGCCCCGAGCGGTCACGGCTCCCCGCCCTCCGAGCACCGACCGGCCACGAGCCGTCGGCCGTCGAGCCGCGCACTGACGGCCTGTAACCGGTCGCCGTGCACGCCGCGGGGTGTCGCGACCCCTCGTCCGTCAGCCGATCGCGGCCGTCCAGGCGCGCTCGAGTCCAGCACGGTCCAGCAGCTCGGTCGGACGCACCTCGAGGTCGTCCGCGACGAAGTAGAACACGGCGTCGACCTGGTCGAGCGGTCGACCGGTGAACTCGGCGTAGGCCACCCGGTACAGGGCGAGCTGCAGCGTCCGTCGGGCCAGGTCGTCGGCACCGGACGGTGCCTTGCCCGTCTTCCAGTCGACGACCTCGGCACGCCCGTCGATCTCGTAGACGGCGTCGAGCTTGCAGACGACGCTGTGCCCGAGGAACGGTATGTGGATCTCCCGCTCGACCTCGACCGGCGTGCGGCCGGCCCACCGTGAGCGGGCGAAGGTGGCCTGGAAGTCGGCCAGTCGTCGGGCGTCGTCGTCCGTGACCACGGCGTCCGGCGAGGCGTCGACCAGGTCGTCGGCGTCGAGGTCGAGCTCGTCGCCCCACACGTCGAGGGTCTCGAGCGACCCGCCCGTCCGGGCACGCTGCTCCACCCACTGGTGGAAGAGCGTGCCGAGCCGGGTCGCTCGGTACGGACGCTCCGGCATCGGCCGCCGCAGGCGTTCGGCCACCTTGTCCGGCTCGGTCAGGTAGTCCTTGAAGCCGGAGGCCGGCACGCGGTGCGGGACCACGACCGCGTGCTTCGCGTTCCGGGTCGCGCGTCGTTCGGCGAGCAGCAGGTCGATGTCGGCCGCGTACCGGCCGGAGGCACCGGGGTTGGCGTTCCGGACCCGCTCGGCCGCCGCCAGCACCCGGGGCGCACGCTGCCCGAACGGCACGTGCGGCCAGAGCTGCTGGGCGCCGTCCTCGCCGAGGGGGTTCTCGTCGTGCACGGTGGTCTCCGGGATCGCGGTGCCGTCGACGACCCCGGCCTCGACCAGGTCGTGCAGGTACCGGCTCGGCTCGGTGGGGCGCACGCCGCCGGCCCAGAACGAACCGGACACGAGCAGGTCGTGGCGGGCACGGGTCAGCGCGACGTACGTGAGTCGGCGTTCCTCGTCCTCGTTGCGGGCCTTCACCTGCTCCTTGAAGGCGTCGATCGCGGTCGTGACGTCCTTCTGAGTCTCCTGCCCGCGCCACGCCAGGCTCGGCAGCTCGGCGCCGTCCCCCCGGAACTCGTACGGCAGACGGCCGAAGCCGAGCCACCCGGACGAGCCCTCCTGCGGCCGCGCGGGCAGGCCGCCCTCGACCATGCGCGGCACCGCGACGGCGTCCCATTCGAGGCCCTTCGACCCGTGGATCGTCAGGATCTGGACCGTGCCGGCTTCGGGTTCCTCGGAGCGCGGGCCCATGTCGTCACGACGGGCGGCTGCGTCGATCCACCCCAGGAACGACCCGAGGTCGGCACGGTCGTCGGTGGACACGAACCCGGCGAGCTCGTCGATGAAGGCGTCGAGGTACGCCCCGCTGCCCTGCTCGTGCGCCGCGACCTCGATGTCGAGCCGCATCTCCTGCACCACGAGCGTCACGAAGTCGACCAGGTCGCTGCCGGCCCGCGACCGCAGCATCGCGAGCTGCGTGCCGAGCGCCCGCATCCGGCTCCGGCCGGCGGGCGTGATGCCCTCGAGCGCGCCGTGCTCGTCCGGTGCGGTCGCCACGAAGTCCAGGGCGTCGACGATCGAACCGTGCTCCCCCGCGGCCACCGAGGCGCGGAACGCCGCCGTCAGTTCGTCGTCGAGCCGCTGCTGGGTGTGGTCGCGCTGGAACAGCCACCGCGCGAGGTGGTGGAGGGCGACGACGTCCGCCGGGCCCACCCGCCACCGGGCACCCGCGAGCAACCGGATGAGGTCGTTGCCGGCAGCCGGGTCGTGCAGCACCCGGAGGCACGCGACCAGGTCCACGATCTCGGGGCGCTGCAGCAGGCCGCCGGTGCCGAGCACGTGGAAGGGCACAGCACGCGCCCCGAGCGCCGCGGTGAACGACGCCAGGTCCTTGCGGGCACGGAGCAGCAGGGCCATCGACCCGGTCGGGTTCCGCTTCCGGTGGCCCTGGAACCACGCGGCGACCTCGTCGGCCTCTTCCGGCAGGGTCTCCGGGAACACCGCTCGGACCGACCCGGCGTCCGCACCGGGTCGCGGTGACAGGCGCTCGACGTCGACCTCGGATGCCTCGGACAGCGGCGCCACGATCGCGTTCGCCCCCGCGAGGACGTCGACCGGGTTCCGCCAGCTCGTCGACAGCGCGAACGTCACGGGCCGGACCGCATCCGGCTCGGTGCCGCCGAAGTCGTGCGGGAAGCGTGCGAGGTTCGCGGCGCTCGCACCGCGGAACCCGTAGATCGACTGGTGCGGGTCGCCCACGGCCATCACCGAGTGCCCGCGGAACAGCCGGGCGAGGAACCGGGTCTGCACCACCGAGGTGTCCTGGTACTCGTCGAGCAGCACGACGCCGAACCGCTGCCGCAGGTCCGTGACCACCCGCGGCGCGGACTCGGCCGCGGCGAGCGCCAGGGCGATCTGGTCGGAGAACTCGACGAAGCCGCGGTCGACCTTCTGCCGCCGGAACTCCGCGACCAGGTCGGCCAGGGGCTCCAGCGCACCGATCGCCGCGACGGCGTCGGTGATCGCCTTGTACGGCTTGCCACGGTTGCCGGGCAGTTCGAGCAGGTCGGAGAACTCGACGGCGAACCGGCGGAGGTCCTCGGGTTCGACGAGGTGCTCGGACGTGGCCCCGGCGAGCGCCACGACGGCCGCGGTGAGGGTGTCGACGTCGCGGTCGAGTCCGGCCAGTCGGTCGTCACGCGCGGCCACCACGACCCGGCGGGCCAGCTGCCAGGCGGACGGTTCGGTCAGGACCTGGGACTCGCCGTCGCGGCCGACGAGCAGGGCGTTCTCGCGGAAGACGGCGTTCGCGAACGCGTTGTAGGTCGACACCGTGGGTGCTTCGAAGGCGTCGCCCGGGGTGATCAGGCCGACGTCCTCGAGTGCACGGATGCGGTCGTTGATGCGCACCGAGAGCTCGCCGGCGGCCTTGCGGGTGAAGGTCAGGCCGAGGACCTCGTCGGGGCGGACCATGCCGTTCGCGAGCAGCCAGACCACCCGCGACGCCATCGTCTCGGTCTTGCCGCTGCCGGCTCCGGCGACGACCAGGGCGGGGGTGAGCGGGGACTCGATGACGGCGCGCTGCTGTGCGGTCGGGCGGGGGCGGCCGAGGGCGTCGGCGATGGCGTCGGCGCCGTGCCGGACCGCGGGCGCGGCGGTTCCGGGCGCGTCCGTCGCGCCCGTCGCGCCCGTCGCGCCCGTCGTGTCGGTCGTGTCGGTCGTGTCGGTCACCAGGTCACCTCCGAGACCACGTGGATGCGGCACTCGACGCCGGTCCGGGCCTTCTCGCAGTGGTCGTCCACGTTCGCCAGGAAGGTCCGTCCGGCCATGCCGCGCGCGACCCCGTGCAGGCGCTCCCGGTAGGCGTCGCGCGCCTCGGCGTCGAACGCGTGCTGGGTGCGCTCCGAGTAGGCCTGCCCGCCGCGGGGGTTCTGCACGAACACGAGTCGGGCGTCCGTCATGGGCGAGCCGGCCGGAACGCCCTCGACCGCGCCGTCCTCGATCGCCAGCTGGTACGCGCCGAGCTGCGGGTGCTCCGGCATGTCGTTCTTCTCGCTCGGCATCGAGCGTCCGGTCTTGAGGTCCACGACGCTGACACGGCCCTCGGGGTCGACCTCGATGCGGTCGATGCTGCCGCGCATCCGGGCGGGGCCGGTGACCAGGGCGAACGAGGTCTCGGCGCCGAGCAACCGGCGGCCAGCGCCCGCGAAGGTCCGCAGGTAGTCGCTGAGCCCCTCGATCATGCGGCGGGTGCGCGCGCGTTCCCGATCGGCCACCCACGGCGACTCGAAGGTCAGTTCGTCCCACCGGGCCTCGACCCGCTCCCACAGCGACTCGACGTCGATCTCGGTCGCGTGCTCCATCGCCTCGTGCACGATCGTGCCGATCCCCATCGCCGGACTCGGCGCACCGCCGCCGAAGGTCTGCACGAACCAGTGCACCGGGCACTCCTCGAACGTGCCGATGCGCGACGGCGAGACGGACACGGTCGGGGCGACGGGTTCGCCGCCCTCGACCTCGGGGGCCGGGTCGGCGTCGAGGTCGACCAGCGGCTCGTCGGTGGTGGGCTCGGCGAGGCCGTACCAGTCGTCCGGTGCGGCCCCGGGGACCTCGGCCTCGGCCAGTCGGGCGAGCGCCGAGGCGGCCTCGTGGTCGCCGGACAGGACGACCCGACGTCGCAGGGACCCGGCCAGTCCGCGCAGGGACAGCGGGTGCACGGTCGGCTGCCGGTCCGGCGGCACCGGCACCAGGCGGACGAACGGCGACGGGGACTCGTCGTCGTTGGCGACGGTGCCGATCACGACCTGCGTGGTCGCGCGGGAGACGGCGCGGGCGAACAAGCGGAGTTCGTCGGCCACCACCGCGGCGCGGTCGTCGATCGGCGAACGCTCGGCCCCCGACGCCGCACGGACCAGGCCGTCCGGGTCGAGCAGACTGCCGCGCACCCGGGTGTTGGGCCACACGCCGTCCTGCAGTCCGAGCACCACGACGACGTCGCACTCGAGTCCGATCGTCGCCGAGGGGGTGAGCACCCGGACCCGGCCGGCGGTGCGGTCGGGGCCGATGGAGTCCTCGGGCAGGTCGGCGCCGAGCAGGTCGTCGACGAACACCCGGGCCGGGGCGTCCGGGGTGCGTTCGACGAACCGCTTGGCGGCGGTGAACAGGCCGACGACGGCGTCGAGGTGCCGGTCCGCCTCGCCCGCTCCGACCCCGCCGGCTGCGGACTGCCCGCCCCACGACTTCGCGAGGCCGCTGCGCTCCCACAGGCCCCAGAGGATCTCCTCGATGCTCGATCCGGCCTCGGCGTCGGCGTGTGCCTGCACCAGACTGCGTGCGAGACGGGTCGCCCGTCTGGCGAAGCCGGCGTCGACCGTGGCCAGACGTTCCGGGGCACCGAGCGCGTCGATCAGGAGTTCGTCGGCCGTGCGGGTGCCGTCGCCGGCGAGCTCTTCGCGCCGCAGGGCGAGCCGCAACCGGCGCATCGCCAGGGTGTCGAGCCCGCCGAGCGGCCCGGTGGCGAACGCCGTGGCCAGGGCGGCGTCGAGGGGCAGGACCCCGAGGGCGACCGCCGCGGCGTCGAGCAGCGCCCGCGCCGCCGAGTCGTCACGGGGGCGGACGGGCGCGGCACCGGCGGTCGCGGGGACCTCGGGCACCGAGAGCGCACGCACGAGCTCGGGGATCGCGGCGCCGCTGCGGGTGACGACGGCCATCCGGTGCCACGGCACACCGTCGAGCAGACGGTGCTCGCGGAGCCGTCGGGCGACGGCCACGAGCAGCGCCGACCGGCTCGCCGCCTCGAGGTGCACGACGGCGTCGGCTCGGGCGTCCTCGTCACTCGCCGTCGCCGCGCGCTGCCGACCGGCCGCTGCCGTGCCGATGCGTCCCGTGATCCCGGAGACCAACGACCGGATCGGCGCGGGGTACCGGTGCACGGTGCCGAGGAAGAGTTCATCGACCCGGTCCACGCCGAGCCGCACGGCCAGGCGCCCGAGCACGTCCGGTTCGGCCCCGCGGAACGCCGAGGCGGCGATGTCCGGGTCGCCGAACGCGACGACCTGCACGCCGGACCGGGCGAGCGCACCGAGCAGTGCCACCTCGCCCTCGACGAGTTCCTGGGTGTCGTCGACCACGATGAGTCCGAGGGCGGCGATGCTCGCCGGGAGTTCCCCACGCAGCACGGCGGCGGTGGCGAACGCGACGAGCTCACCGGAGTCGAGGCTGGTCGCGCGGAACGCGGTGACCGAGGCCCGGTACTCGTCGACGAAGTCACCGACGGCCCGCCACTCGGGTCGACCGCCCTCGTCGCCGAGCTCGCGCATGTCCTCGGGCTCGACGCCCGCCGCGACCGCACGCATCATGACGTCGCGCAGCGCGGTCCGGAACCCGGCGCGCTCGCGCACCACCGCGGTGATGGGTTCGGGCCAGTCCGGACCGGTGCCGTCGAGCTCGTGACCGGCGAGCAGGTCGGCGATGATGCGGTCCTGCTCGCCACCGGTCAGCAGCGTGGGCGCTTCCTGCCCCTGGACCGCGGCGGCGTGCGCGACGATCTGGAAGGCCAACGAGTTCACGGTCCGGGCGAGCGCTCCGGGCACCACGCGGTCGACGGCGGCGGCGAGGCGGTCACGGAGGGCCGTGGCAGCGGTCCGCGACGAGGTCAGCGCGAGCACGGTGGCGTGCCCGTCGGGGCTGATCGCGTCCGGTCGGCGCAACCGGTCGGCGACGAGCCGGGCGAGCGTAGTCGTCTTGCCCGTGCCGGGAGCGCCGATGACCGCCGCGTGCCGGCCGTCGGGCAGCGCGAGCACGGCGGTCTGGGACGGGTCGTCGACCAGGGCGCGTGCGACGCCGACGTCTGCGGGGGCTGGCGTCAGCGTGGTCTGCGGCACGCTCGTACGGTACCCACGACCGCCGACACCACCCGGCCCGACGCGGGCGCGGCGCGCACCCGGGCCGCAGAGTGCGCCCGCGGCGAACGTCCGATGTCCTCCGGGACCGCTCGGATACGCTGTGCTCGTGGACATCAAGATCGGCATCATCAACAGCCCGCGCGAGATCGCGTTCGAGACCGCCCAGACCGCCGACGAGATCGAGAAGGCCGTGTCTGAGGCCCTCGCGTCGAAGGCGACGCACCTGTCGCTCCAGGACGAGAAGGGCCGTCGCTTCATCGTTCCGGTCGCCGCCCTGGCGTACGTCGAGGTCGGCGCGGAAGAGGCACGCCGCATCGGCTTCGTCGCCTGACGACGTGGAACTGCTCTTCGCCGTCCTCGGCGGCCTGATCATCGGCGGGATCGCGCACGTGGTCCTGCCGTGGCGCGCCAGTCGTGGCGTCCTGATCGGGCCCGCCGTGGGCGGCATCGCCGCTGCCGTGCTGTGGGAAGCGCTGACCTGGGCCGGGTGGCGGTACGACGCCACCTGGATCTGGGTCGTGGCCCTGGTCGGTGCGGGCGTCGTCGCCCTCGTCGTCGAGTGGCTGCTCGGGACGCGCCGCGACAAGAGCGACGTCGAGTACTACGAACGACTCAAGGCCCGCGGGGCCTAGGCCGTCAGGCCGAGCGCGTCCATCCGACGGGTGTGCGCCGCGATCAGTTCGGTCCAGACCGGCTCGAGCCGCTCCTGGTCCTCGCGCGCGTGCGACGCCAGTGCCGACCGCGCCACGAGCAGGGTGTCGCCGACCAGACGCCGGCCCCACATCGCCAGGCGCGAACCGACCTCGGGGTCGTCCTCGATGCGGGCGGTCAGTTCCTCGACGACCGCGGGTTCCTCACGCGCGTCGAACACGGAGCGCAACCGCTGCCGCACGTCGTTCGGCAGCGACCGCAGCAGGTTGCCGAACAGGTCGTTCAGGATGCCGGCCGTGACGTAGCCGGTCAGCATCGACTCGTACCAGTCGGCACCACTCGTGCGCTCGAGGAACCGGTCGATCGCCTCGCGGTGCGGCGCCATCAGTTCCGCCGGGTCCGACCCGTTGCGTTCGATCTCGGCGACGATCGTGCGGTGCCGGTCGAGCGCCGTCGTCGCGAGCACACCCGTCACCAGGCGACCGGACAGCGTCGGCGCCGAGGCACCGGCACGACCCATCGTCTCGTAGACGGAGAGCTGCAGGTACGCGGCCTGCCCCAGGTAGACGTCGAGCTCGGGGGTGACGTCGTCGAGCGCCAGACGCTTGACCTGGCTTGCGTTGCGCGGGTTCCGCGACGCGAGCCACGCTGCTGCGAGCTGCGCCGCGCGCTTCCGGTTCCACCACGACACCACCCGGAGAGCATAGCGGGAACCGCCTCGCGCCCCGCTCCACCCGCCCATCGGTAGACTGGCCCGGACTTCCACCAGAACTAAGGTGATTCTTTGACTTTCGCAGACCTCTCCATCGAGCAGGACATCGTCGACGCGCTCGCGGGCAAGGGCATCCTCGAGCCCTTCCCGATCCAGCAGCAGACGATCCCGCTCGCCCTCACCGGCCAGGACATCATCGGCCAGGCCAAGACCGGTACCGGCAAGACCTTCGGGTTCGGCCTCCCCCTCATCCAGCGCCTCGGCGCCGACCCGGCGCCCGGCGTCAAGGCCCTCGTCGTCGTCCCGACCCGCGAACTCGCGGTCCAGGTGACCGAGGACCTCGAGGTCGCCACCTCGAACCGCCCGACCACCGTCGCGGCGATCTACGGCGGCAAGGCGTACGAGGGCCAGATCGAGCAGCTCAAGGCCGGCGCCCAGATCGTCGTCGGCACGCCCGGGCGCCTCATCGACCTGCAGCGCCAGCGACTTCTCGACCTGTCCCACGTGCAGGAAGTCGTCCTCGACGAGGCCGACCGCATGCTCGACCTGGGCTTCCTGTCGGACATCGAGCGCATCTTCCAGGCCGTCCCCGAGGTGCGGCACACGATGCTGTTCTCGGCCACGATGCCCGCGCCGATCGTCGCCCTCGCCCGCCGGTTCATGAGCCGTCCGGTGCACATCCGGGCGACCGACCCGGACGAAGGCCTCATGCAGGCCAACATCAAGCACCTCATCTACCGCGCGCACTCCCTGGACAAGGACGAGGTCATCGCCCGCATCCTCCAGGCCGAGGGCCGCGGCAAGACCGTGATCTTCACCCGCACCAAGCGTGCGGCGGCGAAGCTGGTCGAGGAGCTCAAGGACCGCGGGTTCAACGCCGCAGCGGTGCACGGTGACCTCAACCAGGAGCAGCGCGAGCGCGCGATGGCCGCCTTCAAGGCCGGCAAGCGCGACGTGCTCATCGCCACCGACGTCGCCGCCCGGGGCATCGACGTGGACGACGTCACGCACGTCATCAACCACACGATCCCGGACGACCCGGACACCTACCTGCACCGCGCCGGTCGTACCGGCCGTGCCGGCAAGACCGGCATCGCGGTCACGTTCGTCGACTGGGACGACCTGCACAAGTGGACGCTGATCGACAAGGCCCTCGAGTTCGGTATCCCCGAGCCCGTCGAGACCTACTCGTCGTCGCCGCACCTGTTCGAGGAACTCGACATCCCGAAGGGCACCAAGGGCCGTCTGCCCGGTGCCTCGTCGCACGCCGCGTCGGCCGGAGCCCCCGCCGAGAAGCGCAGCAGCGACCGTCCGGCCTCCGGTCCGCGTGACGCGTCGCGTTCGCGGTCGCGCAGTCGCACCCGGTCAGGAGGCTCGGAGCAGCCCGCCTCGCAGGCTCCCGCCACCGAGTCCGCGGCTCCGACCTCCGCGCCCACCGACGACACGTCGGCCACCGAGGGCGGGACCACCGACGGCGCCGCGAAGCGTCGCCGCCGTCGCCGCCGTCGCGGAGCCGGCACCGGCGATGCCTCGGCGACCGCCTCGGCACCGCAGGGTTCGTCGGACGGCGAGTAGCGCCTCCAGACCGAAGGGTCCGTCGCTGACGCGACGGGCCCTTCGTCGTCCTCACCTGCCGACTGCCCCCGCGAAAGCGACAGATTGCCGCGAACCGTCGGCGGGAATCTGTCGCTTTCGCGAAGGGGTCAGGCCGCGCCGAGCGAGATCTGTCGCTTCGGTGGGGACGAGCCTCGGGTCAGGACAGGCGCGAGCCGGGGCCGACCACGGGGGCGCTGCCGGTGGCCTCGGACAGGATGGCGTCGAACGCGACCCGCGCCGTCCGGTGCTCGCCGAGCCGGTTCGGCTTGCCCGTGCCGTGGTAGTCGCTCGAACCGGTGACGAACAGGCCGTAGCGCGACGCCCAGTCGAGCAGGGTGCGCTTGCCGTGCGCCAGGTTCTCGCGGTGGTCGACCTCGAGCCCGCCGAGCCCGGCGTCGACGAGGTCGCGGAGCATCGGCTCGTCGATGACGATCCCCCGCGACGAGGCTGCCGGGTGCGCGATGACCGGCACACCGCCCGCCTGTCGGATGAGTTCGACGCCGCGCAGGGGCGACGGTGCCTCGTGCGGTTCGTAGTAGCCGGACGCCGGGTGCAGGATGCCGCGGAACGCCGCGCTCCGGTCGGACTCGAGGCCCCGCGCGACGAGCGCGTCGGCGATGTGCGGGCGGCCGATGGTGGCCCCGGGGCTCGCCTGGGCCAGGACGTCGGCCCAGGTGATCGGGTGGTCCTCGCCGATGCGGTCGACCATGCGGTGCGCGCGGGAGAGGCGGCCGGAGCGGATGCGGTCCGTCTCCTCGACCAGGCCCGGGTCGTGTGGATCGACCAGGTAGCCGAGGACGTGCACGCTCCGGAAACCGATGCGCGTGCTGAGCTCGAGACCCGGCAGGAGCGTCAGCGGCAGCTCGCGGGCGGACCCGGACGCGTCGGCCCAGCCGGCGGTCGTGTCGTGGTCGGTCAGCGCGACGGCGTCCAGACCGGCGGCCGCGGCCGCTCGGACGAGCTCCGCGGGTCGCTCGGTGCCGTCGGAGACACTCGAGTGCGCGTGCAGGTCGATGAACGGGTCGGGCACGTCGACAATGCTATCCATAGGTGAGGGGCCGCACAGGACGCCGGTGCAGCGCGGTGCGATGATGGGGGCATGGCCGACATGACTCCCCGCGCGACGAGCAACCGATCCACGACCCCCGGGTCCTCGACCTTCAAGGACTTCATCGGGTCGCAGTGGGCCGACCGCGAGCAGACGATCCCCGAGCCCCGCGAGCAGGCCGCCTTCGCTGCCGAGCGTCGGGCCCGCATCTCCGAGCTGCACCCGGGCCGCACGATCGTCGTCCCCGCCGGGCAGGCCAAGGTCCGCTCGAACGACTGCGACTACCCGTTCCGCCCGCACTCCACGTTCGCGCACCTGACCGGGTGGGGCACCGACACCGTCGTCGGTTCCGTCCTCGTGATGACGCCGAACGGCTCCGGGCACGACGCCACGCTCTACTTCCGCGCCACGGCCGGTCGTGATTCGGAAGAGTTCTACGCGAACCCCGAGATCGGCGAGTTCTGGGTCGGCCCGCGTCCCTCGCTCGACGCCGTCGCCGCCGACCTCGGGCTGGCCACGGCCGACCTCGGTGCCTTCTCGGACGTCGCCGACGGGCTCGACGCCTCGGCGCTGCTCGTGCGCGAGGCCGACGACGACCTGACCCGCACCCTCGACGCACGACTCGGCGGCGCCGTCGGCGGCGCGCCGGAGACCGACGACGCACCGGCGACCGACGACGTCCTCGCCCGCGACCTGTCCGAGCAGCGCCTGGTGAAGGACGCGTACGAGGTGGGCGAGCTCCGCAAGGCCGTCGACGCAACGAAGCACGGCTTCGACGACGTGATCGCCGACTTCGACGCCGTCCTGGCACACCAGCGGGGCGAGCGCATCGTCGAGGGCACCTTCAACCGTCGGGCTCGTGCCGACGGCAACACGGTCGGCTACGACACGATCGCCGCCTCGGGCCACCACGCCTGCATCCTGCACTGGACCCGGAACGACGGCGCCGTGCAGCCGGGTGACCTGATCCTCATCGACGCCGGGGTCGAGGTCGACTCGTTCTACACGGCCGACATCACCCGCACGCTGCCGGTCAGCGGCACGTTCTCGCCCGTGCAGCGCATGGTCTACGACGCCGTGCTCGAGGCGGCCGACGCCGCGTTCGCCATCGTCAAGCCGGGCATCACGTTCCGCCAGGTGCACGCCACCGCGATGGAGGTCATCGCCCGCAAGACCGCCGAGTGGGGCTTCCTGCCCGTCTCGGCGGAAGAGTCGCTCGAGCCGGACAACCAGTTCCACCGCCGCTACATGGTGCACGGCACGAGCCACCACCTCGGCCTCGACGTGCACGACTGCGCGAAGGCCCGTCGCGAGATGTACATCGACGGCGTCGTGCAGCCCGGCATGGTGTTCACGATCGAGCCCGGTCTGTACTTCCAGCAGGACGACCTGACGGTGCCCGAGGAGTTCCGCGGCATCGGCGTCCGGATCGAGGACGACATCCTGGTCACCGAGGACGGGGCCGAGAACCTGTCGATCGGCATCCCCCGGACCCCCTCGGAAGTGGAGGGGTGGATCGCCCGCTCCGGCCGCTAGCCTGAGCGGGTGACGACGCCCGACGCCTCCAGCGACACCCGCACGCCGCAGTTCTCGATCGAGGTCGAGCACTTCGACTCCCCCGACGCGCAGCGACTCCGAGCCGCGCAGCGCCTGGAGATCGACCGTGCCTACGGCGGCGACACCGAACCCGGCGAGAAGCCGACGGCAGACTCCATCGCGGTGTTCTTCCTGGCGCGCGACGAGGCCGGCACTCCGCTGGCGTGCGGCGGACTGCGGGTCGTCGACGACGGCATCACCGAGATCAAGCGCATGTACGTCCGGCCGGAGTCCCGCGGCTCGGGTGTGGCGGCCGCGCTGCTGCGTCGTCTCGAAGAGGCCGCGCTGGACCTCGGGTCACCGGCGCTCGTGCTCGAGACGGGGAACGAGCAGAAGCGCGCCGTCGGGTTCTACGAGCGCGAGGGCTTCACGCGGATCGCCAACTTCGGCCCCTACATCGGCGCCCCGCTGTCGATCTGCTACTCGAAGGTGCTGTAACCCGAACACACCGGCCCCGAGCACGCAGGCGTCAGGCGCGCTCGTCGCCCTTCGGGGACGACGGCGACGACGGGGTCGATGAAGACGACGGTGCCGGCGGCGTCGCACCGGGCACCCGCTCGCCGTACTGCGGCGGGTCCTGCGGACGACGCTCGGGGATCGCCAGCCCACCCGAGGTGGGTCGGTCGGCGGGGGCGGCAGCGGACGGGTCGGCGTTCTCGCCGTACCGGGGCCCGTCGTTCGTGCCGTACCGCGGCGCGCTCGACGCACCCGGCGCCGTGGGCGCATCCGTCTGCCCACCGGGGGCCGACGTGCCGGGCTGCTGCGGGCCTCCTGGCTGCTGGTGGGGTGTGGCGTGTCCGCCGTACGGCGACTGCTGCTGCGGCGGGGCGGGACGCCACGGCTGCTGTCCCTGCACCGGTGCGCCGGGAGCGCCCTGCTGGGGCTGCTCGTTCCAGTGCGTGGACGGCGTCGCACCGTGCTCACCCAGGATCCGCTGCGCCTGACCGGTCAGCTGCGGGTTGACGACGATCTGGTAGTTCGTGGCGAGCACCTGGTGGACGCTCGTGAAGTCGCGCTGTCGCTTGGTGATCGCGAACGAGACGATGCCGTAGAGCATGCCGAACGCGGCGCCGATGATCGCGGCGGCGAGGATCAGGCCACCGGAGCTCGGCGAGAACAGGGTGAGCACGATGCCGAAGAAGATGCCGAGCCAGAGACCGGACAGGGCTCCGGCGATCGCCGCACGGCCGTAGGTCATCTTGCCGGTGACGCGCTCGACGGTCTTCAGGTCGTTGCCCACGATCGAGAGCTGGTTGACCGGGAAGTCGGCGTCGGCGAGCTTCGCCACGACGCGCTGCGCATCGGGGTAGCTGTCGTACGTGCCGAGGACGTCGCCCTTGGGCAGCGTCGGGAAGGCCTGGGCGGTCCTGCCGGCGAAGGGACTCTGATTGCTCACACAGCCATCATTCACCGCGCACCTTGCAATCGCACGTGCACCGCCGGGGAAGCGCCAGCACGCAACCGACTACGCTGGGTCGGGTGAGCGCCACGAAGGTCTTCGTCGCCCGCCTCGCCGGGTGCTCCGTCTTCGACCCCGCGGGCGACCGCGTGGGCAAGGTCCGGGACGTCCTGGTGGTCTACCGCCGGGCCGATCCCCCGCACGTCGTGGGGTTGATCGTCGAGGTGCCGGGCAAGCGCCGCATCTTCGTCAGCGTCGGCCGCATCACCTCGATCGGTGCCGGCCAGGTCATCACCACCGGGCTCGTCAACATGCGCCGCTTCGAGCAGCGCGGCGGCGAGGTCCGGGTGATCGCCGAGATGCTCGGTCGCAAGGTGCTCATCAAGAACCAGCGCATCCGCGCCACCATCGAGGACGTCGCGATCGAGGACCGCGGGCAGGGCGACTGGGAGGTCGCGCAGCTCTTCCTCCGCAAGCCGAAGACCACCCCGTCGCCGTTCGGCAAGGGCCCGACGACGTTCGCGACGTGGAACGAGGTCACCGAGGACGAACTCCCCGGCGAGGCCCAGTCCGCCGAGCACGTCATCGCGGCGTACTCCGACCTGGTGCCCGCCGACCTGGCGAGCACGCTGCTCGACCTGCCGGAGGAACGCCGGTTCGAGGTCGCCGAGGAGCTCCCCGACGACCGACTGGCCGACGTGCTCGAGGAGATGCCCGACCAGGAGCGCGTCGAGATCCTGTCGCGGCTCGAGGACTCCCGCGCGGCCGACGTCCTCGACCAGATGCAGCCGGACGACGCCGCCGACGTGCTCGCGCAGTTCTCCGACGAACGGAGCGAGGCGCTCCTGCAGCTCATGGAGCCGGAGGAGGCGCAGGACGTCCGCATGCTCCTGGAGTACGAGCCGGACACCGCCGGTGGTCTGATGACCACCGAGCCCGTCATCGTCTCCGCCGACGCGACCGTCGCCGAGGGGCTCGCACTCGTCCGCCGACACGACCTCGCCCCGGTGCTCGGTGCCGCGGTGTGTGTCACGCTGCCGCCGTACGAGCCGCCGACCGGTCGGTTCCTCGGGCTGGTGCACTTCCAGCGCATGCTCCGCTACCCGCCGAACGAACGGCTCGGCACGCTCATCGACCAGCAGACCGAGCCGGTCCGGGTCGACGCGAGCGCCGCCGAGGTCACCCGCGTGATGGCGACCTACAACCTGCTGTCCGTCCCCGTGGTCGACGACGCCCACCGCCTCGTCGGGGTGGTGACGATCGACGATGTCCTCGACCACGTCCTGCCGGACGACTGGCGAAGTCAGGGCGAGGGGGAACCCTCACCGCTTCCACGCCAACGCCCGCGCAAGACACCCGTGACGACGGGAAGGAGGACCACCCGTGGCCCGAACGGATGAGAACCGTCGTGATCGCGAGCGCTCCGACGTCCGCCTCGACTCCCCCAAGGGCATGCGCACGCGCGTGCTCCCGACCCGCCGTCGTGGCGGACGCGGTGACACGTTCGGTCGCGCGACCGAGGGCATCGCACGGGGCATGGGCACGCCGTGGTTCCTCATCGGCCTCACCCTGTTCTGTGTGGTCTGGATGGGTTACAACACCCTCGCGCCGAAGCCGTGGCAGTTCGACTCCGCCGCGATCGGCTTCACCGCACTGACCCTGGTGCTGTCGCTGCAGGCCTCGTACGCCGCCCCGCTCATCCTGCTCGCGCAGAACCGGCAGGACGACCGCGACCGCGTGCAGTTCGAGCAGGACCGGCAGCGTGCGGAGCGCAACCTGGCGGACACCGAGTACCTGGCGCGCGAGGTCGTCGCGCTCCGGCTGGCGATGCGCGACATGGCGTCGAAGGACTTCATCCGTGCCGAGTTGCGGTCGCTGCTCGAGGAACTCGACCGGCGCGACGCCGACGACGCCGGCTACGCGAACGAGCCCGGCAGCTCCACCCGTGGCTGACGCGGCTCCCGCCGACGAGCAGCTGGGCACGGCGGTCCTCGCTGCGCTCGGCCGCGTGATCGACCCCGAGATCCGTCGGCCCGTCACGGAGCTCGACATGATCCGTGGGGTCGACGTGCAGCCAGGAGGCGCTGTGCGCGTCGACCTGCAGCTCACGATCGTGGGGTGCCCCGCCGCCGACACCATCGAGCGCGACGTGCGCGTCGCCGCCGGTTCCGTGGACGGGGTGTCGTCGGTCGACGTCGACGTGTCGGTGATGGCCCCCGCGACGCGTGCCGCGCTGACCGAACGCCTGCGGGCCGGCCGGCCGAACGGCATCCAGTTCACGGCGGACTCGCTCACCCGGGTGATCGCCGTCACGAGCGGCAAGGGTGGTGTCGGCAAGTCGACGGTCACCGCCAACCTCGCCGTCGCGCTCGCCCGCCGGGGCCTGCGGGTCGGGATCGTCGACGTCGACGTGCACGGCTTCAGCATCCCCGGGCTGATGGGACTGACCGACGAGCACGGCGTCGCGCCGCGGCCGACCCGGGTGGACAGCATGATCCTGCCGCCCGTCGCCCACGACGTGAAGGTCGTGTCGATCGGGATGTTCGTCGACGACGCCTCCACCGCGGTCTCCTGGCGTGGCCCGATGCTGCACCGCACCGTGAACCAGTTCCTGACCGACGTGTTCTTCGGCGACCTGGACGTGCTCCTGCTCGACCTGCCGCCCGGTACCGGCGACGTCGCGATCTCGGTCGGCCAGCTCCTCCCCCACGCCGAGGTCCTGGTCGTCACCACACCCCAGGCCGCTGCGGCCGACGTCGCCGAGCGCAGCGGGATCGTCGCACGCCAGACGGGCCAGCGGGTGATCGGGGTCATCGAGAACATGGCCGGGCTCGTGCAGCCCGACGGCTCGGTCCTGCACCTGTTCGGCGAGGGCGGTGGCGCCGAGACCGCCGCACGGCTCTCCCGCGGCCAGGACGCCCCCGTGCCGGTGCTCGGCAGCGTGCCGCTGTCCGTGCCGCTCCGCGAGGGCGGGGACACCGGCCTGCCGGTCGTGCTCGGCGCGCCGGAGGACCCCGCGGCAGTCGCCCTCGCCGCGATCGCCGACGGCATCACGACGATGGGGCGCGGACTGGCCGGGCGGAAGCTGGGGCTGTCGCTGTCCTAGGCTCGTCAGCATGAGCATGGATCACGTCAGCGTCGACTGGGACCGCGCCCGCGACACGAACCGGGCGAACTGGGACGACCGGGTGCCGATCCACGAGGGCGCCTACGCCGTCGACGAGCTGTCCGACCCGGCGCACCGCTCGGACGTCGTGCGCGACGACCTGCCGGCCCTGACGCCGTGGCTGCCGAACGGCTCGCTCGCCGGCCTCGACGTCTGCCACCTGCAGTGCCACATCGGCACCGACACCGTTTCGCTCGCCCGCGAGGGAGCCCGGCTCACCGGCGTCGACTTCTCCCCCGCGGCGCTCGCCTCCGCCGCCGGCCTCGCGACGCGGCTCGGCCTCGACGTCACCTGGGTGGAGACCGACGTGCTCGACGCCCGCGCTGCCGTCTCCGGCGACTTCGACGTCGTCTACACGAGCATCGGCACGATCTGCTGGCTCCCCGACCTCGACCGCTGGGCCGCACAGGTCGCCGGCTTGCTGCGCCCGGGCGGGGTGTTCTTCATCCGCGACGGCCACCCCGCGCTCTACGGCCTCGACGAGACCGCCGACGAGCTCGTCACCCGGTACCGGTACTTCCCGGACGGCACCGCGCAGCAGTGGGACGACGCCGGCACCTACGCCGGCGACGGCACCGTGGCGAACACCCGCACGTTCGAATGGCCGCACCCGCTGTCCGAGATCGTGAACGCGCTGCTCGGCGCCGGACTCCGACTCCGCCGCCTGGACGAGGGGCGCACCCTGCCCTGGCGCTTCACTCCCCGCATGGAGGACACCGGCGACGGCTCGTGGGCGTGGCCCGACGCTGACCGCGACCGTGTTCCCCTGACGTACACGATCGTCGCCACCCGCGATTGACGACGGGCGCCTGCCATCCGCTCGGCGCACGCCTGTACGTTCGTTCATGGACAGGTCGTTCCACCCCGGAGCATTATGCAAGGGCATTGCACAATGCCCTTGCGGAATGTGACCGCCTGGGCTCCACCCGCCGGACGACGACGTCCGGCCGAGGACAGGAGAACCGTGTGAACCAGAACACCCGAGTACGGATCGGCCTCGTGGCCACCGTCGCCGCAGTGATCGCCGGCGGATCCCTCGCCGCAGCACCGGCCATCGCCGCGACACCGTCGTGCGCGACCGCGTGGACCGCCGGCACCGCGTACTCCGGCGGTGCCACCGTCAGCGAGAACGGATCGAACTACACCGCGAACTGGTGGACGCAGGGCGATGACCCCGCGACGCACGCCGGGGCAACGGGCAGCGGCCAGCCGTGGACGTCGACCGGCGCCTGCTCCGGCACGGGCGGCGGCACCACTCCTCCCGGTGGGGGGACGACGACCCCCGGCACGGGCGGGAGCGGCGGCACGGCCAGCGGACTGGTGTTCAGCCCGTACAAGGACATCACCGTGAACCTCGACTGGAACACGAACGTCATGAACACCGCGGTCACCGGGACGCGGATCCCGGTGGTCGGCTCGAGCAACAGCCTGGTGTCGACCCGGGAGCCCGGCCTCAAGGCGATCACCCTCGCCTTCGCGACCGGCACGTGCGGCAGCGAGAACTGGGGTGGCGTCGCGGCGGATGCCTTCGCGAACGCCAACATCCCGAAGCTCGACGCCGCCGGGGTGGACTACATCGTCAGCACCGGTGGAGCCGCCGGTTCGTTCAAGTGCTCGGGCGCCGCACTGCAGTCGTTCATCGCCCGGTACGCGACCCCGCACATGATCGGCGTCGACTTCGACATCGAGAGCGGTCAGTCGGCCGCCGACGTGCAGAACCTCGTGAGCGCCGCAGCCCTCGCCCAGGCGAAGTACCCGGGCATGCGCTTCTCGTTCACGCTCGCGACCCTGGCCGCCAGCGACGGCTCGTACGGCGGGCTGAACAGCACCGGCGACGCCACCGTGAAGGCGATCAAGGCGTCGACCCTGACGAACTACACGATCAACCTCATGACGATGGACTTCGGCCGCGCGACCACCGCGAACTGCGTGCTCTCCGGCTCCACCTGCCAGATGGGCAAGTCCTCGATCCAGGCCGTCACGAACCTGCAGCACACGTACGGCATCGCGTCGTCGAAGATCGAGGTCACCCCGATGATCGGCGTCAACGACACCACCGACGAGGTCTTCACCGTCGCCGACGTCGACACCCTGTCCGCCTACGCGAAGGCGAACGGCCTCGCCGGGATCCACTACTGGTCGCTCGACCGCGACACGCCCTGCGCCTCGACGACGGCGTCGTCCACCTGCAGCTCCGTCCCGAGCGCAGCGGCACTCGCCTGGACAGATCGTTTCCTCGCCGACCTGAAGTAGTCGACCTGAAGTAGTCGTCACCATACCGACGACGGGAGGCCCGGTGCCAGCTGGCACCGGGCCTCCCGTCCGTCAGGTGGTCACGTGACGGGCGTCAGGTCGCTTCCGCGTCGAACGGTGGCGCTTCTCCCGCGGCCAGCGGCACGACGGGAGCCGTCGCGCGCACCTTGGAGGCGGTCACCTGCGCGGTCTGGACCGCGGCGGCGCTGCTGGCGCCGCCGGAGTCGAGGAGCGCATCGCGGATGATCCGGCGGGGGTCGTACTGTCGCGGGTCGAGCTTCTGCCACTCGATGTCGTCGAACTCGGGGCCCATCTCGTCGCGCATCCGCTCCTTCGCGGTGTCGGCGAACCGGCGGACGGCCTTCACGAACTCGGCCAACTTCTGGGCGTACATCGGCAGGCGCTGCGGCCCGAGCAGGAGCACGGCAATGATCCCGATGATCAGGATCTTGTCGAGCGGGATGTTCACGTGAGCGAGCCTAACCCGTACGGCTCCGATGCACCCCTAGAGTTGTCAACCGAACGGAGTGTGCGTGTCAGAGAAAGAGTCGAACTGGAAGTTCGCCGAGGACATCGTCTCGGAGTCCGAGGCGATCGCCCGCGCTCGTGAGCACTCCCTGGAGCTCGGTGTCGAGGCGATCTCGCCCGCGATCGGCGCGCAGATCGGCGTCATCGCCGCAGCCTCCCGAGCAACGAGCATCATCGAGATCGGGACGGGCCTGGGAGTCTCCGGGCTGTACCTGCTCGGCGGCGCGCCGGACGCGACCCTGACCACGATCGACGTCGAGGTCGACCACCAGCAGTTCGCCCGCGACGCCTACATCAGCGCCGGCACCGCCCCCGCTCGGATCCGGCTCATCCCGGGCCGCGCGAACCAGGTGCTCCCCCGGATGAACGAGGCGTCGTACGACGTCGTCCTGGTCGATGCCGACCCCGAGCACGTCATCGAGTACGTCGAGCACGGGCTGCGGCTCGCACGCCTCGGCGGGACCGTCCTGGTGCCGCACGCCCTGTGGCGCGGACGCGTCGCCGACCCGGTCAAGCGCGACCGGGCGACGACCGACTTCCGGCTGCTGCTCACCGAGGTGTCGACGTCGGGTGCGGTGCGCAGTGCGCTCTCGCCGGCTGGTGACGGGCTGCTGCAGCTGACGAAGGTCACCGCGTAGCAGCCGTCCCCACCGGTCACTCGAGGTGCCGCAGGTACCGCTCCGGTGACTCGAGGAACGACCGCTGGTTGCGCACCAGATCGAGGTCCTCCCACTCGGTGCGCCGGAACCCCCACTCGCCGACCTCGTGGATCGTCGCGCCGGGGAACGCCGCCAGGACCGGTGAGTGCGTCGAGAGCACGACCTGCCCGACCCCGCTGTCGACGATCGACCGCAGCAGCGCGATGAGCGTCAGACACCCGGAGAAGGACAGCGCCGACTCCGGTTCGTCGAGGATCCAGAGCCCCGGCCACTGCGCGCGGTCGATGACGAAGTCGAGGAACGACTCGCCATGGCTCCGCTCGTGGAACACCGGCTCGGGGCGGGAGTGGTTGGGATTGTCCTCGAGGTAAGTGAAGAAGCCGTGCATGGTCTCGGCACGCAGGAAGAACCCACCGCGGGGCGCACCGAAGTCACGGCGGAGGACGATGTGCTGCCACAGCGACGACTCGGACGGACGCGTCGAGTGGTTCGCCAGGGTGGAGCCGCCCTCGGGTGACATGCCGAACCGGAGCGCGATGGCCTCGATCAGGGTGGACTTGCCCGCACCGTTGTCGCCGACGAACACCGTTACCGGGTCGAGGTCGAGTCCCTCGTCGAGCAGCTGCCGCACCGGGGGCAGCGTCGCCGGCCAGACGTCGCGCGGCATCGGGTCCGGGTCGCGGTACTCCTCGACGCGGCGGATCGGCATGTAGGTCCTCGGCACGAGGCCATCCTGTCGGACGCGACCGACAGCGCGACGGGCGCGCACGCCGACGGCGCGGCGCCCCGGACGCAGACGACGGGCCCGGCGCGTACACGCTCCGGACCCGTCGTTCTGGTGCTTTCGACTACGAGGCCGAGACGACCTCAGCGAGTGCGTCATGGAGTTCCTTGGCCTCGGCATCGTTGACCGAGACGACCAGGCGGCCTCCTCCTTCGAGCGGAACCCGCACGATGATGAGTCGACCCTCCTTAACAGCCTCCATCGGCCCGTCACCGGTCCTCGGCTTCATGGCTGCCATCAGATGTCCCCTTTCGTGCAGTACATGCCCGCTCATTATCTCGTATTGATGGGGCAACTGCGAAACCGCCCAGGTTGGGGGTGTCGGATCGGCGGTTCTTCGCGGGTTCCGTTCGTAACCTTGGCGGATGCCGAACATCCGCTCCATGCGCCGTCAGTCCCCCAGCGGACGACCCGACCGGTCCGAGCCGACCGGCAGGTCCGACGACGCAGTGCCCGCTGGCCTTCGGATCGGCGCGGCGTTCACCTGGCGCATCCTCGTCGTCGGTGCCGGCCTCGCCGTCCTGGTGGCGCTGGTCGTGCTGCTGCAGGACATCGTGGTGCCGTTCCTCATCGCGCTGCTCGTGTGCGCACTGCTCATGCCGATGTCGTCGTTCCTGCAGCGGCACCGGTGGCCGAAGTGGACGGCGGTGCTGTCGAGCCTCGTCGCGCTGGTGCTGGCGCTCGGCGGGCTGGCGCTGCTCGTCACCGAGCAGGTGCGGTCCGACCTGCCGTCGCTCGAACGCCGGCTCCACCACAGCGTGCAGTCCCTGCGGACCCTGCTCGACAGCGAGCCGTTCGGGATCACGGCGAAGGACGTCGACTCGTGGGTGTCGAACGGCTTCGACTACCTGCAGGCGCACGCCGCGACGATCCTGTCCGGGTTCCAGGCCGCCGGCACCGGCGCCGTGCACGTGCTCGAGGGGCTGTTCATCATCGTGTTCACGACGCTGTTCGTGCTCATCGACGGCCCGCGCATCTGGGGGTGGGTCGTCCGGCTCTTCCCGCGCCGGGCACGTGCTCGCATCGACGTCGCGGGGCACGCCGGCTGGAAGACGCTGACGAGCTTCATCCGCGTCCAGCTGGTCGTCGCCGTCACCGATGCCCTCGGCGTGACCATCGGCGCGCTCGCCCTGCAGATCCCGCTGGCGATCCCGATCGGCGTGATCGTCTTCTTCGGCGCGTTCGTCCCCGTCGTCGGGGCGATCGTCGCCGGTGCGGTCGCGGTGCTCATCGCCCTGGTCTTCAACGGCTGGGTGCCGGCGCTCGTGATGCTCGGCATCGTGGTGGTCGTGCAGCAGCTCGAGAGCCACGTCCTGCACCCGTTCCTGACCGGCACGGCCGTCAAGGTCCACCCGCTCGGAGTCGTCCTCGGGGTGACCGCGGGCACGACGATCGCGGGTGTCGTCGGCGCGTTCTTCGCGGTGCCGTTCATCGCCACCGTCAACGCGATGGTCGTGGCGGCGGCGAACTGGCGGCCGGGTGACCCGGAGCCGATGTCAGCGACGGTGCCGAAGCGCGAGCGGAGCGGTCCCGCCGCACGGCTCCTGGCCCGCGCCCAGGCCCGTGAGCGCCGTGCCGATCACGGCGGGGTCCAGTCGTAGCCGTCGATCCACCAGCAGTAGTACAGCCAGACCCACTGCAGCCCGACGAACGCCACCACGACGGCCACCCGGTACACGCGGGACCGCGGCAGCGCCACGATGCCGAGCAGCGGCGCGATCGGCACCAGGATCCGCCAGGTGCTCGACTGCGGGAAGAACACGGCGAGCAGGTACACGACGTAGGCGATGCCCCAGAGGCGCAGCTCGATCCCGATCACCCGGGCTGCGGGCATGCAGACGAACGCCACGAAGCCGACGACCACGACGGCCAGCAGGACCCCGCCGGCGGGCTGGTGGAACCACCACCCGAAGCCCTGGATCCACGGCGCGAACGGCACGAGCTCCTGCCACCCGACGTAGGACGACCGCCAGGCGAGCTCGGTGTCGGTGTACGCCTTGGGCACCCCGGTGACGGCCCAGGCGATCGCCGGCCACGCCAGGCCGACCAGTCCGGACACGACCGCGACCACGGCGGGCGGCACGAGGCGGCGCAGGGTGAGCGGCTCCGACGACCGCACCCACGCTGGCCGGATCGCCCAGGCGCCGACGAACAGCACGACGAGCAGCGCGAACGCGAGCCCGGTCGGCCGGGTCATACCGAGCAGCAGCACGACGGGCAGCATCGTCCACCACCGCCGGTCGACCATGAGCAGCAGCGCGACGAGCAGCAGGAACAGCCCCATCGACTCGGCGTACGCCACCTGGAACATCGCCGACACGGGCGCGACGCAGAACAGCACCGTGGCGAAGGTCGCCCGCGCCGGGTCGAGGAAGCGCCCCATCAGGCGACGGAACACGAGTGCAGCGCCGAGTCCGGCGAGCAGCGAGACCGCCACCGCGACGAACTCGAACGACGCTCCGGTGAGCAGCATCAGGCCACGCACCAGGAACGGGTACGCGGGCATGAACGCCCACGCGTTCTCGGTCACGTGCCCTGCCGCGTCCACGGGCAGGGTCGACGGGTAGCCGCCGGTCGCGATCACGCGGTACCAGGCACCGTCCCAGATCGACGCGAACGACAGGTACGCCGGGTGCTGGACGGTGAACGAGTTCGCCGCCTGCACGCTCGCGAAGGCCTGCATCATCAGTCCGGTGACGAACCGGGCGAGCACGTAGACGACCGTGATGCGGACCCACCACGGCACCACCCGGTAGCGGGCGCGCCAACGGGTGCGTGCAGGGGTCGGCCGGGTGGCCCCGGCCGTCGTCAGGCCGTCAGCCACCGACGGAGGCCGGCCTCGACCGCGGTGATCTGCGCGACCGGGACCTGCTCGTCGTCGTGGTGGGCGAAGACGGGTTCGCCGGGTCCGTAGTTGACCGCGGGCACCCCGAGCGCCGAGAAGCGGGCGACGTCGGTCCAGCCGTACTTCGGGCGGGGCTCCGGGCCACCGACCGCCGACACGAAGTCCTGCGCGAGCGGGGCGTCGAGGCCGGGGCGGGCACCGGCGGCGAGGTCGACGATGGTCACGTCGTAGCCGTCGAAGAGTTCGCGGATGTGCGCCACGGCCTCGTCGGCCGAACGCGACGGCGCGAAGCGGTAGTTCACGTGCACCATCGCCTCGTCCGGGATGATGTTGCCCGCGATGCCGCCGCTGATCCCGACGGCGTTGAGGCCCTCGCGGTACTCGAGCCCGTCGACCGTGACGGTGCGGGGCTCGTAGGCGGCCAGCGTGGCGAGGATCGGTGCCGTCTTGTGGATCGCGTTGTCGCCGATCCAGCTGCGGGCGCTGTGCGAACGCTTGCCGAACGTGCGGATCTCGGCGCGGAGGTTGCCGTTGCAGCCACCCTCGATCTGCGCGCCGGACGGCTCCCCCAGGATGGCGAAGTCGGCGGCCAGCAGTTCCGGACGGGTCCGGGCGAGACGACCGAGGCCGTTGAGCAGGTCGCTGACCTCTTCGTGGTCGTACCAGACCCACGTGACGTCGACCGAGGGCTCGACCAGGTCGTACGCGAGCTTGAGCTGCACTGCACAGCCCGCCTTCATGTCGACGGTGCCGCGACCCCACAGGATCTCGGTGCCGTCCTCGGCGGTGCGGAACTCGGTCGGCAGGTTGTCGTTGAGCGGCACGGTGTCGATGTGCCCGGCGATCACGACGCGGCGGTCGCGGCCGAGGTTCGTGCGGGCGACGATCGCGTCGCCGTCCCGGATCACCTCGAGGTGCGGCAGCGGTGCGAGCACCGCCTCGATCGCGTCAGCGAGGGCCTGCTCGTTCCCCGACACCGATTCGATGTCGCAGATGGCACGGGTGATGTCGATGGACGAGGCGGTGAGGTCGAGCTGCTCCGGCATGCGGTCACCTTATCTGCCGTCGCTCCCGTCGCGCTGGCCCACGGCACGGCGGCCGGGAGGCACGGTGCGGTTCCGCAGCGTCCGTCCGGTCGGTCCGGTGCTCCCGTCCAGTGCGTCGGTACCCTGGTGCGGTGACCGACACGACCGCTGCCACCGACCCGACCGCCACCGCCGACCGCCCGACGCACGCCTGGGGCCACGGCCTCGCGGCGATCGCCGCCGACGGCACGACGCTCGACACCTGGTACCCGGAGACCCACCTCGGCCCGCTGCCGACCGACGCGGTGTTCCCGGCAGCACTGCAGGCGCACGTCGGCGACGACCCCCGCCGCGAGGTCCGGATCGAGGCCGTCACCACCGAGGTCACCATCGACGCCGCCCCGACCAGCACCGAGGACGCGTACCTGCGTCTGCACCTGCTGAGCCACCTGCACGTGCGTCCGAACACCATCAACCTCGACGGTGTCTTCGGGTACCTCCCGATCGTCGCGTGGACGAACGCGGGGCCGGTCCACCCGGAGTCCCTGACCCGCCTGCGCCCGTCGCTGCAGCGCGCGGGCATCGCCGTGCACGCCATCGACAAGTTCCCCCGTCTCGTCGACTACGTCGTGCCGGACCGCGTCCGCATCGGTGACGCCAACCGCGTCCGTCTCGGGGCGCACCTGGCACCGGGCACGACCGTCATGCACGAGGGCTTCGTGAACTTCAACGCCGGCACCCTCGGCGACGCCATGATCGAGGGCCGTGTCTCGCAGGGCGTCGTCGTCGGCAACGGCACCGACATCGGCGGCGGGGCGTCCATCATGGGCACGCTCTCCGGCGGCGGCACGCACCGGGTCTCCCTGGGCGAGCGCGCGCTGCTCGGTGCGAACGCGGGTCTCGGCATCTCCCTCGGCGACGACTCCGTCATCGAGGCCGGCCTGTACGTCACGGCGGGAACGAAGGTCGTCCTGGTCGGCGCCGCACCGAACCCGGACGGCACGCCGAAGACCGTCAAGGCCGCCGAGCTGTCCGGCACCCCGAACGTCCTGTTCCGCCGCAACAGCCTGTCCGGCGCCGTCGAGGCGCTGCAGCGCAAGGGCGAGGGCATCCAGCTCAACACCGCGCTCCACGCGTAGGCCTGGCCCCGCGAAAGCGACAGAGTCCTGCGAACTGTTCGCGGGACTCTGTCGCTTTCGCGGGTGAGAACGCGCGTCAGCGCGCGGGGAGGTCCCGCTTCGGCGCACCCACGTAGAGCTGCTGCGGGCGACCGATCTTGTTGAGCGGGTCGTTGTTCAGCTCGCGCCACTGCGCGATCCAGCCGGGCAGGCGGCCGATCGCGAACAGCACCGTGAACATGCGCGGCGGGAAGCCCATCGCCTTGTAGATGATGCCGGTGTAGAAGTCGACGTTCGGGTAGAGCTTGCGGTCGATGAAGTACTGGTCGCTCAGCGCGATCTGCTCGAGCTCCTTCGCGATGTCGAGCAGGTCGTCCTGCACGCCGAGGGACTCGAGGACCTCGTCGGCCGACTCCTTGACGAGCTTCGCGCGGGGGTCGTAGTTCTTGTAGACGCGGTGTCCGAAGCCCATGAGCTTCACGCCGCGCTCCTTGTTCTTCACCCGCTCGACGAAGCGCTGCACCGGCTCGCCGGAGTCCTTGATCTGCTGCAGCATCTCGAGCACGGCCTCGTTCGCGCCGCCGTGCAGCGGCCCGTACAGGGCGTTGATGCCGGCCGAGATCGACGCGAACATGTTCGCCTTCGTCGAGCCGACCAGGCGGACCGTCGCGGTGGAGGCGTTCTGCTCGTGGTCCTCGTGCAGGATGAGGAGCCGGTCGAGGGCCTTCGACAGCACCGGGTTCGGCTGGTAGGTCTCGGCCATGGTGCCGAAGTTCAGGCGCAGGAAGTTGTCGACGAACGACAGCCCGTTGTCCGGGTACAGGAACGCCTGCCCGATGGACTTCTTGTGCGCGTAGGCGGCGATCACCGGCAGCTTGGCGAGCAGCCGCACGGTCTGCAGCTCGACCTTCTCCGGGTCGTCGACGTCCATGTCGTCCTCGTAGTACGTCGACAGGGCACTGACGGCGCTGGACAGCACGGACATCGGGTGCGCGGAGTGCGGGAGCGCGTCGAACAGGCGCCGGAGGTCCTCGTGCAGCAGGGTGTGCCGACGGATGCGGGCGTCGAAGTCGGCGAGTTCGGACTCGTCGGGCAGCTCGCCGTAGATCAGGAGCCACGCGACCTCGAGGAAGGTGCAGTTCGACGCGACCTGGTCGATCGGGTACCCGCGGTACCGCAGGATGCCCTCGTCGCCGTCGATGTAGGTGATCGCGCTCTTGGTCGACCCGGTGTTCACGAACCCGTAGTCGAGCGTGTTCATCCCGGTCTGTTTCTTGAACGTCGAGATGTCCATCGTGGACGCGCCGTCGACGCTCGGCAGGATCGGGAACTCCGCGCTGCCGCCCGGGTACGTCAGCGTCGCGGTCTCGCCCGTCTGTTCGGCGGCGGGACTCACGGGCACGGGCGTCGTGGGCGGTGTGGCCGTCTTCTGAGCGTCGTTGGCAGTGTCAGTCACGTTGACAGCCTAATCGCGGCGTCTGTCGCTCGTGCACACATCGATGGTCACGACTTGGTGGGAACCCCCGGTTGCGCTCCGGGCGGAATGCACGATCCGCCCGGCGGCGGGGTCCGTCCCCGCGCTACGCGGCGCCGAGCCGACGGCTGCTGGCCAGCCGCTGGGCCGCCGCGGCGATGCGCTCGTCGGTCGCGGTGAGGGCCACCCGGACGTGCTCCCCGCCCGCTGTGCCGTAGAACGTGCCCGGTGCGACGAGGATCCCGCGGTCGGCCAACCACGACACCGTGTCGAGCGCCGGCTCACCGCGGGTCGCCCAGAGGTACAGGCCGGCCTCGCTGTGGTCGATGCGGAAGCCGGCGTCCTCGAGTGCCCGTCGGAGCATGTTCCGGCGCGCCCGGTAGCGGGCCTTCTGCTGCTGCACGTGGGTCTGGTCGGCGAGTGCGACGATCATCGCTTCCTGCACCGGCAGCGGCGGCATCAGCCCCGCGTGCTTCCGGACCGCGAGCACGTCGGCGAGGATCCGGGCGTCACCGGCGACGAACGCCGCGCGGTACCCGGCCAGGTTCGACTGCTTCGACAGCGAGTACACGCTGAGCACGCCGTCGACCGAGTCGCCGACGACCCGGGGGTCGAGGATCGTGGGGGTCGGGGTGGTCGCGTACTGCGGGTCCCAGCCGAGCTCGGCGTAGCACTCGTCACCGACGATGACGGCACCGAGTTCGCGGGCGCGGTCGACCGCTGCACGCAGGTCGTCGATCGAGAGCACGCGGCCGTCGGGGTTGCCGGGCGAGTTCAGCCACACCAGCTTCGTCGTCGCCGGCCACGCCGCCGGGTCGTCCGATGCGAGGGCGTCCGCACCGACCAGGGCCGCGCCGAGCTCGTAGGTGGGGTACGCAGCGGCGGGGAACACCACGGTGTCGCCGGCGCCGATGCCGAGCCAGAGCGCCAGGCCGGCGATGAACTCCTTCGACCCGATCGTCGGCAGCGTGTGCGCCTCGGTCAGCCGCACCCCGTGGCGTCGGCCGTACCAGTCGGCGATGGCCTGCCGCAGCGCCGGGGTGCCGGCGACCTGCGGGTAGGCGTGCGCGTCCGTGGCGTCAGCGAGGGCGCGTCGGACGACCTCGGGGGTCGGGTCGACGGGCGAACCGACGCTCAGGTCGACGATGCCGCCCTCGTACCCGGCCGCGCGCTGCTTGAACGGGACGAGCTGGTCCCAGGGGAAGTCGGGCAGGTCGAGCGCCACGTGCGTGTCCGGCTCAGCCGCGGGGCGGTTCGGCCATGACGACCGGATGGTCCTTGTGGATCACACCGACCTTCGCGGCGCCACCGGGCGAGCCGACTTCCTGGAAGAACTCGACGTTGGCCTTGTAGTAGTCGGCCCACTCGTCGGGCAGGTCATCCTCGTAGTAGATGGCCTCGACCGGGCACACCGGCTCGCACGCACCGCAGTCGACGCACTCGTCGGGGTGGATGTACAGCGAGCGGTCGCCCTCGTAGATGCAGTCGACGGGGCATTCGTCGATGCAGGCACGGTCCTTGACGTCGACACAGGGCTGGGCGATCACGTAGGTCACGGTTCGGGTGCTCCCTTCGACGAGCGGGTTCGAGTCTACTCGCGGCCCGGGGCCGTCCGGGACCGCAGCCCCGACAGGTCCGGCCACGCGAGCACCAGGGCGGCGATGACGGCGGGCGCGAACGTCCACACGTACCCGGCCGCGTTCGCCAGCACGAGCGGCGAGCCCTGGCCGCCGACGGAGACGAGCACCTGGGTCGCGACGAGGATGCCGATGCCGATCGCGGCGACCATCGCCCGCGACCGGTACAGCAGCCGGATGCCCACGGTCAGCCCGATCACGAGCAGCGTGGTGATCACCATGCCGATCGGGAACGCGGCGGCGCCGACGGTCTGCTGGTGCGTCACGGTGCCCAGTCCGCCGGTGACGAGCCCGAGCACGAGCGCGACGGCGACCGCGGCGACCTTGCCCTGGCCGGACATCTCGGCGTAGGTCTGCGGTGCCGGGGGCTGCGGGTCGGCGTCGTGCCGGAAGGCCTCGACGGCGGGGGCGTGCTCGCGGACGCCGTGCGGCATCACCCACGACAGCGCGGTCGGGTCCGCGGGGTCGACCGGGTCGACGGTGACCTGCGAGCGGTACTGCTCGACGGCGGCACGCACCTTCGCCCGCACCGGCAGGACGTCGACGGTGACGTCTGCGTCCCCGGTGTCCGGGGCGACGATCATCGAGAACGCCACTTCCTCTGCCCGGGCCGCGTACCGAGCAGCGTGGTGCACACGCACGTGGTCGGGGTGGCCGTACCCGCCGTCGTCGGCGTAGCTCACGACCGCGTCCGCACCGGTGGAGCGGATCGCGGCACGGACGTCGTCGACGACCTCGCCCAGGTCGGCGGCGGTCAGCGAGTCGACGGGGGCGTCGTCGGCGGCGGTCGCCCGCCCGTCCGGCCCCCACTGCATGCCGGAGTCGACGTACCGGCGTTCCGGCAGGTCGGTGGGCCGGGCACCGCGCCCGCCGAGCCACAGGCGCGCCGGGCCGCCGAGGGCTGCGAGTGCCGCGTCGATCTCGGTCTCACGGTGCGCGGCGACGCGTTGTGCGTCGCCGGCCAGGGGTGCGAGCCGCTCGGTGAGCATCTCGCCGCGCTCACCGCGGGTCGCCGTCAACACGGTGACCTCGGCGCCGAGCTCGAGCAGGGTCGCGATCGTCCCACCGGACGACAGGGTCTCGTCGTCGGGGTGGGCGTGCACGAACAGGACGCGCTCGGGGCGCGTGACGGAGGCCTTCGACATGGCCCCCAAGGGTACGGGACTAGCGGGCCGTGACGATGTAGGTCGCGGTGACGCCGTCGTCGCCGTCCGAGAACGTGAGCACGACGCGGTACCCGTCGCTGCGGAACATCCCGAACGCACTCGACGAGTCGGCGCGCTTCGCCGACTCGGTGTAACCGGCGTCGGCGAGCTGCTGCGCGGCGGAGGCGAAGTCGTCGACCGACCCGGCGCGCACCTGCACGACCCACCCGGAGCCGTTCGGTCCCGCTCCCCCGCCGAGCACCGTGCCGTCGACGAGCGGCACGTCGGACGACGGGAACCCGTCGGGCACCTTGCCGTCAGAGGTGACGTTCGCACCCTTGAGCGCCGTGTCGAGCGCCCCGTCGATGCCGCCCGCGACCGAGGACATGCCGTCCTGGATCGCCTTGCCGTCGATGCCCGCGACGCCGTGCGCGACCGTCGAGGCCACCGAGGACCCGAGGTCCGTCGCCTGCTTCACGGAGTCGGACGAGCAGCCGGTGAGTCCGGCCAGGGCGATGCCGGCGGCGACGGCGGCGATCAGCGGGGTACGGAGGGAACGCATGCGCCGACGGTAACGGGTGAGCCGGGAGGCACGGCGCGAGTTGGCTGTGAACGTCCTGTCCCCGGGACGGTCACCCGCGCGGCGGGGCCGCCCCGCGCCTCCCGTCCGTCCGTCAGGCGACGTAGGCGCGCGTCGCGGCGACCAAGGCGTCCACGCCGACCGGGATCGCGGTCTCGGCCTGCGGCGCGTAGAACGGCGAGTGGTTGCTCGGGATGTCCTCGCCGCGGCGGAACAGCTCCGGGTCGGTGATCCCCGTGAACCAGTACACGAGCGGGACGCCCGCCGCCGTCGCGAGCTGCCCGACGTCCTCCGACGCCATCGCCAGCCCGATCTCCAGCTCGCGCGCACCCGGTACGGCGGCGCTGACGGCCGCGAGCACCCGGGCAGCGGACTCCGCGTCGTTCACGGTCACCTCGGCACCGGGCGACCGCACGATCGTCGGCTCGGGCAGGCCACCGGCGTCGCTCTCGGCACGGACGATCCGCTCGATCGACGCGATGATGCGCGCACGGGTGTCCTCGTTGCGGGCACGCGTCGAGATCTCGATGACGGCCTGGTCGGGGATGATGTTCGCGCGGGTGCCGGCGTGGAAGCTGCCGACGGTGACCACACCGGCGTCGCTCGGCGAGACCTCGCGCGAGACGACGGTCTGCAGCCGCACGACGGCGGACGCGGCGGTGACGACCGGGTCGAGGGATGCCTGCGGCGCGGACCCGTGTGCCCCGCGACCGTTGAAGGTCACGGTGAGCCGGTCGCTCGACGCCATCACCGGGCCGGAGCCGATCGCGACGATGCCGACCGGGGCCGGAGCCGAGTGCTGGCCGAGCACGACGTCGGGCTTCGGGAACCGGTCGACCAGGCCGTCCTCGACCATGGCGCGGGCGCCGGAGATGACCTCCTCCGCCGGCTGGAAGACGCCGACGACCGTGCCGCTCCACTGGTCCCGGGTGGCGACGAGGCGCTCGAGCGTGCCGAGCAGCCAGGTGACGTGGATGTCGTGGCCGCATGCGTGCATCGTCGGGACGTCGTTGCCGTCCTCGTCGGTGCCGCGGTGCTGGCTGGCGTAGGACAGCCCCGTGCGCTCCTGGACCGGCAGGCCGTCCATGTCGGCGCGGAGCCACACGACCGGGCCCTCGCCGTTCGACAGGACGCCGACGACACCGGTGCCGCCGACGCCGGTGGTCACCTCGATGCCACCGAGTTCGGCGAGCCGGTCGGCCACGATGCCCGCAGTGCGGTGCTCCTGGAAACCGAGCTCGGGGTGGGCGTGCAGGTCCTGGTACAGCGAGAGGAGGTCGAGGGTCACGGCATCCACCGTAACCCCCGACCTCCTCAGGTCGTGCTCTTGCTGACGCGACGCGTCGCTTGGTGCTTACGCGTCCTGACGCTTCAGGCGGGCGTACGAGCGCTGGCGGGCCTGCGCGTCGAGCTCGACCTTGCGGATGCGGACGACGGCCGGGGTGACCTCGACGCACTCGTCCTCGCGCGCGAACTCCAGGCACTCCTCGAGGGAGAGCTGGCGCGACGGCGTCATCGACTCGAAGGAGTCGGCGTTCGCCGAACGCATGTTCGTGAGCTTCTTCTCCTTCGTGATGTTGACGTCCATGTCGTCGGCGCGCGAGTTCTCGCCGATGACCATGCCCTCGTAGACCTCTTCGGTGGGGTTGACGAAGAACGTCATCCGCTCCTGCAGGTTCGTGATGGCGAACGGCGTGACGACACCCGAGCGGTCGGACACGATCGAGCCGTTGATGCGGGTCTGGATCGGGCCGGCCCATTCGTCGTAGCCGTGCGAGATCGCGTTGGCGATGCCGGTGCCGCGGGTCTCGGTCAGGAACGACGTGCGGAAGCCGATCAGGCCGCGCGACGGGACGATGAACTCCATGCGCACCCAGCCGGTGCCGTGGTTCGTCATGTTCTCCATGCGGCCCTTGCGAGCGGCCATGAGCTGGGTGATCGCGCCGAGGTACTCCTCCGGCGTGTCGATCGTCATGTGCTCGTACGGCTCCTGCAGCTTGCCGTTCTCGTCACGCTTCGTGACGACCTGCGGCTTGCCGACGGTGAGCTCGAAGCCCTCACGACGCATCTGCTCGACCAGGATGGCGAGCGCGAGCTCACCACGGCCCTGGACCTCCCACGCATCGGGGCGACCGATGTCGAGGACCTTGAGCGAGACGTTGCCGATGAGCTCGCGGTCGAGGCGCTCCTTGACCATGCGGGCGGTCAGCTTGTGACCCTTGACCTTGCCCACGAGCGGGCTGGTGTTCGTGCCGATCGTCATCGAGATCGCCGGGTCGTCGACCGTGATGGTCGGCAGCGGGCGGACGTCCTCGGGGTCGGTCAGCGTCTCACCGATGGTGATCGTGTCGAAGCCGGCGACGGCGACGATGTCACCGGGGCCAGCCGACTCGGCCGGGTAGCGCTCGAGGGCCTTGGTGATGAGGAGCTCGGTGATGCGGGCGTTCACGACGGTGCCGTCGTGCTTGACCCACGCGACCGTCTGGCCCTTCTTCATCGTGCCGTGGAAGATGCGCAGCAGCGCGAGGCGACCGAGGAACGGCGACGCGTCGAGGTTGGTGACGTGGGCCTGCAGCGGGTGCTGGTCGTCGTACTTCGGCGCGGGGACGTGCTGCAGGATCGCTTCGAACAGCGGCTCGAGGTCGTCGTTGTCGGGCAGCGAGCCGTCGGCCGGCTTGTTGCGCGACGCGGCACCGGCACGACCCGAGGCGTAGACCACGGGAACGTCGAGGATCGCGTCGAGGTCGAGGTCGTCGACCTCGTCCGACAGGTCGGACGCCAGGCCGAGGAGCAGGTCCTGCGACTCGGAGACGACCTCGTCGATGCGGGAGTCGGGGCGGTCCGTCTTGTTGACGAGCAGGATCACCGGGAGCTTGGCGGCGAGCGCCTTGCGGAGCACGAAGCGCGTCTGGGGCAGCGGGCCCTCGGACGCGTCGACGAGCAGGACGACACCGTCGACCATGGAGAGGCCTCGCTCGACCTCACCACCGAAGTCGGCGTGACCCGGGGTGTCGATCACGTTGATGGTGATGGGGCCGTCCGCGCCGAACTCGGTCGCGTGCTTGCCGTTGTAGAGCACCGACGTGTTCTTCGCGAGGATCGTGATGCCCTTCTCGCGCTCGAGGTCGTTCGAGTCCATCATGCGGTCTTCGCCCTCGAAGTGGGCGTCGAACGAGTTGGTCTGCGTGAGCATCGCGTCGACGAGGGTGGTCTTGCCGTGGTCGACGTGTGCCACGATGGCGACGTTGCGCAGGTCGGACCGGGTGGCGAGCGCCATACAGGACATCCTTCAATTTCTGGGAGAGTGTCGGGCCAGTGATTTGTCGGCACCGCACCCGCGGGCAGAACGCCCGACACGCCAGTCTACCGGTAGTTCGCAACCGTCAGGAGTACAGCAGATGAGCCGACGGCGAACGTGGGTCGAGATCACCATCGTGCTGCTGCTCTCACTGGGTGCCAGCGCGCTGTACTCGATCCTCCAGATCATCGACGACCTGTCGCAGACGACCCCGCTCGGCGAGCAGTCCACGGCGCTCAACACCTCGTCGACGACGGTGCAGTACGTCGACCTGGCCCGGCAGCTGCTCGGCATCGCGGTGGACCTGGCACCGGTCGCGCTCGTCTGTTTCCTGCTGTGGAGCACGTCCCGCCCGCACCTGTCCCGGCTCGGCATCGACCGGTTCCGGGTGAAGCCCGACCTGGGCGGTCCGGCGCTCATCGCTCTGTGCATCGGGATCCCGGGGCTCGCCCTGTACTTCGCCGGGCGTGCGCTCGGCATCACGGTGAGCGTGGACCCCGCTGCCCTGAACTCGTACTGGTGGACGGTGCCGGTCCTGCTGCTGTCCGCGATCCGCTCCGGCCTGCAGGAGGAGGTCATCGTGATCGGGTACCTCTACGCCCGGCTCGGCGACCTGGGCTGGGGGCGGTGGCAGGTGATCCTGTCGACGGCACTGCTGCGCGGGAGCTACCACCTGTACCAGGGCTTCGGCGCGTTCGTGGGCAACGCCGTGATGGGCATCGTGTTCGGCTGGATCTACACGAAGTGGGGCCGCCTGATGCCCTTGATCATCACGCACTGCCTGCTCGACGCCGCGGTGTTCGTCGGGTACCCCTGGGTCGCGAGCGCGTTCCCCCGGTTGTTCTCGTAGCGTGAGCACATGAGCATCCCCGAGGTCGGCGAGTCCGCGCCGACGTTCACCCTGCCGGGCATGATCGTCCGCGACGGGGTCCGCACCGACGACGAGTACGACCTGTCGTCGGAGATCGGCCGGACCGTGGTGCTCGCCTTCTACCCCGGCGACGCGACGGCCGTCTGCACCGCGCAGCTCTGCAGCTACCAGGCGGAACTCGACGAGTTCGACGACCTGGGTGCCGTGGTGTGGGGCATCAGCCCGCAGGCCCTCGACTCGCACGAGACGTTCGCGCGCGGCTCCTCGCTGACGTTCCCCCTGCTGAGCGACACCGCCGGCTCGGTGATCCGCGACTACGGCGTGCGCGCGCCGGGGATCGGACTCCGTCGGTCGGTGTTCGTGATCGGTCCCGACGGGGTCGTGCGGTGGCGGCACGTCGGCCTGGTCGGTCTGCGGTTCCCGACGGCCGAGACCATCCGAGAACAGATCGAACTGCTCGTCTCGTGACCGGATCCCGCGACTGACGCCGTTCCCGGCGTGGGGGTTTCCCGAATCCGTCGCCATGGGGTATTGACACCCGAACTGGGGGCGACGACCATTGTCGGCACGAGAGGTCCACGCAGGATCTGCCTCCCCGGGGAATCGGGTCGTCCGGAGATACGCGCTGGTGTGTCACACCCGCTCCCCGGGCGTCTCCGGGGAGGCATCTCGTAACCTCGTCCGGTGCACACCACCATCGTCGCCCCGGGCCTCCGCCGTCTCGCCATCGCCCTCTGGGTCGTCGCGGTGGCGCTCGTCCCCCTGGCACTGCTCGGTGGCAGCAACCCGTGGCTCGTCCCGGTCCCGAGCATCTGCATCGCGTTCGTGGCGTGGGCCGCGCTCTGGCGTCCGCGCATCGAGCTGACGCCCGAGCACCTGCGGATCGTGGACGTCCACCGCACCAGCACCTACACGTGGTCGCGTGTCACCGAGGTGCGCACGAAGTACGGCATCGAGGTCGTCACGAGCGAGGGCGTCCGCCGCGTCTGGATCGCGACCCGCCCGACCGCGCGGCTCACCGCCCAGGTCCCGGGCCGACCGGGAGGCCCGGATCACCTCGACGTCGACGCTGCGGCCGCGCGGATGCTGGCCCTCGTACCCGCCCCGGCTCCGCAGGACGGCCCGCCGCCCGCGACCGTGACGGCGGCGCCGATCACCCACCGGGTGCACGGCTGGACGGTGCTGGCGTTCGTCGTGCTCGGGATCGCGGCGTCGCTCGCGGCGGCCCGGATGTAGCGTCCGACGCGGCACAGGCGACGGAGGGCGGTGCGCCGCCACTGGCGACACCCCGCCCCGGGTCGAGGTCGTTCAGTTCTTCCATTTGAACGGTGCGCCGGCTGACGCATGCGTCGGCGCACCGTCGGCGTGCACCGCTGCTGCGGCGCCGAGCCCGAGCGTCGCCGCGACGAGCAGCGTCGCCGCGAGCGCGAATGACTTCTTCATGGTGTTTGCCTGCATTGTGACTTCCCCTGGTTCTCGAGCACCGTCCGGAGCGTGACGGCGTTCATCATCGACCCACGCATTGACCACAAGAGCGTCGTGCGCCACCCCGGGCTCGATGTCAACGGTAGCAATTGACGTCATTTTTGTGAAGAGGCGCCGTGAAGACCGGTCCGGCCGACGACGACGCCGATCACTCGTTCGAACGAAATCACGCCGAAGTTGCGTGAATCAATGCTCGCCGCACGATTGTCACCCAAGACTTCGAAGACGATTCCACCGTTTTCCACCCGGATGTCCACAACTCGTTTGACAGCTGTGCCGCTGAACTCCTTCGGAAAACACTGAGAGCCGCTTTCGCAATCCACGTAAGGCAATCCGTCACCGTCGAAGACGACCAGCTGGCCGACGGCGATTCCCCTCGTCTTCTTCCGGACCAGAACAGCCTGACCATTGTCGAGGGCGGGCAGCATGCTGATTCCGTACACGCGGTACACCCGGTACCGCGCAAGAGCAAGGACCGCGAACGCGACAGCGGCTGCGCCGAAGCAGCCGACCCCGATGATCAGCGTCACGCGTTCGCCTGCGACGTCGCGCCGACCGCCGCATCCTCTCGGTAGCCGCGGGATTGTGCTTCGAACAACTCCCAGTAGAGTCCGCGTTCCCGAAGCTGTTCAGCATGGGTACCGGAAGAGATGACCGCACCTTCGTCGAGGACGATGATCTCATCGGCATCCCGGACGGTGTTCAGCCGGTGCGAGATCAGCAGGGATGCCCGTCCACGACGGACTCGGCGCTGTGTCGCGTGCAGTTCCGTCTCGCCGAACGCATCGAGACCCGAGCTCGGCTCATCGAGGATCATGACGTCTCGATCTGCGCGCATCATGGCGCGGGCGAAGGCGAGCCGCTGACCTTGACCTCCGGAGAGGATCACCCCCGTCTCCGGGTCGTCCCTGTCTGCCGAGTCCGTGAACATCCGCGTGAGGAACGTGTCGAGTCCGTACGGAAGCGTCTCGACGATCTTCGTCGCCCCGGCACGATCGACAGCGAGACGAACGCTGGCTTCTGGGTCTGCAGCATCGACATCGCCGAACGCGACGTTGTCACGAACGCTCGCCTCGTACTCCGAGTAGTCCTGGAAGACCGCACCGATCCGCTGCCGGAGCTCATCGACGGGCAGGGACCTGATGTCGATCCCGTCCCACAGGATCTCGCCGTGGTCTGGTTCGTACAGTCGACAGAGCAATCGCACGATCGTCGACTTCCCGGCACCGTTCTGACCGACCAGTGCGACCGCCTTCCCGTGCGGCACCGAGAACGACACACCTCGGAGGACCCACGGCAGGTCGGCCGCGTACCGGAACCAGACGTCGCGGAACTCGATCCGGTCACGGAGTACGGGGACCCTCGCCCCGCGTTCGGGCGTCGGCAGGTCCGGCTGCACCGTGACGACCGCGACGTACTCGCTGACGGCGTGCAGGGTCTTCGCGAGCGAAGTCCAAACCGAGGACTGAGCGGTGATCGTCGATTGCACACCCCCGACGCCGGCGAGTACGAGCGTGAGCCCTCCGACGGACATACGGCCACTCGCGACCTCGACGGCCGCCCACGCGAGTGCGCACAACGACAGCAGTACCGTGAGGCACGTGGTGGCCAGCCGCATCCGGAGCGTCGTACCGTCCACCTTCGCTTCCGCTCGGGCCGAGTCGCGCAGCTCCGCGTCCATTCGCCGCCGCAGGAGGGCCCCGAGTCCGAGGAGTCTGATCTCCTTTCCCGCCTCGGGCGAAAGCAGGAGCATCGAGTAGAAGGTGAGGCGACGCTCCGCACTGTTGACGCGGTGCATGGCTGGACCCCACCGGCGGGTCAACCCCAGCTCGGTCACGACGACGGGCACTGCGGCGAGCAGTGCGAAGACCAGGATCATCGGTGCCACGCCGGCCAACGCGATCCCGAAGCCGGTCAGCAGGATCGCAGCCCGGACCGTGCTGACCATGTCGCGGACCAGTTGGTTCGGGCCGGTGTACACGGCCTGCTGGGCGAGCCGGACCCGGTCCTGGAACGCCGGCGACTCGAGCAATGTGAGTCCCTTGAGTCGCTCGTGCAGCGCCGAGAAGAGTCGGGTCTGCGCCTCGATGCGCACCGCTCGTGAAAGAGCCGAATCGCACGCCGCCGACACAGGTATCAGCACGGCGATCACGACCGTCCCGATCCCGAACCCGATGGCCGGGGCGGCGAACGACGCCGACGAGACCAGGGCGTCGATGACGCTCTGGAACGAACGCGCTACCCAGACGGGAGCAATGCCCTCGACAAGAGCGATCAGCAACGTGCTCGTGAAGAGGAACGGACCGGCACGGAATGCGAGCGCACCGGCCGTCGCGATCAACGAGAGCCGGCCCGCGCGTGTTCCGTGATCAGACACGCGCAGAGCTCGGGACGATCCGATCACGCACGTTGTCGACCACGACGCCGTCCTTGAGCTGCACCACGGCAGGGAAACCCTGAACGTCGAACGCGGCGGCCATAGTGTGGTACCCCGGCTGCCCGGGGACGACGGAATCCTCCGCGACGACGTCCGCCGATCCCGCGAGCAGGGGGCCGTACGTCTCAGCCGCGCCGTCTCCGACGACGACCGCCACGACCGTCTCACCAGCGGCCCGTCGCCGTCGCGCCTCGGCGGCGAAGTCCGGGATGAGTTCTCTGCACGGAGCACAACCCTTCAGGAAGAACCCCACCACGGCGTCCCCGCTGATCGTGTCTTGGTCGACGCGCTTCCCGTCCATCGACGTCGCCACGAACTCGTGTGGTTCCCCGCTCGACATGACCAGACTCAGCGGAGTCGATTCGACCGATCCTTCGTGCCCGTGCGCACGCAATCGCCGGATCACCGCCACCAGGAGGACGAAGTTCACGAGGCCGATCGCGAAGACGACGAAGAACATCAACCAGACTGCGAACATCATTTCCCCCTGTGGTTTCCTGCGACGAACAGTTCTCGGATGGAGGTCATCTCGACCAGCAGGAAGGCCGGTACGACAGCGCCACACAGCAGCACGACGACGGCACCGACCTCCGGCGGCCGCGTCTCGACGCCGGCCAACGCCACCAGGGCAGCGGCGATCGCGATCAGCACACCGTTGCGGACGACATCCCAGACGCTCACGTCAGGACCGTCTGCGCCGAAGCACGCGCACTGCGCGTCCTCCGGAGCCAGGATCGACGCGATCAACCCGGCGGTGAACGAGATGAGCAACAGTGCGGCCAGGACGGCGCCAACGACCCACCACGGCGTCACGACGAGTACCAGCACAAGCCATTGCGCCACGAGAGCAGCGCGTCCCAGGTGGTCCATCGTGGAGTCCGAGAGCCCCGGGCGCAGCGCGCCCAACATTGCTCGCGCAGATTCCAGGAGATGTCGCCGATCTTTGCTGCGGATTTTCGTGCTGACCGACGCAGCAAAGACGAGGAAGATGACCGCCCGTCCAACTACCTCAACGTAGATCATGTCCACCCCCATCATGTGCCCCAACATCACCCAACCACATGCACCAAGTCGTTCGCAAGACATTGACAAGACGGTGTCCGTCGGAGTGGAATGCGCTCAGGGGGAGCGTCGAGTTCTCCTGTTCAATCGAAACCAGGAGGTCGAAGTGCGGACTACTCTCGAACGCGTGGCCACGGCCGGGGACCGTTTCCTCAGCATCTTCGCGCCACCCCCGGTGAAAGCCGCGGGCTGCTCGAAGTGCTCAGCCTTCGCCCGGGTCTGCCCGCTGGGTGCACACCAGGACTGTCATTACCTGTACGCGCAAGCAGGATGTGGCTCGTGCGGCTTCACCTGTGGCGCGTGCGTGGTCGGCCCGGTGGGATGAGGGCAAGCGACTGATCGACCCGAATGCGGCTGCGACTCCTCCGAAGGGGGGCACAGCCGCATTCTCTTTCCCATCTGGGATGGGACACCGATCTGGGAATGCTGACAGCGGCGAGACGGTTCGAATGCAATACGCACCGCTCTCGACGGTCGGGATCACATGAGCAACGCCGGAACGCGGTGCACGAAGGGCTCCACCTCGGGTCGAGGTGGAGCCCTTCGGTGGCGGGACTACTTGGTGTAGCCCACGTCCTGCCACTTGACCGACGACTGCTGGAACTGCGCGGGCCCGTAGTTCACGAGGTCCTTGCGCACCCCCCAGGCGTACGGCTCGGCGAACAGCGGGATCGTGCCCGCGACGGCGACGATCTTCTTGTCGATCGCCTGCGCGTCCTTGACGCGGGCGTCGGCGTCGAGCTCGGCGTTCGCCTTGTCCCATGCCGCGCCGAGCGAGTCGTCCGTCACACCGGTGTAGTTCTGGCCGGCGTCGGCGGGGTAGTAGATCGACTTGAGCGACGAGATCGGGAACGGCGTGCCCTGCCACGCGAAGTACGTGGCGTCGAAGTCACGGCCGTCGGTGGTGATGTACTTCGTGAAGAAGTCGTCCGAGGGCACGGTGTCGATCGTGACCTTGAAACCGGCGAGCTTCGTCTGCTGCTGCACGAGCTGCGCGACGTTCGCCGAGTTCGGGTTGTCCGACGGGATCACGAAGCGGACGTCGAGCTCCTTGCCGCCCTTGGTCGCGTAGCCGTCCGAGCCGACCTTCCAGCCGGCGTCCTCGAGCTTCGACTTCGCCTTGTCGGTGCTGTAGCCGTAGACCGACGACACGTCGTCCTGGTAGCCCTCCTGACCGGGCAGGTACGTCAGGTTGTTGAGCACGTCACCGGGGCTCTTCACCGGCGACAGGATCGCCTGGGCGAGGACCTTGCGGTTGATGGCCTGCGCGAACGCCTGGCGCACGTCTTGGTCCTTGAAGACGTCCGAGGTGCCGTTGAGCGTGATCTGCCGCTGCGTGGTGCCGAGCGAGCGCTCGATCTTCGAGTCGGAGCGCGAGTTCGCCGTCTTGAGGTTGTCGGCGCTGCCGTTCAGGTTGAACGCGTCGAGTTCCTTGTTGCCGTACGCCTGGGCGACACCGTCGCGCGAGACCGTCTTGAAGACGATGGTGTCGAGTTTGCCCTCGTCGCCCCACCACTTCGGGTTCTTCTCGAAGGTCACGACGCCGCCGTTGGCGTCGAAGGACTTCAGGATGTACGGGCCACCTGAGACGTAGGTCTTGCCGTCGGCGGCGTACGGGCCCTTGGCCCAGGCCGTGTTGAAGTGGTCGGGGGTGTCGACGGCCCAGTACGGGTAGATGGCGCCGAGGACGCTCGCCCAGTCGGCGTTCGTCTTCGAGAACGTCATGATGACGTCGCGCTCGTCCGAGCCCTGCTTGACCGAGTCGACGTCCTCCCACACGTTGGTTGCGAGGGGCGCGAATGCCTTGTTCGTGCCGTTCAGCGCCTTCCAGTTGGCGATGACGTCCTTCGCGCTGATCGGGGTGCCGTCAGACCACACGGCCTTCGGGTTGATCTTGATCTCGACGGTCTGGGGCGAGTCCTTGGTCAACTCGACCGAGGTCGCGTAGTCCTTGTTCGCCTCCCACTCGCCGTTCTCCTTGAACTGGATGAAGCCCGGCAGGTAGGTCTGCGAGATCGTGGTGTCGTCCACCGTCCCGGAGTCCAGGTTGGCGAGCTGCCAGTTGGCCGGTGCGGTGTCGATCGGCAGGGTGATCGACCCGCCGTCCTTGACGTCCGCGCGGTCCGCGACGGTCCAGCCGGTCGACTTCAGCGTCGACTCGGCGACTGCGGAGCTGCTGTTGCCCGCCTGTCCACCGCCGGAGCAGCCGGCCAGCACGACGGCCGCAGCCGCAGCGGTGGCCAGCACGGCGATGCCCTTGATCCTCTTTCGCATGGCGAGGATTCCCTTTCGTTGTGGTTCGCGCAGTTCGCGCTGGAACGCGACGACCCCCGCCGCCACGCCTGTTGGTTGAGAACCCTAGTCACATCCGAAGGCTCCACAAGGGGTGATGCGCGGAATCGAAACATGCTCGTAACGAATGTTGCATAGCGTCACAACAGAAGTCCCACCCCTCCGTCGCGAACGGCTAACCTGTCGCCACCGACAACGCCGTCCGGACGGACGGCCGCACCCCACGAGGTCCCAGTACATGCTTGCCTTCATCGCAAAGCGGATCGTCAACTACATCGTCCTGACGATCGTCGCGACGACCCTCGGTTACATCCTCGCCAGCAGCACCCTGAACCCGGCTGCCCGGTTCCTGGGCCGCAACCCGGCCGTGCCGCAGGGCACGATCGACGAGTCCCTGCGGAAGCTCGGTGCCGATCCGGGCACCCCGCTCATCGTCCGGACCTGGACCTGGTGGTCGAACCTGATCACGCACGGATCGCTCGGCATGAGCACGCGCGGCACCGAGGTGACGGCCGACATCGTCGCCCGCTCCGGCACGAGTCTGCGCTTGCTGGTCATCGGCACCCTGCTCGGCGCGATCCTCGGGGTGCTGCTCGGCGTGTGGAACGCCGTCCGCCAGTACCGCACGTCGGACCAGGTCTCGACGTACCTGTCGTTCGCGGTGCTCGCCACCCCGACCTTCGTCATCGCGGTCGTCCTGATGATCCTGGCGACGGCGATGAACCAGGGACTCGGCACCCAGGTGATCCGGTTCACGGGTGAGTACACGCCGGGGGTGAACGGGTTCTTCCCCGTGCTCGGCGACCGACTGATCCACCTGTTGTTACCCACGATCTCGCTGACGGTCGGCGCCGTCGCCACGTACTCGCGGTACCAGCGCTCCGCGATGCTCGACGTGCTGTCGAACGACTTCATCCGCACCGCGCGGTCGAAGGGCCGGACGCGCGGATCGGCCATCATGCGCCACGGCGTCCGCGTCGCCCTCATCCCGATGTCGACGTTCTTCGCGTACTCGTTCGGGCTGATCCTGACCGGTGCGAGCATCACCGAGCTGGTCTTCAGCTGGCACGGCATGGGCGAGTACTTCGTCCAGGGCATCACCAACAACGACATCAACGCGGCCTCGGGCACGATCCTCTTCACGGCGATCCTCGTGCTCATCGCAGGAACCCTCGCGGACCTGCTCTACGCCGCGCTCGACCCGCGAGTGAGGGTGTGACCCGTGTCTGTTCTCGACCCCACGACCACGACCACCGCCGGCGACCCCGGTGACGGCAACGCCGGCACCCCGGCGCACGTCATCGAGGTCAAGGGCGGCCGCACGCCGCTCTGGCGCAAGGTGTTCGGCACCTGGCGTGCCCGCATCGGTGGCGGCGCCCTGCTGCTCATCCTGCTGTGGGCCTTCGTCGGCCCGCACCTGTACCACTGGAACGCCGTCGACTCCGACGGTCTGGCGTTCGGCATGCCGCCGAGCGCCGCGCACTGGTTCGGCACGAACGACATCGGCCAGGACATCTACGCGCAGACGCTCGTCGGCCTGCAGAAGTCGCTGCTCATCGGCCTCATCGCTGGTCCGGCCGCCACGCTGATCGCCGGCATCGTCGGTGCGATCGCGGGCTACTTCGGCGGCACCGTGGACCGCGTGCTCATGTGGGTCATCGACCTGCTGCTCGTGATCCCCTCGTTCTACGCGCTCGTGCTCCTCAGCCCGGTGTTCAAGAACCTGACGTGGGTGGCGCTCATCGTCGGCCTCGCGGTGTTCAGCTGGATGGTGATGGCCCGCGTCATCCGCGGCCAGACGATGTCCCTGCGCGAACGCGACTACGTCAAGGCCGCCCGCTTCATGGGCGTCCCCTCGTTCACGATCATCCGACGGCACATCCTGCCGAACGTGGCGTCCCTGCTCATCATCGACGCGACGCTCGGCGTCGGGGCCGCGATCCTGGCGGAGAGCTCGCTGAGCTTCTTCGGCTTCGGCATCCAGATCCCCGACGTCTCGCTCGGCACCCTGCTCGCCGCCGGCAGCCAGTCCGCCGTCACCCGCCCGTGGCTGTTCGTCCTGCCCGCCGCGACCCTCGTCGCGACCGTGCTCTCGACCAGCCTGCTCGGCGACGCCCTGCGCGACGCCATCGACCCCACCTCCGGAGCCAACCGTGACTGAGCCGCTGCTGACCGTGTCCGACCTGTCGGTCACGTTCAACCCGAAGACCAAGCCCGTCTACGCCGTCCGCGGGGTCGACTACACGGTGGCCCCCGGCGAGTTCCTCGGGATCGTCGGCGAGTCCGGCTCCGGCAAGTCGGTGTCCTCGATGGCCGTGATGGGTCTGCTCCCGTCGTCCGCCCACGTCGAGGGCAGCATCCGCTTCGATGGCCAAGAGCTCCTCGGCAAGAACGACCGCGAGATGTCCCGCCTGCGCGGCGGCGACATCGCGATGGTGTTCCAGGACCCGCTGTCCGCCCTGACACCCGTGTACACGATCGGCCAGCAGATCATCGAGGGGCTGCGACTGCACGACCGCTCCCTCACCCAGCACGCCGCCCGCACCCGCGCCGAGGAGCTGCTGCGCGTCGTCGGCATCCCGAACCCCGCTCGGCGGCTCGACGCGTTCCCGCACGAGTTCTCCGGCGGTATGCGGCAGCGCGCGATGATCGCCATCGCCATCGCGAACGACCCGAAGCTGATCATCGCCGACGAGCCGACCACCGCGCTCGACGTCACGATCCAGGCGCAGATCCTCGACGTGCTGCAGACGGCGAAGGACATGACCGGCGCCGCCGTGGTCCTCATCACGCACGACCTCGGAGTCGTGGCCGGCAACGCGGACCGCGTCGCCGTCATGTACGCGGGCCGCATCGTCGAGACGGCTCCGGTCGAGCCGCTCTTCCGCGAGCCCGTCATGCCGTACACGATCGGGCTCCTCCGCTCGATGCCGAACATGACCGCGGCCCGCACCGAACGGCTCGTCCCGCTCGAGGGCCGCCCGCCCCTGCTCACGCAGAAGCCGACCGGCTGCCCGTTCGCCGATCGCTGCCCGGCGGTCATCGACGCCTGCCGCGACGGCGAGCCCGCGCTGGTCGAGCCGACCGTCCCGCAGAGCGGCGACAACCCGGTCCTGACCGGGACCGTCCCGACGATCGGCAACGGCACGCTGCTCGACGACCACACCGCAGCGTGCATCCGTCGCGACGAGATCGCGGCGGGCACCCTCGAGCGGTCGGAGATCTTCCCCCGCCCCGAGGACATCCCCGAAGCGGCGGTCGACCACGGCGACGACGTCGTCCTCGAGCTCACCGACGTCGTCAAGACGTTCCCGCTCACCAAGGGCGCGCTCTTCCGCCGGCAGATCGGCGAGGTGCACGCAGTCGACGGCATCTCCCTGACGCTCAAGCGCGGGCAGGTGCTCGGCCTGGTCGGTGAGTCCGGCTGCGGCAAGACCACCACGATCATGGAGATCCTCGAGCTCGCCGGCGCCCAGCAGGGCACCATCCGGGTGAACGGCGTCGACACCGCGTCGCTGTCGAAGAAGGACCGCCTGGCGATCCGCCGTGACATCCAGGTCGTGTTCCAGGACCCGATGGCGTCGATCGACCCACGGCTCGACATCGGTTCGGTGATCGGTGAACCGCTCACGGTGCACGGCGTCGCGAAGGACGAGATCCGCCGCCGGGTCCGCGAGGTCCTCGAACTCGTCGGGCTCGAGCCGAGCTACATCGACCGGTACCCGCACGAGTTCTCCGGCGGCCAGCGGCAGCGCATCGGCATCGCCCGCGCGCTCATCGTCGAACCGAAGATCCTCGTGCTCGACGAGCCCGTCTCGGCGCTCGACGTCTCGGTGCAGGCCGGCGTGATCAACCTGCTCGAGGACCTGAAGCACCGCCTCGGCCTGTCGTACCTGTTCGTCGCGCACGACCTGTCCGTCGTCCGGCACATCGCCGACGACGTCGCGGTCATGTACCTCGGCCGCATCGTCGAGTACGGCGACGGCGACAAGGTGTTCTCCGACCCGCAGCACCCCTACACGCGGGCGCTGCTGTCGGCCGTGCCGGTGCCGGACCCGACCGCCGAGGCCGCCCGCGGGCGGATCCTGCTCGACGGCGACCTGCCCTCCCCCACGGAGCGCATCGACGGCTGCCGGTTCCGCACCCGCTGCCCGCTCTACCAGCTCCTCGACGAGGGCCGGCAGGAACAGTGCCGCACCGTCGACCCACGCCTGCAGGACGTGCACGGCCGCGGCGTCGCGTGCATCCAGACCGACCAGGAGCACCTGCTCACCGAGCGGGTCGGCGCGGTCGTCTGACGACGCTGGTCACGGTCACCGCTCCACATCGTGAGCAGAAATGGTCGGGTCCCGTCGGCGGACCCGACCATTTCTGCTCACCAAGCGCGGCGGTGGACGTGACCAGAGGACGGACGGGAGGCCCGGCGCACGTCGTGCGCCGGGCCTCCCGTCCGTCTCGTCGTCGCGATCGCGAGCCGCGTCAGCCGCCCAGCGTCAGGCTCAGCAGCGAGACCACGAGGAGCGCCAGCGCGACCGCGCCGACGATGACGGCGGGGCGGTCCCAGCCGCGCACGGCGTCGCCGTCACCGGCGACGGCACGCTGCTCAGCCCACCGGTCGAGCAGCACGGTCATCTCGTCCGGCTGGCGCAGCACGGCACGCTCGCCGCGCCGGGCCGGCTTCGGCCGGGGCAGCGACGGGCCGCCCCAGCACTGCACGCGACGACCGGCGACCGTCTCGATGACGATCTGCCAGCGGAGCTTGACGTCGGCGACCGCGTGCCACGGCACCACGGTGCGGCGGAGCGGGTTGACGACGGTGACGGCCGTGTCGTCGATGCGGATGCACGGGCGGTACGTGAGCACCCACAGGACCCAGACCAGCACGGCGATCGGTCCGACGGCGTCGAGCACCACGATCCAGCTGCCGCGCACCGCCGCGTCGACCAGCAGGAAGAGGCCCAGGACGGCGACGAGGCCGGCCGCCACGGCGCCTCCGCGACCAGCGCGGAGGACGACGGGACGTCCGGCCTCGTTCGTGTCCAGCAGGATCAGCGTCCGAACTCGAACCCGGCGCCGGGGATGGCGGCCAGGAGGTCCTTCGTGTACTGCTCCTTCGGGGCGGCGAAGACCTCGTCGGTCGTCGCCTTCTCGACGATCTTGCCCTGGCGCATGACGCACACGTTGTCCGCGACCAGGCGGACGACCGCCAGGTCGTGCGTGATGAACAGGTAGGTCAGGCCGAGTTCGGTCTGCAGCTCCGTCAGCAGGTCGAGGATCTGCCCCTGCACGAGCACGTCGAGCGCGGAGACGGCCTCGTCGAGGACGATGACCTCCGGCTTGAGCGCGAGCGCGCGGGCGACGGCGATGCGCTGCCGCTGCCCACCCGAGAGCTCGTTCGGGTAGCGGTTGACCATCGACTTCGGCAGCGCGACCTGGTCGAGCAGCTCGAGCACGCGGGCACGGCGCGACGCCTTGTCGCCCACCTTGTGCGTGGCGAGCGGCTCCGCGATCGTGTTCCCGACGTTGTACATCGGGTCCAGGGAGCCGTACGGGTCCTGGAACACCGGCTGCACGCGGCGGCGGAAGTCGAAGAGGTCCTTGCCCTTCAGCGCGCCGATGTCGATGCCGTCGAACTGCACGGTACCGCTCGAGATGCTCTCGAGCTGCAGCACCAGCTTGGCGACGGTCGACTTGCCCGAACCGGACTCGCCGACGAGCGCCGTGGTGGTGCCCTTCGGGATCGCGAACGACACGTCGTCGACGGCCTTGAGCTCGCGGGTGGCGAGGCTCTTGCCGCGCAGCTTGTAGATCTTCTCGAGGTTCTTCACCACGATGAGGTCCTCGGCGGGGCGGTGCTCGCGCTCCTGCGCCCGGGCGATGAGCTCGGCGTCGTCGCTGCCGGTGTCGGCGATCTCGATGCGCTCGTGCTGCACCTTCGACTGGATGCGGCGGCTCGCGAGCGAGGGCGCCGCGGCGACCAGGCGCTGCGTGTACGGGTGCTGCGGGTTCGCCAGGATCTCCTTCGAGGGACCTGCCTCGACGACCTGGCCCTTGTACATCACGACGAGCTTCTCGGCGCGCTCGGCGGCGAGGCCGAGGTCGTGCGTGATGAACAGCACCGACGTGCCGAAGTCGCGGGTCAGGCTCTCGAGGTGGTCGAGGATGACGCGCTGGACGGTGACGTCGAGCGCGCTCGTCGGCTCGTCGGCGATGAGCAGCTGCGGGCGGCTCGACAGACCGATGCCGATGAGCACGCGCTGCCGCATGCCGCCGGAGAACTCGTGCGGGTACTGCTTGAGACGGTTCGAGGCGTCGCCGAGGCCCGCCTCCTTCAGGACCTCGATCGCACGGTCGCGGACGGCCTTCTTGCCGGTGGCCATGCCGTTCGCACGGATCGCCTCCTCGACCTGGAAGCCGATCGACCACAGCGGGTTGAGGTTCGACATCGGGTCCTGCGGGACGTAGCCGATCTCCTTCCCGCGGATCTCGGACATCTCCTTGTCGCTCAGCCCGACGAGCTCACGCCCGTTGAACTTGATCGATCCGCCGGTGACCTGGCCGGTGCCGGGCAGCAGCTTGATGATCGCCTGGGCGCTCGTCGACTTGCCGGAGCCCGACTCGCCGACGATCGCGAGGCGCTCGCCCTGCTCGAGGGTGAGGTCCACGCTCCGCACGGCCTGCACGAGACCGGACTGCGTCTTGAACCCGACCTGCAGGTCGCGGATCTCGAGCAGCGGGGCACCGCCGGCGTTGGTGCGTCGGCCGGTGGGGTTGGTCAGCGTCTCGCTCATCGGCGGGCCCTCGCCTTCGGGTCGAGCGCGTCGCGCACCACGTCACCGAGGAGCAGGAACGCGAGCACGGTGATGGACAGCGCGGCCGACGGCCAGAAGATCGTCGACGGGTTGGTGCGGATCGACGTCTGCGCCGTTCCGATGTCGAGACCCCAGCTGAGGGCCGACGGCGGCAGTCCGATGCCGAGGAACGACAGGGTCGCCTCCGCCACGATGAACGTGCCGAGCGACACGGTCGCGACCACGATGACCGGGGCCAGCGAGTTCGGGATGACGTGGCGCACGAGCGTCTTGAACCGGCTGACGCCGAGGGCCGCCGACGCCATGACGTAGTCGGCCTGCTTGGCGCTCAGCACGGCGCCACGCATGATGCGGGCGATCTGCGGCCATGCGAACGCCGCGAGCACGAGCGCGACGGTGATCGCGTTCCGCGCGGGGATGACCGACATGATCACGATCGCACCGAGCACCGTGGGGATCGAGAAGAAGATGTCACCGATGCGGGACACGATCGTGTCGAGCCAGCCGCCGTAGAAGCCGGCCAGCGCGCCGATCACGATGCCGACGAGCGACACCAGGACCGTCGCGACGATGCCGACGATGAGCGAGTTCTGGGCGCCCCAGATCACGCGGGCGTAGACGTCGGAGCCCTGACGCGTGAAGCCGAGGATGTGCCCGGCCTCGGGTCCGCCGTCGCTGTTGTCGAGGTTCGACGCACGCGGGTCGACGTGGGCGAAGAGGCCCGGGAAGACCGCGACGACGATGATCAGCAGGATCAGGATCGAGGAGATCCAGAACGTCGGGCGGGTCCGCATGGACTCCCAGGCGTCGGTCCAGAGCGAACGGGTCTTCTCGTCCTCGTTGACCTGGTCGATCGCCTGCAGGGGCGTTTCCTCGAGCGGGGCGACGAAGTGCGTCGCCGAGCGCGGTGCGGCGTTACTTGGCATAGCGGATCCTCGGGTCCAGGACGGCGTAGAGCAGGTCCACCAGGAGGTTGGCGAGCATGAAGATGATGACCATCACGGCGACGAAGGAGACCACCGTCGGGCCCTCGCCGAGCTTGACGGCGCGGAACACCGTGCCGCCGACACCGTTGATGTTGAAGATGCCCTCGGTCACGATCGCGCCGACCATCAGGTTGCCGATGTCGACACCCAGGTAGGTCACCACGGGGATGAGCGAGTTCCGGAAGATGTGCACGCCGACGACACGACGACGGGGCAGGCCCTTCGCGGTCGCGGTGCGCACGAAGTCCGCCGTGGTGTTCTCGGCCACGCTCGCACGGGTGAGCCGCACGATGTAGGCGAAGGACACCGACGCGAGCACGATCGCCGGCAGGACGAGCTCGTCCCACGGCGCTTGTCCGGACACCGTGACCCGGAACAACCCGAGCTTGATGCCGAACACGTACTGCAGCACGAACCCGACGACGAACGTCGGCACCGAGATGAGCAGCAGCGACACGACGAGCGCGGTGGCGTCGAACAGCTTGCCCTTGCGCAGACCCGCGATGACGCCGACGACGATGCCGGCGACGGCCTCGAACACGAGCGCGAGGATCGCCAGGCGCGCGGTGATCGGGAACGCCGAGGCGAGCTGCTGGCTGACCGGCAGGCCCGAGTAGGTCACGCCGAGGTCGCCGCGGAACACGCCGCCGATCCAGAGCAGGTACTGGACGATGAACGGCTTGTCCAGGTTGTACTGCTGGCGCAGGGTCTCGATGACCTGCGGCGACGGCTGGCGGTCGCCGAACAGCGCTGCGATGGGGTCGCCGGGCAGCGAGAACACCATGAAGTAGATGAGGAACGTGGCCCCGAAGAACACGGGGATGAGTTGCAGGAGGCGCTTGCCGAGGTACCAGAGCATCAGATCCCTGCCCGGTCCGGAGCGATGTCGATCAGGTTCATTGTGGTGAGGGGTGGACGTTCCGAGGGTCGGCACGGATGTCCGGCACGGGCGGCGGCGCCCGATGTGGTGGGGGAAGGTGTTGCCGCCGAGGTACGGGGGTTCGGGGACCTGTGCGGTCCCCGAACCCCCGTCCGGTGGTCGCGAGGCAGGATACCTGCTCGCGCCTTGGTCTCTGGGAGACCTAGATCAGTTCTTGACCTCGATGTCGTAGTACAGCGGCACCGAGTTCCAACCGAACTTCACGTTGGACACGTTGTCCGCGTTCCAGACACCGGTGACGTTCGCGTACCAGAGCGGGATCTCCGGGAGGTCCTTGAACAGGAGCTCCTGGGCCTGGTCGAAGGCCTTGTTGCCCTCTTCGACCGTGGCGGCCGAACGGCCCTCGGCGAGCAGCTCGTTGTACTCCTTGGAGTCGTACCGCGAGTAGTTGTTCGACGAGCCCTCACCCATGGTCGGGCCGAGGAAGTTGTACAGCGACGGGTAGTCGGCCTGCCAACCGGTGCGGCTGCCGCCCGTGAGCTTGTCGTTCGTCTGGAGGTCCAGGGCTTCCTGGAACGTCGGGATCGCGTTGCCCTCGGCCTTGATGCCGAGCGTGTTCGAGATCGAGTTCGTGACCGCGGTCACCCACGCCTCGTGCCCACCGTCGGCGTTGTACGTGATGGTGAGGGTGTCGTCGTACTTCGAGATCTTGTCGGCCTCGGCCCAGAGCTTCTTGGCCTCGGACTCGTTGTAGTCCAGGACGTCGGAGCCGTCGAGGTCGTCGTTCCAGCCCGCGATGACCGGCGACGTGAAGTCCTTCGCCGGGGTACGCGTGCCGTCGAAGATCTTGTCGGTGATCTGCTTGCGGTTGATGGCCATCGAGACGGCCTCACGACGCAGCGTGCCTTCCTCGCCCTTCCAGTGGTCGAGGTAGTACGGCAGGTAGATCGCCTGGAAGATGGCGGCCGGCTGGTTGACGTTCGAGTCCGGGAAGTCGGACTTGTAGGTCTTGAAGGCACTGTCCGGCACGGCGTCGAGGACGTCGAGGTTGCCGCCCTGCGCGTCGGAGTACGCGGTGTCCTGCGAGGCGTAGAACGTGATCGTCAGACCACCGTTCTTCGGCTTGCGCTTGCCCTCGTAGTCCTTGTTGGTGACGAGCTTGATGGACTGGTTGTGCGTCCAGGCCTTCTTGCCGTCGAGCTTGTACGGACCGTTGCCGATCGGGTTCTCACCGAACGCCTTGGTGTCGTCGTAGAACGAGGACGGCAGCGGCACGAACGCCGAGTAGCCGAGCGACAGCGGGAAGTCCGACTGGGCCGACTTCAGCGTGACGGTGAACTCGTCGTCGTCGACGACCTTGAGGCCCGTGAGCTCCGAGTCCTTGTCGGCGTTGTAGCCCTCGATGTTCTCGAAGAAGTAGCTGGCGCCCTGGGCGTTCGACTTCTGCGCGGCCCAGTTCCAGGCCTTGGTGAAGGACTCCGCGGTGACCTTCTCGCCGTTCGTGAACGTGTAGTTCGTGTTCAGCTTGATGTCGAAGGTCTTCGAGTCATCGGTGTCGATGCTCTTCGCGACCTCGTTGACGGACTTGCCGTCGGCGTCGTAGGACACGAGGCCCTCGAAGAGCGAGTCGATGATCTTGCCGCCACCGGTCTCGGTGGTGTTTGACGGGATCAGCGGGTTCTGCGGCTCGCTGCCGTTGGTCGTGACGATGCCTGAGGCGTTGGACGAGCCCGAGCCACCCCCACTGTTGCTGTTGCTGGAGCAGGCGGTCAGGGCGAGTGCTGTGGCCCCGAGCACGGCGAGGGCTGTGAGCCCGGCGCGCTTCTTGATCAAGGTTCCTCCTGGTGCATGGGACGCGCAAGGGCACAGCGGTGTCACCCGGGCGCGTTTGACATCTGCACTGTAGGCAAGGTGGACAGCAGCCTCCAAACCCTGGAGCGAACGGTTACAAGCCGGTAACCAACTTGCACGATCCTTGCGAGAAGATGCAAGATTCGCGCGCTTGCTGAACGCCCTCGCGCTTTTGTTGCATCTGCATGAAACTTGTTGCACTGCGACACAGTTCTGTGCAAGGAAGACCTGTTCCGAGTCCCCCTCAGGACCCGGGCATCCGCGCCGCACCAGCCGTACCGTGAACACGTGCTCGCGAACGACATCCCCCATCTCCACGTCCCCTCCTCCCCCACCGTCAGCGGTGATCCCGGGGACGGCGGAGCGGCCTTCGTCGCCGTCTCGCGTCCGGACCTCGAACAGGACGCGTACCGCAGCACCATCGAGCGCGTGACCGCCGAGGGCGTGGTCCGCTGGACGTCCGGTGACCGCGACTCCTCGCCGGCCCTGTCCCCCGACGGTCGCTCGCTCGCCTTCCTCCGGTCCGTCCAGGACGACCACGGCGTCGCACACCCGCAGCTCGCCGTCGCACCGGTGCACGGTGGCGAGGCCCGCGTCGTCACCGCGCTCCCCCTCGGTGCCGGCGACCCCGTTTGGTCCCCCGACTCGACACGCGTCGCCGTGACCGCACGCTTCCCCGAACCCGGACGCTACGGCTCCGCAGTCCCCGGCGGCGACCGTCGCCCGGCAGCGGCCGCCGAGGCGCCGCGGCTCGTGTCCCGGCTCGACTTCCACGTCGACGGCACGGGGTACCTGCTCGACAAGCCGCAGCAGATCGTGGTCGTCGACGTCACCGACCCGGCAGCGGCACCGGTGGACTCCCCGCTCACGAGTGCGCCCTGCTCGGTCTCCGCACCGGCCTGGTACCCGGACGGCGGCGCGCTCCTCGTCGTCGCCCCGCGAGACCTCGGTGTGCGTGAGAGCCACGACGACGACCTGTACCGCGTCGACGCGTCCGACGGCACGATGGCGCTGGCGGTCCGGACCGAGGGCTCTGTGAGCTCGATCGCGATCGCCCCGGACCGTACCGTCCACTACGTCGGGGCGTCGCACCGCGACGGGCGACTGGTCGGCGAACCCGAAGGGCTGTGGGTCGCGGCGCACGACTCCGAACCGGTCCGACTGACCGCCCGCGAGACGGTCGACGTCGCAGGGATGCCGGTGTTCCACCGCGACGACGTCCTCGTGCAGGTGCTCGACCGCGGCACCGTCACCGTCCGTCGTGTCCCGGCCGGCACGACGGCTCCGCTCCGGCTGGACCAGCTGGGGGTCGTCCTCGGCGGCCGCCTGGTCGTCTCGGGCTTCGACGTCGACGGGGACGTCCTGGTCGCCACGGCTGCCACGACGGACTCGCCCGGCGAGGTGCACGTGGTCGACCTGACCGCGTCCGACGATGCCGTCCCGACGGCGCTCACCGACTACGCGGCCCCGCTCCGGTCCGAGGCATCGGCCCCCGGTGTCCGCCGCATCGAGGAGCTCACCGGCACAGCTCCAGACGGCACCCCGGTGCACGGCTGGGTCGTCCTGCCCGAGGGCGAGGGGCCGCACCCCGTCCTCCGGGTGGTGCACGGCGGACCGTTCGGCCAGGACACCTGGGCGTTCTTCGACGAGGCGCAGGTCTACGCCAGTGCCGGGTACGCCGTCGTCATCGGCAACCCGCGAGGATCCGGTGGCTACGGACTCGACCACGGCCGCGCGGTCATCGGGGCGATGGGCACCGTCGACGTCGACGACGTGCTCGCCCTGCTCGACGCAGCGCTCGAGCGCCCCGACCTCGACGCGGCACGCGTCGGCATCATGGGCGGCTCGTACGGCGGGTTCATGACGAGCTGGGTCGCCGCCCACCACGGCGAGCGGTTCGTCGCCGCGTGGAGCGAGCGCGCCGTGAACGCGTGGGACTCGTTCGCGGGCAGCTCCGACATCGGTTGGTACTTCGCCGACGCGTACGTCGGCGCCGACCCGGAAGAGCAGCGTCGCCGCAGCCCGCTGACGTACGCCGCGCAGGTCACCATCCCGTTCATGGTCGCGCACTCGGAAGCCGACTGGCGCTGCCCGATCGAGCAGGGGCAGCGCCAGTTCGTGGCCCTCCGGCGCGCAGGAGTCGACGCGTCGTTCCTCGTGTTCCCCGGCGAGGGCCACGAGCTCTCCCGCTCCGGCACGCCGTGGCACCGCGTGCAGCGGTTCGAGCACGTCCTCGCCTGGTGGGCCGAGCACCTGCCCGTCACGCCGGTGGACGCGGGTCGCTAGGCGAACGCCTCCACCGGCGGGCACGCGCACACCAGGTTGCGGTCGCCGTACGCCTGGTCGATCCGGCGCACCGGCGGCCAGTACTTGCGGCCGCTGATGCCCGGCAGCGGGTAGACGGCCTGTTCGCGGGTGTAGGCGTGCGCCCACTCCCCCGAGATCACCGACGATGCCGTGTGCGGGGCGTGCACGAGCGGGTTGTCGTCCGCCGGCCACTCCCCACGCTCCACCGCCGAGGCCTCGGCACGGATGGCGAGCATCGCGTCGACGAACCGGTCGAGCTCCGCCAGGTCCTCGCTCTCGGTCGGCTCCACCATCAGGGTGCCGGCGACCGGGAACGACATGGTCGGGGCGTGGAAGCCGTAGTCGACCAGGCGCTTCGCGACGTCGTCGACGGTGATGCCGGTGGAGTCGCGCAGTGGCCGCAGGTCGAGGATGCACTCGTGCGCCACGAGGCCGTCCTCGCCCGTGTAGAGCACCGGGAACGCGTCGCGCAGTCGGGCCGCGATGTAGTTCGCTCCGAGCACGGCTGCCTCGGTCGCACGGGTGAGGCCCTCGAGCCCCATCATCCGGACGTAGGTCCACGTGATGGGCAGGATGCTCGGGCTGCCGTACGGCGCCGCGCTGACCAGGCCGCCGGCGTGCGCCAGGCGGTCGTCGGCCTCGGCCTCGGTCGAACCGGGCCGTCGGTCGGCCTGCTGCGCGAACGGGTGCCCCGGCAGGTACGGCGCCAGGTGTGCCTTCGCCGCGACCGGACCGACACCGGGCCCGCCGCCGCCGTGCGGGATGCAGAAGGTCTTGTGCAGGTTGAGGTGCGAGACGTCGCCGCCGAAGTCGCCGAAGCGGGCGTGGCCGAGCAGCGCGTTGAGGTTCGCGCCGTCGACGTAGACCTGGCCGCCGGCGTCGTGCACGGCGTCGCAGATCTCGCGGATGTCGTGCTCGTACACGCCGTGGGTCGACGGGTACGTGATCATCAGCGCAGCGAGGGTGCCGGCGTGCTGTTCCGTCTTCGCGCGGAGGTCGGCGAGGTCGACGTTGCCGTTCTCGTCGCAGGCGACCACGACGACCTTCATGCCGGCGAGCACCGCGGACGCGGCGTTCGTACCGTGCGCGCTCGACGGGATGAGGCAGACGGTGCGCTCGGTGTCGCCGTTCGCCAGGTGGTACCCGCGGATCGCGAGGAGTCCGGCGAGCTCACCCTGGCTGCCGGCGTTCGGCTGCAGGGAAACGGTGTCGTACCCGGTGACCTCGGCCAGCCAGGACTCCAGGTCACCGATCATGTCGAGGTAGCCCTCGACGTCGCCGCGCGGCGCGAACGGGTGGATGTTCGCGAACTCCGGCCACGTCACCGCGGCCATCTCGGTCGCCGCGTTGAGCTTCATCGTGCAGCTGCCGAGCGGGATCATGCCCCGGTCGAGCGCGTAGTCCTTGTCCGCCAGGTGCTTCAGGTACCGCATCATGCGGGTCTCGCTGCGGTGTGCGCTGAAGACGGGGTGCGTCAGGTACTCGCTCTCGCGCAGCAGACCGGCCGGGAGGCCCGTGGCCGCGTCCCGCACGGTCGCCTCGGTCGCGGGGACGGTCACGTCCACCGCCCCGAACACGCCCGCCAGTCGGGCGACGTCGTCGGGCGTGGTCGTCTCGTCGACGGAGAGCTGGAAGACGTCCTCGTCCACCTGGTGCAGCAGGAAGTCGGCGTCCTGCGCTGCGGCGACGACCGCCCCGGCGCGACCGGTGGCCCGCAGGGTGAGCGTGTCGAAGAACGCGTCGTGCACCACCTGGAGGCCGGCGTCGCGGGCGACCGCGGCGAGCGCCGACGTCGTCCGGGCGACCCGGTCCGCGATGAAGCGCAGCCCCTCGGGCCCGTGGTAGACGGCGTACATCGAGGCCATCACGGCGAGCAGGACCTGCGCGGTGCAGATGTTGCTCGTCGCCTTCTCGCGGCGGATGTGCTGCTCGCGGGTCTGCAGGCTGAGGCGGTAGGCCATCGCACCGTCGGCGTCGAAGGACACCCCGACCAGGCGGCCGGGCAGCTGGCGTTCGAGACCGGCGCGGACGGCGAGGTAGCCGGCGTGCGGGCCGCCGAAGCCGAGCGGGACGCCGAAGCGCTGGCTCGTCCCGACGGCGACGTCGGCACCCAGGTCACCGGGGCTGGCGAGCAGGGTCATGGCGAGCAGGTCGGCCGCGACGACGGCGATGCCGCCACCGGCGTGGACACGCTCGATGATCGGCGACGGGTCGACGATCCGACCGGAGGCACCGGGGTACTGCACGATCACGCCGAAGGCGCCGTCGAGCTGCGCGTCGGTCGGCCCGACGACGGGGTCGAACGCACGCAGTGTGATGCCGACGGCGTCGGCGCGGTGGTCGAGCAGCGCGCGGGTCTGCGGCAGCAGGTCGTCGTCGACCAGGAACGCGTCGCCCTTCACCTTGGAGGCGCGGCGGGCGAGGAGCATGCCCTCGACCACGGCGGTGCCCTCGTCGAGCATCGAGGCGCCGGCGGTGGCCATGCCCGTCAGGTCGGAGACCATCGTCTGGAAGTTGATGAGCGCTTCGAGCCGGCCCTGCGAGATCTCCGGCTGGTACGGCGTGTAGGCCGTGTACCAGCTCGGGTTCTCGAGCACGTTCCGCTGGATCACGGCGGGCGTGTGGGTGCCGTGGTAGCCGAGGCCGATCATGGCGCGGCGGACGGTGTTGCGTCCGGCCTTGGCGCGGAGTTCGGCGAGCGCCTCGGTTTCGCCGACGGCGGCGGGGATCACCGATTCGGTGAGGGGTGCTGCGTGGATCGACTCCGGGATCGCGGCGCGGACCAGGGCGTCGAGCGACGGCCGGCCGACGGTGTCGAGCATCGTCTGCTGGTCGGCCGGGGTGGTGCCGATGTGGCGGTCGGCGAACGAGGTCTGCAGGTTCTGGAACCCCTGCTGGTCGTCGGGGCCGGTCATGCGATGGACGCCCGGTACGTGTCGTGGTCCATCAGGTCCTCGGGGAACGAGGTGCCGTCGACCTTGATCTTGACGAGCCAGCCGGTGCCGAACGGGTCCTGGTTGACGGTGTCGGGGGCGTCGACCACGGCGTCGTTGACCGCGACGACCTCGCCCTCGATCGGCGCGAAGAGTTCACCGACGCTCTTGGTGGACTCGATCTCGCCGATCTGCTCGCCCGCGGTGGTGGCGGTGCCGACGGCGGGGAGCTCGACGTAGACGACGTCACCGAGCTGCTCGGCGGCGTGGTCGGTGATGCCGACGGTGACGGTGTCGCCCTCGACGAGGAGCCACTCGTGGTCGGCGGTGTACTGGAGTGCGGTCTGGTCGCTCACGGGATCAGCCTTTCTGAGGACGGCGGTAGAAGGGGAACGCGGTGACGGTGCTGGGGATGGCCGTCCCGCGGACGTCGATGTGCAGGACTTGTCCCTCGGTGGCGAGCGCCGGGTCGACGAAGGCCATCGCGACGGGGTGGCCGAGGGTCGGCGAGAGGGCACCCGAGGTGACGGTGCCGACGACCGCACCGTCGTGCACGACGTCGTACCCGGCACGCGGGGCACGGCGGCCCTCGGTGACGAGCCCGACGAGGACGCGGGCGTCGTCCGACGGCGCGACACCGGCAGCGCCGACGAAGTCACCGCTCTTGGCGACCACGCGGCCGAGGCCTGCCTGGGCGGGGCGCACGTCGGTGCCGAGCTCGTGCCCGTACAGGGGCATGCCGGCCTCGAGCCGCAGGGTGTCGCGTGCCGCTAGCCCGGCGGGGACGACACCGCGGTCGGCGCCGGCCTCGAGCAGCGCGTCCCAGATCGCCGGGGCGACCTCGGGTGCGCTGTACAGCTCGAAGCCGTCCTCGCCGGTGTACCCGGTGCGGGCGACGAGCACCTCGGAGCCGTCGAACACGGCGTGCAGGGCGCGGTAGTAGCCGAGGTCGTCGAGGGGGCTCTCCGGCTGCAGGCGGTCGGCGACGACGAGGGCGTCGAGCGTGCCGGCGGCCGCGGGGCCCTGGATCGCGACGAGTGCGGTGCTGTCCGAGTCGTCCGACACCGCGACGTCGAAGCCGTCGGTGCGCGCGGACAGTGCGGCGACGGCGACCTCGCGGTTCGAGGCGTTCGCGACGACGAGGAACACGTCGTCGTCGGTGCGGTACACGACGAGGTCGTCGAGGATCCCGCCGTCCTCGGCGAGCAGCAACGAGTACTTCGCGCGGCCGAGCGGCATCGCGCCGAAGGAGCCGGCGAGCGCGTGGTCGAGGAACACGACGGCGTCCGGACCGGTGACGCCGATCTCGGCCATGTGCGACAGGTCGAAGACCCCGGCCGACTGGCGCACGGCGTGGTGCTCGGCGAGATCGGACGAGTAGCGCACGGGCATGCGGTACCCGGCGAAGTCGGTGAAGGTCGCACCGGCGGCTTCGTGCGCGGGTTCGAGCGGGGACGAACGCAGTGGCGTCGGACTCATGGCGGAGTTCTCCTGGCATCAGCAGGGCCCGGCGACGATCGCCGGGTGGAACTCCCCCTCTGTCATGGGCCTGAGAGTTTCACCGCGGCCCGTGAGGTCCGGCGGCTTTCACCGTGGGCGAGACGACTGAGCGTCTGCTTTTCAGAGTGGCCTGTCCGCTGCGGTGTGGGACCTGAGAGATTGACGGGGGGATTGCTCCTTCGGTGCCGTGCGTGCGCCCGAGGGCACGATGTGCCCGTGGGCACGATGTACCCGTTGGCACTGCACGGCGTCTCCCGCGACGGATGAGCGGCCGGTGTGTTCAGTTGTCCGCGCCGAGCATACCGAGACCGCGTTACGAACGTGTGTCGCGTGCCGGCCTTCGACATCTCGTAGAATGCGGGGATGGCCGGACAGCGATCACGCCCCAGGGGGCAGCTCGAGCAAGCGGTGCTCGACGCGCTCCGCTCCGTGACCGACGGTCTGACCGCCCGCCAGGTGCTCGACGCCTTCCCGGAGCCCCGTCCGGCACTGACCACGGTGCTCACCGTCCTCGACCGGCTCGGCCGCAAGGGCCAGGTGGAGCGGCAGGAGCACAACGACGCCCCGCTGAGCTTCCGCGCCGTGCACAGTCGCGACGAGCAGACCGCGTCCCTCATGTCGAGTGCGCTCGCCGCCTCGGCCGACCGTGAAGCAGCGTTGCTGCAGTTCACCGGCTCGCTCGCCTCCGACGACCTCGAGGCCCTGCGCCGCGCCCTCGACGCCCGCGCACGTTCCTGACCGGGGTCGCTCCGTGGTCGTCGCCGGCATCGCGCTCATCGTCCTCGCCCTGCTGGTGGTCGTGTTCGCACCGCGGGTGCTGACCCGCTCCGCCTGGACCATCGACCGCCCGCGCACCGCCCTGGTGTGCTGGTCGCTCGCGGTGCTGCTCGGCGTCGTCGGGTTCGTCGCCGGCATCGCCCTCGTCGTGCTCGCCGACCGCCCGCTCACCGAGCTCCTCGGCGGTGACGGCTCCCCCACGCACGGCTTCAACGTCGGCGTCGCACTGCTCGCGGTCATCGCGTTCGTCGTCGCCGTCCGCGTCCGGCCCGGGCCCGAGCACGAGGCCGTCCGCCAGGCCATGCGCGCAGGCGTCGCGCCGCACCGCGAGATCGACGGCACCCCGGTGGCCGTCGTCGACGCGGACCACGCCCTGGCCTGCGCCGTGCCCGGGCGGAGCGGCGGTGTGCTGGTCAGCACCGGCTTGGCAGACCGGTTGCGGACGGACGAACTGGAGGCCGTGGTCGCCCACGAGCGCGCCCACCTGACCCAGCACCACGCGGCGGCCGTCGCGGTCGCCGAATCGATCGAGCGTGCGGTCCCGTGGGTGCCCGGTGCGCGCGCCATGGCGCGTTCGACGCGCGTCCTCGTGGAGTTCGCCGCCGACGACGCCGCGGCCCGACGCGTCGGACGCGACGCCCTGCGCCGGGCCGTCCTGGTGGCGGACGAGAGCAGCGCGCTCGGCGCGATCCGGGCCTCCAGGCTTTCCTGAGCGAGCACGTGTCGGAGGCGAGGCATATGGTGATCGGACCGTGAAGCCACTGACCGAAGCCGACATCCGATCCTCGTTCGTCAACGCCACCCCCGACGAGCTCGAGCAGCTGCCGATCCCGGGCCTGCACGAGATGCTCTGGGACGAGCGCGAGTTCCTGGGCTGGCGCGACCCGCAGGCCGCCCGCCGCGGGTACATCGTGTCCTGGATCGACGACCGCCCCGTGGGCATCATCGTCCGGTCCGCGGGCGGGTCCCTGCGCGCCGGCATCGCCGCGATGTGCTCGTTCTGCCACTCCCCCCAGCCGGCGACGCAGGTGCGGCTGTTCTCGGCACCTCGCGCGGGCGAGGCCGGGCGCAACGGCAACACGATCGGCACCTACATCTGCGAGGACCTCGGGTGCTCCATGCTCATCCGTACCGCTCCTCCGCACCTCAACCCGCCGGCGACGATCGCGATGCGCGGTGCCTCGCTGCTGCAGCGCGTGCAGAACTTCACCGCGGACATCATGAAGTCGGCGTGAGCCGCTTCGGCACCGCCCGCTGGGCAGTGGTCGAGGAACTCGGCGACGGCCGTTGGCGCCTCACCCTGCGCGACGAGGCCGACGACGAACTCGGTGCGTTCGGCCTCGGGGTCGAGGGGCCGTGGGACCCGGACGTCGAACCCCACGTCGGATTCGTGCTCGTGCAGCTCGGGCTGACCCTGCGCGGTGCACGGCCGTGGCACGTCGACGAGCTCGGCGACCACCGGGCGCCCGTGCTCGCGCTCGGCTGAGCGAAGCGCTTCCAGCCGGGCGTCGCTCAGTCGGCGTCGCTCAGTCGGCTTCGACGAAGTTCCGCAGGATCTCGCGGTCGTCGTCGGCGCGCATCGCCCACGACAGCTCGCTGCGGTGATCGCTGTCGGTCAGCGGCAGCAGCACGACGGTGTCCGGTGCGGCGAGCGCGGCACTCTCCGGAGCGACGGTCACGCCGAGTCCCGCGCCCACCAGGTGCAGGACGGTGGCCCAGGTCGTGGCCTCCTGCACGACCACGGGCCGTCGGCCACCGGCGGTGACCGGTGCGAGGTTCCGCTCGGTCGCGAGCGAACCGGCCACGGCGGGGAAGAACACGAACGGCTCGTCCACGAGCTCAGTGCCGCGGATGGACGCACGGCCCGCGAGCCGGTGTCCGCGTGGGACCGCCGCGACGAACGCCTCGGTCCGGAACGGCAGCAGCCGCACGGCGGGGTCCGGATCCGGGTCGCGCACGACGGCCAGGTCCAGCTCGCCCCGCACGATCCGGGCGAGGAGCGTCGACGAGTAGCCCTCGGTCAGGTCCACACGGACCAGCGGGTACCGCGCACGGAACGCCTGCACGCGCTCGATCGGCCCGAGGGGCAGCGCGGAGACGACGAACCCGACGTCGAGCCGGCCGGCCTCGCCCCGCCCGACCCGGACCGTCTCGTCGAGATCGCGGCGCACCTGCCCGAGCAACGACCGCGCGCGCCCCTGCAGCACCTGGCCAGCGGCGGTGAGGGCGACGCTGCGGCTCGTCCGGACGAACAGGTCGACGCCGAGTTCGCGCTCGGTGCGGCGGATCTGCTGGGACAGCGCCGGCTGCGCGATGCGGAGGCGTTCGGCAGCGCGCCCGAAGTGCAGTTCGTCGGCCACGGCCAGGAACGCCCGGAGCTGGCGGAGGTCGACGTCGGGATCCCGATCCATGCACGCAGCCTATCGATCGAAGCGAACGAGTATTGGACGTGACCCCATCCGGATCGCAGGATGGAGCCATGCCCGAAGCGACCTCCACCGTCACCATCGCCGACCTCGCCACCCCCGCCGACGCCGAGGCGTTCCGCGTCCTCAACGAGGCCTGGATCACGCAGTTCTTCGCACTCGAAGACGAGGACCGCAAGTTCCTCGGCGACCCCGTCGGTCACGTCGTCGAGCCCGGCGGCGCCGTCTTCGTCGCGCGACTCGACGACCAGGTGATCGGGTGCATCGGCATCGTGCCGACGACCCCGGGGGTGTTCGAGCTCGTGAAGATGGCCGTCGCGCCCGGTCACCAGGGGCACGGCACCGGTCGGAAGCTCATCGCCGCCGCACTCGACCGCGCCCGGGAGCTCGGCGCGCACCGCATCGACCTCGAGAGCAACGCGCAGTTGGCCAGCGCCGTGCACCTGTACGAGGCGTTCGGCTTCCGCCACCTGCGCGCTGACGAGCTCGTGCCGAGCCCCTACGTCCGCGCCGACGTGCACATGACGCTCGAACTTCGCTGAAGACAGCGCCGCTTCGGTACGCTCGCGGCATGGCGACGTACGAGGTGCAGGCGGTCCGTGAGCGCGGCGCGTGGCAGGTGTTCATCGACGGCTTCATGGTGACCGAGGTGGACCGCTGGCCAGCCGTCGGCTTCGTCGCCCGCGAGATCCTGGCGATGGACCGCACCGACGACCTGCAGATCCGCGTCGTCGGGCGCGATCAGTACATCGACTGACCCTGTCAGCGAGCGGCGGCGACCAACTGCTGTGCTCGCTGGTGCGACACGTGGAGCAGCGGTCCGATCTCACGCACCGTGAGTCCGGACTCGTGCAGGATCAGCGCCGCCGCGGCCGTCTCCTTCGCTGCCTCGATGCGCGCTCGCTCGGATTCTTCGCGGAGCGCCACCGCGCGGTCCAGGTGCGCCTGTGCCGCTTCGGGCATCGCCACCTCGACGACGAGCTCGAAGGACTCCGGATCGCGGTCGTCGTTCATCAACGAGAGCCAGTCGCGGGCCATGAGCTCGATCTCACGCTCGCGCTTCGCCTGGGTCCGGATGACCCCGTCGATCCAGATCACCCAGTACTTCTTGCCGCGCTCAGCTCGCACCGTGTGTCGGCTCATCGTCGCCCATCTCCTTCTCGGTCGCAGTCACGGAGGATGCCGCGCGCCGTCATCTCCTCCACCTCTCGGTGCCTCGGGACGACGATCGTGTTCCGACCGAAGCGGAACAGGTCGTGACTCCCGCCGTGACGGTGGAACACGAACGCGACATCGTTCTCGTCAGCCTTCCGCGCGAGCCGGCGAAGCAACTCCGTGCGCTTCACCGTAGTTCGCCAACCAGGACTAGGCAAGTCTGCCTATCGCGGCTGGACAAGGACGGCTCGTATGTCTGCATCCACCGACCGTGGCGGCCCGCGGAGTGCGATCCGGGAGCGCCGTGGTGATCTGTGGACGGGCTGCAGCCGGGGCATGCTGTGGAGGAACAGCGGTTGGCACTCGCACCGGCGAGACGCCACCATGGACGGCATGCGCACCACGTTCGACGACCTGATCGCGATCGGCGAAGCCGCCGACGTCACCGGCTGGGACTTCTCGTGGCTCGACGGCCGCGCCATCGAGGAACGCCCGCCGTGGGGCTACGCGAAGATGCTCGGCGAGCGACTCGGTCACCTCGCCGGGGTCTCCGGCACCGCGAGTCTCGACGTACAGACCGGCGGTGGTGAGGTCCTCGCCGAGGCGCCGGCGTTCCCGGCCGCCGCGGTCGCGACGGAGTCCTGGGCGCCGAACGTCGCCACCGCCACGCGACTCCTGCACCCACGCGGCGTGGTCGTCGTCGCCGATCCGGACGAGCCGCCGTTGCCCTTCGCCAACGGCGCCTTCGACCTCGTGACGAGCCGGCACCCCGCTGCGATCCACTGGGACGAGATCGCCCGGGTCCTTGCTCCCGGTGGCACGTACTTCGCCCAGCACGTCGGCCCGGCGAGCGTCTTCGAGCTGATCGAGTTCTTCCTCGGCCCGAAGCCCGTCGAGCGGCGCGGCCGGCACCACGACGACGAAGCCGACGCGGCACGTGCCGCCGGACTCGAGGTCGTCGAGCTGCGGACCGCGCGGACCCGGATCGAGATCCACGACGTCGCCGCGGTCGTCTACCTGCTCCGGAAGGTGATCTGGTGGGTGCCCGACTTCACCGTCGAGCGGTACCGCGACCGCCTGCTGGACCTGCACGAGCTGATCCAGCGGGACGGACCGTTCGTGGCGCACTCGACGCGCCACCTCATCGAGGCGCGCCGACCTGCCTGAGCCGAACCGGGCCTCCTGGCCGCGTCACCGTCACGCGCTCACGCGACGTGCCAGACCAGCCCCTCCTGCGCACTCGACGGGTACGCCGAGGCGATGCGGAACACGGCTTCGCGCAGCGTCTCCGGTGAGCACGCCAGATTGAGGCGGACGAACCCACGCCCCTCGCTCCCGAACCCGAGCCCGGAGTTCAGCGCGACGTAGGCGTTCTCACGCAGCGGCACGGCCGGGTCGTCGCCGAGCCCGATCCCGCGGAAGTCGAGCCAGGCCAGGTACCCGGCTCGGGGCCGCGTGTAGACGACACCGGGCAGGTGCTCGGCGAGGAGCTTCGCGAGCAGCCGGTCGTTGGCCACGATCCGGGACACCACGTCGTCGAGCCAGGTGGTCCCGACGGTGAACGCGGCGAGGTTCGCGTGCAGCCCGAGGATGCTCGTGCGGCAGGCGACCTCTTCCCACAGGGTGTCGAGGAGTGCGGCGGTCCGGTCGTCACCGGCGACGATGATCGAGCACTTCACGCCCGCGAGGTTCCAGCCCTTGCTCGCCGAGGTCACGCAGACGCTGCGGGCTCCGACGGGCTCGGCGACGGCCGCGAACGGGGTGAACTGCACGCCGGGGTGGGTCAGGGGTGCGTGGATCTCGTCGCTGATGACGAGGACGTCGTACTTCGCCGCGAGTTCGGCGATCGCGAGCAGGTCGGCGCGGTCGTGCACGAGCCCGACGGGGTTGTGCGGGTTGCAGAGCAGGAAGACGCCGACCCCGCTCGCGAACGCCCGCTCGAGTCCCTCGAGGTCGAGTCGGTACTGCCCCCACTGCTCGAGCAGCGGGACCTCTTCCACCTGACATCGGGCCTCGTCGACGAGCTCGAAGAACGGCGGGTACACCGGCGGCGTGATCGCGACGCGACCGCCGTCGGGCAGCGCGAGCCGCAGCGACTCGACGATGCCGACGCTGACGTCGGTGGCCAGGTGGATGCGGGACGGGTCGATCTCCCAGCCCCAGCGGTCGAGCGCGAACTGCGCGAACGCGGGCGCGAGTGGCCCGGGTCCGTCGAGGTAGCCGAGGTCGGACTGCGACACGCGCTCGATCAGGGCCTGCCGGATCTCCGGCGCGACGTCGTGGTCCATCTCGGCGACGAACAGGGGCAGCACGTCGGGCGCGTACCGCGTCCACTTGATGCTCGTACGGACCCCGCGGAGCGTGCCGACCGGGTCCTGCTCGTCGCTCGCCATGCGTCCCAGCATGCACCGACCGGGAGGCCCGGCGCGACTCCCGACGTCATCCCACGTCGTCTTCGGGTGGGCTCGCGGCCGGGAGCCGCCCCGCCTCGGGCCCCAGCGCCTAATGCGAGCCGGCTGGGTTCAGGGGCGAGACGGCCAAGCGCCTACTGACTGCAAGTACTCCGTGGCATCGGCATCCTCCCGGAATTCCAAGAGCGCCCCGACCTTCTGCAAGAGGACCTCGCGCACCTCTGCTGGAGTAGCGAAGAAGAACTCCTTGCGGGAATTGGCCTGATTCAGTGCCCGGGCCGCGAAGTGCCGGTGGAGCTGTGTCTCCAGGGTGACGGCGTCCTCGGAGAAGTAGATCGTGTGCACGTCGAATCGGAACGGCACTGAGGCTCCGCTCAGTTCGCTCACACGATCCAGAGGCTCAAGTCGTCGAGTCAAACCGATCTTGACGACGTCCGGACCGAATGCGCCCCTGTTCGAGATCACGTAGACGTAACCCGCCCGGATGTTGGCAGCACGGAAGTCGTTCTGAGCGATGGCGTCATCGATGGCGAGCAGGCGATGTTCGAGGTCCGCGTCACTCTGCCCACTGCGGTGTAGCTGCGCGAGAGTCTGTTGAATGAGCGCGCGTTCTTTGTCGAGTCGCTCACGCTCGGCGTCGAGCTCCTGCTGAACGCGCCGCTCCTCACGGAGCTGCGCTCGCTCGTCGCGCTCCCGTTCACGCTCTTCCTGCTTCTTCATCAGCCAGTCAGCCGTGAGTTCGATTTCTTCTTCGCGAAGTAAGTGGAACGCGGGAGCGATCCGCATCTCCATCATCGAACCGAGCTTCGCAATGGCATCGCGTGACTTCTCGAGTCGACGCTTCGCTGTCTCCGCATTTCCCGCACGAAGTGATCGGATTGAGTTGTCAGCTTCGGCGTTGTACGCGCGGAGCATCAGCTTTGACAGATCATCGGTCATCTTCCGTCCCTTCGCGAGGGAGTTGTCGAAGGTGAACATGTTCGAGCGTTCGATCGCCCGACCGGAGCGGACGAGACCGGCGATCCGTGCCTCGATGTCCTTCAACCGTTCTTTGTAGGCGGCCGCATCTTCGAGGGGATGATGGTAACGGTAGATACCGACCTCTTGGAGGACCCGCTCATCATCAAGCGGCACAACTTGTTCGTCGGGGCCCGAGTTGAGGGCAGCACGGAGGTCCCGAATCGTGGCTTCGAGCGAATGGATCTTCTCGTCGCGGGAGTCCCCGTCGGCTTTCAGGCGTGCCGAGCGGCGCTCGCGGACAACAGCCGTGCTCGCAGGTTCTGCAGGACTCGGAAGCGAGGGTTGACCGGACGGTGCATGAGCATCTGGCGACGGAGCCGGATCACCTTCTCCGAGCCACAATTCCCACCCCTCAGGAGGGGTGGGCCAGTCGGCGGGAGGGGTCCAAGACGGGGGCGGCGTCCATCCCACCGGCACCGCAGGCCAGCCCGGAGGCGGGTTGAACCGACGTCCAACGTTCACGAGCGGCGCACCCCGCCGGGGTCAACGACGACGAGTCCAGCAGGATTCTTCGAGGTAGCTGCTCCGAGGAGTTCCAGTGTCGCCGACGGCACAACCCCCGTGAGGTCAAACGCCGTGAACTGGTCCCGTGAGGCGCTCACGGCGACGAGCGGAAAGAAGCGATCCAGGCCGGTCGCAGGGTCTTTCGTCGCCGGTCCGACCTGCAGTGCCACCGTCTGGATGATGCCGCGGCGATCTGCTTCGAACACCTCGTGCAGCGTCCGCAGTGCGACCTGCGCCAACGCGTCGCCGTACCGCTCGTTGATGTCTTTCTTCGTTGCGGGGCTGCCGACGATCTCGTCGTTGGCCTTCACCCAGCGATAACTCTTGACGGCCGGGACCGCGTCCGGCGCCGGAGTCACCGCCCGGATGAGCGCCTCGGACGTACTTCCATCGAACTCAGCCTGGTGCGTCACTTCGAAGGCGTCCGGGTACACGGAGTTGGCCAGCACGATGTCGACGTACTCTTCGACAGCCTCGGTAACGCCGTAGCCGAGTCCGGCGATCAGCGCGTCGATCTCACCGTTGTGCTCCGCAACCTCAGCCTCGCGAAGTCGGCATTCAGCGTTGTAGCGCTCTCGCTCAGCGCCGAGGAGTTCCACCCGACGCTGTTCGATCTCGTTGTGCTGCCGGTCCGCTTGAGCCTGCCGTTCAGGCAAGGAGGCACGGAGTGCCTCCCACTCAGCAGACGCGGCCTGGAAACCGGCCCACCACTCTTGCTTCAGCTGATCGTGCTTCTTCTTCTTTCCGAACATCCCCTTCGGGGCCGGCGGTTCCTGCCACACCGGCTGCGGCGGCAGAACAAGGGGAAGCGGACGGGGGCGCGGAATCTCGAGATCTGGGTGCGGGAACGGCGGGTGGTTTGCCGTGCGCTTGAGCTCTTCGAGATCGACGTGGTCGTCAACGTCGAGCGTTGCAGCGAGGAGGCTCGCAATGGCTTCGTTGATCGCTTGGACCTCTGCGTTCAGCTCATCGGCCTCTGCCTTGCGCGCCTCACCGTAGGCAGCCTGCGCCTCGCGTTCGAGGCGCTTTCTTTCCGCGTCAGTGGCGCGAGCGGCAGCAGCATTCGCACGCTCCGCCTGCGCACGAGCGCGCTCCACCGCAGCGACGGCCGCCGCTTGCTGGCGCACTACCGCCGCTTGCTGTCGCTGCGCTCGAGCAGCGTTTGCTTCCGCGACCCGCTGTTGGTGTTGGATCTCCGCGAAGAATCCGCGCTTCCGTGCCACTGGTGGACCTCCCAAGGTGCTGACAACGGAAGCCTATCCATGACTGAAACTTCATCTACGGCATGACGCGAGCTCCTCTCGGTCTCCGCGTTGTCCGGCTGATCGGTCCAGCTTCGCTGACCGCTCGGCGCTGCCCGCCCCGTCGGCCTACTGTCGGTCCCATGAGCACGAGCACCGCCGACAAGGCCACCACCCTCAAACAGCTGCACGAAGCCCCGGAGATCCTCCGCGTCGTGAACGTGTGGGACGCGATCACCGCGAAGGTCGTCACGGACCTGCCGGGCACGAAGGCGATCGCCACCGCCGGGCACTCGATCGCTGCGTCGTACGGGTACGAGGACGGCGGGATGCCCCTCGACCTCGCGCTGTCGGGCGCCGCGGTCGTGGCCGCCGCGACCGACCTGCCGGTCACCGCGGACCTCGACGACGGCTACGAGGACCCCGCCGACACCATCCGCCGCGCGATCGGCTCGGGCATCGTCGGCGCCAACGTCGAGGACCGTCTGCGCCCCTTCGACGAGGCCGTCGCCCGGGTCGCCGCGATCACGGCCGCTGCCCAGGCCGAGGGCGTCGACTTCCAGTTGAACGCCCGCACCGACGCGATCGCCCGCGGCGGCGACCGCTCGATCGACGAGAGCATCGCGGACGCCATCGCACGTGGCAAGGCGTTCCTCGACAACGGCGCCGCGCTCGTCTTCGTGCCCGGCGCGATCCAGCGCGACGTCGTGGAGCAGCTCGTCGCAGGCCTCGGCCGCGGCAAGCTGTCGGTCATCGGCCTGCCGGGTGCCCTGCCCGCCGCCGAGTACGAGGCGCTCGGCGTCGCCCGCATCTCCTACGGTCCGCTCACGCAGCGCGTCGCGCTGCGCGCGCTCCGCGACCTGGCGACCGACCTGTACGCCGACGGCGTCGTGCCGGAGGACACCCCGACCCTGAACTGACGGAGCGGACGGGAGGCCCGGTGTCAGCTGGCACCGGGCCTCCCGTCTGCATGTGGTCGCGATCGCGACCCGCTCAGCTCAGCCGAGCGCCGGGTACAGCGCGGGCGTGGTGCGCGCCTTCGTCTCCTGCTCGAAGGCGTAGCCGAGGCCGATCAGCGTGCTCTCGTCGAACGAGCGGCCGAGGAACTCGAGGTTCACGCCGGCGCCGGTGATCGTGCCGTCGGCCGCGGTCGCCTGCCCCATCGGGACGGTGATCGCCGGCATGCCGGTGTTCGGGCTCAGACGCATGTTCGTCGACTGCGTGCCGTAGGGCGTGCCCGACGGGTAGATGAGCGAGTCGAGGTCCTGGTCGTCGAGCATCTGCGTGACGAGCTGCTTGCCGGTGGCGAGCTGCGTCGTGTGCGACCCCGTCGGCCCGGCCCACGCCTGGTACTGCGCGTCGGTGATCAGGTCGCGGGACTCGTAGGTCGACTTGCGGCTCGGCACGTACTCGCCCGAGGCCAGGATGCCCTGCAGGGACCGGGCGGTCACGTCGGGGTCGAGGTGCTTCGCGACGTACTCGTCCAGGTCGTGCTTGAACTCGTTCGTGCTGCCGCTGCCCTCGGACAGGACCCGGTTGAAGGCCGTCGTCGCGGTGATCGGGACGACGGTCGCGCCAGCGGCCTCGAGCTTCGCGACGGACGCGTCGAACAGTCGCTTGGCCGTGGCGTTCGTGCCGACCATGCTCGTGACGTAGCCGATGCGGGCGCCGTCGAGCGAGTCCGCGTCGAGCGAGGACGTGTACGAGGTCGGCACCTTGCCGGACTGCGCGCTCGTGACGGGGTCGGCCGCGTCCACGCCGGTGACGGCGTCGAGCGCGACGGCCGCGTCGGTCACCGAGCGGGCGATGGGCCCGCCGGTGTCCTGCGACAGTGCGAGCGGGATGATGCCGTCGCGGCTGGCCAGGCCGACCGTCGGGCGGATGCCGACGAGCTGGTTGTACGTCGACGGGATGCGGATCGAGCCCCCAGTGTCGGTGCCGAACCCGATGCCGGCGAGGTTCGCCGCGATCGCCGCACCGGTCCCACCGCTGGAGCCACCGGCGGTCTGCGCCGTGTTGTACGGGCTGGCGACCAGCAGGGACGAGCCGGCGGGCTGGTTCGACGAGAACTCCGAGACGAAGCCGTAGGCGAACTCGTCGAGGCTGGCCTTGGCGAGGATCACCGCACCGGCACCGCGCAGTCCGGCGACCATGGTGGCGTCGGTGTCGGTCTGGTTGTCGTCCCCGCAGCCGCAGCCGCCCGTGGTCGGCATGTCCTTGGTGTCGTAGTTGTCCTTCACCGCGATCGGCACGCCCAGCAGCATGCTCGTCATGCCGTGCTCGGCACGCTCGGTGTCCGCCGTCTTCGCGGCGGCGAGGGCCTCGGCGTTCGTCGTGACGATCGAGTTGAGCGCGCGGCCGGTCGACGCGGAGTCGACCTTGGTGCGGTCGTACGCGGCGATGCGGTCGAGGTAGTCCTGCGTGATGGCGACCGAGGTGGTGACCCCGGCGTTCATCGCAGCCTGCATGTCGATGGTGGACGCCTCGACGAGCGTGAACGGGCCGTCGTCGTAGATCATCCGCTGGGACAGCGCCGCGAGGTCCGCGACGGTGATCGTGCCGTCGGCGTCGGTGTCCGCGGCGCTGACCGTCGCCCAGTCACCGCTGGCACTCGTGGCCCCGAGGTGCTCGGTGAGCACCGCGAGGTCGGCCTTCGTGACCTGGTCGTCGCCGGTCAGGTCGAGGTCCGTGTAGTACGGCGCGAGCATCGCGGCGGGGCTGGCGTCCACAGCTGCCGGTGCTGCTGCGGCCGTGATCGCGGGGGTCGCGGCGAGGACGGTGCCGACGAGGGCGATGAGCGAGGCGCCGGCGACGGCCGTGCGCTTCCGGCTGGTGGCGGTCATTCTGCTGCTCCGGTGCGCTCGCGGCGGGCGCGGCGCGCACGCAGGGTGATCAGGGTCCCGCCAGCGGCGAGGAGGGCCAGCGACGCGGCGATCCACGGGGCGACGTCGGCGCCGGTCCAGGCGAGTTCGCCGCCGGTCGGACGGTCGCCACCCGCTGCGGCCACGGCGGTGGCGCCGCTGGTCGGGCCGGAGGGGTCGCTCGGGCCGGCGGTGGTCGTCGGTTCGGGGTCGCCCGCGCCGGTGCCCGGGTCGGCCGTGGCGGTGGCGCCCGGGGTGGGCGTGGCCGTCGGGGTGGGCGTCGGGGTGGCCGTCGCTGCTGCAGCGATCGAGATCGAGATGCTCGCCGGGTCGGTGAGCGTCGTCGAGGTGCCGTCGGAGCCGACGAGCGTGATGCTCGTGACCGCCAGGTCGACGCTGCCCGGTGCGGTCGGCGTCAGGCCGATCGAGGCAGCGAGGTCGCCGTCGAGCGCCGGGGACGTCCCGAGCCGGGTGTGCACGATCGTCAGGGCGTCGCCGTCCTGCTCGACGCTGTCGAAGCCGCCGTCGGGACCGGTGACGCTGTCCTCCACGTACGACACGGAGTCCGCGTCGGCGTCGAGGGTGATCTCGTAGGCGTAGACGTCGGTCGTCGCCGGGATCGTCAGGTCGACGTCGAAGGCGGTGCCGACGGTCGCGGTGGTGGGGGCGTCGATGGTGGCGGTCGTCGCGGTCGGTGCTGCCTGGGCCGGCGAGGCGGTCAGGGCGGCGAGGCCGATCGCCCCGGCGGCGACGAGTGTCGAGGACACGATCGTCGCGCGGGGGCGCAGCCGGAGGCGGTGCTGCATGGGTGCAGGTCCTTCGGGAGGAGGTCGGGTGCTGAGCGGGTACTCAGTGATCCGAAAGCTAACGGTGCGCTGTTTCCGGCTCGGGCCCGGCACGTTTCCGCGCCGTTACGGCTCCGTCGCACCGCTACTGTCGTGCCATGTCGCTCGACGTCGAAGCTCTGCTCACCCCGCCCTCCCCCGTCGCCGCACGGGCGTTGGACGTCGTCCGCACCTGGTCCTCCCCCGCCCTGGTGAACCACTGCCTGCGCTCGTGGGCGTGGGCGGTCCTGCTCGCCCCGACCGTCGACCTCGAGCCCGACCCCGAGCTGCTGTTCGTCGCGACGATGCTGCACGACCTCGGCGTCACACCGTCGTTCGATGCCCACGACGTGCCGTTCGAAGACGCTGGTGGTGCCGTGGGCTCCGTCTTCGCCCTCGGCGCCGGGTGGGACGCAGCGCGCGCTCGACGCGTCGGCGAGGTCATCGAGCGGCACATGTGGACCTCCGTCGACCCCGCGGTCGACGTGGAGGGGCACCTGCTCGAGGTCGCCACCTCGCTCGACGTCTCCGGTGCCGGGTTCTCCAGGTGGTCCACGGAGGACCTGCACGCGGTCGCCACCGCACTGCCCCGCCTCGGATTCTCCGGCTCGTTCGACGAGCTCATCCACGCGCAGGCTTCGCGCAAGCCGACCTCGGCCGCTGCTCGGCTCGACGGCTCCGGCAACGTGGCTGCAGGTGGCTCGCGATGGGACGCGTTCCTGGCCTCCTGAGTCGATCTGCCGGTCCGCTGGACTTCTCGGCATCGGGCCCGTATAGTGTTTCTTTGGTGCACTGCAGCGAACCCATCTGACTCGCGCACACCAACGTCTCGACACCGACTCACCCGAGTCGCATTCCAACCGAGACCACCGCTTGATCCGAACGGATCAGCAGCACGTTGAAACTCGACGTGCGCGCCCCGCACTCGATGCGTCGCGCCGGACTGAGACGTCCGCCGACACCGAGTCGCCCTGGCGCCGAATGACCAGGAAGTACAGCACCATGACCAGCAACGAACGAATCACCGTGTTCGGGACCGCACTCGCGGCCCCGACGATCACCCCCGACCGCATCGCCGAGTTCCCCGTGCGTGACGACCGCTCGCAGCGCGAGTACCTCGTCCGCATCGCGGCCGACGACCTGCAGACCTTCGTCACCCGCGGCACCCGTCTGGATGCCGTCGGCGAGGCCGGCTGGACCGTCCCGGGCCGCTCCTGGGCCGGCGAGGCCAGCCGGACCCTGCTGCAGGCACAGTCCGTGCACGCAGGCGACATGGCCCTCGCGGCCTAGGCTCCACCAGGACGAACACGAAGCGCCGCCGGGCTCCCCGGCGGCGCTTCGTCGTACGTGCCGCGTGCCGCGTGCCGCGTGCCGCGCTTCGGTGCGAGGTTCCGTGCATGGTGCGGGGCCGTGACCGTCGCACCATGCACGGAACCTCGCACCGTTCGCGCGGACCGACGTCAGTACTCGCCCTTCACGACGAAGAACGAGCCGCGGATCGTGCCGGCGAGCTTCGACTTCTGCCGCGCGAACTTGAACTTGTCGGCGAGCTCCTCGGGCACCTCCATGCCGTCGGAGAGCTTGAAGCCAACTGCACGCTTGCCACCCGGCTCGAGCGTGTAGAGCACGTTGATCGCGAGACCGGATTCGTAGAACACGTACGTCCATCGCACACCGTCGACGAGCGCTTCCGTGGCTTCGAGCGGTGGTGACGCGATGACCAGCCCGCGCTCCTCCTCGAGCACCCGCCGCACGTACTCGACGAGGTCCGGCACGTCAGCTGCGGCGTGCGTGGTGAACACGTGGTCGTACTTGTTCGCGAAGTACCGCGCCTCGTTGGCCCGGAGCCCGGCGAGTGCATCGGCAACCGGCGAGGACTCCAGACCCACCGTGGACACGTTCACGAAGTCGACGACGTACGACATGGGGGCCTCCTCAGGCGCTCGGACGAGCCGAATCTAGTCCACCGCACACCTTCCCGAGCGAGCTCGACACATATATAGTCGAGAGCTATAGATGGAGGTGCCCATGCGAGTCGAACGTGCAGCAGAACTCATCCGCGCTGCCCGCGAAGACCTGGGCCTCTCACAGACCAGCCTCGCCGCCGCCGCCGGGATGCAGCAGCCGACCATCTCCGCGTACGAGAGCGGACGCAAGCAGCCGCGGCTCGAGTCGCTCCAGCGGATCCTCACTGCTGCGCACACGCGCCCGAGCATCCCTCTTGCCGTCTACGCCGACGCGATCCTCGACGAGGCGAAGCGGTTCCACCTCGAGAACGTTCGCGTCTTCGGTTCAACGCTCCGCGGGCAGGACACCGAGCACAGCGACATCGACCTGCTCGTACACCTGACCCCAGCCGCATCACTGTTCGACCTCGGCGGCTTCGCCCACGAGGTCGAGACCATCACCGGCTTCGACGTCGACGTCCTCACCGACGACCTCGAGGACGACGAGCACTTCGCGCACGTGCTCGACGAAGCAGTGCCGCTGTGACCCCACCGCCCCGGTTCACCCCACGGCAACGCGTCGATCGCGATTCAGCCGACTCAGCAGACCGCTGGCCGTCGCTGCAGGCGAGCTTCCTCGACTTGCTCGCCGAATGTTCGCAGATCGTCGAACACGGCCGCGTCGAGTTCGACGCAACTCGGAGCCTGACGTATCGAGCGGCTGAGGCCGTCATCATCCACTTCGACGACCTGCTTGGACGTCTTCCCGCCGACAGGGAGGCCCGGCTTCCGTCCGACCTGTCACTCGTCTCTGTCAGGAAGACGCGAAACATCCTCTCGCACGACTACCGGCAGGCGCGGAAGGAGATCATCTGGGAGGCGATCGAGCACCGCGTCCCAGCGGTGATCCTCGCGCTGGTGGACTGAGTGCGCCGAAGGCGGTTGCCGTCCCATCGGTCGCGCTCGCCCTCGGCGAGGCTCTCGCTGATCCTTGCGACGCCCAGCAGCAGACTCAGGCCGACAACGGCCGGATCTCCGGGATTGACGAGCATCGTCGGATCACGGGACGTCCGCTCCGGAAAAGTATCCCTGCAGTGCAAATGGCCGTCCATCTAAGCTGAGTCCATTCCAGGCTCGAGAGGACGGACCCGCTAGCTCACTTTTCGCCGAGGTCAGCAGCGTCTGACAGGTAATGGGGCGGCTGGGTAGGGAGCCCTCGACTCGTTGGACGTTCTCGCCACGCGCCGACGGAACTGGCAGCGGCTTCAAGTTCGGGACCGTATTCGGCCCACAGGTACGGCTGGATGCGCTTGATCCGATCAAAGCCGACTCGAACGTCTTCGTCGTCGATTCCCCACCCGCGGGTGTCTGCGGCGCGTGACGCGGAGCGGATCGCATCGGCGAGGTTCTGCGTCATGCGCATGGCGAGGTGATCGTCAGTGTCACTCAGCCAACCAACAGCCCTGATCAGCCAGGCGACGGTGGCTGTGACGGGTTCTGTCGACCCGCTGAGCGACCAGCGATCAAAGGACCGCAAATTATCTCGATGAATCATGGTAGCGAGTGCAACAGGCAGTGAACTACGTAGCTCCGCCACGGCACGGTCGCGGGGGACGGATCGAGGCCCAAGTCGCCCTAGGTCCGCGTCCTTCACCGCTAACAGCGTCCCCGTGAGGACGTTCAGTCGCAGGCCACCCGCGCTGCGAGAGTCGATGCCCTCCACTGCCCTGAGCAATCCACTCGCACTCTCAGGGAACACTCCGACCAACGCGCGGAAGAAACTGTGCCCAGGACGCTGATGCTCAGAAGCCTGACCAGTCACGAGCGATGTGATCCTAGATGCATCAACTCGGGTTCCTTGTTCCCTCGCCGCCACGAGAAAGTCGAGGAGTCCCGGAAAGGATCGATACCCGCTGGCGTCCTCCGAGTAGCGACGTTCGAGCCCGTTGACGTACTGCTCCACGATCACGTCGTCGAGGCGGGCCTCCACCCGAACGCCGAACGACGTACCGGGAAGAGCGAGCCAAGGATTGGTTCGGAATACCGAGAGGAGGAGTTCGCGGTCTCCATCGTCGTACTCACCGACCTCTCGCCACAGGAGCGAGATGTGCGCTGCGTCCGACGAGCGGCCGACGATCTCGAGGAGCGAGTCTCGTCGCTGTCGCCGAAGGATGCCCTCTTGTCGTTCGAGAGTGGCAGCCTGGGACTTGTTCAGGAGAGCGTCGCGCTCCGCTTGCCGCGACCCGAGCCGCCACAAGAAAATCGGAATGAGTGCGGTGACAGCAATCGTGACGAGGCCCAGGAGCAGGGTCGGATCATCCCAGGACCACTTCGCAGCGAGATGCGCCCACCAGCTCGACAGCTCGGTACTCGCGCTCGGAGCGAAGACGCTGCGGCCGAACGACATCGGTCAGGCAATCGAAGGACTGAGCAGGGCGCGTCCGTCCTTGATGACTCGCAGGTCCACCTCGGAGTTGGACGACAACAGGTCCGAGATGATCCGCTCTGACGCTTGCCTGTTGAGGTTCGTGGCGACGTAGAGCACCTCGCCGTCCTCAAGATCGACCGCCTTGGCACGGGTCCACTTGGGCAGGTCGTCTCGAAGGCTGACGATGTCAGGCATGACCGCCGCCCCGGGACCCGCGACCCGGCTCACGGCTACGACCACGGCCCGGACCGCTGCTGCCCCAGGGAGGAGTTTCGAGAGCAGCTCGGGAGGGCAATCCGAGCCCTCGAGCGAGTACCGGGAGTAGCCCGTCTTCCCGCGCAGCCGATCGAAGCGCCATTCGAGCTGTTTCGCCCGAGAGCGGACGTTGCCAAGGTCTGCGGTGAGCCGGATGTACTTCTCTCCGTGCAGCGACAGGAGGTCGTCGTCGAGCCGACGCACCCTGGTGACCGGCACCTCGTAGTCCATCAGGGAGCGCACCTGATCACTGTCGATCGAGAGCAGATCATCCTCGAGAGCTTGGACGCTCGTGTACCCCACCGCGGATAGCAACTCGCAGGCGAAACGCATGCCGCTCTCGGAAGCCTCCTTGTCGCCCGGGAATTGGCGATGAAGAAGATCAGCAACCTCGGCGTCGGAGACACCATCCGGTCCAGGTGGCGCGTTCTCGGATTCTGCACGGCCCTCGTCGAGGTTCACCTCTTCGTCGAGCTCCGGTTGGGGAGCCGAGGACGTTGGATGCGCCAGAATCCTGTCGATGGCAACAAAGGTTTCGTCGAGGGCGCGCCGAGCATCGGAGGCCGCGCCGAACAGTTGATCGATGGTCTCTCGATCCTGTTCCGTCACGGCATCGTAGGAACGTCCCTTGTAGCGGCGAGCGTGCTCGAACTCCGCCCAGGCGTGGGCAGCCACCGTTCGCAGCTGCACTTCCAGACCGCCGAACGTGTTGAAGTACCGACTCAGATCGCCCCGCTCGATCAGCCAGCCAGACTCTGGCTGCTTCTCCCCCGTGATGACGATGTGCCAGCAGTCGTAGCCGCGACGACGCTCGCTCTTCTCGAGACCCGGGTTGCGGTCTTCGCCCGGCTTCACGACGAAGCGGTCTTTGATGATCTCCGCAATCCGATCTCGATCGGTGATCGAGAACGTGATGACCCGTACTGCGACGGTGTCCGTGATCTCGCCGACAGGATCCTCGTACGGCTTCGCAGCTTTCCGCTGGAACGAGGCGATCGACTTTGCCCGTGCCGACACATCGTGCGGTTTTATCGTCTGCTCAGCAAGCAGGCGAACGAGGTACGCCTGGAACTCCGAAGCCGCACGGGGAAGCCAATCCCAGTTCGTGTAATCGATCTCTACGCTCGCGGTCACGTATCTTCCCCCCAAGGAACGTTGATCGAAATTTAGCATACCGACCGCTAGTCAAGCTTGAGGTCAGTTGTTGAAGCGGAACTCCACCACGTCGCCGTCCTGCATGACGTAGTCCTTGCCCTCGATCCGGGCCTTGCCGGCAGCGCGGGCCTCGGCGATGGAGCCGGTCTCGACCAGGTCACCGAACGAGATGACCTCGGCCTTGATGAAGCCCTTCTCGAAGTCGGTGTGGATGACGCCGGCAGCCTGGGGTGCCTTCCACCCCTTGCCGATCGTCCACGCTCGGGCTTCCTTCGGACCGGCCGTCAGGTAGGTCTGCAGCCCGAGTGTGTCGAAGCCGATCCGTGCGAGCTGGTCGAGTCCGGATTCGGTCTGGCCGGTCGACTCGAGCAGTTCGGCAGCGTCGGCCGGGTCGAGGTCGATGAGCTCTGACTCGACCTGGGCGTCGAGGAACACGGCCTGGGCCGGGGCGACGAGCGCGGCCAGCTCGGCCTTGCGGGCGTCGTCGGTCAGGATCGCCTCGTCGACGTTGAACACGAAGATGAAGGGCTTGGCCGACAGCAGTCCGAGCTCGGCGATCGGTGCGAGGTCGATCTTGGTGGCCGAAAGCAGGGTGCCCTGCTCGAGCGCGGCACGGGCCTCGCGAGCGGTCTCGAGCACGATCGGCTCGGCCTGCTTCAGCTTCACGGTCTTCTCGTACCGCGGGAGCGCCCTGTCGATCGTCTCCATGTCGGCGAGGATCAGCTCGGTGTTGATGACCTCGAGGTCGTCCTTCGGGGAGACCTTGTTGGCGACGTGCACGACGTCGTCGTCGGTGAAGCCGCGGACGACCTGCGCGATGGCGTCGGCCTCGCGGATGTTGGCGAGGAACTTGTTGCCGAGCCCTTCACCCTCGCTTGCACCCTTGACGATGCCGGCGATGTCGACGAAGGACACCGGCGCGGGCACGGTCTTCTCCGAGTGGAAGAGTTCGGCGAGCTGGTCGAGCCGCGAGTCGGGCAGGTTCACCACCCCGACGTTCGGCTCGATCGTCGCGAACGGGTAGTTCGCGGCGAGGACCTGGTTCTTGGTCAGGGCGTTGAACAGGGTCGACTTGCCGACGTTCGGGAGACCGACGATTCCGATGGTGAGAGCCACGGAAGAAGAGCCTACCGGCGGCGGCCCGCCGGAGCCGACCCGGGCCTCCAGTCCGTCCTTGAGAACGGCGGAGGCTATCCGCCCGTCTGGTGTGCGGCCAGGGCCGCGACGCGGCGCTCGACGACGTCGAAGACGTCGGCCTGCAGCCGCTGCGAGCGCCGCCAGTCGCCGGCGACCTGCAGCGAGTGGTCGGCACGGTCGACGGTCTGGAGGCGCGCAGTAGTCCCCGAGACCCGCTCGGGCCGCCACATGGTGTCGTCTCCACCCCCGATCGCGTCGTGCGCGTCGGTGGCGGCGGCGAGCGCCGTGGCCACGTCGTCGTGTGTGAGGACCGGCGTGAGCCAGACCCCGGGCACGTCGTTCCGGATCGCCCACGGCAGGGCGAAGCACCCGAACGACTTCGCGATGACCAGGTCGGGTAGGCGATCGCCCAGCGCAGCCCCGATCGCGGCCTCGACGAACGCCACCGGGTCGGCTCCGGCGTCGTCGTCGATGGTCCAGGCTGGAGCCACGACCTCGCACCCGGCCGCCGACGCGATGGCCTGTGACCACCACAGCAGCGGCGCCTGTTGTCCGTAGCCCGCCCCGGCGAGCACCAGCACGAGCGGCCGACCGTCTCCGTCGTTCCCCATCCGGGCACGCTACCGCCCGGAACGCGCCGCGACGGCTTCTGGCAGCGTGGTCCCCGTCGTCCGGACCGGGCGACGGAACAGGAGGACGTCGATGTGGTTCGAACGCGACGAGCGCGGTGTGCACTCGGTGGGCATGGGAGCGCCGGGGCTGCGCCAGCGCTTCGCTCCGGAGACCCTCGCCGCCCTCGAGCAGGCCTCCCGCGCTGAGCTCGAGCAGCTGCACGACGCGATGGCCGAGCTCGAGGCGGACGTCCTGGTCGTCTACGACCCCGAGGACGACACGATCGACTACGCCGAGGAGGACCGCTTCCGCGGGATCCCGCTCCCCCGTGACTCCGGCTTCCCGGTCATCACTGGCGACCTGACCGCCGGACTCACCGAACACGTCGAGAGCCTGCCGCTGCGCTGGCGACTGGACGGCGTCGCGGTGGCGTTCGAGATGGTGGGCACCCTGCTCGCGCCGTACTGGAAGCGCGAACGAGCCCGTCGGACGGCGACGTGGCGCGCGACGGCACGACGCCGGCGCAGCGGTTCCCGCTCGGCACGACGCCGCTGAGCGTCCGGCCGCAACGCCGAGGCGGCTTCCGGCGATGTCGGCGCCCCGTGCGACGATCGGAACCGTGCCGTTGAACTTCACCGCGATCGACTTCGAGACCGCGAACAGCTCGCCCGCCAGTGCGTGCTCCGTCGGACTCGTCAAGGTCCGCGCGGGCCGGGTCGTCGACCGGGCGTCGTGGTTCATCCGCCCGCCGTTCGGACACGACGCGTTCCTCGAGTGGAACACCCGGATCCACGGGATCGTCGCCGAGGACGTCGTCCGCGCGAAGACGTGGGAGCAGCAGTACCCCGACCTCGTGGCCTTCGCCGAGGGTGACGTCCTGGTCGCGCACAACGCCCGGTTCGACATGGGCGTCATCGCCGGCGGCTGCTCGGCCACCGGCATCGACCTCGCCGAGCACCACTCGATGTGCTCGCTCGCGGTGGCCCGCAAGACCTACACGCTCGACTCCTACCGACTGCCCGTGGCTGCCATGGCCGCCGGGTTCGAGGGCTTCCAGCACCACGATGCCGCCGCCGATGCCGAGGCGTGCGCCGCGATCGTCATCCACGCCGCCGGCCACCACGGCACCGACACGGTCGAGGCCCTGGGCGCAGCGACCCGCGTGACGATCGCCCCGGTCCGGGCCCGAGCTGAGAAGCCCAAGGCCTCGACGCCGCAGCCCCGGCTGTCGAACCGCCCGATGGTCTTCGCCGACTGAGCTGACCGAGCGGGCCGATCCGAAGGTCCCTGTCGCGGCCTCGACAGCAGCACTACGCTCAGCGCATGGCTGCGCCCACCACGATCGAACGCGAGACCGTCATCACGGCTCGCGCCGCGGACATCACCCCGTACCTGGCAGACCTGCACCGCTGGGTCGAGTGGTCGCCGTGGGAGGGGCAGGATCCCGCGCTGCAGCGGACGTACGCCGGCGAACCGGGGACGGTCGGCTCGACGTACGACTGGAAGGGCAACCGCAAGGCCGGCGCCGGGTCCATGGCGATCACACGGGTCGATGCCACCGAGGTGGACGTCGCCCTGCAGTTCACCGCACCGTTCAAGTCGTCGAGCGCAGTCGCATTCCGGTTGCACGAAGCGACCGACGGCACGCGGGTCGTCTGGTCGATGACGAGCCCGCAGAACCTGATGTCGCGCGTGATGGGAGTGTTCGTCAACATGGACAAGTTCCTCGGCGGCGACTTCGAGAAGGGCCTCGCCAAGCTGAAGGCTGCGGTCGAGCGCTGACGGGAGTGGCACACCGGGGAGCAGGGCACCCGGTGGTATTGTCACGACAATCCCTCGGCATCGATGCCGAACCCGCAATTCCCCGAAGGACCGCGATGACCAACGAAGGCCAGCTGCCGTCCGACCTGTTCATGGACCTGGACCGGTCGGGTCCCATGCCCCTCTACTTCCAGGTGGCCTCGCGCATCGAGGAGTCGATCCGCTCCGGTGTGATGCCTCCCGGCGCCCGTCTCGAGAACGAGATCGCGCTCGGCGAACGCCTCGGGCTGTCGCGCCCGACGATCCGCCGGGCGATCCAGGACCTCGTCGACAAGGGCCTGCTCGTCCGCCGCCGCGGCATCGGCACACAGGTCGTGCACGGCCCGGTGACCCGCAAGGTCGAGCTCACGAGCCTGTACGACGACCTGGCCCAGGGGTCACAGGCACCGGCGACGAAGCTCCTCGAGCGCAACGACGTCCCTGCCTCGGACGAGGTCGCCGCAGCCCTGAGCATCGAGCCCGGCACGATCGTCGCGCACATCCGCCGCGTGCGGTTCGCCGAGGACGTCCCGATGGCGATCCTCGAGAACTACCTGCCGCCGGAGTTCCTCGAGATCACCGACCAGGACCTGCAGGACCACGGGCTCTACCAGCTGCTCCGCGGTCGCGGCGTGACGATGCGGGTGGCGAAGCAGCGGATCGGTGCCCGCGCGGTCACCGACGAAGAGGCCGGTCTGCTCGAGATCGAGGACGGCGACCCCGTGCTCACCATGAGCCGCACCGCGTACGACGCCTCGGGCCGCGCGGTCGAGTACGGCGTGCACTGCTACCGCCCCGACCGCTACTCGTTCGAGGTCACCCTCGTCGACAAGTAGGCAGTTCGTGCTGTCCGCGTGACGTCGAGGTTCCACGAACTGCCGTACGCGTGACGCCGAGGTTCCACGGATGGCCGCTGGACGCCTCGAGATGCCGAGATTTCGGAACCTCGGGACCGGCAGACGGAGCGAGCGGGCGCGCAGGACAGACAGACAGACCCGCGCTCAGGCGAGCGCGGGCACGCCGAGCTCGCCGGTCACGTACTGGGCACGCCCGAAGCCGAACGACCAGTCCTGCGGGCCGTTCTCGACGTAGCCGATGAAGACGTCCTCGGACGCCACACCGATCGCCGCCAGGGCGTCGTGGATGGCCGCGTACAGCGTCGTCTTCGCCTCGTCGGTGCGCCCGCGCTGCGTGAAGACCTGGATCACGACGACGCCCTCGGTGCGCTCGAACCCCAGGCCGGCGTCCTCGGCGATGATCTGCTGCGCCGGGTGCTCGGTGATCACCTGGAACCGGTCGCGCACGGGGATCGCGTACACGTCGACGATCGCCTGGTGGATCGCGTCGGCGATGGCGCGCACCGCCTGCGGCGTGCGGCCGGTGGCGAGGTCGATACGGACGAGCGGCATGGTGCCTCCTGCAGTTCGGGACTTTGTCCTGACAAACTAACATGGATTGACAGTCAAGAACAGAGAGACGGGAGGCGCGGTGCCAGCTGGGCATCGCGCCTCCCGTCCGTCGTCCGCGACCGTCTAGAGCACGGGGGTCGCCGCTGCGTAGGTGAGCGGTCCGTCGACGCGCGCGACGTCGTGCCACGCACCGTCGGCGAGGGACGCCTCCGCCGCCTCGACGATGGACGCAGCAGCCAGCCCGTCGGCGACCGACGGGGCGAGCTGCTCCCCGCGGCGGACGCTCGCGATGAACTGAGCGGCCTCGATCGTCTTCAGGTCGTCGTAGCCCATGGCCGTGCCGGCGCCGGGTTGGAAGCGCGCGAACTCGCCGTCACCCGAGGCGACGTAGTGCGTGGCGTAGCCGTCCACCTCTTGCCCGTCGAGGTACACCTCGAGCTCGTTGAGACGCTGGAAGTCCCACCGCACCGACCCCCTGGTGCCGTAGATCTCGAGCGTGTACTCAGCGTGCGGCCCCCGCATGACACGGCTCGAGTCCATGGTGCCGACGGCGCCGTCCTCGAAGCGGAAGAGCAGGGCTGCGTAGTCCTCGTTCTCGACGCGGCCGAGGTCGCCGGTGGCGGCGGCGCTCCGGTCGACGATGCCCGCGGCCGGCTTCGGGCGCTCCTGGATGAAGGTCTCGGCGAGCGCGCTCACGCTGGCGATCCGGCCGACCACGTACTGCGCCAGGTCGAGGCCGTGCGACAGCAGGTCGCCGAGCACGCCCGAACCGGCACGCTCACGCTCGAAGCGCCAGGTCAGCGGCGCCGCGGGGTCGGACGAGTAGTCGGCGAGCAGCGACCCGCGCACGTTCGTGATCCGACCGAGGCGGCCGCTGCGGACGAGTTCGCGCGACCGCTCGATCGCGGGGGCGTGCCGGTAGTTGAACCCGACGCTCGTGATGACGCCCGCGCGCTGGACGGCCTCGTGGATCTGCCGCGAGTCGCTGGCGTAGCGGCCCATCGGCTTCTCGATCCAGAACGGCTTGCCGGCCTCGGCAGCGGCGACCGCCATCTCGCGGTGCAGGAAGTTCGGCGAGCAGATCGACACGACGTCGACGGCCGGGTCGGCGAGGACCTCGTGGTAGTCGGCGACCGCCCGCTCGTAGCCCAGGCGGGTGACGGCCTGGTCACGTGCGGCCTCGATCGGGTCCGCGGCGACGACGAGCCGGGGCTGCACGCCGAGCTCCGGGAAGTGGTCCGGCAGGGCGCGGTAGGCGCGGGAGTGCAGCCGCCCCATCCAGCCGACCGAGATGAGGCCGACACCGATGCTGTCCATGGGAACTCCTTCGTTCGTGGGCGCCGATTGGAGCGCGCCAACCATCGTACGGGATCGCTCGTGGTTTGTCAGTACAAAGACCGTGAGCAGAAGACGTCGGGTCACCTGGGGCGACCCGACGTCTTCTGCTCACGAAGTGGCTCGGCTCAGTTCGGCGGGAAGATGATGTCCCGCACCAGGGCGTCGAGCTGCGCGTCGGCGTCGAGGAACTGGCGCAGCGTCGTCACCGTGGCGCCGAACCGGTCGAACTCGTCGATCGTCATGCCGTCGACGTCGTACCCGCGCGCGAACTCGGGCGTCGCAGCGCGCAGAGCCGCGATGACGTCGGCCGGCACCTCGTCGTGGATGGCGTCCGGACGGAACGGGAACGCGTTCGCGTTGATGTCCTTCGTCCACTGGAACGGCGGCGAGACGACGAGGTCCCCGCCCTGGAACTCCGACCACTGCAAGGCGTTCCGGAAGGCGGCGACGAGCACGCGCGACCGGAAGCCACGCTCCTGGAACACCCGGTAGGCGTTCTTCACCGCGGCGACGCCGGCCCACTCGAGGATGCCGGGGTCGACCATGACGTGGTCCCGCTTGACGACGGTCTTCAGCCAGTCGTCGAACCGGCCGGCCATCAGCGTGACGACGTGGCCGAACTCCTGGTCGGGCAGCCCGTCGGCGGCACGACGGTCGAGCGCACGCTCGATGGCCTCACCGACGGCGACGACCTGCGGCACCGTGAACGACACCGTCGCGTTGATCGAGACCCCGCGGTAGGCGGCCTCCTCGATCGCGGCGATGCCGACCTTGGTGGCGGGGATCTTCACGATGATGTTCGGGGCGAGCTGCGAGAACCGCACGGCCTGCTCGACCAGGGCGTCGGCGTCGCGGTGGAACCGCGGGTCGGTCTGCATCGACAGGCGACCGTTGCGGCCGCCGGACGCCTCGAACGCGGGCAGCAGCTGCTCGGCCGCCGCGATGGAGAGCTCCTCGACGGCCTTCCAACCGATCCAGGACTCCCCCGCGGTCGGGTGCTCCGCGGCGATCTCGCGGATGCGCGGCACCCAGGTCTCCGGGTCCTGCTTGATGCAGGTGTACGCGATCACCGGGTTGCAGGTCGCCCCGACGGCGCCGTACTCGTGGATCGCGGTGGACAGTTCGCGCGGGTCGGCGGAGTCGTTCCACAGGGCGGTCACGGTCTGCGACGCGGCCTGCAGCGTGACGGGTCGGACGTCGGCGTCGGTGGTCGCCGGTGACGAGAGGGTGTCGGTCATCGTGTGAGTCCCTTCTTGATCGTGTCGAGCTGGAAGCGCGAGACCTCGTCGGCGTTCTCGTCCTCGGCGAAGACGCTCGACACCGCGACGGTGTCCTCGCGCGCCGTGAAGCCGACCCGGTCGAGGGCGGCCCAGAAGGCGTCGAAGTCGACGTCCGCCTGGCCGACCGGCAGGTGCTGGTGCACGCGGACCGGGTTGCCGGGCGGGTTGGTGATGTAGCGCAGGCCGTGCGACCGGTGGTGGTCGTAGGCGTCGGCGACGTGCACGAGCTGCAGCGAGTCGCCCGCGGCGTCGATGATCTCGTCCATGTTGCCGCCGTAGTGGAACGTGTGGCAGGCGACGTAGACGAAGCCGATGCTCTTCGAGTTCAGCCCGCGGATCACCCGGAGTGCCTCGAGCCCGTCCTCGACGAAGTCGTCGGGGTGCGGGTCGATGAGGACCCGGATGCCGGAGTCCTCGATGATCGGCAGGAGCTCCTCCATCGCCCAGTGGAACTGGTCCTCGGACTCCTCAGCGCGTTCGGGTCGGCCGGAGAACTCCGTGTTGATCGTGTCCACGCCCAGGCGCTTCGTGATCTCGATGACCCGCTTCCACTTCTTGACGGCGGCCTCGCGGGCCTCCTTGTCCGGGCCGGCCCAGCGCAGGACGGGCAGGACCGACGCGACCTGGACCCCGGCCGTCGTGCACGCCGCGGCGAACGCGTCGACGAGGTCGTCGTCGGCCGTGGGGTGCCGGTAGAACGGGATGAAGTCCTTGTGCGGGGTGAGCTGCAGGTACTCGTAGCCGAGGTCGGCCACCTTCTGCGGGAACTCCAGCAGCGACAGGTCGTGGTGGTACGGCGTGGGGTCGAGTGCGATCTTCGGCATCGATCAGGCCGTCTCGTAGAACGCGGGCTTCGCGGTGGCGTACGTGATCGGCTCGTGCGCACCGGACTGCTGCGCACGCACGGCGACCTCGGCGACGACCGACGCCGTGTAGCCGTCCCAGGCGCTCGGACCGTCGATGCCACCGGTGCGCGCGGCGTCGACCCAACGCTGCACCTCTTCGTCGTAGGCAGCACCGAAGCGCTCGACGAACGACGGGGTGACGCCCTGGCCGGAGACGCCCTGCGACACGAGGTTGAGCGAGGTCTCGCGACCGATGTACGCGACACCGGACTCGAACACCGCGTCGGTCGTGACCTGGTAGCCGAACTGGGCGTTCACGTTGATCTCGACGATCGCCATGGTGCCGGACTCGGTGGTGAACAGCACGAACTGCGGCTCGGGCAGGTCGGCCGGGGCGAGCGAGTTCTTCCGGGGCTTCTTGACCTCGACGCTCGTGATCGCCTCGCCCGTGATGAACGGGATGATGTCGATCTCGTGGATCACCGAGTCGTGGATGAGCATCGACTCGCTGAAGTTCGGCGGCGTGGTCGGGTTGCGGTGCGCGTGGTGCAGCGCGAGCAGGGCGCCGTTGGCCCCGGACTCGCGCAGCGCGCGCAGCTCCTGGTAGCCCTTGTCGAAGCGGCGCATGAAACCGACCTGGATCTTCGGACGGTCGGACGTCGCCTGCTCGAGCTCGACGATCCGCAACGAGTCCTCGGCCGAGGTCGTGAGTGGCTTCTCGCACAGGACGGCGAGACCGCGCTCGATCGCCGGCACCAGGACCGGCTCGTGCAGGAAGCCGGGCGTCGCGACGATGACGGCGTCGATCGGGGTGGCGTCGAGCGCCTCCTCGAACGATGCCGCGGTGATCGCTCCGGGCGCCTTCGCCGCGGCGGCGGTCGCACGGCCGGAGTCGGGGTCGACGATGGCGACGACGTCGGCGCCGGCGATGGTCGAGGTGATGCGACGGATGTGGTCGCTGCCCATGGCGCCCGCGCCGACGACGGCGACGCGGAGGTTGTCAGTGGTGCTCATGGCGGTGCTCCTGGGGTAGATGACGCTGCGTGGACGGCTGCCGGGGCCGGTCAGGACACGCGGGCGGCGGACGTGGAACCGAAGATGTGCTGGAAGGTGCGCTCGGCGATCGGGCCGGGGGCATCGACCGAGCAGCCGTACATGTCCTGCTCGACGATGCCGAAGACGTCCGGGTTGATCTTCGCGACGGCCTCGATGATCGGGGCGAGCTCCGGGGTGCCGTGCGGCGGCTCGGTCATGATCCCCTGCGACACGGCGGTGGCGAACGGGACGTCGTTCTTCAGCACGTCGAAGAGCAGGTCGGTGTCCACCTGCTTGAGGTGCAGGTACCCGATGCGCTCCGGGTGCGCGGCGATGAGCTTGAGGTTGTCGCCGCCGTAGTACGCGAAGTGGCCGGTGTCGAGGCAGAGGTTCGTGTACGCCGGATCAGTCTCCGACAGGAACCGCACGGTCTCCTTGTAGGTGCCGACGTGGCTGTCCGCGTGGGTGTGGAACTGCTGGTGGACGCCGTACTCCTCGAGCAGCGCCTTGCCGAGCTGGTCGTGGCCCTTGCCGAGGCGGTCCCACTGCTCGTCGGTCAGGGTGCGCGACTCGAGGACCTCCTCGGTGGCGTCCGAGCGCCACAGGTCCGGGATCGTCACGAGGTGCTGGGCGCCGAGCTTCGCTGCCAGACCCGCGACCGCCACGGCCTGGTCCCAGGCACGCTGGAACTGGTCCTCACCCTTGTGGAACCCGGTGAACACCGTTCCGGCGGACAGCTTCAGCCCGCGCGACTCGAGCTCGTCCGACAGCTGCGACGGGTCGGTCGGCAGGTAGCCGTACGGTCCGAGCTCGATCCACTCGTACCCGGCGGCGGCCGCTTCGTCGAGGAAGCGCTTCCACGGCACCTGGTTGGGGTCGTCGGGGAACCAGACGCCCCACGAGTCGGGAGCGGTGCCGATCCGGATGGCGTCGGTGGCGGTGGCGGTGTCGGTCATGACGTCGTCGTCTGCTTTCTGGGTGTGGTGCCTGTGGTGGACGGTGGTGCTCAGCCGAGCAGCGGGCGCTGTGCGGCGACCTGCTGCTCGTACTCGGCGCGGGCGGTCTGCGTGCTCGACAGCGTCGAGGTCTGCGCCACCGGCACGTCCCACCAGCCGTCGCCCTCGGGGGCGTAGACCAGCGGGTCCGAGTTGATGTGCACGAGGGTGGTGTGGTCGTTCGCCTTCGCCTGGCGCACCGCGGCCTTGAGATCCTCGATGCTGTCCGGGCCGGGCTGGACCTCGATCACGTCGACGCCGTACGACCGCGCGTTCGCCGCGAGGTCGACCGGCAGCGGGTCGCCGTTGTCGAACGACTGCGTCTCGTCCAGGTAGCGGTACTTCGTGCCGTAGCGCTCGGACCCGACGGTCTCGGACAGGTGCCCGATCGACGCGTACCCGTGGTTCTGGATGAGCACGACGATGATCTTGATGCCCTCGGCCACGGCGGTGACGAGCTCGGTGTGCAGCATGAGGTAGCTGCCGTCGCCGACCATGACGATCGCGTCGCGGTCCGGGGCGCCACGACGGACGCCGATGCCGCCGGCGATCTCGTAGCCCATGCACGAGAACGCGTACTCGACGTGGTAACCGAGGGCGTCCTGCACGCGCCAGAGCTTGTGCAGGTCGCCGGGCAGCGATCCGGCCGCCTGGATGACGACGTCGCGCGGGTCGGACACCGACTGCACGGCGCCGATGATCTCCGGCTGACCGGGCAGGTCGGCGCCGGACGGCGCGAACGCGCCGTCGACGGCTGCGTCCCACGCCGCCTTCAGCGACGCGATCTCCGCAGCGTAGGCGGCGTCGACGACGAACGCGGGCTCTGCGGGTGACGACCCGGACGACGCGAGCGCCGCGGTCAACGCGACCAGGGCCTCCCGGGCATCCGCGATCAGCGGCAGCTGCGAACCGTGCTTGTACGCGTCGAACGCGGCCACGTTGACGTTCACGAACGTGACGTCCGGGTTCTGGAACGCGGTCCGCGAGGCGGTCGTGAAGTCGCTGTAGCGCGTGCCGATCCCGATCACGACGTCCGCCTGCGCGGCGACCGCGTTCGCGGCGGCCGTGCCGGTCGCGCCGATGCCACCGAGGTACTGCGGGTGGTCCCAGACGAGCGAGCCGCCGCCAGCCTGCGAGGTACCGACCGGGATGCCGGTGGCCTCGACGAAGGCCGCGAGCTCGTGCTCCGCGCCGGAGTACAGCACGCCGCCGCCCGCGACGATCACCGGGCGCTGCGCGCCCCGGATCGCGGCGACCGCACGCGCCAGCGGCCCGTTCTCGGGCAGCGGACGACGGATGTGCCACTCGCGCGGCTGCAGGAACGCGACGGGGACGTCGAACTCCTCGGCCTGCACGTCCTCGGGCAGGGCGATGGTCACGGCACCGGTCTCGGCCGGGTCGGTGAGCACGCGCATCGCGGCGAGGGCGATCGAGAACAGCTGCTCGGGGCGCTCGACGCGGTCGAAGTAGCGCGACAGCGGACGGAACGCGTCCGTCACCTGGATCGAGGTGTCGTGCGGCAGCTCGATCTGCTGGAGCACCGGGTCGGTGGTCCGCGTCGCGAACGTGTCCGACGGCAGCAGCAGAGCGGGCAGGCGGTTCGTCGTCGCGAGCGCAGCGGCGGTGAGCATGTTCGCGGCGCCCGGGCCGACCGACGCCGTCGCGGCGAAGGTCGCACGGCGGCGGTGCATGCGGGCGAAGCCGACGGCCTCGTGCACCATCGCCTGCTCGTTGCGCGCCTGGTGGTACGGCAGCAGGCCGGGCTGTTCGACGTGGAGCTGCTTGATGGCCTGTCCGACGCCGGCGACGTTGCCGTGCCCGAAGATGCCGAAGATCCCCGGGATGGTGCGTTCGCGGACGTCGCCGTCGACGGTCCACTGGTTGGCCAGGAACTCGACGAGTGCCTGGCCGACGGTCATCCGGCGCGTGTTGGTGGTCACGCGTGCTTCCTTTCGTAGGGCAGGCGCGGGTCGAGCTGCTCGCTCGCCCAGGCCTGGCGGACCCAGCCGTGGGCCGGGTCGTCGGTGATGTTCCAGACGCGCTCCGGGTCGGGCCCGGCCATCACGTTGAGGTAGTACATGTCGTAGCCGGGGGCGGCGACGGCGGGACCGTGCCAACCGTGCGGCACCAGCGCGACGTCGCCGGTGCGCACTTCGCGGAACTCGTCGATCGGACGGTCGTCCGATGCGTACGTGCGGTGCAGTGCGAACGGGTCGGCGGTGGCCGGAGCGGAGAGGCCGCGTGCGACCGCGGACTCGTAGTAGTAGATCTCCTCGAGGTTCGACTCCTCGCCCGGCACGTTCGTGTCGTGCTTGTGCGGCGGGTACGACGACCAGTTGCCGGCCGGCGTGATCACCTCGCACACGATGAACTTGTCCGCGTCGAGGGCCGCCGGGGTGCCGAAGTTGTGCACCTGGCGGCTGGACTGCCCGGCACCGCGGAGCTCCACCGGCACGTCCTGCCGGGCCACGTACGTGGTCGCCTTGACGGTGTCGGTGGGCGCCTCGGCGACCGCGAACCGGCCCGCGCCGGTGATCGTCGCCGCGGTGCCGGACCCGAGGTACAGGACGTCGGTGGGGCCCTCGAAGACGTTCGCGCGCCCCTGCAGGGTCTGCTCGCCGTCCCCGGCGGCGCCCGCGTGGGTCACGTGGAACGACCCGGCGAGCGGCACGACGATGCGCTCCACGGCGTCGGCCGGGAGGCGCAACTCGCGCGCGCCGGTCGGGTCACCGTCCGTCAGGGTGCCGGTCCGGAGCCCGGTGTGCGCCCATCCTGCGATGCGGCCGTCGACGACGTCGGTCCAGCCGGCCTCCGGCCGGCTCCCCTTCGGGATGAACCACTGGTCGTGCTCGTGCTGTTCGTTCGCCATGCTGCGGCTCAGTTGTTCGACGGGAAGCCGAGGTTGATGCCGCCGTGCGACGGGTCGAGCCAGCGGCTCGTGATCGCCTTCTGGCGGGTGAAGAAGCTCACGCCGTCGGCGCCGTACGCCTTGTGGTCACCGAACAGCGAGTTCTTCCAGCCGCCGAACGAGAAGTACGCGACCGGCACGGGGATCGGGACGTTGATGCCGATCATGCCGACCTGCACGTCGCGCTGGAATCGACGGGCAGCGCCGCCGTCGTTGGTGAAGATGGCGGTCCCGTTGCCGTACGCACCGCTGTTGATGAGCTCGAGGCCCTCTTCGTACGTGGCGACGCGGACGACGCTCAGCACCGGGCCGAAGATCTCCTCGGTGTAGACGCGGCTCGTGGTGGGGACCTGGTCGATCAGCGTCGGGCCCAGCCAGAAGCCGTTCTCGTCGCCGTCGGGTCGGACGGTGCGGCCGTCCACCACAACCACCGCACCGTCCTGCTCTGCGACCTCGATGTACGAGGCGACCTTGTCACGGTGCTGCTTCGTGACGAGCGGGCCCATGTCGCATCCGCGACGACCGTCGCCGATGCGCAGGGTGGCCGCGCGGTCCTTGATCTTCTGGATGAGCTCGTCGGCCACCGGCTCGACGGCGACGACGACCGAGATCGCCATGCAGCGCTCACCGGCGGAGCCGAAGCCCGCGTTGATGGCGTTGTCCGCGACCAGGTCGAGGTCGGCGTCCGGCAGCACCAGCATGTGGTTCTTCGCGCCGCCCAGGGCCTGCACGCGCTTGCCGTGCTTCGTGCCCGTCTCGTAGACGTACTGCGCGATCGGCGTGGAACCGACGAACGAGATCGACTCGACGTCGGGGCTCGTGAGCAGGCCGTCGACGCTCAGCTTGTCGCCGTTGAGGACGTTGAAGACACCGTCGGGGAGACCGGCCTCGGAGAACTTCTCGGCAAGCCAGATGGCGGCGCTCGGGTCCTTCTCGGACGGCTTCAGCACGACGGTGTTGCCCGCGGCGATCGCGATCGGCAGGAACCACAGCGGCACCATCGCCGGGAAGTTGAAGGGGCTGATGATGCCCACGACGCCGAGCGGCTGCCGGATCGAGTACACGTCGATGCCGGTCGAGACCTGGTCGGAGAACTCGCCCTTGAGCAGGCTCGGGATGTTCGTCGCGAGCTCCACGACCTCCTGCCCACGGGCGATCTCACCCAGGGCGTCGTCGATGACCTTGCCGTGCTCGCTCGTGATGATCTCGGCGAGCTCGCCCTTGTCGCGGTTCAGGATCTCGCGGAACGAGAACAGGATCTGCTGGCGCTTGGTGAGCGACAGGTTGCTCCATGCCGGGAACGCCGCCTTGGCGCTCGCGATGGCGGCCTGGATCTCGTCCTCGTTCGCCAGGGCGACCTGCTTCGTCGCGACGCCCAGGGCCGGGTCGTACACGGGGGCGCTGTTGCCCGACGCGGACTCGACGTGCTTGCCGCCGATCCAGTGGCCGACGGTGGTGGTGGCGGTCTCCGTGGTGGTCATGCGTTGCTTCCTTCGAGTGTGGTGGCTTGTTCGTGCGTGGTGCCGGCGTTCGCGGTGCCGGCGCTCCCGGTGTGGACGAGGCCGGCGGCCACGTCGACCGCGGTGGCGACGTCGCCGTCCGGCGGGTAGAGCAGGGTGCGGCCGACGACCAGGCCGCGCACGCCGGGGAGCGCGAGGGCATCAGCCCACTTGGCGTACGTCTCGAGCGGCTTGCTCGACGGGTCGCCACCGAGCAGGAGCGTCGGCAGCGTCGTCGCCGCCATCACCCGCTCCATGTCGTCGACGACCGGGATCTTCAGCCAGCTGTAGGCGCTGGACTCCCCCAGGCCCGCGGCGATCGCCATCGAGGTGATGACGGCGTCGGCGGTCAGGTCGTTCACGACCCGGCCGTCCTGCCACGCGGACATGAACGGCTCGAGCATGATCGGCAGCTGGAGTGCGGCGGCTTCGCTGACCGCACGGGCCGTGGCCTCGAGCGTCGGGGCCGTGCCCGAGTCCTCGAGCGCGATGCGCACCAGGAGCTTGGCGAAGTCGAGCCCGGAGTCCTTGATGGCCTGCGCCGAGTACGCGGTGTAGCGGTCGTCCATCTCGAACGTCGCGCCGCGCAGCCCGCCGCGGTTCATCGACCCGACGACGACCTTGCCGTCGAGGGCGCCGAGCAGTGCCAGGTCCTCGAGGATGTCGGGCGTCCCGAGCACCCCGTCGACGCCGGGGCGACCGAGCGCCGTGACGAGCCGCTCGAGCAGGTCGTAGCGGTCGGCCATGGCGGACTCGTCGTTCCGGACCGCCAGGGCACCGCGTGCCGGGTGGTCGGCGGCGACGATGAAGAGCTTGCCGTCGTCGGCGAGCAGGGAGCGCTTGTGCCGAGCGTCGAGCACGGACCGCACCAGTTCGGGCTGTCCGGCGCGGATGTCCCGGAGGCGCTGGAAGTCAGCGGGGCTGATCTCAGGCATGGGTCTTCTCCTCGGTGTTGGTCGCACCCGTGCTCGTGTGGTTCGTGCCGTCGGCGGGGTTGCTGGCGATGAACGACTCGATCTCGTCGCTCGTGGGCATCGCCGTCGAGCACTCGAACCGGGTCGCGACGATGGCGCCGGCGGCGTTGCAGAAGGCGAGGATCCGTTCGAGACCCCAGCCCTGCAGCAGGCCGTGGGTCAGCGCGCCACCGAAGCCGTCGCCCGAGCCGAGCCCGTTGACGACGTCGATGTGGTGCGGGCGGAACTCGACGAACTCGTCGCGGGTCTTCGCCAGCACCCCCTTGGGTCCCTGCTTGACGATGGCGATCTCGACGCCGCGCTCGAGCAGGGCGTCGGCGGCACGGATCGGGTCGGTCTCACCGACGGCGACCTCGCACTCCTCGCGGTTGCCGACGGCGACCGTGGCGTGTTCGAGGGCGACGGCGACCTCGCGCGTCGCGGCCTCGGGGCTCGACCAGAACATCGAGCGGTAGTCCAGGTCCAAGACGGTGTGGCTCTTCGTGCTGTTCTGCGCGGCTGTGCGCGCTTCGTACGCGACGTGGTGTGCCTGCCGACTCGGCTCTTCGCTCAGGCCGGTCACCGTGGTCCAGAAGATCTTCGCCCGCTCGATCTCGTGCAGCGGCAGCGACTTCGCCGTGATCATCAGGTCCGGCGCCTTCGGGGCACGGTAGAAGTACAGCGGGAAGTCGTCCGGCGGGAAGATCTCGCAGAACGCGACGGGGGTGTTCAGCCCCTCGACCGTCTCGACGAAGGCGTTCGCGACGCCGAACTCCGGCAGGGTGCGGGCGATGTACCGGCCGAAGGGGTCGTTGCCGGTGCGGGTGATGACCGCGGCGTCGGCACCGTGGCGCGCTGCGGCGATGGCGACGTTGGTCGCGCTGCCGCCGACGGACTTCGAGAACGTCGTGACGTCTTCGAGTGGGCCGGTCTGCTGCGGGTAGATGTCGACGCTGACGCGTCCCATCGTGATCACGTCGTAGGCGTGGGGAGCGGGGTTCGTCATGCGACGTGGTGGACCTTCCGTGCGGCTTCATCGGCGGACGTTCACGACTGTACACCGTGTTTGCCCTAATGTCATGACATGGTTTTCGGGGCTGGTCCCGCCGGGCGCGTGGCCGCGTCGGTGTGCCGGGAGGCCCGATGTCGGTGTGCCGGGAGGCCCGGTGTCGGTGTGCCGGGAGGCCCGGTGTCGGTGGGTCCTGCCAAGGTCACGACATGCAGATCCTCGCCCTGGTCATCGGTCTCGTGATCGGCATCGCCGTCGGTGCGGTCGTCGCCTGGTCGCTCGCGCGGTCGCGCGCCGGCGTCGACGCCGCCGCGTCGCGCGCGAGCGCCGAGGCGCTCCGCACACGGCTCGACGAGGTCCGCCGCGACGCCGAGGAACGCCTCGACGCGCAGGACGCCCAGTACCGCCGACAGGTCGACTCCCTCGAACGGCGCTCGGCCGAGCTCGAGCACCTCGTGCAGCGCATGCACGGCGCGGACTCGGCCCGGAACCAGAACGAGTCGAAGGTGCTGTCCGCCCTCAGCCCCGTCGCGCAGACCCTCGACGTCATGCGCACGAAGATCGCCGAGCTCGAGCAGTCCCGCAGCGAGCAGTACGGCGCCCTGTCCGCCCAGCTCCGGTCGGCCGCCGAGTCCGAGGAACGCCTGCGCGCCACCGCCGACACCCTGGCCAGCGCCCTGTCGTCGAACAGCACCCGCGGGGTGTGGGGCGAGACGCAGCTGCGCAACGTGGTCGAGGCCGCCGGGTTGCTCGAACGGGTCGACTTCGACGTGCAGTCCTCGGTCACCACCTCGGCCGGCACCGCCCGCCCCGACATGGTCGTGCACCTGCCCGGGGGCAAGACCATCGCAGTCGACGCCAAGGTGCCGTTCAGTGCGTACCTGCAGGCCGTCGAGATCCCGGCGACCGCCACCGGTGCCGAGGGGGCTCGGCGCGACGCGCTCATCGGGCAGCACGTCAAGGCGCTCCGCGCGCACGTCGACGCCCTTGCCGCGCGCGAGTACTGGACCGGGTACGACGCCTCCCCCGAGCTCACCGTCGCCTTCATCCCGTCCGAGTCGCTCATCTCGAGCGCCCTCGCCGCCGACCCCGGGCTGCTCGACCACGCGTTCCGCAAGCGCATCGCCCTCGCCTCACCCGTGACCCTGTGGTCCGTGCTGAAGACGGTGGCGTTCTCGTGGCAGCAGGACGTCGTCTCGCAAGAGGCGCACGAGCTCTTCCGGGTCTCGCGCGAACTCTACGGCCGACTGTCCACGATGGCGGGACACGTCGACAAGCTCGGGCGTTCGATCCGGGGCTCCGTCGTCGACTACAACCGGTTCGTGGGGTCGCTCGAGCGGCAGGTGCTGCCGAGTGCACGGCGGTTGTCGCTGCTCGACGAGTCGAAGGTCATCGCGGACCCGGCGTCGATCGAGGACGAGCCGCGGTTGCTCACGGCGCCGGAGCTGGTGGGGGCGGTCGACGAGGACTGACCGTCCGCTCGCGGCGTCGATCCGCGCCGGTCACCTCCGTTCGTGCAGCGATCCGGAGCCGTCGCAGCGACGTCTCAATGCCTTCCGATCATTGATTGCGTCTTCCCCGCTCCTCCTTCGCCGCTCGGTCGAGCACTTTGATCAACGGCTTCGGTGCCAGGAACGCTCGCGCCAGCCCCTGAGCGGTGAAGCCGTCTGCACCGACCAGCCGAGCTTTCGCTCCGGCGCTCAGCATGCCCTTCGCGCCAGCCACCGCGTCCTCCACCGCGAGCGGATGTGGATTCGATCGATTCGGTCGTACGGGGAGAGAACGTCGGACGAGCAGCCGGAGCGGAGTCTCTCCAGCTACCGCAGAGTTGAGCGCGCCCGGATCGGCTCGAATTGCCGATTGCATGTCGATGAGCGACCCACGCGACGCGGCCTCGAACACGACTGATGCGTCCGATTCATCGCTCTTGAGCATCCGATCCTGCTGCAGCACGATGATGAGTCCGGCGGGTGCGTCCGCGAGGATCCGAGCGTAGCTCAGCGGGGTCGCGCCCAGGTCGTTGACTGAGTAGGGATCCGCTCCGGCATCGAGCAAGAGATTCACCGGATCGAGTCCGCCGCCGCCCGAGTTCGCCACTGCGAGCTGCAGCGGCGTCGTCCCCCAACGGTCCGGCGCATCCACCTTCACCCCGAGGTCCAGGAGCGCCCGTATCGCATGCACCGCGCCGTGCTGAGCGGCGAAGTGGAGGGGCGTGAGGGCGTCGGTATGAGCGCGGGAGGCTGAGGACCCTTCGAAGCCTTCCGCAGCGATCCTCGCGATCGCCTGCGAATCGTCCGCAATGATCGCATCCCAGAAAGCAGAACTGTCCGTCGCGGTGCTCATAAGATGATGCTGTTCAGCCCTTCCACGTCCTCGCCGGGTCCCGAATCGGCCAACACCACGAGTGAGCATCTCGATCGCATCGACCTCTCATCTCTCCGAGAGGTACCGCGCGGGAACGAACAATGCCAGGGTCACTCGGTCGTGGCCTTCCGAGAACTCGACGCCTTCCCGGTGCGCGCGATCCGCATCGACCCGCAGCAGGACGGGAGCGGGAGACTTGCGTCGACCCGCTTGCATCGCCAGCTCTCGATCAGTCGTCAGATGCGCGTACTGGCGCCCCATGGGCAAGAGACCATCGCGCAGGATCGACTCAGCCGCCGCGGGAGAAGTCGCGTGCCAGAGCACCGGTCGCGGCACGATCGCTGGCTTCACGATGCGCTCGTCGGTCGAGTGGCCGTACTGTGCGCGGATCCGGTCACCCTCCACCGCGAAGCGCTGCTTGTCAGACTCGGCGACGATGCGGCGCAAGTCCTCCACCGTTGCGTCCACGCCCGACCGCGCCAAGGCCCCGGCGAGATCTGCGAGCGGGACGCTCCCGTCGGCGCCGAGCTCCAGCCCGTACGAACCCGGTTCGTGCCGCAACGCATGCGACATCGCCTTGCTGATCGACCTGTCCTTTCGGGGCATGCCTCAGTCCTCTTCCTGCTCCGCGAGCCACACTGCTCGGTGCTCCTCCATTTCCTCCCACCAGACGTCGAACGACGTCCACTGACCCCGGTACTCCGTCCCGGGCGAAGCGAACGTGTGGATGATCAGGACAGGAGGGTTGCCCGAACGGTCGCCACCGTCGAAACAGAACACGTCGTCCGTGTCCTGGTGCTTCGCGAAGGGCACGAGGGAACGGGTCGGATACTGCTCCCCAACGATGTCAGCCCAGTTCTCTGTCTGGCTCTCGTACTCAGACGTCCACATGAAGGGATCGATGTCGGGAAGCGGGTCTTGTGCAAGGGCACGTTGGAAGCGCTCGGGGTACTGGAATCCCTCGGGCGCGATCAAGCGCGCCTCGACTTGCCGTTCCTCGACGGTTGTTAGTCGACGTTCCCTCACTGTGGTGCTCCGGTGAGCTTCGGGAGGTCGTGAGACCCAGCTGGATTCGCTTTCGACCAATTCGTGCCTTGCGACTTCATCCGAACCTCAGCGGCCTCGCCCCACGTTCTGGGCTCGGCGTGGCCACGCTTCGTGAAGCGTTCAACCTCTCTTGCGGTCAACGGTTCGTGGTGTTCGTGTGCGCGCGCCTGCACTGGCGTTTCGGTCTCCCGCGCGGCTCTGATCCGAGTGTTGTCCATGCTGGTGCTCACGCCGTCCGGCATCTCCACCACGTCGACCGGGTCTCCGCGCCAACCGCCGTCGCGCATGCTGTTTGTGATGTCGTCGTAGGTGTACGGCTCACCGGTGGTGCGGTCGATCTTGTTGAAGGAGACAGACTTCTGCGAGAACCGAACAGCACCAGGTTCGAACGGCCGAACGACTCGCTGCAATGGCGTGAACAGCTTTCCCAGCTTGGACGTCGCACTGAAGGCATTGACCTGCTTCGCGATCACATCACGTCCACGTGCGAATCGACTACCGACGTGCAACAGCGAGGTCGCCCGTCCACCCTTACTCGCCATCCGCATCGCCCGAGCCGTCACCCCTAGGCCACCTGCCAGTGGGACGCAGTCGACGAGGGCCCACGCGAGGTCCCACCCGTCGGCGGTGCCCTTGCTCATCTTGTACAACGTGTCCGCCAACACCACGAGCGCGATCGCCGCGATGATCAACGTCCACGGCCCCGGGATGATCATCGCGATGATCCCGCCGACCGCGACGACGACCTTCGCGATGGAGACGATGGTCTCCCATGCCTCGGACCCGAAGATCTTGTCCCACGTGGACTGCTTCCCCAGCCCCGCGTCAGCCGCTTCACCGATCTTCGTCGCGGTCCGCTGCTCCGCGTCCTGCCAGTCACCCTTCGCATCCGCCACGAGCCGCTTCGCTGCGTCGATCCGGGACTGCGCCGCCGCGATGTCGCCCTGCGCGGACGACACGGACCCCTGCGCGACGGAAGCGTTGTCGGACGCCGCCCGCAGCTGCGCCGGCGACGGCACGTCCACCCCGTCCGGCACCTCGGAGCCAGCCGGGTACTTCTCCGCGACCTTCGACAGGTCCGACGATGCCGACTGGTAGTGCGACAGGTTCGACTGCGCATCGGAGAGCCGGTCCTGCGCCGCGGCGAGGTCCCCGGACGCATCCTTCGCGTCCGCGAGCGCACCATCAGCCCGGTACTGGGTGTCATCGACCGTGTCCGCCCACCCCGACAACGCCGTCGCGGCGAGTTCGTACGAGTCGACGAGCTTGGTCAGGTCCGACGGGGTGTCCTCGATCGCGTCGACGAACACGTCCGCCGCTTCACCCTCCCAGTCGGTCAGCCACCCGGACCCCTTCACCGACTTCAGCCGGGTCGAGGCGTCATCCGCGGCGTCGGAGATGCGCTGGTACTCCCGCGACATCATCCGCAACGTCGACGGATCCCCCTTGACCGGATCATCACCCTGATCGACGACATCCCACCCCGACGGCCGCCCCATCATTCCTCCCCAGGTCCGATCTCCGCACACTTCTTCACAGATGTGCGGTTGTGACCATATCAGGGGTCACAGATGCCGATGATTCGAATCATCGTGTGCTCTCGTCCCGTGCACGGGAAAACCCGTCCGCGCCACGCGACGACGTGGTGCGGACGGGTCTCAACGGTTCAGCGATGACTCGCGCCGATCAGGATCTCGCAGGGATCAGAACCACTTCTCCGCACGGTGGTCCGCCTGGATGCGACGGATGGTGTTCGAGCGGGACCGCAGGACGAGCGAGTCGGTGTGGATGACGCCGCGCGAGCGACGGACACCGTCGACCAGGACACCGTCGGTGACGCCGGTGGCGACGAAGAACGTGTTGTCACCCGTGACCAGGTCGTCCTGGTCGAGGACCTTGTCCAGGTCGTGGCCGGCGGCGATGGCGCGCTCGCGCTCCTCGTCGTCCTTCGGCTGCAGCTTGCCGAGGATCACGCCGCCGAGCGCCTTGATCGCGCACGCCGTGATGATGCCCTCGGGGGTGCCGCCGACACCGACGCACATGTCGATCGTCGAGCCGGGCAGCGCGGCGGCGATGCCACCGGCGACGTCACCGTCGAGCAGCAGACGCGTCCCGGCGCCCGTCGCACGGATCGCACGGATCAACTCGTCGTGACGGGGACGGTCGAGCACGGCCACGACCATGTCCTCGAGGTCCTTGCCCTTGGCCTTCGCGAGCGCGCGGATGTTCTCGCCGATCGGCTTCTCGAGGTCCAGGACCCCGCGGCCCTCGGGCCCGGCGGCGATCTTGTCCATGTAGAACACGGCGGAGGGGTCGTACATCGAACCGCGGTCCGAGACGGCCATGACGGAGATGGCGTTCTGACGGCCGGCTGCGGTGAGCGAGGTGCCGTCGATCGGGTCGACCGCGATGTCGCAAGCCGGGCCGTGGCCGTTGCCGACGTGCTCGCCGTTGTAGAGCATCGGGGCGTTGTCCTTCTCGCCCTCACCGATGACGACGACGCCGTCGAAGTTCACGGTGCCGAGGAACTTGCGCATCGCGTCGACCGCGGCGCCGTCGGCGAGGTTCTTCTCACCACGCCCGACCCACGGCTGCGCACGGATCGCGGCGGCCTCCGTCGCACGCACGAGCTCGAGGGCCAGGTTGCGGTCGGGCTGGAGGAACAGGGAGCCGGTTTCCGTAGAGGGAGTCACGACCCGAGCCTACCGACCGGCGGCCGACCGGCGGTTCGGACACCGGGCCCGTGCACGCATGTGCACGGCGGACGCGAGCCGACCGTGTAACCCGCACCGCGCCTCCAGAGCTTCTGACTACGATCGGCGGGGACATCACCGAAGTCGAAGGAGATCCACGTGCCCATCGCAACGCCGGAACAGTACGCCGAGATGATCGAACGCGCGAAGGCGGGCAAGTTCGCGTACCCCGCGGTCAACGTGTCCTCGTCGCAGACCATCAACGCGGTCCTCCAGGGCCTGCAGGAGTCCGGCTCGGACGGCATCCTCCAGGTCACGACGGGCGGTGCCGACTACTTCGCCGGCCAGACGATCAAGAACCGTGCCGCCGGTGCCCTCGCGATGGCGAAGTTCGCCCACGAGGTCGCGAAGAACTACGACATCACGGTCGCGCTGCACACCGACCACTGCCCGAAGGACGCCCTCGACGGCTTCGTCCTGCCGCTCATCGCGGCGAGCGAGGAAGAGGTCCGCGCCGGCCGCAACCCGATCTTCCAGTCGCACATGTGGGACGGCTCGGCCGTGCCGCTCGACGAGAACATCGAGATCGCGAAGACCATGCTCGAGAAGACGCGGAACATCAACGCGATCCTCGAGGTCGAGATCGGTGTCGTCGGCGGCGAAGAGGACGGCGTCGAGCACGAGGGCACGAACGACGCCCTGTACACGACCCCGAACGACGTCGAGAAGGTCGTCGACGCGCTCGGCCTGGGCGACAAGGGTCGCTGGATCGCCGCGCTCACCTTCGGCAACGTGCACGGCGTCTACAAGCCGGGCAACGTCAAGCTCCGCCCCGAGCTCCTCGGCGAGATCCAGGCCTCGGTCGCGGCCAAGCACGGCACCGGCGAGAACCCCCTCGACCTCGTCTTCCACGGCGGCTCCGGCTCGACCGACGACGAGATCCACGAGGCCGTCCGCAACGGCGTCATCAAGATGAACATCGACACGGACACGCAGTACGCGTTCACCCGATCGATCGCGGACTCGATGTTCCGGAACTACGAGGGTGTCCTGAAGATCGACGGCGAGGTCGGCAACAAGAAGCAGTACGACCCCCGCGCCTGGGGCAAGGTCGCCGAGTCCGCCATGGCGGCTCGCGTGGGCGAGGCCGCGAAGGTGCTCGGCTCCGCCGGTCACACCAAGGGCTGACACCGGGAGCAACTGCCAGGAGGAACGGGGCGCGTCCGACGGACGTGCCCCGTTCTGCGTCCGGCCGCCTCCACCGCATGCCACGATGGGCAGGTGACCGTCGACGCCATCGCCTCCGAGTTCGCCCAGTTCGTCACCGAGTCGCCCACCGCGTTCCACGCGGCAGCGGCCGCCCGTGACCGCCTCGTCGCAGCCGGGTTCACCGAGCTGTCCGAGCTCGACGCGTGGCCGACCGAACCCGGCGCGTACGTCGTGGTCCGCGACGGTGCGGTCATCGCGTGGCGCCTGCCGGAGGGTGCAACGGCGACGACCCCGTTCCGGATCCTCGGCGCCCACACCGACTCCCCCGGGTTCCGGATCAAGCCGAACCCCGGAGTCCGCACCGGCGGGTGGGAGCAGCTGAACGTCGAGGTCTACGGCGGCGCGCTCCTGTCGACGTGGTTCGACCGCGACCTGCGCATCGCCGGCCGGGTCGTCGACGCCGACGGCAGCGTGCGGCTCGTCAGCACCGACGCGGTCGCCCGCATCCCGAACCTCGCGATCCACCTCGACCGCGGGGTGAACGACGGCAAGGAGATCGACCGCCAACGCCACACGCTGCCGATCGTCGGCGTGGACGGCGACGCCGGAGGGACCTCGGTCGTGGAGTGGCTGCGCGCTCGCCTCGGAGACGATGCAGTCTCGTGGGACCTCTTCCTCGCCGACACCCAGGCCCCCGCCCGCATCGGCATCGAGCGCGAGTTCCTGGCGTCGGGCCGGATGGACAACCTGACGAGCGTGCACGCCGGGCTCCGCGGCATCGTGGACGCCCCGGTCGACGGCGACCACATCCCCGTGTTCGCGGCGTTCGACCACGAGGAGATCGGTTCCTCGACCCCGTCCGGTGCCGGTGGCCCGTTCCTCGAGGACGTCCTCGGCCGCGTGCAGGAGGGTCTCGGCGCCACCCGCTCCGAGGCCGCTCGGGCGTTCCGCGCCTCGTGGCTGTTGTCGAGCGACGCCGGGCACCTGGTGCACCCGAACCAGCCGGAGAAGCACGACCCGACGAACCGTCCGCGCCCCGGTGCCGGTCCGCTGCTGAAGATCAGCGCGAACCAGCGCTACATGACCGAGGCCAAGGGCGAGGCCGTCTGGGCCGCCGCATGCGACACCGCCGGGGTGCCGTGGCAGCCGTTCGTCAACGTCAACACGATCCCCGGTGGCTCGACCATCGGCCCGATCGCGGCGACCCGGCTCGGGATCCCGACGATCGACATCGGCGTCGGGCTGCTGTCGATGCACTCGATCCGCGAGCTCGTGCACGTCGAGGACCTGGCGTCACTCCACGGCGCCGTCGCGGCGTTCCTGGCAGGCTGAGCCCTGGCCGGCTGGACCCGGCCGGCTGAGCCCCGCCCGGCGTCTGCGGGCCGGGGTGGTCGCGACTCCCCGCGCACGCAGGACCGAGTGGTCACGAACTGTCGGGGGCCCCGGCGCCGGACGACACTTCGTGACCGCTCGACGGCGGGCATGCGGCGTGTTGCGACCACTCGACGCGCGGATGCCAGCGCCGCGAGCAGCCTGGCGGTCAGGCGGTCCGAGGGTCAGGCGCCGGCCTGGCGCATCATGAACTCGACGAACTGCGGGTCCTGGAACACCACGACGACGAACGCGATGGTGCTCACGAAGGTGGCCACGACCGCGCCGACGATCGGCACCCAGAACGTGCGCTTGCGTGCCCGGAGCCGGCGGATCGACCACCACGCCACGAGCGCGAAGACCACGACGTTCGTGATCGCCCCGATGATCGCGGCACCGCTCAGTGCACTCGGGTCGTTCAGCGCCGTGTACTGCGTCTCGAGGGTCCGACGCACCGTCGACGCGACGTTGGTCACCGCGAGGGACTGCACCACGGAGATGAGTCCGAAGGCGAGCAGACCGACCGTCAGGACGAAGTCGGCGGGCGTGCGTCCGAACCGGCTCGTCGACGCGGACCGCTGCGACCCGCCCGTGGTCGGGTCGCCGGCTGCGCCGGGTCGTCCTGGAGGCACGGTGCCGGTCGGCGCACCGGCACCGGACCGGTACGCGGTCGCGCCGTCCTGCCCGGCCTGGCTCGCCGCCTGCTGGCGGCGGTCGCGCTCCTGCTGCTCGCGCTCCTGACGTTCCTGTTCGACCAGGACCGGGTTGACCCATCCCTCTGGCGCGTACTCGCCGTACGCGGGGGCGGGTCGGCCGTGGACCCGGCCGCTGACGGCACCGGCGGCCGTCGTCGGGGACGTGCCCCGGGCCTCCTGGCCGGCTGCCGCCGTGTCGTCGACGTGACCCGGCTCGCGCTGCGGCACCGAGCCCCAGCCGTCCGCGCCGCTCATGCCCGACGCCCGCCGAGCGCGCGCGTCGGGTTGCCCGACGCGTCGGTGCGGAGCTCCTTGGGGAGCGAGAACATCAGGTCTTCGTGTGCGGTCACGACTTCTTCCACGGCGCCGTACCCGGCGTCGGCGAGTTGTTCGAGGACTTCGGCGACGAGCTCTTCGGGGACGGACGCGCCGCTCGTGACGCCGACGGTGGCGACGCCGTCGAGCCACTCCTGGCGGATCTCCTCCGCGTAGTCGACACGGTGCGCGGCCTTCGCCCCGTGCTCCAGGGCGACCTCGACCAGACGGACGCTGTTCGACGAGTTCGCGGAGCCGACGACGATCACCAGGTCGGTGCCCGGGGCGACCTTCTTGATCGCGACCTGGCGGTTCTGGGTGGCGTAGCAGATGTCGTCGGACGGCGGATCCTGGATGGTCGGGTACTTCTCGCGCAGCAGGCGGACGGTCTCCATCGTCTCGTCGACGCTCAGCGTGGTCTGCGACAACCAGACGAGGTTGTCGGGATCGGGGACGTCGAGCGCGGCGACGTCGTCCGGGCCGTTGACCAGGATCGTGCGCTCGGGGGCGTGGCCCATCGTGCCCTCGACCTCTTCGTGGCCGGTGTGCCCGATCAGGATGATGGTCCGCTCGGCCTTGGCGAACCGGGTGGCCTCGCGGTGGACCTTGGTGACCAGGGGGCAGGTGGCGTCGATGGCGTGCAGGTCGCGGTCGGCGGCACCGGCCACGACGGCGGGTGAGACGCCGTGGGCGCTGAACACCACGTGCGAACCGCGCGGGACCTCGGCGACGTCGTCGACGAACACCGCACCGCGCTGCTCGAGGGTCGACACGACGTGGACGTTGTGGACGATCTGCTTGCGGACGTAGACGGGCTCGCCGTACTGCTCGAGCGCCTTCTCGACCGCCACCACCGCCCGGTCGACCCCGGCGCAGTAGCCGCGGGGTGCCGCGAGCAGCACCTTCTTCGGACCGGCGACCGGCTCGTCACGCAGTCGCCCACGCGCCGCGTGCACACGCGGAGGGGCGAGCGGGACCGTGTGGCCGTTGGTGATCGTCACGTCCCCGATGATAGGTGAGCGGGACGCACGCGACCTGGGCGCGGGGGCCGGCTGTGGAGAACCCGCCGCTCGCCCGCTGTCACCGGTGTCGGGCACGATGGACGTCCAGCACGAGAAGGAGCGACATGGCGATCGAACAGGGCCCGCCGACGGCCGACAACCCGTGGCCGGTCGCGCTCCTCGGCGCGAAGCTCCGCGACTGGATCGACCGGCTCGGCACCGCGTGGATCGAGGGCGAGATCACGCAGTGGAACGTCGCGGGCGGCAACGTCTACGGCAAGCTCAAGGACGTCGAGGTCGATGCGACGGTGTCGTTCTCGATCTGGTCGAGCGTGCGGTCCCGGGTGCCGGCGGACATCAAGCAGGGCGACCGGGTCGTCGCAGCGGTCAAGCCGAACTACTGGGTCAAGGGCGGCTCGCTGACCATGCAGGTCGTCGAGATGAAGCACGTCGGCCTCGGTGACCTGCTCGAACGACTCGAACGCCTGCGTCGGACCCTGGGCGAAGAGGGGCTGTTCGACCCCGCACGCAAGAAGCGTCTGCCGTTCCTGCCGCACCGGATCGGCCTGATCACCGGCAAGGACTCCGACGCCGAGAAGGACGTCAAGCGCAACGCGCAGCTCCGGTGGCCGCAGGTCGAGTTCCGCACCGTCCACACCGCCGTGCAGGGCGAGCGGACCGTGGGCGAGGTCACGGCGGCGATCCTCGAGCTCGACGCCGACCCGACGGTGGACGTCATCATCATCGCCCGTGGTGGCGGCGACTTCCAGAACCTGCTCGGCTTCAGCGACGAAGGACTCGTCCGCGCAGCAGCAGCGGCGAGCACACCGATCGTGTCGGCCATCGGGCACGAGGCCGACCGTCCCATCCTCGACGAGGTCGCGGACCTCCGCGCCTCCACCCCCACCGACGCCGCCAAGCGCGTCGTGCCCGACGTCGCGGAGGAGCTCGCGAACGTCCGGCAGGCCCGAGCCCGCATCGGCCTGCGGTTGTCGCAGACCCTCGCGGTCGAGGCCGACCGGATCGCAGCACTCCGGTCACGCCCGGCGCTCGCGTCGACGGCGTGGCTCGTCGACACCCGTGCGGAGGAAGTGGCCCGCGACCTCTCCCGGTCGCGGGAGCTGCTCGACCGTCGGCTCGAGCGGGGCCACTCCGAGGTCGGGCACCTGACCGCCAGGCTCCGTGCGCTGTCGCCGCGCGACACCCTGCGCCGCGGCTACGCGATCGTGCAGCGGGCCGACGGCGGCGTGGTGCGGTCGTCCGACGACCTGACCGGGCAGACGCCGGTGCACGTCACGCTCGGCGCGGGGACGGCGACCGGAACGCTCGAGCCGGACGGGCCGGGTCCGGACGGGTCGGGTCCGGCAGCCTGACGCGTCGGGGTCGCCGACGGCCTGGTCACCAGCCGCGGTCGCGCAGCCAGGTCGTCGCCAGCGTGCTCCACGCCTCGGCCGGCCCGAGGCCGTCGGCGAGCCCGATGCCGTGCACCCCGCGCTCGAACACGTGCAGGTCGAACGGCACCCCGTGCCGCGCCAGCGCGTGTGCGTAGGACAGCGAGTGCGTCACCGGCACGTGCTCGTCCTCGGCCGTGTGCCACAGGAAGGTCGGCGGGGTCCGGTCGTCGACGAGCAGGTCCGCGTCCACCGCGGACCGCTCGCGGACGCTCGCGCCCGGTCCGAGCAGGTTGTCGGCGCTGCCGACGTGCGGGTGGTCCGTCATCGACGTCACCGGGTAGCAGAGCACCGTCAGGTCGGGTCGGTCGTCGACGTCCGACACGGCGCGCTCGGCCGGCGTCGGTGCGTTCGACACGAGGGCCGCCAGGTGCCCGCCTGCCGACGAACCGATCACGACGATCCGCGGATCGGACGGGAGGCCCGCCCAGCGTCCGGCACGCAGGTCACGGACGAGCGCTCGGGTCGCCACCACGGCGTCCGGGTGGCGGTGCGGGGCGAGCGGGTACGCGAACACGACCGCGTCGATGCCGATCCCGTTCAGCCAGCGGGCGTACCCCTCCCCCTCGTGCGGGGCGTGCATGCCGTACCCACCCCCGGGCAGGACGACCGCGAGCGAGGGGCGGTCCGGCAGCCCGTCGCGCTCCGCGCTCGGTCCGTCCGGTGCTGGGTACCAGTCCACGCCCTCGGGGAGATCTGTCATGGCGCGACCCTACCGGCCGGTGTTCTCCCCAGGCGCAGCGGGCACGTCGGTCAGTCGGTGGACCCTCGGTAGGATCGAGTCGTGCCATCCCAGCAGGAACCCGAGCAGACCGACGTCCAGTCGCTGAGCTACGAAGCAGCCCGCGACGAACTCGTGCGTGTCGTGAGCGAGCTCGAACAGGGCTCCGCGACCCTCGAGCGCTCGCTGTCGCTCTGGGAGCGCGGCGAGGCCCTGGCCGCCCGCTGCGAAGAGTGGCTCGTCGGTGCTCGTGCCCGGCTCGACGCGGCCCGCGCGGCCAGCAGCGCCGAGGACGGCTCCGCCCGATGACCGACGCGAACGGTCGCCCGATCGTCGCCGAGCTCGGCCGACCCGAGACGGCAGAGGAGACCTGGGCACGCAAGGACGCTGCACGGACCGCTCGCCGCCAGCACCAGACGGCCTTCAACCTCGTGATCGCGCTCATCGCGTCGCTCGGCATCGTGCTGTTCCTCGTCGCCGTGGTCGTGCGGCCGAACACCACGGTCGACCGCTCCGTCGACTACCAGCAGATCGCGGCCGATGCCCACGTCGGCGACATCACCCTCGCCGCCCCCGACCTGCCGAGCGGCTTCACGTCGAACCGGGCCGACTTCTCCGACAAGACCTCGGACGACGTCGACGTCTGGACCGTCGGGTTCGTGACGCCGGACAAGCAGTACCTCAGCCTGCAGCAGGGCGTGGACGCGAACGGCTCGTGGGTCTCGAACCAACTCGACCAGCGACCGTCGACCGGCACTCGCGTCATCGACGGCACGAAGTGGACCGTGTACGACCGACGGGCCGAGGGCTCGGATGCCGGCAACCACGCGTACTCGCTCGTGTCCACGTTCGGCACCAACACGATCGTGCTCTCCGGCACCGCCGACGACTCGTCGTACCGCACCGTGGCCACGGCCGTGACGAAGCAGTTCTCCCAGTAGCGACCGCCGGACGAATCCTGCCGGACACCCCGGCGCCCGACCACTCGACCTGATCCGACCCGATCCGAGGAGCCCCATGCCCGACCGCGCCGCCTCCACCCCGTCCGACGCCCTGCGCCTGCTCGTCGACGGCAACGCCCGCTTCGCCGCCGACAAGCGCCGCATGGGCCGCACGGACCCCGACCGCCGCACCGAGCTCCAGGGGTCGCAGGCGCCGTTCGCGACCGTCCTCGGCTGCTCCGACTCGCGCGTGCCGTTCGAGCACGTGTTCGACGCGGGCATCGGTGACCTCTTCGCCATCCGCAACGCCGGGCAGATCGTCGACGACGTCGTGCTCGGGTCGATCGAGTTCGCGGTCGTCGCGCTCGGCACCCCGCTCGTCGTCGTCCTGCGCCACACCCGGTGCGGTGCCGTCGCCGCGGCCCGCTCGGGTGAGCCGGTCCCCGCGCCGCACCTGCAGGCCCTGGTCGACGCCATCGCCCCGAGCGTCGAGAAGGTCCGTGCCACCGACGCCGAGCTCCCACAAGAAGCGATCGGCGCCGCCCACCTCGAGGCCACGCTCCGCCAGGTGCTCGAGCGCTCCGGTGCCGTCTCCGACGCGATCGCCGAGGGCCGGCTGGCCGTCGTCGGCGCGACCTACGACCTCGGCACGGGCGAGGTCACGATCGACACGGTGGTCGGCAACGCCTGACGGCCCCTCGGCGCCGCACCCGCACGTCCCACATCCGTCGCACCGGTACAGTCGAACGAGACGCCCGGCGCCGGTTCCGTGACCCACGGAGACCTCGTGCGCCGGCGCAGTCCCCCGACGCGACCGCGTCCGGCGAGCACCCCAGGAAGGACCACGACGACGTGACCGACACCACCGAGACCGAGTTCCGCATCGAGCACGACACCATGGGCGAGGTGCGGGTGCCGAAGTCGGCGTTGTACCGCGCCCAGACCCAGCGCGCGGTCGAGAACTTCCCCATCTCGGGCACCGGGCTCGAGTCGGCCCAGATCGTGGCGCTCGCCCGCATCAAGCGCGCTGCGGCCATCGTGAACGGCGAGCTCGGCATCGTCGAGCCCGCCGTCGCCGACGCCATCGCGGGCGCGGCGGACCTGATCATCGGTGGGCAGCACCACGACCAGTTCCCCGTCGACGTGTACCAGACCGGCAGCGGCACCTCGTCGAACATGAACATGAACGAGGTCCTGGCCACGCTGGCGTCGGACATCGGCGGCACCGCGGTGCACCCGAACGACCACGTCAACGCCTCGCAGTCGTCGAACGACGTGTTCCCGACCTCGGTGCACGTCGCCGTGACCGAAGCCCTGCTGCGCTCGCTCGTCCCGGCGCTCGAGCACCTCGCCGAGTCGCTCGAGGCCAAAGCCACGTTGTGGGCCGACGCCGTGAAGTCCGGCCGCACGCACCTGATGGACGCCACCCCGGTCACCCTCGGCCAGGAGTTCGGCGGCTACGCACGCCAGATCCGCCTGGGCATCGAGCGGGTCACCGCGACGCTCCCCCGCGTCGCCGAGGTCCCGCTCGGCGGCACCGCCGTCGGCACCGGCATCAACACCCCGAAGGGCTTCCCGCAGCGGGTGATCGCCCAGCTCGCGAGCGACACCGACCTGCCGATCACCGAGGCCGTCGACCACTTCGAGGCCCAGGGCGCGCGCGACGCCCTGGTCGAGGCCTCCGGGGCGCTCAAGGTGCTCGCGGTCAGCCTGACGAAGATCAACAACGACCTGCGCTGGATGGGGTCGGGCCCGAACACCGGGCTCGGCGAACTGCACATCCCCGACCTGCAGCCGGGCTCGTCGATCATGCCCGGCAAGGTCAACCCGGTCATCCCCGAGGCCACCCTGATGGTCGGCGCGCGGGTCATCGGCAACGACGCCACCATCGCCTGGGCGGGTGCGTCCGGTGCGTTCGAGCTCAACGTCGCGATCCCCGTGATGGGGACGGCGCTGCTCGAGTCGATCCGCCTGCTGGCGAACAGCTCGCGGGTGCTGGCCGACAAGACCATCGACGGGCTGCAGGCGAACCTCGAGCGGGCCCGGGCGTTCGCCGAGTCGTCGCCGTCGATCGTCACCCCGCTCAACCGGGTCATCGGCTACGAGGCCGCGGCCAAGGTCGCGAAGTACGCCGTCGCCGAGGGCATCACCGTCCGCCAGGCCGTCGTGGCGCTCGGACACGTCGAGCGTGGCGAGGTCACCGAGGAGCAGCTCGACGCGGCACTGGACGTCCTGTCCATGACCCACCCGAACTGAGCTCCTGCCGCGGGACCCCTCCGCGCTGACCCCTCCGCGCTGACCCCTCCGCCAAAGCGACAGATCTCCGCGAACTGTTCGCGGAGATCTGTCGCTTTCGCGTGTGGGGAACAGCCGGGCGCTAGACCAGGTCGGGCGAGTCCAGCAGGTCCGTCACGAGGGCGGCGATCGCGGAGCGCTCCGACCGGGTCAGCGTGACGTGGGCGAACAGCGGGTGACCCTTGAGCCGCTCGATGACGCTCGCGATGCCGTCGTGGCGGCCGACCCGCAGGTTGTCGCGCTGCGCGACGTCGTGGGTGAGCACCACGCGGGAGTTCTGCCCGATGCGGGAGAGCATGGTGAGCAGCACGTTCCGTTCGAGCGACTGTGCCTCGTCGACGATCACGAACGCGTCGTGCAGGGACCGACCGCGGATGTGCGTGAGCGGCAGGACCTCGATCAAGCCGCGCTCGATCACCTCGTCGAGGACGTTGTCGGACACCACCGACCCGAGGGTGTCGTAGACCGCCTGCGCCCACGGGTTCATCTTCTCGCCGGCGTCACCGGGCAGGAACCCGAGGTCCTGGCCACCCACGGCGTACAGCGGCCGGAACACCATGATCTTCTTGTGCTGCTGCCGCTCGAGCACTGCTTCGAGCCCGGCGCACAGGGCCAACGCGGACTTGCCCGTGCCGGCGCTGCCGCCCAGGGACACGATGCCGATCTCGGAGTCGAGCAGGGCGTCGATCGCGAGCCGCTGCTCGGCGGAGCGGCCGCGCAACCCGAAGACCTCGCGGTCGCCACGGACCAGGGCGACGGAACCGGCGGTGTGCACGCGACCGAGGGCCGAACCGCGCTCGGAGTGGATGACGACACCGGTGTTGACCGGCACGCCGTCGAGCTGGACGGAGCGGATCTCCTCCTTCTCGTACAGATCGGCCATCTGTTCGCCCGAGACCTGCAGGTCGGCGATGCCGGTGTAGCCGGAGTCGACCGCGAGCTCGGCTCGGTACTCCTCGGCCGCCATGCCGATCGACGACGCCTTGACGCGCAGGGGCAGGTCCTTCGACACGACGACCACGTCGAGCCCGTCGTTCTGCAGGTTCGAGGCGACGGCGAGGATGCGGGAGTCGTTGTCGCCGAGCTGCAGCCCGGACGGCAGGACGGACTGGTTGGAGTGGTTCAGCTCGACGCGGAAGGAACCGCCGTCACCGAGCGCGATCGGGAAGTCGAGCCGTTCGTGTTCGATGCGCATCTCGTCCAGCAGCCGCAGGGCCTGCCGCGCGAAGTACCCGATCTCCGGGTCGTTGCGCTTCGACTCGAGTTCGCTGACGACCACGACGGGCAGGACCACCGCGTGCTCGGCGAAGCGGAACAAGGCCCGCGGATCGCTGAGGAGCACCGATGTGTCGAGCACGTACGTGCGCTGGGCGACCGACGTGGACGAGTCCGCGGTGGGCTGGTGCTGGGTTCCGCGAGAGACGTTCTGAGAGGTCACGACCACTCCATCCCCGGGCCGCGAGCAGCCCGGTCCATGTCCTCGAACGCGGCCGTGGAGCGGGTCCCGAAGCACCGACTGTGGCCGCTTCGATCGGGCGCGGTGCCCGATGGGGACAACGTACGTCCGCCCTCCGACACCCCGCCAGCGACACGCGGTTTCCGGCGTTACGGTCACGTGAACAACGTGACACCGGCAGTCGACCGGTCACGAGCTGTGGGCTGCGGCTGCGCCGCCCGACAGACGGTGACCAGTCGGCGGACGTGCGCGGTGCGTCGTGACCCTCGCGGGTGGCCGACAGGAGGCCCGTGGCGGCCGGGCACCGCGCCTCCAGGCCGCCCGTTGGTCGCGACTCGTCGCGCGGACGGCGTCGAGTGGTCACCAACTGTCGGCTGCGACCGCGCGCGCCGACAGTTCGCGACCACTCGACAGAGGGGAGGCCCGTGGGGGCACCGCCCCGCGCCTCCCGTCCGCCTGTTGACGCGCGCTACTGCAGCGTCGCGTACGAGACGCAGGCGTCCCGGAACATGTCGAGCGTCTCGTCCGTCGTCGAGGCGAACACCGACACCCGCGCGACGCCGAGCCGCGTCGTCGCGGTCACGCCGTGGTTGTGCAGCGCCGCGGACAGCGCGGTCAGGCGCCCCTCGGCCGGCCGCAGCACGACGATGCCGGCGCGCTCGCGCGGGTCGCGGCTGGACTCGACCTCGAGCCCGAACTCGTCCGCGATCGCGAACACGCGCTCGACGCGCTCGGTGACGCGCTCCTGCACGGCGGCGACACCGACGGCGGTCAGCCGGTCCAGCGACACCGCGAGGCGGGCCTGCGCGATGGGGTCGATGCGGGTCATCTGGTACCCGGCGGCACCCGGGCGCACGGCGGGGACGTCCACGGGCCAGCCGGTGGTGCCGTGTGGGCCGGACAAGGCCGGACGCAGGCGGTTCAGGGCGCGGTCGCTGAAGGCGGTGAAGCCCGTGCCCCAGCCTGCGTGCAGCCACTTCTGGCCGCCGGTCGCGACGACGTCCGCGATCTCGTACGGGGCGTCGACCACCCCGAAGCCCTGGATCGCGTCGAGGATCAGCAGGCGGTCGCCGATGACCTCGCGGATGCCGGCGAGGTCGGCCAGGTAGCCGGTGCGCCAGTCGACCAGCGACACCGCCACGGCCGTCACGTCGTCGGTCAGGCGCTCCTGGATGAGCGAGGGGGTCATCCACCCGGCACCGGACTCGATGACGACCGGCTGGACCCGGCCGCCGGTCGCCGAGGCGGCGCTCGCCAGCGCGAGCGGCAGCGAGGGGTACTCGTCGGCCGACACCAGCACGCCGCCGGTCAGGCCGAAGGCCGTGTGCAGCAGGCCGGGCGTCGTCGCGGTCTGCGAGACGACCTGGTCCTCGCGGCGACCGACCAAGCGGGCGGCGACCGTGCGGACTCGGGCGTCCTGCTCGTCGAGGGTCTCCATGGCGCCGAAGCGCATGTGCTCCTGGATCGTGCCGAGCACGCGCTGCTCCTCGAGCACGGCGGTCTGCACGGGGCCGAACGCAGCGTGGTCGAGGTAGCCGGGGTCCTCGGAGAAGCCGGCGGCGTACTCGTCGATGTTCACAGGGGTGCACCTTTCACAGTGTCGAACCCTGAGAGTCTACTGGGATCACTGAACGTCAGCGAACCCAGGCCGATCCGCGCAGTAGCGAGGAAGCGTCAGCCGCCGAAGCGTCGCGACCGCAGCCCGAAGTCGCGGACGGCGCGCAGGAAGTCGACCTCGCGCAGGTCGGGGTAGAGCGCCTCGACGAAGTAGAACTCGCTGTGCGCGCTCTGCCACAGCATGAAGTCGGACAGCCGCTGCTCACCCGAGGTCCGGATCACCAGGTCGGGGTCAGGCTGTCCCTGCGTGTACAGGTGGTCGCCGATGAGCTCGGGGGTCAGGACCTCGGCCAGGGTGTCGATCGTGCCGCCACCCGCGCCGTGCGACTCCACGATGCTGCGCATGGCGTCGGCGATCTCGCGGCGCCCGCCGTACCCGACGGCCAGGTTGATGTGGAGTCCGGTCCGGCCGGCGGTGCGCTCCTCGGCCTGCGCGAGCGCGGACACGAGCGAGTCGGGCAGGCCCTCGTTCGACCCGACGTGCTGCACCCGCCAGTCCGTGGTGTCGGCGAGCACCCCGGCCAGGTCGCCGATGATGCCGACGAGCTCGCTGAGTTCCGCCCCGGCACGTCCGGTCAGGTTGTCGGCGGAGAGCAGGTAGAGCGTCACGACCTCGATGCCGAGCTCGTCGCACCAGGTCAGGAACTCCGGGATCTTCGCGGCGCCGGCGCGGTGGCCGTGCGCGGCGGACTCGAGCCCGAGCTGCTTCGCCCACCGACGGTTGCCGTCGACGATCATGGCGACGTGCTTCGGCTTCGCGCTGCCCTCGATCTGGCGGCGGATGCGGCTCTGGTAGGCGCGGTAGAGGATCCCTCGTCCTGCCCATCCCACCCTGCCGGTCACGCACCGAGCGTAGTGCACCGTCGGTCGGAGCGTCCCGAGTGCGGCTCCCCCAGAACTCGTGGCATCCGTTCGGGCACGGGGCTTACAGTCGGCACATGCAAGACGAGCACGAGACCGCCACCCTCCCCCACGTCCCGTTCACCGAAGAGGCCGCGACGACCACGGAGGACACCCGCCCCGCCTGGCGCGGGTGGATCCACCTCGGCGCGTTCCCGTTCGCCATCGCGATGGGCATCGTCCTCATCGCCCTGGCCGACAGCACCGCGGCGAAGGTCGGCAGCGCGGTGTTCATGGCCACGTCGCTGGCCATGTTCGGGGTCTCCGCGACGTACCACCGGTTCCCGTGGGGGCCGACCGTCAAGGCGGTGCTCAAGCGCATCGACCACACGAACATCCTGCTGCTCATCGCCGGCACCTACACGCCGATCGCGATCTGCGCCCTGCCGCACACCCTGATGGTGGTCGTGCTCTGGGTGATGTGGTCCGGCGCCGCCCTCGGCATCGCCTTCCGGGTGCTGTGGATCAACGCGCCCCGGTGGCTGTACGTGCCGATCTACCTGGTGCTCGGCTGCGCGGCGCTCGGGCTGCTGCCGCAGTTCTTCGCGGCGAGCGTCCCGATGACCGTGCTCATCCTGTCCGGCGGTGTCACCTACATCATCGGCGCGCTGGTCTACGGCTTCAAGCGGCCGAACCCGGTGCCCACCCAGTTCGGCTTCCACGAGGTGTTCCACGCCCTGACGGTCGTGGCCTTCGGCGCGCAGTGGGTCGGTGTGCTCATCGTCGCCCTGGACCCGGTGCGCTGACGGTCGCACGTTCCTTCCCGGAACGCGCGCGATGCCTGGTTGTTCCGGGCGTACTCACCCGGAACTTTCGACCAGGTACGCCCGATCCGCCCAGGCACGCCCGGTTCCGTCAGGCGCTAGCGCGTCAACCGCGCTCGGTGTCGTCCCCGACGTCGGCTCGGCCGTCCTCGGCCGCACGCCGCTCCGACTCGTCCGTCGCCGGACCGTCGACCGCGGTGCCGTTCGCTTCCGCCTCGAGACGCTCGCGGATCTCCGACCGGTAGCGCGTCCGGCGGATGCGCCGGGTCATGTCCACGACCAGGACGATCGTCGCGATCGCCACGAGCGCGATGGCGATGAACCCGACGACACCGGGGGTGACGTTCACGTCCGGCACGACGCTGGGGCTGGGACTGGGGGTGGCGGCGAGTGCCGCCGCGATGGAGCTCACGGGGTCGGTTCCTTGTCGGCAGGGATCCCGGCGAACAGATCGGTCTCCGGGAGCTCGGTCGGCACGCGGGCCTCCACGAGCTGGTAGTCCTCGGTCGGCCACACCGTGGCCAGGAGGTCGTTCGGCCAGTAGAAGAACGCACTGTCCGGTGCCACCTGGCTGGCGTGGGCACGGAGCGCGGCGTCGCGCTGGTCGAAGTACTCGTGCACGTCGACGTGCGTGGTCGCGAGGTCGGGCCGGTCGGCGAACCGCTCGACCCACTCGCGCAGCTGCTCGATCGCGGGGCTGTCCGGGTCGCGGTCCTGCAGCGCCTCGAAGATCGTCCGGAAGCGGCGCGGGTTCATCGTGCGCTCGTAGTAGAGCTTCGCGATCGACCACGGTTCGCCGGCCGCGGGGTACGCAGCGGGATCGGCCGCGGCTGCCCAGGCGGCGACGGACACCTCGTGCGTGCGGATGTGGTCGGGGTGCGGGTAGCCGCCGTTCTCGTCGTAGGTGACGAGCACGTGCGGACGGAACCGGCGGATCACCCGGACGAGCGCCTCGGTGCTGTACTCGAGCGGCACGGTCGAGAACGTGCCGGGTCGGACGGTCTCGCCCTTCTCGGCGTCGGGCAGTCCGGAGTCGTGGTAGCCGAGCCACAGGTGGTCGATGCCGAGGGCTGCCTGCGCGGCGGCCATCTCACCACGGCGGTACCCGGCCATGTCGCGGTGCGCACGGCTCGTCGCGGGCTCGCCGAGCTGGTCGTTGAGGATGTCGCCGGCCTCGCCCCCGGTGCAGGAGACGACCAGCACCTCGTGCCCCTCGGCCACGTACTTCGCCGCGGTCGCCGCCCCCTTGCTCGACTCGTCGTCGGGGTGGGCGTGGACGGCCAGCAAGCGGTACGGCACGGGACTTCCTCACGTGGGTGAGCGTGGGCGAGCGGAGGACGAGCGGGGACGGGAAGTGCACAGCGACGCGTGAACTACCCTGGGATCAGGATAATCACCCCGGGAGCCCCGAACTGTCCGAACAGCACCACACCGCCACCCTCGACGACCGCTACGGCCGCACCCCGGCCCGAGCGCGCCGCAGCAAGGCCGTCGCGATCACCGCCGCCATCGCCGTGGTCGTGGTCTTCGCCGCCTGGGTGATCTGGGCGGGTCTCGACCAGTCCGACCGCGGCCTGACCGACGACGTCGTGGGGTACGAGGTCCTCTCCCAGCACAGCACGGTCGTGCATTCGCAGGTCTCCGTCGACCCGGGCGTCCGGGCGAAGTGCGCCGTCCAGGTCCTCGACAAGAGCTACTCGATCGTGGGCTGGAAGGAGATCACCCTCGCCCCGTCCGAGCAGCGCACCCGCAGTGTCAGCACCGAGGTGACGACCACGACCCGTGGCGTCACCGGCTTGATCCACGACTGCTGGATTCCCTAGACTGTCCTGATTCGCCTCTCGAGACCGACCACTCGGCCGGTCTCGTTTTTCATGGTCGAAGGGACAGAAGATGAGCAACGACACGCAGGTCACCTGGCTGACCCAGGAGGCGCACGACCGTCTCCAGGCGGAGCTCGACGAGCTGAGCGGCGAGGGCCGTGCCGAGATCGCGCGCCGCATCGAGGCCGCTCGCGAAGAGGGCGACCTCAAGGAGAACGGCGGCTACCACGCCGCCAAGGACGAGCAGGGCAAGATCGAGGCGCGCATCCGCGTCCTCACGAACCTCCTCAAGCACGCGACCGTCAGCGAAGCCGTCTTCGACGGCACGGTCGAGCCCGGCACCGTCGTCACCGCGGTCATCGCAGGCGACGAGTCGACGTTCCTGGTCGGCAGCCGCGAGATCGTCGCCGAGGGCTCCGACCTGACGGTCTACAGCCCGGTCAGCCCCGTCGGCGCGGCGATCGTCGGCCTCAAGGCCGGTGACAAGGCCACCTACACGGCGCCGAACGGCAAGGAGATCGCGGTCGAGGTCGTCAAGATCGAGCGCTACGAGCCGTAGGCAGCACCACAGACGGACAGGAGGCCCGGGGCGACACCGCCACGGGCCTCCCGTCTGTCCGCTGGTCGCGTCCACGGCCCCGCCCGCCGGGGCGCACCACGGATCCGACAGGACACGCGTCGAACGACTCGTGGATCGTCGCAGGACACGTGCGCAGGGCTAGTGCTCGAGGAGCTCCGGGCGGAAGCCGACCTCGTGCAGGCGCTGGATGACCTCCTGCGCGTGCTCGGGGCCGCGCGCCTCGATCGACAGGTCGAGGGCCACCTCGTTGATGACCAGGCCCTGTCCGTGGCGGGTGTGCAGGACCTCGACCACGTTCGCGCCGGCGTCCGAGATCACCTGGGCGACCCGGGCGAGCTGGCCGGGACGGTCCGGCAGCATGATGCGGATGCCGATGTAGCGCGACGCGGCGACGAGACCCCGGGTGATCACGCGCTCCATCATGAGCGGGTCGATGTTGCCGCCGCTCAGCAGCACGACGGTGCGCCCGGTGTCGCGGACCGCGCCGGACATGATCGCGGCGACACCGACTGCGCCGGCGGCCTCGACCACGAGCTTCGCACGTTCGAGCAGCACGAGCAGGGCGCGGGCGGTGTCGTCGTCGGAGACCGTGACGATGTCGTCGACCAGGTCGCGGATGATCGGGAAGTTCAGGTCGCCGGGGCGGGCGACCGCGATGCCGTCGGCGATCGTCGGTGTCGTCGTGATGGTGACGGGCTCGCCGGCGCGGATCGACGACGGGTAGGCAGCGGCGTTCTCGGCCTGCACCCCGATGACCTTGATCGGTCGTCCGAGCCGCTCGGCCATGCCCTTGACGGCGAGGGCGATGCCGGAGATGACCCCGCCGCCGCCGATCGGCACGACGACGGTGTCCACGTCGGGCACCTGGTCGATGATCTCGAGGCCGAGCGTTCCCTGGCCGGCGATGACGGCGGGGTGGTCGAACGGCGGGATGAAGACCGCGCCGGTGTGCGCGGCGAAGTCCTTGGCGGCGCTCAGGGCTTCCTCCACCGAATGGCCACGCAGGACGACCTCGGCGCCGTAGTGGCGGGTGGCCTGCAGCTTCGGCAGCGCGACACCGACCGGGGTGAAGATCGTCGCCGGGATGCCGAGCTCGCGGGCGGCGAGGGCGACGCCCTGGGCGTGGTTGCCGGCGCTGGCCGCGACGACGCCCTTGGCGCGCTGTTCCTCGGACAGGGTCGACAGGCGGTTGTACGCGCCGCGGACCTTGTACGCACCGGTGCGCTGCAGGTTCTCGCACTTCAGGTGCACCGGTGAACCGAGCACCTCGGCCAGGAACTGCGAGGTCTCCATCGGGGTGACGCGCGCGACGCCCGAGATGGTCTCCCGCGCCGTCTCGATGTCCGCGAGGGTGGGGATCGCGGCGAGCGTGTGCTGGGAGGCGCTGGTGTCGGTCACTCCCCCATCATCGTCGTTCCGGGCGTCCGCGGCGAACCCGTGACACGAGGGATCGTTCAGCGTCAGCCTGCCGTCCCCTTGACCGCGGTCGGCTGCTCGTCGGTGCCCGGCTTCGGGACGTCGCCACGGCGCTTGCGCAACTTGAGGACCTTGCGCCGGCGCTTGGTCCGGACGTTCTCGTCGTGCGCGTCCTGCTTGGCCTCGAGCACGTGGTCGGAGTCCATCGTCTTCCACCGACCGCTCGAGATGGTCGTGACCATGGAGTTGACGGTGGCGATGAGCGGGACGGCGAAGAACGCGCCCGCGATGCCGGCGAGACCCGACGCCGCGGTGACCCCGAGGACGACGGCGAGCGGGTGCACCTTGACGGCGCTGCCCATGACGAGCGGCTGCAGGATGTGTCCCTCGACCTGCTGCACGACCAGGATCACGCCGAGCATGATGATCGCCGCCACCGGGCCGTTGAAGACCAGGGCGACGAACACCGCCAGGAACCCGGTGACGATCGCGCCGACGACCGGGATGAACGACCCGAGGAACACGAAGACCGCGATCGGCACGACGAGCGGCAGTTGCAGGAAGAACGCACCGAGGCCGATGCCGACGGCGTCGACGAACGCGACGAAGATCTGCACCCGGATGAAGCTCGTCAACGTCGTCCAGCCGGCGACCCCGGCACCGTCGATCGCGCTGCGGGCGTTCTTCGGGAAGAGCCGGACCGTCCAGCGCCAGACGTTCTTGCCGTCGATGAGCAGGAAGATCACCGTGAAGATGACGATGAACAGGCCCGTGAGGATGTGCGTCAGCGACGACCCCGCGCTGGCCACTCCGGACAGGATCGAGCCGGAGTTGCTCTGCAGCCAGTCGGTCGCCTGGTTGAGGTAGGAGTTCAGGTCCTTCTGGCTGATCCCGAGCCCGGAGCTGAGCACGAAGTCGCGGATGTTGTCGTACTGCGACAGGGTTCGGTCGCGGAGCGACGGGTAGGCGGCGGCGATCTGGTCGACGACGAGCCAGATGAGCGCCCCGACGGCGGCGAGCCCACCGACCAGGCTGACGATGACGGCGAGCCACTTCGGCACGTGGTGGCGCTGCATCCAGTTCGACAGCGGGACCAGGAGCGCGGCGACGACGATGCCGATGAGGAACGGGATGAGGATCTCGCTGAACAGCGTGACCAGGTAGATGACCACCGCGACGACGCCGACCACGACGAGGATCCGCCACGACCACGCACCGGCGATCCGCATGCCGGGCGGCACCGCGTCATCGACGACGACGGGATCCGTGTGCGGTGTCTTCTTTCCCCAGGCCATGGGCCGATCCTAGCGATCCGAACGTCCTCGCGTTCCAGATACGGCATACGTTCGGACGCCGCGCTGTCGGCGGGGTTCGGTAGCGTCGCCGCATGGTCAGGTCCTCGCTCTCCGCCGCCGAAGCCCGCCGCGTCGCCCTCGCCGCGCAGGGGTTCGGTCGGCCACCGGCGACGGGCGTCTCGACGCGTGCGGTGAACGCTGCGTTCGCTCGGCTCGGGCTGCTGCAGATCGACTCGGTGAACGTGTTCGAGCGCAGCCACTACCTGCCGCTCTTCGCACGGCTGGGGGCGTACGACCGGTCCACGCTCGACCGACTGACCCTCGGCCGGTCCGGGCCCTACACCGAGTACTGGGCGCACGAGGCCGCCCTCATCCCGCGCGACGACCTGCGGCTGTTCCGCTGGCGGATGGACGCCCTGCGGGAGCGCGACGCCGGTCCGACCCGGATCGACGGCGTCACCCGCACCGCCGGGGTCCGACGCGAGCTGCACGCGCTCCTGCGTGCCGAGGGGCCGATGCGAGCCAGCGCGGTCGAGCACGAGTCGAACGTCCGCCGTGGGCCGTGGTGGGGCTGGAGCGACGTGAAACTCGGGCTCGAGCAGATGTTCCGCTGGGGCGAGGCCGTGAGCGCCGGACGGTCGGGCTTCGAGCGCGTGTACGCCCTGCCCGAGCAGGTCCTGCCGGCCGGGTTCCTCGAGACGGCCCCGCCGCGCGCTGCCGCAGTGCTCGAACTGGTCCGGCACGCCACCCGCGCCCTCGGCGTCGGCACCCGAGCGGACATCGCCGACTACTACCGACTGCGGTCGGACGACACCGCCGGCGCCATCGCGGAGCTCACCGCGGCCGGCGAGCTCCTGCCCGTGCGGGTCGAAGGCTGGGGTGAGCGGGCCTGGCTCCACCCCGATGCCCGGGTGCCTCGGCAGCTGACCGCCGACGCGGTGCTCAGCCCGTTCGACCCGGTCGTGTGGTTCCGCCGGCGGGCGGAGCGGATGTACGGGTTCCACTACCGGATCGAGATCTACACACCGGCGCCGAAGCGGGTGTTCGGGTACTACGTGCTGCCCGTGCTGCAGGACGACCGCCTCGTCGGCCGGGTCGACCTGAAGAGCGACCGGCAGCGTGGCGTGCTGCGGGTCCGGACCGCGTGGCAGGAGCCCGGCGAGCACCTCGATGCCGAGCGGCTGGCCGAGACCCTCCGACGCACCGCCGCCTGGCAGGGACTCGACGAGGTCGAGGTCACGGATCGGGGCACGGCTGCCGCCGCGGTCGCCGGGGCGATCGGCCTCCCGCTGGTCCCGCACGAAGCCGTCGACGACGCCGATGCCCCCGAACCCACGGAGCAACTCGACGCCGTCGAGGCCTGACCGGCGTCAGAAGCGGTCGGCGTTCGCCCGCAACCGTGCGATGCGGTCCGGCAACGGCGGGTGCGTCGAGAACAGCCGGTCCATCACGCCGGGGCGCATCGGGTCGGCGATCCACAGGTGGGCCATCGACGAGTTCTGCGTCTGCATCGGTCGGCCGTACGCGCCGAGCTTCTCGAGCGCCCGGGCGAGGCCCTCGGGGTGACGGGTCGTCATCGCACCGGTGGCGTCGGCGAGGTACTCGCGCTGCCGGGACACCGCAGCCTGCACGCCCGCCGCGGCGATCGGCGCCACGACCACGGCCACGATGCCGGCGATGAGCAGCACCGGGTTCGCGCCACCGCCGTTGTCCGAGTTGCGGTTCCGGCCGCCGGACAGGCCGCTGAAGATCGAGATGCGCAGGAGCACGTCGGCGATCAGGCCGACGGCGACCACCAGCCCGAACACCATCGTCGAGACCCGGATGTCGTAGTTGCGGACGTGCCCGAGTTCGTGGGCCATCACACCCTGGAGCTCCTGGTCGTCCATGACCTGGAGCAGCCCGGTCGTCGCCGCGACCACGGCGTGCTCCGGGTCGCGCCCGGTGGCGAAGGCGTTCGGCGACGGGTCCTGGATGACGTAGACCCGGGGCATCGGCATGCCGGTCGAGATCGCGAGGTTCTCGACCGTCCGCCAGAGCCGCGGTTCGGAGGTGCGGTCGATCTCGATGCCGCCGGCGATGGCGGTCGCCTGCCGAGCGGCGAAGAAGTACTGCAGCACCGCGTAGCCCAGGGCGACGGCGAGCACGATGACGCCGATCGACACGTTCCCGGCCAGGTACCCGCCCAGGAACCCGAGCGCGCCGATGATCAGCAGGAAGACCAGGACGATGACGACGGTGTTGCGCTTGTTCCGCGCGATGGCGCTGTACACGGCAGCTGCGAGGCTGGGGTCAGAACTGGACGCGCGGCGGCTCGGCGATGGCTGCCGGCTCGGCGGTCTCGAAGAACGTCGCCTCGGCGAAGCCCCGTCGCTTGGCGAACGTGGAGTTCGGGAAGACCCGGATCTTCGTGTTCAGCTCGCGCACGCCGCCGTTGTAGAAGCGCCGGGCGGACTGGATCTTGTCCTCGGTGTCGACGAGCTCGGTCTGCAGCTGCAGGAAGTTCTGGCTCGACTGCAGCTGCGGGTACCCCTCGGCGACCGCGAACACGCTCTTCAGCGCCTTCTGCATGTGTCCCTCGGCCGCGGAGGCCGTGCCGGCGTCACCGGCCGTCAGGGTCTCGGAGCGCGCCTTGGTGACGTCGTCGAAGACGGCCTTCTCGTGGGTGGCGTACCCCTTGACCGTGTCGACGATGGTCGGGATCAGGTCGGCGCGCCGCTTCAGCTGCACCGAGATGTCGCTCCAGGCCTCGTCCACACGGACCTTGAGCGTGACGAGCGAGTTGTACGTCACCCAGAGGTAGATCCCGATGATGACCAGGATCACCACCACCACTCCGACGACGATCAGCGTCGTGACGAGTCCGGTGTCCATGCGTGGGTGCTCCTTCTCGCGTTCGGATCCGCGGTGCTGCGTGGCCTGAACGGCCGTCGTGAAGTCTACCGACGCGTCCGCAGTGCTCGCGTCGACCGCCAGGGTTCACGGGCGATTCCCGAGTCACGCACACCGGGCGTTCGGGCTGCGGGGCGAACACGACCGGATGCGGGACATCATCCGCGAGGTGTATTGACCCAGCGGCCCGGATCACGTGGGATGGAGCCGGTGAGCACGCGAGGGGACAACGTGGACGACCGGGCCGTCGGGGGCGACGGCCCTCGTCGTCGTACCCGGTTCGTCGCGCTTACCTCGGCCGCGGCCGTCCTCGCCGCGGCACTGCTGGCGGCGGCGGCCGCCCCCGCGTTCGCCGGCACAGCGGCCCACGAACAGGCGACCACCGAACGCGTCAGCGCCGCGAGCACCGCGACCCCCGCACCGGGCGAACTCGTCGGCCCCCCGAGCAGCGGTCGCCCCGGCACCCCCACGCCCCCGCCCGCGTCCACCGGACGACCGCCCGTCGCACCGACCATCGCCGACCCGGGGGACGTGACGAGCAGCACCGCCCGGTTCCACGGCACCGGGACCCCGGCGCACGTCGTCCGCGTCGCGGGCCCCGCGTCGACCGGTTCGGCCGGGTGCTCGGCCCAGGTGCAGGCGAACGGTTCGTGGTCGTGCCTCGGTACGGTGCGGTCGGGTCCGCAGCAGGTCTTCACGGTGCGGGACGTCACCGCGCCGAGCCAGCCGCCCGCGAGTGCCCCGGCTTCCGACGTCATCGTGCCGCCGACCATCGCGTCCGACCACCCGACCAGCGGCGCGCTCTCCGGCACGGGCTTCCCCGGTTCCACCGTGGTGCTGTCGGTCTCCGGATCGTCGACGCAGCAGACCGCCCCGGTCGGCCCGGACGGTCGGTGGGTGACCTCGCTCGCCCTGCGGTCCGACGCGACCGTCACCGTGACCGCCTCGCAGACCGCCAGCACGGCGCGCGGTTACCGCTCCGACCTGCGCAGTGCGTCTTCGGCCCCCGTGCGGATCACGGTCGACCGCACAGCACCGGCAGCCCCGCGGATCACCGCACCCGACGACGGCGACCGCGTCGGTTCGCGTGCCACGGTCGTCCGCGGCACCGGCGAACCCGGTGCCGACGTGACCGTCTACGTCGACCGCGCACCCGTCTGCCGGGCCGAGGTCGCTGCGAACGGTTCCTGGTCCTGCTCCACCGCTGGGTCGCAACTGCGGGCTGGCGGACACGACCTCACCGCCACGCAGCACGACGCCGCCGGCAACTACTCGCGGTCGTCCGCTGCCGTGCAGGTCACCGTGTGGTCGACCTCGGGCGCCCCGAACGGCACCCCCGGCACCTCTGGAACCGGCGGGGACGCACCGACCAACGGCACCGGCTCCGGCTCCGGCTCCGGCTCCGGCACCGACTCCACCGGCACCACGACCGCGCCGGGTGACGGCCAGACCCCCGGCGACACGGGGACCCCGGCCGGCACCGGAACCGGGAACGCAGGCGGCACCGGCGACGACGGCCCCGGATCAGCGGCAGCGCCCGGTGACGGCACCGACCCGACCGGCACGAGCACCCCCGGGGCCGCAGGCTCCGGCGGCCACACCGACTGGTCGGGCCCCGCGGGCGACTGGACCGCTGCCACCGCCTACGACCGCACCGTGCCGACGATCCAGGCCGCGTTCTCGTGGCGGACCGTCCTGATCGCCACAGCCGTCGCCGCGGGGTTCCTCCTGCTCATCGCCGCACCCCTCGCGCTCGTCGCCGCCGCTGCCCGCGGGCGCATCCGCTCGCCCTTCGCCGGACTGCTCGGGCGGAACCGCTCGCGCTCGGACCGCTCCGGGTCCGATGACGTGCTGCCGACCTGGGTGTCGATCACGGTCGCGGTGGCCGTCGCCGCGCTGTGCACGCTGCTCGGCGTGGGCGTCTCGCTCGAGGCCCGCTACGTCCGCCTCGCCATCGCCGTGCTGCTCGGCACCGCGGTGCTCACGGCAGCCGTGGTGCTCGTGACCCGGTGGGCGGCCGGGCCCGACCACCGTGCGGTGGGCTTCCGGGTGTCCCCGTGGCTGGTGCTCGCGGCGCTCGTGGCGTGCGGGATCACGCGGGCCGCGGACCTCTCCCCCGCCCTGATCGTCGGGATGGTGCTCGTGCCGTCGGGACGCCCCGACCTGGACACCGCCGCTCTGCGCCTGGGCTCCGGGATCGCCGCCGGTGCCCGGAGCGCGACCTGGCGGACGGTCGCGCTGCTCGGGCTCGCGACCGCGGGGTGGGTGCTCCACAGCCTGACCGCGGGCGGGGGCTTCTGGTCCGCGTTGACGTCGGAGTTCGCCATCACCCTGTGCGTCGGCGGGGTCGGAGCCGTCGTCGCCACGCTGCTGCCGTTCGCGGGTTCCGCCGGCAGTGCGGTCCTGATGGCCTCGCGTGCCCGGTACGTGGCACTGGCGGTCGTCGCGGTCGCGCTCACCGCCGCGGTCTACTCGGGTCCCGCGGGGACCCACGCGTCGCCGGTGCTGCTCGGCGCGGTCGGCGCGACCTGCGTGGCGGGCGCGATCGGGGCCTGGTTCTGGGCGCGCACCGCGCGACCGGACGCGGCCACCTGACCCGCACCGGGCCTCCCGTCCGCCGTCCCCGCGCGGCGGATACAGTGACGATCGGTGCGTGACGCGCCGTTCGACCGCCCCAGGGAGCGATGATGACCGAGACCCGATCCGACTACGACCCGACGCGGTTCCGCGAGGTGTTCGAGGGCAGCTACACGTACGCGAACGGCTTCGCGCGGAACACCCACCGCTTCGCGGACCGGCCCGCGCTGCGTGACCCGGACACGGGTCGGTCGTGGACCTACGCGGAACTCGGGGACGTCGTCGACCACATCGGCGGGTGGCTCGTCCGGCACGGTGCCGGGCGGGGTTCGGTCGTGATGGTCGAGCTGTTCAACTCGCCCGAGTTCGCGATGCTCTACCTGGCGTGCCACCGCATCGGCGCGGTGTTCTCGCCGACGAACTTCCGGCTCGCGCCCGACGAGGTCGCCTTCATCATCGAGGACTCCGCGCCCGTGGTGCTGGTGCACGACGCGGTGCGCGGCGACGACATCGCCCGAGCGCTCGAGACCGCGCCGCACCGTCCGGACCACATCGTCGTCGTCGGTGGCGACGACCACGCAGCGCGCCACGACGACGACCCCGCACACGACGCGCGGGTCGCGTTCACCGCCCTCCTCGCCGCCGACCCGGTCACCCCCGCCGAACTCGCCGCGACCGAGCCCCGCAGCACCTACGACGAGACCACCCGCCTCTACACCTCCGGCACCACCGGGCGACCGAAGCCGGTGCCCCTGCCGAGCCTGGTCGAGGTGCTCAGCGCCCACGACGTCGTGATGCACTTCCCGCTCAGCCCCTTCGACAAGACGCTCAACATGTCGCCGCTGTTCCACCGTGGCGGCCTGTACTCGGGCGGCCCGAACCCGGTGTTCTACGTCGGCGCCGAGCTCACCACCCTGCGGCACTTCGACGCCGAGCGGGTGCTCGACCTGGTCGAGTCCGAGCGGCTGACGTTCCTGATCGGTGCGCCGCCGAACCTGGTGCAGCTCGCGAACGCGCAAGAGGCCCGGCCCCGCGACCTGTCGTCCCTGCACGGCATCGTCACGATGGGTGCACCGCTCGACCGCGCCGCCGCACTCCGCTACCAGGAGCTCCTGTCCCCGCGGATCTTCAACGGCTACGGGACGACCGAGACCTTCTGGAACACCTTCCTGCGTCCTGAGGACTTCCCCGACGGCGCCGGCTCCACCGGACGAGCATCGACGGACGACGACGTCGCCGTGGTGCGCGTGTACGAGGACCGCCTGGCCGACCCGAGCGACACCGTGCCGAAGGACGGCTCCGAGATCGGCGAGTTCGCGGTCCGGACCGTGAAGTCCGGCTACTCGTACCGCAACCCGGGGCTCGAGGCGGAGAAGTTCGCGAACGGCTGGTTCTACCCCGGCGACCTCGCCACGTGGGACGAGCACGAACGGGTGACGATCGTCGGCCGCAAGGACGACATGATCATCTCCGGCGGCGAGAACGTCCACCCCGTCCAGGTCGAGGCCGCACTGCAGGAGCACCCGGGCGTCGCCGACTCGATCGTCGTCGGGATCCCGGACGAGCGGTGGGGCGAGGTCGTCACGGCGTACGTGGTCCGTGCAGCGGGACGGCTACCGGAGGACGACGTCGCGGCCGCCGCCGAGCTCGAGGAGTGGACAGGCTCGCACCCCGGTCTCGCCCGCTACAAGCGGCCGCGGCGGTACCGCTTCGTCGACGAGCTGCCCTACAACGCGACGGGCAAGAAGGTGCACTACCTCGCCAAGGCGACGGCAGCGGAGGACCAGGCGGCGGGCCGACTGCTCGAGCCGTAGCGGGCTCTGCACGTGCGCGGCGCCGGACGGGAGGCCCGTGGCGGCCCCGCCCCGCGCCTCCCGTCCGTCAGCCGGTCGCGTCCACGGCCGCGCCTGCGTGCGTTCCTTCCCATGCCGCGTGCGGTGCTTTGCCGGATCGGGCGTACCTGGTCGAAACTTCCGACCAGGTACGCCCGATCCGGCCAGGTACGCCCACGTACCCCCGGGCCGCGCTACGTGTGGCTCGGCGCGTTCCGGGCGAACAGACCCGGCAGCAGCCCACCGATCTTCGTCCCGATGCACAGGCTGACGAAGGTCGCCAGGGGCGTCGCGAGGGACTCGGGGTCGAACGTGGCCACCGCCACCAGCCCGACGGTCCCGGGGACGAGCAGCAGGAACGCCGGGAAGAACGACACCGTCGCCGGGATCGCCGGCACGAGCCGCTCGAGCAACCGCGTCGCGACGAACAACAGCGCCGCCGTCGCCCCGGTCGCGACGACGCTCCCCCACACCGGCGTCGTCCCGCTCACCAGCGCGTAGGCGGTGACCATGACGGCCACCGACACGAGCGTCAGCCGCCAGCCCGACCGGAACACCAGGCCGAGGCCGACCGCCAGGACCACCACGGCGACCCACGACACCCAGTAGGACGGCACGGACTCCCACCCGGCCAGGTCCGTGCCGACGCCGGCGACCTCGCCGACGAGTGCCGCCGAGGACGGGTCGACGTGCAGCCCGGTCAGCGCACTGCCCGAGGCGATGCCGGCCGCCATGAAGCCGAGCATGATGAGCCCCTGGACCAGCCGCGAGGACCCGGTCACGATGTCCGCGGCGGTCAGTTCGAGCAGGGCGTTGGTGATGAGGGCGCCGGGGACGAACACCGCCACCGGGGCGCACACGGCGAACAGCGGGACCTGCTCGAACCCGGCGCCCGCGGCGACGAGTCCGACGATGGCCGTCGACACGAAAGCGGCAAGGAACGGGATGATCGCGACGGCCTCGCGGAAGCGCCGGAGCAGCAGGCCGATGACCCCGACGAGCGCACCGACCAGGAGCGCGAGCAGGATCGCCCACCACGGGCACCGGAACACGACGGCGAGCCCGGCGGAGGTCAGCGCGTTGCCGAGGATCCACGGCAGTGCGGACGGCGGGACGGTGCCCGCACGGATGGCCCGGACGCGTGCGGGGATCTCGGCGAGGGCGATCGACCCGCTCTCCAACCCGAGCACGACCCGGTTCGCCCGTGCAGCCTGTCGTGACGACAGCTCGACGCCCTCGGCGTTCACGATCGTCGCCGCACCGGTCGAGACCTCGCTCACCATCACGAGCGCCGGCAGCACCCCGATCGCCAGGGTCGGACCGACCCCGGCGGCGTCGCGGGCCTTCTCGAGCGCCGAGCGGACGTCGGTGACGGAGCTGCCCGCGTCGAGCAGCAGTGCACCGAGTGTGCCGAGGAGCATGCCGACGGGGACGGTCTCGCCGTCGACGACCTCGACGTGGGCCTCGGGCCGACGGAGGGCGTTCTGCAGGTTCGCGAGTGCGCTTCCGAGTCCGACCACGCAGGCGATGTTAGCGATAGAGCGTGGCCTCGATGACCACGTTGTCGACCGACGCGGAGCCGTCCGGCCGCTGCAGGCACGTGATGAGCAGGAGCCGGCCGGGCTCGTCCGCCCAGACGTCGGCATCGGCGGCCACGGTCGCCTTCGTGATCCGCTCGGAACCGGTCACCGTCCACCGCGCGTCGCCGATCCGGACGCGGCTGCCGACCGTGACCTCGGAGCGTTGCCCGTCGACGTCGATGAGCAGGTTGCCCGGGCCGATCGCACCGTTCCGCAGCGAGTGCATGACGACGAACACGGTGCCGTCCGCGCGGTCCACCAGCGGGACCCCCAGGTTGCGGACCCGGTAGGCCTCGCTGAACCCCGGCGGCGTGATCTGCCCGTCGACGGCGTCCAGTTCGCCGAGCGGCACCTCGAGCCCGACCGACGGCACCACGAGCTGGACGCCGGTGTCGGCGACCGCGTTCGAGGCAGACGCCGCCGTCCCCGACTCGCCCGGGTCGAGCGTGACCTGCTTGCCGTCGAGCGACGTGCCGGTGATCGCCGTCGGCGATGCGGCTCCGGTGGTCGCGGTGACCACACCGACCACGCCGACGACGAGGGACGCCGCGGCGAGCACGGCGATCGTCCAGAGCAGCGCGGTGCGCGGTCGGGTGGGTGGGGCGGTCATCTTCCGTTCCGGGGTGGTGACGGACGTGTCGGACGGGAGGCGCGCCTCCCGTCCGACACCTGGGTGCCGGGATCCGCGTGGCGGGGTCGACCGCCCCGCGGATCCCGGTGCGTCAGTCCTGCTGGGTGACGCGGCGGCGGTACGCGATGAACGCGACCGAGCCGAGGGCGACGACGCCGAAGGCCGACAGCCCGATCCACGGCAGGGCCGAGGTGCCGGAGACGGTGCCTCCGGTGTTCACGGCTGCGCCGGTGGTGACGGCCGTGGTGGTGTCGATCGGGTCGACGACGACGGTGCCGTCAGCGGTGACCGTGATGGCGAGCGAGACCACGGCGGTGCCGTCCGATGACTCCACCGCGATGGTGTGCGCTCCGGCCGGGGTGTCCGTGGGGATCACGACCGAGGTCGCGAAGGCCCCGTCGGCGTCCGTGGTCACGGTGCCGAGGACGACGGGGTCGCTGTGCAGGACGATCGAGTACTCCGTCGCTGCCGGCAGGCCCTCGGCGCGCAGCGGCACCGAGTCGCCGACCGTGAAGGTGGTGGTGCCACCGGTGCTGATCGACGGGGCCGGGGTGGTCGGCCCGGTGGTGGGCTCCGTGGTCGGGCCGGTCGTCGGGCCGGTCGTCGGCTCCGGGATGCCCGGCTCGCTCGGCTCGGTCGTCGGCTCCGGGGTGCCCGGCTCGCTCGGCTCGGTCGTCGGCTCCGGGGTGCCGGGCTCGCTCGGCTCGGTCGTCGGCTCCGGCGTGCCCGGCTCGCTCGGCTCGGTCGGCTCGGGCGTGGGTGCCTCGGCTGCCGTGTAGGCGATCGAGATCGGCTGCGGCTTCTTGGCCGCGGCGTCGTTCGCGCCGGACGTGTACCAGTACGAGCTCTGACCGGTCTCGTTCTGGAAGTCGACGAAGTCCGCCGGCCACGAGCCCCAGTCGGCGTTCGTCTTGTTCAGGCTCGTCGCCGACGCGGGCTCGACGCCCTGCCAGTCCGGGCTCACGGTGATGCCCGAGCTCGTGACGTCGACGTCGGTGAGGGTGGCGAGGTGCACCGTGCGCGGCGTCAGCGGCGCCCAGCTACCCCCGTCGCGCGAGGCCGCGTAGCCCGAGACCGTCGCCGTGAGCTCACCCGTGCCGTCCGCTGCGACGTGCAGTTCCGGGTCCTCCGCGGACCAGTAGGTCAGGCCGCCGTAGAACGCGACCGTGAAGCCGCCGTCCCACGCGATGTCCGCGGTGCCGGCTGCGGCGTCGACGGTACCCGTCCCCGCGGCGAGCGTCAGGACGCCGGCGGTCGTGGTGCCCGGGCGGACCGTGGCGCCGTCGCCGGTCTGGCACTTCGTGGCGAAAGTCGGGGTCGAGGTGCCGCCCGCGGTCTTCGGGTAGGCGATCGAGACGTTGCCGGCCGAAGCGGCGTAGCCGGGCGACGGGTTGGTCGCGGTCCACGGAGCCGAGGCACCCGAGTTGCCGGCGACCCCGGCGGACAGGAAGTTGCAGCCGCCGAAGTAGGCGCCGGCGTTGGCCTCGTTGCTGAGGCTCCAGGACAGCGACGCGTCGGTGACGTCGGCGGATGCGGCGTTCGCGGGGGCGGCGCCGAGCGCGGCGGCCGCGGCGATGGTCGCGCCGAGGGCGACGGCGGTCGCGCTGGCGGCCAGACGCCGGGCGCGAGGAGAGGACAGGTGCATTCGGGTGGTCTCCAAGTTTGGGTAGCCTTACCTAACTCCCTGAGCATAGGGACAGGAGTTAGGTTAGGCAACCCTAAGTTGGATTCGGCCGGACATGCTCGTGCGCGGACCTGGTTCGCGCACGTCAAAGCGACAGATCCGCGCGGGCGCGCTCCTTCCGTGCCGCCATAGCGACAGTGTGCCGCGAACGGTTGGCGGCACGACGTCGCTTTCGCGGGACGCACGCGTGTGACGGACGGGAGGCGCGGTGCGGGCGCGCTACGGGCCTCCCGGCCGGGCTGGGGTCGGTTCACACCCGCCGAAGCGACAGATGCACCCGCGGATGCGCCGTCTTGCCCGCCAGGGCGACAGTGTGCCGCGAACGGTTGGCGGCAGACTGTCGCTTTCGCGGGACGCGCACGGGTACCCCCGGTGGGACTCGAACCCACAACTCGGCGATTTTAAGTCGCATGCCTCTACCGATTGGGCCACGGGGGCGGGCCGCAACAGCCTACCGATGCGCGAGAGGCGGCCACCCCGAAGGGTGACCGCCTCTCGTGGACTGCTGCTGGGACTACTTGGCGTCGGCCGGGGCCTTCACGGGCTCGGCCTCGTTCGAGACGTCCTTGGCGGGCTCGCCGTACGCCGGACCAGCGGCACCAGCAGGCTTGCCCTCTTCGGGAGCCGGAGCGGCGGCCGGAGCTGCCGGGGCCTCGGCCGCGGGCTTCGGACGGGACGCGAAGGCCTCGAACGCAGCGCGCGGGGTCTCACGGTCGTCGAGCGACGCGATGTCGCGGCCCAGGAAGAAGCCGCCGACCCAGTCGCCGATGACGCGCCACTTGCGCTCCCACGACGGCATCGCCATGCCGTGGTAGCCACGGTGCGCGCCCCACGCCAGGAAGCCCTTCATGGCGAACTTGCCGGACTGGAACACGCCGATGCCGAGACCGAGGCCCGCGACGGCGCCGAGGTTCTCGTGCTTGTAGTCGGTCGTGGCCTCGCCACGGATGGTCGCGACCAGGTTCTTCGCGAGCTGCTTCGCCTGACGGACGGCGTGCTGGGCGTTCGGCACGCAGAAGCCGCCGACGCCACCACCGGTGAGGTCCGGCACGGCTGCGACGTCGCCACAGGCCCATGCGTCCGCGATCACGCCGTTGTCATCGACGACGCGCAGGTCGGGCTGCACGCGGATGCGACCGCGCTGCTCGAGCGGGAAGTCGGTGCCCTTGACCATCGGGTTCGCCATGACACCGGCGGTCCAGATGATGAGGTCGGACTCGATCTTCTCGATCGCGCCGTCGCTCGTCTTGAGCTCGCAGACGCCACCGACGGCCGAGGCCAGCTGGGTCTCGAGGTGCACGTTCGCACCGCGCTGCGCCAGGTTCTTGAGCACCCAGTGCGAGGTCTCGAGCGAGACCTCGGGCATGATGCGGCCCATCGCCTCGACCAGGTGGAAGCGCGTCTCGTCGAAGGAGAGCTGCGGGTAGCTCTTCAGCAGGTCGGTGACGAAGGAGCGGAGCTCGGCGAACACCTCGATGCCGGCGAAGCCACCACCGACGACGACGACGGTCAGCAGGCGGTCACGCTCGGGACCGGCCGGCAGGTTCGCCGCCTTGTGGAAGTTCGTGAGGATCTTGTCGCGGATCGCCGCGGCTTCCTCGATCGTCTTGAGGCCGATGGCCTCGTCCGCGACACCCGGGATCGGGAACGTGCGGGACACCGCGCCGGCGGTCATGACGATCTGGTCGTAGGACTCCTCCCACGCCTCGCCCTCGGTCGGCGTGATCGTGGCGGTCTTCGTCGCGTGGTCGACCTTGGTGACCTTCGCGGTGACGACGCGGGTGTTCTTGAGGTGGCGGCGGTGCGAGACGACCGCGTGACGCGGCTCGATCGAACCGGCAGCGACCTCGGGCAGGAACGGCTGGTACGTCATGTACGGCAGCGGGTCCACCATGACGACCTCGGCTTCGCCCTGGCGAAGGTGCTTCTCGAGCTTCCATGCGGTGTAGAAACCGGCGTAACCGCCGCCGACGACGAGGATCTTGGGCACGGGGGATGATCTCCTTGGATGGGGGTTTCGGAGTCGAGTCAGACTTCGCCGCCACCCGCCCCGACTCCAGCGTCTGCACCGTCATCATACGCCCGGCACTCACACCGGGAGGGCGACCAGTCCGCGCGCTCGAGCGCGAGGTCACCGATGGGGTTGACGCCGGGTCCGGCGGCGAGGGCGTGACCGACGAGGGCGTGCAGGCACTTCACACGGGTGGGCATGCCACCGGCGCTGATGCCGACGATCTCGTCGACGTGCTCGATCGACTCGCGATCGGCCAGGTAGGACTCGTGGGCCGCGAGGTACGCGGCCGCGGTGGTGTCGTCCTCGAGCAGTGCTGCCAGCTCCGGCATCACCTGGTTGGCCTCGAGGGTGCTGACCGCGGCGGTGGCCGCGGGGTGGCACAGGTAGTAGAACGTCGGGAACGGGGTGCCGTTCGACAGTCGGGGCTTCGTGGAGACGACCGTGGGGTTGCCACAGACGCACCGTGCCGCGATCCCGATGACGTCGCGTGCCGGTCGGCCGAGCTGCGCCGACACGACCTGGACGTCGCGGTCGGAGGGCGGGTCGAAGGGAGGGGTCGTCACGGGAACGTGAGCCTACCGGAGACCCGGTACCCCGCGCACCGTCGTGCCGGACGGGTCCGGCTCGGAGCTACTTGCTCTCGCCGGTGCCCGAGACGTCCGGGGCCACGAGGTCGGCGGCTGTCTCGTCGGTGAGCCCCGACTGCAGCACGGAGGACAGCATCGCCTGCACCCAGTCCACCTTCGGCGTCTGGACCTTCGTGCTGACGGGCGTGCCGGAGTCCGTCGTCGGCGTGGTCTCGGCCTTCCGGTCCTCGGCGCCCATCACGAGGTAGCTCTCCTCGCCCGGGTACACGTAGAGCAGGCGGTCCCGCGCCTGCGCCTCGATGTACGCGGGGTCGTCCCAGCGGGCGACGTCCTTCTTCTTCTGCGTGACGTCGGCCTTCTGGCTCGCGACCTCACGCTGCTGCTGGGCGATCTGCTCCTGCTGCTGGATGAGCGTGCGGAGCGACGGGGCGAGCACCACGACGAAGAGCACGATGATCGCGAGCATCAGCAGGCTGAACCCGGAGAAGTGGATCGAGCGGTACCAGGGCTGCGCCGACGTGCTGCCGTCGGGCATCGCCACGGGGACGCGGCGGACGCGGGGCTTCTGGCTGGGCACGTCCCGACGATAACCCGACCGACGCGGTGGGAGCGCCCGGCACGCGGCCGTTCGGTGGCCTCTCAGCGACTCGCGTCGTCCGATCGCTCCGGCCGGGAGGCGCGGGTCCGGCCCGCCAACCCGTCCCGCGCAGGGAGCGGTCACGACCCACCGCCCGGCGCGCGTCCGGCGGTCACGTCCCGTCGGATGAGTCCGCGCCTGCCGACGTCTTTCGACCGCTCGACGCCGCGCACACGACGAGACGCCGCCCTCCCGGAGGAGGACGGCGTCTCGGTGGTGCCGGTGCTGCTGGCCGAGCTGCTTACAGTGACTTGGCGCGCGGGAAGGCCGAGCGACCGGCGTACACCGCGGCGTCGCCGAGCTCTTCCTCGATGCGGAGCAGCTGGTTGTACTTCGCGACGCGGTCCGAGCGGGCCGGTGCGCCGGTCTTGATCTGACCACCGTCGACCGCGACCGCGATGTCCGCGATCGTGGTGTCCTCGGTCTCGCCGGAGCGGTGCGACAGGATCGAGGTGAGGCCGTGACGGTGCGCGAGCGAGACCGCGTCGAGGGTCTCGGTGAGCGTGCCGATCTGGTTGACCTTCACCAGGATCGAGTTCGCGGCCTTCTCGTCGATGCCCCGCTGCAGACGCTTCGGGTTGGTGACGAACAGGTCATCGCCGACGATCTGGACCTTGTCGCCGAGCTCGGCGGTCAGGTGCGACCAGCCTTCCCAGTCGTCCTCGGCCAGCGGGTCCTCGATCGTGACGAGCGGGTAGTTCGCGACGAGGTCGGCGAAGTACGCGGTGAACTCCTGGCTCGAGAGCTGCTTGCCCTCGAACGAGTACTTGCCGTCGTGGAAGAACTCGGTGGACGCGACGTCGAGGCCGACGGCGATGTCCTTGCCCGGGGTGTAGCCGGCCTTCTCGATCGCGGTCAGCAGGAAGTCGAGCGCCGCACGGTTCGACGCGAGCTCCGGCGCGAAGCCGCCCTCGTCGCCGAGGCCGGTCGCGAGGCCCTGCTTCTTCAGCTCGCCCTTGAGGGCGTGGTAGGTCTCGACGCCCCAACGGAGCGCCTCGGAGAACGACTCGGCGCCGTACGGCACGAGGAAGAACTCCTGGATGTCGACGTTGGTGTCCGCGTGGGCACCGCCGTTGACGACGTTCATCAGCGGAACGGGCAGCGTGTGCGCGTTCGGGCCGCCGAGGTAGCGGAACAGCGGCAGGTCAGCCGAGTCGGCAGCGGCACGGGCCACGGCGAGCGAGGCACCGAGGATCGAGTTCGCGCCGAGGCGGGACTTGTTCTCGGTTCCGTCGAGCTCGATGAGCGCGGCGTCGACGAGGCGCTGGTCGGTGGCGTCGAAGCCCTCGAGCGCCGGGCCGATCTCGTCGAGGACGGCGTCGACGGCCTTGAGCACGCCCTTGCCGCCGTAGCGCGAGGCATCGCCGTCGCGGAGTTCGTACGCCTCGAACGCGCCGGTGGAGGCACCGGAGGGGACGAGCGCGCGGGACACGACGCCGTCGTCGAGGAGGACCTCGACCTCGACCGTCGGGTTGCCTCGGGAATCGAGGACTTCGCGTGCGCCTACGGCATCGATCAGGGCCACGGGGTACTCCCTACACATTGGTTGTGGTGTTTGCGGGACCGATCCTAGCGAGCCGAGGTGAACACGACGTCGACCGTGACGCCCGGTGTGGACAACTCAGTCGAGCGGGCGGAACTCCACACCCTCGAGCGACGTCGTGTCGGCGCCGACGGTCGCGAAGGCGGAGAACCCCTGCGCGGCCAGACCGGCGAGCAGGTTCTTCGTGTTCTTGGTGCGCCGTTCGAGCCGCACGCGCCGGTGCGATGCGAGCGCCTCGTTCTTGAGGGCGGCGAGTCGGACGGGGTCGACGTCCTTGTCGTAGACGAGCACCACGGCGTCCGACTCGGCGGACTCCGGGAGTGTCACGAGGTCGACCAGGCGCTCGAAGCCCAGCGAGAAGCCGACCGCGGGGACGTCCTGCCCGAGGAACCGACCGATCATGCCGTCGTACCGACCGCCGCCGCCCAGGCTGTAGCCGAAGTCGGGGTGCGCGACCTCGAAGATCGTGCCGGTGTAGTAGCCCATGCCGCGCACGAGCGTCGGGTCGAAGCGCAGGTCGACGCCGGGCAGCGCTTCCCGCAGGCGCAGCAGGTCGGCGAACGCCTCGGCGTCGAGCCAGGCAGCCCCCTCGACCGAGGTCCAGTCCGCGGCCTCGAGCGCACGGATGGTGTCCTCGAGCCCCGGCAGCTCCTGTCCGACGGTGCTGCGGAGCTCGGCGGCGACGCCGTCCGGGCCGATCTTGTCGAGCTTGTCGACCGTGATGAGTGCGCGGTCGGCGGCAGCGGGGTCCGCGATGCCCCACGACGCCAGCAGGGTCAGCAGGATCCGCCGGTCGTTGATGCGGATCGTGGTGCCGGTCACCCCGAGCTCGTCGAGCGCGGCGGTCGTGGCGCGGATGAGCTCGATCTCGGCCAGCTGCCCGGGCTCCCCCAGGATGTCGATGTCGCACTGCACGAACTGGCGGTAGCGCCCCTTCTGTGGACGCTCGGCGCGCCAGACCGGCGCGATCTGCACCGATCGGAACACCGAGGGCAGCTCGGCGCGGTGCGAGGCGTAGAACCGGGCGAGCGGCACGGTCAGGTCGAACCGGAGCCCGAGGTCAGCGAGGTCGAGCGGCGCCTGGGCAGCCTGCAGGTCCTCGGTGCTGAGCCCGCGCTTCATGACCGCGAACGCCAGCTTCTCGTTGTCTCCGCCGAGCCCGGAGTGCAGCCGCGCGGCGTCCTCGACCACGGGGGTCTCGATCTCGTCGAACCCGTGCCGCGAGTAGACGTCGCGGACGACACCGAGCACGTGCTCGCGTCGGGCCTTGTCCGCGGGGAGGAAGTCACGCATGCCACGGGGTGCCGTCACGGTCGTCGCCATGGCGTCAAGTCTGGCAGATGCGCATCGACGAGTTGCGCGGCATGCGTCCTACTGGCATACTGCATTCAGTACCTCGGTTCGGAGCGTGCCTGATCCACTCTCCGGACCGATCGCGTGGGCACCGTGCTGCAGTGTGCCCCGCGACCCGAGCGGGTTCTGCGTGCACACCTCTCCCTGGGGGTGTGCCCACCCGCTCACGGGCGCCCTCCTTTTTCGGGTTAGGAGGGCGCCCTTCTCTTTTCCCCAGCGCATCTCCGTCCCCCCGGCACACTCACTCCGCGGCACGGCCGGCTTCCTCGAGCGCAGCGACCGCCACGCGGAGACTCGCGACCGGGTCGATCCCGTCCCGCACCGCTCCGGCGACCTCCTCGAGCATCGCGATCCCCCACGCCGGGTCCACCGCCCCCGCACCGTCGGCCGGTGCCGGCGCCCCGACCGATGCCCGAGCGGTTCCCGCTCCGGGTGCCGCGGCCGACGTGGCGGACGTGCCACGGGCCTCCCGGTCAGCAGCCGAGCCGAACGCGGCGGGCGCGGCGGCCACGACCGACGCGACGGCCGTGTCGGCCGCACCGTGCTCCTCCAGGCGCTCCAGCAGCTTGACGGCCCGCTCCAGCGGCGGCATCGCGCGCGGGACGCCGTCGAGGGCGCTCGTCCGGGCCGACTTCTCCGCCGCCTTCGCCGCGCGCCACACCCGGACCACGTCGTCGACGGTGTCCGCGGTCTCGTCGCCGAACACGTGCGGGTGTCGACGGACCATCTTGTCGCGGACCCCGGCGGCGACGTCCTCCAGGGTGAACTCCCCCGCGCGTTCGGCGATCCCGGCGTGCAGGACGACTTGGTACAGGACGTCGCCGAGCTCCTCGCGGACGTCGTCCGGGTCGCCGTCGTCGATGGCGTCGACGAGTTCGTAGGACTCCTCGACCGCGTAGCGCGCGAGCGTGGCGTGGGTCTGAGCCCGGTTCCAGACGCAGCCCCCGTCCTCGGCGAGCAGGCGGTCGACGACGGTCACGAGGTCCGGTACGGCGGTCATCGCGCCATCGTCTCACCCACGTATGCTGGTGGTGGTGTGTCGGGAAGTCTGGTCGACGGACTACCACCCGACCCCTCGAGACGGAGATCCATGTCGTCCCTCGTCCGCTCCCCCCGCTTCAGCGCCATCGCGCTCCTGACCGCCGCCGTGCTCGGCCTGGTCGTCGCGAACTCTCCGGTCGGCCCTGGCCTCGAACGGCTGCTCGACGCGCACCTACCGCTCGGTGCCGTCGGCCTCGACCTGTCGATCGCGCACTGGATCAGCGACGGCCTGCTGGCGGTGTTCTTCCTGCTCGTCGCGATCGAGCTGAAGCAGGAGCTCGTCGACGGTGAGCTGTCGAACCCGAAGACCGCGATCATCCCCGCCATCGCGGCGGTCGGCGGTGTGCTCGTGCCGGCGGGCATCTTCCTGCTCGTCACCGCGGGCACCCCGTACACGCACGGCTGGCCGATCCCGACGGCGACCGACATCGCGTTCGCGCTCGGTGTCCTGGCGATGTTCGGTCGCGGGCTGCCGAGCGGCATCCGGGTGTTCCTGCTCGCGCTGGCCGTGCTCGACGACCTCATCGCGATCATCATCATCGCCGTCGTGTTCGCGCACGACACCGACTTCCTGGCCCTCGCCGGTGCCGTCGTCACGCTCGCGGCGTTCTGGCTGCTCGGCCGGATGCTCCGTCCGGGGCGCAACGGGCAGACGCTGCTCATCGTCGCGATGGTCGTGGTCGGGCTCCTGACCTGGTGGCTCGTCTACCACTCCGGCGTGCACGCCACGATCGCCGGCGTCGCGCTCGGCCTCGTGCTCCCCCGGCGTCCGGGCCACACCCTGCACGAGAACGTCGAGCCGTGGTCCAACGCGATCGTGCTGCCGGTGTTCGCGTTCGCGTCGGCCGCGGTGGTCATCCCCGCCGTCGGCATCGGCGAGCTCTCCCCCACGTTCTGGGCGGTCGTCATCGCGCTGCCGGTCGGCAAGGTCATCGGGATCACGCTGTTCGGCGCGGTCGCCACGCGGATCTTCCGCTCACCAGGGCGGTCGTCGTTGTCGTTCTTCTCGATCATCACCGTCGGGGTGCTCGGTGGGATCGGGTTCACGGTCTCGCTGCTCATGAACGAGCTCGCGTTCGCCCGGAACGAGGAGATCCTCGACGAGGGTGTGCTCGCCGTGCTCGTCGGCTCGGGCATCGCGATCGTCGCGTCGGCGGTCGTGGTCACGCTGCGGGCCCGGGCGTACCGCGGACGGCGCGAGCTGTCCGAGGCCGAGGCGACCGAGTAGCGGGGCGCGGTTCCGGGCCCGCACCACCTTTGCGACGATCCACGCGTCGATCGACGCGTGGATCGTCGCGGACAGCGTGCGCGCGGTGGACGCGCCCACGAGCGGATGGGAGGCACGGTGCCAGCCCGCACCGTGCCTCCTGTCCGTCGCCGCTCGCGACCACTGCACCCCTTACGCGGCCGGCGCCTCCGCCGGCGTCGTCGCGCCGTACACGGCGGTGAGGATGCTCTCGACCCACTGGATCAGGGCGTCGTCCGGCAGCGCCTGGTCGTGCGGACGCGGCATCGGGATGCTCGCCGCGTTCTGCTGCGGGAACCACTTCGCGCCCGGGAACATCCGCTTGAGCCGCACCTGCGACGAGTCGGCGAGCTCCTTGCCCGCCACGCGCAGGTTCGAGCCCATGACCACCACGTCGGACAGCCCGACCTGCTGCGCCATCCGACGCAGGCGGGAGACCTCGACCAGCGTCTGCACGGCCTGCGGCGGCTGCCCGTAGCGGTCGGTGAGCTCGTCGAGAACCATGTCGATGGCGTCCTGCTGGGCCGTCGGAGCCGAGGCCGCTGACAGCTTCTGGTACGCCTCGAGCCGGAGCCGCTCGGACTCGACGTAGTCCTCGGGGATGTGCGCGTCGACCGGGATCTCGAGCCGCAACTCGGTCTGCCCCTCGGCCACGTCACCGCGGAACTGCGAGACGGCCTCGCCGATCATCCGGAGGTACAGGTCGAACCCGACGCCCGCGATGTGCCCGGACTGCTCGCCGCCGAGCAGGTTGCCGGCGCCGCGGATCTCGAGGTCCTTCATGGCAACCTGCATGCCCGCGCCGAGCTCGTTGTTCGCCGCGATGGTCTCGAGGCGGTCCTGTGCGGTCTCGGACAGGGGCTTCTCGGAGTCGTACAGGAAGTACGCGTACCCGCGCTCGCGCCCTCGGCCGACACGACCGCGCAGCTGGTGGAGCTGCGACAGCCCGTACTTGTCGGCCTTGTCGATGATGAGCGTGTTCGCGTTCGCGATGTCGAGGCCGGTCTCGATGATCGTCGTCGACACGAGGACGTCGAACCGGCGCTCCCAGAAGTCGACCATGACCTGCTCGAGGGTGCTCTCGGACATCTGCCCGTGTGCCACGGCGATGCGGGCGTCCGGCACGATCTCGGCCAGGTGCGCGGCGACGCCCTGGATGTCCCGCACGCGGTTGTGCACGTAGAACACCTGGCCCTCGCGCAGCAGTTCGCGGCGGATCGCGGCGGCCACCTGCAGGTCGGACTGCGGCCCGACGAAGGTCAGGATGGGGTGGCGGTCCTCGGGTGGGGTCGCGAGGGTCGACATCTCGCGGATCCCGGTGACCGCCATCTCGAGTGACCGCGGGATCGGGGTCGCCGACATCGCCAGGACGTCGACGTTCGTCTTGAACTTCTTCAGCTGGTCCTTGTGTTCGACGCCGAACCGCTGCTCCTCGTCGATGATGACGAGCCCGACGTCCTTGAAGGTGATGCCCTGCGACAGGATCCGGTGGGTCGCGATGACGATGTCGACGGTGCCGTCGGCGAGCCCGGCGATGGTCTCCTTCGACTCCTTCTCGGACTGGAACCGGCTCAGGGCGCGCAGGTGCACGGGGAACCCGGCGAAGCGCTCCTGGAACGTCTCCATGTGCTGGCGGACGAGCAACGTCGTCGGCACGAGCATGACGACCTGCTTGCCGTCCTGCACCGCCTTGAACGCGGCGCGGATCGCGACCTCGGTCTTGCCGTAGCCGACGTCGCCTGAGAGCAGGCGGTCCATCGGGATGGGCCGCTCCATGTCCCGCTTGATCTCGTCGATCGTGGTGAGCTGGTCGGCGGTCTCGGCGAACGGGAACGCCTCTTCCAACTCGCGCTGCCACGGGGTGTCCGGGCCGAACGCGTGCCCCTTCGACGCCATCCGCGCCGAGTACAGCTTCACCAGGTCGACGGCGATGTCGCGGACGGCCTTGCGGGCCTTCGACTTCGCGGCGGACCAGTCCGAACCGCCCATCTTCGACAGGGTCGGGGACTCGCCACCGACGTACCGCGAGAGCTGGTCGAGCTGGTCGGTCGGGACGAAGAGCTTGTCGCCGGGGTAGTTCCGCTTCGACGGCGCGTACTCGAGCACGAGGTACTCGCGCTGCGTCTTCACCGCGTTGCGGCCGCCGGAGCTGACCTCGCGGCTCACCAGTTCCACGAACTTGCCGATGCCGTGCGTCGCGTGCACGACGACGTCGCCCGGCTTGAGCTGCAGCGGGTCGACCACGTTCTTGCGACGGCTCGCGAGCTTCTTGACGGTGCGCGCGCCCTGCTGGACGCTCCGGCCGTAGAACTCCGCTTCGCTGAGGACGACGATGCGCGGATCCGGGATGGCGAAGCCGTGCTCGACGGTGGCCGTCGTGACGATGGCGACACCCGGTTCGGGAGGCGTGGGCAGGGCTTCGGCACGGGCTGCGACCCCGGCGTCGGCGAGGACCTGCACCGCCCGCTCGACCAGACCCTGGCCCTGGGCGGTCACCACGACCGCCCACCCGTCATCGGTGAGCGCCTTGACGTGCGCGATCGCGCCGTCGGCACTGCCCGCGAAGCTCGGTACTGCCTCGGCTCGGACGCGGATGTACTCCCCCGCCTCGGCTGCTGCCTCGGCGTCGGTGAGCACGCGCGCGGTGTCGCCCTCGTCGAGACCGGAGTCGAACGGCGACACCGTCCACCAGGTGCGCTGGCCGCGGGTGTTCTTGAGCTGCTGCACGGTCAGGAAGTTGCCGGCGTCGAGGTCGATCGGCGCCTGAGCCCCGGCGACCGCGGCGCTCCACGCGGCCTGCAGGAACTCGGTGTTCGTCTCGGCCAGGCTGTTCGCGCGACCGTTCACCCGCTCGGGCGAGAACACCGCGATGGTGGCGTCCTCGGGCAGGTACGAGGTCATCGGGACGAGGTCCTGCACGAGCGCGGGGGCGAGGGACTCCATGCCCTCGACCGGGATCCCCTCGGCGATCTTCGCGAGCATCTGGGACAGGTTCGGGAACTCGTGGAGCATCTCGCGCGCCCGCTGCCGGACGTCGTCGCTGAGCAGGAGTTCGCGCGAGGCGGTGAGTTCGACCGAGCCCAGGTCGTCCTCGGTCGTGCGCTGGTCGGCGACCGAGAACGCCTTGACGGCCTCGATCTCGTCGCCGAAGAAGTCGACGCGGACGGGGTGGTCCGCGGTGGGCGGGAAGACGTCGAGGATGCCGCCGCGCACCGCGAACTCACCGCGCCGCGTGACGAGGTCGACGCGGGCGTAGGCCATGTCGACGAGCTTCGCGGCGATGGCGGCCAGGTCGTTGCCGCGCGAGTCGGTGCGCAGCACGACGGGCGCGAGCGAGGTCAGGTTGGCGGCAATCGGCTGCAGCGCTGCGCGGACGCTCGCCACGACGATGGTGGTGCGGCGATCGGTGGCGTCGGCGGCGGACCACGACGCGAGCCTGCGGAGCGTCGCGATGCGGGTGCCGACGGTCTGGGCACTCGGGCTGAGCCGTTCGTGCGGCAGGGTCTCCCACGCCGGGAACTCGAGGACGTCGGCGTCGGGGACGTAGCTGCCGAGGGCGTCGCGGACCGCTTCGGCTTCACGCCCCGTCGCCGTGATGACGAGCACGCACTGCGGCCCGTTCCGCTCGGCGAGCAGCGCCCCGAGCAGTGGGACCCGCAGGCCGTCGACGACCGAGAAGTCGGCGTCACGAGGCGCGGCACGGAGCACGCGATCGAACGCGGAGGCGCGCGAGAGCGCAGGGATGATGCCCGAGATCGTCACTCAGGAGATGGTACCGGCCCCCACCGACACCGCCCGCGTGGTGCGCGACGGGCGAACACGGGCGGGATCGACCAGCGCGGTCAGGACGGTGCGTGCACCCGCTGCTGCGCGGCGACGAGTCCGACCTCGGCGATCGCCTCGACCGCGTCCGCGGCGTCGGCCAGCAGGATGGGCAGCGACTTCTTCTCGGCTGCCGAGAAGTCACGCAGCACGTAGTCGGCGGGGTCCTGACGACCGGGGGGACGACCGATGCCGACGCGCACGCGCATGAACTCGTTCGTGCCGGTGGCCTTGATGATGTCGCGCAGCCCGTTGTGCCCGCCGTGACCCCCGCTGCCCTTGAGGCGGACGGTGTCGAACGGCAGGTCCAGCTCGTCGTGCACGACGACGAGGTCAGCTGGGGTGGCGCTGTAGAACCCGAGGACCGACGAGACCGGTCCACCCGAGGTGTTCATGAACGAGCCGGGCTTCGCGAGCACCAGGCGCGGTCCGCCGGGCACCAGGCGCCCCTCGGCGACCTGGTTCGGCGTCTTGTGCTTCTTGAACCGCGCACCCATGCGGGACGCGAGTTCGTCGAGGACCATCTGGCCGACGTTGTGACGGTTGCCGGCGTAGTCGGGCCCGGGGTTCCCGAGTCCGACCACGACCAGCGTTCGATCCGCCACAGCGTCGACCAGATGCCTTCGAAGGGGGTGTTACTCGGAGTCGACCGGCTCGGAGCCGCCCTCGGCACCGGCTTCGGCACCGGCCTCGGCCGAGGCCTCGTCCGCAGCGTCGTCGTCAGCGGTGCCACGCGGGGTGACGATCTGCACGACGAGCGCCTCGCCGTCGGTCTCGAGCTCGGCGCCCTCGGGGAGGGTGAGCTCGGCGGCCGTGATCTGCTTGCCGTCCTCGAGGCCCTCGACGTCGACGACGACGTGCTCCGGGATGTCGGTCGCGAGGACCAGCAGGGAGACGGTGTTCAGGTCCTGCACGTGGATCGTGCCGGAGAAGGACTCGCCCTCGATGACGACGGGCACGTCGACCGTGACCTTCTCGCCGCGGCGCAGGACCACGAGGTCGATGTGCTCGATGATCTGGCGCACCGGGTCACGCTGGACGTCCTTGACGAGGGCGAGCTGGGCAGCACCCTCGATGTCGAGGTCGACGACCGCGTTGGCGGTACGGACGAGCAGCATGGTCTCGTGACCGGGCAGCGAGATGTGCTTCGGCTCGGTGCCGTGGCCGTAGACCACTGCCGGGATCTTGTCGGCGGCGCGGAGCTTGCGCGCTGCACCCTTGCCGAACTTGGTGCGGACGTCCGCTGCGAGCTTCGTGTAGTCGGCCATGGTGCCTCCTGGTCTCGGGGGTCGACACCGGCGGTCCGGCATCGTGGGGGTCTGTGGTGTTGCAACTCGAACGCGTGCACGCGTGAGGAACGTTCCCTGGGCTGGGCCGGGTCTCCCACCGCGTCGATCACGGCCGCTGTCGCGGCCCTCGCCGAAGTCAATCACCGACTCTACCAGCACCCGCCGGGCGTGTCGTGCCTCAGTGCCCCGCGGCCACCGCCTCCTTCGGCACCTTGAGGAACGACAGCACCACGAAGGCGAGGACGTAGAGGCCGACGAACGTCCAGACCACGCCACCGGGGCCACCCCACGGCAGGACGGCGCTGACCACGGCGTTGCCGAGGAAGGTCGCACCACCGGCCGCCGTGGCGTACATGGCCATCGCGGCACCGCGACGCTCCTCGCCGGCGAAGGCGGGGACGATCGCGCCCATGGGTGTGAACCCGGCGAGCATGATGCCGAACACCGTCCCCGCGGCGGTGGCGAGCCAGAAGCCCCACTCGGAACCGGCCGGCACCAGGTGCGGGACGTACCACCAGGCCAGCAGCCCGATCGCCGAGGCGCCGATGCCGAACCACTTGACGGTACGGATCCAGCCGATGCGGTCGCCGAGGGCACCGAAGAAGGCGTTGAACAGGATGTTGCCGGCGTAGACGATCACGGTCATCGTGAGCCACTTCGACTGGCCCCAACCGAGCTCGCTGCCGATGATCGCCGGCATGATCACGAACATGCCGAACTCGGGCGCCGTGTTGACGAGCCGGATCAGGACGGCGAGCAGGACCTTGGGGCGCGTGATGCAGACCTCGATGCCGCTGGCGATGACCCGTGCGGCGGAGTGCGAGCGCGGGGCGATGCGGCCGAGCCCGGTCCGCTCGTGCACGCCGAACCGGACGATCACCCAGCCGGCCACGACCAGGACGAGCGACATGGCCATCGACCACGTCTCACCCGTGTGGCCGCCACCGAACGCGGGGATGCTGCCGATCGCGATGAGCGAGCCGAGCGTCGGCAGGCCACCGGTGAAGACGACGTAGAACCAGCCGACGGCCGTGGCGTTCCGGTCGCGCGCCACGGTGTGGTTCACCCAGCAGAGGAACGAGAAGGCGAACAGCGGGAAGCCGAGTCCGCGCAGGAAGTACGTCAGGGCGATCAGCCCGACCGACCCGGTGGGCAGTGCCGCGAGGAACGCGACCTGGAACACCACCCACAGGACGGCCCCGATCGTCATGACGCGGCGCGGGCCCCACAGCTCGGAGAGCACGCCGGCGAAGTAGGACGCCACGAGGACGGCGACGCCGTAGATGCCGATGACCATCGCGGCGCTGTCCGTACCGCCCGAGCCGAGGGCAGCGGCGATGTGCGGAGCGATGAAGTTCGACTCGATGCCGTCGCCCGTCATGAAGACGAGGACACCGAGGAAGCCCCAGCGCAGCGGGTGCGGGATGCCGAGGCGGGCGATGAAGCCCTCGCGCCCGGCAGCCGGTGGTGCGGTGGCAGGTGGGGCGGTCGTCACGCCGTTCGGCGGGGTCAGGGTCGTGGTGCGGTTGGTGCGGGGTTCCGACATGTGTCGTCTCTCCTGGAGGGGCCCCGGAGTGCTCGACCCGGCATCGCGGCATGTCTCCGGGGTGCGCCGCGCGCCACGCACCCGACCGCCCGCGCAGTGGCTGCGGGCGGTCGGGGCGTCGGCGATGATGCGAGTCCTGTACCCGGGGCGCCCCGTGCTGATGCGGAGACGGATCCCGGCGGACCATCGCCGGCCCGAAGCATGGTGTCCGACGTTAGACCGCTCCAACGCCACTCGTCAAGAACGACAACTGTTGTGTAACGATCGGCGGTCGTGCCGCGCGGAGGGAGTCGTTCCGGGCGTAGTGGGTCGTTCCGGGCATAGGTGGTCGTTCCTTTCGGCCGAGTACGCCCGATTCGACCTTCCATCGCGCGCGTGATGGGAAGGAACGCTCCGCGAGGCTCAGCGACCGAGGCTGCGCCGGTGCTCCTGCGCGGCCGCCAGCAGCTCGCGGGCGTCGTTGCTCGCGGCCTCGGCGGCGTCGCGAGCACGTTCGAGGGCCTCGATCTCCGCGGTCGCCCGATCGAGCTCGCGCTGGAGGTCGGCCCGGCGCTCCTCGGCCTGCTCGAGGTCCGCCTCCGCGGCGTCGAGTGCGGCATCGGCGTCGCGCGACTCGCTCCGGGCGGCGGTCTCCGCCTGGCGCGCGGCCTTCCGCTCAGCGGCCGGGTCACGCTTCGGCTCGGGCTCGGCGTCCAGCTCCGGTCCGTCCTGGGGTTCCGTCTCCGTCGACCGGGAGGCCCGGCTCGCCATCCGCGCGCCCCTCGCCTGGGTGATCGGGATGGGTGGGGCATCGCTGCCGGACCAGGCGTCGGGCACCGCGTCCGGATCCGCGAGCGCCCCGTCCAGGTCGACCGCGTCGAACCCCACGCTCTCCAAGGGCGTCACGAGCAGCCCCGAACGCACGGCGGCTCCGGCGTGCGGGTCGGCCATCGCCGCCTCGATCGTCGCGCGCACCTGGTCGAGCACGGCCGACGTCGCGGGGTGTCCGGCGTCCGAGGCGAGGTCGGCCCCGGCCTGCGCCAGCGCCTCGATCACCTCGGAGCGTTGCTGTCGGAGAGTCCGGATCTCGCCGGGGTCGGCGTCGGCCTGGGCCTTGCGGAGGGCTGGCCCGAGGTCGACCGCGTCGTCGAGGGCGCCGTCGTGCGCGAGCAGGTCCACGACCCACGCTGCCGGGGCCGGCTTCCGGAGCTTCCCGATCGCCGCCGCCAGGGCCCGGTCGTCCTTCCGGACCGCACGCTGGCGGGCCGTGCGCTCGGCGACGAAGTCATCGGGCGCGACGAGCAGCAGCTCCCGGGCGACCTCTGCGAACTCCACACCCACAGCTTGCCGCTACCAGTCGTGCACCGTTCCGTCGGCCAGGCGGTTGAACGGCAGGTAGGCCTGCTCGTACGGGTACTTGCCGGCCTCGTCGACGTCGAGGCTGACCCCGAGGCCGGGCTCGTCACCGGGGTGCAGGTAGCCGTCCGTGAAGGTGAAGGTCTGCTGGAACACCTGGTTCGTCTGCGGCCCGTGCTGCATGTACTCCTGGATGCCGAAGTTGTGGATCGCCATCCCGAGGTGCATCTGGGCGGCCAGGCCGACGGGCGAGATGTCGGTCGGCCCGTGGAACCCGGACTTGACCTGGTACATCGCGGCGTAGTCCATCGTCTTCTTGAGCGGGGAGATGCCGCCCATGTGCGTGACCGCTCCGCGGACGTAGTCGATGAGCTGGTCGCGGATGATGTCCTTGAAGTCCCAGATCGTGTTGAAGACCTCGCCGATCGCGAGCGGCGTGGTGGTGTGCTGCCGGACGAGCTTGAGTGCCTCTTGGTTCTCGGCGGGGGTGCAGTCCTCGAGCCAGAACAGGTCGTACGGCTCGAGGGACTTGCCGAGCTTCGCGGCCTGCAGCGGGGTCATCCGGTGGTGCCCGTCGTGCAGGAGCGGCAGTTCGGGTCCGAACTCGTTCCGGACGGCCTCGAACACGGTGGGCACGTGGCGCAGGTAGGCGCGGGTGTCCCAGTCCTCCATGGCGGGGAAGGCTCCGCGCTGTGCCGGCTCGAAGTCGTACCGGACACCCTCGTTGCCCTCGGTGGTCTTGTTCGATGCGATGCCGTAGATGCTCTCGAGGCCGGGGACGCCGGTCTGCACGCGGATCGAGCGGTAGCCCTCCTCCTGGTGCTCGCGGATCGAGTCGAACAGCTCGGGGAGCTCCTTGCCCGAGGCGTGTCCGTAGGCCATCAGCCCGGTGCGGGATGCGCCACCGAGGAGCTGGTACAGCGGCATGCCGGCGACCTTGGCCTTGATGTCCCAGAGCGCCATGTCGACGGACGCGATCGCCGCCATCGTGACCGGGCCGCGACGCCAGTACGACGAGCGGTACAGGAACTGCCAGGCGTCCTCGATGCGGCTGGCGTCGCGGCCGATCAGCAGCGGCACGACGTGCTCGGACAGGTACGCGGCGACACCGAGCTCGCGGCCGTTCAGCGTCGCGTCACCGAGGCCCGTGACGCCGTCGGCGGTCGTGATCTTCAGCGTGACGAAGTTCCGGTTCGGGCTGGTGACGATGACCTCGGCACGCTCGATGAGCTGGCCGCGGTCGGCCGACGCCCACGTGTCCGGACGCCCGGAGGTGTGCCCGGTCGCCGCGCCGGTGTCGGCGGCGCCCGGCACCGGGGCCGCGGGGTTCGTGGTGGTGTCGGTCATGCGTGGACTCCTTCGTCGGTGCTCGTTCGGGCGGTGCTCGTTCGGGCGGTGCTGGTGGTGGTGCGTGCGGCGGTGCTCGCCGCCCGGATGTCGTCGGCCGCCGCGGTGATCGCGTCGACCACGGCGGTGGTGTCGAGGTCGGGGGCGATGACGCGCAGCACGTCGCGCACGTCCGAGTCTGCCCCGGGGGCTCCGTCGTCGTCCACGAGGTCGGGCTGCGTCGTGACGTGGAGCCACCACGCGGCGATCGCGGTCGCGGCGCCGGGCCCGATGCCGGCGGACGGCTCACGCTCGAGTCGGTGCCGCACGACGTCGACGACCCGGACGGGCAGCTTCTGCGATCCACCGGAGGCGATCTGCCGCAGGGTGTGCCGGATGCGGGGGTTCTGGAACCGGTCCACCAGGGCGGCACGGGCGTCGGTGACCTCGTCGGCAGGCAGGGGCAGTTCGCGGGCGGCCTCGTCCCACAGCTGCTCGACGGCGGCACGGCACACCGGGTCGTCGATGGCCGCGGCGACGGTCTCGTGCCCGAGCTGGAGCCCGAGGTACGCGAGCAGCGAGTGCGAGCCGTTCAGCAGCCAGAGCTTCCGCTGCTCGTACGGGGTGACGTCGTCGACGATGCGCACGCCGGCGGTCTCCCACGCGGGGCGGTCGATCCCGTCGAAGGCGTCCTCGAGCACCCACTCCGCGAAGGGCTCGGTGACGACGGGCACACGGTCCCCGACGAGTGCTCCCGGCAGGGCGGCGAGACCCTCGACGTCGGCGTCGGTGGTCGCGGGGGTGATCCGGTCGACCATCGACGACGGGAACGAGACGTTCGCCTCGATCCACGCGCGCAGTCCGGGGTCGGTGGCGGCGCCCAGCACGGCCTCGCGCAGCACCGCGCCGTTGTGCGTCAGGTTGTCGAGGCTGACCAGCGCGATGCGCCCGCCGCCGGCCGTCCGCCGGGCGTCGAGCCCCGCGACCAACCGGGCCGGGACGTCGGAACCGGACCGGTAGCCCTGCTCGGTGACCGTCAGCGTGACGATGGTGGTCTCCGGGGACGCGACCACGTGCCTCCAGGCCGTGTCGTCGCTGCCCGGGTGGGCGGCCACGATCGTGTCGACCACCTCGGCGTCGTCGCCGGACGCAGCACGCGTGACCAGCGTGTACCGGCAGTCCTGCGCGGTGAGGGCGTCCGCCGCCGCGGGCGAGCGGCCGGTGAAGGCCGTGATGCCCCACGGCTCCCCCGTGGTGTGGGCGGTGTACCAGGCGAGGTGGGCACGCGCGAACGCACCCACCCCGAGGTGGACGATGCCGGGGCGGCGATCGGTCATGCGGTCACCGGGACGAGGGACCGCAGGTACGCCAGGTTGTCGGCGGTCCGGGCCTCGAGGGGCAGGTCGGTGGAGAAGTCCTCGATGGTGACCCAGCCGTCGTAGCCGACCTGGCGGAGGGCGTCGAGGTACTCGGAGACGGACGCCTGCCCGGTGCGCAGCGACGCCCACTCGTTCTGCCAGATCGTGCTGCCGTCGGCGCGGGTGTCGCCGGTGTCGACCCAGCGGGCGTTCTTCACGTGGGCGTGCGCGAGGTACGGGCCGAGGAGCTCGAACGCGGCGAGGTGGTCCTCCTGCCCCTCGATGACCAGGTTGCCGAGGTCGTGGATGACGCCGATGTGCTCCGGGTCGAGGCCGTCGACGAGCCGCAGCGCCGCCGAGGCCGAGGGCGTGATCGTCATGTGGTGCAGCTCGACGAGCGCCTTGACGCCGAGCTCGGTCGCCCGGGTCACCGCCCACTCGAGGTCGGCGCGGGTGCGGTCGAAGATCTGCCCGTACGTCTCGCCGGTGCGTTCCTTCTCCTGCCGGTACATCGGCATCGAGACGCGGACCTGGCGGGCGCCGAGCTCGCTCGTGACGCGGAGCATCGTCTCGACGCCCTCGTGGTCCGACGCCTGCTGGTACCCGCCGATGCCGGAGTACTCGAGGCCGGCGGCGTCGGTGATCCGCGCGATCTCGCCGACGTGGTCCTGGACGCCGGTGAACTGCCACGTGGAGTTGTTGCCGGCCCAGAACGAGCGACCGGCGGGCACGACGGTGCCGTCCGCGGGGCGGTCGTCGACGATGCGCCACTCGACGCCGTCCCAGCCCTGCTCGGCCAGCGTCGAGGCGGCCTGCGACGGGGTCCAGTCGGGGGTGGAGGCGGTGAACACGGAGAACTTCATCGGGTGGCTCCTTCGGTCGCGGTGTCGGACGTTGCTGCAGCGCCCACCACGGGCACCACGTCGTCGTACTTGCCCTCGATCACGTCGTCGATCCGGACGGGTTGCCCGAGCGTCGCGCTGACGTACAGCCCGCGGACGGTGGCGAGCGACACGAGGGCCGCGTCGACGGTCACGCCGGGCTCACGGCCCTCGCGGATCGCGGCCACGATGTCGGTGTACTGCCGACCGTGCCCTGCGGCGAAGTGGTCGGGCTCGGCAGGGCCGCCGACGACGTGCTCCGGCGGGACGACGTCGTCCTTCTGGTCGACCGCGCCCGCGACCGCTGAGGCGTTCGAGGTGGTCGACGCGGACTCGAGGGTCGCGGCGTCGGGTGCGATGTGGAAGTAGGCCAGGCGGTCGTCGTCGACGATCGCCGACCCGTGCGTGCCGTACACGGCGTAGCGGGCGGAGAGGCCCGGGTACGCGGCGGTCGTGCAGTGGATGACGCCGAGCGCGCCGCCGGCGAACCGGACGGTGGCGACGGCGGTGTCCTCGACCTCGATGCGGTCGTGCGCGAGCAGCCCGGTCTGGGCCGAGATCTCGACCGGACGGCCGAGCGCCCAGACGAGCAGGTCGACGGTGTGCACGCCCTGGTTCATCACGGCGCCACCACCGTCGAGCGCCCAGGTGCCGCGCCAGTCACCGGAGTCGTAGTAGCCCTGCGACCGGTACCAGGCGACGCTCGCCAGGCCGGAGGTCACGGTGCCGAACCCGCCGTCGTGGGCGGCTGCGGCGACGGCGGCCGAGGCCGGGTCGAAGCGGTGCTGGCTGATGACGCTCGTGACGAGTCCACGGTCGCGTGCCGCTGCGGCGAGCGCGGCGATCTGCCGGGCCCGGGGCATCGTGGTGTCGAGGGGCTTCTCGATGACGACGTGCTTGCCGGCGGCCAGGGCGGCCTCGGCGAGCTGCACGTGCATGCCTGAGGGCGAGCAGATCGCGACGACGTCGATGTCGGTCTGCGCGATCGCTTCCTCGATGGTGGACGTCGTGACGGGGCGGGTGACGCCCATCGCCTCGATCTCGTCGGCGGCGCTCGTGGCGGCGGCGGGGATCGCGTCGACGAGGGCGACGACCTGCAGGTCCGGGTGGTGGACGGCGACCGTGGCGTGGTGGCGTCCGATGACGCCGGCGCCGACGACTGCCAACTTCAGTGGGGTGGTCATCGCAGGGTGACTCCGATCTGGTCGGTGAGGGTGCGGAGGGCACGACCGGCACGACCGAAGGCCGCGGGGCCGGAGAACCCGCCGAGGGAGGTGAAGTCGCTGAGGTGCGGCTCGAGCGAGGCGTAGCCGGAGTACCCGGCGTCGCGCAGCGCGGTGAGGGTCTGCAGCAGTTCGCCGTCACCCTCGCCCGCGGGGACGACCGACGAGTCGGCGGCCAGTGCGTCCTTGACCTGCAGGTAGTCGACGTAGGGCGCGAGCTGCGCCCACCCGTCGGTGAACGGCTTGACGCCGCACTGCACGTAGTTCGCGTTGTCCCAGGCCAGTCGGAGCGCCGGGGACCCGACGCTCTCGACGATGTCGAGCACGCGCGAGGGGACGTCGCCGTAGATGTCCTTCTCGTTCTCGTGCAGCAGGGTCACGCCCTCGCGTGCGGCGAGGTCGGCCAGGGCGCGCATCCGGACGAGGACGTCGTCGCGGACGTCCTCCGGCTGCCGGCCCTCGAAGTAGAACGAGAAGATCCGGATGTTCGTGGTGCCGAGGGCGTGTGCGGCGGCGATCGCGCGACCGAGCCGTCCGACCTCGTGCTCGACGGGCTCGTCGACGGAGACCTTGCCGATCGGCGAGGCGATGGCGGACACGGTCTGTCCGCGCTCCTCGAGCAGGCGGTGGAGTCCGGCGAGCTGGTCCTCGTCGAGGTCGACGACGTTCGCGCCCCAGGCGCTGCGGACCTCGATGGCGCTCGCGCCGAGCGCCTGCAGGACCGCGACCTGGACGACGGGGTCGGCGTCGATCTCGTCGCCGAAGCCGGAGAGTTCCCACGTGGGCTGGTCGGTCATGGTGTCCTTTCGTGTCGGAGGGGAGGCGCGTGGCGGGGCCGCCACGGGCCTCCAGTCCGGTTCTGGGTTGCGGTGACTGCCGCGCTCACTTGACGGAGCCGGCCGTCAGACCGCCCACCAGGTAGCGCTGGAAGATGAGGTACAGGGCGACGACCGGCACGGCGCAGACGATCGAGGCGGCCATCATCTGGCCGTAGATCGGGACAGCGCCGCCTTCCTGCGCGGTGCCGAGCACCTGCAGGACCACGGCCACCGTCCGGGTGTTCGGGGTCGTCATGATCGTGGAGAACAGGACGTCGTTCCAGCCGAGCAGGAAGGCGAAGATCGCCGAGACGACGATGCCGGGCCACGACAGCGGCAGGACGATCTTCGTCAGGATCTTCGTGCTCGAGGCGCCGTCGATGCGGGCGGCCTCCTCGAGTTCCTTGGGCAGACCACGCAGGTACGTGACCATGACCCAGGTCGAGAACGGCAGGGCGAACGTCAGGTAGGTGACGAACAGACCCCAGCGGGTGCCGATGATCTGCACGCCCGTGGCACTGGCGATGTTCGAGAACACCACGAACACGGGCAGCAGCAGGAGCGTGCCGGGGATCGACTGCAGCGCGAGGAGCCCACGCAGGATGGTCAGGCGGCCGAGGAACCGGAACCGGACCAGCACGTACGCGGTGGACACGGCGAGCGCCGCACTCGCGATGGCGACCGCGCCGGCGGTGAGCATCGAGTTGACCAGCCCCTCGCCGAGGGCGACCGTGGACCAGATCTCGACGTAGTTCGACAGCGTGAACTCGGACGGGAAGTACTCGCCGCGGGCGACCGCGACGTCCGAGTTCACCGAGCCGAACAGGATGTACAGGACCGGGACGGCGATGAACGCGATGATGATCGCGATCACCACGATGAGCAGCCAGCGGGGCAGGAGCCGGGTGACGTCGGTGTCGTAGGGGCGCTTGTGGCGTCGACCGGGTGCGGTGATGCTCTCGGTCAGGGTCGACGTCGGGCGGGTCCGGGTGGTGCCGGCGAAGGATGTGCTCTGGGCGCTCATGCGCGTGCTCCGTCGATGTCGGCGGCGGTCGGGGCGGCGGCGAGCGTGGCGCGGTCGGCGCGGCGCTGCTTCCGGTTGGGGCCCGCGTCGTCACCGGTGTCGAGCTTGACGGCTCGCAGGTAGACGAACAGCGGGATGGCGACGATCACGAGGGAGCAGATCGCCATGGCCGCGGACAGACCGAAGCGGAACGACTGGAAGCTCGCGATGTACGTCAGGACGGGCATGACCTCGACGCTCGACGGCAGCGGGATGCCGAACAGCACGAACGGCAGGGTGAAGTTGTTGATGTTGTGCAGGATCGCGATGATCACCGCCAGGCTGAGCGGCCCGCGCAGGTACGGGAAGATGATGTAGCGGAGCTTCGCCCACCAGGTCACCCCGTCGAGCGCGGCGGCCTCGTGCACCTCGTTGTCCACGGCCTGCAGTCCGGCGAGCGACAGCAGGTAGACGAACGGCCAGCTCGTCCAGATCATCACGCCGGCCAGCGCCCAGTACGACGCGGAGCCGTTCAGCCAGAGCACGTCGGTGTGCAGGATCGAGTTCACGACGCCCTGCGGCTGCAGCATCGTGCGGAAGAACGTGCCGACGACGAACGCGGGCAGCACGTACGGGATCAGGTAGATCGACCGGACGAGGCCGCGCCCCGGGAACCGGTTCTGCGTCGAGATCGCGGCCGCGACGCCGATCGGCACGGTGACCGCGGTGACCAGGACGGACAGCGACACCGAGATCCAGATCGAGTGGAGCAGGGGCGAGTTCGTGAAGGCCTCGGTGAAGTTCGCGAAGCCGATGAAGGGAGCGCTGAACCACTGCCGCAGCGTGTACTGGTCCAGGTCGAGCATCGCGATGTAGAAGCCCACCAGGAGCGGCACCACGATGACGGCGAGCATGAGGACCCCGCCGGGGATGAGCATCCAGAGCGGACGCTCCTTCTTGTACAGCGGCGTCGTGCCGTGCGGGCGGACCGTCTGCTCCGTGCGCTGCGGCGGTCTGGTCTGGGTGCTGGTCATCACAGACCTCCGTTCTTCTGACGGTCGAGGGTGGACTGGGCGTCCTTCTGGGCGTCCTGCAGACGCTTGCGGAGCTGGTCGTCGGTGACCTCGCCGCTCTTGAGCGACGGGATCGACTGCACGACCACGTCGACCAGGGCGAGCTGGATGTCGGACCAGGCGCCGGTGAAGGCGGTGGGCTTCGACAGGCGGCCCGCGTCGATGATCGGCTTGAGCTGCGGGTTGTCTGCTGCCAGGTCAGCGGCGGCGGACGCATTGGTCGGCAGGTTGCCGAACAGGTCGTAGTACTCGAGCTGCGCCTTCGGTGCGCTGAGCTGCTTGACGAAGTCGAAGGACAGCTGCTGCTTCGTGCCGTAGTCGGCCACCACCCAGTTGTCGCCGGACAGGATGCTCGCGGCCTCGATGCCGTCGGCCGGGCGCTCGCTGGCCCCCGGCGGGACGGTGGGGAGCAGGGCGAACTCGTACTTGCCGTCGACCTTGGTGTCCTTGAACGAGTTGATCGCGGTGGTGGTCGTCATCGGGAAGAACGCGGCCTTGCCCTCGGTGAACTGGGCCAGGGCCTGCGCGTTGTTCCAGCCGATCGCGGCCTTGTCGACGACGCCGTCCTTCGTGACCCAGTCGAAGTAGGTCCGGTACGCGTTCTCGACGGCGTCGCTGTCGATCTCGGCCTTCGAGCCGTCGACGATGGTGTTGCCGGCGTTCTGCGCCATGCCCCACACGAACTTCCACGGGTCGAAGCCGTCGGCGTAGGCGATCGCCAGGCCGTGCCGTCCGTCACCGGTGGTGGCCTTCGCATCCTCGGTCAGCTCGTCCCATGTGGTCGGCATGTCGGTGATGCCGGCCTTCGCGAGGAGGTCCTTGTTGACGGCCATCACGAACGGACGGCTGGCGAACGGGATCCCGATCTGCTTCGAGTCGCTCGGCCCCGAGATGCCGAACGAGGCCGGGTCGAACTGGTCCTTGCCGCCGATGGCCTGCCACTCCTTCGATCCCATCTCGACGAAGGCACCGGTGGCGTAGGCGGTGGGGGTGAACGTGGTGCCGATGGCGTAGACGTCGGGGCCCTGGCCGGAGATGACGCTGGTCTGGATCGCGGTCAACTCCTCCTGCGCGGACGAGTAGGTCTCCCACTGGATGTCCGCACCGGTGGTGCGCTTGAACTCGGCAGCGGTGTCCTGCTGCCACTGCTTGCGCTCCTTGGGGTACGTGGTGTCCGCGCCCATCATCACGCGGAGGGTGTTCGGGTCGTCGCCGCTGCCGTTCACGACGGCGCAGCCCTGCAGGGAGAGAGCGGCGAGGGCGATCACCGCGACGGCACCGACGAGGGTGCGGGGCTTCAGCCGTGTTCTGTTCATCCGGGGGCTTCCTCCTCGAGACCTCCTCCGGGCGGCGCTGCCCGGTGGCACCACTGTTCCGCCGTTGGCAACATCCGGCAACCGGTTGCCACTTGTTGCCAGACGCGAATACGTTCGGCCTCGTGAGCGACACAGACATCGACGTCTCCGGCGCCGGCAGCGGCTTCGGTACGGGATCCGACGCGAGCGCCGACACGAGCGCCGGGGCCGGCTTCAGCGCTGCCCGACGCGTGACCATCCGGGACATCGCCGACGCGACCGGCGTGGCCCCGTCGACCGTGTCCCGCGCACTCTCGCTGCCCGACCGCGTGAACCACACCACGCAGGAGCGCATCCAACGCGCGGCCCGCGAACTCGGCTACGTCGCCAACTCGCAGGCACGCGCCCTGACGTCCGGCCGCACCCGAGCCGTCGCCGTGCTCGTCTCCGACATCACGAACCCGTTCTACTTCGACGTCATCCGTGGCACGCAGCACCAGCTCGCCGGCGCCGGGTGGACGCAGTTGCTCGTCGACACCGAGGAGTCCGCCGACGCCGAACTCGCCACCCTGAGCTCGATCGGCGCGAAGGCCGACGGCGTCGTCCTCACCGCCTCACGGCTGTCGGACGCGCAGATCGCCCGGTTCGCCGAACGGATCCCCCTCGTCGTCGTCAACCGTCGCCCCGCCGGGGTGCCCTCGGTGCTCATCGACACCCCCGGCGGCGTCGAGCAGGCCGTGCAGCACCTCGTCTCCCTGGGCCACCGCGACGTGCTCTACGTCGCCGGTCCGGACAGCTCGTGGTCGAACGAACGCCGGTGGAAGGCGCTCGTGCGCGTCGCGAAGGGCCTCGGCGTCCGCGTCGCCCGCATCGGGCCGCACGCGCCGTTCGTCGACTCCGGAGCCGCAGCCGCCGACGCCGCTGTGCACGCCGGGGCCACCGCCTGCATCGCCTTCAACGACCTGATCGCGATCGGCATGCTCGCGCGGCTGCGCGAACGGGGCGTCCGCGTCCCCGAGGACATGAGCATCGTCGGCTGCGACGACATCTTCGGTGCCGACTTCTGCAACCCGCCGCTCACCACCATGACCTCGCCGATCGAACGCGCCGGCCGGGTCGCGATCCGGATGCTGCTCGGCCGGCTCGGTGCGATCCCCGCCGACGAGCTGCCCGGTGAGCACATGACCGGCGCCGTCGCACTGCCCACCCACCTGACCGTCCGGGAGTCGACGGGTCCCGCGCCCGCCTGACACCGGCGCACGCCCACTGCACCCGCCGGCCCCGCCGTCCCCGCCGTCCCCGAAGGAGTCGATGATGACCCAGACCAGCACCGCCACCCGTCTCGCCCCGCACCCCGACCGGCTGCTCCCCGCCGACCCCGGTGCACGCCAGGTGGCACGGACCGTCTACGACGCCGTCAAGGACGCACCGATCATCTCCCCGCACGGCCACGTCGACGCGGCGCTCATCGCCGCCGACCAGCCGTTCAGCGACCCCGCGTCGCTGCTCATCACGCCCGACCACTACGTGCTCCGCCTGCTGCACGCGAACGGGGTGGACCTGGCCGCGCTGGGACGCGCCGACCTGTCGGGGACCCACGCCGCGCCTCCCGGTCGCGCCATCTGGCGGAACCTGGCGGACCACTGGGACGACTTCCTCGGCACCCCCGTCCGCTACTGGTTCGAGACCGAGCTGCACGACGTCTTCGGGCTGACGGAGCAGCCGTCGGCGGCGAACGCCGACGCCCAGTACGACCACATCGCCGGCCTGCTGGCCTCCCCCGCCTTCCGCCCGCGCGCGCTGTTCGACACCTTCGGCATCGAGGTCCTCGCAACCACCGACGGGCCCGCCGACGACCTCGCCGCGCACGCGCAGCTCGCCGCGGACCCCACGTTCACCGGCCGGGTGGTCCCCACGTTCCGCGCGGACGCCGTGTTCGACCCGTCGCGGCCGGACTGGAGGCCCGTGGTCGCGTCCATCGGGCAGGCCGCCGGCATCGACACGGGCACCCACGCAGGGCTGTTGGCAGCACTCCGCGCCCGTCGCCAGTACTTCATCGAGCACGGTGCGACGGCCACGGACACCGGGGTGCTCGACGCCGGATCGTCGCCGTTGTCCGCCACGTCGCGCGAGCGAATCCACGCCGAGGCGCTCCGCGACCCGTCGTCCGTCTCCGAGGCGGACGCCACCGCGTACCGGCACGACATGCTCTACCGCTGGGCCGAGATGAGCGTCGAGGACGGCCTCGTCATGCAGCTGCACCCCGGCGTCATCCGCAACCACCACGCGCCGACGCTCGAACGCTTCGGCCCGGACACCGGCCACGACCTGCCCGCCGTCGGCTCCTTCACCACGCCGCTGCGGCCGCTCCTGGACTCCTTCGGCACCGCTCCGGGCTTCCACCTCGTGCTGTTCACCGTCGACGAGACCGTCTTCTCGCGCGAGATCGGCCCGCTCGCCGGCTTCTACCCCGCCGTGTACGCCGGAGCACCGTGGTGGTTCATCGACACCCCGGCGGCGATCGGCCGCTACCGCTCCGCGATCACCGACTCGGCGTCGTTCACGAAGACCTCCGGGTTCATCGACGACACCCGGGCGTACTGCTCCATCCCCGCGCGGCACGACATGGCGCGACGAGCGGACGCGGCGTACCTGGCGTCACTCGTCGTCACGCACGAGATCTCGGAGGAGGACGCCGTCCGCACGGCACGGCGGATCGTGTCCGACATCCCGCGGGCGACGTTCAAGCTGTAGCCGGACGAGCGCGGCGGGGGCGCACCGTGCGCTGCATGAGCACGCGGGGGAACCCGTCGAGCACGGACGTCGTGTCCGCCGCGTGCTGGAACCCCGCCCGCTCGAACACCCCGCGGGTGCCGACGTAGGCCATCGTCAGGTCGACCTTCGCGCCGCCGTTGTCCACCGGGTACCCCTCGACCGAACGTGCTCCGTGGTCGCGGGCGAAGTCCACGGCCCCGGCGAGCAGGGCGTGCGAGATGCCCTCGCCACGGTGCCCCGGCCGGACGCGCAGACACCACACACTCCACACGGTGTCGTCGTCCGGTTCGCCGAGGTGCGGGATCCTCCGGTTCCGGGCGAAGGTGGTGTCGACCCGCGGGTGCACACCCGCCCACCCCACGACCTCGTCACCGTCGTGGGCGAGGACCCCAGGCGGGGCGTCCTGTGCGAGCAGCTCCTGCACCCGGTCGCCACGAGCCGTCCCGCGCAGCGACTGGTTCTCGGCGGACGGGATGCGGTAGCTGAGGCACCAGCAGACGTTCGCGTCCGGACGCTTCGGGCCGACCATCGTCCGGACGTCGTCGAACACCGTGGCCGGACGCACCTCGATGGTCATGGCACGAGCATGGCACCGGCCCGACGGACGCGTTCCAGCGCGGAACGGATCTCGGCTTCGGCGGTCTCGGCGTCGGGCGCCCACCGGCACTCGAGCGAGACGGCGCCCCGGTACCCGCCGTCGTGCACTGCGGCGAGGAACTCGCGCCAGACGTCGTCGACCGTGCCGGGCGGCCGACGGTCCGGGTCACTCAGGTGGACGTGTCCGATCCGGTCGCCGTGGCGCCGCAGGACCTCGAACGACTCGCCCTCGTTCCGGATGTGGAACAGGTCGGCGACGACACCGACGCCGCCGAGGGCTGCACCGTCGAGGAAGGTCACCGTCGCATCGACCGTGTGCAGGACGTTCGTCTCCGCGCGGCTCAGGGGTTCCACCACGATGCGCAGGTCGTTCGCGGCGGCCACATCGCGTGCGGTCCGGACCACCTCGCCGAACCGGCGCAGGGCGTCGTCGCCCGCCATGCCGTCGGGAGCGTTCCGAGCGGTCCCCGACCCGAAGACGATCGTCGCGCCCGGTTCCGCGACCGACCGCACGATCGGCAGGACCGACTCGAAGTACGACCGGACCGTCCCGAGATCCGTGGTCAGCAGCGGGAGATCGCCGGGCACCAGGATGGCGAAGGACGGGAACCGCTGGCCGGCGTAGACCTCGTTCCGCCGCCACCCCGTTCCGTCGCGGACCGCGAGGTTGCCGGCGATCGTCGGCTCCACGTGGTCCGCGCCCGCGCGGCGGACCACCTCGGTCAGTTCTGCCCCGGCCACGACGCCGAGTCCCCTGGACGACATGCGGTCCATGCAACTCGTCCGAGGTGCCGACGGCGACTGTTGCCGTCCGTTGCCACCGGCGCCGGTACGGTCGGACGATGAACCTCGACGTCACCGCTGCGTACGGCGACCGTGCGGGCGAGTACGCGGAGGTCCTCGGATCGATGTCGGCCGTCCAGGACGAGGACCGGACACAGGTCGAGGCCTGGGCGTCGGGATCCGGTGCTCGCATCCTCGACGCAGGGTGCGGGCCGGGGCATTGGGCCGCACACCTGGCGGATCGTGGGCACGCAGTGATCGGCATCGACGCGGTCGCACCCTTCGTCGAGCACGCACGACGTGCGCACGACGGCGTCGACTTCCGCCTGGGCGCGATCGAGTCCACCGGTCTCGACGACGGCAGCGTCGACGGGGTGCTCGCCTGGTACTCCGTGATCCACCACGATCCGTCCTGCGTCGGCGAGGTCTTCGCCGAGTTCCGCAGGGTGCTCCGGCCGGGCGGCGGCCTGCTGGTCGGGTTCTTCGAGGGGCCTTCGATCGAGTCCTTCGACCACGCGGTCGTCACGGCGTACCGGTGGCCGACGGGCGCGCTGGCGGAGGTCCTCGAGGACCACGGGTTCGACGTGGTGGACGTCCGGGCCCGGGTCGATCAGGGACAGCGGCCGCACGCTGCCATCCGCGCGAAGCGGCGGTGAGGTGCCTCAGCCGGCGGTGCCATCCGCTGAAGCCGTCGTTCAGGCTTCAGCAACCAGCGATTGCAGCACCGCGGAGATGTCCGCAACCGCGTCCAACTCCCCCTCGGCGATGGCGATGATCAGTTCGTACGCCTCGTCGTTCGTCGCGCGCAACCGAAGCCCGTTGACCCCGAGGAACACCACCAGCAGCATCAACCCCAGGCGCTTGTTGCCGTCGACGAGTGCATGGTTCCGACCCGCGGAGTGCACGAGCGCTGCCGCCTTCTCGAGCAACGACGGATAGGCGTCGCGTCCACCGACCGAGGTCGCTGGTCGGGCCACCGCGGCCTCGAGGAGTCCAGCATCTCGGATGACGAAGTCCGGCCCCAACGTCCGCCGAGCGATGTGCAGCGCTTCGTCGATCGTCAGGTGGATCATCGTCCGAGTCGCTCGAGCGCCTCGGCGAAGTTCGGCAACTCGCGGTCGAGGACCCCGTCGATGAGGTCACGTCGGCTGTGGTGCTCGATGTACTCGCGGATCGCTTCCCGCGCGATGTCCTGCATCGATCGGGCTTCGAGGTCGGCCCGGGTTCGGAGCGCAGCCGCCTCGGAATCGTCCAGTCGAAGGGTCATGGCCATGCGCAGGACGGTATCACAGTTGATACCACGGTCATCGATCAGCAGCACCGACCGGCGTCCCTTCGCTCGAGGCGTCGACGTCGATCTCGATGGTGGGGTCGACGCGTGGCGGCTTGATGCGACCTGTCACTGGATTGTTCTGTCATGATCCGAGTGTTGCGCGGTCGCTTCTCCGCCGGGGGAAGGTCTGGGAGAGGTTGTGGACGATCCCTTGCGAGGACTTCACTGTGGAGAAGTGAGGCTCAGCCGGAAGTGACCGACAGCGCCGCGAGGATCGTCGTCACCGTGTCGTCGACCGGCCCGTCGATGGAGACGTCGACGGCGGCCTCGTCGGCCTGCGGCCGTTCGAGCGTCGCGAACTGGGAGTCGAGCAGCGACGACGGCATGTACTCGTGGTGCCGGTGCGCCTGCCGCTCGGCGATGAGGTCGTGCGAGCCGTCCAGGAACGCGATGACGAGGCCCGGCGCCGACTGCCGGAGCCGATCGCGGTAGACGCGCTTGAGGGCCGAGTTGGCCATCACGCAGCGGCTCCCGGACGCCTCGACGGCGGCGATCCGCGCGGCGCAGGCGTCGAGCCACGGCCAGCGGTCGTCGTCGGTGAGGGGGATGCCCTGCCGCATCTTCTCCTTGTTCGCGGCCGGGTGCAGGTCGTCGGCGTCGACGAACACGGTCGGTTGGCCCTGCTCGGCGAGCGCGTCGGCGAGCGCCTGCCCGATGGTGGACTTGCCGGAACCGGAGACGCCCATGACGAGGACGGGTGGGAGGACAGCGGTGTCGGTCATCCCTCCACAGTATTGACGGGGTGAACAGTGGTCCCCAGTTGCCGTAACACCCGTGCGGTCCCAGGGCGCCGACCGTAGGTTGGTCTCACGTCCGGACAAAGGAGACGACGTGGCAGACAGCACTGGTCAGGCGAACATCGGGGTCATCGGCCTCGCCGTCATGGGGTCGAACCTCGCACGCAACCTCGCGTCGCGTGAAGGCAACACGGTCGCGGTGTACAACCGCACCTACGCCCGCACCGAAGAACTCATCAAGGAGCACGGCGACGCCGGCTTCATCGCGTCCGAGGACATCGACGGCTTCGTCGCCTCGCTCTCGAAGCCGCGCACGGCGATCATCATGGTGCAGGCCGGCAAGGGCACCGACGCCGTGATCTCGCAGCTCGCCGAGAAGTTCGAGGAAGGCGACATCATCGTCGACGGCGGCAACGCCAACTTCCACGACACGATCCGGCGTGAGCACGACCTGCGCGAGAAGGGTCTCAACTTCGTGGGCACGGGCATCTCCGGTGGTGAAGAGGGCGCGCTCAAGGGGCCGTCGATCATGCCCGGCGGCTCGAAGGAAGCCTGGGAGACCCTGGGCCCCATCCTCAAGTCGATCGCGGCGGTCGCCGAGGGCGAGCCCTGCGTGACCCACATCGGCACCGACGGCGCCGGCCACTTCGTCAAGATGGTGCACAACGGCATCGAGTACGCCGACATGCAGCTCATCGCCGAGTCCTACGACCTGCTCCGCCGCGTCGGCGGGCTCTCCGTCGAGGACCTGGTCAAGTTGTTCCAGGAGTGGAACGGCGGCGACCTCGAGTCCTACCTGATCGAGATCACGGTCGAGGTCCTGAAGCAGCGCGACGCCGACTCCGGCAAGCCCCTCGTCGACGTCATCCGCGACGAAGCGGGTTCCAAGGGCACCGGCGTGTGGACCGTGCAGAACGCAGTCGGACTCGGCATCCCGGTCTCCGGCATCGGCGAAGCGGTGTTCGCCCGCGCAGTGTCGTCGAAGCCGTCGCAGCGTGCCGCGGTGCAGCAGGCGTTCCCAGACCGGCCCGGCATCGCCGAGGTCCCCGACGGCTTCGAGGACGACGTCCGCGCGGCGCTCTACGCCTCGAAGGTCGTCGCCTACGCGCAGGGCTTCGACCTGATCATCGCCGGGGCGAAGGAGTACGGCTGGGACATCAACCTCGGCAACGTGGCGAAGATCTGGCGGGGCGGCTGCATCATCCGTGCCCAGTTCCTCAACCGCATCGTCGAGGCGTACGACAAGAACCCGGAGCTCGAGTCACTGCTCGTCGACCCGTACTTCGCGAACGCCGTGCAGGAGGGTGAAGCCGCCTGGCGCCGCATCGTCGGGATCGCCGCCGCGTCGGGGATCCCCGCGCCGGGCTTCTCGTCGGCGCTGTCCTACTTCGACTCGCTCGCCTCCGAGCGGCTGCCCGCCTCGCTCATCCAGGGGCAGCGCGACTTCTTCGGCGCGCACACCTACCAGCGCATCGACAAGGACGGCACCTTCCACACGCTGTGGTCCGACGACGACCGCCGCGAGGTCGACCAGGAACCGTCCACCCACTAGACCGCGGCACGACCGCACCCTCGAAGGGCCCTGCCGATCGGCGGGGCCCTTCCCACGTCCGACAGCAGTGCGCTCGGTCGCGACGACGCGCTCGGTTCAGGCGACGATGCGCTCGGTTCAGGCGACGATGCGCTCGCGCGCGAGGTCGGCGACGAGCCGGTCCAGCCGCTGTCCGCGGCCGAGCAGCCGACGAGAGCCGGGAGCCGTCCGCACGAAGAAGGTCGCGACCGCCGGTGTGTCGTCCGGCCGGACGTAGTGGATCGCGACCGCGCACGCCCGACGGGCATCGGCGCGGTCACCGTCGCCGTGGACGTCCTCGATCCCGACGTGCACCACCCGGCTCCACCGGACCACGAGCAACCGTGTGGCCTTGCGGTCGTCGAGTTCCCACAGGGAGGCCTCGGTCGCCCCGAACGCCCACGTCACGCGGGCACCGAGGCTCACCTCCGGCCGGACCTCGGCGATCGCGTCGCGCAGTTCGGTCGTCGGAGCCGCCGGCACGAGCCAGACCGTGGGGTCGATGCGGCGGATGGCGAGCGCGAGGGCCTCGTCAGCGTGCCGGCGACGTAACGCAGCGGCACGGAAGACCGCGACCACGATGACCGTGACGCCCAGCGCGATCGCACCGAACTCGACGATCCCGAACCAGGACAGGTCCACGTCAGGTGCCGTCGCGACGACGATGATCCGCGCGGTGAGGAGCGCCGCCCAGATGCCCACGATCACCCACCGCAACGTGGACAGGCGCTGCGCGGCCGACATCGGCGTGCGGTCGGAGCGGCGGGCGCGGCCGGGGCGCGGAACTGGATCTGGACGCCTCGGCACACCCCGATCCTCGCACGGCCCGATCGGCAGGTGCTGGCCGGGGTCGGTGAACGCCCGGGGAACCGCACGCACAGCGGACGAGCGGCCGGGCGACCTACGCTCGGGCGGTGACCACCGAACGCACCACGGACGTCCCGACGCCGGACGACCCCTCGACGGCCGAACGCCCGGCCGGAGCGCCGCTCCGTCGGCCCGTGGTCCTCGCTGCCGCCGTCGGTCTCGTGGCCGCCGCCGCCTTCCTCGGGATCGCTGAGTTCGGCGCGCTGCTCCTCGGTGGTGCCGGCAGCCCGTTGGTGGCCGTCGGGTCCGCCGTGATCGACCTCGCACCGGCCGGGGCCAAGAACCTGATGGTCGCCCTGTTCGGCACCGGCGACAAGGTCGCACTGTTCGCGCTCATGACCGTCATCGTCGCCGCGATCAGCGCCGGGGCCGGTGTCCTCGAGCGCGCTCGGCCGCCCTTCGGGGCACTCGTCTTCGCCGTCGGCGGCGTGCTCGCGCTCATCGCGGTGAGCACCCGTTCCGGCAGCGGTACGTTCGACGGCGCTCCCACCGTGTTCGGCGTGGCGGCCGCCGTGATCACCCTGCGGCTGCTGCTCCGCCGGCTCCGGCTCTGGGAGGCCGCAGCGGCCGTCCCGTCGGCGTCACCGCGACCTGCCTCGACCGAGCGCCGCGCGTTCCTGGTCTGGGGTGTCACGACCGCAGCGGTCGCGGTCGTGGTGGGCACGGCCTCCCGGGTGGGGTCGTCCGCGATGCAGGCGGTCGCCGCTGCCCGACGAGCCGTGCGCCTGCCCGCGGCGGCGACGCCCGCACCGGCCGTGCCGGGCGGCGCCTCGCTCGACGTCGACGGGATCACGCCGTACGTCACACCGAACGCCGACTTCTACCGGATCGACACCGCGCTGCGTGTCCCCTCGATCGACCCGGCCGACTGGAGCCTGCGCATCCACGGCGCCGTCGAGAACGAGGTCACGCTGACGTGGGACGAGCTGCTGGCCCTGCCGCTGGAAGAGCACATGGCCACCCTGAGCTGCGTGTCCAACGAGGTCGGCGGCGACCTGATCGGCAACGCGCTCTGGCTCGGGTACCCAATCCGGGAGTTGCTGGCCCGCGCGAAGCCGACCGGGGACGCCGACATGGTGCTGTCCCGCAGCATCGACGGGTTCACCGCCGGGACGCCGTTGGACGTCCTGCAGGACGAGGACACCGACGCGCTGCTCGCCATCGGCATGAACGGCGAACCGCTGCCGACCGAGCACGGGTTCCCGGCGCGGATGGTCGTGCCCGGGCTGTTCGGGTACGTGTCGGCGACGAAGTGGGTGACCGAGATGGAGGTCACGCGCTTCGCCGATGCACAGGGGTACTGGACGCCGCGCGGATGGTCGGAACGCGGGCCCGTGAAGCTCGAGTCGCGCATCGACACCCCGCGGAACGGGACGACCGTGACCGTCGGTGAGCAGGTCGCCATCGCCGGGGTTGCCTGGCAGCCGCACACCGGGGTGAAGGCCGTGCAGGTCCGGGTCGGCTCGGGTGCGTGGCAGCAGGCGGAACTCGCCGAGTCGGTGTCCGCGGACACCTGGCGCCAGTGGGTGCTGCGGTGGACGCCGACCGCGGGCTCGCACCGGATCGAGGTCCGTGCCGTGAGCGCCGACGGCGAGGTGCAGACGAGCGTCGAGCGGCCGCCCGCGCCGAACGGGGCTTCGGGCTGGGCATCGGTGACGGTCGACGCGAAGTAGCGCGGACCGGCGCGGGGTCGGGGGCCTCGGGTGGGGCCGTGCGGCACGCCGTCCGCTGGTCGTCGAGGTTCCGAGATCTCGGCATGTCGAGCGCCCGAACGGCCATCTGTGCGACCTCGGCGTAAGTGAGCGGCGTGTCGCGACTGGTCGGCGAACCAGGCACCGGCCGAACTGCGCGCGTCGAACTCGTGCGGGTCGAGCCCGTGCGGGTCGAACTCGTGCGGGTCGAGCCCGTGCGGCTCGGGCTCGTCGGGTCAGACTCGTCGGGTCAGACGGGGAGCGTCGCGACGACGCAGGTGCCGTCGACCTCGTCGTCCTGCTCGACCACGGCCGTGAACCCGGCGGACACGAACGCCGCGACCGACGCATCTGCCTGCGCCACCGACACCTCGATCACGACCGAACCACCGGAGCGCAGCCACTCCCCCGCTCCTGCGGCGATCCGCCGGTGCAGGTCGAGGCCGTCCGCGCCACCGTCGAGGGCCACGCGGTGCTCGTGCTCGCGCGCTTCGACCGGCATCATCGCGATCGACGCCGTCGGGACGTAGGGGGCGTTCACCGCGATGACGTCGACGGCGCCGCGGAACCGGTCCGGCAGCGGCGCGAACAGGTCGCCGGCGACGACGATCCCGCGGTCGCCGATGTTCTCGGCCGCGACGTCGACGGCATCCGGGTCGATGTCCGTCGCCACGAGGTCGAGCGCGCCGACCCGGCCGAACAACGCCACCGAGATCGCACCGGCGCCGCAGCACAGGTCGACCACGCGGTCGTAGCGCTGCAACCGACGGGCAGCCTGCTCGACCACGACGGTCGTCCGGGCACGGGGGACGAACACCCCAGGTGTCACCCGGATGCGGTGTCCGTCGAAGGCGGCCCAGCCGAGGACGTACTCGAGCGGCTCACCGGCGAGGCGACGCTGGACCAGGGAACGCAGCCGGACGGGTTCACCGTCGCCTGCTTCGAGGAGCAGGTCGGCTTCGTCCTCGGCGAAGACGCTCCCGGCGGCCCGGAGCCGGGCCGCGAGGGCGTCACGCGCGGGATGGGTCACGAACGTTCCGCAGACACGTCACGTCGACGAGACGGTGAGGCGCCGTCGGCTGTGCCCATGGTTCGACGGCTCCGCTACGCTGCGCCGTCGAACATCGACGTGACGGACCCGTCGTCGAAGACCTCGTGGATGGCGCGGGCCAGGAGCGGGGCGATCGGCAGGATCTCGAGACGGTCCCAGCGCTTCTCGACGGGCACCGGCAGGGTGTCGGTGACGACGACGCGGTCGATGAACTCGCTCTGCAGCAGCTCGGTGGCCGGGTCGGAGAACACGGCGTGGGTCGCGGCGACGACGACGCCAATCGCGCCGGCAGCCTTCAACGCCTCAGCTGCCTTGGCGATCGTGCGCCCGGTGTCGATCAGGTCGTCGACGAGCAGGCACCAGCGGCCGGAGACGTCGCCGACGATCTCGTGGACCGTGACCTGGTTCGGGACCAGCGGGTCGCGACGCTTGTGGATGATGGCGAGGGGTGCGCCGAGCTTCTCGGACCAGATGTCGGCGACGCGGACGCGCCCCATGTCGGGAGACACGACCGTCAGCATCGACGGGTCGAGGATCTCGCGGAAGTGCTCGAGCAGCACCGGCATGGCGAAGAGGTGGTCGACCGGGCCGTCGAAGAAGCCCTGGATCTGGGCGGCGTGCAGGTCGACGCTCATGATGCGGTGCGCGCCCGCAGCCTTGAACAGGTCGGCGACCAGGCGGGCCGAGATCGGCTCGCGGCCGCGGCCCTTCTTGTCCTGACGGGCGTACGGGTAGAACGGCGCGACGACGGTGATGCGCTTGGCCGAGGCCCGCTTCAGCGCGTCGACGATGATGAGCTGCTCCATGAGCCACTCGTTGATCGGCGCCGTGTGCGACTGGATGACAAACGCGTCGCACCCGCGGACCGACTCGTCGAACCGGACGTACAGCTCACCGTTCGCGAAGGTCCGGGCATCGGTGGGGACCAGGTCGACACCGAGTTCCTCTGCGATCTCGGCGGAGAGCGCCGGGTGTGCTCGCCCCGAGACGAGGACGAGTCGTTTCTGGCCGGTTGTCTTGATTCCGGACAAGTGCGGTGCTCACTCCCTGACCCGTGTGGGGTCGATGTCGACGACCGGTGGTCGCCAGGATCTATTCGCCGTTCGCGTGCCGAGCAGCCTCGGCCGCCGGTGTGCCGGGTCGGTGTTCCTCGACCCATCCGTCGGTGTTGCGCTGTGGGGCGTAGCTGATCGCGAGCGATCCTGCCGGGACGTCCTTGCGGACCGTCGTTCCGGCACCCGTGTACGCACCGTCACCAATCCTAACCGGGGCGACGAACACGTTGTGCGAGCCTGTACGAACGTGCGAGCCGACCTCGGTGCGGTGCTTGTGCACGCCGTCGTAGTTCGCGGTGATCGTGTTCGCACCGATGTTCGAGTCCTCGCCCACCTCGGCGTCGCCGATGTACGACAGGTGCGGTACCTTGCTGCCGCGCCCGATCTTCGCGTTCTTCGTCTCGACGAAGGTGCCGATCTTGCCCTGGTCGCCCAGGATCGTGCCCGGACGCAGGTACGCGAACGGCCCCACCGAGGCACCGTCACCGATGACCGCGAGGGTGGCGTCGACCCGGTTCACCGTCGCGCCGGCGCCCACCTCGGTGTCGCGCAGCGTGGTGTCCGGCCCGACGACGGCACCGGCGGCGATGGCGGTCGCGCCGAGGAGCTGGGTGCCGGGCAGGACCTCGGCATCCGCTTCGATCGAGACGTCGAGGTCGATCCAGGTGGTGGCCGGGTCCTGCACGGTGACGCCGGCGAGCTGGTGTCGGCGGACGATGCGGGCGTTGAGCTCGCGGGCGGCGTCGGACAGCTGCGCGCGGTCGTTGATGCCGGCGACGAGCCACGGGTCGGTGAGCGTGACGACGTCGATGCGCCCGCCTCGCGCACTGATCAGCGCGGGGGCGTCGGTGATGTACTTCTCGCCCTGCGCGTTCGCCGTGGTGAGCGACGGCAGGACCGCCCGGAGGCGCGTCACGTCGAACGCGTAGATGCCCGCGTTCGCCTCGGCGATGGCCAGCTGTTCGGCTGTCGCGTCCTTGTGCTCGACGACACCGACGAACGCGCCGTCAGCATCCCGCACGATCCGTCCGAGGCCGGTCGGGTCCGGGGCGATCGCACTGACGAAGGTCGCGCCGTTTCCCCCGCCGGCGTGGGCGTCGACGAGCAGGCGGAGCGACGCCGCGTCGAGCAACGGGACGTCGCCGGAGAGCACCACGACGGCACCGTCGAAGTCGGTGGGGAGCGCCTGGACCGCGACCTCGACCGCACGGCCGGTGCCGGGGACGTCGTCCTGGTCGACGATGATGGCGTCGGGCGCGCGCTCGGTGATCTCCGCTGCGACCAGGTCACGCTCGTGCCGCACGACCACGGCCACGTGCTCCGGCCCGAGGGACGACGCCGTCCGCAGGACGTGCGCGATGAGCGGCAGCCCGGCGAGCCGGTGCAGCACCTTGGGGGTGGACGACTTCATGCGCGTGCCCTGCCCGGCGGCGAGGACGACGACGGCGATGCGCTGGTCGGTCATGGGTCCATCCTGGCGCACCCGCGCTGCGGAGTCCGCTGGAACCGCGGCCCTGTGCAGAACCGTGCGCACAACCGCACCGGGGACGTTCCTTCCCATCGACCTCGGGATGGAAAGCGGGATCGGGCGTACCTGGCCGGAACGAACGACCAGCTACGCCCGAAACGACCAGCTACACCGCGCCTCCGCGCCACCGAACACCTACGCGCGCAGCACCCGCGGCTCGGCCTTCACGAACGCCATGAGCACCAACCCCACGACGAGCACCACCACGATCCCGAGGATCCCGAAACGCGTCGAGCCGCCGGCCGTCACCGCGACACCGAACAGTGCCGGCGCCAGGAACGACGCCGCCCGGCCGGTGGTGGCGTAGAGGCCGAAGAGCTCGCCCTCGCGGCCGGGGGTCGCCAGCCGCGCCAGGTACGCCCGCGACGACGACTGCACCGGTCCGACGAACAACGCCAGGGTCAGCCCCAGCACCCAGAACCACTCCGTCCGACTGCCGACCGCCAGGACGCCGAGCCCGCAGGCAGCGAGGCCGATCAGCGACACCATGATGAGCGCGCGCGAGCCGAAGCGGTCGTCGAGCCGTCCGGACACGAAGGTGGCGACGCCGGCGACGACGTTCGCGGCGATGGCGAACAGGATGACCTGCGAGGCGCTGAACCCGAACACCTGCGCCGCGATGATCCCGCCGAAGGTGAACACCGCGCCGACGCCGTCGCGGAACACCGCGCTGGCGACCAGGAACGCGAGTACGTTCCGCCGTTCGCGCCAGAGCCGGGCGATGTCCCGACCCAGGTCGCGGTAGGCACCGAGCACACCGCCGGTGTGCCGGTGGTCGGGCGCGGCCTCGGGCACGACGACGAAGAGCGGGATCGAGCTGACCGCGAGCCACACGGCGGCGATGCCGATGGCGACGCGGACGTCCCACTGCCCGGTCGCGACGGTGGCCGGCAGCTGCAGGAGTCCGCCGACGACGCCGTCGCCGCGGAAGTCCTGGATGCAGAGCACGAGCAGCAGCACGAGCAGCACGATGCCGCCGAAGTACCCGGCGGCCCACCCGATCGCGGACACCCGGCCGGTGCGCTCCCCCGAGGCGACCTGCCCGATCATGGCGTTGTAGCCGACGCTGGCGATCTCGTACGCGACCGTGCCGATGCCGAGCAGCGCCGCCCCGAGCACGAGGTACGGCTGGCTCGGTGCGACGAAGACCATGCCGCCGATGGACAGCACGATGCCGATCGTGGCGATGAGGACGGACCGGCGCCGGTGCCCGGACGAGTCCGCCAGGCGTCCGATCGCCGGGGCCACGAGCGCGACGACGATGCCGGCGATCGTCAGGGCCGTGGAGACCACCGCGGCGTTGTGGGCGAGTTCGCGTTCCACCAACGCCGTGCCCGCGGCGGACGTGTCGGCCACCTTCGCCGGGTCGACGAACGCCCGGCTGGCCAGGTACGTGCTGAACACGAACGTGGTGACGACGGCGTTGAACGCCGCGGACCCCCAGTCCCAGAGCGCCCAGGACACGAGCGCGCGCCGGTCGGTGCGCTGCGGCACGACGGCGGCCGGTGAAGCGGTCATGCGCGAACCGTAGCGCGTCCCGGTGACGCACCGGTGGCCCCGTTCCGGGTCACGTGCCGGACGGGAGGCGCGTGGCGGCCTGGCCACGGGCCTCCCGTCCGCACCGTGCGCGCGTCGTCACCCGGTGCGAGCTTCCGCGCACCGTGCCCGCCCACAGGGCGACACCAGGCCGACGACCGTGGACACAACGACGAGCCTCGCACCGTGCGCCAGCCGCCAGCCGGACGGGAGGCGCGTGGCGGCCTGGCCACGGGCCTCCCGTCCGCACCGTGCGCGCGCCGTCACCCGGTGCGAGCTTCCGCGCACCGTGTCCGGTCGCAACCCCGCACGTGGCACGCAACGCGGCACGGGGCGGCGAACCGCGCATCGTGCGCGCTCAGGCGGGCACGCCGCCGGGGTAGACGACCGACTTGAGGGACTCCGGGTCGGTGTCGCTCTCGAGTGCCTCGCGGACCTCGTCGAGGCCGAACCGACCCGTCACGAGCGAGTCGAGGTCGATCTGCCCGGACGCGACCAGGCCGATCGCAACGGGCCACGTGCCGGTGTAGCGGAAGATCCCGGTGACCGTGACCTCGAGGTTCTGGATGTGCTCGACGGGCAGGGTCATCTCGGAGTTGCCGAGCCCGACGAGCACCGCGGCGCCGGCCGGTCCGACGGCCTTGATGCCGTCGGACACGGCACGGGGAGCACCACTGGCGTCGATGAACGCGTCGACCGGTGCGATGTCCGAGGCGACGGACACCACGGTCGGGTCGACGACCTCGGTGGCGCCGTACTGCAACGCACGCTCCCGGCGCTCGGGGACCAGGTCGCTGATGACGATCCGGGTGGCGCCGAAGGCCCGCGCGGCCTGGGCGCAGATGATCCCGATCGGACCGGCACCGGCGATGAGCACCGAGGAGCCGGGGACGATGCCGGCCTTGCGGACCGCGGCGATCCCGACGGACAGCGGTTCGAGCAGGGCACCGGCCTCGAACGAGACGGAGTCGGGCAGGACGTGGGCGAACTCGGCCTCGATCGTGACGAACTCGGCGAAGGCGCCGTCGACCGGCGGGGTCGCGTAGAAGCGCATGTGCGGGCAGAGGTTGTAGCGGCCGGCCAGGCACTGCGCGCACCGGTGGCACGGGCGCTGCGGTTCGACGGCGACGCGCTCCCCGACGCGGGCGGGGTCGACGCCCGCGCCGACGGCGGTGATCGTGCCGGACAGCTCGTGGCCGAGGACGAGGGGCTCCTCGACGACGAAGTCCCCGATGCGGCCGTGGCGGTAGTAGTGCACGTCGGAGCCGCACACCCCGACGGCGGCGACCCGGACGAGCACGTCGCCCGGTTCGACCTCGGGGACGGGGCGGTCCTCGACGGTCAGGTCCTGGGTCCCGAGCAGCACGCTGGTGCGCTGGCGCTGGATGGAGGTCATGGGGTTCTCGCTTCCTCGGCCGCGGCGTCGCGGTCGGACGTGGGGGTGGTGGAGCGGTCGGGCGTGTGGGTGGTGGAGCGGTCGGGTGTGTGGGTGGTCGTGGAGTCGGCTGGAGCTGGCCTCGGGACGAGCCGGGCTGCCGTCGGGTCGCGCAGCAGGTCGCGGAACCCGAGTTCGGCGGCGCCGCGGAGCAGCACGTCGGCACCGAGCGCCGCCGGAGCGATCCGCAGCCGTTCGGTCACGGCGGCCATCGACTGGGCGCGGACCTCGACCTCGATGCGGTCGCCGACGTGCTCGAGCAGCACCCCGAGGAACCCGCCGAGGACGACCACCTCGGGGTTGACGGTGTGGATCGCGTTGCGGAGTGCGGTCGCGAGAGCGGTGACCTGGCGGTCGACCACCCGCTCGACCTCGGGTCGGCGTTGCGCGAGCACCGCGGTGAGCGCGGACGGGTCGTCCGGGGCGACACCGGCCGCCGCGACGAGGGCGTCGCGCGAGGCCTCGGTCTCGAGGCACCCGACGGCCCCGCAGTGGCAGCGGACACCGTTCGCCGCGACGAACGTGTGGCCGAGCTCGCCGGCGTAGCCGTCCGCGCCGCTGAGGGGCCGGGCGGCGCTGATGACACCGCCGCCGATACCGCTCGCGCCGCCGTTGAGGTAGATCAGGTCGTCGACTCCGCGGCCGCTGCCGTACAGGCGCTCCGCCCAGGCACCGGAGTTCGCGTCGTTCGTCGCACGGACCGGCAGGCCGGTGCGCTCGGCGAGAGGGCGGGCGATCGGTTCGTCGTGCCAGCCCAGGTGGGGCGCGGAGCGGACCACGCCGTCCTCGACCCGTACGGTCCCGGGCACGGCGACGCCGATGCCGGCGATCCGGGCGGGTGCGGCGTTGCCGGCGACCAGGCCGTCCAGGAGTCCGGCGATGGTCTCGACTGCCTGGGCAGCGGTCGGGGCCGAGCGACTCGACGCCACCGCACGGTCGCGCACGCTGCCGTCGAGCCCGACCAACGCGACGGTGACGGCGTCCACCTCGACCGTGACGGCGACAGCGACCACCTCAGCCACGGCGCGGACGACGGGACTCGGACGGCCGACGCCTGCGGTCGCGCCGCTCGTCGTGCCTCCCGTGCCGCCGGTCGTGCCTCCCGTTGCAGGGACGTCCTCGTGCACGAGTCCGCGCTCCACCAGTTCACCGACGAGCGTGAGCGTGGTCGACCGGTTGAGACCGGTGCGTCGGGTGATCTCGGCGCGGGTGATGGGACCGTCCTCGTGCACCAGGCGGAGGACGCGCGCAGCGTTGCCGCGTGTCGGGGTCTGCGCGACGACGGGTGCCGCTGTCAGGCGAGCCATCGGGTCCTCTCGGTCGTGCTCCGTGTGTGCTGGCCCATCCTCGCGTGTTCGGTCCTTCCCAGAACGCCCGCGATGGGAAGCGGGATCGGGCACACCTTGTCGAAACGAACGACCAGGTACACCCGGATCCGGCAGGTACGCCCGGAACCGCCGGTCACCGCGAACGCGAGAACGCGGCGTCGAACGAGGCCTCCGGCGGCGCGATCGTGCCGAGCTGCCGCACGAACGCCAGCGCCTCGGGTCCTCCGACGAGTCGGTCCATGCCGGCGTCCTCCCACTCGACGCTGGTCGGGCCGGTGTACCCGATGTGGTTCAGCACGCGGAACACGCGCTCCCACGGCACGTCACCGTGTCCGGCGGTCACGAAGTCCCAGCCGCGGCGCGGGTCACCCCACGGCAGGTGCGAGCCGAGCCGGCCGTTGCGCCCGTCGAGCTGCTTCACCGACTCCTTGCAGTGCACGTGGTACACCCGGTCGGCGAAGTCGAGCAGGAACGCGGCGGGGTCGAGGTCCTGCCAGACGAAGTGCGACGGGTCGAAGTTGAAGCCGAAGGCCGGCCGGTCCGCGAAGACCTCCAGCGTGCGCTTGGCCGTCCAGTAGTCGTAGGCGATCTCGGACGGGTGCACCTCGAGCGCGAAGCGGACCCCGACCTCCTCGAACACGTCGATGATCGGCGACCACCGGTCGTGGAAGTCCTGGTACCCGGCGTCGATCATGCTCGGCGGGACCGGCGGGAAGCCCGCGACGGTCTTCCAGATCGACGACCCGGAGAACCCGGTGACGGTGTCGACGCCGAGTGCCGCTGCGGCGCGGGCGGTCCACTGGAGTTCCTCGGCGGCACGCTGCCGGACGCCCTCGGGCTCGCCGTTGCCCCAGACGTGCGGCGGCAGGATGTCCTCGTGCCGCTGGTCGATGGGGTCGTCGCACACGGCCTGGCCGACCAGGTGGTTCGCGATGGTCCAGACCTGCAGCCCGTTGCGTTCCAGGATCGCCTGCCGCTCGGCGACGTACGCCGGGTCCGTCGCGGCGCGCCGGACGTCCAGGTGGTCGCCCCAGCAGGCGATCTCGAGTCCGTCGTACCCCCAGTCGCCGGCGAGCCGGGCGACCTCCTCGAAGGGCAGGTCGGCCCACTGTCCGGTGAACAGCGTGACCGGCCGGGAGGCCCGGTTCGGCTCCGCCTGGTCGCTCGCGTCCGTCGTCGTCATCGTCGTCGTCCTTCCGTGCGGTGGTCGAGGTCCGTGCTGTGGTCGAGGGCTGTCACCATGACCCGGGGTCGGACCCGGCGGGGACGGTGGCGGGGCGGTCGACGCGCGAGCGCACGTCGACGACCGTGTGGTCGCGGGCCGCGGCCGAGACGGCCTCCATGACCTCGAGCACGTGGAACGCGAGGTCGCCGGAGGCCCGGTGCGGACGGTCCGTGGCGATCGCGTGCGCCAGGTCGGCGAGCCCGTAGCCGCGACCGGCGTCGGCGTACCCGGCGGAGACCGGCAGCTCGCGCCACTCGCGGTCGTCCGCCGTCGCGATCGACACCGGGTCCGAGAACCGGTTCGGGTCCGGCACACCGAGGGTGCCGGCCGTGCCGTACACCTCGAAGAGCGGTGCTCGGGTGGCCCAGACCTCGAACGAGACGGTGACGGTCGAGACGACGCCGTTCTCGTGCTCGAGGATCGCGACCACGTGGGTGTCGATGTCGACCGGGATCGACGTGCCGGCGTTCGGTCCGGTCGCGACGGTCCGCTCACGGGTGGAGCGGGTGGCACTGCCGCTCACCCGGACGACCGATCCGAAGAACGTGACGAGGCTGGTCAGGTAGTAGGGGCCCATGTCGAGCAGCGGGCCACCACCGGGCTGGTAGTAGAACGCGGGTGCCGGGTGCCAGAGCTCGTGACCGGGGGCGCTCCAGGCGACGGCCGCGCCGACCGGGGTGCCGATCAGGCCGTCGTCGAGGGCGGCCCGCGCGGTCTGGATGCCGGTGCCGAGCACGGTGTCCGGGGCGCTGCCGACCCGCAGGCCCGCGGCTCGGGCGGCCTCGAGCACCGGTTCGGCCTCGGCCGTGGACATCGCCAGGGGCTTCTCGCCGTAGACGTGCTTGCCCGCGGCGAGCGCCCGGGTCGCGACGTCGGCGTGGGCGGCGGGGATCGTCAGGTTGAGCACCACGTCGACGTCGTCGGCCGCGAGCAGCTCGTCGACGCTCGTGCCGCGCACGCCCTGCGCGGCACCGACCGCCTGCGCCCGGTCGACGTCGAGGTCGGCGACCGCGACGAGCGACAGTCCGGGCAGGGACGGGAAGTGTTCGAAGTACTGCTGGCTGATCACGCCGACGCCCACCACCCCGACGCGGAGGACGGGTTCGTTCACCGTGCTGCCCACAGGAGGCCCCTCTCGATGATGGTGCGGAGTGGCTGCGACTCGACGACCTCGAGGCGGTGCCCGGGTGCGGAGACGAACACGCGACCAGCACCCCACTGCCGTGTCCAGATCGCCGGGGCGGTGACCGGACGGTTCCAGGCGTCGAAGTCGCGCGCTTCCTGCGTGGTGGTCGCGAGGACGTCGTTGTACTCGTCGGACAGCACCCAGTACTGCTCGGTGACGAGGTCGAAGTCCTCGATGCCCTGCGTGATCGGGTGCGATCGTCCGAGGTCGGTGAGGCGCACCGTGTACGGGATGTAGTTGTCGGACTGCTCCCCGACGCGCTCGTCGGGGTGCTTGCCGGCGTGGTGGGCGAACTGGCCGCCGACCATGTGCAGGTAGTCGGCGGTGTTCCGGAACGCGTCCGCGATCCCGCCGTGCCAGCCGGCCAGTCCGGCGCCGTTCAGCACCGCGCGCTGCAGCCCGGCGAACTCGTCGTCGGCGATGGTCGACATGGTGACGACCTGCACGATCAGGTCGACCTCGGCCATGACGGACGCGTCGGCGTAGACGGCCGTCGAGTCCGACACCCGGACCGCGAACCCGTTGTCGCGCAGGAACGGGACGAACAGGTCGGTGGTCTCGACGGGCTGGTGGCCGTCCCAGCCCCCGCGGACGACGAGCGCCTGGCTTGTGCCGTCGGCGGCGGTCACGCGGTCACCGTCCAGCTGCTGCCGTCGGCGGCGCTGCGTTCGACGGCGTCGAGCACGCGTTGCACGTGCAGGCCGTCCTCGAACGAGGGCGACGGGTCGGTGCCGGCCACGATCGCCTCGACGAAGTCCTTCACCTGGTGGCTGAAGGTGTGCTCGTACCCGATGAGGTGTCCGGTCGGCCACCACGCGGCCATGTAGGGGTGCTCGGGTTCGGTGACCAGGATGCGGCGGAAGCCCTGCTCTCCCGCGGGTGCCGACGACTCGTACAGGCGCAGTTCGTTCATGGACTCGAGGTCGAACTGGATCGCGCCCTCGGACCCGCTGATCTCGAGCGTCAGGCCGTTCTTCCGGCCGGTGGCGTAGCGCGTGGCCTCGAACGTGCCGATCGCGCCGTCGGCCGCACCGCCGCCGAGTCGGGCGGTGAAGAACGCGGCGTCGTCGACGGTGACCTGCCCGCGCTCGCTCGACGCCGTGCCGGAGAGGCCGACGCCGTCGGCGAGCATGGGGCGCTCGGTCACGAAGGTCTCGAGCAGACCCGACACCCGGGTGAGCTCGGCGCCGGTGACGTGCTCGACGAGGTCGATCGCGTGCGCGCCGATGTCGCCGAGCGCACCGGAACCGGCGAGCTCCTTGTCGAGGCGCCACGTCATCGGGCCGTCCTCGTCGGCGAGCCAGTCCTGCAGGTAGAGCGCGCGGACCTGGCGCACGGTGCCGATCCGGCCGTCCTGCACGAGCTGTCGGGCGAAGGCGATGGCCGGGACCCGGCGGTAGCTGAACCCGACCATGGCGCGGACCCCGTGCGCCCGGGCGGCTGCGGCAGCGGCGGTCATCGCCTCGGCCTGTTCGACGGTGTTGGCGAGCGGCTTCTCGCACAGGACGTGCTTGCCGGCCTCGAGCGCGGCGATCGCGATCTCGACGTGCGACGACCCGGGCGACACGATGTCGACGACGTCGATGTCCGGGTCGGCCACGACGGCACGCCAGTCGGTGGACGCGGACTGCCAGCCGTACTGCACGCGAGCCGCCTCGGTGCGTTCCGGGTCGCGCCCGACGATCACCGCCATCTCCGGCTCGACCCCGAGGTCGAAGAACCTGGGGGCGGTCCGCCACGCCTGTGAGTGCGCGGCTCCCATGAAGCCGTGCCCCACCATGGCGATCCGCAGTCGTTGCTGCGCCGTCGAAACACTTGCCATCCGCTCGCTCCTTTGCGATCACGTCCTTGCCACAGCCAACACTACCGCTTATGTTGGGCGCGGCAACATTTTGTTTCGACGACGAACGGTGACCACCATGGCAACGACGCCCACCCGTGCAGACAAGTTCTCCTTCGGTCTCTGGACCATCGGCTACAACGGCTCCGACCCCTTCGGCGGGCCGACCCGTCCGGCCCTCGACGTGGTCGAGGCGGTCGAGAAGCTCGACGAGCTCGGCGCCTACGGCCTGACCTTCCACGACGACGACCTGTTCGCGTTCGGCTCGACCGACGCCGAGCGGCAGACGCAGATCGACCGCCTCAAGGGTGCGCTCGACTCCACCGGCCTCATCGTGCCGATGGTGACGACGAACCTGTTCTCCGCACCCGTGTTCAAGGACGGCGGCTTCACCTCGAACGACCGGCAGGTCCGCCGCTTCGCGCTCCGCAAGGTTCTGCGCAACATCGACCTCGCCGCCGAGCTCGGTGCGTCGACCTTCGTGATGTGGGGCGGCCGCGAGGGCTCCGAGTACGACAGTGCGAAGGACGTGCAGGCCGCGCTCGAGCGCTACCGCGAGGCCGTCAACCTGCTCGCCGACTACGTCACCGACAAGGGCTACGGCATCCGCTTCGCCATCGAGCCGAAGCCGAACGAGCCCCGCGGCGACATCCTGCTGCCGACCCTCGGCCACGCGATCGCGTTCACCGAGACCCTCGAGCGCCCCGAGCTGTTCGGCATCAACCCCGAGGTCGGCCACGAGCAGATGGCGGGCCTGAACTTCACGGCCGGCATCGCCCAGGCGCTCTACCAGGGCAAGCTCTTCCACATCGACCTCAACGGTCAGCGTGGCATCAAGTACGACCAAGACCTGGTGTTCGGTCACGGCGACCTGCAGAACGCGTTCTCGCTCGTCGACCTGCTCGAGCACGGTTCGCCGCAGGGCGGCCAGGCCTACGACGGCCCGCGCCACTTCGACTACAAGCCGAGCCGCACCGAGGACATCACGGGCGTCTGGGACTCGGCGGCCGCGAACATGCGCATGTACCTGCTCCTCAAGGAGCGCGCGCAGGCCTTCCGCGCCGACCCCGAGGTGCAGGCCGCGCTCGAGGCCTCGAAGGTCGGAGAGCTCAGCACGCCGACCCTGAACGACGGCGAGTCCTACGACGCCTTCCTGTCCGACCGCTCGGCCTACGAGGACTTCGACGCCGACGCGTACTTCGGCGGCAAGGGCTTCGGCTTCGTCCGGTTGCAGCAGCTCGCCATCGAGCACCTGCTCGGCGCGCGCTGACAGGCTGCGGGGATGACACAGCTCGTCGCCGGCGTCGACTCGTCGACCCAGTCCTGCAAGGTCACGATCCGCGACGCGGCGACGGGTGCCGTCGTCCGTGAGGGACGTGCCGCCCACCCGGACGGCACGTCCGTCGATCCCCGCCACTGGTGGGACGCCCTCGGCACCGCGGTCGCGGACGCCGGCGGGCTCACCGACGTCGGCGCCGTCGCGATCGCCGGGCAGCAGCACGGCATGGTCGCGCTCGACGCCGACGGTCACGTGGTCCGCGACGCCCTGCTCTGGAACGACGTGCGCAGTGCGGATGCGGCCGCGCAGATGGTCGAGGAGATCGGACGGGAGGCCTGGGTCGCCCGGACGGGACTGGTCCCGGTGGCATCGTTCACCGGTACCAAGCTGCGGTGGCTCCGCGACGCCGAGCCGGACAACGCCGGCCGCGTCGTAGCCGTCGCGCTCCCCCACGACTGGTTGTCGTGGCGGCTGCGCGGGTACGGCCCGGCCGACGAGAGTCCGCTCGGCCCCGACCTCGACGCACTCGCCACCGACGCCTCGGACGCCAGCGGCACCGCCTACTGGGACCCGGTGCGCCGGGAGTACGACCCGGAGCTGTTCGAACTCGCGCTCGGTCGCCCGATGCGCGTCGCCGGCTCCGAGCCGACCGCGGACACGGTCGTCGTGCCGCGCGTGGTCGCCCACGACGAGGCGATGGGGACGCTCGACGTCGACGTGGCACTGCCGAACGGCGCGGTCGCACCGTCCGGACTGGTCGTGGCCGCCGGACTCGGCGACAACGCCGGTGCGGCGCTCGGACTCGGACTCGCTCCCGGGGACATCGCGGTGTCCCTGGGGACCAGCGGGACCGTCTTCGGCGTCACCGCGACCGAGGTCCTGGACCCGAGCGGGACCGTGGCGGGCTTCGCCGACGGGACCGGGTCGCGCCTCCCGATCGTCACGACGCTCAACGCAGCCCGCGTGCTCGAGGTGATCGGCGGCCTGCTCGGCGTGGACCACGACGCGCTCGGCGAGCTGGCGCTGCAGGCGCCGGCCGGGGCCGACGGCCTCGTGCTGGTGCCGTACTTCGTCGGCGAGCGCACGCCCAACCGGCCGGACGCGACCGCGTCACTGCTCGGGATGACCCCGGGCACGACCGACCGACCGCACCTCGCGCGCGCCGCGGTGGAGGGCATGCTCTGTGCCCTGGCCGACGGGCTCGCCGCGGTCGAGGGGACCGGCGTGACCGTGTCGCGACTGCTGCTCATCGGCGGGGCCGCGCGGAACGAGGCCGTCCGGACCGTCGCGGCGCAGGTGTTCGGGCGCGACGTGCTCATCCCGGAACCCGGCGAGTACGTGGCGTCCGGGGCCGCGCGTCAGGCAGCCTGGGCGTTGACCGGGGCGCTGCCGTCGTGGGACATCGCGACGACGACCGTGCCGGCGGACCCGCACCCCGAGGTGCTGGAGCAGTACCGCGCCGCGGCGCGCTGACCGAGGAGACCCATGGCACGCACCGACCTCCCGCTCGACGAACTCCGTCGACACCGATCCGAGGTCCGGCGACCGGCCGACTTCGACGCGTTCTGGGCGGACACGATCACCGCGGCCCGGGCAGCCGGAGCGGGGACGGCTCCCGCCCTCGCTCCGGCCGACACCCCCGTGACCGGACTCGTCGTCGAGGACCTGACGTTCCCGGGGTTCGCCGGCGATCCGGTGCGCGCCTGGGTCTCGCGACCGCTGGCCGGTCGTGACACGGCGCTGCCCGTCGTGGTCGAGTTCCTCGGCTACGGCGGCGGCCGCGGGCGCCCCGGCGAACGCGTGCACTGGGCCCTCGCCGGGTACGTGCACGTCGTCATGGACACCCGTGGCCAGGGCAGCGGGTGGGCCGGCGGCGACACCCCCGACCCGCACGGCTCCGGACCGCACGCGAGCGGGTGGATGACGAGCGGCATCGGCTCCCCCGCGGACCACTACTACCGCCGGGTGTACACCGACGCCGTCCGCCTGGTGGATGCCGTGCGGACGCTGCCCGGTGTCGACCCGTCACGCATCGCCCTGACCGGCGGCAGCCAGGGCGGGGGCATCGCCATCGCCGCAGCTGCCCTGGTCGAGGCCCACGTCGGACCGATCACCGCGGTGCTGCCCGACGTCGCGTTCCTGTGCGACTGGGAGGGCGGCACCGACATCGCCGTCGGGGGCCCGTACCTGGAGCTCGCGACCTACCTGTCCGTGCACCGCGACGCAGCCGACACGGTGTGGGACACCGCGGCGTACTTCGACGGGGTGAACCACGCCGCCGGCATCACCGCCCCGGCGCTGTTCTCCGTGGCCCTGATGGACGACGTCGTGCCGCCGCGCACGACCTTCGCCGCCTTCAACGCACTCGGGGCGGACGATACGCACGTGCCGGCCGACCGTGAGATCGAGGTCTACCCGTACAACGGGCACGAGGGTGGCGGCTTCCGGCACTGGGAACGGCAGGTGGCGTTCCTGCGCGCACGGGCGTGACGGCGGCGGCCGCGTAGCGTGCCACGCATGGGCGTCAGGAACTTCGTCGTGGAGGGCGTCTCCGGTACCGGGAAGACGGCTGTCTGCCTCGAGTTGCGCCGGCGCGGCTTCCCGGCGGTGAACGGGGACCGCGAACTCGCGTACCAGGGTGATCCCCGCACCGGCGCCGCCGTCGACGGTCTGTCCGGCCTCGACGTGCACGCCCACCACCTCTGGAACGCCGAGCTGGTCCGGGAGCGGGCGGCGGACCGCTCGGAACCGGTGACCTTCTTCTGTGGCGGATCCCGGAACGTCGGCGCGTTCCTCGACCTGTTCGACGAGGTCTTCGTCCTGACCGTCGACGCAGCGACGCTCGACGACCGGCTCGACGCGCGCGCCGGCGACGAGTGGGCGGGGCGGGGCCGAACGGCCGAGCGGGCCCTGGTCCGTCAGCTCCACGCGTCCGGTGCGGACACACCTCCCGGCACGCCGATCGACGCGACCCGGCCGCTGTCGGCGGTCGTCGACGAGATCCTGCGGCGGTGCGGCCTGCTCGGGGCGTGACCGACGCCCCCGGGCCGCCGCGGTCGCTCGCCGCTCACTCCCCCGAAGCGCGCTCGATCCGCTCGAGACGTTCGATGCGCTCGATGCGCTCGAGACCGACCCGGCACCGGTCGACGTACTCGGCGTACAGGTCCGGCCGTTGCTCCCGCGCCCACCGGGTCACGTCGACGAGGTGCAGCGCGGTGAGCGACGCCAGGGTCGCGTGGTCAGCCGGGCTGGCCAGCCCGGCGGCGGCGGTGAACTCGTCGTACTCGGCCCTCGAGATCGTCGCGTCGACGAACGCCCACTCGAACACCCGACGAGCGTCGGTCCACGGTGACGGACCGGTCTCGGCAGCACCCCAGTCGATGAGCACGGGCGCGCGACCCGGTCCCCGTGCGATCAGGTTCCGCGGTGCCAGGTCGCCGTGCGCGAGTCCGAACGCGAAGTGCTCCGCGGCCAGCCGTTCGAAGTGCCTCCGGAGTGCGCCGGCCGAGGTGTAGGCGCCGTCCCGGCGGAGTGGGTCGTCCGCGACGAGCGCTGCGCTGTTGTAGGCCAGGTGCGCCGACCACGCCCGAGCCAGGTCGGTGCCGAAGCGGGTGAACAGCGACGCCGGCGCCGCGCCCAGGTCGATCGAGGCGACGGTGCGGGCGAACGAGCCGAGCCACGTCCAGGGGTGATCGATCGGCCGCGGGTCGGGTTCGACGTACTCGGACACGATGAACGGGACGCCGTCCTGGACGCCGTGGTCGACGGGCCGAGCGACGGCGATGCCCGCTGCGGCAGCCGCTCGCGCGGCCCACGCCTCGACGGGGAACTCGTCCGAGCGCAGGGGGTCGACGGGGAACCGCACGACGACGTCGGCACCGACCGCTCGCCGCACCCGGTAGGTGTGGTTCACGGATCCGCCCAGCAGCCGTTCGGCCTGGGCGTCCGAGCTCCCGACGGCGCGCAGGACCGCGTCCAGTCGGTGGCGGTGGGTGTCGTCGTCGAGCACGCACCCATCATGGCCGTCGGGGTGTCACGCCCGCCGCATCGTGTCCCGGGGGTACTCGCCGTGGCGTTCGAGGTAGGCCGCCGAGAACCGACCAGCGTGGGCGAACCCCCACTGCCGGGCGACGTCGGCGATGCTCGTCCCCGCCGGGTCGGCGTGCACGAGCTCGTCGCGCACCCGGTCGAGACGGACCCCGCGCAGGTAGCCGTTCGGGCTCACCCCGAGCTGCCGCTGGAACGCCTGCTGCAGGGCACGCAGGCTCAGGGAGGCCACCTCGGCCAGGTCGGTGCTCGTGATCGGCAGGTGGGCGTGCTCGTGCACGTACTCGACGGCCCGGCGGATGTGCGCGTTGCGCGGGAGCAGCAGTTCGTCCGGCAGCGTGGCCGAGACGACCGGGTACAGCTCGAGCAGCGCCAGCGCCCCCAGCCGACCCATCTCGGCCTGCAGCAGCGGTGAGACCTGCCGGTCGAGCACCGTGTGCGAGATGAGCTTGACGGTGTTCCGCCACATCGTCACGGCCCGGTCGTCGGGTTGCACGGTGTGGTCGAGCTGCACGCCGCCCGACGCCGCGCCGCGCTCGCCGGCGACCTCCTCGAGCGATGCCCGGTTGATCTGGACGAGACGCTGGTCGTAGTCCTGGTACGTGAACGCGGCGCCGTCCTGCGGCCACAGCTGCGGCCGGCCCACGGCGCTCACGAGGCGGTCGTCACCCTCGCCGATGAAGCCGGTACCCCTGGTGATCCACTGCACGACGAAGTCGTCCGACGGCGTCATGACGCCGTCGAGGTGCCCGTCGAACCGGATCGCGCGCAACGTCATCGTCGAGTCGCCGACCGCCGAGTACCGGAAGGTGAAGGGCTGCGCGGTCGTCTCGGCGCGCCACTCGGAGGCGTCGTACGCCCCGACCAGGAAGTCGCGTGCTTCGTCGACGTCGGCGGACCGGACGTCGTCCTGCACGCGAGCTCGTTCGTCTGTCATCGGTTCACCGAGAGCAGTGTGACCGAACGGACGCGCGTCGTCCGTGTCGCTGTCCGAGAAGCGCTACCGACGATCGTCGGCGCGTGGACCGGATGCTCGTGGCGACGGGACGATGTCCGGATTTCGACCGCCGGACCGCTCCCGACATCCGCGATCCGTCGAGTCATCGGTCCTGGCGCGCACCGACGACCCCGCTGCTCGTACGGTCGTCTCATCCAGCGGCAACGGGCCGCTCAGGAGAACACGAGGACGACATGACCGCCGTGACCGCAACTCCGGTCCACCCGATCAGCGCACCCAAGCACGCCTTCGAAGCGACGTCGGTGTCCGGCCGGCGCAACCGCCACCGCGGCGGCTTCAGTGAGCTGCGGGACGCCCAGCGACAGCGCACGCTGCAGATCGCCGCGGTGAGCACCGGCATCGTCTCGGTGAGCGTCCTCGCGTCCGCCGCCGCCGTGCTCGGACTCTCCGCGTGATCCGCGACGGATCGGCGGTCGAGGACGTCCGTACCCAGGCCATCGACATGAGCGCACTCTTCGCAGAACAGGAACGCCACGATGCTTGACCAGAGCACGCTCGAGCAGCTCCGCAGCAACCCGGTCGAGTGGCGCCGACGGGGCTTGACCCCGCCCGCCGACCTCGACGAGATCGTCCAGGCCCGTCTCAGTGCGCACATGGGCCACGCCGACCCGAGCTACGCGGACTTCTTCGCATCCTGACACCCCGCCGTCCGTCCACCGATCGATAGGGTGATCCCCACTTCCCCATGACGCTCCTCACACTCACGCCCCCGGCCGTCGAGACGACCGCGCAGCGCACCGCATCCAAGGCCGCCGACGACCTCTTCACGGCGCACGGCGTGATCCCGGTGCGCTTCGAGGACGTCGCCGCGCACGCAGGCATGAGCGTGGACGAGCTGACGGCGGCCTACCCGTCCAAGCAGGCGCTCGTGGTGGCGGTCCTGCGACGCTGGCACGGCGCGTGGCGTCGGGCCCTGGACCACATCGCCACCACCTCGGCGGATCCCCGCGACGAGATCCTCGGCATCTTCAGCTACCTCGAGGAGTGCTTCGCGGACGAGGGGTGGCGCGGCTGCGCGTTCATCAACGGACACGCCGAGCTCGGACGGCAGGACCCGGAGATCGCCTCGCTCGCAGCCGAGCACTTCCGCGACGTCGAGAGCCACCTCACGTTGCTGTGCACCCGTGCGGACATGCCGGCGCACATCGCCGAGACCCTGTCGCTGCTGGTCGAGGGCGCCCGGGTGGAGTCAGCGGTGCAGGGCTCGGCGAAGCCCGCCCGGAGCGCACGGCTCGGTGCGGCCATGATCATGTCGGTGTTCGAGGAGCGCACGACGTTCTGACCGGCGGCCGGACGTATGATCCGGGGAACCACTCGTCACCGAAGACGGAGACCGGAATGACGCGCACCGAGCCCACCACCGCCGCTCACCACGGCACCCCCAGACCGACCCGGGCCACCGCCTCGGTCGCCGCGATCCTCGCCGAGTCCGCCGCGCGGTACCCGGACGACGTCGCCGTGATCGTCGCTGACCACCGCACCACCTACGCCGAGCTGTGGTCCGAGACCCTCGCCTACGCCGGAGCGCTCCGGGCCCGCGGGGTCACCGAGGGATCGCGCGTGGCGATGCTCGTGCCGAACGTCGCGGACTTCGCCCGCGTCTACTACGCCACCCTCGCGCTCGGCGCCGTCGTCGTCCCCGTCCACGCGCTGCTCAAGCGGCGCGAGATCGAGTACCTGCTGCAGGACAGCGGCGCCATGCTGCTCGTCTGCGCCGCTCCGCTGCTCGCCGAGGGCGCGGCCGGCGCCGAGCTCGCCGGCGTCGACGTCATCACCGTGCTCGCACCGGCCGACCACGACGACCACGACGGCCACGACGGCCCGGACCGCCTCGAGGCCCTGGCCGCGGCAGCCGAACCCCTCGACACCTACGTCCCCCGCGACCCCTTCGACACCGCGACGATCCTGTACACGAGCGGGACCACCGGCAAGCCGAAGGGTGCAGAGGGCTCGCACTTCGCCCTGCTCGAACAGGTCAACACGAACCTGATGAGCACCTTCGACATGCACCGCGGCGACGTCCTGCTCGGGGCACTCCCGCTGTTCCACACGTTCGGTCAGACCTGCACGATGAACACCGGGTTCCGCGCCGGCGCCACCATCGTGATGCTCCCGAAGTTCGACGGCGACGCAGCACTGTCGGCGATGGTCGAGCACGGCTGCGAGATCTTCATGGGGGTGCCGACGATGTACATGGCACTGCTCGACGCCGCGACCCGCAACGACGCCCGCCCGGACCTGCGCTACGCGATCTCGGGCGGGGCGTCGTTGCCGTTGGCCGTCCTCGAGCGGTTCCAGTCCGTGTTCGACGCGCCGATCCACGAGGGCTACGGCCTGACCGAGACGTCGCCCGTGGCCACCTTCAACCACGTCGGCCGAGCGCCGCGACCGGGGACGATCGGGACGCCCGTGTGGGGTGTCGACGTCGAGATCGCCGACCCGGCCACGCCGGACGCGATCGTGCTGCTGCCGCACGGCGAGATCGGCGAGCTCGTCATCCGCGGGCACAACCTGATGAACGGGTACCTGGACCGGCCGGAGGACACGGACGCGGCGATCGTCGACGGCTGGTTCCGCACCGGCGACCTCGGCACGAAGGACGACGACGGGTACCTGACGATCGTCGACCGCACGAAGGACATGATCATCCGCAACGGCTACAACGTGTACCCGCGACAGGTCGAAGAGGTGCTGGCGACGCACCCGGACGTCACCATGGCGGCGGTCTTCGGCGTCCCGCACGAGCTGCACGGCCAGGAGATCGAGGCCGCTGTGGTGCTCCGCGCCGGCGCGACCGTCAGCCCGGACGAGCTCGTCCACTTCGTGTCCGACGAGATCGCGGCGTACAAGTTCCCGCGGGTCGTGCACGTGGTCGACGCCCTGCCCCTCGGACCGAGCGGCAAGGTCCTGAAGCGGACGCTGGTCGAGCAGTTCAGCACACCGGTCGACGCGGCGGCTGCTCCGGCCTGACACACTCGGAGCGTGATCACCAGGCCGCGTTCCGTCCTCCTCGCCGTCACCCTGACCGCGGGCCTCGTCCTGACCGGCTTCACGGGCCCCGCGAACGCCGAGTCCGGCACCCCCGACTGGTTCGACGTCACGGGCTTCCAGCCAGAGGGGGCGGACCCCGCGCTGATCGACGCCAACGCATCGGCGATGGACGTCGTCGGCGTCGACGGGCTGCTGCTGAGCCGGACCGGCACGCGCGTCAGCACTCCCTCCCGCGAGGCGAGGACACAGCGCAACCGGGCGCACGCCCGCGGGCTCGAGGCGCAGCTGCTCGTCAGCAACTACGCCGACGGCGACTTCAGCGAGCCGATCGCCCGGAGGATGCTCCGGTCCCCCGCCAACCGGTCCCACGTCGTCCGCGCGCTCGCGACCGACGTGCGATCCGGGTGGGACTCGGTCATGATCGACCTCGAGGCGTTGACCGCGGCCGACACGGCGGGGTTGACGGCCTTCGCGCGGGAGCTCCGTGCGGCGGTCGGCGACGACGTCCGGCTCGACATCGCCCTGTCGGCGTCGACGACCGCGGCCGGGTACGCGCGCATGGGGTACGACGTCCGGGCACTCCGCGCTCCGCTGGACCACCTCACACTGATGGCCTACGACCAGCACGGCCCGTGGGAGCCGGACGCACCGGGGCCGGTCGGGTCGTTGCCCTGGGCGTCGAAGTCCGCCAGGGCGCTCGCCACCCTCGCGCCCGCCGACCAGATCGTGCTCGGCGTCGCCGGGTACGGCTACCACTGGAAGGGGCCGCGACCGGCGGGGCAGCTGTCCGACGACCAGGCCCGTCGTCGCGTCCGGAAGGCCGGCATCACCCCGACCTGGAACGCGACAGCGGGCGAGTGGACGGCGACCCTGCCCAGCGACGAGGTGCTCTGGTGGTCCGACGCGCGGTCGCTGCGCGAGCGCGTGGCCCTCGCCGAGCGGCTCGGCCTGACCGGGGTCGCCGTCTGGTCCCTGGACCTGTCGGACGCGCTGGACACGGTGCACTGACGGCGACCGACGAGCGGACGGGAGGCCCGGTGCGGGCCCGCCACGGGCCTCCCGTCCGCCGCCGCACGACGCAACTGCCGTGGCGGGCTTGACAGCGTCGGCTAATTGTCTTAGCTTCTAGCTAACACACTTAGCCATGGAGGCAGTCATGCTCGAACACCTGCGCACCGACGAAGGCACCATCGCGTACGACGTCAGCGGCGACGGACCGCTCGTCGTCCTCGCACACGGCATGGGCGACAGCCGGCACGCCTACCGGTTCCTGGTCCCCGAACTCGTCGCCGCCGGCTACCGGGTGGCGAACGTCGACATCCGCGGGTGTGGCGACTCGAGCACGGGATGGGCGTCGTACCAGCGCGCCGACATCGCTCGCGACCTGATCGCCGTCGTCCGGCACCTCGGCGGCCCCGCGGTCATCGTCGGGCAGTCGATCAGCGGCGGGGCGGCCACCATCGCCGCCGCCGATGCCCCCGACGTCGTCACCGGCATCGTCGAGCTGGCACCGTTCACGCGGAAGCAGTCGTTCGACCTCGGCGGCCTGCTCCGGAACCGCCACCACCGCGCCGGCACGCTCCAGCTCGCCAAGGTGATGACGACCGGGAGCCTGACCGGCTGGCTGGCCTACCTGGACCTCGCCGTGCCGACGAAGCCGACCGACTGGACCGAGGAACTGGGCCGCATCGAGTCGACGCTGCAGCAGCCGGAGCGGATGGCGGTGCTGCGCGCGATGACGAAGACCTCGCCCGCCGACGCCGGTGCACGGCTGGCGGACGTGCGGTGCCCCGTCCTGGTGATCGAGGGCAGCGCCGACCCCGACTGGGCCGTCCCGCGTGCCGAGGGCGAGCGGGTCCTGGCCGACCTGCCCGACGGACTCGGCGAGCTGGCCGTCATCGACGGTGCCGGCCACTACCCGCACACCGAGGCCCCGACCGAGGTCCTCGCGCTCGTGCTCCCCTTCCTCGGCCGCACGCTCGCGCCGGTCGGTGGCCACCGTGGCTAGGGCAGGACTCGACCCCGCCGCCGTCACCACCGCCGCGGCGGGGCTGGCCGACGAGATCGGGCTCGCACGGCTGAGCATGAGCGTCGTCGCCGAACGGCTCGGCGTGAAGTCGCCGTCGCTGTACAAGCACGTCGACGGACTCACCGACCTGACCCGCCGGATCGCGATCCTCGCCGCGAACGAACTCGGCGACGACCTGCGCGACGCGATGCAGGGGCTCGCCGGGCGCGATGCCGTCGAGGCGGCCGCGCAGACCGTCCGCCGGTACGTGCAGCGGCACCCCGGTCGGTACGAGGCGACGGTCGGGATCCGTCCCACCGGGCCGGACGACCCGTTGGCCGTCGCCCTGGAGCGCACCCTCGCCTCGTTCGCAGCGGCGCTGCGCGGCTACGGGCTCGACCCCGCCGACGAGGTGCACGCGCTCCGCCTGCTGCGCAGTGTCCTGCACGGCTTCGCGACCATCGAGACGTCCGGTGGGTTCCAGATGCGCACCGACGTCGACGCGAGCTTCGAGTGGATCGTCGCGTTCCTCGACCGGGGGTTCCGCGCGACGACCGCCGCCCCCAGTCATGGTCACGATCCGGACACCCCGTCGGTCTGAAGCGGTCCCAGGCCCTACGATCCGAGGACGCCTGAGCTTTCTCGGCTGATCCACACGATCCGGCACCCGACCGGACACGATCCAGGGGGACCCGTGCGCCACAGCGCCTCCACCGTCCGACGCGCCTGCGCCGTCGGCACCACCGCAGCCCTCGTCGCGCTGACCACGGGCCTCGGCCTCGTGACCGCGACGGCCGCCCACGCCGAGCCGGCGAGCGACCCGGCGGCGTCGACCGCAACGTCCGCTCCCGCTGCGACCGACGCCCCGGCGTCGGCCGCTTCGCCGACGGCGGATCCGTCCGAGCCGTCCGCTGCGGAGCCGTCCGCCCCGACGTCCGCGACGCCTTCGCCCGATGCTGCGCCGACGACCACCGAGCCGTCGAGCGACGCCTCGACGCCCACGGCGTCCGAGCGGGACCCCACAGCCGCCGCCGATCCCTCCGCCGCAGTGCCGACCGCCACGCCGTCACCGACCTCGGCGCCGACCGCGCAGCAGGCCGTCGACCCCGCCGTCACCATCACCGGCGACACGGAGGTCGGTTCCGTGCTCACCGCCGTCCCCGTCGGCTTCGACGAGGACGGGGCGTTCCGGTACGTCTGGACCCAGGCCGGTTCCACCACCGTGCTGGCGACGAGCGGCTCGTACACGATCGATGCGGCGCAGGCCGGGGAACGGGTGTCGGTCCAGGTCACCGGTGCCCTGCCCGACGGATCGACGGCGACCGTGACGGCGACCTCGGCCCCCGTCACGCAGGACCCGGTGTTCGTCGACTCCGCGGGCACGGCGATCGCCGCGGGGGCGGACGCTGGAGACCCGCTCGCCCTCGAGTCGACCGCTGGCGACCCGTTCTCGTACACCTTCCGGGCGCAGGGCTCCCCCGCGCCGACGTACGCGCTCGCCTGGTACGACGGCGACGACGACGGCGACGTCGTCATGACGAAGTCGCAGGCAGCGGCACTCGCCGCGGGCACCTCCGGCGGCTCCGGCGACTCCGGCGACTCCGGCTGGACGATCGGGTTCGGGTTCCAACCGGACGACACGGACGAGGAGTTCGGTCCGGACATCCAGCTGCCCGACGGCATCACCTTCGACGCCGCCACCGGTGAGCTGAGCGGCACCGCCACGACGGCGTCCTGGTACCAGTTCGCGATCACGGCCACGAGCGGTACCGAGTCGGTCACGCAGTACGTCGAGCTGACCGTCGACCCGGCCGCCGCGTACGGCGTCCAGGTCTTCACCCTCGACGCGGAGTCGATCGACGCGCCGAAGAAGACGATGTGGATCATCGGCACGGACGGCACCGTCCTGACCGTGAAGCTCACCACCGACGAGGACGGCTCCTTCGGGGGTCTCGACGTCGTGGACGGTGGACGTCCGACGGTCGCGCAAGGCGGAACACTCGTCGTCTCCGGCAACCTGGTCGACCGCTTCGGGAACCCGATCGACTCCGCCGACGGGGACGGCAACCCCGTCTGGACGCCGATCGTCACCTCGGACGTCGCCAGTGACGTGGTCGCGCCCTACACCGAGTTCGACGCCGAGAGCGCCGTCGGCGTCACCTTCCCACACGCCTCGACGCACACGCTGACCGTCGGCGGCGAGGGGCTGCAGAGCACCTCGTTCCCGGTCGACGTGCGCCCCGTCGTGCCGACGGTGTCGACGGCACCGACGGTCGCCGTCGGGGGGACGACCCCGACCTCGGGGCAGCTCGCCTACACGGGTTCGGACGCCACCGGCGCCCTGCCGTGGGCGGTCGGCCTCGTCCTGGTCGGCGCCGGCCTGATCGGCGCACGCGCAGTGCGCCGTCGTCGCGCCGCGCTCTGATCCGACACCCCTGAGTGACGGGAAGCCCGGTGCCAGCTGGCACCGGGCCTCCCGTCCGGAGATCCATGCTCTCGACTCTGCTCATCGAAGTACCGTGGCTCGCGTTCGGCGTGCTGATCGCGGTCATCATCGTCGCGCCCGTCGTGGGCGTCTGGCTGGCGCGCCTGCCGCGGCTCACCGCCGTGCTGTTCGGCCTCGCCGTGGTCGTGACGCTCGCGCTCACCATGTCTCCCGACGGCGCTCCCCGGTCCGACGTCACCTGCAACGTCGGGCTGCCGTACCTGGCGCCGACCGCGGTCGAGTCGACGGCCAACGTGCTGTTGTTCGTGCCGGTCGCGTTCCTGGCCGGGGTGCGGTGGCGGCGCCCGGTCCTCGCGGCCGTCGGCGCCAGCGCGTTCTCCGTCCTCATCGAGGTCGTCCAGGCGGTCGTCCCCGTGATCGGTCGGGCGTGCGACACGAGCGACTGGATCACGAACACCATCGGCGCCGTGGTCGGTGGGGCACTCGCCGCCGTCGGCGTGCTGTGGGCACGTCGGCGCGTGGCGCGGGTCAGCTGACCCGGGCGAGGGATCAGCCCGAAGGCACGGCGCACCGTGTCGGCACCGTCAGCGCCGACGTCCTTCCCACATCGACGCGACGGTCGCCAGGAGCGCGTCGAGTCCGACGTCGCCCCGCACCGATTCGACCATCTGCGCGACACTCGCGACGACTGCATCGGACACTGCCTGCGTCTCACGGACCGTGGTCCCGCGGCCGCGGCCCGTGGCGATCAAGCCGTCTGCCTCGAGCTGCTGGTAGGCCCGCGCGACCGTCCCCGGGGCGACGCGGAGATCGCCGGCGAGCTGTCTGATCGACGGGAGCCGCTCGTGGGCCGTGAGCTCACCGGACCGGATCGCGTCGGCCAGCTGCTTGCGGACCTGCTCGAACGGTGGCGTCGGGTCATCGGCGCTGAGGGTGATCACGCGGCGACCGCCCCCGTCGCGATCAGGCGGGCTGCCGTCACGGCTCGGACGACCGCCGCGACGGCCGTGACGACGCCCGCGAACGCGACGACGACTCCAGCCAGGACCACGACCATCCCGAGTCGCGCCACCACCGTTGCGGCCCCTCCGGCCAGACCGGAGTCGAGGTGCAGCGCGTTCATCAACGGCAGACCGGCCGCCGAGAGGAAGACCGCCGCGGTCAGGAGTGCAGCGGCAGTCCCGACCAGTGCGACGACCTGCCCCGCACGCTGTCGCAGCGCTCCGTCCGCTGCGTCGAGATCCGGCCACGCCGCGGCCGGGGTCACTGCGATCCGCCAGAGCGACGCCCACACCCCGGCCGAGAGCAGCGCCATGCCGAGGAGCGCCGGAAGGCCGAAGTACCAGCCGGGGAAGAGGTACGGCCCGTCGCCGGCCGGGCACTGCATCGGGAACACGCTCGTGCACAGCCACCGCCCGTCCGGCGCGGGAGCCGATCCGAGCCCCGCAACCAGGACGATGCCGACGGCACATCCGACCGCCCACCAGAGACGCCGCCACTGCTGCGGAAGCAGGGCGCTCCGTGCGGACCGCACCTGCAACGACGCGGAGCGGTGCGCCGTCGCGCCGTCGATCGTGACGGCGGGGATCGCGGCGAAGACGAGGAGTGCGACGCCTGCGCCGGCGCTGGGCCCCACGAAGAACGACACGCCCTGCAGCGCTCGCGCGTTCGTTCCCGCGACCGCACAGACGACGAACACGGCCAAGCCGACGACGAGGCTCAGGACCACCCGGACCAGGAGTGCCCGCTGTGCCACCACCACCGCTGCGCCTCGTTCGCTCGACACGGACCGACGGAGCCGGAGCCATCCGGCCAGCCCACCGACGGCGAGTGCTGCGACCAGCACTCCCGCGAATCCCACGACGTACTCCATGACCCCTCCAATGTACTGTCCAGAAGGTACAAGCCGGAGTGTACGTGTGTCAACAGCTCGGTACAAGTCCTTCCGGGCCCTCAGCTGTCGGCATCACCCGGTGAGGCGATCTGCACCCGGGCAGGCAGGCCGCTCACGGCCGCGCGCCAGCTCCACGCCGCCCCGGCGAACACCAGCACCGTCATCACCCAGAGCAGCCACGGCACATCGGTGTCGAGCAGTCCGAGACCGAGCGGGAAGAGCGCCATCCCGATCGAGCTCGCGGTCTGGAAGACGCCGATCGCGCGACCCCGCACGCGCGGGTGCGGGGCCTCGGCCATGACGGCGTTGGCGGCTGGCAGCGCGATCATGTCCGCCGCTGCGAGCAGTACCCCAACGACGGCGACGTAGGACCAGGCCGCGGCACCGTCCAGCGGCGGGAGGACGATGAGCGGAAGCGCGGTCAGCGCAGTGAGCAGGGCGCCGACCGCGACCAACGTGCCGCGCCGGAGCCCGACGACCCACCGCGTGACCGAGGTCTGGAAGACGGCACAGAGCGCGGTGGCGATGGCGAACTGCACGGGGGCCACCGCCGGCGGCATGTGCCAATGCTGGACGAACAGCACACTGAGGGCGACGTTCGGGAGGACCATCGCCGGACCGATGAGGAACTGCCCGAGGGTGATGAGCCGCATCGAGCGGTCCGCGAAGAACTCCCGGATCGTGCCGGACGACTCGTCCGCACCGCGTGGCGGCTGCGGGTGACGTGCCCGTTCGCCGGGTCGCTGCGTGGCGAAGACGATCGCCGCCGCGACACTCGTGACCACGTTCGCGAGGATGAGCCAGCGGAGGCCGTCCTGCCCCTGCGCGAGCGCGACCGCCGCGAGGATCGCACCTGAGCCGAGGGCTGCCGCCTTGATCGCTTCGAGGAACGCGAACCACCGTTCGAACGGTCGCCCGTCCGCGAGGTCGTGGACGTAGGCAGTCCACGACGTCCAGTACAGGCGCTCGGACGCGTTGGCGAGGAAGATCGCGACGAACACCAAGACCGGGTCGTGCGCGATCAGGTAGACCGCGAAGCCCGCGGCGGACATCAGGTTGTTGACGATCATCGACACCTTCGCGCCGAGGCGATCAGTCACGACCCCGCCCAGGAGACCGATCGGCAGCGCGACGAGGGACGCCGCCGTCGACAGCAGACCGATGACCGCGAGCGGTAGGTCAGTGGTGAGGGTGAAGTAGACGATCGTCAGCGGCAGCGTCAGGCCGGCGCCGACAGTGTCGATGAGCACCGCGAACGTGACGAAGCGGTGTTCGGAGAGTGCTGAGCGTGCAGCCCGGAGTCGGGCAGAGGCGAAGAACACGAAGGATCCCAGGAGTCATCGCGACGCAGAGCCGTCGCGGGCGTGCAGAAGGATCGCGAGCGGGTCGCTCGCGATGCGATTGCCTGCGCGGGTGCGCTGGCTCAGTTCTGCGTTGCCATGACTCCGGTGTGATGGTCGGACGTTCGCCGTCCGATCAGGCTAGCCCTTCGCGCCCTCCACCGCGATGTGGATGGCCTGCTGCATGCGGACCGCGACCTTCTTCGACATCGCGACCGTGGGGTGGACGCCGTCGTAGGTCCGGCTCGACGGCCATCCACCGTTCAGCTGCCGGTCCGCCGCCCACGGGTCGACGAACAGGTAGCCGTGGGTGAGTGCGTAGTTCTGCAGGTCACGGTTGAGGATCTCGCCCTGTTTGCGACGGTCGATGCGCTTCTTGCCGTACTTCGTGATGTTCGACGGGGCGATCGCGGCGATGACGACGTGGCGGGCGCCGATCTTCGTGACGATCTTGCCGATGTTCTGCTGGATGCTCTTGCTGCTGTAGGCGTACCGGAGGTCGTTCGTGCCGGCCATCACGACCAGGACGTCAGCGTCCTTCGCCGACGACCGGGTCAGGATCCGCGGCGTCGTGGCACCGCCGATGGCCGTGCCGCCGATGTTCGTGAGCGTCTTGTCGTTCATCTGCCGCATCCACGAGCCCTCCATCGCGGTCAGCGAGTCCCCGGCGTAGGTGACGGAGATCGTCGACGGCGTGGGCTTCGGAGTCGCGCTGGGCTTCGGGGTCGCCGTGGGCTTCGGCGCCGTCGGCGCTGCGGGCGCCGGCACCGACGGCGACGGTGTCGCGACGGGTGCCGGAGCGGTCGGCGTCGCCGTCGCGGTCGGCGTGGCGGTCGACGTCGCGATCGGTGCTTCCACAGCGGTTGCGGTGTTCGGGATCGCGGCGAGCAGTGCTCCGGCGATGACGACGACCGAGGTGGTGGCGGCGATGAAGGGCAGGCGGGAAGGGCGCGGGGAGTGCGGCAACGTGAGCTTTCGTCTAGGTACGATCCCCTTCACCTTATTGGAAGCGAGGACATGTCATCATCCCCAACGCGGGGGGTGGATCACGATCGACTTCAGCTAGGGTTGTCACGAGCCAACATTCACTGCGGAAGGTGTGCCATGCCCCTCGACGATGAAGCCCCGGGTCGCGTGCTCGCACCGGGTCAGACCTGCCGGATCCGGATCTGGCACCGAGCCGATCGCAGCGTGACGACCGTGCACGAGTCCGCCGAGCGGCTCTACGAAGCGCCGAACTGGACCACCGACGGCCGTCTCGTGCTGAACGGCGACGGGGTCCTCTGGACGATGCCGTCCGACGGTGCCGCAGCTCCGGAGCACGTCGCGATCGAGGGCGTCCCGCCCCTGAACAACGACCACGTGCTCGATCCCGACGGCGTCACCGTGCACGTCAGCGCGAACGACTTCCAGATCTGGAGCGCCCCGCTCGCCGGCGGCGCAGCGACCCGGGTCACCGCGGATGACGGCGGTCTGCACTTCCTGCACGGCGTCAGCCCCGACGGCTCCGAGCTCGCCTACGTCCGGCTCGACCCGTCCGGTGACGCCGTCTGGTCCTCGGGCACGATCCGGGTGATGGGCGTCGACGGCAGCTCGGACCGCGCCGTGACGACGGACCCCTCCGCGGCCGACGGCCCGGAGTGGACGCCGGACGGCGCGTGGATCCTGTTCAACACCGAGCAGTTCGAGTCCGCACCGGGGCACGCGCAGATCGCCCGGGTCCGACCGGACGGCACCGGGATCGAGCAGCTCACGGTCGACGAGCACGTCAACTGGTTCCCGCACCCCGCCCCGACCGACGACGCCGCCGTCTACCTGTCGTTCCCGCCCGGCACCGAGGGGCACCCGGCCGACGAGCGCGTGCGGTTGCGCCTCGTCACCGGTGACGGATCCGTCAGCGCCTGGGGACCCGAGGTCTGGCAGGCAGCCGAGACCATCGTCGAGCTCGACGGCGGGCAGGGCACCCTCAACGTCAACGGGTGGGCTCCCGACGGGTCCGCCTTCGCCTTCGTCGACTACCCCACCGGAGACCCCGCATGATCGTCCACACCGTCTGCTTCACGCTCGTCCACGCCGCCGGCTCCCCGCACGAGGCAGCGTTCCTCGAGACCGCCCGCGACACCCTGCCGGCGATCCCCGGCGTGCAGGACTTCACGGTGTCCCGCCAGGTGTCCACGCAGAGCGACTTCCGGTTCCAGTTCTCGATGGCGTTCGCCGACCAGGACACCTACTCGGCGTACGACGCACACCCCGCGCACCAGCGCTTCGTCGCCACCCGCTGGGCGGACGAGGTCGCATCGTTCCAGGAGTTCGACTTCGTGCCGCTGCCCGCCTGAGCGGGCGTCCGCTGGGCGCCCCAGGTTCCGAAATCCTCGCATCTCGGGGCACCCAGGAGCCGTCCACGGAACCTCGGGGAACGTGAGCGGCAAGTCGTGGAACCTCACGCCCGCGAACGCGACCGGTTGAGAGCCGGGAGGCCCGGTGCCAGCTGGAACCGGGCCTCCCGTCCGTCACGCGGTGACGACCACCGCTACTGGTTGCTGAAGGCGGCGTCGAACGCAGCCTGCGGCTGCGGCCAGAGCAGGGAGCGGACGAACGCGGCCGCCTCGGCGGCGCCGTGCAGGCGGTCCATGCCAGCGTCCTCCCACTCCACGGAGATCGGGCCGGCGTAGCCGATGTGCCGGAGCGCGCGGAACGCGTCCTCCCAGGGGATGTCCCCGTGCCCGGTCGAGACGAAGTCCCATCCGCGGCGTGGATCGCCCCACGGCAGGTGGGATCCGAGGATGCCCTGCCGGCCCGACGCGGAACGGATGCGGGTGTCCTTGCAGTCGACGTGGTGGATGCGGTCCGCGAAGTCGGTGATGAAGCCGACGGTGTCGATGCCCTGCCATGCCATGTGCGACGGGTCCCAGTTGAACCCGAAGGCCGAGCGGTGGTCGATCGCCTCGAGGGCACGCACGCTCGTCCAGTGGTCGTACGCGATCTCGGACGGGTGGACCTCGTGGGCGAACCGGACACCCTCGGCCTCGAACACGTCGAGGATCGGGTTCCACCGGTCCGCGAAGTCCTGGTAGCCGGCGTCGATGACGTCCTGCCCGACGGGCGGGAACATCGCGACGTACTGCCAGATGCTCGATCCGGTGAACCCGACGACGGTGTCGACACCCATCTTCCGGGCCACGCGGGCCGCACGCTGCATGTCGGCGGCGGCGCGCTGCCGGACGCCCTCGCCGTCACCGTCGCCCCACACGGTGTCGCGCAGGATCGCGCGGTGGCGGAAGTCGATCGGGTCGTCGCAGACGGCTTGCCCTGCGAGGTGGTTCGAGATCGCCCACACCCCGAGGCCGTGGCGGTCGAGGACCTCGAGCCGGCTCCGCAGGTAGGCGTCGTCCTCGTCCGCGCGGGCGAGGTCGAGGTGGTCGCCGGACGCTGCGATCTCGAGACCGTCGTAGCCCCACTCCGCGGCCAGGCGGGCGACCTCCTCGAAGGGCAGGTCGGCCCACTGCCCGGTGAACAGGGTGACGGGGTTGGTGGTGGTGCTCATCGTTCCTCCGTGCTGGTGCTCGTCCACCGTCCGGTCGCGGCTCCGCGCAGGACGGCGTCGACGACCTCGAGGGAGCGGACACCGTCCTCGACGGTGGGGAGTCCCTCGGGTGTCTCGCCACGGACCGCGGCGTAGGTGTCGGCGCAGAACGCCGCGAAGGCGTCCGTCCAGCCCTGCGGGTGCCCGGCCGGTGTCCGGTTGAGCCGCGCCTGGCCGGCGGAGACGGATCCTTCGGCACGGTGCACCGTCGTGGAGCCGTGCTCGCCGCCGAACCACACGGACTCGGGGTGCTCCTGGTCGAACACGGCAGACCCCTGCGAGCCGTCGACCTCGATCCACAGGCGGTTCTTCCGGCCGGCGGCGACCTGCGAGACGACGGTGTTGGCCAGGGTGCCGTCGGCGGTGGCGAAGGTCACGACGGCGGTGTCCTCGGTGCGGACCGGGACGGTGCCGGTGCCGGTTTCGGCGCTGGTGCCGGTTCCGGTTCCGGTTCCGGTTCCGGTTCCGGGTCCGGGTCCGCCGAACGATGCGCCGGCGGAGGTGGGGTCGGGGCGCTCGGCGTAGGCGATCGACGTCCGGGCGGTCAACTCCGTGAACCTCGTTCCGGTGATGAACTCGGCCAGGTCGGTCCAGTGCGTCCCGATGTCCGCGAACGCCCGCGACGGACCGCCCCGCTCCGGGTCGACCCGCCACGTCGAGGCGTCCGGCGACACCATCCAGTCCTGCAGGTACGAGCCGTGCACGGTCAGCACCCGGCCGAGCGTGCCCGCGGCGACCCGGGCACGGAGCTCCCGGACCATCGGGTGGTACCGGTACACGTACGGGACCGTGCTCACCGTGCCGGCGGCGCGCACGGCATCGGCGAGCCGTCGGCCCTCCGAGAGCGTCATCGCGACCGGCTTCTCGACGACGGTGTGCAGCCCGGCCGCCGTGGCGGCCAGGGCGTAGTCGACGTGGGTGTCGTTCGGCGTGCAGACGTGCACGACGTCCGGCCGGTCCGCGACCAGTTCGTCGACGGACGCGTACCCGGTCGGCACGCCCCACCGTTCGGCGGCCTGCCGGGATCGCGACGCCGACGAGCCGAGCACCCCGCCGACGACCGCGCCGGCGTCACGGGCCGCCCGGACGTGCGCGTCCGCGATCATGCCCGTCCCGATCACGGCGACGCGGAGTGCGGTCACCGGCGTCCCTCGAGGAACGCACGGAGCCCGGCGACGACGAGGTCGTGGTCCTCCGTCGAGGACAGGCCGGAGGCCGTCGCGGCCGCGACCACACCGGCACCGCGGACCCGGATCGGGAACGACCCTCCGGTCACGGCGTACTCGGCGCCGAGCCACCCGATCGCCGCGGGATCGACCCCGGCGGCGGACAGCCGGGCGTCGACGAGGGCACTCGACTGCTCCATCCGGAGCACGACCGCGGCCTTGCGGTCGATCCAGACGTGCTGGTCCGGGGTGATGCCCGGTGTCGCCGCGCGGAACAGGCCGAGGCCGGGACGACGGATGTCGATGCCGACGGCGTGGCCGGCCTCGTGGGCGATGCCGCGGATCAGGGAGCCCAGCTCCCAGGCGTCGTCGTGGGTGAAGGCGTCGAGCACGAGGTCGCGCTCCTGCTGTTCGAGGGTGGTGATGAGGTCGGACATCGTCGTCTCCTGCTCAGCCCGCGGCGATCTGCGCGCGGGCGGTGTCGACGGTCTCGAGGATCGAGATCGTCTCGTCGAGGGTGTGCAGCGGGGACTCCGTCCGCCCCTCGCCGACGAAGCGTGCCAGGGCGGTGGCTTCCCAGGCCAGGGCGGCGAAGCCCCGCAGCGGTGTCGGGTCCTGCCAGTGCAGGACGGGCGAACCGTGTGCTGCTGCCGAGATCGTGAAGGTCGTCGGGTTGTAGAAGGGTCCGGCGAAGTCGATCGTGCCCTCGGTGCCGGCGATCGACGCAGTCGTGGGCGTGCGGGCGGCGATGGTCGTGTGCAGGACGGCCTGGGCGGCGCCGTGTTCGAGGACGAGCGAGCCGGAGGCGTCGACGCCGGACTCGGTCATCCGGCCTCGTGCCGTGACGCGGTCCGGGGTCCCGAGCACCATCGACGCGAACTGCACGGCGTAGATGCCGAGGTCGAGCAGCGCTCCCCCGCCGAGCTCCGGACGGAACAGCCGGTGGTCCGGGCCGAACGGGATCGCCTGGCCGTGGTCGGCGAGCACGCTGCGCACCGCACCGAGCGCACCGTCCGCCAGCAGGGTCCGGAGCACCGAGGCCTGCGGCAGGTACCGGCTCCACATGCCCTCCATCGCGAGCACCCCGGCGGCGCGTGCGGCATCGGCGACGGTGCGGGCCTCGGCAGCCGTGACGGTGAAGGGCTTCTCGATGAGCACGTGCTTGCCGGCGGCGATCGCTGCCAGGGCCACCGCGGCGTGCTCACTCTGCGGTGTCGCGATGTAGACCACGTCGACGTCGGGCCGGGCGACGAGGGCGTCGACACCCTCCACGGCTGCCTCGATCCCGTGCTCGGCGGCGAACGCGGATGCGCGGGGCAGTGACCGGGACGCGACGGCGACGATGCGCTGGGCGGTCGAAGCGCGCACCGCGGTGGCGAACTCGCCGGCGATCCAGCCGGGGCCGACGATCCCCCAGCCGAGGGACGGCTCACCGGACGCCGTCGTGAAGAGCTCGGGTTCGGGCAGGGCGGTGGGGATCATCGTGCTCCAGTGCTCTCGGTTCCGTGGTTCGTCGTCGGGCGGTGGCATTTGCGCTTGGCACGAGATAACATCGCCGACGTCGTCATGTTAGCACGAGCCAAACGCGCGTCACCGATGACCGGGTTTCCGACCGGACGACGTGCACACGACCCGAGGAGGAGTCGATGTCGACAAGGCTGCCGGCGCACCCGTTCACCACCGCCACCCCGACCAACCACGTCAGCAACTGGTACCTGACCGCCCTCGGACTGGCACAGTTCGGCATCTACGTGGCGATCTTGTCGCCGGTCTACGTCAGCATGCAACTGAAGGCCCAGGCGCTGAACCCCGACGACCCCGCCTCGGTGATCGCCGTCGCGCTGCCGCTCGGATCGCTCGGCGCGATCTTCGGCAACCCGCTGTTCGGCGCCCTGAGTGATCGAACCCGGACGCGGTGGGGGCGCCGCCGCCCGTGGCTACTCGGCGGCATCCTGGTGCTGCTCGGCGGACTCGCCATGGTGGCGTACTCGCCGAACGTCGGCATGCTCACCGTGGCGTGGATCATCTGCCAGCTCGGGTCGAACGCCGCCTACTCGGCCATGATGGCCAGCTGGGCGGACAACGTGCCCGAGCTGCAACGCGGCCGCGCCTCGAGCGTGATCGGGCTGGCGCAGAACCTGGCCGTGCTCGCCGGCACGTACGCCGCCGTCCTGCTGGTCGAGAACCTGCCGCTGCTGTTCATCTTGCCCGGCATCCTCGGCGTGCTCTGCGTGCTGGTGTACGCGTTCGTCACCCCCGACCGCATCCCCGAGGTCCGACCGAAGCCGTTCTCGTGGCTCACGATCGTGCAGACCTTCTGGACGAACCCGATCACGCACCGCGACTACGGACTGGCGTGGTGGTCGCGGTTCCTGATCATCCTCGCCACGTTCCTGTTCACGACGTTCCGGCTGTTCTACATGCAGGACCACCTCGGCATGACCGCGCAACGCGCCACCTCGGCAGTGGCGTTCGGTGTCCTCCTCTACACGATCGCACTCATGATCGGCACGGCGTTCTCGGGCTGGCTGTCCGACCGGCTGCGGCGCCGCAAGGTGTTCGTCGGCGGCTCGACCCTGCTCTTCGGCGTGGGCCTCGTCGTGCTCGTCTACGCGCAGGACGTCACCGTGTTCTACGTCGCCGAGGTGATCATGGGCTTCGCCTACGGCATCTACGTGGCCGTCGACAACGCCCTGGTGGTCGACGTCCTGCCCGACAAGGACAAGCCCGGCAAGGACCTCGGCGTCATGAACATCGCGAACTCCCTGCCGCAGTCGTTCGCGCCGGCACTCGGTGCCTTGCTGCTCGGGGTCGGCGCTGGTGACAACTACCCGGTGCTGCTCTGGGGCGCCGGCATCGTGGCACTCGTCGGCGCACTCGTCGTGATCCCGATCCGCAGCGTGCGCTGAGCGGCAGCCACCCCGACCCGGAACGACATGGTCGACGTCGCACGACGTCCACCACGTCGTTCCGGGTCAACGCTCGACGCTCAGCGCTCGGCAGGACCCGTCGACGCGCGCACCACGAACCCGGTCGGTGTCGCGACACGACGTCGCTCCCCACCGTTCCCCGAGGTCCGGTCGAGGACGGCAGCCAGCGCCGCGTCGACCGTCGCCTCGACGTCCTGGTGCACCGACGTCAAGCGGTGGTAGCTGAGCGACGCGAGGTAGCTGTCGTCGAAGCCGACCACCGACACCCGTCCCGGCACGTCGACACCGTGCTGCGCGAAGACGGCGAGCAGGCCGGTGGCGCACTGGTCACCGCAGCAGACCACGGCGGTGGGCAGGGTGTCGCGGGCGACGAGCGTGCGGGCGGCCGCGGCGCCATCCTCTTCGCTGAAGCCGCTGGGGACGACGTCGGTCTCGGCTGCGAGTCCGGCGCCCTGCATCGCGGCACGGTACGCGGTCGCACGATCGAGGCCGACCAGCCCGTCCTCGCCACCGACGTAGGCGATGCGGCGGTGACCGAGACCGATCAGGTGCTCGACCGCGGCGCGGAGCCCACCGGTCTCGTCCACGTGCACGTTGTCGGCGTAGGGGGCGTCCGTCCACTCGCCGAGGAGCACGACCGGCACGAGGCGACTCGCCTCCTCGAGCGCGGTCGCGTCGGGGTCGGGGTTGAACACGACGAGGGCCTCGACGCGTTCGCCGAGCAGGTCGGCCACCACCTGGTCCGTCGAGCGCTCGGCACCGGCGGGGCCGAGGGCGACGCCGAAGCCCTGCTCGGCGGCACGGGCGAAGAGCCGTTCGACGAACCGGACCTGGAACGGGTTGCGCATGCTGAAGACCGCACCGATGAGCCGCGTGCGGCCCTCGCGGAGCAGCCGGGCCGAGGTGTGCGGGCGGTAGCCTAGCTCGGCCGCCGCCGCGAGGATCCGGTCGCGGGACTCCGCGCTGGGTCCGGGCGCGCCGCGGAGCACGAGCGAGACGAGCTGCCGGGACATCCCGACGTGCTCGGCGACGTCGCGCATCGTCGGCAGGCGGCCGCCGGTGGGGCGCCGCTCCGGCAGGTCGTCGGTCCCCGTCGTCACCCGGCCAGTCTGGCACGTGCGAAGGACGCGTAGGCTGCGATGGCACGAGCCAATCCCTGCGAGAGGACGACGATGACCCTGACGCTGCCCACCCCGGTGCTGCCCGACCCCGACGCCGTTCCGGCCCTGCGGTGGGGCGTGATCGGCACTGGCATCGCCGGCAAGTTCGTCACCGCGATCCACCGGCACACGCCGCAGCGGGTGATCGCCGTGACCGCCCGTGATGCTGCGAAGACCGCACGGTTCGCGAAGGAGCACGGTATCGACCGGACCGTGCCGAGTGTCGAGGCGCTCGTGACCGACCCCGAGGTCAACGTCGTCTACGTCGCCACCCCGCACCCGCTGCACCGCGAGCAGGCCCTCGCTGCGATCGCCGCCGGCAAGCACGTCCTGATCGAGAAGCCGATCGCGATGTCCGCTGCCGAGGCGCAGGAGATCACCGGTGCGGGACGGGCCGCCGGCGTGGTCGTCATGGAGGCGATGTGGACGCGGTACCTGCCGCAGTCGGACATCATGCGGCGACTGCTCACCGACGGCACGATCGGCACCGTCCGGCTCGTGACCGCCGACTTCGGGTTCGTGATGCCGTACGACCCGGGGCACCGCCTGTGGGCGCCGGAGCTCGGCGGCGGCGCGCTGCTGGACGCCGGCGTCTACCCGATCTCGTTCGCCGCCTCGGTGCTCGGCTCCCCGGACCGCGTGCTGGTCGAAGGGGCGAGCGGTCCGGGCGGCGTCGACGTGCGCGCCGACCTGCTGCTCTCGTACGCGGGCGGAGCCCGGTCGATGTTGTCGACGTCGCTCGAGACCGCGCTGCCCGTGCGAGCCTCGGTCGTCGGCACCGAGGGACGCATCGACGTCGGCAGCCCGTTCTTCGGGCCCTCGTCGATCACCGCGGTTCGTGGGAACTTCGCGGCGTCGGAGTCCGCGACCTGGACGGACCAGCGACTCGAGGTGCTGCATGACGGGCTCGCCTACCAGGCCACCGCACTCGCGTCCTTCGCAGCCGAGGGGCGGATCGAGTCGCCGGTGCACACGCACGACGATGTCGTCGGCGTGATGCGGGTCATCGACACGGCCCGGGCAGCGATCGCTGCGGCCCTGTGACGGTCAGGTGAGCCCGACGTTCCGCAGCCACCGGTCGACGTCGTCTCCGGCAGCGCGCTCGCGGACGTCTTCGCCGCGCACTGCGAGCCCCTCGCCGAGCGTCGCCCCGGTGTCGAGGTCGCGGTAGAAGGACTCGGTGGAGCCCAGACCGCTCACCGCGTACGTGACGACCGGCAGCAGCCGCTTGCCGGACAGGTCGACGGCCTCGACGAAGGTCGCCATGATCATCGGCGGCTGGACGTTCCAGATCGGGCTCCCGAGCAGCACCGTGTCGTAGGCGCGCAGATCGGGCAGTTCGCTCGCGATCTCCGGACGGGCGTCGTCGTCCTGCTCCGTGCTGTTGCGCGCCACGGTGGCGTCGTAGCGGTCGGAGTAGGGGTCGGCGGCCTCGATGCGGACGACGTCGCAGTCGATCCGGTCACCGATCAGACCGGCGAGGACCTCGGTGTTGCCCGTGTCGATGGTGCGCCGACCGCCGTTCCAGTAGTTCTCGCCGGGTCGGGAGAAGTACGCCAGCAGGACGCGGTCGTCGCGCGCGGTCGGGGACACGGTGCTCCTCGGGGTGGTGGACGGAGTGGGCGCGGTGGTGCACGCGGCCAACAGCCCACCCACGGCGACACTGAGCGTGCTCGCTGTGGCGGTCCGCAGCACCTGACGGCGGGTGGGCTGCCGGCCGGGCACGCAGATCAGGCTTCGGCGCGGCCGGTGAGCCAGCGGACCATGTCGGGGTCGACGTGGGAGAAGAACTGCGACTCACCGGCCTCGAGCTCGGCGATCGTCGCCATCTGCTCGTCGGTGAGCTCGAAGTCGACGACGTCGAGGTTCTGCTGCATGCGCTCGGGCTTGACGGACTTCGACACGACCACGACGCCGCGCTGCACGAGCCACCGGAGCACGACCTGCGCGACCGATTTGCCGTGCGCCGCACCGATCTCGGACAGGACCGGGTTGGTGAACAGATCGTTCTTGCCCTCGGCGAACGGCGCCCATGCCTCGAGCTGCACGCCCTCCGTCTGCATCAGCTCCTGGTAGTCGGCCTGCTGGTGGAACGGGTTCGTCTCCATCTGGTTCACCGCGGGCACGACGTCGGCGAACGCGATGAGGTCCACGAGTCGGTCGGCGGCGAAGTTGGACACGCCGATCGCGCGGAGCCGGCCGTCTCGGTGCGCCGTTTCGAGAGCACGCCACTCGCCGTAGTAGTCACCGAACGGCTGGTGGATCAGGTACAGGTCGAGGTAGTCCAGGCCGAGCTTCTGCAACGACGTGGTGATCGCGTCACGGGCGCCGTCCTCGCCGCGGCGCTGGATCCACAGCTTCGAGGTGATGAACAGCTCCTCGCGGGGCACACCGCTGGCGGCGATGCCCCGGCCGACGGCTTCCTCGTTGCCGTACGAGGCGGCGGTGTCGATCAGTCGGTAGCCGGACGTGATCGCATCGGTGACGGCCCGCTCGGTCTCGTCGGCGGGGATCTGGTAGACGCCGAAGCCGAGCTGCGGCATCGTCGTACCGGTGTTGAGGGTCACTGTGGGAGTCGTCTTCGCCATGACTCCCATGAGACTCCCGCGACGGCGTCCGTGGGAGGGCGGGCTCTTCCGTGTACCAGCAGTCACTCCTTCGCGACAGCGCGTCGTCGTACGGTGAGGGGCATGGACAACCAGGCCGAGGTCAGTGACTTCCTCCGCACCCGGCGTGCTCGCATCACGCCCGAGCAGGCCGGCCTCATCAGCGGCGGTCGGCGACGCGTCCCCGGGCTCCGTCGCGAGGAGGTCGCGATGCTCGCGGGGACGAGCATCGACTACTACGCAAAGATCGAGCGCGGGAACCTCTCCGGGGTGTCGACCGAGATCCTCGAGGCGATCGCCAGTGCGCTGCAACTGGACGACGCCGAGACCGAGCACCTGCACGACCTCGCCCGCGGCGCGGCTCCGGCCCCGATCCGTCGGCGGACCACCACGCCGGAGCCAGTCGTGCGTCCGAGTCTGCAACGCTTCCTCGACACGGTCACCGGGACACCGACGTGGGTGCGGAACCGGCAGATGGACATCGTCGCGACGAACCCGCTCGGCCGGGCGCTCCTGGCACCGGTCCTCGACGCCCCGGGTGCGCAGGGCAACAACGCACGCTTCACGTTCCTCGACCCCGCGGCCCGGACCTTCTACCCGGACTGGGTGGCGGGCGCGAACAGCATCGTCGCGACGCTCCGACAGACTGCCGGACAACACCCGCACGACAAGGACCTCACCGGACTCATCGGGGAGCTCGTGACCCGGTCCGACGAGTTCCGGGCCCGCTGGGCTGCCCACGACGTGCGGTTCCACCGCACCGGTGCGAAGCGGATCCACCACCCCGACGTCGGCGACCTCGAGTTCACGTACGAGGCGTTCGACCTGCCCGACAGTCCCGGGTGGACCATGTACGCCTGCACGGCGACAGCCGGGTCGCCCACCGGAGAACGCCTCACCCTGCTCGGCAGCCTGTCGGCGACCTCGGCAACGAGCTGACGTGGGTACCGTCACTCCCGTGCCCGGTCCTCGCCTCATCCACCACCTCGGGGTCTTCGCCAGCGACTTCGCCGCGAGCGAGGCGTTCTACACGGCGGCACTCGCGCCACTGGGGGTCGAGGCGGGCTACCGCACCGAGTCCGTCGCCGAGTACTGGACCACCGGCCAGGACACCCCGAGCGTCTCGCTCGAGACCGCACCCACGACGGCGGCGGTGACCCGTGGTCTGCACCTGGCGTTCGAGGCGGCGAGCCGCACCGAGGTCGATGCGTTCCACTGGGCGGCCGTCGCGTCCGGCGGGCTCTCGCGCCACGAGCCTCGGTACTGGCCCGAGTACCGCGCCTACACGGCGTTCGTGAGCGACCCCGACGGCAACAACGTCGAGGCGCTCGTCAAGGAGCACTGAGCGCGGCGACGCCGCCCGTCGGTTCCCTCAGCATGCCTGCAGGCGACCGTTCGCCGACGCGGCGGCGTCGGTCATGCGTCGCAGGAACGCCAGGACGACCCGCGTCTCCTCAGGATCGGTGTCCCGCACCGTGGCGGCGATCTCGGCACCGGAGAACGCGAGGAACCGCCCGCTCTCGGCGCGCGCGGACTCGGTCGGCCGCAGGGTGACCCGCCGTCGGTCGGCGCTCTCGCGGTGCCGGGTGACGTGCCCGGCCCCTTCGAGGCGGTCGAGCAGTACCGACGTGGCGCCCGACGTCATGCCGATCCGCCGGGCCAACTGCGCCGGGGAGAGTGGCTCGCCGGCCTGGTCCGCCCACACGATCTGCCCGAGGGCGTTCGCGTCGGAACCGGGCAGACCGATCCACGACGACAGGTGGCGCTGGAGTTCGTCGAAGGTGACGGCCCAGTCGCGCAGCGCGTGCATGACGGCCACCTCGTCGTCGGACCACACCGTGGTGAGGGGGTCGATGTCGGGCATCCAGGTTCCTTTACTGTGCAGTTGCTTTACTGTAAAGCATGACCTCACAGCACGCAGTGATCTCCGGAGCCAGCATCGCAGGCCTGTCCGCCGCCTGGTGGTTGCGCCACGTCGGGTGGCAGGTGACGGTGATCGAACGTGCGCCGTCCTTCCGCGACGGCGGGCAGAACGTCGACGTCCGCGGGGTCGCTCGCGAGGTGCTCGAGCGCATGGGCCTGGTCGACGCCGTCCGCGCACGCAACACGACCGAGACCGGGACGGTGATCGTCGATCGTGACGGCAAGGTCCGGTCCGAGCTGCCCTCCGACGGCCCGGACGGTGCCACCGCAGAACTCGAGGTCCTGCGCGGCGACTTCGCCCGGGTGATCCTCGACGACCTGCCCGACGGCGTCAGCATCGTCTACGGCGAGACGATCCAGGACGTCGACGACCAGGCCGGCGGACGCCGGGCGACCGTGACCACCGACGCCGGACGGGTGCTCGACGCCGACCTCGTGGTCATCGCCGAGGGCGTCCGCTCCCGGACCCGCGACCGGCTCTTCGCCGCGGAGGGCGAGGTCGACGAGCGGGACCTCGGGGTGACCATGGTCTTCGGGACGATCCCGCGCACGCCGTCCGACGACGACCGCTGGCGCTGGTACAACGCTGTCGGCGGGCGTCAGGTCCACCTGCGCCCGGACCCGTACGGCACGACGCGGGCGATCCTGGCCTACGCCGGCGGCGACGACCTGGTCGGCCGCTCGCGGTCGGAGGCCCTGGCGACACTGCGGACCCGCTACGCCGACGCCGGCTGGCAGACCGAGCGCGTGCTCGACGGGTTCGACGGCTCGGACGACGTCTACCTGGACGAGCTGACCCAGATCCGGATGCCGCGCTGGCACCGCGGCCGCGTGTGCGTGATCGGCGATGCGGCCTGGTGCGTGACACCGATGGGTGGCGGTGGCGCTTCGCTCGCCCTGACGAGCGGGTACGTGCTGGCGGCATCGGTCACGGCGGACGAGGACCTCGACCGCGCGCTCGACGCCTTCGACACGTGGATGCGCCCCCTGGTCGACAAGATCCAGGGCATCCCGAAGGGCATCGTGCACTTCGCGTACCCGCAGACCCGGCTCGGGCTCGCCGCCCGGGGTGTGGCGGACAAGGTGCTGCTGTCGGCGCTCTTCCGACCACTGGCAGCACGGCTGACCCGGGTCGCCGACAGCGATCGCCCCCTGCCGCCACTGCCCGAGACCCTGCAGCAGGGTTCGCGGTAGCGCTGCCGGGGCGGGCCGTGCGTCCTGATCCGTCCGCACGGCCCGCCCCGTCGGCGCAGCCCCGGTTCAGGCCACCGTCCACTCGACGACCCGCGGGTCGTCCAGCGTCACCTCGTGCACCGGCCCCGTCACGTCGACCGTGGCGCGCTCCGTCGCGGAGCCGGGGACGGGGTGTCGGACCGGCCCGTCGCCGGACGCGACGATCCCGCCTGCCGGCACCGGGCCTCCCGGTCGTGACGCCGCCGCGTGGGACGCGACCCAGACCTGCACGGCACCGGGTTCGACGACCCGGCGCATGCGACGGTCGGTGAACGCGAACCGCTGGACGGGGACGCGGAAGCGGACCCGGGTGGACTCCCCCGCGGCGAGCGCGACGCGCGCGTAGCCGAGCAGCTGGACCTCGGGTCGGGTGACGCTGCCGTGCACGTCGTGGCCGTAGAGCTGGACGACGTCCTCGCCCGCGTGTGCGCCCGTGTTGCGGACGGTCACGGATGCCTCGAACACGGCGTCGGAGCGGACGGACGCGTCGACGACCAGGTCGTCGTACGTGAACGTCGTGTAGCCGAGGCCGAAGCCGAACGGGCGGACCGGCGTCGAGTCGGCGGCGGTGACGTCCGAGGGCCCCCCGAGCCGCGGGTGCAGGTACGTGTACGGCTGGGCGCCGGCGGCACGGGGCAGCGAGACGGGCAGGCGACCGGACGGCGATGCGGCGCCGGTGAGCAGGTCGGCGATGGCGGTGCCGCCCTCCTCGCCGGGGAAGAAGGCCTGCACGACGGCGGCCGGACGTCCCGCGCCGGCCGGGCCGGCGGCGACGACGCCGTCGCCGCCGCCGTCGAGCGCCCACCCGATGGCGTACGGCCGCCCTGTGAGCAGCACCACCACGGTCGGCGTGCCGGTGGCGACGACCGCCTCGACGAGCGAGCGTTGCACACCCGGCAGGTCGAGCGACTCGGTGTCGTTCCCCTCGCCGACGGTGCCGCGGCCGAACAGGCCGGCCTGGTCGCCGACGACGACGACCGCGACGTCGGAGGCAGCGGCCACGGCGACGGCGTCTGCGAAACCGGCACGGTCGGAGCCGGTGACGGCGCACCCCGCGGCGAAGCGCACGGCGTCGTCGCCGAGGGCGTCGACCATCGCCTCGCGCACGGTCGGGATGGCGAAGCCGAGCGGCAGGTCGGGGTGCGACGCGAGCACGTGGTTGGCGAACGAGTAGCAGCCCTGCAGGGCCTCGGCGCGGTCGGCGTTCGGGCCGATGACGGCGACGGACGCCCCGGCGCGCAGCGGCAGCACGGGCGCGGCGGCCGGCACGCCAACGCCAACGCCAACGCCCGCACCAGCACCAGCGCCAGCGCCAGCGCCAGCGCCAGCGCCAGCGACCACATCGTCGTTCGACAGCAGCACCAGCGACCGCGCCGCCAACTGCTTCGCCAACGACCGGTGCAGCGGGGTGTCCAGGTCGATGCCGGTGGGTGGCTCGTCCTCGAACGCCTGCGGGTCGAGCAGCCCCAGTCGCTCCTTCTGCCGCAGCACCCGCAGGACCGCACGGTCGACCAGACTCTCGTCGAGCAGACCGGCCCGCACCCACTCGACGAGCGGCGCGAGGTACGCGTCCCCGGTGGGCAGCTCGACGTCGATGCCCGCCTCGAGCGCGAGCGCCGCTGCTTCACCACGATCGGCGGCGATGCCGTGCATCACCTCGAGGAACGCGACCGAGAAGTAGTCCGCCACGACGGTGCCGTCGAAGCCGAGCTCGTCACGCAACAGGCCGGTCAGCAGTTCACCGTTCGCCGCGACGGGCACGCCGTCGATCTCGGCGTACGAGTTCATGACGCTCCGGGCGCCCCCGTCGCGCAGGGCCATCACGAACGGCGGCAGGTACACGTCGGCGACCTCGCGCGGCCCGGCGTGCACGGGCGCGTGGTTCCGCCCCGCCTGCGAGGCCGAGTACCCGAGGAAGTGCTTGAGGGTCGCGTCGACACCGGCCGACTGCAGCCCCCGTACGTAGGCGGTCCCCACCGTGCCGACCAGGTACGGGTCCTCGCCGATGCACTCGTCGACCCGCCCCCACCGCGGGTCGCGCACCACGTCGAGCACCGGGGCGAGCCCCTGGTGCACGCCGAGCTGCCGCATCGACGCGCCGATGGCGGCGCCGACCTGCTCGACCAGGTCGGGGTCGAAGGCCGCACCCCACGCCAGCGGGGTGGGGAACGTCGCGGCCTTCCACGCGGCGAGCCCGGTCAGGCACTCCTCGTGCACGAGCGCGGGGATCCCGAGCCGGGTCTCGCGCTTGAGTCGACGCTGCTCCGCCCACAGCCAGGCCGCGCGGTCGTCGGGTTCGACCGGTCGCGTGCCGTAGACGCGGGTGAACTGGCCGATGCCGTCGCGGGTGATGTCCGCCAGGGTGCGGCCGTCGGCGGCCGCCGCCATCTCACCCTGCATGGGCGCGACGACGCCGGTCTGGTCGAGCCAGTAGCCGACGAGCTGCGCCGCCTTCTCGTCGAGGGTCATGGCGGCGAGCAGGGCGGTGGCGCGGTCGGGTCCGGTCGCGTCGGGCGCGTCGTGGTCGGCCTGGAGGCGCGGCTGGCGTCCGGTGTCCCGGGTCGCGTCCGTCGTCGTCACCCCTTCACCGCCCCGGTCAGGCCGCCGACGATGCGGCGCTGGAAGATGGTGAAGAACACCAGTGCCGGGATCATCGACATCGACGTGAACGCCAGCACCTTGGCCGTGTCGACCGAGTACTGCGACGAGAACGCCTGCACGCCGAGCGGCAGTGTGTAGCTGCCCTCGTTGTTCAGGATGAACAGCGGCAGGATGTAGCTGTTCCAGCTCGCGATGAACGCCAGGATGCCGACCGTGACGACGCCCGGCAGCGACAGCGGCACGACCATGCGGAAGAAGAACCCGAGGCGGCTGGCGCCGTCGATCGACGCTGCTTCTTCGAGCTCGTCCGGGATCGCCCGCAGGAACGGCACCAGGATGATGACCGTGGTCGGCAGGGCGAAGGCGATCTGCGGCAGGATCACGCCGGCCAGGCTGTTCGTCAGCCCGAGGTCCTTCACGAGCAGGTACAGCGGCGTGATCGCGACGGTGATCGGGAACATCAGCCCCGCGGCGAACAGGGCGTACAGCGCACCGCGGCCGGCGAACCGGTAGCGGGCGAGCACGAAGCTCACCATCAGTCCGAGCACGACGACGCCCGCGGTGGTGGTCACGGCGCTGATCGTCGAGTTCGCGAGCTGCTGCCAGAAGATCCCGCTGGACAGCACGGATCCGTAGTTGCCGAGTTCGAACGGCGCTGGCAGCCCGGCCGGGCTCGTGGTGATCTGCGAGTTCGTCCGGAAGCCGCCCAGCACGATGTACAGCACCGGGGCGAGGTTCGCGGCGACGAACAGGATCGCCACCAGGTAGGTGAGCGGGTTCGCGCGACCGATGGCCGCACTGGACCGCCGCTCCCGCGTGGCCCGCCGCCCGGGGGCGACGATGCTCGTGGTGGCCATCAGTTCTTCCTCTCGGTGAGTGCACCCGCGGTGTCGCGGCGGAGCACGAAGCGCTGGTAGATCAGGGCGACGGCGAGCGAGATCACGAACATGACCACGGCGACGGCGCTGCCGAAGCCGAAGTTGCCGGACGTGCGACCGTTGGCGACCATGTACGTCGCCATCGTCGAGGTGCCGGCGGTCGACGAGATGTACTGCCCCCAGATGATGTAGACGAGGTCGAACAGCTGCAGTGAGCCGATGATCGACAGGAACGCCCAGATCCGGATGGTGGGGCCGAGCAGCGGCAGGGTGATCCGCCGCTGGATCTGCCAGTACCCGGCGCCGTCGATGGCCGCGGCCTCGAACAGCTCCTCGGGGATGCTCTGCAGGCCGGCCAGGAACAGGATCACCGCGAAGCCGATGTACTTCCACGAGATGATCACGAGCAGGGTCCAGATGGCGATGTCCGGGTTGGACAGCCAGTCGGCCCGCAGCCCGCCGAGCCCCATGCCCTGGAGCAGGTCGTTCACCGCGCCGTTCGACTGGAGCATCAGGCTCCAGCCGGTGCCGACGATCACCTCGGAGATGACGTACGGGACGAACACGAGCACGCGGACGAGCCCGCGGCCGTGCATCTTCTGGTTGAGCAGGAGCGCGAGCACGATGGCGATCGGCCCCTGCAGCACGAGGGACAGCACGACGATGAAGCCGTTGTGCATCAGGACCGCGTGGAACGCCTTGTCCTGGAAGATGATCAGGTAGTTCTGCAGCCCCACGAAGTCGGTGGGCGGGCCGTAGCCCTGCCACTTGAAGAACCCGTAGTAGGCGGCGAGCACCACGGGCAGGATCACGAAGGTGACGAAGACGATGACCGCGGGGCCGGCGAGCACCGCGATCTCGACGCGCTTCCGCCAGTCCGCGATGCGGCGCGTGGACCGCCGTCCGGCGGGGAGCGGCGTACCGCTCCCCGCCGGGGACGTCCCCGCGGCCGTGTCCGACCCGGTGGCCGGGGTCGTGCCGAGCGAGGTGTCGAGGGTCATGGTCAGCCCTTGGCCGCAGCCTGGTTGGTGGTGTCCACGATGTCCTTCGCGCTGCCCTTGCCGGCGAGCAGGTCGACGACGCTGGTGTTCAGCGCGTTGCCGACGTTCTGGCCGTACAGGGTGTCCAGGTACTGCGAGACGAACGGCGCGTCCTGGTAGGCGGCGAGCGCCGACTTCAGGTAGTCCGCGTCGACGACCGACTGGGCCTCCTGGTTGACCGGGATGGCCTGGAACGCCGTGTAGTAGGCCTCTTGGTTGTCCTTCTGCACGATGAAGTTCAGGAAGTCGGTGCAGGCCTTCTTCGGGGCCTTCGCCGAGCAGGAGTTGCCGTCGACGCCGCCCATCATCGACTTCGGGTCACCCTTGCCACCGTCGATGGTCGGGAACGGGAACCAGCCGAGGTCGGCCAGCGGCTTGCCGTCCGGGGTGAGCGAGCTGATCACGCCCGGGTCCCAGGCCCCCATGAGCTCCATGGCGGCCTTGTGGTTCGCCAGGAGACCGGCGGAGCTGCCGGCACCCTGCTGGGCAGCGGTCGTCAGGAAGCCGTCGTTGAACGGCTTCGTCTTGGTGAAGTCCTCGAGCTGCTCGCCGGCCTTCGTCCAGCAGGCGTTGTCGAACTCCAGCGACTTCGCCGCGCCCTCGAGCGTCTTCTGGCTGCACTCGCGCAGCGCGAAGTTGTAGTACCAGTGGGCGGCGGGCCAGGCGTCCTTCGCACCGACGGCGACGGGGTCGATGTCGGCGGCCTTGAGCTTCGCGATGTCGTCGTTCAGCTCGTCCATCGTCGTCGGGGTACGGTCGATGCCGGCCTTCTGGAACAGGTCCTTCGAGTACCAGATGCCCTCGGGAAGCACGGCACCGGGCATGGCGTAGGTCTTGCCGTCCTTCTCGTAGCCGGCGAAGGTGCCGGCGCTGATGGACTTCTTCGCGTCGGCGCTGATGGAGCCGGAGATGTCCATGAGCTGCCCGGCGGCGATCATCGCGTCCATCTTGCCGCCGCCGCGCTGCAGGAAGACGTCCGGCCCGTCGCCCGAGTTGAGCGCGGTCTGCAGCTTGCCGTCCAGGTCCTCGTTCTGGATCGCCTGGGTCTTGATGGTGACGTTCGGGTACTTCGCCTCGAACGCCTTGACCGTCGAGGCCCAGTAGGCCTTGCCCGGTCCGGTGGTGGAGTTGTGCCAGAAGGTCATCGTGACCTTCCCGTTGCCGTCGTCGGCCGCGTTGCCGCCTGCCGAGCAGCCCGTGGCCACCAGTGCTGTCGCCCCGATCAGCGCGATGGCTGCCGCGGCACGGATCTTCCTCGTCATCGTGGAACTCCTCGTGTCGTCGTTGACATGCAGCGACATCCACTGCCGCTGCGGAGAGCGTGCCAGGTGCTCCTGCCGCTTGTCAATCGATATCGATAACGTTTTCTACGCCGTTTCGACACGCCATCAGCGGTACGGTGAGCACATGGACTCGGCACTCGGCGCGCGTCCCGGTGCCGGCCGGGTGACGATCGGCGACGTCGCACGGGTCGCGGGGGTCTCGATCCCCACCGTGTCGAAGGTCATCAACCAGCGCGACGGCGTCGCCGCGGCCACGATGATCCGCGTGCAGCAGGTCGTCGCGGACCTCGGCTACGAGACGTCCTTGGTCGCCCGCAGCCTGCGGAGCTCCCGCACCGGGGTCGTCGGGATCCTGGTGCCCGAGTTCGAGCCGTTCTCGACCGAGCTCCTGCGCGGCATCTCGAGCGCGACGACCGGTACCGGCTACGAGCTGCTCGCCTACGCCGGCCTGATGACCGGCGCCGACCGCCCGGGCTGGGAACGCCGGTCGCTGTCACGCCTGTCCGGCACCCTCATCGACGGCGCCATCGTCGTCACGCCGACCACGGCCCTGTCGAGCTCGTCGATCCCGGTCGTCGCGATCGACCCGCACACCGGACCCGAGGGGCACGCGACGGTGGATGCCGACAACGAGGGCGGGGCCGTCCAGGCCGTCGAGCACCTGCTCGCGCTCGGGCACACCCGGATCGCGCACCTGCGGGGCCGCGTCGACCTGGCGTCCGCCCAGCTGCGCGAGGCCGGGTACCGCTCCGCACTGACCGCCGCCGGACTCCCGATCGACGAGCGGCTCGTCCGCGACGGCGACTACCAAGAGGAGCAGTCCGCGGCCGTGGCGCGGGACCTGCTCACGATGGACGAGCGACCGACCGCGGTGTTCGCCGCGAACGACTCGTCAGCCGTCGGTGTGCTGCGGGCCGCGGCAGAGCTCGGCCTGCGGGTGCCGGAGGACCTGTCCGTCGTCGGGTTCGACGACGTCCCCCAGGCGTCGATCACCACCCCGCCGCTCACCACCGTGTCGCAGCCACTGGCCGAGCTCGGGTCCCGCGCGGTCGAGATGCTGCTGACGATGCTCCGTGGCGAGGCCGCGTCGGACCACGTCCGTCTGTCGACCACGCTGCGGGTGCGTTCCAGCACCGGCCCCGCGCCGCGGGCCTGACCCCCGGCTAGCGGCGCAGGGTCTGCTTCGGGTACTCGCCGAACCTGGCTGCGTACGACGCCGAGAACCGGCCGAGGTGCGCGAACCCCCAGCGTCGGGCGACGTCGCCGATCGCTCCGACCTGCGGGTCGAGTGCGAGGAGTTCGCTGCGCACGCGGTCCAGACGGACGTCCCGCAGGTAGGTGAGCGGCGACACGTCGAACACCCGACGGAACGACTCCTGCACCGACCGCACGCTCAGGCCGGCCACCGCGGCGAGGTCGGCGATGGTCACGGTCTCGGACGCGTGCGCGTGGACGTACTCGACGGCGGCGCGCAGCCGGGCGTTCCGCGGCAGGGCCAGTTCGGCCGGCAGGTCGTCGAGCTGCGGCGGGAAGGTCTCGAGGAACGCGGCGATCGCGAGCGACTTCGCCGCGACCCAGGTGTCGGAGTCCGGACCGCCGACACGGAGCGCGCGGGACAGCGCGGCGAGGGCGCCCTGCCACCGGCCGTACATCGCGTTGTCCGGTTCGCGCGTGTGGTCGAAGCGCAGCGGGCGGTCGCCCAGGTCGAGCTGTTCGCCGGCGACCCGGTGCACGAGCTCCCGGTCGAGGTGCACCAGACGCTGGTCGTGGTCCTCGGCCGCGAAGACGAACGCGGTGTCGCAGGGCAGCAGCGTCGGCACGTTCCGGTGCAGGTCCACCCGCTGCCCGCCGACGTCGAGGTGGGCGCTGCCGCTCGTCATCCACGCGACGATGTAGTCGGTGCTGATCGGCATCGCACCGCGCAGGACGCCGCGCATCTGGGACCGACGGATGCTGATCTCGGCGTCGCCGACCGCGGTGTAGCGGTAGAGGAACTCGCTGCCGGTCTGCTGGGCGGACCACTGGTCGGCGCCGTGCACCGTGGCCAGGTCACGCGCCGCCGACTCCGGATCGGTGCCGGACACCTCGAAGCGCACCGACTCGCTCGCGCGTCCGCCGGCAGGTGGGGCCTCGTACGTGTCAGTCACGGTGCATCGCCCCCGTGCCGGACACCCGAACCTGACCGTGCGACTCGTTATGTGGATACGCTGACCCGGTGAGCACGGCGTACGGTGGCGCGGACCCGATCGGTTCGAAGGGGGCGCGCTCGTGAGCGATCTCGACCTCGTGGCGGCGCTGACCCGACTCGAAGCAGCAGTGTCCGCACTGCGGGCGCGGCTGCGCGACCAGCTCGACGTCTCGGGCAGCGACCTGACCGTGCTGCAGTTCGTGTCCCGCGCCGAAGCGGCCGACCGGACCGTCCGCGTGAAGGACCTCGCGAAGCACCTCGGCCTGACCGGCCCGGCGGTGACCGGCATGGTGGACCGACTCGAGCAGAGCGGACACCTCAGCCGCGTGCCGAACCCGGCCGACGGACGGAGTCGCCACATCGAGCTGACCGAGACCGCCAGACGCGACTACTCGATCGCCATGGACGGCACGAACAAGCACCTGCACGAGCTCTTGGCCTCCTTCTCGGAACGGGACAGGGTCCGGTTCGTCCGGATCGTCGACCGCATCATCGCGGCCGTCGACCTCGGCGCCCCGAGCCCCTGACGGCAGATTACGGGCGGTCAGCGTGCGACTCCGGTGATTGTCCACCATGCGCAGCTAGGTAACGATGCTACCTATCTCGGGCACGGGCGGCGTCGAGGAGCGACACGGAGTTCGGCCCCACCACGGCGCTGGCCAGGTCGACGCGGGCCAGTCCCCCGGGCACCAGGGCGTCCGCGATCGACAGGCGGAGTGCGGTCTGCGTGTACTGCCCGGTCGTTGCACGGCCGGCCGGGGTCGGGGCGGCCGCGAGGTCCTGTTGCACGTTCACCCGGAGCGAGAGCACCCCGGGCAGCCGCGCGAGGACCGTCCCGAGCGCACGGACGACCGGGCCACCGATCGTCGTCGTCAGCGTCGTGCCGAGCGTCCCGACGAGTGCGAACAACCGGGTCGTGAGCGTCCCCACGACCGCCTGGGTCAACGGGTTCACGAGCGACGTGGCGAGGCCGGTCACGACGCCGAGCAGGCCCCCCAGGTCGAGTCCGAGCAGCGCGACCCCGACCGACAGCTTCGTCTGCCCCGCCATGAGCGCCGCGACCCCGGTGTCGACGCCGATCGACAGCGTGGCGATCTTCACGCGGATGCCGAGCACCAGGGGTGCGCTGAGGTCGGCGGCGAGCGCGATCCGGACGTGCAGGGACCCGAGCGCGGTCGTCAGGGCGGTCGTGATCTTCCCCGCCCAGGCGTCCACCACCTGCCCGAGCCGGTCGGCCAGCGCACCGAGGGTGACGGCGTCGAGCACCACCTCGTGGTTCGGCGGCAGGTCGTTGAGCCCGTGCGCGTCGTCGCCGAGCAGGTGCGCGAGGTCGACCCGGACGGATCCGGCCGACAAGTCGAGCGACAACGTTCCGCCGGCGTCCTGCACGGGTTCGGCGAGCAGCGGCGCGACCGCGCCCGCCAGGTCCGGCCCGGTGATCTCGACCGTGCCCCCGATGGTGCCGAGCCCGAGGCTGCCGGTGAGCCCGCCGAGCACCCCGAGCACGCCCTGGTTGATCGTCCGTGCGAGCACCCCGTCCGTGCCACCGAGCGCGTCGACCGTGGCGTCGAGCTGCACCACGGTGTCGTTCACGGCCGTGACGAGCGCACCGACGAGCGGGCTGTCCACACGGAGGTCGAGGCTCGCGATGCCGTAGTCGCGCTCGAGCCCGGTGGGGCCGCTGTCGGCTGCCACCTGCTGCACCGCGGCCCGCAGGTTCGTCGCGAGCGTCCGCTGGACGACCCCGCCCCACACGTCGTCGCTGATCGCGTCGCACCCGGCGAGCTGCGCACTCGCACCGACGGCACCGACGTCGAGCCCCACGTCGGTGACGTCCGCGATGCCCGGCAGTGCGCGGCCGAGCGTGATCGACGCCGGGTCGGGCAGGTCCCCGGACGGGGTCGTCGGCGTGACGAGCACGCCACCGGAGTCCGCGACGAGCCCGGATGCCGCCACCGCGTCACCGGTGCCCGACGCCGTCGCGACCTGGTTCACCGCGCCCGCCGAACCGGCCGGCAGTCCGAGGCCGAGACCGGTGAGGTCGATGCCCGCCACGTCGCCGAGCAGCCCGACGTCGAGCGGGTTGCCGAACGCCTGCGTGAACGGGCGGCCGCCGGTGCCGAGCTCGGGCGCGGTGGCCGGCTCGACCGATGCCGGTGCGGCTCCGGTCTTCGCGACGTCGACCCCGCGCACCGTCGCGACGTCGTCGAGGTCGATGCCGGCGATGCTCCCGCCCAGGAACCGGCTCGAGGCCGTCGACGTGTAGTCCGCGTCGGTGCCGCAGTCGAACGACGACGTCCCCACGGCCCCGTGCGCCCACTCGCGGTCCGACCACGACGCGGTGCTCGGGACGGCGGTGGGCGTGACCAGGGCTGCTGCGACGACGATGCCGGTGACGACCGCGATCCGCCCACGGCGCAGGTGCAGCGGACGCCGGCTCACGACCGGCTCCCGGGGCGTCGGAATCGGAGGGCGACGCCGGCGAGCACGGCCGCGACCGCGACGAGCACCGGCCCCGCGAACCCGCCGCCCGTCATCGCGAGGACGACCGGACCGACGTCGTCGCCCCCGCCGTCGCCACTGCCGTCGCCGTCGCCGTCGCCGTGCGTCGGGCGTCCGGGCACGACGGGGTCCCCGCCGCGGGCGGTCACGCCGACGCCGACCTCGGCGGTCCGGGGCACCGTGGTCGCGGCGTCACCGAGGGACAACCGGACGAGCAGGTACGCCGAGCCGTCGCCGTCCGGGTCGGGCACGCGGACGGACGGCGCGGTGGTCGCCCAGTCGACGAGGGGGACGGCGTCGACGAGGGCAGCGGTCTGTCCGCTGCACGTGGGGGCTCCGGACGGGTCCCCCCACGGCTGGTCGCACGTCGCCACCGACACGAGCACGCCGTCGGTCCCGCCCGGCAGGCCGCCCCGCCCCGTGAGCTGCAGGTCGAGGGTGACCGGGCCGGGCGCGTCGACGCTCGTCCGCACCTGCCACGTGACGTCCGCGTCGTTCCCCGCCCCGGGCAGCACGAGGGGCTCCGGACCGGTGTGCAGCACCAACCGGCCCGGCGTGCCGGTCTCGGCCACGGGCCTCCAGTCCGTCGCGGCGACCGCCACCGCCGTCGTGCCGACCCCGGCCGCACCGACGAGCACCGCGGCGACCGCCGCGGAGGTGGCGAGGACGCGGGTCACGAGTCCTCCCGCCGGGCCGGCCAGAACGCCCACGCGACGAGCACGCCGACGAGCGCGACCGCCAGCCCACGGGCCGGGGCACTCGTGACCACGACGAGCACCGAGCCGAGGCCAGGGGCGTGTGCCAGCACGAGTCCGGCGTGCCGGACGACGTACGGGTCGCGGTCGTCGGAGGCGTTGTCGTCGCCCCGCAGGGTGAGCGACCGCGCGGCGGAGTCCCCCGGGACCCGGTCCACCGCGACCACCCGGTGGGTGACGGGCAGGGCCGACCCCGCGCGTGGGACCGTGACGACGTCCCCGTCGGTGATCTCGGCCGCGGGCACGCGGTGCGTGATGGCGAGCCCGCCCGCGGGGATCGTCGGGGCCATCGACCCGGTGGTGACGACGACGAACGACAGCCCGGTGAACGCCACGGCGGCCCAGGCGAGCAGGCACGTGAGCCCGATCGCGCCGGCGACCGTCAGGACGACGGTGCGGATGCGGTCGGCAGGACGACGGGGCGGCGCCGCGCCCTCGTCGGAGGACGTCGGCGCGGTGGAGCCGCGCACGGCCGCGCTCAGTCGGACTCGGCGGCGAACTGCCACGCGGGCGCGGCCGTCCGCCCCTGGAGCGCGTCGACCGACGTGCCGGCGGGCAGGGTCGGCGACGCGGGCAGCGAGACCTCGAAGCAGTACACCTGCGTCGACCCGCTGGCCGCGGCGAGGGGCCGCGCGATCGTCGCGGCAGCCGTGCCGAGCGGCCCGGACGCGACGCTCGTCCACGGCACGTCGAACGCGGTGGCGTCGCACACTGCGGTGGTGTCCGTGATCGCGGCGACCCGGACCTGCAGGGCGTTCCACAGCACGTCGTCGGCGTCGGAGACCGTGACCCCGGACGCCGGGACCGCTGCCCGGAGCACCAGGTCGCCGGCGATCGAGTCGGCAGTGGTGCGGAGCGCGACGGGGGCGTAGGTCGCGGTGCCCGGCGACAGGGCGAGCGCGTCGACGGTGAACCGGAGCGCCTGCCCCGGGTTCGTCTCGTCCGAGGTGAAGCCCGCCGCGGCGAACGGCGCCGTGACGTTCTGCTCGACCTCGAATCCGGACGTCCCCACGCCCGGCCCACCTGAGCCGTTGCCGCCGAACACCCACTCGGTGTCCGTCCACGACGCGAGCGTGTAGCCCGCGCCACCGATGACGAGGACCCCGCCGGCAGCGAGCGCGAACACCCGGTTGCGACGCCGGGAGCGGCGGGCGGTGTCGTCCGCGGCGCGACGGCCGCGGTTCCGGGCGCGCGGGGGCGCAGTGCTGTCAGCCATGACGTGTCTCCTGATCCGTGACGCCGATCGGTGGCGGCGACGGCCGGGGTGGTTGGTCCTGGCCGTCGCCGTCGACGTCTGCTCCGATCCTGGCGGACTATCCCTCAGGAATCAATGGACGCGTCACCCCTTGACGGCACCGGAGGTGAGCCCCGACACGATCGAGCGGCGGAACACGAGCACCAGGATCACGATCGGCACCGTCGCCGCGACGCTCGCCGCGAAGATCTGCGCGAAGGGCACCGTGAACTGCGTCCCGAACAGCGCGATGCCGACCGGGATCGTCCGGAACGAGTTCTCGCTGTTGAACGTCAGCGCCATCAGGAACTCGCTCCACGACGCCGTGAACGTGAAGACGCCGACCGTGAACAGGCCCGGCTTCGCCATCGGCAGGATCACGCTGAGCACGGTGCGCCACGCCCCCGCCCCGTCGATCTCGGACGCTTCCTCGATCGTCGACGGGATCCCGACGAGGTAGTTCCGCATGATCCAGATGGCGAACGGCAGGTTGAACGCGACGTACGGCACGATCAGGCCCGGGTACGAGTTGAGCAGTCCGAGGTTGCGCTCGAGCAGGTACAACGGCGTGAGCACCGCGATCGCCGGGAACACCGACAGCATGAGCAGCGACGTCATGATCGCCGTGCGGCCCTTGATCCACCGGCCGGCGAGCGCGTAGCCCGCCAGGAACGCCAGCGCGAGCACGATCACCGTCGTCGACACCGACACGATGACGCTGTTCACCATGTACTGCCCGAGCGCGTTGTCGCGGAAGGCCACCACGAAGTTGTCGAGGGTGAACGACTGCGGGAACGCGGTGGGCGGCGACTGCCCGATCTCCGACGCCGGCTTGAGCGACGTCGACACGAGCCAGTACAGCGGCAGCGCCGTGAGCACCGCGATGACGACGCCGCTGACGTTGACGGTGTTGACCCACTTGCGCCAGCCCTTGCGCACACGTTGACGGGGCATCAGGCATCCCCTCCCTTCGCCTGGTTCCGGAAGGCCCGGAGGAACAGCAGACACCCGGCCGCGACGATGATCGCGGTGGACGTCGCGATCGCCGCGCCCGGGCCGATGTTGATGTCCTGGAACAGGACCTTGTAGCCCATGATCGCGAGCGACTGGGTGGCGGTGCCCGGTCCGCCGTTCGTCAGCACGAAGGGCAGGTCGAAGACGCCGAACGCCTGCAGGATGCGGAACAGCACCGCGATCGTCAGCGTCGGGGTGAGCTGCGGCAGCACCACCCGCCAGAACGTCTGCCAGGTGCTGGCGCCGTCGAGCTCGGCGGCCTCGTAGTGGTCCTCGGAGATCTGCACGAGCCCGGCGAGCAGGATGATCGCCACGAACGGCGTCGTCTTCCAGATGTCCGCGACCATCAGGCCCGTGATCGCGGGCACCGGTTCACCGAGGATCACCGGGGCGTCCCCGAACAGACCGAAGAACCACGTCGCGACGCCGTAGGTGCTGTCGTAGATGTACTTCCACAGCTGCGCGTTGACGATGGTGACGAGCGACCACGGGATGAGCATGAGCGCGAGCATCCAGCCGCGCGTGGCCCCGAGCCGCTCGAGCACGAGGGCGACGAGCATGCCGAGCACGAGCTCCACCGAGACGGTCACGACCGTGTAGAGCACCGTGAAGCCGAGCGCCCGGTACCAGTCCGCGCTCTGCAGCAGGGCCGCGTAGTTGCCGAGCCCGAACGACTGGATCGTGAACCCCTCGTAGCCGACCTCGACGTCCGCGAAGCTCAGGACGATCGAGTAGACCACCGGGAAGATCGTCACCGCCGCGACGACCAGGAGCGCCGGGGCCGCGAAGCCCCACGCGCCCCGCGCGCGGATGCGGTCGAGACGCGACCGCCCGCTCAGGCGGGGCGGCGGGTCTTGGCGACCCGTGCCTCCCGGCCTGGTGCCCGACCGTGTGGCCGTGCCGGCGCTCACAGCGCCTCCCCCTGCAGGGCGAGCGCGATGGCCGAGGCCATCGTGCGCGTGCCGCCGTCGACGGACGCCTGTCCGCCGAGGATGCTGTTGCCGTTCTGGTACACGCCCTGCGAGACCTTCGGGTAGTACGCCGTCGACGTCGGACGGGGCACGAGCGTGATGCCGGCAGCGGTGTCGTACGTCGGGCGCTTCTGCTGCTTCGCGTCCTCGCTGACGAGCGACGCGCTGCGGGCAGGCAGGACGCCGCCCTCGCGGGTCAGGAACTGCTGCGCCGTCTCGCTCGACATCCAGCGTGCGAACGTCAGTGCCGCCGCGGGCTGCTGCGTGTGCGGGTTGATGTAGTTTCCCCACCCGCCGATGGTCGAGTGGTGCTCGTCCTGCCCGTCGAAGGTGGGACGGGCGGCGAGCCCGACCTTGCCCGCGACCTGGCTGTCCGGCCCGTTCGCGATGCCCCACGCGTACGACCAGTTGCGCAGGAACGCCGCCCGGCCGCCCGAGAAGGCGTCGTTCGTGTCCTGCTCCTGGTACGTCAGGGTGGCCCGGGGGCTCGCGCCGTCCGTGATCAGGGACCGCATGAACTCGAAGGCGCGCTTCGTCTCCGAGCTCGTCGTCTCGGGCTTCGTCAGGTCGTCGTTGAGCAGCGAGCCGCCGGCGTCCGCGACGAACTCGGTGACGTTGCAGGTGAGGCCCTCGTACACGTCGCCCTGGAACGCGAACCCGTAGCTGACGTCACCGGTGTCGACGAGCTTCGCGGCCGTCTCGCGCACTTCCTCCCACGACCCCGGCACCTGCAGGGAGTGCTTCGCGAGCAGGTCCTTCCGGTACAGGAAGAACGACTCGTCGATGTAGAGCGGGAACATGTAGTACGTCCCGTCGACGCTCGCCGCCTGCCGCAGGCCCTCGGGGAACTGGTCGAAGAAGTCCTCGCCCACGAGCTGGTTCACCGGGGTGGCGAGCTTGTTCTTCGCGAACTGCCCGGGCCACGCGACGTCGCCGAGGTAGACGTCCGGCGTGCTGCTGCCGGCCGCGATCTGCGTCGTCAGGCTCGTCCGGTTCGTGTCCGTGTCGCTCGGGGCGCTCACGATGCGCACCCGGATGTTCGGGTGCTCCTTCTGGAACTCGGCGATGAGCCGGCGCCGCAGGTCACCGCCGTCCTTCGAGGCGACCTGGCCCGCCCACCAGCTGATCGTCGCCTCGCCCTCCGGCGGGTCGGTGGGCCAGTCCTGGACCAGCGTGCGCTCGGGGCGCGTGGAGCAACCCGCGAGGAGCAGCACCCCCGCTCCCCCGAGCAGGAACATCCTGCGGTCGATGGCCATCCGTCCTCCTCGACGTGTGGTGCTGCGAACCTGTGCGTCCACACAACCAACGGACCCTGAGCGCCCGGTGGGTGGGGGCGGCGGGCGCGGGCGCGGGCGGCGGGCGCGGGCGCGGGCGGGGCGCGGTGCCGAGCTTTCGCGCTGGGCGACAGTTCACGGGTTCGCGGCCCCGCGAACTGTCGCTCAGCCCGAAACGTGGGAACGGGCGGACGGGAGGCCCGTGGCGGCGCCGGACCGCGCCTCCCGTCCGGCAGTGGTCAGGCGGGGGCGGGGGCCGTGGACTCCGCGGTGCGGAGCGTGCACGGCAGCAGGAAGTGCGGCAGGTCGTCGGACGTGCCGTCGAGCTGCTCGATGAGGGCATCGGCGGCCCGGGTCCCGAGCTCCTGGCCGGGGGCGACCATGGTCGACAGCCGCGGGTAGTGCTGGTCGGCGTTGGCCTCGGACGACGCGATGCTGAGCACGGAGACGTCCTCGGGGACCCGCCGCCCGGCGGTGTAGAGCCCGACCAGGACGCCGGCGGACGAGTCGTCCTTCATCACGAGCAGCGCCGTGACGTCGGGGTCCGCCGCGAGCAGGTCGCTCGTGGCCTGCCGTCCGCCGTCGCTGCCCGGCCCGGCGGTGACGACCGTCCCGGCCAGCCCGCGCTCGACGATCGCGCGCCGGAAGGTCGCCTCGACGCGCAGGTGTGGCGCGTAGCCGGCCATCGGGGTGCCCTCGAGGTCCTCGAGCACGAGTCCGAACCGGCGGTGCCCGAGTGTCTCGAGGTGGTCGAGGCTGTCCTCGATGGTCGTCTCGAAGTCGATGTCGACGAAGGGCAGACCGCTGCTGTCGCGGGTCCGGCCGATCAGGGTGAACGGCACACCGAGGTCGGTGAGGACGGCGACGCGGGGGTCGTCCATCCGCACCTCCATCAGGATGACGCCGTCCACGAGCCCACCCGACACGAGGTCGTCGAGGTCGTCTCCAGCGGGGTCCACCGGCCAGAGCACGAGGTGGTAGCCCCGCTCGGACGCCCGTTCCGCCGCACTCATGAAGAACTGCGAGGTCGTCGGGCTGAAGCGGTTGCCGGTGGTCGGGAACAGCAGCGCGATGATCCGGGTCCGCCGGCTCGCCAGGGCCCGGGCGACGACGTTGCCGCGGAACTTCAGCTCGCGCATCGCGGTCTTCACCCGCGCGGTCGTGCCGGGGGTCACGTACTTCGTCCCGTTCACCACGAAGGACACGGTGGCGATCGAGACCCCCGCCCGATCGGCGACCTGCTGCATCGTGGCCATGGCGCTGATCCTAGCGCGCACGAAGTCAGAAAAGCGCTTTACAGGTGAAGCGCTTATCTGTTAGCTTCTCGCCCCAGGAGCACAGCGACGATGACGTCAGCGGCCTCGTCGATGCGTGCCTGCCCCAGCACCCGTCAAGAGAAGAGCTCTGCAATGAAGCAAAGATTCCCCTCCATGTCCCGCCGGACGCGCGCCCTCGTCGGCGCAGTCGCCGTCGTCGCCACGATCCCCCTGGTCCTGTCCGGCTGCTCCGGCTCCGGATCGGCCTCGTCGGGCGGCAGCAAGGCCCTGACGATCGAGGACTACTACGACGCGAACTACAACCCGGTCTACAAGCAGTGCGCGAAGGAGGTCGGCGCGACGGTCACGATCAACCACGTCGCCGGCGCCGGCCTGATCGCGAAGGTGCTGCAGCAGGCATCGTCGAAGACGCTGCCCGACGTCCTCATGCTCGACAACCCCGACGTCCAGCAGATCGCCTCCTCCGGTGCCCTGTCCGACCTGTCCGACTACGGTCTCGACGCCGACGGCGACGTCCCCGGCGTGAAGGCGGCGAGCACCTACAAGGGCAAGCTCTACGGCCTGCAGTCGAACACGAACTCCATCGCGCTCTACTACAACAAGAAGCTCCTGGCGGACGCCGGCGTCCAGCCGCCCAAGACGTGGGACGAGCTCAAGGCCGCGGCGAAGAAGCTCACCAAGGGCTCGACCTACGGCTTCGCGATGAGCAACATCAACACGTACGAGGGCACCTGGCAGTTCCTGCCGTTCTTCTGGTCGAACGGCGGTGACGAGAAGGACATCGCCACCGCGGACGCCACCCAGGCGCTGCAGCTCGTCGAGGACCTGCAGGACGACGGCTCGATGTCGAAGAGCTCGATCAACTGGGCCCAGGCGGACGTCAACAACCAGTTCCTGGCCGGCAAGGCCGCGATGATGATCAACGGTCCCTGGCAGCTGCCGGCGCTCAACGAGAAGAAGAGCCTCGAGTTCGACAGCGTCCCGATCCCGACGCGCACCGGCGAGGCCACGGTCGCACCGCTCGGCGGCGAGGCGTTCACCGTCCCGCAGACCGGCGACAAGGACAAGATGCAGCTCGCCGGCAAGTTCGTCGGCTGCCTCCACTCGCAGAAGATGCAGAAGACCCTGTCCGAGGTCAGCGGCAACGTGCCGACCAACCTCGAGGCCGGTGCCGCCTGGGCGAAGGACCACCCGCAGGTCGCGTCCTTCGTCACCACGGTGCAGACCGCTCGCGCGCGCACCGGTGAGCTCGGACCCGACTGGCCCAAGGCCGCCACGAAGATCTACACCGCCGTCCAGCTCGCCCTCACCGGCAAGGCCAGCCCCGAGGCAGCGCTCAAGCAGGCGCAGTCGCAAGAGCAGTAGTCCACGGGGAGCCGGCCGACCGGTCGGCTCCCTCCGGCGTGCAGGAAAGGACCCCGGCGTGAGCGCCTCGACACAGACACGACCACGGACGATCCCGCCCGTGACGACACCCCGACCCGGGCAACGACGAGCCCGGTTCCGATCCGGCGTGACCCGATGGCTCTTCGTGGTGCCAGCGGCGGTCTTCGTGGCCGTCTTCTTCGGCTACCCCGTGGTGAAGAACATCATCATGTCCTTCCAGGACTACACGACGGCGACCTTCTTCACCGGCGAAGCCCCCTGGGTGGGACTCGGCAACTACATCTCCGTGTTCCAGAGCTCGGTCTTCACGACGAGCCTCGTGAACACCGCCCTGTTCACGGCCGGCTCGATCATCCTGCAGTTCGTCATCGGGCTGAGCCTCGCGCTGTTCTTCCGTCGGCACTTCCCGCTGTCGGGCTTCCTGCGGGGGCTCCTGCTCCTGCCGTGGCTGCTGCCGCTCATCGCCTCGAGCGCGGTGTGGAAGTGGCTGCTCGACCAGGACAGCGGGGCGCTCAACCAGCTCCTCGGCCTGGTGGGCATCGCCCCGGTCCCGTGGCTGGTCAGCCCGAGCCTCGCGCTCATCGCCGTCATCGGCGTCAACGTGTGGCTCGGCATCCCGTTCAACACGACGATCCTGTACAGCGGCCTGCAGTCCGTGCCGCCGGAGCTCTACGAGGCCGGGTCGCTCGACGGCGCCACCGGGTTCAAGGCGTTCTGGTACATCACGTGGCCGAGCATCCGGTCGGTGGTCAGCGTCGTGGTCGTGCTCGGGGTCGTCTACACGTTGAAGGTCGTGGACATCATCCTCGGCCTGACCGGCGGCGGGCCGGCGAACTCGACGCAGACCCTCGCCACGAACGCGTACCACCAGTCGTTCATCAACTTCCAGTTCGGCATCGGAGCCGCGGTGAGCAACGTGCTCATCGTCGTCTCGTTCGTCTTCGCGATGGTCTACATCGCGATCTCCCGGAAGGCGGTCGACGAATGAGCGTCGGACTCGCGAACCAGACCGTCACCGCCACCCGCGCGATCACGACGAAGCGGACCACCCGGGCACCCCGCCCGCGCGGTTCCGCCAAGGGCATCCCGTTCACGATCCTCGGGTGCGTGTTCCTCGCGATCATGGTGTTCCCCGTCTACTGGATGGTGAACACCAGCCTGCAGGCGACGTCCGGGGCCGCAACGGCGACGTGGTTCCCGTTCTCCCCCACCTTCGCCGGGTACCAGGCCGCGTTCGCCCAACAGGGGCAGAACTTCCTGTCGAGCATGATCATCGGCCTCGGAACCGTCCTGCTGACGCTGGCCATCGCTACGCCGGCCGCCTACGGCCTGGCCCGGTTCCGGATGCGCGGCGGCCGGGTGTTCCTGCTCGTGCTGCTCATCACCCAGATGATCCCGGCGATCGTCATCGCGAACGCGCTGTACACGCTGTTCAACAACATCGGGCTGCTCAACAGCTACGTCGGGCTGATCCTGGCCGACAGCGCGGTCCAGGTGCCGTTCGCCATCCTGCTCATGCGGGCGTTCATGGAGTCGATCCCGCCGAGCCTGGTCGAGGCCGCCCTGGTCGACGGCGCCAGCGACTTCCGGGCGTTCGTGTCGATCGTCGTGCCGATCAGCCGGAACGCCATCGTCACCGCGGCGCTCTTCACGTTCCTCGGCGCATGGGGTGACTTCCTCATCGCACTGACCCTGACGTCGACGACCGCAGTGCGACCGATCACGCTCGGCATCTACAACTACATCGGCTCGAACGTCACCGACTGGGGACCCGTCATGGCGACCTCGGTGCTGGCGTCCCTGCCCGCTGCCGTCCTGCTGATCTTCGCGCAGAAGTACATCTCCGCTGGTGCCCTCGGCGGTGCCGTCAAGTGACGGCCCCGGACCGACGCCACCACGTACCACCGTCTGAAAGGCACACCATGACCACCACCCCGCTGCGCATCACCGTCTGGGGCGAGAACGTCCACGAGCAGGTCGAGCAGCACGTCGCCGAGCGGTACCCCGACGGCATGCACGGCGCGATCGCCGACGGCATCCGCGAGAACCTGCCCGACGCCGTCGTCCGGACCGCCACCATGCAGGAACCCGAACACGGCCTGACCGACGAGGTCCTCGCCGCGACGGACGTCCTGACCTGGTGGGGGCACGCCGCGCACCAGGACGTCGACGACGCCGTGGTCGACCGGGTGCACAAGCACGTCCTGTCCGGCATGGGGCTGGTCGTCCTGCACTCCGGCCACTGGTCGAAGATCTTCGGCAAGCTGATGGGCACCACGTGCACCCTGCGCTGGCGGAGTGAACACGACCAAGAACTCGTCTGGACCGTCAACCCGCAGCACCCGATCACCCGCGGCGTCCCGAACCCGATCGTCATCCCCGAGCAGGAGATGTACGGCGAGTACTTCGACGTGCCGACCCCCGACGAGCTCGTGTTCATCTCGGGCTTCACCGGCGGCGAGGTGTTCCGGAGCGGCATGACGTACCGCCGCGGCCTGGGGAAGATCTTCTACTTCTCGCCCGGCGACCAGGACTTCCCCGTGTACCACCACAAGGACGTGCGCCGCGTGATCGCGAACGCCACCGAGTGGGCGCGGCCGGAGCGCGAGCGCGAGATCCCGACGCTCCGCCGCTACGACCTGGGCGAGTACTTCGAGGGCCAGCACTACCGCGGCCCGTTCGACGACGCGCCCGTCGAGGACGCTCCCGTCGACGACGCGCCCGTCGACGACCACGCCGGGGCGCAGGCATGACCGCGCTCCGCGTCCTGCAGGTCGGCGCCGGGGGCATGGGCCGGGCCTGGCTCGGCACCGTCGCCGCCGACCCCGACGTCGAGCTGGTCGGCATCGTCGACCTCGACCTCGACGCCGCCCGGGCCGGTGCCGAACACGCCGGCGACCCGAGCATCCCCGTCGGCACCGACCTGACCGTGCTCGCCGCCGAGACCGGTGCACAGGCGGTGCTCGACATCACCGTCCCGGTCGCGCACCACCCCGTCACACTGCAGGCCCTGCACGCCGGGCTCCCCGTGCTCGGCGAGAAACCGGCAGCGCAGACCGTCGCCGAGGCACTGTCGCTCGCCGCGGCCGCCGAGGCCACCGGCAAGTTGTTCATGGTGTCGCAGTCGCGGCGCTACAACGACCAGCTCGTCGCGTTCCGCCAGCACGTGCGCGGCCTGGGCGCGATCGGCGGCCTGGGCACCCGGTTCGCCAAGGCCCCGCACTTCGGCGGCTTCCGCGAGCAGATGGACGACGTCCTGCTGCTCGACATGGCGATCCACGCGTTCGACTCCGCCCGCTACGTGCTCGAACGGGACCCGGTGTCGGTGTACTGCGAGTCGTGGAACCCGTCGTGGTCCTGGTACCGCGGCGACGCGGCGGCGGCAGCGGTCTTCGCCTTCGAGGACGACGTCCGGTACGTGTACGACGGCTCGTGGTGCGCGCCGGGGGCCGAGACCTCGTGGAACGGCGACTGGCGAGCCTCGGGTGCGGCTGGCACGGCGCTGTGGGACGGCGACCACGACCCGTCCAGCGACCTCGACGGCACCCTGGGCACGCCGTCGCCCGCTGCCAGCGTGGGGCACGAGATCGCCGGGGCGCTGACGGCCTTCGTGCACGCCGTGCGTTCCGGCGAGACCCCGGACGGTGAGGTGCACGGCAACGTCATGAGCCTCGCGATGGTCGAGGCGGCGATCGCGTCGACCCGCACCGGGCAGCGCATCGTCATCGACGAGGTGCTCGAGCGCGCACACGTCGAGGCACTCGCCGCCGAGCGGCACGACGCGGTCCGCGACCGCCTGGCCGCCTGGGGCCCCGTGCGCGAGGCCCTGAGCACCCCCGTCCCCACGCCGTAGGCGCCCGGCGCGCCCGCCCGGCGCGCCCGCGCGTGTTCCCCCGAGGTTCCGAGATCTCGGCATGTCGGCGTCCGTCAGGCTCCCGATCGGAACCTCGGCGGACGTGAGCGGCGAGTCGCGGGACCGCGACCGCTCCCGTCGGGCGCGGCGCGTGCGGTGGACGTGACCGAGGACGGACGGGAGGCCCGTGGCGACGCCGCCACGGGCCTCCCGTCCGTCCCGCGGTCGCGTCAGCGCGGGATGACCGAGAACAGGAACTTCTTGCGGACCATGTACCAGGCCAGCAGGATCAACGCCGAGTGCACCACGAAGCCGATCCAGAAGTCGCCCCACGGCACGCCGGGTATCGACGCGATCGCCAGCGCGAAGAAGACCTGCCACACGAAGACGTAGAGGCTCGCCTGCCCGATCGGGATCCAGAGCCACCCGATCGCCGCCGAGATCGGTTTCCAGAACACCGTCAGGATCGCGTACGACACGATCGCGAAGAACGCGATGTCGACCAGTCGGCCCCACTGCAGGTCCACCCGCTGGTACGCCGTGTTGTACAGGTCCTCGTACATCGACGCCGGGAACGGCACCGGTGTGAACCCGGCGTGGTTCGCCGCCCAGACGTACACCAGGAACGCCGCGTAGCCGCCGACACCGATGCCGACCAGGGCCTTGCCGAGCCGCCCGGTGAGCGCGCCGATGATCTGCCGTCGGTAGTACCCGAGCACGAGGCCGTGGGTGAACACGACCTGCCAGGTGAGCAGCGGGAACACCGCCTCGAACTGCGAGTTCAGCGGGCGGAACTCCGGGTTGAGGGCCTGGAACACGTACAGCGCCCAGCTCACGACCAACACCACCCACCAGAAGCCGCGGCGGATCAGCCAGAGCAGCGGTGGGATGAACAGGCTCAGCACCACGAACAGACCCATGATGTTGAACGGCCACGGGCCCATCTCGAGCAGCAGGAACTGTCGGATGGCGTACCACGGCGGCGGGTAGCCGAGCAGCTGCATCGCGTTCGGGTACAGGTCGTACACCCGGCCCTCGGCACCGACGCCCCCGGTGCCGGTCCCCCGGTCGGTGAACGTCGTGATCGCGTCGGTGTTCAGGAACGGGACGAAGCTCAGCGCGAAGACGACCGCGATCACCACGAGCGTGACGAGGTACTGCTTGCGGGCACGCTTCCACGCCCCGATCGCGGCCGCCCACTCGCCGAACTTCTTGATGGCGAACGGGTAGGTCATGCCGAGGACCATGCCGGACAGGAACACGAACATCTCGGCACCGGTGATCGCACCCACCGCGTGCAGCGTGAGGTACGAGTACGGCCCGCCGATCTCGATGTGGGTGATCACCACCGCCAGGATGATGAACCCGCGGAACAGGTCGAGCCGCAGGTCACGCCCGGGTTTCCCGTCGTCGGGGTAGCGCCAGCTCGGCAGCAACCGTCCGAACAGCCCGCTCAGCAGGAACACCACCGCCAGGCCCACGGCGACCCAGACGATCCAGGCCATCTGGTCGCCGCCGGTGTCGTACTGCTGGTCGGTCGCGGCGTTGCCCTGCTGCGTGGTGATGCGGTCGGTGACGGGCCCGAAGGCGAAGTGGTCGCCGCGCTCGAGGTCGGTGCGGAACGAACCGGCGATCCCCGGCACCGCGGTGTCGCGCCAGTCGGCGACACGGTTCCCGGCCTCGGGCTCGCGGCGGTTCGTCTCGAGGAAGGTCACGCCCCGGATCAACGGGCGGTCCTGGACCGAGGCGATCACCTGCCGCCACCAGCCCTGCTTGACCGAGAGCTCCGCATCGCCCCGGCGGGTGTGGTCGTACAGCGCGCCGGTGTCGAGCAGCATCGACCGGTCACCGGCGACGGCGAACCGGTCGTAGAAGCTGTCCGCCTGCTGCTGCTCGTAGCCCCACGTCTCGTCGAACCGGGACTCGACCTCGCCACGCTCCGGCACGTCGTTGCGGGTGAGGGGGACGTCACGACCGGCGGCTTCGGTCGACTTGCCCTTGCCGAAGTAGTACATCGACAAGCCGACCCAGTCCACCGAGGCGTCGCCCGGCCAGTACGGCTCGTAGGGGTCGTCGGCCGCGGTCAGCTCGCCGTCGCCGTTGGTGTCGAGCTTCGCGACGTCGGTCGCGGAGAGGTCCGCCAGGCGTCCCGCAGACTCACCGAACGGGTACCCCGCACCGTACGACGGCGACCACACCATGCGCGCGTCGGAGTCGCCGCCGTGCACCGCGGTCGCGAGCGTCCGGAACGCCTGCACGAACTGGGTCGGCTGCTGCCCCCAGCGCACCCACGTGCCGTTCATCTGCGGCGCGAACCGCACGAGCACCTGGGTGTCGTACTGGTCGTGGATCTCCTGGAACGCGGTGTTCGCGGCGCGGGCGTCGGCGGCGTCGAGTGACCGGAGCGACTGCCCGGGCTCGAGGCTCACGACGAGGACCGCGCCCTGCGTCGCCGCGGCACGCGTCGCGCGGAGGAGCTCCCGCCGGGCCGAGCGGTCGAGCGGGTAGTCGATCTCCACCCCGTACATCGACGGCGTCGCACCGAGCCGTCCCTCGTACCCCGCCGGGGAGTCGTCGCCCCAGTCGAGGTCCGGGCCGAACCAGGTCGTCCCGCTCGCCGGCTCCGTGGCCGAGGCCGTGTGCACCGTCGCCGCGGCCGTGTGTTCCGTCACCGCGGACGCCGGCAGCGCACCGCCGAGCAGGAGCGTCGCGATCGTGACGAGGACGGCGACCACGCGGGCCGCCAGCAGCCTCACCGGTCGCACACCAGCGTCCAGACGTTGTGCCCGTGCTCGTGCCGGTGCTCCAGCCGGTCGAGGGCGGCGATCGCGAGCGCCAGACCGCGTCCGCTCTCCTGCTCGACGTCGGCCATCGTGACGGCGCTCAGGTCGATGTCCACGGGCAGACCGTTGTCGGTGAGCTCCGCGGTGAGCGCTCGGTCGGTCGACTCGAGCCGCACGGTGTAGCGCCGACCGGTCTCCTGGTCGGAACGGATCGTGTGCTCCACGATGTTCGCCGCGACCTCGGCCAGCGCGGTCTCCAGCGCGAAGCGGAGCCGGGCGTCGTCGATGCCGAGGCCGTCCCACCAGACGCCGAAGCGGTCCTGGACCTCGTCGAGCGACACGGGCGTCGCGGCGACGTCGAAGGTGGTCTCGGCGTTCACAGTGGTCCTCCGGCGGTGCTCGACTCGTGCTCTGACTGGACTCCCGTGCCCCGGCCGCGGTAGAGCACGGCCCGGATCACGATGCTGAAGATGAACAGGTCGAAGACGACCCACGCGGTGTTGACGAGCGGCGCGAGGCCCGACGCCTGCCCGGTCAGGTAGCGGATGCCGATCAGGATCAGTGCCGCGACCAGCGCCCCCATGGCGATGAGCTGCGGCTTGACGAGGTCCCACCGGGGCTTCTGCTCGGTCGCGTCGCGCACCTTCGGGGTGACCCGGAACCCGAGCGGCTTGCCGCGGAACACGTTCTCGAACGCACTCGTCACCGCCTCGATCCACACCGGGAACAGCGCGAGCGAGTACTGCTGCCCGCGCCACGTCGGTCTGCCGGCGGCCACCACCCAGAACAGCAGCTGGTTGAGCACGAGGAACGGGATCAGCCGGGCGAAGAAGTCGACGCTGTAGGCCTGCACCGGGACGACGCCGAACGACAGGCAGAGCACCGGGGCCGCGATGTAGACGATCGCGGGGAACCCGGACAGGTAGCTCCACATCGTCGAGAAGTACATCAGGCGCTGGCCCCAGGACAGGCCCTTCTGCACCAGCGGGTTCTCGCGGAAGAACACCTGCATGGTGCCCTGCGCCCAACGGAGCCGCTGCACGAGCATGGTCGGCAGGTCTTCCGGCGCCAGGCCCTTCGCCAGGATCTCGTCGTGGTACGCCGACTTCCAGCCGAGCCCGTGCAGCCGCATGGCGGTCGCCATGTCCTCGGTCACCGAGATCGTCGCCAGCGGCATGATCGGCTGCGCCTCGTCGTCGCGGTTGACGTCGAGTGCCCGTGCGAGGACCGCGATCGACTCGATGGCCGCCACGGGCGATGCGTCGCGCCGCCCGAGCACGTCGAGCGCGGCGTCGTCGAGCCCGGCGAAGGTGTTCGCGTCGGTCGACATCGCGGCGAGCTCCTGCAGGTCGTTCCGCACCGACTCGAGGTCGGCGGCGGCGAACCGGAAGGCGATCGTGTCGATCCCCCGCTGGAACGCGTAGGTGACGTCGCCGAGCGGTTCGCCGGCCCGGACCTGGTCGCGGGCGCGGTCGACGACGGCTTCGGCCTCGTCCAGGGCGCCGAGCACCCGCGGGTCCGTCTCGGTCTCACGGGCACGGGCCAGCAGCTTCCGCGACGTCGTGATCGTGCGCTGCACCGAGGCCTCGACCTCGACCACGTAGCGGGAGATGCCGAGCTGCATCAGTGCCTCGCGCCGCAGGATCGCGTTCGACCCGCAGAAGAAGGCGGCGTTCCAGCCGTCCTTCGACTGCTGGATCGGCCCGTAGAACAGCGGCGCCTGACTGCCGAGCAGGTCCGCCTCCGGAACGTTCTCGAACCACTGCGGCGTCTGCACGAGCGCCATCCGCGGGTCCTTGAAGTAGCCGAGCGTGCGGTCGAGGATGCCGGGCTCTGGTACCTGGTCGGCGTCGAGGATGAGCAGGAACTCGCCCTGGGTCGCGAGCAGGGCGTTGTTGAGGTTGCCGGCCTTGGCGTGCCGGGGACGATCGATCCAGTCGGCACCGCGGGTGATGACACCGATGCCGAGCGAGTCGGCGGCCGCACGCATCTCGGGGCGGTTGCCGTCGTCGAGGATCCACGTCGTGTGCGGGTGTGTGATCGCCTGCGCCGCACGGGCCGTGCGCACGACCATCTCGACGGGTTCGTTGTAGGTGGTGATGAAGACGTCGACCGTGACGTCGGAGGACGGCTTCGTCGGGGGCTCACCGCGCTCGCGCAACCGCCACGCCCCGAAGGCGAACAAGAGCGAGTCGATGACGCTGTAGGTCTCGGCCAGGATGAGCGGCACGGCGATCCACCAGGAGTGCCAGTTCACCGAGGCGGCCCAGCGCCAGACGACGTAGTTCACGCCGGCGATCGACGCCAGGAGCGCGACCGTGCGCACCGTGACGAGTCGTCGGCGGGCCGTGCCGGTGGTGAGCCGGCGGCGGTCCTGGCGGCTGACGTCGAGCGCCGTCACCCGGTCACTCCGTCTGCGGGGTCGCCGGCCGAGCTGCGTCGCAAGGGTGCCTCCTGATCCGCGCGGACCCCGGCCGCAGCGCACGCCCGGGTGTGGTGCCGGCCGGCCGCTGCCCAGGGGACACCGTGCCGGCCGTCCGCTCCGGTCGTCGGGCACGACCTCGGCGTAGGGACCTGTCTACCGCAGTGACCGGCACTCTGTCAGGCCCCGAGTGCGAGTCGTGGACAACGGCTCGGGGCGACCGCACGACCGGGTCAGAACGCGGCGGCGAACCCGAGGTCGTCGGCGAGCCGCGCGATCACCTGGTCGAAGTAGGCCGCGCCGTCGGACACCGAGCCGACGAAGTGGCCGAAGAGCTCGAACGAGATCGTCCCGAACACCGTCGACCAGGCCATCAGGGTACGGACCAGGACCTCGTCGGGCAGTGCGATGCCGAACGACCGCAGGGTGGTCACTGCGTCCGCGACGGCGGGACCGGCCACCCCGGGAGCCGCCGTGGGCGCGGCGGGTGATCCGGGCCTCCCGTCCGCCCCCGACGCCGACGTGACGTCCCCGCCGGGCGCGACCGCATCGGCCACCACCCGCACCAGCGCGAGCGTCGTCCGCGCGGCGGGCACGACCGTCTCGCGCGGTGCGGCGTAGCCCGGCACGGGCGACCCGAACAGCAACGCGAAGTCGCCCGGGTGCGCGACGGACCACGATCGGATCGCGCGGCACGCGGCGACCCAGCGCGCACCCGGTTCCGGGCCGGCCGCAGCGTCAGCAGCCTCGACCGCTGCGCCGAGTTCGTCGTAGTCGACGATGAGCAGCGCGGTGAGCAGGTCGTCGCGACTCGGGAAGTACCGGTACACCGCGGACGACACCATGCCGACGTCGCGGGCGACGGCTCGGAGGCTGAGCGCTGCGGGCCCCTCGTCGGTGAGGCGGGTGCGCGCGGCGGCCAGGATGTCCGCCCGGATCGTCTGCCGGGCGAGCTCGCGTGCTGTCGGTGCCATCTGGTCACCATGCCACAAGAGAGCACTGCACACAAATGAGAGCAGTGCTCTTGCTCTTTCGTCGCCGGACGCGCATCCTGGTTGCGAGAGCACCGCTCTCACAACCAGAACGGAAGCAGGGACCATGTCGCACCACCACCTCGTCATCGGCGCCGGCCCGGTGGGCCGCCACGTCGCCGCGCTGCTCGCCGAGCGCGGCGAGCACGTCACCGTCGCCACCCGCTCGGGTCGGGACACCGGCCTGTCAGGGGTCGATCACCTCGCGCTCGACGCCTCCGACGCCGAGGCCCTCACCCGGGCAGCCGACGGCGCCGCCGTGCTGTACAACTGCGCGAACCCCGGCGACTACACCCAGTGGGAGCGCACCTGGCCACCGCTCGCGGCGTCGATGCTGACCGCTGCCGAGCGGACCGGAGCCGTCTACGCCATCACCGGGAACCTGTACCCGTACGGCCCGGTCGACGGCCCGATGCGCCCCGACACACCGGACGCGGCGACCGACCACAAGGGGATCCTCCGCGCACGGCTGTGGGCCGATGCCCTGGCCGCGCACCGTGCCGGACGCATCCGCACGGTCGAGGTCCGCGCTTCGGACTACGTCGGGCCGGGCATCGGGGCGAACGGACACGTCACGCGGGTGCTGCCGGCCGCACTGCAGGGGAAGGCCGTGACGATGATCGGCAGGACCGACCTGCCGCACACCTTCACCGACGTGCTCGACGTCGCCAGGACCCTGGTGGCGGCAGCCTCGGACGAGCGCACGCACGGCCGCACGTGGATGGTGCCGAGCAACGCTCCTCGCACCCAGCGGCAGGCACTGACCGAGGTGCTGGCAGCGGCGGGCAAGGCACCCGTGGGCGTCCACCGGATGCCCGCGGGGGTGATCCGTGCGCTCGGGCTCGTGTCGCCGATGATGCGGGAGCTCGCCGAGATGAGCTACCAGTGGACCGCACCGTACGTGGTCGACGATGCCGAGAGCCGCGCGGTGTTCGGCATCGAGCCGACCCCGTGGGATGAGGTGTGTCGCCGGACCGTGGCGGGGGTGGCGTGAGGCGGGCTGGGTGGCGGGCTGCGCCGCCGCCGAGGTTCCACAACATGCCGCCGGTGTGCCGCCGAGGTTCCACGGAGTGACCGAGAGAGCGCCGACACTCCAAGATTTCGGAACCTCGGGCCCCGCCGCACGACCCCCCCCCCCCCCGCACGACGCCCGCGCCCGCCCCGACCCCCGGAACACAGGACGGGGTGGGACGCGCCGTTGCGTCCCACCCCGTCCTGCCTCGGTCTGCCGGTCAGATCACCAGCAGCCGCGAGTACTGCGCCGACGACAGCTGCTGCGCAGCCCCGCCGGAGGCCGGCACGCGCCACAGCCCGGCCGAGGGCCCGCTGTCGACGTTCGCGAACACGTCGCCGTCGTCGGAGGCGGCACCCGTGTTCGCCCCGCGCGACCCCGCCGTGATGCCGGAGACCGCCACGGTGGACTTCCCACTGGAGCCGACCACGAGCTTGTCCGGGATCGTGCGGTCGACCTTGCAGCCGGCCGGGCTGGTCGGGTACTCGGCGGGGGCGCTGCACCACTCGGCGGACTGCAGCAGCGAGAACCCGTCGGCGTTGGCGGCCGCGTACTCGAACGCCAGCCGGGGCTCGATCCGCGTCAGCGCCGTGGCGCCCGGCTTCAGCTGGTACCAGGCCCACGAGCCGGCGCCACCGGGCGAGCGGATGTCGACGTACACGTTGCCGTGCGAGTCGGCGAGGACCGCTGCGGGGTACCCGACGCCGGAGCTGCCGGGGAGCGTGATCGCCCGTGCGGCCGTGCCGGTGCCCACGACGATCGGGGAGATCTGCGAACCACCGACGGCGACGACCTTGCCGTCGGGGGTGACGGTCCAGAACCGCTGGCCGCTGCCCGTGGCAGTCAGGTCGAGCACGGTCGTCGCGGTGGAGCTGCCGACGGGGAGCTTCTGCACTGCCCCCGTCACCGAGTCGATCCAGTACAGGTTGCCGGCGACGTCGGAACGCAGGTCGGCGGTCAGGTGCAGCCCGGTCGCCAGCGTCCGCGTGGCACTGCCGTCGGCGGGGTGGAACAGGATGGAGGTGCGGTCGGCCGACGGGGTGAACACGTCGCCGACGTCGTCCGCGGCGAAGCCCGTCCCGTTGCCCGCGACGACCTTCCCGGCGCCGGAACCGTCCTCGGCGAACCGCACGACGTTGCCGGACGCGTCGAGGGCGAACAGCGACTGCGTCGTGTCGACCACGGACGGCGTGGTGTAGCGGACCAGGATCGTGCGGCCGGACTTCTTCGCGCCGATCGCCCGGACCGAGAACTTGTAGGTCGTCTTCGGCGTCAGGTCACCGAAGCGGTCGGACCGCGCCTTCGCCGGCAGCCGGTCGACGCCGTTGCCGGGCTGTTGCTGCGCGGGGGCGATCGTGACCTTCCAGCCGGTCACCTTCGCGCCGGACTTCGGGGCACCCCAGGTCACGGTCGCGCTGTCGCCGGCTCCGGTGACCCGGACGGTGGTGGGCGCTCCGGGCGCCGAGGACGAGGGGGCTGCCGTCGCCGGCGCCACTCCCCCGATGACGAGCGCCGCCACTGCTGCGACGGTGATGAGTGCTCGGTACACGTTCGTCCCCTTCCTTCTCCGCGGCTCCCTGCGTCACGGCTCCAGGTATCACAGCACCGCTCGGGCGCCAGGGGAACGGATCCGAGCGTGATCTGCGGTTCCCCGCACCGCAAGGCTGGTGACGCAACGCCGGCAGGCGGGGCGGCCCGCGGCGGGAGACGCGACCGGACGACGGACGGGAGGCACGGTGCCAGCTGGCACCGTGCCTCCCGTCAAGAGGTGGTCGCGTCCAGGACGCGACTCGCGTCGACGACGCGACTCGCGTCAGTAGCGGGGCTTGCGCTCCGGACGCTCGTCGCGGCGGCCGCCACCACGGCGGTCGGGCTTGATCTCGATGAGCTTGCCGCTGATCCGGGTGTCGGTCAGGCGGTCGAGCACGCCGCCGTCCATGTCGGCGGGCAGCTCGACGATGGAGAAGTCCGGCTGGATGCGGATCGCACCGAAGTCGTCGCGGCGCAGGCCACCCTCGTTCGCCAGGGCGCCGACGATCTGGCGGGGCTCGACGCGGTGGCGGCGGCCGACCTCGATGCGGTAGGCGGTCATCGGCTGCGAACGGCGGGGCGCGCGGTCCCGGTCGCCACCACGGTCGCCGCCACGGTCTCTGCGCGGGCCGCGGTCGTCACGTGCACCGCGGTCGTCGCGCTCGCCACGGCGGGCGTCGCGCTCCATCTGCGTGCGGAGGGCGTCGTCGGCTGCGGTCAGGAGCAGCGGCGAGTCGCCCTGCGCCACGACGGCCAGGGCGGCGGCGACGTCGTCCGAGGGGACGTCGTGGTGCTCGACGTAGTGCGCGATGACGTCGCGGAAGGCGGCGATGCGGCCCTGGTCCTCGAGCGCCGCGGTGATCGCGTCGTCGAAGCGGGTCAGGCGCGTCTCGTTGACGTCGTCGATCGTCGGCAGCTGCATCTGGGTGAGCGGCTGCTTCGTGTGGCGCTCGATCGCGGAGAGCAGGCGACGCTCGCGGGGGGTGACGAAGCTGATCGAGTCACCCGAGCGGCCGGCACGACCCGTGCGGCCGATGCGGTGCACGTAGGACTCGATGTCGACCGGGATGTCGTAGTTCACGACGTGGGTGATGCGGTCGACGTCGAGGCCACGGGCGGCGACGTCGGTGGCGACGAGGATGTCGAGCTTGCCGGACTTCAGCTGGTTGACGGTCCGCTCGCGCTGGGCCTGGGCGACGTCACCGCTGATGGCGGCTGCGGCGTAGCCACGGGCACGGAGCTTCTCGGCCAGGGTCTCGGTCTCGCTCTTGGTGCGGACGAAGATGATCATGCCCTCGAAGTCCTCGACCTCGAGGATGCGGGTCAGGGCGTCGACCTTCTGCGGGTACGAGACCATCAGGTAGCGCTGCGTGATGTTCGCGGCGGTCTTGGTCTTGGTCTTGACGGTGATCTCGGCCGGGTCCGTCAGGTACTGCTGCGAGATGCGGCGGATCTGGGCGGGCATGGTCGCCGAGAACAGGGCGACCTGCTTGTCGTCGGGGGTGTCCGCCAGGATCGTCTCGACGTCCTCGGCGAAGCCCATCTTGAGCATCTCGTCGGCCTCGTCGAGCACGAGGTACTTCAGCTCGGACAGGTCGAGCGTGCCCTTCGCCAGGTGGTCCATGATGCGACCGGGGGTACCGACGATGACGTCGACGCCGCGGCGCAGGGCGGACAGCTGCACGCCGTACGCCTGACCGCCGTAGACCGGCAGGACGTGGACGTGCTTCATGTGCGACGCGAACTGCTCGAACGCCTCGCACACCTGCAGCGCGAGCTCGCGCGTCGGGGACAGCACGAGGGCCTGCGGCTTCTTGCTGCCGGGCTCCATGCGGGACAGGATCGGCAGCGCGAAGGCGGCGGTCTTGCCGGTTCCGGTCTGCGCGAGGCCGACGACGTCGCGGCCGTCGAGCAGTGTGGGGATGGTGGCTTCCTGGATGGCGGAAGGGGTTTCGTAGCCGATGTCCTTGACGGCCTTGAGCACAGCATCGCTCAGGCCGAGATCGGCGAAGGTCACCACGGGCCCCTCGTCGGTGGTCTCGGTGGTGGTGGCGGTGTCCGTGCTCATACACCAACGGTATCTCGAATGCACGCTCCGCAGTGACCGGGGGGCGTGCGGACGGGAGGAACGGGGCGGGCCCGCCCCGCGCCTCCCGTCCTCTTGTTGGTCACGTCACGGGCGCGTGGTGCCGATCCCGAGGACCGCGTCGGCCCGGTCGTTCAGTCGCGTGAGCATCTCGGCGAGCGAGCGCAGCTCGTCCGAGGCGAACTCCTCGGTGAGGTCGTCGAAGACCTCGGCACCGGCGGCGTCGAGCTGGTCGAGCAACTGCTTGCCCGCGGGTGCGAGCGAGACCAGGGTCGCTCGGCCGTCGGCGGGGTCCGGCGAGCCGACCAGGTGCTCGGCCTCGACCAGCGACGCCACTCGGCGACTGATCACCGGGCGGGACAGGCCCGTCGCGTCGGCGATCGCGGTCGCCCGGACGGGTCCGTGACCGGCGACGGCACGCAGGATCACCCGAGCCGTCGGGTCGAGCCCGCCGCTGGACTCGATGAGCGAGGAACGCAGGGTCTGCCGGACCCACAGCCGGTCGAGCTGGGATCGCAGGAGTCGCTCGGCGGCACGCCGGTCGTCGCACATGGGGCCAGCGTAGTGGGCACATTTAGTTGCTTGCTGGAAGCAACAGATGTATCGTTGCGCGGTCTGCAAAGTTACACAGCACGAAAAAGGAGTTCGATGACCGCCACCGCACCCGTCCAGGTGCAGCACGGTCGGCACACCGCCGAGGCCCCAGCAGCCTCCGGCGGGACCGGCCCGCAGCCCCTGATGACCCACCGCCAGATCCTCCTGGTGATCTACGGCCTGATGGCGGGCATGTTCCTGTCGTCCCTCGGCCAGACGGTGTTCGGCACGGCGATCCGCACCATCGGCGACGACCTGCACGGCCTCGACCAGCAGGCCTGGGTCACCACTGCCTACCTGATCACCTCGACGATCGCGACGCCGATCTACGGCAAGCTCTCCGACATCTTCGGCCGCCGGCCCCTCTACATCTTCGGCATCGTCGTGTTCATCCTCGGCGCCGTCCTGTCGTCGATGTCCACCTCGATGCTCATGCTCGCGGCCTTCCGCGCCGTGCAGGGCATCGGTGCCGGTGCGCTCATGTCGCTGCCGCTCGCGATCATGGGCGACATCCTCGCCCCGCGCGAACGTGCCAAGTACCAGGGTTACTTCCTCGCCGTGTTCGGCATCTCGTCCGTCATCGGGCCGCTCATCGGTGGGCTGCTCGCCGGTTCCTCCGAGATCCTGTGGATCACGGGATGGCGCTGGGTCCTGCTGATCAACGTGCCGATCGGCGTCGCCGCGCTCCTCATGGTCATCGTCTTCCTGCACCTGCCGAAGGTGCACAGTGCCGACGACGCGAAGCCCAAGGTCGACTGGTGGGGCGCGACCGCCGTCATCGTCACCCTCGTGCCGCTGCTGCTCGTCGCCGAACAGGGCCGCATCTGGGGCTGGGGCTCCCCCGCCGCCATCGCCTGCTACGTCGTCGGGGTCGTCGGCCTGGTCGGGCTGCTGCTCATCGAGTCGAAGATGGGCGACGCGGCGATCATCCCGCTCAAGCTCTTCCGCTCGGGCACGTTCTCGATGGCGACCGTCATCGGGTTCCTGGTCGGCTTCGCGATGTTCGGCGCGATGCTCACCATCCCGCTCTACCTGCAGATCGTCGTGGGGCTCACCCCGACCGAGTCCGGCTTCGCCACGCTGCCCCTGGTCGGCGGTCTCATGATCGCCTCGATCACGAGCGGTCAGATCGTCGCCCGCGTCGGCCGCTACCGGATCTTCCCGGTCATCGGCACCGCGCTCGTGTCCGCCGGCTACGTCGTCCTGACCTTCATGTCGATCGACAAGCCGCTCTGGTTCCTGATGATCGGCATGTTCCTGATCGGCCTCGGCCTCGGCTCGGTCATGCAGTCGCTGACCCTGGCCTCGCAGGGCTCCGTCGAGGCCCGTGACATGGGCGTCGCCACGTCGTCCGCCACGTTCTTCCGGCAGATCGGTGGAACGCTCGGCACCGCCGTGCTGCTGTCCATCCTGTTCTCGGTGATGCCGGCGAACATCCTGCACGCCACCGCGAACGAGAAGGACCTCGGCCCGGCGCTCGACGCCGCGCTCAACCCCACAGTCGCCAGTGCGAAGGCGAACCAGGGCGCGATGGACAAGATCTGGACGCCCGTCGTCACCCCGCTGACGAAGGCCGTGCAGTCGCAGCTCGACGCTGCCTCGGCGAAGGCGACGCAGGCCGCCGACGCCGCGGTCACCGAGCAGGTCACGGCAGCCGTGCAGCAGCAGGTCGCCGCCGGTGCGGTCCCCGCCGCCTCGGCCCAGTCCGTCATCGACCAGCAGGTCGCAGCGGCGACGCCCGCGGCCGAGCAGTCCGCGCTCGAGCAGGTCGCCGACCAGGCACACGCCAGCGTGCAGGACGGCACCGTGTCCGTCGACTGGTCGAACGCCTCGCAGCGCTCGTACTGGGTCGACGAGCTCACCCCGGAGCTCGCGAAGAAGATCGACGACGGCAACACCACGAGCGACAGCGCCACCAGCACGAACGACACCTCGTTCCTGACCGGTGCCGACAGCCGCCTCACCCGGCCGTTCATGGCGGGCTTCAACGCCTCGTCCGTGACGATCTACTGGGTCGGCCTCGGTGTGATCCTGCTCGCCTTCGTGCTCACCTGGTTCTTCCGGGTGCCGCCGCTGCGCCAGCGCTCCGCCCTGCAGGAGCGTGCCGACCTGTCCGCCGAGGCCCAGCTCGAGGCCGAAGCCGGCGCCGCCGCTGCCGACGCCGGCTCGTTCACCGGTCCGATGACCGGGTCCGTGCCGACCGGATCGGTGCCCACCGGATCGGGTTCGACCGGATCCGCGCCGACGCACCGTCGGTGACCGACCGGGCCGTCCGTGCCGTGCCCCCTTTCCGGCACGGGCGGCCCACCAACCCCCACCACCAGGAGTCCACGTGATCACCACCCCGGCAGCTGCAGTGGCGACGGAGCCGTGCACCCTGCGGGAGCGCAAGAAGCAGCAGACCCGGCAGGCGCTGCACGACGCGGCCCTGACGCTGGTGTCCGCGCACGGGCTGGACGGCGTCACCATCGAGCAGATCTGCGCCGATGCCGACGTCTCGCCCCGCACCTTCTTCAACTACTTCTCGTCCAAGGCGCACGCCGCCCTCGGACTCGACTCCGTCGAGGTCCCGGAGCCCTCCGCAGCATGGTTCACCGAGGCTCGTGGCGGCCTGGTCGACGACCTCTGCACCCTCGTCGCGGCGACCGTACCGCTGTCCCAGGACCGCCGCCGGATGAAGGAGCTGCTGGTCCTCCGGCCCGAGATGTCGTCGATGGTCATGCAGTGGATGGCCGAGTCGCGCCAGTCCCTGCTCAGCGTCGTGGGCACCAGGACCGACGACCAGACCGCACGCACGGCGGTGACGCTCGTGATGTCGGCGCTCAGCGAGGCCGCCCACCGCGACTCCGTGCGGAACAACGACGAGCTCGCGGTGCGGCTCCGGGCCGTGGTGCGCGAGATGGCGGCGCTGGCTTCGTGACGGACGCCGCGTGAGGCGTACCGAGTCGTTTCGGGCGTACCGGGTCGGAACTTCTGACCAGGTACGCCCGATTCCGCTTCCCATCGCACGCGTTCTGGGAAAGAACGTCAGGTGGTGGCGACGCTTGCTCGCCGCCGCGACGGCCGGTGCCACACGAGCGCGGCGTTGGCGCGGTCGCGGGCGAAGCGGAGCACCCGCAGCACCACGATGTCGTGGTCGCCCGCGCGGTGGACGGCCTCGACTGAGCACTCCAGCCACGAGTGCGCGCCGTCGAGCAGGATCGCTCCCGCCCCGGTGTCCGTGGACGGCACGCCGACCAGTCGCTGCGACCGATCGCGGGAGGCCAGCTGACGGGTCTGCTCGGCGTGGCCCTCGGCGAGCACGGAGATGCCGAGCACCGGCGCACCGGCCAGGTCCGGCCAGGTCGTCGACGAGTGCTGCACGGCGATCGTCGCGAGCGGCGGGTCGTACGAGACCCCGACGGTGAGGGACGTCGCCACCATGACGACCGGCACGCCGTCGACCCGGGCTGCGATGGCGGCCACGACGGAGGGGACCTCGGCGATCGCCTCACGGATGTCGAGCGGGTCGTCGGTGAAGTCGTGCTGCATGGTGGTTCCTTCGTTCAGGAGCGGGCGAGCAGGGTGCGGGCACGGCGCTCGTCGGCACGCATCGCGGCGACGAGGGCGTCCGGCCCGGGGAACGTGCGCTGCCGCCGGAGCCGACGGCCGACGGTGAGCTCGACGGGGGTGCCGTACAGGTCGCCGTCGAAGTCGAGCACGTGGATCTCGACGGTGCGCGGCCGGTCGGCGAAGGTGCTGTTGCTGCCGATCGACACGAGGGCCTCACGGGCACCGGACCACGTCGGCGCGGTGAGCCAGCCGACGTAGACCCCGTCCGACGGCACCGCACCCCCGTCGTCGGGCAGCAGGTTGGCGGTCGGGAACCCGAGCCCGTGCCCGACCCCGGCGCCGTGCACGACCGCGCCGGTCAGGACCGCCGGCGCTCGCCCTGGCAGGGACGCCGCCGCCGCGAGTGCCCCGAGGGCCGCCAGCGCCAGGGCACCGAGGGCCACCGCGTCGGTCGACACCGCGAGCAGCACCGCGGTGACCGTGCTGCCCAGGACGGCACCGAGCTGCTTCACGGTGTTGAAGGTGCTCGACGCCGCACCGATGGTCGCCGGTCCGGCCCCGAGCACCGCCGCGAGCGAGAACGGGGACCAGACGAACGCGTTCGCGACCCCGAAGCCGGTGAACGCCGTCGCGACCGCCCAGAGGGGTGCGGCGGTCCCGATGAGCACGGCGGTCAGTGCCACCGAGACGACGAGCAGGACGGCGCCGATGGTCGCCGTCGCACGGGGGCCCGCGGTGTTCGTCGTGCGGCCGACGAACGGTGCGGCGGCCAGGCAGGCGACCCCCATCGGCACGAGCACGAGGGCCGCGGCACCCGGTCCGAGACCACGTCCGTCCTGCAGGTCGAGCATGAGCGGGATCGGCGCCGACCCGACGCAGAACGACGCAGCCGTCGCGCCCCACGAGCCGGTCACGAACCCGCGGTCGCGGAACAACCCGAGCGGGACGAGCGCCCGGTCCCCCGCGCGGCGCTGCACCGTGAGCACCGCGGCGACGACGAGTGCGCCGAGCACCACCAGACCGACCCGCGGCAGGGGTGCGGCGAGGACGCCGTCGCCCGTGCCCTGGACACCGACGACCACCGCGAACACCCCGGCGGTCACCCCGACGACGGCGAGCACCGGCAGGGGCACCGCGATGCGTCGGGACACCGGCACGAACCGGAGCACGGCGACGGCGGTGACGATGCCGACGGGCACGTTCACCAGGAAGACCGACGGCCACCCCCACGCCTCGACGAGCACGCCGCCGACGATCGGGCCGGCGACGGTCGCCGCACCGCCACCGGCGCTCCAGACGGCGAGCGCGACGGCGAGCCGGGGTGGCTCGAACAACGAGCGGATCACGGTCAGGCACTGGGGTGTCAGCAGCGCGGCACCGACGCCCTGCACGGCGCGCCAGACGATGAGCGCGCCGATCCCCGGTGCGAACGCGCACCCGACCGACGCGACGGTGAACACCGCGAGCCCGAGCAGGTAGACCCGGCGGTGCCCCAAGCGATCGCCGAGCCGTCCGGCGACGAGGAGCGGCACGGCGAACGCGAACAGGTAGGCGCTGTTCACCCAGACCGACAGCGACGCCTCCGTGCCGAGGTTGCTGCCGATGTCCGGCAGGGCGACGGACACGATCGTGCTGTCCAGCAGCAGCATGAAGAAGCCGAGGCAGAGCCCGCCGAGCGCGAGCCACCGACGGGCCGGGGTCACCTCACACCGCCAGGTTCTCGCGGAGCGTCGACCCCGGGTACCGCGGCGCCAGGGCACCTCGGGCACGCAGCTCCGGCACGAGCAGCTCGCTCAGGTCGGCGAACCCGGTGGGCATGCCGAGCGGGCTGGACAGCATGTAGCCGCCGCGTCCGCCGGTGGCCGCGAAGTTCTCCTGCAGGGCGTCGGCGACCCCCGCGGCGTCGCCGACCAGCATGTGGTCGAGGCCCGTCGCGGCACGCCAGCCGTGCTCGAAGAAGTCGTCGCGGTCCATGGTGTGGTCCTCGCCGAACTCGGCGGTCAGGCTGCCGACCAGGCCGGCCGGGCTCGCCTGCGCGGCGACGATCTCGTCGCGCAGCTCGCCGAGGCGGAACGTCTCCGGGAGCGTGGAGAAGTCGTACCCGGCGTTGTGCGAGATGAAGGTGCCGACGGCCTCGCGGTTCCAGAACGACAGCAGCGAGTCACGGCGGGCGGCGGCCTCGGCGTCGGTGGCGCCGACGATGACCTGGGTCGCCCAGAGGATCCCGACGCCGGACGGGTCCCGACCGGCGTCGGTGAGCGCTGCGTCGAGGGCGTTCCGGTGCCGGAGCTGTCCGGCGACGCTCGACCCGAACCCGAACACCAGGTCGGCGAACGACGCGCTGGCGGCGATGCCGCGCGGCGAGTTGCCGGCCTGCACGACGACGGGGTGCCGCTGCGGACTCGGGACGCTCGCGAGCGGGCCGCGCACCTTGAAGAAGCGGCCGTCGTGGTCGATGGGGTGGACCCCGGCCGGGTCGGCGAACCGGCCGGTCGCGCGGTCGCGGACGATCGCGTCCGGGGCGACGGAGTCCCAGAGCGCACGGCAGACGCCGATGAACTCCTCCATCCGTTCGTACCGCAGGTCGTGGTCGATCAGGTGGTCGGACCCGTAGTTCGCCGCGTCCGCGCCCCGCGACGAGGCGACGACGTTGAACGCCATCCGCCCGCCGGTGACGTGGTCGAGGGAGTTGAGCAGTCGGGCGACGGAGAAGGGGTGGGTGAACGTGGACGAGTAGGTGAGCCCGAACCCGATGTGCTCCGTGACGGTGGACATCGCGGCGATCACGGGCGACATGTCCTGCCGGGGCCACTGGATGCCCCACTCGACGGCCGGGTCGATGCTGCCGCGCCACGTGCTCGGCACACCGGACCCGTCGCCGAAGAACAGCATGTCCACGCCTGCGCGCTCGGCGGTCCGGGCGACCTCCATGTACATGCGGACGTCGGGGAAGTCCTGGCCGACCCAGCTGCCGGCCGCTGCCCACCGCCCCTCGGTGTGGGTGAAGGACAGGTCGTAGGCCAGGTGCATGCCGCTCATCGGGCACCCACCGGCGAAGCGGACGCAGACCCGGACGCAGACGCAGACGCAGACGCAGACGCAGCAGCGTCAGCAGCCGCGCGCCACAGCGCCACCGTCTCGTCGGCGTCGGTCACGACGCCCACGTTGAGGTCGATCAGGGTGAGCGCGGCGTCGTGCACGTCGGTGTCGTACGCGGCGGTGGCGTCCTGCGGGACCACCACGGGCCAGCCGAGCTGCATCGCGTCCTGTGCGGTGGCGAGGACGCAGCACTCGGTCGTGAGTCCCACGACGGTGACCCAGCCGATCCCTGCGGCGGTGAGCCGGGCCTCCAGGTCGGTGCCCAGGAACCCGCTGTAGCCGCGCTTGACGACGCGTGTCTCACCGGGCTCGGGCGCCGTGCGGTACCACTCGGCGCCCTCCGTGCCGATCCGGCAGGGCTCGTCGTCCGGCATCGGGCCGTCCGGGTCGCCCCCGCGCAGCCACGTGCTGGAGCGCCACGGCCGGGCCGGGTCGCTGCCGAGTTCGACCCAGACGACGGGGACGCCCGCTGCGCGGGCCTCGTCGACGAGCGAGCCGATGCGGGTGACGGCGGCGGCCACGGCGACGGACGCGCGGTCGTCGAGTCCGTAGGGGGCGATCCGCGCCGGCTCACCGAAGTCGCGCTGCACGTCGACGACGACGAGCGCGGGGCGGAGCGGAGCGGACAGCAACTGCGCGAGCCGCGGGTCGCGACCCGCGTCGGGTCCCCCGGTCACCGGACGACCGCCGCGTCGTGCTGGCGGAGCGCCGGCAGGACGGTCTCCCCGAACAGCACCATGTCCTGGTCGTACTCGGGGAAGATCAGCATCAGGCCGTCGAGCTCGCCCCGGTCGACGATGTACTCGATGTGCTCGATGACGGTCTCGGCGGACCCGGCGACGTACGCGGTCTGGAACGCGTCCTCACCGGCAGCACCGTCCGCCCAGGCACGCGCCTGCTCGGCGGGGACGCCCCACGACGCCCGCATCGAGGCCAGTGCTTCGCGGTCGACGCCGGCACCCCACTCGCGCACCTTCCGCTGCGCGGCGGCGTCGGTCTCGCCCTGCACGACCGTGAGCATCGAGTAGGTGCGGCACTCGCGTCCCTCGGCGGCGGCGCGGTCGTGGACGTCGCGGGACAGGTCGCGCATCTCGTCCAGGCTGTCCGCTGCCAGGAAGGCGCCGTCGGCGTGCTTCGCCTGGAACGCCCGGGCTGCCTCGGACTTGCCGGCGCTGATGATGGTCGGCCGCGATGCGGGGTGGGGGCGGGACTCGCACGCGTCGAGGTCGAAGTACGGCGTGTGCATCGTCACGCTGTCCTCGGTCCACAGGCGCGTGACCGCCTCGGTCCAGAGCTCCGTCATCCGGTACCGGTCGGCGTGGCTGAGGGCCGCGTCCCAGATCCCGAACTGCTCGAACTCCGCCGCGTAGGCGCCGTTGACGATGTTCATGCCGGCCCGGCCGCCGGAGACGTCCTGCAGCGTCGTGTACATCTTCGCGGCGACCGCCGGGTTGTGGACGTTGGCGTGCATCGTCGCCCAGATCTTGACCCGCTCGGTGGCCTCGGCGATGCCGGCCATCATCGTCATCGACTCGAGGGAGCGACCCCAGTGGTCGGTGGAGCCGCCGAAGCCGCGCCACTTCGCCATCGACATCACGAAGTCCAGGCCGATCGTCTCGGCGTGCAGCGCCGCGCGCTTGTTCCACGCGTAGGTCGCCTCGGGGTGGGGTGCCGTGGTGGAGAGCATCCACCCGCCGTTGCCGATCGGGAGGAAGATCCCGTACTCCTTCGCGGGCATCTCACGCCGCCTTTCTGGTCGTTGCGGAACACTCGGTGACGATGGCGCTCACGGTGCCGGCCACACGGTCTCGCCGTCCTTCGTGATGGCGTCGATGTACTCGTTCGTGAACCAGCGCTTCGCGTCGTCGGCGGTCACGGAGCTCTTGACGATGTCGAACTGGTGCAGCATGTCCACGAGCTTCGTCACGTTCTCCGGGTCGATCCCGCCGAGCGGCTGGTCCGGCGTCGGGTTGTCCGCGATGACCTTCGTCTCGGTGGTCCAGATCTTGGTGTTCTGGGCGGTGTCGTAGGTGGCGCCGGACAGCTTCGCGGCGTACCCGACGCACTGCTTGGTCTTCGCCTCGCTCGCGGAGCAGAAGTCGTAGGCGTGCAGGGCTGCGCGCAGGACGTCCTCGACCGCGGTCGGGTGCGCCTTCGCGAAGGCGGGGTTCACGGCCATCGCACCGATCGACGAGGGGATGTCGTAGTCGACGGGCTGCCAGACGGTGACGTCGTCACCGGCGGCCTTGAGCAGGTTCGGTTCGTTCGACACGAAGCCGGTCAGCGCCTCGAGGCCGTTCTGCTTGCGGGGCAGGACGGACGGGTCGTAGCCCTCCTTCACGAGCGTGAGGGAGTCCCACTCGACACCGGCCTTCTCCATCATCGCCCGGACCGAGGCGGGGACGTAGCCCTTGTGGCCGACGACCTGGCCGTCGAGCTGCGGCAGCTTCGTGATGTCCTTGTTCGTCATCAGGACGTCGAGGCCGGCGTTCGAGTACGACGAGATCCCGGTGATGTCGATGCCGTTCGCCCGGGCCTGGATGAGGTCCTGCTCGGCGACGGCGGACACGGTGGCCTGGCCGCTGGCGAGGAGCTTCGTGTTCTGGGCGGTGTCACCCGAGCCCGGCTTCAGGGTCACGTCGAGGCAGAGGTCCTTGAAGTAGCCGAGCTCGTCCGCCGCGATGTACTCGAGGATCGACGCCGACGACTGGTACTGGTAGCCGGAAAGGTAGGTGATCTTGCCGGCGTCCTGGTTCTCCTTGCACCGCTCGGCCGAGATCGCGCTGCCCTCGGACGAGGTGGTGCCGGCGCTCGAGCCGGTGCTGCAGCCGGTGAGCGCGAGGGCGACGACGGCGGTGGCGAGGGCCGCGAGTGCGGCCTTGGTGCGGTGCTGCATGGTGCTGTGCTGCATGGTCACTCCTGTGGGAAGGGATGGGTGGTGCAGGGCGGGTGCGGGTGGGTCGGTGGGTCGCCGGACGTCGGCCTGGAGGCGCGGCTGACGTCGCGCGGGCAGGCTCGCGCCGGCGGGTGGTGCGGCAGGGCCGCGGGGCGGCCGCATGGTGCGGCCGGCGGACCGCGCGTCAGTCGTTCGCGGTGCGGTGCCAGTGCAGGACACGGCGCTCGACGACCGTGATGAGTCCGAGCAGGACCACGCCCATCACCGCGAGGATCGCGATCGCCGCGTAGACGACGTCGAGCTGGTTCATCGACGACGCCGTGCTGATCACGGTGCCGAGGCCGCCGGTCGAACCCGAGGCGGACAGCTCCGCGACGACCGCGCCGATGATCGACAGCGGGAACACGATCCGCAGGGCCGCGAACACGAACGGCAGGGCGTTCGGGATCCGCAGGTGCACGAGCATCTCGAACCGGGAGGCATCGATCGTCTTGTACACCTGCAGCACGGGCTGCGGCACGGACCGCAGGCCTGCGGCGGTGTTGATCAGGATCGGGAAGAAGCAGATGAGCGCCGTGATGACGAGCTTCGGCAGCGGCCCGAACCCGAACGCCACCACCAGGGCCGGGGCGATCGCGACGAGAGGTGTGACGTTCAGCACGATCGCGATCGGCATGACCGCACGGCGGACGATCGGCAGCTCACTCGTCAGCACCGCGAGCACGAAGGCGGCGAGGAACCCGATGGCCAGGCCGACGAGCGACTCCGCCAGGGTGATGCCGGCGTTCTGCAGGTAGTAGGGCAGCTGCGTGGCGAGGGTCTCCCCCACCGCGGGCAACGGCGGCAGCAGGTACGGCATCGCCGTCGCGCCGATCTGCCAGAGCACCGCCAGGACGGCGAGCATCACGACGAGGGGCAACCAGACGGTCGGTCGGAGCCAACCGGGCACCGGTCGGCGGGCGGTGCGTCGCTCGGCGTCGGCCGTGGTGGCGGTCGCGGCGGGCGTGGAGGTGGTGGTGGCGCTCATGGTCCCGTCTCCCTCAGGCCGCATCGGTCATGCGCCAGGCGCTGTGCAGACGGGTCCGGACCAGGTCTTCGTACTCGTGGAACCGCTGTTCCTCGAACAATCGCTGGTTGCGCGGGCGGGGCAGGTCGATGTCGATGACGTCGACGATCCGGCCGGGGCGCGGCGCCATCACGACGACGGTGTCCGACATCCGGACGGCTTCGGACACCGAGTGCGTCACGAAGAGCACCGTCGTGCGCAGCTCGTCCCACAGGTCGAGCAGCTGGTCCTGCAGGCTCTCGCGGGTGAACTCGTCGAGCGCCGAGAACGGCTCGTCCATCAGCAGGACGTCGGGGCGCAGGCCGAAGGCCCGGACGATCGCGGCACGCTGCTGCATGCCGCCGGACAGCTGTGCGGGGAGCTTGTCCATCGCCTCGCCGAGTCCCGCCATCCGCAGGAGTTCGCGCATGTCCGGGCCGGTGCCGGTACTGCGCTCCTCGAGGTCCTCGATGGCGGCGCGGCGGCGGCCGGCACCCGGGTTCACGCGCCCGGCGAGCGACACGTTCTGCAGCACGGTGAGCCAGGGCAGCAGCGCCGGTGCCTGGGGCACGAGTCCGATGAGCTTCGCCGCGCAGGCCTGGGCCGGCGTGACACCGTGCACCCGGACGTCACCGCGGTCGGCGGGCTCGAGCCCGGCCACCAGGCGGAGCAGCGTCGACTTCCCGCAGCCGCTCGGGCCGATGAGCGACACGAACTTCCCGGGCTCGATGGTCAACTCGACGTCGTCGAGCGCGACCATGGCGCTCGGGCCGCTGCCGTACACCTTGCGCACCGCGTCCACGCGGACCGCTGATGTGGTCATCCGTTCCTCCATACCGTCGGCGAGCACGCAGGCTCGGTCTCGTATGGCGGAGAGCGTGCGTCGCGAGCTCGGGTTGGTCTGCGACGCGGAAATCCGCTGCTGGTGATGAGGTTAGGACGCCCGTGTTACGGAGTCGGACCACATGTGTTGCGAACGTGTGAACGAGTGCGCGGGTCGGGTCGACTGCGCTCAGCGCGGCGAGGGGACCGCGGTCTGCCCGTCCCAGACGAGCACCTCGACGCCGAGGTCCTCGGCGGCCACCGCCACCCACCCGGCGAGCGCCCTCGCCGCGGGTTCGGCGACGACGAGCACTGCTCGTTCCACGCCGGGGACCGACTGCCGCAGCCACAGCAGCTTGAACAGGTCAGCCATCACCTTGTTGCGCCAGGCGGGCTTGTAGGCGCCCTGGTTCGCGACGAGCTGCACGACGACGCGGTCGGCGTCGTCGATGCCCTCGACCTCGACCCGGGCGCGGTCGAGCACGACCGTGCGCGGGCGGAGGACGAGGCCGAGGGCGGTGCCGGTGTGCTCGAGCATCCGGCGTTCGACGGAGTCGGGGGCGAACCGGCCCCACTCGGAGCGCGCGACGGGGACCTCGGTCATGTCGGCAGTGTAGGCGGCGCGTCCCGCCTCAGCCGACCGACCACCCGCCGTCGCTCGGCAGCACGGTCAGGGTACGGAGCTTCCGGGACAGCCATCGACCATCGCCTGCGATGGGAATCCCGTCCCCGGCAACCGATGCGAGGAGCGGGTCGGTGCCGTCGATCTCGTCCTCGTCGAAGAGGACCGGCCGCACGGCGTTCCCGGTCCACCGACCGGCCGCACGGCACAACGCGTGGATCTGGTCTTCTGCCTCCGCACGTCGGCCGTGCTCGACGATGAAGCAGACATCGAGGTCGCTGTCCGGCCGCATCTCACCACGGGCGCCGGATCCGAAGAGCGCGGCGTACCGGAGGGGGATCGATCGACAGCCGGATCGGAGTCGTTCGAGGAACGCGCGCCGGAGATCGGCCAGAGCGGTGATCGCATCGGCGGCGAGGTGTTCCCGGTTCAGGCTGAACGACTTCGTCCGTCCGGTCCGGTGCCCGTCGACGACACCCTGCTCGACCAGCCGATCCGCGCTGTTCCGGACCCCGGCGTACGACCGGTCCGGCACCAGGCTGCAGATGGCCGCGATCGTCATCGGTCCTGGCGCTCGTGCCAACACGGCGAGCACATCGCCGTCCACGGAGGTGGTCACCGTCGCGAAGGGGGACTGCAACTGCATCGGGACCTCCGATCGGATACGAGTAGAAATCTACCACTTCTAGTAGATTTCTACTCGTATCTGAGCATTCTCGTCAGACGACCGACCACCCACCGTCGCTCGGCAGCACGGCGCCGTTCACGTTGGCGGAGTCGTCGCTGAGCAGCCAGGTGATGGCCGCTGCGAGCTGCTCCGGCTGCGCCACCGGCGGGATGGCGACCTGCATGATGGGGCCGACCCGGCTGGCGGCGTACTCGCTGCGCATCGGCGCCTCGATGTTCGTCGCGACCGCGCCCGGCGCGACCGCGTTTGCCCGGATGCCCTGCGGCCCGTGGAAGAACGCCACGCTCTTGGTGAACCCGGCGATCGCGTGCTTCGACGCCGTGTACGCCGCACCCGCTGCCGACGCGCGGAGCGCGGCCTCGGACGCGACGTTCACGACGGCGCCGCGACCGGCGGCGATCATGTGCGGCAGGACGGCGCGGGTGAGGCGCATCGGCCCGGTGACGTTGACGCTGAAGACGCGGTCCCAGGTGGCGTCGTCGACCTCGCTCGGCGGCAGGAAGGCGTCCATGATGCCGGCGACGTTCGCCAGTCCGTCGATGCGATCACCCGCGGCCGCGATGAGCGCGTCGATGGTCTCGGTCGCGGCGACGTCGCCGACGACGGTCTCGAGTTCGAGGCCGTCGAGTTCGGTGCGGAGCGCGTCGAGGCGGTCGGCGACGACGTCGGTCGCGATCACCCGCCCGCCCTCGTTCGCGATGCGCGTCGCCGTGGCGCGTCCGATGCCGGAACCCGCCCCGGTGACGATGATGGTCCTGCCGGTGAAACGTCCGGCGGTGGTGTCGGTCATGTCGTCTCCTCACTGAGAGGCGCTCGCTGCGCCACGATGGTTATAGCACTCAGTGCCGAAAGGACTCCATGCGCCCGACGAGCGACCGGCCGACGAGCGATCGACCGACGGGACGCCCCCGCACGATCGACCCGGACGCGGTGTCCCTCGTGGCGCTCCGGCTGTTCGACGAGCAGGGCTTCGACGCCGTGTCGATGGACGACGTCGCCGCAGCTGCCGGGGTGAGCCGCCGGTCGTTGTTCCGACTGTTCCCGAACAAGGCGGCGCTCGTCTGGGGCGGGCTCGACGAGTTCGCCTCGCGGTTCGGGGACGCACTCCGACAGCGGCCGTCCACGGAGTCGTCGTCGGTCGCCCTGCGCGCGGCCTACCGGATCGGCGCGACCTTCCCCGACGACGCCGTCGAGGTCACCCGCCACCGACTCCGTGTCATCCGCGCCAACCCCTCGCTCGAGCACGTCGGCGCGGCCACGGTCACGACCCTGACCGACGCGATCGTCCGGTTCGTGGCCGAGCGGGACGGCGCGACGCCCGACGACCTCGCGGTGTCGGTGCGCGCACACGCCCTGGCGGCCGCGGCGAGCGCGGCCCTCACCTGGTGGGCGCTGCACGGCGACGGCCGTCCGGAGGACGTCGTGGACCGCGCACTCGCCCTGCTCGCCTGAGACGCGCCCTGGACACGACCACCGGACGGGCTGGAGGCCCGTGGCGGGCGCACCACGGGCCTCCCGTCCGACACCCGGCCGGGTTCAGCCCATCGCTCGCTTCCCACGGACGTCGCGCGACAGCGCGTCGATGCGCGTGACCTCGTCGTCAGTGAGCCGCACCTCGGCGGCGGCGACGTTCTCGGCGACGCGTCCGGGGTTGCGCGATCCGGGGATCGGGACCAGGTCGGCCCGCTTCGCCAGGATCCAGGCCAACGCGAGCTGCGAGAGCGAGACGCCCTTCGCGTCGGCGATCTCGGTGAGTGCGGCGACGACGACGACGTTCGCGTCGAAGTGCTCCGGTGCCCACCACTCGAGCTGCTGGCGGATGTCGTCGGCCGCGTAGGCGCTCGCGGGCTGCACGGCACCGCTCAGGAACCCGCGCGCCAGCGGCGAGTACGCGACGACGCCGATGCCGAGCTCGTCCACGAGGGGGAAGAGCGCCTCGGACTCCCGCGAGAAGACGGAGTACTCGGTCTGGAACGCCGAGATCGGGTGCACAGCGTGCGCGCGGCGGATCTGGTCGGCATCGGTGTTCGACAGGCCGAGGTACCGGACCTTGCCGGCCTGCACGAACTCCTGCATCACGCCGACGACGTCCTCGATCGGGACGGCCGGATCGTGGACGTGCTGGTAGAGCAGGTCGATCGAGTCGGTGCCGAGGTTCTGCAGGCTCGCGTCCACCACCTGCCGGATGTGCTCCGGTCGGGAGTCCGGCGCGTAGGCCTCGGGCGTGAACCCGAACTTCGTCGCGATCGTCACCTCGTCGCGGATCGGGGCGAGCGCCGCGCCGAGGAGCCGCTCGCCGGTCCCCCAGCCGTACAGCTCGGCCGTGTCGAAGTGCGTGACGCCGAGTTCGTGGGCGTGCCGGATCGCGGCGACGGACTCGGTGTCGTCGCCGGGTCCGTACGCGAACGTGGTGCCCATGGCGCCGTAGCCGATGGCGCTGACGGTGAGGCCCTGTCGGCCGAGGGTGCGTTGCTGCATGGTGCCGTCCCTTCGTGACGTGTGGTGGTCATGCGAGTGGCACTGTACGCCACTACTGTCAGAGTCTGACAACTTGGACCGAAGATGACGTCGCGGTACGATCGGCCCCGTGAGCGACGTGCGAACCGGCCTGAGGGACATCACCCGCGATGCCGTCCGCGCGCGCATCGCCGCCGTGGCCCTCGAGCGGTTCGACACCAACGGGTTCGACAACGTCACCGTGGAGCAGGTCGCCGCCGAGGTGGGGATCTCGGCGCGGAGCTTCCACCGGTACTTCCCCGCGAAGGAGGACGCCGTCATCGGCGACCCCACGCGACACCGGGACGCCCTCGCCGAGGCGTTCCGGTCGCGGTCGACGACCCAACCGGTGTGGCCCGCGCTGCGCGAGGCGTTCGCCGAGATGCTCGAGCGCGGCAGCACCGACGACCCCGAGACCGGTCGACGGTCCGTCCGCGTGATGACGAGCACCGCGTCACTGCGCGCACGGAACCTCGAGAAGCACCAGGCCTGGGCGGACGTCCTGACGCCCCTCGTCGTCGAGCAGCTCCACGGCCCCGACGCCGACCTGCGGGCACGGGTCCTCGTGCAGGCAGCCCTCGGGTGCTTCGACGTGGCGATCACCACCTGGGCCACGGGCGACGACCCCGACGCGGCCGCGATCCTGCGACGCGCGTTCGACGGCATCGCACCGAGCGCCTGACGAGCGGACGCGCGCCGTCGTCCAGCGGTATCGTCCGGGCATGAACGTCACCGGACCGTCGCCGTACTTCCAGTTCGCCGGCACCGCCAGGCAGGCCCTCGAGCACTGGCAGGGTGTCTTCGGCGGCGAGGTCCAGATCGCGACCTACGCCGACTTCTCACGGACCGACGGCCCCGCCGACGCGGTCGCCCACGGGCAGCTCACCGGCGGGCTGCAGCTCTTCGCCGCGGACGCGAGCGAGACCGACGAGCCGTTCGCGGCGACCGGCCTGCTGTTCTCGCTCCTCGGGGCCGACGAACCCGACGTGCTGCGGCGGTGGTTCGACGCGCTCGCCGAGGGTGGCACGGTCGTCGATGCCCTGCAGCAACGGCCGTGGGGTGACTGGGACGGCACCGTGCGGGACGCGTTCGGTGTCACGTGGCTGATCGGGTTCGAGGCGTCGGCGCTGGGATGACGGGCGCCCTCGCTGGGATGATGGGCGCATGACCGACCGCCCCGCCGTCCTGTTCGTGTGCGTCCACAACGCCGGACGCTCCCAGATGGCCGCGGGGTGGTTGCAGCACCTCGCCGGTGACCGCGTCCGGGTGTTCTCCGCCGGCAGCGAGCCCGCCGACCAGGTGAACGCCGTCGCCGTGCAGGCCATGGCCGAGCAGGGCATCGACATCGCCGACGCCCGACCGGCGGTGCTTGAGACCGAGACCGTGCGCGAGTCGGACGTCGTCATCACCATGGGCTGCGGGGACGCCTGCCCGGTGTTCCCCGGCAAGCGGTACGAGGACTGGGACCTCGCCGACCCGGCCGGGCTGGGGATCGAGCAGGTCCGCCCGATCCGCGACGACATCCGGATGCGGGTCGAGCGGTTGATCGCGTCCCTGTAGCCGGCTACTGCTGGTCGGACGGCAGCAGCGGCGCCCAGTATGCGTCCGCGCCGTCAGCCTGCACGGCGTCGCGCTCGAACCGGAAGCCGTAGTCGCGCACGAAGTCGAGTGCGGCGGCCTGCTCGTCCTCGGCGTCGTCGTGCGCGGCATCGAACAGGTACACGCCGTGCCCCATCTTCACGCCCGAGTCGCTGATCACCGTGAGGTCCCAACGCCCTTCCTCGGCGCGTTCGATCCGCACGACGGCGGCCTGTGCAGCGGTGAAGTCAGCCATGCCGTCAGCCTACGGACGGTGCCCCGGCGGCGTTCAGGGTCCGCCGCGCCCACTACGCTGAGCACCGTCACAGGCCCGGACGAGCGGAGAACGAAGTCATGTCAGTCGGATTGCTCGCCGTGGTGGACGACATCCTCTCCGCGGCCCTGAAGGCGAGCGCGAAGACCGCCGGGGTCGTCATCGACGATGCCGCGGTCACGCCGCAGTACGTGCAGGGACTCGCGCCGGCCCGGGAACTGCCGGTCGTCGGGCGCATCGCGCTCGGCAGCCTGTTCAACAAGTTCATCATCATCATCCCGCTGGCGCTGCTGCTCACCGCGTTCGCGCCCTGGGTGCTGCCGTACCTCCTGCTCATCGGCGGGACGTACCTGTGCTTCGAGGGCGCGGAGAAGGTCACCGAGTGGTTCGGTGTCCACCACGGCGCAGGCTCCACCGACTCGGTCACCGAACCGAAGCTCGTGTTCGGCGCCATCCGGACCGACCTCATCCTGAGCACCGAGATCATGCTCATCGCCCTGGCCGGCCTCGACCCCGACCTCGGGCTCTGGCCGACGCTCGGCGCCCTCATCGTGATCGGTCTCGTCATGACCGCGGTCGTCTACGGCGCGGTGGCCCTGCTGGTGAAGATCGACGACGTCGGTCTGCAGATGATGAAGAACTCGGTCCGCCGGACCCGTCGCACAGGAGCGCGGATCGTGCGGGCGATGCCGACGGTCTTCCGGGTCATCAGCGTCATCGGCACAGTGGCCATGCTCTGGGTGGGCGGGCACCTGGTCATCGCGAACCTCGCCGAGACCTTCTGGCACGGCCCGTACGACCTGCTGCACACGATCGAGCACGCGATCGAGGCCACGGGCCCGGTCATCACGTGGATCGTCGACACCGCAGTCTCGGCGGTCGCCGGCGTCGTCCTCGGCATGGTCGTCGTGGCGATCGTCCTCGGCATCGGTCGCCTCCGCGGGAAGCACTGACTGACACTTCTGTTCCGGCGTCGGAACACGAGTGTTCCGACGGTGCACGCGTCGAACGACTCGTGGAGCGTCGCAGAACGGGTGCGCGCGACCCGCGCCGCGCGCCTACCCTGGCGCGCATGGCAACGGTGCGACAGGTCCAGGTGACGTTCGACTGCGCCGAGCCGGAGCGGGTCGCCCGGTTCTGGTGCGAGGTCCTCGGCTACGAGGTGCCTGCTCCCCCGCCCGGGTTCGACGACTGGCAGGCGTTCAACGCCTCGCTCCCGCCCGAGCACCAGGACTCCGCTTTCGCGTGCGTCGACCCGACGGGCGTCGGGCCGCGGCTGTTCTTCCAGCGGGTTCCCGAGGGCAAGACGGTGAAGAACCGCGTGCACCTGGACGTCCGGGTCGGCACCGGTCTGGTCGGCGAGGAACGTCTCGCAGCGCTCGACGCGGAGAGCGCCCGCCTCGTCGCGCTCGGCGCGACGCAGTTCCGCCGCATGCTCGCGGATCAGGTCAACGAGTCCTGCATCGTGATGCAGGACGTCGAGGGCAACGAGTTCTGCCTCGACTGATCCGCGAGCCCGCGCAGGTTCAGGCCACCGGCCCGAACGTGCTCACCTCGACGGCGTCGAGCTCGAGCTCCGCCGTCTGCTGGATGAGCGCCAGCAGGTCGGCGTCGAGACCGGGACCGAACTCCTCGAGGCGCTCCGGAGCGATGAACGACGGCACGCCGGCCGGGGCCTGCTCGGTCGCCGTCAGGTCCGTGCCGTCCTTCGACGGGGACGCGCCGCGGAAGATCTTGCCCGCCTCGGACGCCCCGTCGAGGTCGAAGCTGTACTGCTTGCTCTGCAGCCCGAGGTCGAGGAGCTCCTTGACCTCCGGGAACCGCTCGGCGTTCGTCTTCGGGATCGGCAGCAGGGTCTTCCAGTCGACGCCGAGGGTCTCGAGCGCCTTCGCGTAGGCGTTCTCGTGCGCCTGGTCGCGGACGATCAGGTACGCGACGGTGCTGCGGGCGGTGGGGTTGTCCGTCATCTCGTAGATGCGGCACTTCTGCAGCCGACCGGTGGACTCGAGCATCAGGTTGTAGAGCAGGTCGAGCGGCAGGTTGCCGGAGTTGTAGACGTAGCTGCCGCTCCACGGGTTGCCGGCCGCGTCGACCGGCAGGGCACCCTGGGCACCGACCAGGTAGTGGTGGATGTTGCTCGTGTCGAGCGCGATGTTGAGCGGCGTCGCACCCTTCGCACCCGGCTTGTCGAGCGGGTCGGTGAGCTTGCCGGTGTACTCGGGCGAGCCGTCCAGCAGGCGGGAGATCGTGGTGCCGATGAGCTCGACGTGGCTGATCTCCTCGGTGCCGACGCCCTGGATGAGGTCGCGGTACGGCTTCGCCGCCGGGCCACGGAAGTTCATCGCCTGGAACAGGTACTGCATCATCGTGCGCATCTCGCCGAACTGCCCGCCGAGCCCTTCCTGCAGGGCGTTGGCGGCTGCCGGGTCGGGCTCGCCGTCGGCGATCTCGTTGATCCAGGTCTGTGCGTGGAAGTACATGGGGCCTCCTTGCTCACCGCGACGGATCCGCCGCGTGCCTCACCGTCGTCCGGCGTCCCTGGCAGGCGACACGGGTCGTCCACTCAGCGCGGTATCGTCGTCGGCGCCGCACCGCCGCGCCCGGAAGGACCCCCGAACCGATGACCGTCAGTCACGCCGCCGACACAGCCGCCCTCGACGACCTGCTCGAGCCGGACCAGGTCCTCCGCGACCCGGCGTCGCTCGAGCGGTACCGCCACGACGACGCCGAGTGGGCCGACTCCACCGCACCGCTCGCCGTCGTCCTCGCACGCAGCACCGACGACGTCGTCGCCACCGTCCGGTGGGCGGCAGCCGCCGGCGTGCGGGTCGTGCCGCGCGGCGCCGGGACCGGGCTGTCCGGCGGGGCGAACGCGATGGCCGGATCGGTCGTCCTGTCCCTCGAGCTGATGGACGCGGTGCTCGAGGTGAACACCGACGAGCGCTACGCCGTCGCCCAGCCCGGTGTGGTCAACGACGCACTGCGGGCTGCCGTCGCGGAACACGGACTCTGGTACCCGCCGGACCCCGCCAGCTCGGCCATCTCGACGATCGGCGGCAACGTCGCGACGAACGCCGGCGGGATCTGCTGCGTGAAGTACGGCGTCACCCGCGACTACGTGCTCGGGATGACCGTGGTGCTGGCCGACGGTTCCGTGGTGGAGCTCGGACGCCGCACGGCGAAGGGCGTCGCCGGGTACGACCTGGCCGGCCTGATGGTCGGGTCCGAGGGCACGCTCGGCATCGTCGTGTCGGTCACCGTCAAGCTGCTCCCCCTTGCCGGACGCGACGAACGTGCTGTGATCGGGTACTTCCCCTCGCTCAGCGCCGCCGGGGACGCCGTCGCCGCGATCTCGCGTGCCGGGATCATCCCCGCAGCACTCGAGATCGTGGACCGGACCTGCCTGCGGGCCGTCGACGACTGGATGCACCTCGGGCTGCCGTCCGACGTCGACACCCTGCTGCTGGCCCGGGTCGACGAGCGTGGTGCCGCGGGGGACGAGCTCGCCGACCAGGTCGCAGCCGTCTTCGCGCAGGCCGGCGGCACCGACGTCGAGCGCGCCACGGACCCCGACGACATCGACCGGCTGTTCCAGGCACGGCGACTCGCGTACCCGGCACTCGAGCGGCTCGGACCGGTGCTCACCGAGGACATCTGCGTGCCCCGCAGCGCGGTGCCCGAGATGCTCCGACGGATCCAGGCGACTGCGGCAGCGCACGACGTCACCATCGCGAACATCGCGCACGCCGGCGACGGCAACCTGCACCCGCTGATCATCGCTCCCGAGGGCGACGACGCCGCGAAGGCCCGCGCGAAGCAGGCGTTCGACCAGATCGTCGCGGACTGCCTGGCACTCGGCGGCACCGTCACGGGTGAGCACGGCGTCGGCCTGCTCAAGCTGCCCGGCCTGCGGCAGGAGCTCGGCGAGCGGGTCCTCGCGATGCACCGTGCCGTCAAGGACGCCCTGGACCCGGCGGGCACCCTGAATCCCGGCAAGGCGTTCTGAACCCACGTGGACGACGGACGGGAGGCCCGGTGCCAGCTGGCACCGGGCCTCCCGTCCGTCCGCTGGTCGCGTCCAGGGCGCGAAGGTCACAGACCGGTAACGAGGACAGATCGGTCCAAACCTTTTGCCGGAGGCCCCCGAATCACCTGCACAGACCGGGAAACACCCGGAGCGCTCACCAGCCGCACATTGCTGGTTCTCCACCCTGCACCAGGGTGTGTTCGGCGCGCACACAGCAGCCGCGCCGAGCGCGACACCTCAGCAAAGGAAACGATCACCATGCGCAAGAGCCTGAAGACCTCCATCACCCTCGCCACGACCGGCGCCCTCGTGCTCGGCGGTGCCGCGTTCGGCATCTCCTCCGCCCAGGCCTCGACCCCCCAGGTCCACACGGTCTCGTCGTCGTCGTCGAAGATCCCCGCACCGGTCGCCTCGGTCCCCGAGGTCCTCGGTGGTTCCACCGCCGTGAAGCTCGACTCCGGCTTCACCGACGCCCTCACCGCCCTCAAGCTCACCCCCGGCGTCTCCGGAGATGCGACCCTGGCTGACGGGTCGGTGTCGTTCCCGATCACCGCCGGGTCGGTCACGTACTGGTCGCCGGACGGCAACTACAAGCCCTACGTGCAGGGCCTGCTCAACCACGACGACTCCGGCCTGACGCTGAAGGCCGGCGACACCACCGTCACGCTCGAGAACTTCGTCGTGAACCCGGGCTCCTCGAAGCTCTACGGTGACGTCCTGGTCAACGGCAAGGTCGCCGCGTCCAACGCGTTCCTGTTCGAGCTCTGGGGCGGTTCCCTCAAGCCCCTCCAGCTCGAGGGCGACAACGCCATCCTGACCGGCACCACCGTCCACGTCTCCGAAGACGCCGCCGGCCTGCTGAACAAGACCTTCGGCACCGACGCCGTCAAGCGCGGCCTGCTCGTCGGCACCGCCACCATCACCGCACAGATCAAGTAACACCCCGCACCACACGCACCACACGTGAAGGGCCGCCCCGGGCAACCGGGACGGCCCTTCACCACGTTCAGCAGCACCCGCCTACCATCGAGCAGATGCCCGCTCCCCGCTCGACCGTGACCGACGACCAACCGGGGCCCGACGACTTCATCCGCGTCCGCGGCGCCCGTGAGCACAACCTGCAGGACGTCGACGTGGACATCCCGCGCAACCGCATCGTCGCCTTCACCGGCGTCTCCGGCTCCGGCAAGTCCTCGCTCGCGTTCGGCACGGTGTTCGCCGAGGCACAACGCCGCTTCCTCGAGTCCGTCGCTCCCTACGCCCGACGGCTCATCGCGCAGGGCTCGACGCCGCACGTCGAATCGATCACCGGCTTGCCACCCGCCGTGGCCCTGCAGCAGCGCCGCGGTGCCCCGAGCAGCCGTTCGACCGTCGGCACGCTGACGACCCTGTCGAACTCGATGCGCATGCTGTTCTCCCGCGCCGGCACCTACCCGTCTGGCGTCGACCGGCTCGAGTCCGACTCGTTCTCGCCGAACACCGTGGCCGGGGCCTGCCCGCGCTGCCACGGACTCGGCATCGCCCACGAGGTCACCGAGGCCTCGGCCGTCCACGACCCGTCGTTGAGCATCCGCGACGGCGCGATCACTGCGTGGCCCGGGGCGTGGCAGGGCAAGAACCTGCGCGACGTCACGGCGGTGCTCGGCTACGACATCGACGTGCCGTGGCGTGAGCTCTCCCGACAGGACCGCGACTGGTTGCTGTTCACCGAGGAGCAGCCGGTGGTCCAGGTCCACCCGAAGCGCGACCGCGTCGCGAAGCCGTACAAGGGGCGGTTCTGGAGCGCACGCCAGTTCGTGATGCACACCCTCGCCGACTCGCAGAGCGAGACGCAGCGGACCAAGGTGCTGCAGTTCGTCGAGTCGGGTCCGTGTGGCCTCTGCGGCGGCACCGGCCTGACCCGGGCCGCGCTCGCGGTGACGGTCGGCGGCCACTCGATCGCCGACCTGAACGGCCTGCCGCTCACGGCGCTGGCCGACGTCCTGCGCCCGATCGCCACCATCACGGACGCCGGCGCTGCCACCTCACGCGCCTCGTCCGGCGAGCACACCGAGGTCGCGGTCGCGATCTCGCGCGACCTGCTCACCCGGGTCGAGGTGCTCGTCGGCCTGGGCCTCGGGTACCTCGCGCTCGACCGGGCCACCCCGACCCTCTCCCCCGGCGAGACGCAGCGCCTGCGCATCGCGACGCAACTGCGCTCCGGCCTGTTCGGTGTCGTCTACGTGCTCGACGAACCGAGCGCTGGCCTGCACCCGGCCGACGCCGAGTCCCTGGTCGAGGTCCTCGACGACCTGCGTGCCGGCGGCAACAGCGTCTTCGTCGTCGAGCACGACATGAGCATCGTGCGGCGGGCGGACTGGATCGTCGACGTCGGCCCGGGTGCCGGGTCCGGCGGGGGCACCGTCCTGTACAGCGGCCCCGTCGACGGCCTCGCCGACGTCGAGGCATCGGTCACCCGACGGTTCCTGCACCCGCGCGACCGTGCCGACGGTGAGCGCACCGTCCGGACCCCCGTCGGGACCCTCGAGCTGCGCGACCTCACCCTGCACAACCTGCAGGACCTGGCCGTCGACCTGCCGCTCGGGGTGCTCACCGCGGTCACCGGCGTCAGCGGTTCCGGCAAGTCGTCGCTCGTCGGTGGGGTCCTGCCCGGCGTCGCGACGTCGCACCCGCTCGTCGACCGCGTCGTGCAGGTCGACCAGAAGCCGATCGGCCGCACCCCACGTTCGAACCTCGCCACCTACACCGGGCTCTTCGACGCCGTGCGTGCCGCGTTCGCCGCGACCGACGACGCGACGGCCCGCGGCTGGACCGCCAGCCGCTTCTCGTTCAACGTGGCCGGCGGCCGGTGCGAGGTGTGCCAGGGCGAGGGCTCGGTGTCCGTCGAGCTCCTGTTCCTGCCGGGCAGCTGGGCGCCCTGCCCGGAGTGCCACGGTGCGCGCTACAACGACGAGACGCTCGAGGTGCAGTGGGACGGTGCGTCGATCGCCGACGTCCTGGGCATGACCGTCGACCAGGCTGCCCCCTTGCTGGCATCGCTGCCGGCCGCTGCCCGCGGGCTCGAGGCCCTGCGTCAGGTGGGCCTCGGCTACCTGCGGCTCGGGCAGCCCGCACCGGAGCTGTCCGGCGGCGAGGCCCAGCGCATCAAACTCGCGACCGAGCTGCAACGCGCGCGCACCGGGCACACGCTCTACCTGCTCGACGAACCGACGACGGGCCTGCACCCCGCCGACGTCGAGCTGCTGACCGCACAGCTCGCACGCCTCACCGACGCCGGCAACACCGTCGTCGTGGTCGAGCACGCCATGGACGTCGTCGCGAGTGCGGACCACGTCATCGACATGGGGCCCTCTGGTGGCGAGGACGGCGGCCGCGTCGTCGCCACCGGCACCCCCGCCGAGGTCGCGGCGTCCGCCGAGAGCCGGACCGCGCCGTACCTGCGGGAGCAGCTCGGGCTCTGATCGCGCGCACCCGGGGACGGACGAGGTCTGTGGCGGGCCTGCACCGCGCCTCCCGTCCGCCGGTGCGTGTGCATGTTCCGACGTTCCACGCGTCGATCAACCGGTGCCCTGTCGCATGATGCACACGCATCTGCTGCGTGTGCATGTTCCGACGTTCCACGCGTCGATCAACCGGTGCCCCGTCGCATGATGCACACGCATGCACCGCACACGCCAACGCACACGCACGCACACGCACGCGCACGCACGCAGCAGCGCCCGCCGGGACGGATCCCGACGGGCGCTGCTGGTGGTGCGGACTAGGCCCGACGGAAGCGGCGGGCGATGGTGAGCCCGACGCCCGCGAGCATCAGCAGGATCGCGAAGGCGATCACCGGGGCCGGGTCGCTACCGGTGTAGGCGAGCGTCCCGTTCGGGCCGGTACCACCCGCGCCACCGGTGCCGGCGGTTGCCAGGCGGACGGTGAACGTCACCGGGTCGGACGCCGCCGAGGTGCCGTCTGCGCCGGTCTGGGTGGCGGTGATGGTCACCGTTCCCGGGCCGAAGCCGACGATCGGCGTGCACTTCCAGGTGCCGTCCGCCGCGACGACCGCGGTGCAGACGACGACCGTGCCGTCGGTGACCGTGACGGTCGCGCCGGGCTGACCGGTGCCGGTGATCGGCGGGTTGGGCGTCGTGACGGTGCCACCGTCCGTCGGCGAGGTGATCACCGGCGGCGGGGTCGTCGTGGTCGACGCGGGGTTGTAGGTGTAGACGAGCGGGTCGGAGGTGCCACCCGGGGTCGTCACCGTGACCTCGACGTCACCGGCAGCGTGCGCCGGGGTCGTGAAGGTGAGCGTCGTGCCGTCCGCCGACACGCTGTCCGGCGTGATCGGGTCGGAACCGTCCACCGAGACCGTGGAGTCGTCGGTGAAGCCGGTGCCCGTGACGGTCACGACCGTGCCGCCCGCGGCCGGACCGTTGTCGGGGTCCAGCGCGGAGATCGTCGGGACCGCGGCCGGGGCCGGGTTGTACGTGTACGGCAGCGGCGCCGAGGTGCCGGAGCCGTTGGTGACGGTCACGGGGACCGCACCGGCGGTGTGCTCCGGCGTCGTGAACGTCAGCTCGGTGCCGTCGTCCGACACGCTGTCCGGCGTGATCGGGTCGGAACCGTCCACCGAGACCGTCGAGTCGTCGGTGAAGCCCGTGCCGGAGACCGTGACGACCGTGCCACCGGTGACCGGACCGTTGTCGGGGTCCAGCGCCGTCAGCGTCGGAGCCCCGGCGGGTGCCGGGTTGTAGGTGTACGTCAGCGGGTCCGAGGTCCCGGCGTCGGTCGTGACCGTCACGTCGACGGGACCGGCGATGTGCGCCGGGGTCGTGAACGTCAGCTCGGTGCCGTCGTCGGAGACCGACTCCGGGTCGATCGGGTCGGACCCGTCGACCGAGACGGTCGCGTCGTCGGTGAACCCGGTGCCCGTGACGGTGACGAGTGTGCCGCCGCCGACCGGTCCGTTGTCGGGGTCGAGCGTCGTGAGCGTGGGCACCGCTACGGGTGCCGGGTTGTACGTGTAGTCGAGCGGGTCGGATTCACCGGCGGGCGTGGTGACCGTGACGTCGACCGTCCCGGCGTCGTGCGCCGGCGTCGTGAAGGTCAGCTCGGTGCCGTCGTCGGAGACGGAGTCCGCCGCGATCGGGTCGGAACCGTCGACCGACACCGTGGCGTCGTTGGTGAAGCCCGTCCCCGTGACGGTGACGACCGTGCCACCGGCGACCGGCCCGTTGTCCGGGTCGAGCGTCGTGATGGTCGGGACCGCGGCCGCGTCGTCGGTGTAGGTGAAGTCGAGCGGCTCGGATTCACCGGCGGGCGTGGTGACCGTGACGTCGACCGTGCCGACGACGTGCGCCGGCGTGGTGAAGGTCAGCTCGGTGCCGTCGTCCGAGACGGAGTCCGCCGCGATCGGGTCGGAACCGTCGACCGACACCGTGGCGTCGTCCGTGAAGCCCGTCCCCGTGACGGTGACGACCGTGCCACCGGCGACCGGCCCGTTGTCCGGGTCGAGCGTCGTGATCGTCGGGACCGCGAGCGGACCGGCGTTCGGACCGACCGCAGCCGAGGCGAGGTTGACGACGGCGGTGCCGGCGGCCGGCACCAGTGCGACGCGCAGGGCACGCTGGGTGAAGACGCCGTCGGCGCTGGTCTCCTGCACGTTGGCCTGCAGCGACACGACGGTCGTCAGGGCGTTGGCGAGGGGCGTGATGACCGTCTCACCGAGGCCGGCGACGACCTGGTTGATCGGGGCGACGACCTGCGCGATGACGGGGTTCACGACGTCGAGGAGCTGACCGATCGGCAGCGGGATCCCGGCCACCGTGACGGTGAGCCCGCGGAGCGACTGCGTGAGCTGGGTCACGACCCCCTGCAGCGCGGTGGTGACCGCCGGCAGGAGCTGGGTCGTGAGGGCCTCCGTGATGTACGGCAGCAGCTCGGTGTTCGCCGGCAGGTTGTTGATGTCCAGGCCGGCGTTCGTCAGCACTGCGGCGACGTCGACCGTGATCGCACCGGTCTGCAGGTTCGCCGTGATCGAGCCGTCGGCGCTGGTGACGTCGCCGGTGGCCGAGTCGAGCACCGTGACGAGGTCGGGCAGGCCCTGGACCTGCACGAGCGGGCCGAGCGCGTTCAGGGTGTCCTCGACGCCGTCGACCGTCGGCTGGAGCGTGCCGAGCGTGGTGCGGAGGCCGGACACCGTGGTGCCGAGTGCGGGGCTCGTCAGCGACAGGTCGAGTCCGGCGATGCCGTAGTCGCCCGTCTGCGCACCGTCCGGGCCGGCTGCCTGCGCAGCGGTGGCCGAGACGGCGCCGACCTCGAGCTGGGCGTTCGCGAGTGCGCCTGCCAGGTCGGCTCCGATGAGGCCCGACAGGTCGAGCGTGGCGTTGGACTGCGGGACGCCGTCCTGGCCGCCGACGCCGATCCCGCCGGTGTTCGTCACCGCGCCGGACGCGGCGACGGAGCTGCCGTCGGCGTTGGCGGCGGCGTACTGGTTGACGGCACCGAGGGTGAGGATGCCGTTGTTCCCGAGCAGGTTGAGGCCCCCGCCCAGGTTGACGTTGACCGCATTGAGCGCGGTGACGTCGAGCGGGTGGACGTCGGTGTCCGTGGCCCCACCGGTGTTGACCGCGTCCGCCGGGGTCACGGTGAGGATGTCGTCGAGGTTCAACCCGAGCGCGGAGCCGCTGAGGAAGCGCCCCTGCCCGGTCGACGCGACGGGCGCTGCCGTCGCGGGGGCGGCGGCGAGGATGCTGCCGCCGGCGCCGAGGAGGGCTGCGGTGACGATCGCGACGCCCTTGCTCCGGCCTGACCATCGGGTGGAAGTGGACGCCCCTGGGTCTTTCTGGGCGCGCTCGAGTACTCCAAGCCTCATGTGGCTTCGCTCCTGATCCTGGTGCTGGTCCGGCAGTTGGTGATGCTGCCTGCAGCTGTGGTGTGGTTCCGATGAGCGTAACCCTGAACGGGTGCACAAGACCATCACCCCCGAACGGGGGCCTGCGCTCTGCGGATGCGGATGCCGATGCAGAACGCCGGTGCACGACGCGGTCAGATCTCGACGTCGCGGTCAGATCTCGACGTCGCTGCCCATCGTCACGGTGCGCTGCGCGGGGAGACCGAAGCGTGCTGCGGGGTCGGCGGCGTTGTGGGCGAGGCCGACGAAGAGCTTCTTCCGCCAGGCCACCATCCCCCGGTTGCCGGGCATCGGACGGAGGGCCCCGCGGGAGATGAAGTAGGACGCCCGGAGCACTTCCTCCGGGTCGATGTCCAGGACCTCGGCCAGGCAGGCGGCGTGCAGGGCCTTCGGCAGGTCCTGGTCGTCCGAGAACCCGAACTTCACCGTGATGTGGTCGATGCCGTCGTCCTCGTAGCCGAGGTCGTCGCGGAAGAACGCCTTCGCGTGCGGGACGTGCGGCACGTTGGCGGTGAGCACCGAGACGATCAGGACGGTCCGGTGCACGACGTGGTTGTGCTCGACGTTGGCCCGGAGCGCCAGCGGCGTGGTCTCCTTGTTCGGGTGCGGGAAGACCGCCACCCCGGGCACCCGCGGGATGTGCTCGTGGTTGATCCGGTCGATGAAGTCGGCGAGCGACCCTTCGCGCTCCTTGCGTTCCTCCTGCACGAGCGCCCGACCTCGGCGCCACGTCGTCATCACCGTGATCACCGCCAGGGCGATGAGGAGCGGCACCCAACCGCCGTGGATGATCTTCGACAGGTTGCCGGCGAGGAAGGTCAGCTCGAGGCCGCCGAACGCCACCGCCGCGACCACGAGCTTCCAGGTCGCCCACTTCCACAGCGGGCGGACGACGAGCAGGAGCAGGAGCGTGTCGACGACCAGGGCTCCGGTGACGGACACCCCGTACGCGGTGGCCAGGTTCGCCGACGACCGGAACGCGAGCATGATCGCGAGCACGCCGATGAACAGCAACAGGTTGACCGCGGGCAGGTAGATCTGCCCGCTCTCCCGCCGTGACGTCTGCCGGATCGTGAGCGGCGGCAGCAGCCCGAGCTGGACCGCCTGGCGGGTGAGCGAGAACGCCCCGGAGATGACGGCCTGGCTCGCGATCACCGTCGCGAGCGTCGCCAGCACCACCACGGGCAGTCGCAACGCGTCCGGGAACAGCAGGAAGAACGGGTCCTTCGCCGCCGACGGGTCACGCAGCACCAGCGACGCCTGCCCGAGGTAGTTGAGGACGAGCGCCGGGAACACCACGAAGAACCACGCCTTGAGGATCGGCGACCGTCCGAAGTGCCCCATGTCGGCGTAGAGCGCCTCGGCACCGGTGATGACGAGCACCACCGCACCCATCGCAACGAACGTGATGTACGGGTGCGCGAAGGCGAACGAGATCGCCCACGTCGGCGAGAGCCCCTGCAGGACGCCGGGGTGCTCGAGGATGTGCGGGACGCCGGCGGCGGCGATCACGACGAACCAGAGCAGCATCACCGGGCCGAACAGGTTGCCGACCTTGCCGGTGCCGAAGCGCTGCACCGCGAACAGCACGACCAGGATGACCGCGGCGATCGGCACGATCAGGTGCTCGACGGACGGCGCCGCGGTGCCGAGCCCCTCGACCGCCGACAGCACCGACACGGCCGGGGTGATCACGGAGTCGCCGTAGAAGAGCGAAACCCCGACGATGCCGATCACGAGGAAGATCACCGCACCACCGCGACGCTTCGCGTAGAGCCGGCGGGCCAGGGCGGCGAGCGCCATCACACCGCCCTCGCCGTCGTTGTCAGCGCGCATCAGGATCAGCACGTACTTGATCGAGACGATGATCGTGATGCTCCAGAACATCATCGAGATGACGCCGTAGACGTCTTCCTGGTTCGCCTTCACCAGGCCGTCGTCGATCGTGAACACGGTGCGCAGGGCGTAGAGCGGACTCGTCCCGATGTCGCCGAACACGACACCGAGTGCGGCGAGCGCCAGGACGGCGACGCCCTTGCGCGGACCGTGGCCGCCGTCGTCGGTGGCCTCGGTCGTGGGGGTGGTGTGGTCCGTCGGCTTCGACGGTTCCGTCGGGGTCTCGGAGCGGGTCTCGGTCACGCTCGGCACTTCCGTCTCCGGCCGTCCGGGCGACGGCCGCCGCTCATCATCGCACCGTGCGCGGGATGCGCTCGCAGGTGGCGCACATGCGTGCGCACCGTAGCTCTCGACGTGCGCGCGGGGCGGACGGGAGGCCCGTGGCGGGCCCGCACCGCGCCTCCCGTCCGACGGTGGGCCGGGTCCACATCCGCGAAAGCGACAGCGTGCCGCGAACTGTTCGCGGAGATCTGTCGCGATGCCGGAACGGACGGTGCCCCGTGCCGCAGGATTGTCGCTTTCGCGGGCCGGGCCTCAGGGACGCAGGCCGCGCACCAGGTCGTGGACCACGCGGGCGGCGCGCGCCGCGGCACCGTCCAGGTGCTCGCGGAACTCGGCACCGTCGGGGGCGCAGAGGTCGCTGATGCAGCGCACCGACACGAACGGCATGTCGTGCACGTGGGCGAACTGGGCGATGGCGGCCGACTCCATGTCGACCGCGGCCACGTCGGGGAAGGCGTCGCGGAGCGTCCGGGCGCGTCCCTCGGTGACGAAGACCTCGCTCGAGCCGATCGTCGCCGAGCGCAGCGGCCAGGCGATGTCGGCGGCCATCGCCAGCTCGACCAGTCGGGCGTCCGGGGCGTACCCGGTCGGCATGCCGGGCACCTGGCCGAGGGCGTAGCCGAACGCGGTGGCGTCCGCGTTGAGGTTGACGTACCGGTCGCCGACGACGACGTCACCGATCGCGATGCCGTGCATGAGGCCGCCGGCGGTCCCGACGCTGATCACGGGGATGCCGGGTCCGAAGTCGTGGAAGCCGTGTGCCACGGCTGCTGTCGCGTTCGTGAAGCCGATGCCGCTGCGGCGGACGGCGACGGTGGCGCCGCCGATGTCGAGCAGCTGGTGCGGGTCGTGGCCGCCGACGGGGCCGTCGAGGATCGGGACCCCGCCGAACAGGTCGGCGAAGGCGGAGACCTCTTCGCTCATGGCCGCGATGATGATCGCGACGGGCGTCTGTTCCTGCACTGATCGATCCTCGCACGGCGAGGACGCGACGGCTGCCAGCGACGGCTGCCGGCTACCGCTGCCGGCTACCGCTGCCGGTTACCGCTGCCGGGCGAGCTCCTCGGCGACGAACGCGGCCATCGCGTCGGCGCCGAAGTGGTCGTCGGCGGTGATCGTGACCACGGTGTCGCCGTCGGGGTGGTCGTCGAACAGCAGCATCTGCCCGTACGCCCCGTGCAGCCGCCACAGCTGACCCGGACCACCCCAGCCGGCCATCGCGTAGCGGTGGTACCCGGGCCCGGTCCCCTCGCGCTCGACCCAGTCGGAGTGCATCGCGTCGCACCAGCGGGCGCTGACGATGCGCTGCCCGTCGACCACGCCGCCGTCGCGGATGAGCCGACCGAGGCGCGCGAGTTCCTCGGTCCGGAGCGCCAGTCCCTCGCCGGCGGCGACGTACCCGTTCGGGCAGCGCAGCCACTCCACGTCCTCGATGCCGAGCGGGTCGAACAGGCGTCGGGACACGAACGCGCCGACGTCGCCGACGCGGGTCTCGAGCACGCGCATGGCCGTGTAGGTGCTGACGTTGGCGTACTGGAACACGCGACCCCGCGAGGGCCGCCGCAGGAACTCGGCCGCCAGGTCCGGCCAGTCGGTCAGCTCGGTCGCCGACCAGGGCATGTCGATCCCGCTCGTCATCGTGAGCAGGTGCCGGAGGGTGATCTGGTCGACACCGTCCCCGAACTCGAACCCGGGCAGCGATGCGGCGATCGGTTCGTCGACGTCCACCAGGCCCTCGTCGGCGGCGATCCCGGTGGCGATCACGCAGACGCCCTTGGCCGCGGAGTGGATCTCCTCGCGCACGTCGGGCGTCCAGCGGTGCTCGGCGACGTCGTCCGCGGTGCCGCCACCGGTGCGGACGTGCAGGCCGTGGGCGCCGAAGCCGGTGTCGTCGACCTGCCGGACGATCGCGTCGAGGATGGTGGTCGCGGTGGTCACACCGCCATCCTCTCGCGAGTCGCGGCACGGCCAGCAGCCGGACGCGTGTCCCACGGGATCCCTAGGGTCGAGGGATGACCTCCGCGACCCCTGCCGTCATCGCGCTGCTCGTCGGGTCCGCGATCGCGATCGCCGGACTGGTGCCGTGGGCAGCGCTGCAGTACCGACGCCGGGGCACCCTCGGCGTCGGCAACGCGGTGCTGGCGTTTGCCACCGTCGTCTACGGGCTCGCCCTCGTCACGTACACGCTCCTGCCCCTGCCCGACACCAGCGAGGTCGCGGCGATCTGTCGCGCCGCCTCCGGACCGCAGCTGACGCCGTTCGCGTTCGTCGGGGACATCGCGAAGGAGGGCGGGCTCTCCGGCCCCCGGTCCCTGCTCGCGAACCCGGCCGCGGCGCAGGTGGTCTTCAACGTCATCCTGTTCGTCCCCTCGGCATGCTCGTGCGGCACGTGTTCCTGCACGGACGGTTCCTGGCCGGTGTGGTCGTCGGGACCGTCGCCGGGTTCCTGGTCTCGCTGCTCATCGAGTGCACGCAGCTGACCGGCGACTGGTTCCTGTACCCGTGCTCGTACCGACTGTTCGACGTCGACGACCTGCTCGCGAACACCACCGGAGCACTCGTCGGCACGCTGGTCTCCCCCGTGCTCTGGGTGCTCGTCCGGCACCGGGGCGAGCCGTCGTCGGATCTGCCCCGCCGCGTGACGATCTGGCGCCGCGGGTTCGGGATGTTCTGCGACCTGCTCGCGATGGTGCTGACCAGCGGCGCCCTGGTGTCGATCACGAGCCTGTCGTTCGCCCTCGCCAGGCAGGACCTCAACTCCACGCTCGCACGGGTCCTGCTCGCCACGCTGCCCTTCGTCGCACCGGCGGTCCAGCTGGTGGTGGTGCTCGCGTCCGGGCGCACGCTCGGCGAGGCGGTCGTCCGGCTCCGACCGGAGCCGCGGCCGACGGCCTGGCAGCGCCTGGTGCGGTGGGCCGCGGGCTCCGGCGGGTGGGCGACGGCCACCGCCGCCGCGTTGCCCTTCACCGGCCTGCTGGCGTTCGCTCTCGCCGTCGCAGCCGTCATCGGGCTGTTCGCCACCCGAGGGCGGCGCGGGTTCGCGAACGTGCTGGCGCGGGTGGACGTGGTGGACGAGCGCATCGAGCCGACAGGAGCAAGTGAGGAGCGGTAGAAGGTCCGTGGCCTTGGTTCTGTTTCGGTCGTAACTGTTATCAACGAGAGCAGGGCTGAACGCATGCGCCCCTTCTGGTGGCCCCGAGGGCCATTGATGGCGGCCACGATCCGTCGACCAGAGCGGACGGGAGGCACATGGCGGGCCCGCCACGTGCCTCCAGTCCGATGACCCGGCGCTACTGCGATCGCAGTACGTGCGCAGGTCGCCGTCTTGGTCAGATGGTTCCGTCCCGAGCCGCCCGTGCTCGTGACGTGAGGAGCACCATGCGCACCGTCGTCGTCACCGGCCCCGGATCCGTCGAGATCCGCGACGAGCCCGTCCCCGAGGTCGGCCCCGCCGACGTCCTGATCGCCGTCAAGGCGTGCGGGGTCTGCGGCTCCGACGCCTTCTACGCCGCGCGCGGCGGCATCCCGCCGCGTGAGGGGCACACGCCCCTCGGGCACGAGGTCGCCGGAGAGGTGGCCGCCGTCGGCGACGCGGTCGAGGGCATCGCCGTCGGCGACCACGTGGTGGTGAACCCGATGGGCGACCCACGCGGGATCATCGGCAACGGCGGCCCCACCGGCGGGCTCTCCGAGTTCCTGCTCGTCGAGCAGGCCGTGCTCGGCACCAGCATCGCCCTGGTCCCGAAGGAACTGCCCTGGCAGGTGGCCGCGCTCAACGAGCCGATGGCGGTCGCCCTGCACGCCGTGAACCGGACCGCGCCGCAGCCGGGCGACACGGTCGTCGTGTTCGGTGCCGGCCCGATCGGGCTGGGCGCCGTGATCAGCTACAAGGCGCTCGGCGTCGGGCACGTGGTCGTCGTCGACGTGATCGCGTCGCGGCTCGAGAAGGCCCTGCTCGTCGGAGCCGATGCCGTCGTGAACTCGGCGGACGAGCCACTCGACGAGCGCCTGATCGCCCTGCACGGCGAAGCACGGGACGGCGTGGGGCACGGCGGGAAGTCCGGCACCGATGTCTGGCTCGACGCCGCCGGGGTGCCGGCCACCGTGCAGACGGCGCTGCGCCTGGCGAAGCACCGCGCGACGATCGGCGTCGTGGCGGTGCACAAGCGGCCCGTGGAGGTCGACTTCGGTGACCTGCTGGCCGTCGAGCCGACGATCGTGACCGCGATGGGGTACCCGACCGAGATCTTCGACGTCACCGAGCACATCATCGCGAACCCCGAGGCGTACGCGCAGATCGTCAGCGACGTCTTCCCGGCGAGCGACGTGCTCGAGGCCCTCCGGGTGGCTGCGACCCCCGGGGCGGCCGACAAGGTCGTCGTCACGTTCGACTGATGCCGGTGACCAGGAAGGTCGCCGTGCAGTACGTCGTCACGGTGTGGCGGGATCGGCCGCGGCGCGGGCTCGTGCTCGCCGTGCTGTCGGTGCCGAGCAGCCTCGTGATGGCGGGGTGGAAGGTCGTCCTGTTCTGCGCGGCCCCCTCGTTGTTCCTCGCCGCGACCGTGGTCTTCACGCTCGGGGTCGCGGCCGCGAAGGTCTGGGCCGTCCGTCGGCACCGACTGTCGTTCGCGTTCGATGCGTTGAACGGCGACCGGATGCGGTTCCGGCAGGCCGGACACCGGTGGATCGGGGGTGCGGTGACCGCGATGTCCGTCGTGTTCGTCGGGTGCAGCGTGCCGATGCTCATCGGGAGGGCGCACCCCGTGCACTACGACCAGTGGGTGGCGATCGTCATCGCGGCGGCGACGTTCGCGGAGCTGGGCATCGGGGTCTGGGGTGCGGTGACCGCGCGCAAGGACGGGGAACCACTCGTCGAGGCGACGAAGCTCGTGAACGTCGCCGCCGCGGTGGTCCTGCTCGTGCTGACCCAGTCGGCACTGCTCTCGTTCGCGGGCAGCGCCGAGGACGCTGCTGCGTCCACGGGTGCGAGCGGGGTGTTCCTCGGCGGTGTGGCTGCGGTGATCGGGCTCGCGATGGCGCTGCGACGGTTCCCGGAAGCGACGGCACCTCGGCCGGCACCGACCTCAGTCGACCAGGCCGGCCTGGAACGCGAACGCCACGAGTTGGGCCCGGTCGCGGGCGTCGACCTTCGCCATGGCCCGGTTCACGTGGGTCTTGACCGTGAGTGGTGAGAGGAAGAGCTCGGCGCTGATGGCGTCGATGCCCTGACCTCGGCTGACCATCACCACGACGTCGCGCTCGCGAGCGGTGAGGGCCTCGAAGCGCCGGGTCATCTCCGGGTCGACGGAGGACGCGGGGGTGCGGGCGACCTGTCCGATGAGCGCCGCTGCGGCCGCCGCGGACAGCGCCCCTCCGCCCGCTGCCACCTCCTCGATCGCCGCGACGAGCTCTGCGGGCCCCGCGGCCTTGCTGAGGAACCCGTTCGCCCCGGCACGCAGCGCCGCGAAGACGAGTTCGTCCTGGTCGAAGGTCGTCAGCATGACGATGCGCACCTGCTCGGCGGTGCGCTCGGCGCGGATCCGTCGGGTCGCCTCGACCCCGTCGATGCCCGGCATCCGGATGTCCATCATGATGACGTCCGCCGGGACCGACAGCGCCGTCTGCACCGCGACGAGCCCGTCCCCGGCCTCGCCGACGACCTCGATGCCGTCCTGGCGGTCGAGGATCGCACGGAGCCCCAGTCGGATCATGTCCTGGTCGTCGACCAGGATCACTCGTGTGGTCATCGTGCTCCGTTCGCGGTGGGCAGGCGGACGCGGACGACGAACAGCACGCCGTCCGCCGCGGCCTGGACGGACCCTCCGACGGCGGCGACGCGCTCGCGCATGCCGACCAGACCGAGCCCGCTGCTCCGGCCTGCGACGGGGTCGCTCGCCGGGGTCCGCCGGCGGGGGTTGCGGACCTCGAGCACCAGGTCGTCACCGGCGCGGGCGAGGGTGACGGTCGTCCGGCCCTCGCCGTGTCGGTGGGCGTTGGTGAGCGACTCCTGCACCACCCGGTAGACCGTCACACCGATCGGCACGGAGACCGGGCCGACGTCGTCCAGTCGGGCATCGACGTCGAGGCCGATCCGTTCGTACGACGCGATGAGTCCGGGGAGCTGCTCGATGCCGGGGGCCGGAGCCGTCGGGTCGTCGAGGTCGGCGCCGCTGCCCGACGCCGAACGGAGCACCGTCAGGACGTGCTGGGTCTCCGTCAGGACGTTCCGCACGCCGTCCCGGGCGGCATCCAGCGCACGCCGGGCCTCGTCGGCCCCGGCGGGCAGGGTGACCTCGGCGACCCCGAGCTGCATGCTGACCACCGCGATCTCGTGCCCGATGACGTCGTGCAGGTCCCGCGCGATCCGGACGCGTTCCTCGGCCACGCGGCGCTCGGCCTCGAGTTCCCGCGTGGCGACGGCATCGGCGGCGCGCTGTTCCAACGACGCCCGGTACTGGTGCTGCACCCGCAGCCCCGAGCCGATGGCCGCCGCGGCGACGACGGAGATGAGGGCGCCGAGGGCGGTCGGTACCGCACCGCCCTCCCCCGGCGCGAGGAGCGTGCCGATGACCACGCCGGGAGCGACGATCGCCGCGGCGCGGACCGGGTGCCCCTGCCGCGAGGACACCGCGAACAGCAGCAGCACCGCGCAGCTCCAGGTCACGATCGGCGACCACCCGGACAGGCCACCGAGCACCGGCGCGACCGTGGCGAGGCCGAGCGCCGTCCACGGTGTCCACGGCGCCGCGACGACGGCGAGCACGGTCGCGGCGACCGCGATGCCGGGCCCCGGGCCGGCATCGGCCGCGATCACCCGGCCCGACTCGATCGCGCACGCGAGCAGGACGACGGCGGCGGTGCCGCGGAACACCCAGCGGTCGTCCGGACGCCACGAACCCCAGATCGCTCGCAGTCGCCGCATGCACTCATCCTGTCGTGCGGGTCAGCGGTCCGGCTACTGCGAACGCAGTAGTCGGGGGTACCACCGATCGGGGACCTGCCCGCGGCCCGTCCCCGGGACGATCGACACCAGGCCGGAACGATCCGGCACCGACCGGAGGACCCACCATGACGCTGACGAACACCGCCGCTCCCGCTGCCACCGCGTACGACTACTGCACGGTCGACGTCCCGCGCGGCAAGGACGCCCTGTACGCGGACACCTACCGCAACTTCGGCTGGACGTCCGACGGCTCGGACCGGACGGGCGCACTGAACCGCCGGCACACCCTCGGCCTCCGCCGCGACCGTGCCGTCCGCTCCGTCGAACTGACCGAGCTCCAGCAGAACGCCGAGACCGCCCTGGCCACGATCGACGCCCTCGAACGGTCCCGCACGACCGCGGCGTCGGTGGTCGCGTACGCCCTCGGCGCGATCGGCAGCGTCCTGCTGGCTGCTTCGGTGTTCGCCATGCAGGACACCGTGGCGGTCCCCGACCTGCTCGGCGGGCTCGACCCGGTCACGGTGTTCCTCGTCGGGGCCGGTGGGCTGGTCAACTGGGCGATCGCTCCCGTGGCCTTCCAGCTCGTCCGCGCGGCGCGCACCAAGCGGATCCGTCCGGCCGTCGACCGCCAGTTCGACGTCGTCTACGGCGCGTGCGAGGCGGCCAGTCGCCGCCGGACCGCCTGAGCGCGGGCCGAGCCCGATGACGAACACCATCGCCCGGGAAGACGCTGTCCTGCACGCGCCGGTCCCCCGCCACCTGGAGACCCGGGTGCTGTACGCACCGACCGCGTTCGTGCCGCTTCACCGGCACACCCTGGAGCAGTTCGGCTGGACGGTGACCGTGCAGGGCGGACGGCTCGGCACGACGTCCCTGCTGCTCCAGCGGCTGCGCACCCGGCCCGACGCGGCCCGACCGCTCCTCGAGCGTCGTGCCGAGCGGGCGCTGGCCCGGATCGCCGCCCTCGAGCAGCAGCCGGCCCGGTTGGCTGGTGTGGTCGCCACCGCGGGTTCCGCGGTCGCCGTGCTGGCGGTCGCGCTCGGCGGTCTGCTCGCCCTCGGCGGGGACCCGACGCTCGTGCCGGTCCTCGTCGGTGCCGGCGTGTGGATCGCCGCCGTGGCCGCAGCGCCCGGCATCCGGTCGTGGCGCACCGAGCGGAACCAGGCCGCGCTCAGCCGGGAGTACGCCGCGATCGACGCGTGCACGCACCCGGCCGACGGGTCGTGACGGCGGCGGAGCCCCGCGCACGACGCACACAGGAAAACGGCCCGGTGGGATCCCCACCGGGCCGTCGTGTGTACGGAACCGACGGGTCAGTCCGCCAGGCGGATCGCCAGGGCCGGGCAGACCGCTGCGGCGTGCCGCACCGCCTCGACCTGCTCGTCGGCGACCTCGTCGGTCAGCAGGACGGCGATGCCGTCCTCGTCCCTCTGGTCGAAGACGTCCATCGCGGCCATGACGCACTGGCCACTCGCGACGCACTTGTCCTGTTCGAGGATGATCTTCATGATTCGTTCCCTCCGGTGGTCGAGCTCGCGCTCGTGGTGGTGTGGTGGTCGACGGGGCACCACGTGACGGGGAGCTCGTACACCCCGTAGACGGCACCGTCGTGCTTGAACGGGACCTCGTCGAGCGGGACCGCGCGAGCGAGGGTGGGGATCCGACGGAACAGCGTCGGGTACACGACCTGCAGTTCGACCCGGGCGAGCGGCTGGCCGAGGCACTGGTGCACGCCGAACCCGAACGCCACGTGGTTCCGCGGGTTGCGGGTCAGGTCGAGCCGGTCCGGGTCCGGGTACACGTCCGGGTCCCGGTTCGCCAGGTCCGTCGCGACGATCACTCCGTCACCGGCGCGGATCGTGGTACCGGCGACGTCGAGGTCCTCGGTCGCCACGCGCTTGCGTCCGTCGTGCGTGATGGTCAGGTAGCGCAGGAGCTCCTCCACCGCCGAGGCGACCAACGCCGGTTCGGGGTCGTCGAGCAGGCGGTCGCGCTCGTCCGGGTGCTCGAGCAGGGCGAGCGTGCCGAGGGCGATCATGTTCGCGGTCGTCTCGTGCCCGGCGATGAGCAGCAGGATCCCCATCTGCACGGCCTCGCCCTCGGTCATGTCGCCGGCGGTGACCCGGGCGGCGATGTCCGTGAGCAGGTCGTCGCCGGGTTCCACCGTCTTGCGGCGGAGCAGCGACGTCAGGTACGCACCGAGCTCGCGGAACGCCTGCTGCCGTTCGTCGTCGGTCGTGGTGCGGCGGATGATGGTCTTCGAGTGCGACTGGAACCGGTCGTGGTCCTCGTACGGCACGCCGAGCAAGGCGCAGATCACCAGGGACGGCAGCGGGAGCGCGAACGCCTCGACCAGGTCGACCGGGTTCGGGCCGGCGAGCAGCTGGTCGATCAGGTCGTCCGTGATCCGCTGCACCACGGGGCGGAGCGCCTCGATGCGTTTGATCGCGAACGGCGCGGTCACCATCCGCCGCAGCCGGGCGTGGTCGGGGTCGTCCATCAGGATGAAGGACAGCCCGCCGCCGCCGCCCGAGGCGCTGGCGGAGGGGTACCCCGGGTTGGCCGCGTCGGCGCTGACGGACAGGCTCGACAGCACCTGCTTGCCCTCGTCGTAGCGGGTGACGAGCCACGGCTCGCGGCCGTCGGCCAGCGTCACGCGGTGGACGGGGCCGTCCTCCTGCAGCACGCGGGCCGCCGGCGGCGGGTCGAAGGGACACCCGGCGGTCCGGCGGTCCATCGGGAACGTGTCCGGTCGGTCGGCGGTGATCGGTGGGTCGGTCATGGTCTGCTCCTCTGTGTTCGGGTGACGGCCCCGGTCAGGCGACCGGAGCGGACGGCACCGGTCAGCCGACCGGTGCCGGGCTCTCAGGGGCAGAAACCGCAGGCGCGGCAGGCGCGGCAGACAAGGCCGACAAGGCAGACAAGGCAGGCGCCGCAGACGCCGCTACCGGCACGTACCGGGGACGCAGGCGCATGCTGGCGATCCGCGCCTGCTTCGGCATGCCCCACCCGAGCACCCCGACCGCCTCACCGGCGCGTTCGGCCACGGCGACGAACCGGCCGTCCTCGGGGTGCCCGTCGACGACGGTGACCCGGTCGGCCGAGGTCATCTGCCCGAAGACCTGCACGCGGGTGCCGTGCTGGTCCGTCCAGAAGTACGGCACCGGCGTGTACGGCACGCGGCGCCCGAGGACGTTTCCGGCGACGACCTGCGCCATCTCGGTCGCGTTCGTGCGGTTCTCGAGCCGCATCGAGCGCCCCATTCCGACGTGGTGGAAACGGGCGACGTCGCCCACGGCCCAGACGCCGGGTGCAGCGGCTCCGAACGCGTCGCAGTCGACGCCGTCCGTGACCTCCAAGCCGGACGCCTCGAGCCACCCGGTCGTCGGGCGGGACCCCACGGCGACGACGACGACGTCGGCCGCACGGCTCGGGCCGTCGACGAACTCCACCGTGTCCGCGCGACCGTTCCGGCCGCGCACCCGCGCGGCGCGGACCCCGCCGAGCAACCGGATGCCGGCCGCCTCGTGCTGTGCCGCGAGGAACTGCGAGCCGAACCCGCCGAGCTGCCCGGACATCGGCGCACGGATGCTGCCCGCGAGCGTGACGTCCACGCCGAGGGACGCGGCGGTCTGTGCCACCTCGCTGCCGAGCACGCCGTTCCCGAGGACCAGCAGCGGCCCCTGCAGCGTCTGCAGTCCCGCTCGGAGCCGGTCCGCGTCGGCCCGGGTGCGGAGGACGTGCACGCCGTCGAGCCCGACCCCCGGGATCGCACGCGGCGTGACACCGGTGGCGATGACGACGTGGTCGGCGGCACGGGTGGTGCCGCTCGTCGTGGTCACGGTTCGGGTCGCGACGTCGAGGGCGACCGCGCGGTCCCCGAGCACGAACTCGGCGTCGAGGCCCGCGAGCTGCTCGGTCGAGCGGAGCACCATGGCGTCGGCGCCGATCTGCCCGGCCAGGTACTGCTTCGACAGCGGTGGCCGGTCGTACGGGTCCTCGGTCTCGCCGTCGAGCAGTGTCAGCCGGCCGACGTGCCCGTGGCGGCGGAGCGCCTCGGCCGTCGCGACACCGGCAGCCGAGGCGCCGACGACGAGGACGGATGCGTGGGGATCGGTCCGAGGGACTCCGGTACTGGCCATGCTCCGAGCCTCGCCGGGCCCAGCAGTGCCGGACTACTCCGGGCGGACCGACCGGGATACCGCAGACGCAGTACGCGCCGCGCCCGACGATCGAGCACCCTGGACCGGTGACCCGCACCCGCACCGAACACACCGCCCTGATCGTCGTCGACCTGCAGGCCGGGACCGCGCCGTACCAGCGCACCCACCCCGTCGAGGCCGTCGTGGCCAACGTCGAGACCCTCGCCCGCGCCACCCGTGGTGGCGGCGGCACGGTGGTGTTCATCCGCCACGACCCTGCCGCGACCCCGGCAGGCGCGACCCAGTACGGCGGCGGCCCCCGCCCGGCTCCGGTCGCCTACGGCTCACTGCTGCTCGAACGGGCCGACGCCGACGGCAACCTGACCCGCGGCGGGTGGAGCGCCTTCGCCGGCACCGGTCTCGACGAGCGACTGCGCACCGACGGCGTCACCGAGGTGGTCGTGGTCGGCCAGGCGACGACCTTCGGCGTCGAGTCCACGGCTCGGGCCGCGTACGACCTGGGCTACGACGTCGTCCTCGTCGAGGACGCCACCAACGACCCGGACCCGGACGCCCACGCCGCCCGGTTCCGGTCGGTGTTCCCCGCCCTCGGCGTCGTCGTGCAGACAGCCGACCTGGCGGGGCCGGGCGCGGCCTGAGCGGCGACCGGGCGGCGGACGGGAGGCCCGTGGCGGGCCCGCCACCTGCCTCCCGTCCGTCACGTGCACCGTTCAGGGCCGACCCTGTAGGACGGACGGAGCCGAGCGCACGCTCGCCCCGACCCGACCCGAGGAGCACCCATGGCCGCGAAGACCATCGTCATCACCGGCGCCAGCGACGGCATCGGCGTCGCCGCTGCGCGGGAGCTCGTCCGCCGCGGGAACGAGGTCGTGGTGGTCGGTCGCAACCCCGCGAAGACCGAGCGGGTCGCCCGCGACCTCGGCGTCGACCACTTCGTGGCCGACTTCTCGGACCTGTCCGCCGTCCGGGGGCTCGCCGACGACCTGCTCGAACGCTGCCCCCGGATCGACGTGCTGGCCAACAACGCCGGCGGGATCTTCAGCGCGGGCCGCCAGGTCACCGTCGACGGTCACGAGCTGACGTTCCAGGTCAACTACCTGGCGCCGTTCCTGCTCACGGAGCTGCTGATGGACCGGCTCGTCGCGTCCGGGGGAACGGTCATCAACACCTCGAGCGTCGCGAACAAGCTCTTCGGCCGCGTCGACATCGGCGACCTCGACGCCGAGCGGCACTTCCGGGCCACCAAGGCCTACGGCGACTCGAAGCTCGAACAGATCCTGTTCACCAAGGAACTCGACCGCCGGTACCGCGACCGGGGTGTGACGTCGACGGCCTTCCACCCCGGCACGATCAGCACCGGGTTCTCGAACGACAAGACCTCGCCGATGTACCTCGTGTACCACACGCCCCTGCGCCACGTGTTCCTGACGACCCCGGAGAAGGGCGCCGACACGCTGGTGTACCTGGCCGACAACACCCCCGGTCGCGACTACCCGACCGGCGAGTACTACGTGAAGCGCAAGGTCGCGGCGCCGAACGCGCAGGCCGAGGACGCCGACCTGGCGCGCGAGCTGTGGGACCGGAGCGTGGCGATGCTGCACGCGGTCTGACCAGGCGCGCTCCGCGTCGGCCGTCGGCGCGCTACGCGCCGGTCTCCGGCGCAGGGGTGACCGGCGGCTGCGCCTGCCGCAGGCCGGTGACCAGCAGCGTCACGATCGTCCGCACGTCGTAGTCCGGGTCCTGGGGGCTCCACGCGACCAGGTCGCCGACGGCGCGGAGCAGCTGGTACGGCGACACCGACGCGACCACCTCGCCCGATGCGCGAGCGGCGTCGAGCATGCGGCCGAGCACGGGGACGAGCTCGTCGACGAACAGCGTGTGCAGCGCGGTGAAGCCGTCGGCGTCGCCCTCCCACACCCGCGCCAGGCCGTGCTTCGTGCCGAGGAAGTCGACGAACTGGTGCACCCAGCGCAGGATCGCGTCGAACGACGTCGGCGCCGAGTCGAGCAGCACGGGGCCGGCCTCGGCCAGGGCCTCGATCTGGTGCCGGTAGACGGCGACGACCAGGTCCGAGCGGGTCGGGAAGTGCCGGTAGAGCGTACCCACCCCCACGCCGGCGGCGGCGGCGACCTCGCGCACCGGCGCACCGACGCCGGACGCAGCGAAGACACCGGCCGCGGCGTCGAGGATCGTCCGCTCGTTCCGTTCGACGTCGCGGCGACGCCGGGGCGGCGCGGTGTCGTTCGAGGGCGCGGTGTCGTTCGACGGCGTGCTCATCCCCCGATCATCGCACGGCCTGCACCCGGAACGGAACGCCGATCCGTTTCGCTTGCAATCCGGAGCGCTGTTCCGTATCGTTCCGGAACGTTGCTCCGTTTCGAGCGACGACCGCTTCCGGAAGGACTCCCGATGTCAGCAACAGCACCGCTCCCCCAGGTGATCAGCGTGCGCCCCGTCACCCTGCCCGCACCATCACGCGGCCACGACCTCGAGGTCCGGATCACCGCCCCGATCACGGGCACCGAGCTTCCCGTGATCGTCTTCGCCCACGGCTTCGGGCAGTCGATGACCGGCGGCGATCCCCTCGTCGACCACTGGACCGCCAACGGGTTCGTCGTCGTCCAGCCCACGTTCCTCGACTCGACGGGCTACGGCCTGACGCTCGACGACCCGCGCTACCCGACGATCTGGCAGACCCGGGTCGACGACCTCGAGCGGGTCATCGACGACCTCGACGTCCTCGTCGCCGCCGTCCCCGGTCTCGCGGGACGTGTCGACCAGGCGAACCTCGCGGTCGCCGGGCACTCGTGGGGCGGCCAGTCCGTCGGCATGCTCCTCGGCGCCCGGGTGACCGGGTCGGACGGACAGCCGGGCGAGGACCGCACCGACCAGCGCGTGCGGGCCGGGGTCCTGCTCTCCACCACCGGGTTCGGTGGACCCGACCTGACGCCGTTCGCGCAGGAGCACTTCCCCTTCATGAGCCCGGACTTCAGCCAGCTGCGCACACCGTCGCTCGTCGTCGCCGGGGACCACGACCAGTCCCGGCTCTCCACGCGCGGGCCGGACTGGTTCACCGACGTCTACCACCACAGCCCCGGCGCCCGGCACCTGGTGACCGTGCACGGCGGGGAGCACCTGCTCGGCGGCATCCAGGACTACGCGTCCACCGCCACGACCGACGAGAGCCCGGAGCGCGTGGACCTGGTCCGTCGCACCACGACGGCGTTCCTCCGGACGGCGCTCGGGCTCGACGCCGACGCGTGGTCCGCGACGGCCGACGCAGTCGCCTCTGCCGAAGCCGGCGACGCAGTCGGCGACATCGACTCCAAGGAGGACCACTCGTGATCACCGACCAGCACCCGCTCCCCACCCCCTTCACCGCATCGTCCACCGCCACCGACGTCCTCGACGGCGTCGACCTGACCGGCCGGGACGTCGTCGTCACGGGAGGCCACGGCCGCCTCGGCCGCGAGGCCAGCCGCGCCCTCGCAGCCGCCGGCGCCACGGTCACCGTCGCGTCCCGCGACACCGACCGCGCCAGCGCCGCCGTCGCCGGCATCCCCGGCGTCCGGGTCGAGCAGCTCGACCTGACCGACCCGGCGTCGATCGACGCCTTCGCCGCACACTGGACGGCCTCCGGACGCCCGCTCCACGCCCTGGTCAACAACGCCGCGATGCTCTTCACCCCGGACCGGCAGCTCGACGCCCGCGGCAACGAACTGTCGTTCTCGACGTCCCACCTCGGGCACTTCCGGCTCACGCGGGCACTCCTCCCTTCCCTGCTGGAGGCCCGTGGTGCGCGGGTCCTGAACGTCACGTCCGGCGCCGCCCGCTTCGGGCAGATCCGGTGGGAGGACCCGGCGTTCGTCAGCGGCTACGACGCCGGTGCCGCCTACGGGCAGGCCAAGCGGGCGAACGTGCTGTTCACGGTCGAGCTGGACCGCCGGTACGCCGACCGGGGCATCCGGTCGTTCGCCGCGCACCCCGGGGTGATCATCGGCCCGGGCCCGCACGACGAGTCCCGGATCGCCTCGTACCGCGAGCAGGGGCTGGTCGACGACGACGGTGCGACGGTCGTCGACCCCGAGCGCGGCAAGAAGACGATCGAGCAGGGGGCGGCGGCCCTCGTGTTCGGTGCCGCGAGCCCGCTGCTCGACGGCGTCGGCGGGGTCTACCTGAAGGACAGCGACGTCGCGGTGATCGACGACGAGGTCCGCCCCCTCACCGCAGACAGCATCCCGTCGGACGCGAACTCGGCGATGCTCGACGCCGACGACGCCCGGCGGCTGTGGGAGGTCAGCGCGCGGCTGACGGCGTGAGCACTGCGGCGGCGCTGGTAACTTCGGCTCCATGACGCGACCCCGAGGGACCGCACCACTCATCGTCGGCCTCGCGGGCGCTGCCGCCGGTGCTCTCCTCGGGTACTGGGGTGGCAGCCTGATGCTCGCCGGCGGCCGCGAGGCCACGGTCGGGGACGGCCTGCCGCCCTACGCGCTCGTGGTGGTGGTCATCGCCGCGATCATCGGCATCGGGGTCCCGCTCGTGGCCCTCGGCTGGTACTTCCGGCAGAAGGTCTCCCTGGCCGGTCTGCCCCACCGCGTGCAGGCGCTGTGGCTCGGCCTCGCCTGGGGGACCATCGCGATGCTGCTCGCCGGGAGCCTGAACGGCTTCGCGAGCCTGCTGCCCGGCGGCCATGTCTGGCCGGGGTTCGTCGAGGAGTTCCTGAAGCTCCTGGTGCCCGTCATCCTGCTGCTGTCCTCGCGCACCTACCGGTCGCCGCGACTGGCGGTGTGGCTCGTGTTCGTCGCCGCCGCCTGGTTGGGGTTCCTCGAGGGCATCAGCTACATCATCACCTCGCTCGACCCGATCCTCGACGGCGGATCCGCTCCGTCCGATGCGCCGTTCGTCATGATGATGGACATCGTCGTCCGCATCATCGCCGAGGTCTCGCACCCGCTGATCACCGTCGGGGCCGCGGTCCTCATCTGGCTCGCCGCAAAGACGCTGCCGACGGGCAGGGCGATCGGTGTCGGAGTGCTCGCGTACCTCGGCGCCGCCGCGATCCACGGCCTCAACGACGCCGTGATCGACGGGCCGGTCCGCGACTGGAACGTGCCGCTCAGCATCGTGCTCGAAGCCGTGTACGTCGTCGCGGTCTTCGTGTTCTGGTTCCGGCCGCAGGTGCGGCGGCTGCAAGCGGACGACGACCAGCTGTCAGCGGCGCGCTAGCCCGGATCATCCGATCAAACAGACATAGGATGTCTCACGCTCCCGACACCGCCGTCGCGAGCCGCCGCAACCGATCGGAGCACGTCGTGCACGAACCGCTCACCCCGCTGGACCCGACCACGCTGCCCGAGCCCGTGGACGTTTCGGACAACACCGCGGCCCTGGCCGCGGTCGACGCCGTCGTGCGCTCGGGTCCGTACGACGCGACCTGGTCGTCGCTGCAGAAGTACCGCGCACCGCTCTGGTACCAGGACGCCAAGTTCGGGATCTTCGTCCACTGGGGCGTCTTCTCGGTCCCCGCGTTCCGGAACGAGTGGTACTCCCGCGACATGTACCGCGCCGGCACGCCGGAGTTCGCCCACCACGTCGAGACCTACGGACCGCACGACGCGTTCGGGTACAAGGACTTCATCCCCTCGTTCACGATGGAGCACTTCGACGCCGCGGCGTGGGTGCGGGTGTTCCGCGAGGCCGGCGCACAGTTCGTCGTCCCGGTCGCCGAGCACCACGACGGCTTCGCGATGTACGACACCGACCGCTCCCGGTGGAGCGCCGCGCAGCTCGGGCCCGGGCGTGACGTGTTCGGCGAGCTCCTCGTCGCCGCGGACGAAGCGTGGATGGTCCGTGGCGCGTCGTCCCACCGGGCCGAGCACTGGTTCTTCATGAACGGCGGGACGAAGACCCCCTCGGACGTGCTCGATCCGCGGTTCAGCGACTTCTACGGGCCGGCGCAGCGCGAGGAGACCGCCCCGAACGAGCGCTTCCTGGAGGACTGGCTGCTCCGCACCGTCGAGCTCATCGACAAGTACCGCCCGCAGGTGCTCTGGTTCGACTGGTGGATCGAGCAGCCCGCGTTCCAGCCGTACGTCCGCACCCTCGCGGCCTACTACTACAACCGCGCCGCCGAGTGGGGCCGCGAGGTGGTCATCAACTACAAGTGGGAGACGTTCGCGCCGGGCAGCGCCGTGTACGACATCGAGCGCGGAGCGATGGCCGGCACACCGGAGACCGTCTGGCAGAACGACACCGCGATCGCGAAGACCGCCTGGAGCTGGATCGAGGGCCACGACTACAAGACCGTCCGCGACCTGGTCGCCGAACTCGTCGACGTGGTCGCGAAGAACGGTGTGCTGCTGCTCAACACCGGGCCGAAGGCCGACGGCACCCTGCCCGAGGACGAGGTCCGCATCCTGCGGGGCATCGGCTCGTGGCTCGCGGTGAACGGCGAGGCGATCTACGGCACCCGGCCGTGGACGATCTCGGGCGAGGGGCCGACCACTCGTCCCGCGGGTTCGTTCGTCGACGCCGACACGGTCGAGTACACCGCCGAGGACGTCCGGTTCACCACGCGCCACGACGTCACCGGCGACGCCGTCTCCGCGACCCTGCTGGCCGATCCCGACGACGGGTCGGCCCGCATCCGGGCGTTCGGGTCGGCCTCGGGCCTGCTCGGCCGCACCATCCGGTCCGTCGCCGTGCTGGGCCACGACGGCGAGGTCGACTGGGAGCAGCACCCCGACGCACTCGTGGTCGCGCTCGACGGCATCACCAGCGTCGACTCCGGTCCAGTGGTCCGGGTGCGACTCGCGCCGGTGGTCGAGCAGGAGCGGCAGGACTTCCTGCACCAGTGACCGAGGATGCCGGCCCGGGGACGCCGGCGCGACGATCCGTCGCGGTCAGAACGGTGCGGCGCGACTACTCTCAGGCGAACGGTCGTCCGACGAGGATTGGGATGCTGACCTGAACTGGATCATCGCGAACTTCGGTCTCGTCTGGGGCCTCACCGTCACCCACGCGGGTCTCGCGGCCGTGCCCATCGTCCTCGGGTTCGTCGTGGCGGTGCCGTTGGGCTGGGTGGCGAACCGGTGGCAGGCAGTCCGATCGGTCATCGTCGGCGGCGGCAGTCTGCTCTACACGATCCCGTCCCTGCCGCTCTTCGTGATCCTGCCCTACCTGCTCGGCACCCGCATCACGGATCCCGTGAACATCGTCGTGGGGCTGTCGGTGTACGCGGTCGCCATCATGGTGCGGTTGGCAGCTGATGCGTTCGCCGCCGTCCCGGCGGACGTCGTCGACTCGGCCACCTCGGTGGGGTACTCCGCGTGGGGCCGTTTCTGGACGGTCGAGCTCCCGTTGGCGGGTCCCGTCCTCCTCGCGGGGATGCGGGTGGTCTCGGCGAGCACCGTCGCCCTGGTCTCGGTCGGCGCCCTGGTCGGGTCCGCGAACATCGGGTTCCTGTTCACGGACGGGCGACAGCGTCAGTTCCTCGAGGAGATCCTCGTCGGCGTGGCAGCGAGTCTCTTCGTCGCGCTGGTCTTCGACACCGTCCTGGTGGCGCTCGGGCGCGTCCTGATGCCGTGGTCGCGACGGATCCAGGTGCGGTCGCGTCGGTCGCGCCGTCGGGCTGCGCTGGCGACGATCGAACGGGGGCCTGACCGTGCAGTTCTTCCTCCACGCAGTCGCCTGGCTCCTCGACCCCACGAACTACCGCCCCGGCCTGCAGACCCCGCTCCCGATCCAGGACCGGATCGGCGAACACCTGCTGTACACGTTCATCTCGGTCGCCATCGCCGCGCTGATCGCGCTGCCACTGGGCCTGTACATCGGTCACACCGGGCGCGGGCGCAGCTTCGTCATCGCCTTCAGCGGGTCCATGCGCGCGCTGCCGACGCTGGGCCTGCTCGGCACCCTCTTCGTCATCATCGGGATGACCGTGCCGTTCACGCAGACCGCCTTCATCGCGTCCATCATCGCGTTCGTCGTCCTGGCGATCCCCTCGATCCTCGCCGGGGCGTACTCCGGTGTGGAGTCCGTGGATCCGCAGACGGTGGACGCCGCGCGCTCGGTGGGCATGACCGAGTTGCAGATCCTGCTCAAGGTCGAGGTCCCCCTGTCGCTGCCGCTGATCATCGGCGGGATCCGCGCATCGGTGCTCCAGGTCATCGCGACCGTCGTGATCGCGTCGTACATCTCGCTGGGCGGCCTCGGCGCGATCATCTCGACGGGCATCAGCCTGAACGACAACGACCTCATCCTCGGTGGTGCGTTGCTCGTGACGGTCCTCGCCCTGGTGATCGACGGCTTGTTCGCCCTCGCCCAACACCTCACCCGCCGCGGCCCCGAGGGGCAGACCCGCCGGCGCCGCACACACGTCCGCGCGCTGCCACTCCGGCGCCGCGCGGTGACGGCACTCTCCGTCGACGAAAGGGACCACTGATGTTCACAGCAGGCACCAGGACACGCATCCTCGCGGGTGTGATCGCGGTCGGGGCGATCGTGGCACTCTCCGGTTGTTCCACCTCGGACCCCACGAAGCCGGCATCGGGCGGGGGCGACGGATCGGGCAGCACGCCGATCGTGGTCGGTTCGTTCAACTTCCCGGAGAGCGAGATCCTGGGCAACATGTACGCGCTCGTCCTGAAGGACGCCGGCTTCGACGTGACGACCAAGTTCAACCTCGGCCCGCGGCAGACCACGATCCCCGCGCTCAAGGACGGTTCGATCAACCTCATGCCGGAGTACAACGGCAACCTGCTGTTCTTCTACGACACCAAGGCCACCGCGAAGACGACAGCGGAGGTCGACGCCGCGCTGAAGACCGAGATCCCGAAGGACTTCCAGGTGCTCGAGCCGTCTCCGGCCGAGGACAAGGACGCCTACGTCGTGACCCAGGCCGAGGCCGAGAAGAACGGCCTCACGTCGATCGGTGACCTCTCCAAGATCGAGCCGTTCTCGCTCGGTGCCAACCCGCAGTTCGGCACCCTTCCGTACGGCATCCCCGGGCTCAAGTCCACGTACGGCGTGGACAAGGTCACGTTCAAGTCGATCGAGGACTACGGCGGGCCCGACACGGTCAAGGCACTCGTCGACGACACCGTGCAGGTGGCCGACATCTACACGACGTCACCCGACCTCGTGACGAAGAAGCTGCTCGTGCTGAAGGACCCCGAGAACCTGATCGCTTCGCAGAACATCCTGCCGTTCCTGATTAAGGACATCTACAGCGCGAAGCTCGCGTCGACGTTGAACAAGCTGTCCGAGAAGCTGACGACCGATGACCTCATCGAGCTGCGCAACCGTGTCGAGGGCAGCGAGAAGGCGCAGGCCGCGACCGCCGCGAAGGACTGGCTGACCAAGGAGGGGCTGCTCAAGTAGCTCGGGGACCGGCAGGGCCGTCGTCACGCCTCGTCCCGCAACCGACGGACGAGCTGGTCCAGCCGTGCCCGCAGCCGCTCCGGCACGCGGTCTCCGAAGCGGTCGAAGTGTGCCCGCAGCTGCTCGGCCTCGGCTGACCAGGCCGTCGGGTCGACGGCGAACAGTTCGTCGATGGCGAAGCCGTCGAGGTCGAGCCCGGCCAGGTCGAGTTCCCCCACCGCGGGCAGCCCACCGACGGGGCTCCAGTCCACGTCCGCCGAGCCGTCGAGCCGTCCGGCGATCCACTCGAGCACCCGGACGTTCTCGCCGAACCCTGGCCAGAGGTAGCCGCCGTCCGAGGACTTGCGGAACCAGTTCACGCGGAAGACGCGCGGCGCCTTCGAGCCGAGCCGGTCACCGATCTCGAGCCAGTGTGCCCAGTGGTCCGCCATGTTGTAGCCGCAGAAGGGCTGCATCGCGAAGGGGTCGAGGCGGAGTTCGCCGACGGGTCCCTCCGCCGCCGCGGTCTGCTCGCTGGAGATCGTGGAACCGAAGAACACGCCGTGTTCCCAGTCCTCGGCCTCGGCGACGAGCGGGACGTTGGTGGCGCGGCGACCGCCGAAGACGATGGCGTCGATCGGCACACCGTCGGGGCTGTCCCAGTCGTACGAGATCGTCGGGCACTGGTCGGCGGCGACCGTGAAGCGCGCGTTGGGGTGCGCCGCCGGCGTCGCACTGCCCGGCTCCCACGGCTGTCCGCGCCAGTCGATGAGGTGCCGCGGCGGCTCCTCCGAGGCGCCCTCCCACCAGACGTCGCCGTCGTGCGTCATCGCGACGTTCGTGAAGATCGTGTTCGAGCGGACGGTGGTCATCGCCGCCGGGTTCGTGTCCGGGCCGGTCCCGGGCGCGACGCCGAAGAACCCGGCTTCGGGGTTGATCGCCCACAGACGGCCGTCGGCACCGGGGCGGAGCCACGCGATGTCGTCACCGATGGTCTCGACCTTCCAACCGGGCAGCGTCGGCGTCATCATCGCGAAGTTCGTCTTGCCGCAGGCCGACGGGAACGCGGCCGCGACGTGCAGGACCTTCCCCGCGGGCGTGGTGACGCGGATGAGCAGCATGTGCTCGGCGAGCCAGCCGTCCGCGCGGGCCATCGACGACGCGATCCGGAGGGCGAAGCACTTCTTCGCGAGCAGCGCGTTGCCGCCGTACCCCGAGCCGTACGACCAGATCTCGCGGGTCTCCGGGAAGTGCGCGATCGTCTTGGTCGAGTTCGACGGCCACGGCACGTCCGGGATCCTGGTTCCGTCGTCGTCCACGAGCGGCATGCCCACGGTGTGCAGGGCCGGGACCCAGACCGTGTCCGGCGCGATCTGCGCCAGGGCTTCAGCGCCCATCCGGGTCATGATCCTGGTGGACACCACGACGTAGGGCGAGTCCGTGATCTGGACGCCGACCTGCGAGATCGCCCCGCCGACCGGCCCCATCGAGAACGGTACGACGTAGAGCGTCCGCCCGCGCATCGCGCCCCGGAAGCGCGCCGTGAGCTCGGTGCGCATGACGTCGGGTGCCCGCCAGTTGTTGGTCGGGCCAGCGTCGGCCTCGGTGGCGGAGCAGATGAAGGTGCGGTCCTCGACCCGTGCGACGTCCGCGGGGTCACTCCTGGCGAGGAAGCTGCCCGGGCGCAGGCCCTGGTCCAACGCGATGAGGGAGCCGGCGGCGACCATCTCGGCGAGCAGTCCGCGGTTCTCGGCCTCGCTGCCGGAGCACCAGACGACCTGGTCCGGTTCCGTCAGGGACGCGACCTGGTCCACCCACCGGCGCAGGGCCTCCAGACCGGCTCCTGGCTCGATGGTCGATCCGATCGTCTCGGTGATGACAGTCATGCTGGTCCTTCGAGGTCGGGCGCCCGCGGGGTCCTGCGGACGGCGCTCAGCCGGTCGCGGCGAGCGAGTCGACGCGGAGCCAGGCGGAGTGGTCGGTGAGGTGGGGTGCGCGGGACGGCGGAGCGCCGTCGCCACGGGTGGCCGGTGTGGCGCGGAGTGCAGCACCCCGCTGGGCGACCGCCGCCGCGCCCCAGCGGACCGCGAGTCGTGCGGCGGCCGACGGCGTCGCACCGTCGGCCTCGGCGGACAGGTACCCGGCGAGCGCCGCGTCACCGGCCCCGGTCGTGTCGACGCAGTCGGTCGCGACCCCGGGTACCAGTTCGTGTCGGTGGGCGTCGACGAGGAGCGCCCCGTCGGCACCCATCGTGACGAGGGCGCGTCGTGCGCCCCGCGAGAGGAGGGCGCGCGCTGCACGCACCGTCTCGTCCACCGTCGTGACGGGGTGTCCGACGGCCTGCGCGAGTTCGTCGACGTTCGGCTTCACGAGATCAACCGGCGCGAGCGGGTCGAGCACCGCCGTCAGCTGGTGCCCGGGGACGTCGAACGCGACCGACAGTCCGACGGCGCGGGCCGCGACGACGAGCGGGAGCACGTCGACGAGGTGGTCGCCACCGGCGACGGTCGGGAGGCACCCGGTCACCACGAGCCATCGGGCGTCGGTCTCCAGCGTGGTGCGGAGCACGGCCACGGTCAGCGTCGTCCACTGCGCACGTGTCAGCGGGGCCGGGGCCTCGTTGACGTTCGTGGTGACGCCGTCCGACCCGGTCACGACGGTGTTGACCCGGGTGCGCACCCCGAGGTCCACCGGCGTCAGGCCGGTGCGAGCGTCGTCGTCGAGGGGCGCGAGCGCCTCCGGCGACAACGGGGCGACCGCGTGCGACGCCGCGCCGTGCGCGAGGAGCGCACGGGTGACGTTCACGCCGTTGCCCCCGAGTGTCTCGGTGACGGTGTGGGCGCGGTGCACGGCCCCGCCCCGCAGGGTGTCGACGGAGTACGTCCGGTCGATCGCGGGCGCCGGGGTGAGCGTGACGATCGTGCGTCCCGTCCGGGTCCCCGTCCACGCCGCAGCGTCCGGACGCAGCGTGCTCATGCGGCGACTCGCTCCCCGAGGACGGCACGGATGCGGTCCGCGACGCGCTCGACCGACAGTCCGTACTTGTCGAGCAGGAAGTCGTTCGGTCCCGACTCGGCCCAGGAGTCGGCGAGCCCGACCTTGTGCAGGCGGGCTCCGCTGGCGTGGCCGGCGAGGACCGCCGCGACGACGTCACCGAGTCCGCCGACGACGTTGTGCTCCTCGACCGTGACGACCTGGGCCGCGCCGTCGAGCAGCGCCCAGAGGGCGTCGTCGTCGAGGGGCTTGATCGTCGGCAGGTGCACGTGTCGGACGCGGTGTCCCTCGGCCTCGACGGCGGTGATCGCCTCGACGGTGCGGGAGGTCTGGACGCCGGTCGAGACGACCGTCACGTCAGCGTCGCTCCCCCCGTCGCGGAGCAGCACCGGGGCACCGACGCGGAACTCGTAGCCGTCGTCGAAGACGTCGGCGACCGCGTCGCGGGCGAGACGGAGGTACACGGGGCCGTCGTGGTCGGCGGCCCAGCGGATCATCGCGGCGGCCTCGGTCTCGTCGGCCGGCGCGAGGACGGTCATGTTCGGCAGCGCGCGCATCACCGACAGGTCCTCGATGTCCTGGTGGGTCTTGCCGCTCGCACCGTTGAGCAGCCCGGCGTAGGCGGCGGCGAGGCGGACGGGGGCCTTGGTCTGTGAGACGAGCATGCGCACCTGGTCGAGCGCGCGGTTCGTCAGGAAGACGCCGAACGACGAGAGCCAGGGGCGGTAGCCGAGGGTCGACATGCCGAACGCGATACCGACCATGTTCTGTTCGGCGATGCCGGCCTGGACGAAGCGGTCCGGGTGGGCCTCGGCGAACGTGACCGCCATGGTCGAGGTCGCGAGGTCGCCGTCGACGACGACGATGCGGTCGTCGGTCCGTGCGAGTTCGGTGAGGGTGTCCCCCCACACTGCGCGCTGCGCCTTCATGCCAGGGCCTCCGTCTTCTGGTCGATGAGCAGTTCCGTGCGGGCGGTGTCCAGCTGCTCCGCGGTCGGCACGCCGTTGTGCCACTTGAACGTGGCGCGGGTGAACGAGACACCGTTGCCCTTGACGGTGTGGGCGATGATCGCCGTCGGCTTGCCGGACGTGCCGCGGGCGGCGTCGACCTCGGCGTACGCGTCGAGGATCTCCTCGAAGTCGTGGCCGTTGATCTCGATGACGTTCCAGCCGAACCCGCGGAACACGGCGGGGAGGTTCACGTGCCCCATCGGTTCGCTGCGGTCGTAGCGGTCGTGGTCGCCGGCCGGCCAGCCGTACTGCTGCAGGCCGTTGAGGTCGACGATCGCGGTGAGGTTGTCGAGGCCGTAGCGGGGGGCGTGGATCACGGTCTCCCAGACCATGCCCTCCTCGATCTCGCCGTCGCCGAGCACCACCCAGGTGTGGAAGTCCTTACCCTGCATCTTCGCGGCGATCGCCATGCCGGAGCCAGCCGAGAGCCCCTGCCCGAGGGACCCTGTGGACGAGTCCACCCCCGGCGTGAGCTTCATGTCGGGGTGGCCCTGCAGTCGGGAGTCGCCATGGTCGAAGGTGGCGAGCTCCTCGACGGGGAAGTACCCCCGGAGGGCCAGGACCGAGTACAGCCCGATCGCCGAGTGCCCCTTGGACAGGATGAACCGGTCGCGGTCGGGGTCCTGCGGCTGTTCGGGGTCGATCCGGAGCTGGTGGAAGTAGAGGGCGACCATCAGGTCCATGGCGGACATCGGGCCACCGATGTGCCCCGCCTTGCTCGTCGCGACCGTCTCGAGGACACGCCAGCGTCCTTCTCGGGCGACGGTCTCCAGGTGTTCGACGTCTCTCGCGTCGTTGCGTGTCACGGCGACTCCTTCGTTCTGCGGTGGTGCCACTAAACTATCACTCGGTGAACGGTGTGTCTACTGCGTGAGATTAAGTGGATTCGATCAGCAGGGTCGGCGTGGGAGGATGACGACATGGCAGACGGCGCCTCCGACGACGGCGGGATCGAGATCCTCAGCAAGGCCGGCGCGATCATCGACGCACTGGCCGACACCGAGGCGCTGACGGTGAGCGCGCTGGCGGATGCGGTCGGGGAACCCACGAGCTCGACCTACCGCCTGCTGCAGAGCCTCACCGCCATGGGCTGGGTCGACGCCGCCCCGGCACGCGGGACCTACCGGCTCGGGCTCGCCTGCATGCAGATCGGCGGCGTGTTGGAGGACTCGCTCGACGTGCGCGGGCTCGCACTGCCGCGGCTCCGCGAACTCCGGTCGAGCGTCGGCGTTGCCGCACTGCTCTGCTACCGCCGAGGGACGCGTGCCGTGTGCGTCGAACGCCTCGAGGGACACGACGTCCGCTCGGTGGCGATGCAGGTGGGCGACTCGCTGCCGCTCCACGTGGGCGGGGCACCCCGCGCACTCCTGGCGTTCCTGGCCGCCGGCGAACAGCACGCCGTGGTCGACGAACTCCTGGCGACGCCCGACCTGCCGTACGCCGTCCCACCCCGGAGCGAGCTGCAGACGGAGCTCGAGGCGACCCGGACGCGTGGCTACGCCCGGTCCGACCAGGACGTCACGATCGGCATCGCCGCCTTCGGCAGCCCCGTCTTCAACCACCGCGGCGAGCTGGTCGCCGCGGTGTCCATCAGCGGGCTCCGCGAACGGCTCGTCGACCGCGAGTCCGAGCTCGCGGAACTGGTGATGTCCACCGCCGCCGCGATCAGTGCGGACCTGGGGCACGACGGAGGTCGACGTGGCTGAGCGGAAACCGATGCGGGTGCTCGCCAACTCGATGGCGGTGGTCGAGGCCCTCGCCGAGCGCGGGGACCTCTCGCCCGCTGAACTCGCCGAGGCGACGGGCCTCCCCCGCCCGAGTGTCTACCGCTTCATCGACGGGCTCCGTGCCGTCGGCATGGCGACCACCACGGACGAGAACCGTGCACGCCTCAGCGTGAAGTGGTTGCACCTGGCCGACGCCGCACGGGACGCCATGACCGAGTGGTCCGGCGCCCGACGGATCCTCGACGCCCTGGCCGAGCGCACCGAGCAGACCGCGTTCCTGACCGTGCCACGCGGCGACGAGGCGGTGTGCGTCGACTGGGCGCCCGGCCGTGGCATCGGCGTCCTGACCCTGGCGCCCGGCCGTTCCCTGCCGCTGTACGCCGGCGGAGCCGGACGCCTCGTGCTCGCGTACACCCGCGACGTCGACGAGTACCTGGCCGACGGGCCCGAGCGCCGACCGCTGACGAGTGCGACCATCGTGGAAGCCGACGCGCTCCGCGAGGACGTCGAGCGCACGCGGTCCCAGGGGTACACGCTCTCACTCGACGACGCCACGATCGGGATCGGCGCGCTCGCGTTCCCCGTGCTCGGGGCCGACGGGGCGTTGCTCGGGTGCTTGTCGGTCGCCGGACGGTCGGTAGACGTCCGAGACCGACAGCAGGAGTTCACCGACGCCGCGCGCGCGGCCGTCGCGGAACTGACGAGCGGGGCCACCAGCGAACTGGCGACCCCGCTGTCCTGACGCGCACGCAGTGCCGTCGGCGGGCCCGGGCCGGGCCTGCGGTGGCGCGAGCGCTACCAGCTCACGGCGATGTACTGCGACTCCATGTACTCCAGGAGCCCCTCGGCGCCGCCCTCGCGACCGATGCCGGACTCCTTCATCCCGCCGAACGGCGCCGCCGGGTCGGACACCAGACCACGGTTCAGCCCGACCATGCCGGACTCGATCCGTCCGCTGACCCGCAGCCCACGCGCGAGGTCCTGCGTGTACACGTACGAGACCAGGCCGAACGGGGTCCCGTTCGCGAGCCGGACGGCGTCGTCCTCGGTGCGGAAGGTGACGACGGGCGCGACCGGCCCGAAGATCTCCTCCTTGAGGATGCGCGCGTGCTCCGGCACCCCGGTCAGGACGGTCGCGGGGTAGAACCAGCCGGGGCCGTCGGGGGACGCTCCGCCGGTCAGCACCGTGGCGCCGTCCTCCTTCGCGCCGTCGACGAGCCGGGCGATGTCGTCGCGGGCGGTCTCGTTCACCATCGGGCCGAGCTGGACCTGCGGGTCGAGGCCGTCGCCCGTCCGGAGCGCGCCCATCGCCTCGGCGAGACGTGCCGAGAACGCCTCGGCGATGCCCTCCTGCACGTAGAAGCGGTTCGCCGCGGTGCACGCTTCACCACCGTTCCGCATCTTGGCGATCATGGCGCCGGCGACCGCCTCGTCGAGGTCGGCGTCGTCGAAGACCACGAACGGCGCGTTGCCACCGAGCTCCATCGACGTGTTGACGACGGACTCCGCGGCGAGCTTCATGAGCTTCACGCCCACCTCGGTGGAGCCGGTGAACGAGAGCTTCCGGGCGCGCGGGTCGCGCACCATCTGCTCGACCACGGTGCCGGAGGACCGGCTCGGCAGCACGTTGAGGACCCCGGCCGGCAGTCCCGCCTCGGTGAAGAGTGCACCGATCGCGAGGGCCGTCAACGGGGTGTCGCTCGCGGGCTTCAAGACCGTCGTGCACCCGGCGGCGAGCGCCGGTCCGATCTTGCGGGTCGCCATCGCCGCGGGGAAGTTCCACGGGGTGACGAGGATCGCGATGCCGATCGGACGGTGCTCGACGAGGATCTTGTTCGTGCCACCCGGTGCGGTCTGCAGCGCACCCGGGATCCGGACGGCCTCTTCTGCGTACCAGCGGAGGAACTCGGCGGCGTACAGGACCTCGCCACGGGCGTCGGCGAAGACCTTGCCGTTCTCCGCCGTGATGAGCCGCGCGAACCAGTCGGCGCGCTCGACCATCAGGTCGTACGCCCGCGACAGCACCTCAGACCGTTTGCGGGGTGGGGTCGCGGCCCAGTCGGCAGCGGCGTCCGCCGCGGCGTCGACGGCCGCCTGGGCGTCGTTCCGGGTCCCGCTCGAGACGGTGGCGATGACGCGGCCGTCCACGGGGTCGTGGACGTCGAACGTCGCGCCGTCGGACGCTGCGCGTTCCACCCCGCCGATCAGGAGGCCCGTGGGGACCCCGGCGGTGATGATCGCCCGGTCGGTCGTCGAGTCCACGGCGTCGGTGGCGCCGCGGACGTCGGTCACGTCGGTCATGAGTGCTCCAGTTCTCGGACGCGGGGTGCGGACTGCGTCAGGTAGAGGCGCTGCTCGCGCTTGTGCTCGTCGTAGGTGGCGCGAGCGTCCTTCGTGCTGTCGAGCGTCGAGACCTCGGCGACCGGCACGTCCCACCAGGCGCCGGAGCCGCCGAAGCGGCCCTGGGCGTCGACGCGGACGTACACGACGCTGGTGCCGTCGTGTGCACGGGCCGCGTCGAGTGCGGAGCGGAAGGTGTCCGCGGTGTCGGCGGAGAAGACCTCGGCACCGTAGCTCGCCGCGTTGGCGACGAAATCGACCTCGAGCCGGCGGCCGTCGTGGCGGAGCGCCTCACCGCGCTCGTTGAAGCGGGTACCGAACGTCTGCGAGCCGAGGGTCTCGGACAGTGCGGCGATCGAGCCGTAGCCGAAGTTGTCGACGATGACGATGGTCATCTGCAGGTGCTCCTGCACCGCGGTCATGATCTCCTGCGACATCATCAGGTACGAGCCGTCACCGACCAGGACGTGCACGCGGCGCTCGGGTGCGGCGAGCTGTGCGCCCACGCCACCGGCGACCTCGTAGCCCATGCACGAGTTGCCGTACTCGATGTCGTAGCCCTTCGGGCTGCCCGGACGCCACAGGCGGTGCAGGTCGCCCGGCATCGAGCCGGCGGCGTTGACCACGACGTCGTCCGGCTCGGCCGAGGCGTTGAGGAGCCCGAGCATCTCGGCCTGGGACAGCGTCCGGCTGTCCTGGACCTCGATGATGCGGTCCACCTCGGCACGCCAGTCCGCGGCGGCCTGCTCGTTCGCGGCTACGACGTCGGCGTCGAGCGTGAAGCCGTCGAGCGCGGCACGGAGTTCGGCGAGCGTCTCGCGGGCGTCGCCGACCAGCGGGATGCCGGATTCCTTGAACGCGTCGATCTCGGCGACGTTGATGTTGACGAACGCCACGTCGGGGTTCTGGAACATGGTGTTCGAGGCCGTCGTGAAGTCGGTGTAGCGGGTCCCGATGCCGATGACCACGTCGGCGTCGTTCGCGATGGCGTTGGCGTACGCGGAGCCGGAGGAACCGAGCGCGCCGAGGGCGAGCCGGTGGTCCCACGGCATGCCGGCCTTGCCCGCCTGCGTCACACCGACGCCGATGCCGGTCGACTCGGCGAAGCGCACGAGCTCCCCGGTCGCCTCGGAGTACACGACGCCACCGCCGGCGATGACGACGGCCTTCTTCGCACCCTTGATGAGCTCGGCCGCACGCTGGATCGCCGCGGCGTCGGGACGGTTGCGGGCGACGTGCCAGACCCGCTCGGAGAACAGCGTCTCCGGGAAGTCGAACGCCTCGGCCTGCACGTCCTGCGGCAGGGCGATGGTGACGGCGCCGGTGTCGGCCGGGCTCGTCAGCACGCGCATCGCCTCGAGCAAGGCTGAGGCGAGCTGCTCCGGTCGGCTGATCCGGTCGAAGTACCGCGACACCGCACGGAACGAGTCGTTCGCGGTGACGTCCATCGCGTACGGGTGCTCCTGCTGCTGGAGCACCGCGCCGGTGGACCGGGTGGCGAAGGCGTCCGACGGGAAGAGCAGGACGGGGATGTGGTTCACCGTCGCGGTACCGGCACCGGTGACCATGTTGGTCGCGCCGGGCCCGATCGAGGTCGAGACGGCGAGCGCGCCGAGACGGTTCTTCGTCTTCGCGTAGCCGGTCGCGATGTGGACCATGCCCTGCTCGTTGCGGCCCTGGTAGTAGGGGAACACGTCCTGGTACTGCAGGAGCGCCTGTCCGAGCCCGGCGACGTTGCCGTGGCCGAAGATGCCGAACGCGCCGCCGAAGAACGGCTGCGTCACCCCGTCACGTTCGACGTGCTGGGCCTGCATGAACTCGACGATCGCCTGGCCCACCGTGAGGCGGCGGGTCGGCTGAGGGTGTTGCACCATTGCGAACTTCCTTTTCGTGGTGGGTCAGGGGCGGACGGGGACGAACGGCACACGCGGATCGGTGCCGAGGGCTTCCCACCTGGCGCGGGCCGGGGCGAGCGCGGGGTCCTCTGCGGCCTGCAGGGTGCGCTTCAGCGCCGGGCCGGCGAGGACGTTGAGGTAGTAGAGGTCCTGGTCGTGGGCGGCCACGGTGGTGTGGTACCCCCAGGGGATGAGGCAGATGTCGCCGTCGCGGACGGGGACGTCGAGGTCGAAGTCGCGCTCCGGGCTGTAGACCCGCTGCAGCGCCCAGCCGTTCTCCGGGTCGCGGAGGCGGTAGTAGTAGACCTCCTCCAGCTGCGCTTCGCCGTCGACGTCGTGCTCGTGCTTGTGCGGCGGGAAGCTCGACCAGTTGCCGCCCGGGGTCCACACCTCGACGATGTGCAGGCGGTCGGCCGGGAAGTCGGGTGACATCGGCGTGGAGACCTGCCGCGTCGCGTTGCCGGCACCACGGGTGGCGGATCCGACGTCGTCCGGCGTGACCAGGACGACCTCGTGCTGCTCGGTGGCCGGCGCGGTCGCGATGGCCAGTTCGGCTCCGGGGGTGGCGGTGATCGTCACCGCGGTGTCGCGCGGGACGGAGAGCGTGTGCCCGAGTCCGTCGAAGACCGTGTCCCGGCCACCGAGGCGGTACTCCTCGCCGGCGACCGTGAGGACGAGGTCGCCGTGCAGGTTCACGAACGCCCGCTCGTTGCCGTCGGCGGGCAGCTCGACCGTCTCGCCGTCGCCGAAGGTCTTCACCTGGAAGGTGATGAACTCCCAACCGGCGATCTCCGGGGTGATGACGTCCCATGCGCCGTGCTTGAGCACCTGCGGGTCGACCATGTTGTGATCCTCTCTGCGTCGTTGCGTTCGGATGGAAAGAGCATACCGCTTTTCTCGCTGGCCGGACGAATCGTCCGCTGTGAGAAAAGTGCTCAGGCGAGGCGGAGACCGGCTTCAGCGAGCCGGATGCACCGCAGGGTGGTGTCGCGTGCGGCGTCCAGGGCGTCGGCCAGCGACTTCGCGCGGTGCTCGATCGAGAGCATCTCGACGCCCCACGGGCCGGACCAGCCGACCTCGGCCATCGTGCGGAAGAAGCCGACGACGTCCTGCGCACCCTCGCCCGGGTAGCGCCGGTTGTCCCGGGTGTCCTCGAACAGGGTGCGGCCGGCCTCGGGCAGGGCGTCCGCGTCGTTCACCTCGACCCCGACGACCGTCGCGGGGTCCAGGGTGCGGCGGAGCTCGTCGAGCGAGGTCCCGGCGCGGAAGACGTGCCAGGAGTCGACGACCAGGCCGGCGTGCGGATGGTCCACCGCCCTGACCAGTTCGGATCCCTGCGGCAGCGAGGAGATCCCGGCGAAGGGCAGCGGCTCGAGCGCGAGTCGCGTGCCGATCGCCGCGGCCTCGTCGGCCAGCCGGCGGAACGGTCCGACGTAGGGCTCGACCGAGGCGACCGTCGGCGCCGGTGGCGGCGCGATCTTCACCATCGGGCTGTCGAAGGCCTGCGCGGCGTCGCGGAGCAGGTCCCATCGGGCACGCCACGGCGCGTCCGACGGGTCGCGCCACCAGTCCTTGACGAGTTCGACCTCGAGGTGACCGATGCCGAGGCGGTCGGCGTGGGCCCGGAGCGCGTCGAACCCGATCGTGTCCCGGACGACCTCGAGGTCGTCGACGACGAACCCGAGCCCGGTGAACCCGGCGTCCGCCGTGGCACTGACCCGGTCCCGTGCCGAGAACGAGCTGCGCTCCGACGGGCCGTCCGGCACCGCGGTCCCCGACGTCGTCCAGCAGGTGGCGACGAGGTCGTGGCTGATCCCGGTCATCGCGACAGGTCGACCGTGACCGATCCGCCCGTGCGGGCCGATCGGTCGGCGGCGTCGGCGAGGACGAGCGCGGCGCGGCCGTCCTCGAACCCGGGGCTGCGGGAGGGTTCACCCCGAACCGCCTTCAGGAACTCGACGACCTCGAGCCGGTACGCCTCGGCGTACCGCTGCAGGAAGAAGTTCTGGTACGGCTCCAGTGCCTCGACGGCACCGGCACCCCAGTGCCGGACGAGGGTGTCGGTCTGGTTGCCGACCTGCAGGAGCCCCTCGGACCCGAACACCTCGAAGCGCTGGTCATACCCGTACGCCGCGTGCCGCGAGTTCGTGATCACCACGAGCTCGTCGCCCGCACCGCGGAGCGTGACGACCGCGGAGTCGAAGTCGCCGAGCTCGCGGGCCGTCGCACTGAACGTGTTCGCGCCGCGGGCGGTCACCTCGACGATGTCCGGCACGAAGAAGCGCGCCATGTCGAGGTCGTGGATCGTCATGTCGCGGAAGATCCCGCCGGACGACGCCAGGTACCCGGCCGGTGGCTCAGCGGGGTCGCGGCTCGTGATGAGGACCTGCTCCAGCGTGCCGATCTCCCCCGCGCTCACCCGGCGGTGCAGTTCGGCGAAGTGTCGGTCGAACCGCCGGTTGAAGCCGAGCACGATCGGGACGGTGGCCGCCGCGGCCTTCGCGCGGAGCCGGTCGACCCGCTCGAGGTCGAGGTCGATGGGCTTCTCGCAGAGCACCGGGACGCCCGCGTCGATCGCGGCGTCGATGAGGTCGACGTGGGTGGCGGTCGGTGCCGCGATGATGACCGCGTCGACCTCCCCCGAGGCGAAGACCTCGGCCGGGTCGGTGCTGACCTTGCCGCCGTACTCGGCGGCCGTTCGCTCGGCGCCCTCGACGAAGGGGTCGCAGACCCACGCGAGCTCCGCGTCCTCGATGGCGGCCACGCTCATGGCGTGGACCTGTCCGATGCGCCCGGTGCCGAAGAGGCCGATCCGGATCTGTTGCGTCATTGCAATCTCCAGGTGGTGGTGGTCCGCGTGGTCTACGCGGTGGTGGTGGTCCGCGTGGTCTACGCGGTGGTGGTGGTCCGCGTGGTCGACGCGGTACTGCGTGGTCGCACGGGACGACCGGTGTGGAACGACTCAGCAGCCGCTTCGGCGAGCGCCGTGGCGACGAGCCCGGCCGCGGGCGGGGTGAGACTCTCCGACTCGCCACGGATCATCCGCACGAAGTGCGCGATCTCCTCTTCGAACGCCGGGACGAACCGGTCGCCGAAGGTGTCGTACGGGTTCGCCGGGGCGACGCCGCCGGGCTCGGTCGACGTGATCGGCGTGCGCGGTCCGTAGCCCGCGCCGAACGCGCCGTTCGTGCCGGTGACCTCGAGCCGGACGTCCTGGCCGGCGCCGCTCCGGCGGAGCGCTCCGATGCTGCCGACGGCACCCGACGCGAACCGCAGGGTCACCATCGCCGTGTCGGTGTCCTGGTGGTCGCCGTACACGGGCTCGTCCAGGACGGACCCGATCATCGAGATCTCGACGACGGGGTCGCCGACGACCCACGGGATGATGTCGAAGTCGTGGACGAGCAGGTCGAGCCACATGCCGTGCGATTGCGGGATGTAGTCCACCGGCAGGGCGTGGTGGTCGTTCTCCGTCGCCTGCACGAGTCGCAGCGTGCCGACGTCACCGTCGAGGACGTGCTGCCGCAACCGCTGGTACCCCGGGTCGTAGCGGCGGTGGAACGCGACCATGATCGGGGTCCCCGTCGCGTCGAGGTCGCGGGAGAGCTCGGTGAGCTCGTCCACGCCGAGCGCGAGGGGCTTCTCGATCAGGAGCGGGGTGTGCGAGTCCGCGACGACGCGGGCCAGGTCGGCGTGGGTGTCCGTCGCCGACGCGACGAGGACACCGTCGAGCGAGGGCAGGACGTCCGTGAGCGGATCGACGGTGGTCGACACCGACGCCCAGCCGGTCTCGGCCCCGCGTTGCTCGTCGAGCCGGGTGCGCACGCCCTCGGTCCGGCCGGCGTCGCGGCCGATCAGCACGACCTCGTCGACGCCCGGGGTCCTGGCGAGGTTCCGAGCGTGCATCGCTCCGATGCGGCCGAGGCCGGCGACGCCGACCCTCACCGGGTGACCTCGGCGGCCTCGAGCTCGGCGACGAGGGCACGGACGAAATCGACGCTCGCACGGGCGTCCTCGATCGGGCCGGTGCCGGGAGCGGGCTCGTCGAGCACGACCTTGTCCTGCTCGAGGACGATCCAGCCGTCGAAGCCGGCCTCGACCATGCTCGTCAGGATCGCGCGGATGTCCACGTCGCCCTGTCCGACCGGCCGGTAGAGCAGGTCGGCCTTGATCGCGTCGAAGTAGCTGATCTCGCCGTCCGCCACGCACTGCGCACCCTCGAGGGACACGTCCTTGAGGTGCATGTACGCGATGCGGTCGCTGTGCTCGGCGGCGAAGCGGACGGGGTCCGTGCCACCGAGGAACAGGTGCCCGGTGTCGAAGCAGAACGGGATCGTCGAGCCGGCGAGCACGGCGTCGACGTCGTCCTTCGTCTCGACGACGGTCCCGACGTGCGGGTGCAGGGTCGCCGTGACGCCGACCGCGGCCGCAGCCTCGGTGATCCGGTCGAGGTTGGTGAACAGCGTCGCCCACTGCTCGTCGGTGAGCGGCTCGCGCTGGGCGTCGTAGCCGGTCTGCTCGCTGTCCGCGCAGACCACGAGCACGGTCGCTCCGGAGGCCGCGTAGTCGGCGAGTTCCTGTTCGATCCGGGGCAGCGGGTCGGTGCCGGGCTGGTGTGCGATGACCGGCACGAAGCTGCCGATCGCCGTCATGCCGAACTCGGCGAGCCGGGCCGCCTTGTCCTCGGGCGCCGGGGGCAGGAACCCCTGGGCGCCGAGCTCGGTGGCCTCGAAGCCGAGGGACGTCATCTCGGCGAGGACGCGCTCCGGCGGCAGCTGGTGGCCCCAGCCGTCGACCTCGCTGACACCCCAGGAGATCGGTGCGGTCGCGATGCGGAGGCTCATGCGCGCACCCCGTCGATCTCGGCTGCGACGGCGCTGGTGTTGGCGGTGGTGCCCGGTTCGACGGGCAGGTCGACCCACAGACCCGACTCCGCCGATTCCTCGGCGGCGCTCAGCACGCGGGCCGAGGCGACGGCGTCGTGGATGTTCGATCCGGTGGCCTCGCCGCCGGTGGCCGCGGTGAGGAACTTCGCCGCCTCGATCACCTTGAGGTCGTCGTAGCCCATGCTCGTGCCGGAGCTCGGCTGGAACCGGGAGTAGTCGGGGAAGTACCCGTCGGCGAACGCGCGGGTGTAGCCGACGTGCTGCCCGGTGCGGGCGAGGGCCACCTCGAGCTCGTTGAGCCGCTCGAAGTCCCAGCGGACCGACCCCTCGGTGCCGAAGATCTCGAACGCGTACTCAGAACGCGGACCGACGGCGATGCGGGAGGCCTCGAGGTTGCCGATCGCGCCCGCGCCCACGGCGGAGTCGCCGAATCGGACGAGCATCGTGGCGTAGTCCTCGTTCTCGACGGGCAGCAGCTTGCCGGCGTCGGGCGTGCCGGGCAGCCCGGGGCGCTCGGTCAGGTAGGTGCCGGTCGCAGCCGAGATCGAGCCGATCGGGCCGAGGACGTAGTGCATGAGGTCGACGAGGTGCCCCATCAGGTCACCGAGGACCCCGCTGCCCGAGGTCGCCCGGACGAAGCGCCACGTCAGCGGGTCCGCCGGGTTCGAGGAGAAGCCGCCGAAGAACCGGCCACGGACGTTCGTGATCCGGCCGAGGGCACCGTCGAGGACGAGCTGGCGTGCGTGCTGCACGGCCGGGACGTGCCGGTAGTTGAAGCCGATCGTGGTGGCGACACCGGCGGCGTCGGCGGCTGCGGCGACGGCTTCGGTCTCGGAGGCCCCGCGGCCGACGGGCTTCTCGATCCAGAACGGCTTGCCGGCCTCGGCCGCGGCGATGCCGATCTCGGCGTGCAGCGAGTTCGGAGCGCAGATCGACACGACGTCGACCTCGGGGTCGTTCAGGACCTCGCGGTAGTCGGAGACGACCTTCTCGTAGCCGAGGACGTCCTTCGCGTAGTCGCGACCGGCCGGTGCCACGTCGGCGGCGACGACGAGGCGGGGACGGATCCCGAGCTCCGGGTAGACGAGTGGGAGGAGGGCGTAGGAGCGCGAGTGGAGGCGCCCCATCCAGCCGACACTGATGAGCCCGACTCCGACCGAGCGGGGTGCGCTGTTCTCTGCCACGGGTGCTCCTTTGCTTCCTGGCGAGGATTTTGAACCGGTCCAAAATCTGGACCGGTTCAATGTACGACCGCGGTTTCGCCGGTGTCAACCTCGGCGCATCACGCGCCGGTCGCGCACTGTCAGTCGCGCGGCACCGATGACGACCTGACGCGGAGCGTCGGCGCGATGAGCACCTCGCCGGGGTTCTCCTCCGAGAGCAGGAGTTCCGCGGCACGCCGCCCGATCGCAGCGTTGTCCGGGTCGACGGACGTCAGGTCCACTGCCCCGAGCGCCGCCAGGTACGTGTTGTCGTACCCGGTGACCGCGACCGAGCCGGAGAGTCCGCGCTGCCGGACGGCCGCTGTCACGCCGATCGCGGCCAGGTCGTTCACGGCCGTGATCGCCGTCGGCGGTTCGTCCCGGTCGAGCAGCTCGAGGGCCGCTCGGTAGCCGGCGGCCTCGGAGAAGTCGCTCTCGGCAACCAGCCCCCCGTCCAGCGCCCCGTCGAGCCCGTGTTCATGGACCGCGGCACGGAAGGCCTCCGCCCGTCCGGTGGCGACGCGACCCCCGGCTCCGCCCACGTGCCCGATGCGCCGGTGCCCGATGTCGACCAGGTGGTCGACGACGAGCCGGATCCCGACCTCGTCGTCCCCCCGGACCGTGGCCGCTCCCGCGAGTCGACCGGGTCGGGCACTGGCGATCACGATGCGTGCGGCACCCATCACCTGCACCACCCGGTCCATGGTGGGCACCGACCCGACGACGATGAGCCCCGACGGCTGCAGGTCCCCGAGCATGGCGACCGCATCGAGGTCGAGGCGCGGGCGTGAGGAACCGTTCGGCAGCACCGCACTGGTCATCAGCCCGAGGCGACCGCCCGCCGCCAGGGAGACCCGCGCCGCGTCGACGACCTCGGCGAGCACGGGGTTCCGCGAGTCTGCGACCAGGATGCCGACGAAGTCATCCCGGGCACCGTTGAGCGAGCGCGCCACGCGGTTCGGCCGGAACCCCAGCGCGTCGGCGGCGTCGAGGATCCGTGCGCGCCGCTCCGGACTGACCGAAGCGGGCGAGCTGAACGCGAGCGAGACGAGCGACTTCGACACCCCGGCACGGTCGGCGACGTCCCGCATGGTCGCGCGCCGCGCCGCCGTGGTGGACCCGTCGTCAGCCATGCTCCACATCTTGCAGCACGGTCACCGCTCGTCGCGAACTGCCCGCTTCGCCTTGCCCTTGATCGTGTCGATGTAGATCGCGCCGGTCGTGACCTCCTCCTCGAGCCGCTCGAGCGACCAACCTCGGGTCTCCGGCACCTGCGTCACGATGAAGGCCAACGCGATCGCACCGATCACGGCGAACAGGAAGAACGTTCCGGTGATGCCGACGCCTTCGATGAGCGACGGCACGTAGAGCGCCAGGACACCGTTCATCAGCCAGCCGGCGAACGCCGCGATCCCGGTCCCGAGGCCGCGCATGTTGAGCGGGAAGATCTCGGCCAACCACACCCAGACCGCGATGTTGAGGCATGACTGCATCGACAGCACGAAGGCGCAGATCAAGAACAGGAGCACGTAGGGGCGGATCGGGTTGCCGTCCGGGATGACCAGGGACGAGACGCCGATCAGGATGTGGCAGGTGGTCGTCAGGGAGAGCCCGAGGATGAACGTCTTCCGGCGGTCGACGCGGTCCATGTTCCGGAGGGCGATGAGCCCGCCGACGACGGCGAGGATGCCCGGGGCGATGTTCGCGATCAGAGCGGCGTTCGCCCCGAACCCGGACTCGATCAGGATGCGCTGGCCGTAGTACATGATCGAGTTGATCCCGGTGACCTGCTGGGCGATGGCGACGCCGCACCCGATCAGGACGATGCGGATGAGCCAACGACTGGAGAGCAGGGCCTTCAGACCGTTCAGGCGGGTCTCGCTCGGCTCCTCGGCCGTCACGCGACGGATCTCCTCGAGTTCGACCTCGGCGCGGCCCTCGTTGCGGACGGTCTTGAGGATCGCGAGCGCACGCTCGTCGTGACCGTGCTCGACGAGCCAGCGCGGGGACTCCGGCATCCGGAGCATGCCGATGAACAGTGCGGCGGCCGGGATCGCGCAGATGAAGAACATGACGCGCCACACGCCACCCTCGTCGCCGAGGATGATCCCGATGATCGCGTTGATGACGAACGCCGCGAGCTGCCCGCTGACGATCGCGAGCTCGTTGCGGCCGGTGATCATGCCGCGGATCTCGAGCGGCGCGAGTTCAGCCAGGTACACGGGGACGACGATCGACGCGGCTCCCACCGCCAGGCCGACGGCGATGCGCCCGGCAAGCAGCACCTCGAAGTTCGGCGAGAACACGGCGAGCAGCGTGCCGCAGAAGAAGAAGACCGCCATCGCGAGGATCGTGGAGCGCCGGCCGATGCGGTCGGACACCGGGCCCCCGATCAGCCCGCCAACGGCCGCGGCGAAGACGAGGGACGAGATCACGACGCCGAGCCCGATGTCGTCGAGCCCGAGCTGCGACTGGATCGAGATCTCGGCACCGTTGCTGACGCCGGTGTCGTAGCCGAACAGGAGCCCCCCGAGGCAGGCGACGACCGAGATGAGGCCGATCCGTTTCCGGTGCGGTCCCGTTGTCAAGGGAGGTAGTTCGAGCGCCTCGCGCGGTTGACCCTGTCCAGACATGTTGACTCCTTCGTCATCGACTCCCGCAGTTATCACTTCGCGGACGGACTGTTCACACGGTAGCAGGCGGCGGTTTTCGTCGCAGCCCGGCCAGTTCTCGATTTGGTGCTTGTGGAGGGGTGAGCGCGTGTCGTATCGTTCGGCGGACAAGTTGTTCGTTGGGTAGTAACCAGCGGATCCAGGCCACCAATGGAGGTGGCAGATGGAGGCCTTCAATGAAGAAAGTCGTCACACGAGCAGCGATCGCTGCCGCGTCAATCACGCTCCTCGCGGGGTCGCTCACCGCGTGCTCGAACGGATCCCAGGCATCGTCGTCGGGAGGCGGCGGATCCGCGACGAACGCGAAGATCGGGCTGCTGCTGCCCGACTCGGTCACGGCACGGTTCGCCAGTGCCGACCGTCCGCTCTTCACCGACCGCATCAAGGAGAAGTGCCCGGACTGCTCGGTGCTCTACCAGAATGCCGGCGGCGACGCGTCGAAGCAGCAACAGCAGGCCCAGGCGATGCTCACGCAGGGCGTCAAGGTGCTCGTCCTCGATGCGTTCGACGGCGAGGCAGCCGCCTCGATCGTCAGCTTGGCGAAGTCGAAGAACGTCCCGGTCATCTCGTACGACCGGCTGATCAACTCGGGCGATGTCAGCGCCTACATCTCCTTCGACAACAACAAGGTCGGCGAACTGCAGGCGACCGCGCTCGTCGACCGGATGAAGGACCTCGGCATCGCAGACGATGCGGGCGTCCTCGAGGTCAACGGCTCGCCGACTGACAACAACGCCTCCCAGTTCAAGGCCGGCGCGCAATCGGTGCTCTCCACCACCAGCTACGACGTCCTCGGCGAGTACGACACCCCCGGTTGGGACCCTGCCAAGGCGCAGAGCTGGGCGGCGGGCCAGATCTCCAAGGTCGGCGTCGACAACATCAAGGGGATCTACGCGGCGAACGACGACACCGCGGGCGGCGTGATCTCCGCGATGCAGGCGGCGGGCGCGACGGATCTCCCGCCCATCACCGGCCAGGATGCGACGCTCGCAGGACTGCAGCGGATCCTCGCCGGCAAGCAGTACATGACCGTCTACAAGGCGTTCAAGCCGGAGGCAGAGGGAGCGGCTGACCTGGCACTGGAACTCGCGGCGGGCAAGAAGGCCTCCACCACGAGCACCGTGAAGACCGCCAGCGGCAAGACCGTGCCGTCGGTGATCCTCACGCCGGTGGCCGTCACCGCGGACAACATCAAGGACACGGTCGTGAAGGACGGACTCTTCACCGCGAAGGACATCTGCACCACGCAGCTCGCCGACGCATGCACGAAGTACGGCATCAAGTGACCCGCAGGGAGGGGGACGCACTTCCGTCTCCCTCCCCTGAAGCCAAGGAGTCCCCCGTGACCATCGCGGAACCCACACCCGTCCCCGTCCAGAAGGACCTGGTGATGTCCCTCCAGGGCATCAGCAAGCGGTTCGGTGCCGTCCAGGCGCTCTCCGGGATCGACTTCGACGTCCACGCGGGCGAAGTCGTCGCCCTCGTCGGCGACAACGGCGCGGGGAAGAGCACCTTCGTCAAGATCCTCGCCGGCGTCTACACCCCGGACGAAGGAACCATCACCTTCGAGGGCGAGCCCGTCCACATCGGTTCGCCGGCGGCTGCGCAGGCGCTCGGGATCGCGACGGTCTTCCAGGACCTCGCACTCGCCGACAACCTCGACGTCGTGTCGAACCTGTTCCTCGGGCGCGAGGTCTCGCACTTCGTCCTCGACGAAGAGGAGATGGAGCGGAAGTCCTGGGAGCTGCTCCGACAGCTCTCGGCTCGGATCCCGTCCGTCCGCATTCCCATCGCGTCGCTCTCCGGCGGTCAGCGGCAGACCGTCGCGATCGCCCGGTCGTTGATCGGCGACCCGAAGATCGTCATCCTCGACGAGCCGACGGCCGCGCTCGGCGTCGCGCAGACCGCCGAGGTCCTGAACCTCGTCGAACGCCTCCGCGACCGCGGCCACGGCGTCGTGCTGATCAGCCACAACCTCGCCGACGTCCGAGCCGTCGCCGACCGCGTCGCAGTGCTCCGCCTCGGCCGCAACAACGGTGACTTCACCGTTGCCGACGTCAGTTACGAGGACATCATCGCCGCGATCACCGGCGCCACCGACAACGCCGTCACCCGTCGCGCCGCCGCGCAATCCGAACGAGAGACAGACCGATGAGCAGCACCCGCCAGAGCAAGCGGCCACGAGGCACCTCTCCGGACCCCGTCACCATGAGCACACCGACCTCCCGCGCCGCAGCAGACCTGCAGGACGAACGGCTGTTGCGCGAAGAAGGCGTTCGCGGCGCGATCACCAGCTTCAGTCGCCGGGTCCGCGCAGGCGACCTGGGAAGTCTCCCGGTCGTGGTGGGGCTCGTCGTCATCTGGGTCGCCTTCGGTCTCCTGACGCCCGGCGGGAGCTTCCTCTACGCGACGAACCTCGTCGACCTGGCCGTCCAGTGCGCCGCGGCCGGCACGATCTCCATCGGGATCGTCCTGGTGCTCCTGCTCGGCGAGATCGACCTCTCGGTCGGTTCCGTCAGTGGTCTCGCCGCAGCGATCCTCGGCGTCGGGCTCACACAGCTGCACTGGCCGCTCATCGCGGTGATCGCAGTCGCACTCGGCGTCGGAGCCCTCATCGGCCTGCTGTACGGCCTCCTGTACACGCGGTTCGGTGTCCCCAGCTTCGTCATCACACTCGCTGGGCTCCTCGCGTTCCTCGGTGTGCAGCTGCTCGTCCTCGGCCAGAACGGCTCGATCAACCTGCCGACGGAGTCCTTCATCGTGCAGTTCGCGCTGTTCTCCTACCTGCCACCCTGGCTCGTCTACGTGCTCGCGGCGCTGGCGGCTGGCGGCACCCTGTTCGCGGACCTCCGGCGAGATGCCCGACGAGCCCGGGCAGGGCTGTCGACGGGCTCGAAGTCGCTCGTCGTCCTCAAGGCGGCGCTGCTGCTCATCGGACTCAGCGCGATCGGTTGGTACCTCTCGACCGACCGCGGCACCGGGACGTCCTTCGTGTTCTTCGTCCTGCTGGTCGTCGTGATGAACTACCTGGTGAAGCGGACGAAGTGGGGCCGGTCGATCTACGCAGTCGGCGGCAACGTCGAAGCCGCCCGCCGGTCCGGCATCAAGGTGCGCCTCGTGTACATCTCGGTGTTCATGCTCTGCTCGGTGTTCGCCGTCATCGGCGGGCTCCTCGCATCGGCACACCTCTCGGCCGCGACGCTGAGTTCGGGTGGCGGCGACGTCAACCTCAACGCGATCGCAGCGGCGGTCATCGGCGGGACCAGCCTCTTCGGTGGACGCGGCAACATCTGGTCCGCACTGCTCGGCGTCATCGTGATCCAGTCGATCGCGAACGGCCTGAACCTGCTGAACTTCGAGGACTACACCCGCTACATCGTCACCGGGGCCGTCCTGCTCCTCGCGGTGATCATCGACTCCCTCTCCCGCCGCTCCCGAGCGAGCCACGGAGCCGCCTGACCGCGCGTGGCCCGAAGACGGGCCGCGGATGGACGGGAGGCCCGGTGCCAGCTGGCACCGGGCCTCCCGTCCGCGCGTCAGCGCTCCGGAGCCTCGGCAGCGATCACCACGCGACGTGCGTCGGTGAGACCCGTTCCCAGAACGCCGACGCGGCGAACCCGGATCAAGCCTCGGCTCCGCCTCCAGGATTCGAACCCGGACCTAACGGCACCAAAGGCCGTCGTGCTGCCATTACACCAAGGCGGAACGCACCCGTGGGTGCACGTCCATCCTCCCATGACCGACGAGGCTGGCCGTCCGCCCCGGGTTCGGCCAAGATGGAGGGATGCCGCACCAGGACGAGGTCGACCGGATCGTCGCGGCGTGGGGTCGTGAGCGTGCCGACCTCGACTTCGGCCCGCTCGAGGTCCTGTCCCGCGTCGACCGGCTCGCGCGGCACCTGGACCGCGCGCGGCGAGCAGCGTTCGACGCGGGTGACATGGAGCCGTGGGAGTTCGACGTGCTGTCGGCCCTGCGACGGGCGGGTGAGCCGTACGAGCTGAGTCCGAAGACCTTGCTGCAGCAGACCCTGGTGTCGAGCGGCACGATGACGAACCGGGTCGACCGTCTGACGGCGCGTGGGCTCGTGGGGCGTCGGACGGACCCGAAGGACGGCCGCGGCATCCTCGTGTCACTGACCAGCCAAGGCCGGATCGCGGTCGACGCGGCCATCGCGGACCTGCTGACGGCGGAGCGGGACATCCTGTCCGGGGTGTCCGACGCCGAGCAGGACCAGTTGGCCGGGCTGCTCCGGCGACTCATCCTCGGCCTCGGCGACTGAACCGACCGCTGCGACCGCTTCACCCGCTGGACCGAAGCCCATGGCCACGCTTCGGTCGTCGGCTCGATGTGTGCCGAACCCTATGCTCGCCACGATGGTCCCGTGCCCAGACTCCGTGCCCTCATCCGTCGCCGCCGACACACCATCGTGTTCGCGGTCGTGCTCCTGCTGCTGGCCGCCGGAATCACTGCGACGGCCACGGCCATCGGAGCGCAGCGCCAGGCGACGGCGGCAGGTGAGCGCTGCACCGCCGATGCTCTCGCCGCCCGCTGGCACGCCGGTTCGTTGTTCCTCGATGCGCGATCGGCCCGGACCGGGAAGCCGGTCCTGACGCACCGCGGCGACGAACCGACGCAGACGGGCAGCACGATGAAGGTCGTGACGGCCGCCGCCGCGGTGTCCGCCCTCGGACCCGATCACCGCTTCACCACCTCGGTGGTCGACGGCACCCGCCCCGGGGCCGTGGTCCTGGTCGGCGGCGGGGACCCGACACTGAGTCGACTGCCGTCCGGTCAGGACAGCGTCTACCCGCACGCACCGCACCTGGACGACCTGGCGGAGCAGGTGCTGGCCGCCCGCGGTGGACGACCGGTGACCGTGGTGCAGGTCGACACCGCCCTGTTCGACGGCCCGGCGTGGCACCCGAGCTGGCCGGAGAGCGCCCGCACGAGCGGCAGCGTCTCGAACATCACGGCGCTCATGGTCGACGGCGACCGCGACGACCCGACGGAGTCGTACTCGATGCGGAGCGACGGAGCGGTCGCCCGCGCTGCGACGGCGTTCGCGGCGCTCCTCGGGCCGGACGTCCGGGTGGACACGGCCTCGGTGGCGGCGCCGTCCGGCGGGCAGGTGCTCGGAACGGTGCGGTCCGCGACGGTGTCGGAGCTCGTCGGGATGCTGCTCACCGACTCCGACGACACCCTCGCCGAGGTGCTCGCCCGCCACGTCGCGATCGCCGAGGGTGCCGGTCGGTCCTTCGACGCCGTGCAGGCCGGCAGCGCGAAGGCACTCGTCCACTACGGCGTGCCGACCGAGGGCCTGCGGCTCATGGACGGCTCCGGTCTCAGCCCGGACAACCGGGTGCCCGCCTCGGCACTCACCACGCTGATGCGGGCGGTCGCCGCGAAGCGGGACGGCCTCGCACCGGTCGACGCCGGACTCGCCGTGGCCGGACGGACGGGCACGCTCGGTGAGAACGGCCGCTTCGCCGGCGCAGCAGCGGACGCCCGCGGGCACGTCCGGGGCAAGACCGGGACGCTCGACGACATGTACGGCCTGACGGGAGTCACCGACGAGGTCGCCGGGGACCGTGTCGTGTTCACGGTCTTCGCCGAGGGGACGAACGATCCGAGCGCACGGCAGGAGATCGACGCCCTGGCCGCGGCGTTGTGGCGTTGCGGCGGAGACGCCTCCGCGCACCGGGGGTAGCCTCCCGCCCATGCACGCGATCACCCTGGCCGTCGCCGACGTCGCACGATCGGCGGACTCCTACCGCGCACTGCTCGGGATCGAGGGCAGCGGCGTCATCGGCACCGAGTACCCGCCGACCGAGACCGAAGCGGGCGGCACCACGGCGATGTTCACCCTGGACGACGGTCTGATCGTCAGCGTCTACGGGCGGGACGACATGGCGAAGGACTCTGGTGTTGCCCTCGCCGACGGCCCCGCGGCGACGATCGGGCACTTCGTCGACAGTCAGGCCGACGCCGAAGCGTTCCTCGACCGGGCCCGGATCGCCGGCGCGACGATGCTCGCGGCGCCGTACACACGGCCGTGGGGCATGTGGTCCGGCTTCTTCCAGGACCCGGACGGGCACCTGTGGGAGGTCGTCGCGAACCCCGGCGGCGGGGCTCCCGAGGATGCGAAGCCAGCGGAGTAGACCCGCTCAGACCCCGAGCAGCTCCGCGACCTCGAGCCAGCGCTCCTCGAGCTGCTCGATCTCGGCCTCGTGCGCGGCGAGCTTCGCCTGCAGCTCCCCGAGCCCGGCGTAGTCCGACTGGTCGTGGGTGGCGAAGTCGTCGAGCAGCTTCTTCCGGTCCGCGCCGACCTTCGCGATCTTGCGGTCCAGCGCCGACATCTCCTTCTCGGCGGTGCGCCTGTCCGCACCCGACAAACCGGGCGCGGCAGGGGCAGTCGACCCGGCAACGGCACCGGCCGAGCCGGTCCCGCCAGCGGTGTCGGGCCTCCCGGCAGACGCGGCGGCAGCCGCAGAAGCGGTCCCGCCACCGGTGCCGGCCGCACGCAGCCGCATGTACTCGTCGACGCCGCCGGGCAGGTGCCGGAGGTGCCCGCCGAGCACGGCGTACTGCTGGTCGGTGACGCGCTCGAGCAGGTACCGGTCGTGGGAGACGACCAGCAGGGTGCCCGGCCAGGTGTCGAGCAGGTCCTCCATGGCGGCGAGCATGTCGGTGTCGAGGTCGTTGGTGGGCTCGTCGAGGATCAGCACGTTCGGCTCGTCGAGCAGGATGAGCATGAGCTGCAGGCGGCGCTTCTGCCCACCGGACAGGTCCTTGACCGGTGTGGAGAGCTGTTCGGCCGTGAAGCCGAGGCGCTCGAGCAGCTGCGCCGGCGTCATCTCCTTGCCGTCCGCGACGTAGCTCGTCTTCTTGCGGGCGACCACCTCGCGCACGCGGTCGTTCGCGAACTGGGCCAGGTCGGCGAGCTGCTGGTCGAGGATCGCGACCTGCACGGTCTTGCCGGTCTTCACCCGGCCACTCGTCGGCGCGAGCGTGCCCGAGACGAGGTTGAGCAGCGTCGACTTGCCGGCACCGTTCGGGCCGAGGATGCCGGTCCGCTCCCCCGGTGCGATGCGCCACTCGATGCGGTCGAGGATCTGGGTGCCGTCGAACGAGACGCTGACGTCGAGCAGGTCGACGACGTCCTTGCCGAGGCGGGCGGTCGCCGTCTTCGCCAGCGCGACCGTGTCGCGGATCGGCGGGACGTCGTCGATCAGGGCGTTCGCGGCGTCGATGCGGAACTTCGGCTTGCTCGTCCGGGCCGGTGCGCCGCGGCGCAGCCACGCGAGCTCCTTGCGGGCCAGGTTCTGGCGGCGCTGCTCGCTGGCGGCTGCCTGCCGGTCGCGCTCGACGCGCTGCAGGATGTACGCCGCGTAGCCGCCCTCGAACGGGTCGACGACGCCGTCGTGGACCTCCCACGTGTCGGTCGACACGGCGTCGAGGAACCACCGGTCGTGCGTCACCACCACCATGCCGCCCTGGTTCGACGACCAGCGACGGTTGATGTGCTCGGCGAGCCACTGGATGCCCTCGACGTCGAGGTGGTTCGTGGGCTCGTCGAGGAACAGGACGTCCCAGTCGCCGACGAGCAGCCGCGCGAGTGCCACACGGCGGCGCTGGCCACCGGACAGCTCGTCGACACTGACGTCCCACGGGATGTCCGACACCAGGCCGCCGATGACGTCGCGGATCTTCGGGTCGCCGGCCCACTCGTGCTCGTCGAGGTCGCCGACGACGGTGCTGCCGACGGTCGCGCCCTCGGGCAGGATGTCGCGCTGGTCCAGGTAGCCGACGGTCAACCCGCGGCGGTGCGTGACGCGGCCGTCGTCGGGTTCGAGGCGCTGGGACAGCAGCGCGAGGAGGGTCGACTTGCCGTCGCCGTTGCGTCCGACCACGCCGATCCGGTCCCCCTCGTCGATGCCGAGGGTGACGTTGTCGAAGACGACCTTGGTGGGGAACTCGAGATGCAGGTTCTCGGCGCCGAGGAGATGAGCCACGCGTCAAGGGTAGGCGGCGTGGCGGGGTGGTCGGTGCGGGGCGGTGATTCTGGTCGTCCGGCTGGTCGCACGGTGCGCGCTTGTTCGGGTGGTGCGAGGTTGACCGCTCGGTGCGAGGTTGTAGCGGCGCACGGAGCGCACAACCTCGCACCAGCCGACGGACCGCGCACGGTGCGCTGGCGCGTCGGCACGTCGGCCTGGAGGCCCGGGTCAGCTCCCCGGGGCCGGCTCGGCTCCGGCGCGGGGCTCGGTCTCCTGCAGGAACGCTCGCCACTGCCGCCGCTTGCGGACGGTCCAGAGCAGCATCGCGAAGAAGAACACGGTGAGGAGTGCGTACAGCAGCCCGAACCACGTCATCCAGTTGAGCAGGAGCTGGGCGAACGCGAACGGCGTCCACCCGAGGGCGAGCCAGAACGTCGATGTCGATTGGCTGAGTCGACGGCCGGCGAGCGTGACGAGCGCGGTCCGGTGCTGCGGGTCGGCGGGCCGCTGCCCACGAGCCATGCGCTCGATCCGTCGGCGGTCGGCACGGGGAAGCCCGAACGTTGGGTCAGAGATCGCGCTCTGGAACTGCCCACCGCCCCGGACGATGGCGATCACCCAGCAGACCGGGCCAACGATCATGAGCGGGACGATGACGAAGAACGCCCAGTCCGGCAGGCCACTTCCGGTCGAGGGCAGCTCGAAGCGCGGCAGGTGTTCGGCGCTCAGCCACCCGGCTGCAACCGCGGCGACCACGGCCAGCACGATCCAGATGACCCGCCGGACCATCGAACGGCGGACACGCAGTTCGACTGGCGCCCCCGCGAGACGGTCCTCCACCTGCTGCCAGGTCTCCTCAGAGACCGTGGCTCCGGCGAACTCATGCGGGGCCGGCGTGGACACGATCAGCTCGCGGGGGCGGTGTCGCCCTCGCCCGCGGCTTCCTTGGCACGCTTCAGGCGGGCCTGCGCCTCCCAGTACTCGATCTCGCGCTCGAGTTCGGCGAGCTCCTGCTCCGTGCCGCTGATGCGCTTGGCGCCGTGGGCGCTCCGGGCATCGCCGAGGGTGGCGTACCGGTCCTCGTGACGGGCGGGCTCGATGTAGCGGCCGTGGTTCCGCTCACCCGGGGCCCAGTCGTGGCCGATGGCGAACCAGACGATGCTGCCGACGACGGGGACCAGGATCACGAGGATCACCCACGCGATCTTCGGGAGTCCGCGGATCTGGTCGTCGTTCTTCGTCAGGATGTCGATCAGGGCGAAGACCAGCAGGATGACGGTGATCCCGGGCAGCAATACGCTCATGTTCGCGATTCTATGGAGAACCTGAGGGCTGTCGCCACGCCCCGAACGCGTGCCGGTGTTGCGATCCGGACACGGTCAGCTGCGGGGCCGTACAGGGTCGACGTCCGTGCGGTGCGGGGCTACGAGACAGCGCCGGGCGAGCACGGTGCGACGCACCGACCACAAGAACTGGGCGACCGTGAACAGACTTCCGGTCAGGTAGACCGGCCAGAAGGCCGTCCCCGCGACGGCGATCGACGACCAGACGACGAGCAACCCGGCCTGCATCGGGAGTGCGGCACCGCTCGCCAGGTCGGTCGCGACGGCGTCGACCACGATCCGTCGATCCGCCGGCGCGTCAGCCTGGCCGACCGCCGCACGGGAGACCGCACGCTGCTCACGCTGCAACAGGGAGGCGACGACTTGCTCACGGACGACGGTGCGTCCTGCACGGCGCCGGAACCGGACCGCTCGGATGATCTCCACCACCAGGATGAGCACCGCGATGCTGAGTCCGACGGTCGAGAGCATCAGCCGTGCATCGGAGTCCGGGGGCAGCGCGACGCCGACGAGCACCAGCAGCGCGATCACGAGGGCCACCGCCAGGACGAACCCGCGGATTGGCAGGACACGACGGTCACGCGGCTGCGCGAGGTACGCCTTCGCCCGGATCTCCGCGTCGGCCCACCGCCGATCGGCGGCCGTCTGTGCTTCGGTCACCGATCTGAGTGAACCAGCTCGACCTGAGCATCCGTCACAGGGCCGCGACCCACTCGTCCGTGCCGTCGGTGAACTGCTGGTGCTTCCAGATCGGCACCCGCTCCTTCACCAGGTCGACCAGCTCCCCGCACGCCGCGAACGCCTGCGCCCGGTGCGACGACGCCACCGCTGCGGCGAGCGCGACGTCCCCGATGCCGAGCGACCCGACGCGGTGGAGTACGGCGATCCGGACGTCGGGGTGCGCGTCGGCGACGGTGCGGGCGACCTCGGCGATGACGTCGCCGGCGCTGGGGTGCCGCTCGTAGTCGAGCGCGGTGACGCCCTTGCCGCCGTCGTGGTCGCGGACGACGCCGGCGAAGGTGACGACGGCGCCGTCCTGGTCGGTGGCGACGACGGCGGAGACCTCGTCGACGGTGATCCCCCGGTCGACGACGTCGGCGAGGACGACGCGCGCATCCGGTGCCGGGGACGGGGACGGGGACGGGGCCGGCGCCGCCGTCATGACGCACTCCGCGGCGCATGGCCCTCGCCGTGCACCTGCGCGAGCACGTGCTCGACCAGCCCGTCGAGCACGGCCAGTCCGTCCGCCACCCCGCCGCGAGACCCGGGCAGCGTGACGATCAGGGACCCGCGGGTGCTGATGCCGGCGATGCCGCGGCTCAGCAGTGCGGTCGGACCGGCCCCCGCGAGCCCGCGACGACGGACCTCTTCGAGGACACCCGGCAGCTCCAGGTCGATGAGGGGCGCGACGGCCTCGGGCGTCCGGTCGGTCGGGGTGACGCCGGTGCCGCCGGTCGTGATGACGATCCGGGCCCCGGCGAGCAGTTCGGCGGTCACGGTCTCGGTGATGGCCCCGCCGTCGGGGACGATCACGGGCTCGGCGACGGTGAAGTCCCGCTCGCGCAGCCACCCCGCGATGACGGGCCCGGTGCGGTCGAGTGCCGGATCGACGGCAGCCTGCGTGGACACCACCACGACGGCGGCACGGCCCCTTGTCGGCTGCGAGGTCATCGGTTGCTCCAGTCTCCGGACCGACCGCCGTGCTTCTCGAGCACTCGGACGTCCGTGATCGCGGCCGCCCGGTCGACGGCCTTCACCATGTCGTACACGGTCAGCGCGGCGATGCTCGCGCCGGTCAGCGCTTCCATCTCGACGCCGGTGCGCGAGGTCGTGCGGACCGAGACCTCGATCAGCACGCGGTCGTCGGCACCGGTGATGTCGACCTGCACCCCGGCGATGGGGAGCGGGTGGCAGAGCGGGATGAGGTCGGAGGTCTTCTTCACGGCCATGATCGCGGCGATGCGGGCGGTGCCGATGACCTCGCCCTTCGGCATGGAGCCGTCGAGGATGCGAGCGACGACGTCGGGCCGGGTGACGAGCGTGGCGGTGGCGGTCGCCGAGCGGTCGGTGACGTCCTTCGCGGACACGTCGACCATGTGCGCGGACCCGTCGGCGCGCACGTGCGACAGCTCGGCCGCGTCGGACGGATCGGCCTGATCGGACGTGATGGCGGGTTCGGTCATCGGAGGCTCCAGACGGTCAGGACGTCACCGGGTTCGACGGCGTCGACCCCCACCGGGACGTGCACGAGGTGCGTGGCGGCGGCGTAGTGCGCGAGCAGGTGGGAGCTCGGTCCGCCCACGAAGTGGACCACCCCGTCGGCCACCCGTCCACGCCGCACCTGGTGCTTGCCGCCCGGTGACCGCGCAGCCGAAGCAGCGGGCAGGTGCAGCACGGGGCGGTCGGCCGGCAGCCCGACGAGGGGCGCGAGCAGCGGACGGAGGAAGACCTCGAACGAGACGAGCGCCGACACCGGGTTGCCGGGGAACGACACCACCGGCACCGGTCGACCGGCGAGCTCCACGCTGCCGAACGCCTGCGGCCCGCCGGGCTGCATCGCGACCGGGGTGACGGCGAGCCCGCGGGGTTCGAGTGCCTGCCGCACGACCTCGTACGCACCGGCACTGATGCCCCCGGTGGTGAGCACGAGGTCGGCCCAGTCCCCCACGGTGTCGTCGAGCTCGGTGACGAACGCGTCGACGTCGTCGGGGACCCGGACCGTGCGGGACGAAGCACCGACCTCGGCGAGCGCCGCCTGCAGCGCGATGCCGTTCGCGTCGCCGATCGTCGCCGCGTCGGTGTCGGCTCCCTGCAGCTCGGACCCCGTTGAGACCACGAGCACCCGCAGTGGTCGACGGACCTGCACGGTGGACACACCGGCGGACGCGAGCGCGCCGAGCAGGGCTGGGGTGATCGGCGCACCGGTCGGAGCGATGGACGCACCGAGGGTCAGGTCGCTGCCGGTCGCTCGCACGAAGGTGCCCGGGACGAGGTCAGCGGGCACCGTGACGTGCCCCAGTTCGAGCGCAGCCGGGAAGGACCCCGGCGACGTGGCCTCAACCGGGAAGACGGCATCGGCACCGTCGGGGATCCGCGCGCCGGTCATGATCGGTGCCGCTGTGCCGGCGGAGAGCGGTGCGGGGACGACCCCGGCGGGGATGGGCGCGACGACCCGGACGTCCTGCCCAGCATCGGCCACCCGGACCGCGAAGCCGTCCATCTGGCTGTTGTCGAAGGGCGGCAACGGGACCGGTGAAGCGACGGGTGCAGCGAGCACGCGGTGCCCGTGACCGGCACGGCCGTCGATGGCCAGGTCGTCGACCCGCCACGACGCACCCCCGAGGCCCGCCAAGACCGGCGCGAGCAGCGCCGCCAGGTCGTCGCGGTGCTGACCGATCGTTCGCACAGGTGCCTCCGAACAGGGATGGTGTCGCCGCTCCCGGTTCGTCCGGGGCCGGCGTCAGTAGCGTATCCAGCGCGCAGACCGCGCCGACGACCTTTCGGAGGACCTGTGGAGAACGACGAAGCCGTGACGATCGGTGTGATCGGGGGCTCCGGCCTCTACCAGCTGTTCGAGGAGGGGACCGCCGAGGAGCTGGACGTGCCGACGCCGTTCGGCCCGACGTCGAGCCCGATCAGCATCGGCACGATGTCCGGACGTCGGGTCGCGTTCCTCACCCGGCACGGTCGTGAGCACTCCGTCGCCCCGCACCGCATCAACCACCGCGCGAACCTCTGGGCGCTCCGCTCCCTGGGCGTCCGGGCGATCGTGTCCTCGAGCGCCGTCGGTGGTCTGCACCCCGACTACGCCCCGGGCACCTTCGTCGTGACCGACCAACTCATCGACCGCACCTTCGGCCGCGCGGACACGTTCTTCGAGGACGACGTCCAGCACCTGTCGTTCGCCGACCCGTTCGACCCGACGCTGCGCCGTGCCGCGGTCGACGCGATCGCCGCACTCGACGTGCCGTTCCGTCCGACCGGCACGTGCGTCGTCATCCAGGGCCCCCGCTTCTCGACGCGCGCCGAGTCCGTCTGGCTGCGCGAGGCCGGTGGCCACACCATCAACATGACGATGACCCCCGAGGTCCCGCTCGCCGCCGAGCTCGGCATCGCGACCGTCAACCTGTCGTTCGTCACCGACGCCGACGCCGGCCTGGCCCCGACCGAGGACGAAGCCGCCGCAGCGGCCGCCCACGCGGCCACGGCGGACACAGCGGCCACGGGCGACGCAGCCGACGACGCCGGCGCCCCCGTCACCCACGCCCTCGTGATGGAGCGTCTCGCCCGCGCGAACGAGGTGATCGTCCGCGCCATCGGCGGGATCGTCGGCGCGATCCCCGCCGACTTCACGCCGCGCGAACTCGTCCCGGCGAGCGCCAGCGCCAGCATCATGCAGACCCAGCCCAGCGCCGCCAGCACGGGTCCCACCACCACCGCGGGCACCACCGCATGACCCGCCTGCTCGTCACCGGCGGCGCCGGCTTCATCGGCTCCGCGATCGTCCGCCGCGCGCTGGCCGACGGCCACGAGGTCCGCGTCCTCGACTCCCTCCGCGACGACGTCCACGGCGATCCCGGCGAGGTCGTGCGCGCGCACCAGCAGCAGGGCATCGAGTTCGTGCACGGCGACATCCGCGACCGGGTCTCGCTCGACGCCGCGCTCGACGGCGTCGACGTCGTCTGCCACCAGGCCGCCAAGGTCGGCCTCGGCGTCGACTTCCAGGACGCCCCCGACTACGTCTCGTCGAACGACGCCGGCACCGCGTACGTCCTCGCCGGCATGGACCGGCACGACATCGGCCGACTCGTCGTCGCGAGCTCGATGGTCGTCTACGGCGAGGGTGCGTACACGACGTCCGACGGCGAGCCCGTCCGGCCGCCGGCCCGCCGCCGCGAGGACCTCGACGCCGGTCGCTTCGACCCGATCGGCCCGGACGGTCACCCCCTGCTGCCCGGACTGATCGACGAGTCCGCCGCGCTCGATCCCCGCAACGTGTACGCGCAGACGAAGGTCGCGCAGGAGCACCTGGCCTCGAGCTGGGCGCGCGCGACGGGTGGACGGGCGATCGCGCTCCGCTACCACAACGTCTACGGACCCGGCATGCCCGCGAACACCCCCTACGCGGGTGTCGCCTCACTGTTCCGCTCGGCGCTGGCCCGCGGCGAGGCCCCCCGCGTCTTCGAGGACGGCGCCCAGCGTCGTGACTTCGTGCACGTCGACGACGTCGCCGGAGCGAACGCCGCCTCGATCGCCGCGACCGCTGACCTGCCCGCCGACTCGTTCCGCGCGTACAACGTCGGGTCCGGCGTCGTGCACACGATCGGCGACATGGCCGCGGCGATCGCGGGCCCCGACGGCCCCCAGCCGGTCGTCACGGGCGAGTACCGCCTGGGCGACGTCCGCCACGTCACTGCGAGCTCGGACCGCATCGCCGCCGAGCTCGGCTGGCGCGCCGAGGTCGACTTCGCGGCCGGCATGCGCGACTTCGCGACCGCTCCCCTCCGGAGTGCCGTCCAGTAGCCCCACTTCGTGAGCAGGAATGGTCGGGTCACCGGACGCGACCCGACCATTCCTGCTCACGAAGCGCCCGCCCCGCGCCCCGCGCCCCGCGCGACCACGCGGCGGACGTGACCGGACACGAACGCCCGCCACGGGCCTCCCGTCCGCCTGTCCCCCGTTCTGGGGACCCAACCCCGAAACAGTGCGCTGACTGACCAGCGGGTACAGATTTCCTGTACCCCGACGCGCGTCGTCGTGTTACGTCGAGTGCATGACAGGACAGACCCGTCGATCTGACGACCGGCACCGAATGACGGACATGAGTGTCGACGTCATCCTCCCGTGCCTCGACGAGGCCGATGCCCTGCCGAAGGTGATCGCTCGCCTGCCGGAGGGCTACCGCGCGATCGTGGTGGACAACGGCTCGACCGACGGTTCCGCCGACGTCGCCCGCGCCCACGGCGCCCTCGTCGTCACGGAACCGGTGAAGGGCTTCGGCTCCGCCTGCGCCGCGGGCGTCGCGGCCGCCACTGCCGACTTCGTCGCCTTCTGCGACGCGGACGCCTCGATGGACCCCGCCGAACTGCCGCCGCTGGTCGACCGCGTCGCGAGCGGCCGCGTCGACCTGGCGCTCGGACGACGTGTCCCGACGAGCAAGGGCGCGTGGGCGCCGCACGCCCGGTTCGCGAACCGCGTCCTCGCCGTCCTCATGCACCGCGCGACCGGCTACCGCCTGCGCGACCTCGGCCCGATGCGCGTCATGCGCCGCGAGGACCTCGTCGCCCTGGACCTGCAGGACCGCCGCAGCGGCTACCCGCTCGAGATGGTCCTGGCCGCGCACGCGGCAGGCTGGCGCGTCGACGAGTCCGACATCGGCTACGCGCAGCGCATCGGCGACAGCAAGGTGACCGGGACGCTCCGCGGCACCATCAACGCGGTCCGCGACATGACCCGCCTGCTGCGCGCGTACCGCCGGGAGGCCCGTGTCCGGGTCGTCGCCCCGGCGTCCGTCCGCCACGTGGCCGGCTCCACCGCCGCGACCGGTTCCGCGGCACGGCCCGACTCCGCACCCGTCACCGCCTCGGTCGAGGGGACGCGCGCATGACCGCCGGCATCACCGTGGCCGTGGTCGCGAAGGAGTGCCTGCCCGGCAAGGTGAAGACCCGCCTGACCCCGGCGCTCTCACCCGAGGGTGCCGCCCGTGTGGCGTCCGCGAGCCTCGCCGACACCCTGTCGACCGTCCGCGCCCTGCCCGCAGAGCGCCGCGTGCTGTTCTTCGACGGCGACGTCGTCCCGGAGTCGGCCGAGGGCTTCGACGTCCTCCACCAGCCCGGCGGCGGGCTCGACGAGCGCCTCGGCTTCCTGTTCGACGCGATCGACGGCCCGTTGCTGCTCGTCGGGATGGACACCCCGCAGGTGTCCACGGACGCGCTCGCCCCGGTGTTCGACCGGCCCGAGCGCGACGCGTGGTTCGGCCCCGCCGAGGACGGCGGCTTCTGGTCGCTGTACGTGCAGGCCCCGACCGGCGACCTGCTCCGCGGCGTCCCGATGTCGCAGGACGACACCGGCGCCGTCCAGCTCGCACGCCTGACCGACGCCGGCCTCGACGTCGGGATCCTCGGCGAACTGCTCGACGTCGACACCATGCCCGACGCCGAACGCGTCGCCGAACTCGCGCCGGACTCCGGCTTCACCCAGGCACTCCGTGCCGAGACCGCGGGGAGTCTCCGATGACCATGCACGCACCCGTCTCCTTCGGCGCCGGCGGCGGCGAGCCGTACGCCCGGGCACTGCGCTCGGACGGACGGCTCCGGCTGACCGACCCGGACCGTCCCGACGTCGTCACGACGATGGACGTCGGCCGGTGGAGCGCCGCGGCCGACCGGGTCGACCGCTCGCTGCTCGACGACGCCGACGGCCCCGTGATCGACATCGGCTGCGGCCCCGGGCGGATGCTCGTCGCCGCGCGCAACCGCGGCATCCCCGCACTCGGCGTGGACGTCTCCGCCGAGGCCGTGGCGATCGCCCAGCGGTCCGGTGGCACCGCGATCCAGGGATCGGTGTTCGACGCGGTCCCCGACGAGGGCCACTGGGACACCGCCCTGGTCATCGACGGCAACATCGGCATCGGTGGCGACCCCGCCGCCCTGCTCGAGCGCTGCGGCGAGATCGTCCGCGCCGGTGGCCGGGTGATCGTCGAGACGAACCCCGACCCGCTGGCCGACCGGGTGTACACCGCCCGCGTGGTGGACGCCGACGGCCACGAGAGCGCCGGGTTCCCCTGGGCCGAGGTCGGACTCGACGCGCTGCACCGGCACGCGGCAGACGCCGGCCTCGTGGCGCGGCAGAGCTGGACGGTCGCGGGCCGGAGCTTCTGCGAGCTCATGGCCTGATCACGCACGTTCGTGCACTTGTTTTGCATCGTGCAAGACAGTCACGTACGGTCGAGCGCATGACGAACAGCACCTTCCCGCTCGGCGGCACCTTCGTGTCCGGACTCCGCGGCCGTGACGAGCGCGGGTCCTTCACGGGCACCCGCTCCACCGACTCGGTCGGCACCTACACGGGTGCGCCGATCAGCGGACGCCTCGGGCGCTTCACCGACGTGCAGCGGTCGCGTCCCGGCACCTGGACCGCCTCCACCCGCACGGCCACCGGCTCGTTCCGCACGGCGACCGGCTCGTTCCGCACCGCCTGAGCCGTGCCGTCGACCCGGTCGGCGGACACGGCTCCGGCCGCGCTCTGCGGCCCGGGCTGTGCGCCGGCCGGACGCGTCCGGGTGCGCGATGCCAGGATGGACCCATGAACGACCGCGCCGGCACCCCCGCGACCGCAGACGACCTCGTCGACATCGACGCGCTCGTCGCCGCCTACTACGACCGTGTGCCCGATGTCTCCGTCGCCGAGCAGCAGGTCGTGTTCGGTACCTCCGGCCACCGCGGCTCCTCGCTCGACTCCGCCTTCAACGACACCCACATCGCCGCGATCACGCAGGCGATCGTCGAGTACCGGCAGTCGCAGGGCACCGACGGCCCGCTCTTCATCGGGCGCGACACCCACGCCCTGTCCGGCCCCGCCGAGCGCACCGCGCTCGAGGTCCTCGCCGCCAACGGCGTGCACGTCCTGGCCGACAGCGACAACGGCTACGTGCCGACCCCCGCGTTGAGCCACGCGATCATCCGCTACAACCGCGCCGGCAACCCCGACACGGCGGACGGCATCGTCATCACGCCGAGCCACAACCCGCCCCGCGACGGCGGCTTCAAGTACAACCCGCCGCACGGCGGCCCCGCCGACAGCGACGCCACGAGCTGGATCGCCAACCGGGCGAACGCGATCATCGAGGGCGGCAACGCCGAGGTGCAGCGCACCGAGCACGCCACCCCCGACCGCTACGACTTCCTGCACACCTACGTCGCCGACCTCGAGAACATCATCGACATCGCCGCGATCAAGCGTGCCGGGGTGAAGATCGGCGCCGACCCGCTCGGTGGTGCATCGCTGCCGTACTGGAACCTCATCCGCGACCACTACGGCCTCGACCTGACCGTCGTGAACCCGGACGTCGACCCGACCTGGTCGTTCATGACGCTCGACTGGGACGGCAAGATCCGGATGGACCCGTCGAGCCCCTCGGCGATGGCCTCGGTCCTGGCGCACAAGGACGAGTTCGACGTCCTCACGGGCAACGACGCCGACTCCGACAGGCACGGCATCGTCACGCCCGACGGCGGCCTGATGAACCCGAACCACTACCTCGCCGTCGCGATCGAGTACCTCTACGCACACCGTCCGGCCTGGCGCGACGACGCCGCCATCGGCAAGACCCTGGTGTCGTCGAGCATCATCGACCGCGTCGCAGAATCGCTCGGGCGCCGTCTCTGGGAGGTCCCGGTCGGCTTCAAGTGGTTCGTGCCCGGCCTGATCGACGGCTCCGTCGCGTTCGGTGGCGAAGAGTCCGCCGGGGCGTCGTTCCTGCGCACCGACGGCACGGCGTGGACCACCGACAAGGACGGCATCATCCTGGCGCTCCTGGCGTCCGAGATCGTCGCCGTCACCGGCAAGACCCCCTCGCAGCTGTACGTCGAGCTGACCGAGCGCTTCGGCGACCCGGTCTACCAGCGCGTCGACGCCGCGGCCTCGAAGGAGCAGAAGGCCCGCCTGTCGAAGCTCGACGGCGACGCCATCACCGCCGAGACCCTGGCGGGCGACCCGATCACCGCGAAGCTGTCGAAGGCCCCCGGCAACGACGCGGCCGTCGGCGGCGTCAAGGTCGTCACCGACAACGCCTGGTTCGCCGCACGGCCGTCCGGCACCGAGGACGTCTACAAGATCTACGCCGAGAGCTTCGTCGGGCAGGAGCACCTGGAGCAGGTGCAGCGCGAGGCCAAGGAGATCGTGGACGCCGCACTCGGCGCCTAGTCGATCACCCGCACGACCCGCACTGGCGGCGGTCGAGGATCAGTCCTCGGCCGCCGCCAGCGCCAGTTCGCAGAACATCGCGTCGGCCCACGAGAACCACGGGCGCGAGAACTGCGTCGGGTCCTCGACGTCGAACGACTCGTGCATGTCGCCGGTCCCGCCGTCGGTCGCCACGAGCACGTCGAGCAGCTCCCGGCGACGCTCCGGCGACCCGGACACGAGCCCCTCCACCGCCAGGGCGATCGGCCACACCCGCTGCGGCAACGTGTGCGGGCTGCCGACGCCGGCCGCCGCGGTGCCGCTGAACCAGTACGGGTTCGCCGGTGACAGCACGAAGTCCCGCGTCGCCGCCCACACCGAGTCGTCGAGCACCGACGGCGCCGACAACGGCAGGGACAGCAGCGACGGGGTGTTCGCGTCGTCCATGAGCAGCACGCCGCCCAGCCCGTCGACCTCGTAGGCGTAGACGTCCTCCCCCGCGGGCCCGGGCACGACGCCGTGCTGCCGGACGCCGTCCAGGATGCTCGCGCGCAGCACGTCGGCGTCGTCCGCCAGGCCCGTGTCGGACCAGACGTCCCGGGCGATCGCGGCGACGGCGAGCAGCGCCTCGGCGGCGAACAGGTTCGCGGGCACGTTGTAGCCGTACGTGCAGGCGTCGTCCGACGGGCGGAACCCGCACCACGTCATGCCCGTCACCGCGACCGGGGTGCCGCGGCCGTCGCGCATCAGGGTCTCGGTCGGGATCACCCCGTCGCGCACGAACCGGTAGGCCGAGGCGTCGTGGTCCTGCTCGGTCCGCCACTGCGCCACGATCGTCCGGAACACCCGATGGGCCCGTTCGTCGAGCACCGCAGTCGACCCGGTCGCCCGCCACAGCGCGTGCGCGAAGGTCACCGGGTAGGCCAGGCTGTCGACCTCGTACTTCTGCTCCCACACCAGCGGGTCGGCGTTCAGGTCGTCGGGGTCGTAGTGCGCGCCGTTCGGCTCGCGGTTGAACGAGTTGGCGTACGGGTCGTGCTCGATCAGCCGGAACTGCCGCCGCACGACCGCCCAGAGCAGGTCCGCGAGCGCCGGGTCGTCCGCCACGAACCGCAGGTACGGCGTCATCTGCGTCGTCGAGTCGCGGAGCCACATCGCCGGGATGTCCCCCGTGATCACGAAGGCGCCGTCGTCGTCGAGCGAGATCGTGTCGCGCAGGGTCCGGACGAGCGCACGCTCGACCCGGTCGCCGACCTCGGTGCCGACCGCGGCCCGGACCCGGTCGGCGGCCGCCACCAGCGTCGGCGTGATCTCCTCGAGCTGCGTCTGCGTCACGACACCCATCGCACTGACTCCTGTCCGTCGGTGACGCGGACGGTCCGCGTCGACCCGGGTGGATCGAGCACGTCGTCCGTCCAGCAGTCGAGTTCGAGCGGCCGTGCACCGAGCCGGAGACCAGCGTCCCACGTGCCGAGCGCATCGAGTCCGAGCGCGTACGCGGTGTCGACGGTCCCACCGGCGGGCACATCGACCGTCACCAGGGCGAGCAGTCGTCGTCGCCGCGGACGGACACCGGGTTCACGCCGCCGCCCCCACAGGGGCACCGAGACCCGACGGGGTGCGTCCGACGTGTTGCGCACCGTCACCGGGACGGTCACCGTGCCCCCGGCCAGGAGGCGCACAGCAGTCACCGCGTCGCTCCCCTCCGCCAGGCGGACGTCCACCCCGCCACCCGGTCCGGGTGCACCGGTCACGGTCGAGCAGCTGGTCACGTCGACGTAGCCGCGCGCCGTCTCGAGGCGTTCGTCGTGCGCCACGGGCAGGACGCCGTCGGCGCCGGGCCACGTCGCGGGGAGTCGCCCCTCGGCCGGGGCGCCGAACAGCACGTCCGCGACGGCTCGACCGCCGGAGGGCCCCGGGAACGGCACGACGAGCACGCTGTCGGCCAGGGCGAGCACCTCGGTCAGGACCCGTGGTCGACCGTCGACGACGACCGCGACGACCGGCAGACCGCTCTCGCGGGCGGCGCGGAGCACGTCGAGCTGCGCGTCGGGCACGGCGATCGAGGCCAGGTCGACCCCCTCGCCGTTCGTGGTGTCCGGTGCCGGACCGCTGACGGCGCCGTTGTCCTCGAAGCCGTCGTCGTACGCGCGACGACTCGAGCCGCCGAGCACCACCACCGCCACGTCGGCGCCGAGGAGCGCCGTGCGGACCGCGAGGAGCCCGTCGGGGCCCGGCAGGGGCTGTCGGAGCCCGCCGCCCCGGGCGGTGCGGATCCGGGCGGGGCCGAGCCGGGCCTCCAGGGCGGAGCGGACGGTGGACGCACCGGGGTCGTCGGGCGGCCGCGGAGGTGAGTAGTCGCCGAGCAGGGCGTCGACGTCGTCGGCGTTCGGGCCGACCACGGCGACGACGGCGTCGGGTGCGATCGCGGGCAGCGCTCCGCCCAGGGCGACCACGGCGCGGTGAGCGGCACGTTCGGCGAGCGCGATGGTCGCGCGTTCCAGTGGCTCGGCGTTCTCGGCCGGGCCGGGTGCTGGTGCAGATGCAGCTGCAGGTGTCGCTGGTGGTGCTGTCGGTGTCGCGAGCAGGCCGACGCGGCGCTTCAGGGCGAGCACGCGGTCCACCGCCTGGTCGAGGTCGTCGGTGCTGATCAGGCCCCGGTCCAGTGCCTCGTCGAGGTGCGTGTAGGACTCGTCCCACAGGCTCAGGTCGACCCCGGCACGGAGCGCGAGCGCAGCCGCCGAGGCCGGATCGGGGGTGACGTCGCGCAGCCGGTCGATGGCGGTGCCGTCGGCCATCACGAGCCCGTCCCAGCCCCAGGTGTCGCGGATCGTGGTGGTGAGCAGGTCGCGGTTGCCGCAGCACGGCACCCCGTCGACGTCGTTGTACGCCGCCATGAACCCGGCGACGTGTTCGCGTGCCGCGGCGAGCGCCGGCGGCAGGTGCACCTCGGCGAGCTCGCGGCGGCCGATCGGAGCACCGGAGCCGTTCCGCCCGCCGATGCCGGCGCCCTGCCCGGCCAGGTGCTTCGCGACGACCGCGACGTGTCGGTCGTCGATCGTGCCCGGACCGCCGCCCTGCATGCCCCGGACGGTGGCGGCGACCATGATCGCGGCGAGCGCGGCGTCCTCGGACCAGCACTCCTCGCTCCGACCCCACCGGGGATCGCGCAGGACGTCGAGCCCGGAGACGAGGGCGACGTGGGTACCGCGGGCGCGGACCTCGGCGGCGACCGCGGCCGCGAGGTCCTCGACGAGCTGCTCGTCCATCGCGGCGCCGAGCGCGAGGTTCACCGGCACCGTCGTGCCACCGAGGGCCTGCAGCCCGTGCGGGACCTCTTCCACGAAGAGCGTCGGGACGCCGCCGTCGCTGTGGGCGACGACGTGGTCCTGCACGGCGGCGTAGGCCTCGGCGGAGCGTTCGGGTGGGATGCCGTTGCCCCAGTGCACGCCGGACCAGGGGTCGGCGCGGAGCACGCCGTAGACCGCGCCGATCCCGCCCCACCGGTCGACCTCGGCGCGCAGGACGTCGGTGATCCGCGGGCGGCCGTCGACCCAGCGGACGGCCTCCCAGCCCTTCAGTCGCTGGTTGAGCTGGCCGATGCGGGCGCGGACGTCGAGGCTCCTCGCGGTCGGGTGGCCGGTCGGCGGCTCGGTCGGGTGCGCGGTCTGGTGCTCGGTCATCCCTTGATCGCTCCGGAGACCAGGGCGCGCTGCATCTGGCGCTGCAGGATCGAGTAGACGAGGTACACCGGCAGCAGCGTGAACAGCGTGCCGGCCATGAGCATCCCGTAGTCGGTGCCGGCATCGACCTTCAGCGTCGGGAGCGCCACCTGGATCGTCCGCTGCGCGGTGTCCGGCCCGATGAGCACCAGGGCGTAGAGGTACTCGTTCCAGAACGACAGGAAGTTCAGCAGCAGCACCGTGGCGATGCCCGGGATGCAGATCGGCAGGTACACCTGGCGCATCACCTGCCACGCCGAGGCGCCGTCCATCGACGCGGCCTCCTCCAGCTCGCGCGGGATCGTCCGCATGAACTGGGTCAGGATCACGACGGCCAGGGGCATCGCGGTCGCGGGCAACAGGAGCACGAGGAACGTCCGGGTGTGGAACAGCCCCATCCCGGCGGCGAGCAGGAACGTCGGGAACAGCGCCGCGAACGACGGGATGAGGAACCCGAGCGAGAACAGTCCCTCGACGATGCGTCCGGCGCGGCCGGTGGCCCGGGCGAGGGCGAACGACGCCGGCAGCGCGAGGACGAGGGTCAGCACCAGGGCCGCCACCGTCGTGATCGCCGAGTTCGCGATGGCCGGTCCGAGCGAGGCCTGGCGGATCGCCTCGGTGAAGTTCGTCAGGTCCCACGACGCGGGCAGCGCCAACGGGGACTCGAAGATGCCGTCGTTGTCCTTGAACGACGACACCACGAAGTAGTAGAAGGGCAGGATCAGCAGGGCGGCGTAGATCCACGCCACGGTGCCGCTCGTGATGGAGCCGATCCGGTCACGCAGCCGGATGCCGGCGGTGGGTTTCGCCATGGTGGTCTCCCGGGGTCTGTCGGTCAGGGGCGGTCAGTGGGTCTTGCGCAGGACCCGGCGGATGACGAACATCCCGGCGAGTCCGAGCACGAACAGGACGACGCCGACGGCCTGGCTGTAGCCGAGGTCGGTGTCGACGAACGCCTTCTGGTACACGAGGTACGACAACGTCGTGGTCGCGGTGCCCGGGCCGCCCTGGGTCAGCAGGAGCACGTTCTGCGCCGAGCTGAAGAGCATCGACAGGAACTGCAGCATCGCCACCACCCCGATGAAGTCGCGGGCGATCGGCCAGTACACACCCCACGCCAGCCGCCACGATCCGGCGCCGTCCATGCGGGCGGCCTGCACGACCTCGGTGTCGACGCCGTCGAGCCGGCTCGCGATGAGCACCGCCGAGTACCCGATGCCTGCCCACAGGTCGACGACGATGAGCGCGCCGAGGGCGGTCGCGGGGTCGGCCAGCCAGGCCTTGCCGCCGATGCCGAGCGTCGCGAGCACCCCGTTGACCAGGCCGTCGGGGTTGAGCATCGCGTAGAACATCATCGCCGTGGCCGGTGCCGAGATGAGCGCCGGGATGAAGAGCAGGTAGCGGAGCACCTTGTGCCCGCGCGGCTTCTGCACGACGTGGAAGGCGAGCAGGAACGCCAGCACGATCATGATCGGCAGCCCCACCACGATCTGCACCGTGCTGTTCCGGACCGCGGCCCAGAACGTCTCGTCGGAGAACAGCACCCGGAAGTTGTCGAGCCCCGCGAACGTCGGTGAGACGAGCATGCCGGGCCAGCTCAGGAAGGCGATCACGATCATCGCGACGACCGGCCCGATCATGAACAGGCCGTACCAGACCAGCGCCGGGATCGCGAAGGTCGGGAAGCTGCCGCGGGTGCTGCCGACGGCGCGGGATCCGCGGCGGACAGGTCCGGGCGGGGTCGACGCCGACCGGACGGGTGGTTCCTCGACGAGCACTGCCATGGGGAGCTCCTTCTCGCAGGGTCGGGTGGGTCAGGCGGCCGTGTAGGCGCGCTCGAAGAGGTCGATGATGCGGTCGGCCGAGGTGCCCGAGCCGTACGCCAGGCTGGTCGCACGGATCATCGGCTCGTACGCCGAGTCGGGCACGAGCAGGTCGGGCAGCATCACCGGGGTGACCTGGTCGTCGGTGAGCTTCGACGCCTGGGCGACGAGCGGGAAGTCGCGGCTGACGGTGTCGGTGATCCGGCTCATGTCGCGGCCGGAGTCGAGGACGAACTCGGTCGTCACCGCCGACGAGTACAGGTACTGCACGAACGGCTTGATGAGGTCGAGCTTCGCCCGCCCGTTCTCGCTGATCCAGATGCCGTGCCCGTTGTAGCTCTTGATGACGCTCGGGTGCGCGATGGCCGCGTGCTGCGAGGGGACCGGCCAGCCGCCCACGGTGACCTCCTTCGCGCGTTCCTTCGACACCAGCGCCAGGGCGGAGGACATCGCGGGGACGATCGCGGCCTTGCGCGTGGTGAACTGCGTCAGTTCGGAGTCCGAGGTGAACCCCTGCACCGAGTCCACGAAGACCCCGGCGTCGCGGAGCTCGACGAAGTGCTCGACGCCGCGGACCGCACCGGCGCTCTCCGAGATCCTGCCCGTGGAGAAGACCTTCGCCGCTTCGTCCTGGGACACGAACCCCTGGATCACCTGCATGAGGAGCTTCTGCCCGCTCCAGTCCGACCCGCCGACGGTGACCGGCCCGATGCCGGCGGAGCGCAGGCGGTCGGCTGCGGCGATGAGCGCGTCCGAGGTCGTCGGGATCTCGCTGACACCGGCCTGTTCGAGCAGCGCCGTGTTGAACGACACCGGCCAGTTCGTCCGGGTGAACGGGAACGCCCGGAGCCGGCCCTGGTCGTCGGTCCACTCCTCGAGCGCCTCCGGGATGATCTTGTCGCGCAGGTCCCACTCGTCGAGGTACCGGGAGACGTCGATCGTGGCGTCCTCACCCGTCCAGGACAACGTCCGCCCGACCATGTTCACGATGGCGACGTCGGCTTCCTTGCCGGCGAGGGAACTCGTCTCGAAGACGATCGGCAGGTCGGACCCGTTCGACAGCAGGGCGACCTTGCGGTCCGTGCGGCGGCGGTAGGCGGCGACGACGTCCGTGAACGTCTGCGCGCCCGCGACCGCGCCGCTGAGCTGGGTGTGCACGCTCAGCGTGCCGGGGCCGCTCGAGGCCGGGGTGAGGGCGCTGCACCCGGCCAGGATCGGCGCGAGGATGCCGGCGCCGAGCCCGGCCCCGATGAGGGTGCGCCTACTGATGCCGTCCGTCACGGTGCCTCCCTGGCAGTGGATGGTGGAGCGATCGCGATGCATTTGGTACAGCGGTGTACTTCAGGTGACGAGCAACGTATACCGCTTTACACGACGTGGTCAAGCCTCTACGCTCGACGGCATGAGCGACACCACCGCCGGAGCCGTCGACCGACGCCGCGTGACCATCGCGCAGGTCGCCAAGCGCGCCGGCGTCTCGACCTCGGCGGTCTCGCACGTGTTCAACGGGCGGCCGAACGTGTCCGCCGCCACCGCGGCCCGCATCCGCAAGGCCGCCGACGACCTGAACTGGCGGCCGAACCTGGCGAGCCGCAAGCTCTCCGGCAACGCGGGGCACAGCCTGGGACTGGTCCTCGCCCGCTCACGCGACACCTTCCAGCGCGACCCGTTCACGATGCGGCTGATCGCCGGGCTGACCGAACCCCTCGCCGCGATCGGGTGGTCGCTGTCCGTCACCCTCGTGCAGGCCGACGACGAAGCCGCCGTCTACCGGCAGTGGTGGACCGAGCAGCGGGTCGACGGCTTCCTGCTCGTCGACGTCCGTACCGACGATCCCCGCATCCCGATGCTGCAGCACCTGGCGGCCCCGGCCGTCATGCTCGGCGCACCGATCGCCGGCAGCACCGTCCCGGCGGTCACGGTGGGCGACGCCGACGCGACCGAGTCCCTGCTCGACCACCTCGGTTCGCTCGGCCACCGCCGGATCGCCCGCGTCGGGGACGGCCCGGCACTCGCGCACACCGGCGCCCGCGACGCCCGCTTCACCGCCGCAGCCGCGCGCCGGGGCGTGGACGCGCTCGTGCTCGGGTGGCGAGCCGACGCCGAGGACCCGGTGGCCGACCTGCTCGCCCGACTGGACCGCGCCACCGCGATCGTCCTGGACGGCGAGGCGATCGCGGCCGAGGTGATCGCGCACGCCCCCGAGCTCGGCGTCCGCGTGCCCGAGGACCTGTCCGTCGTCGCGTGGGAGGACTCGTGGGTCTCGTCGATCGTGCGTCCGTCGCTGACCGCCCTGGACGCCCCCGTCGAGGAGTCCGCCCGCACCGCCGTCGCCCTGGTCGAACGACTCGTCCGCGGCGACGAGGTCACCGATGCCGAGGTCGGCGGGCGCGCCCTGCACGTCCGCGGCTCGACCGGCCCCGCCCCAGCCGCCGCCACCGTTCCCTGACCGAAGGAGACCGATGACCACCGCCACGCGCTTCGGCGTGAACTACGTGCCCTCGACCGACTGGATGTTCCAGTGGCAGTCGGTGGAGGAATCCGCGATCCGCCGCGACCTCGAGGCGATCGCCGCCCTCGGCCTCGACCACGTCCGGCTGTTCCCGCTGTGGCCGACCCTGCAGCCGAACCGCACGCTCATCCGGCGACGGGCCCTCGACGACGTGGCCCTGGTGGTCGACATCGCCGCCGAGTTCGGGCTGGACGCCAGCGTCGACGTCGTCCAGGGGCACATGTCCGGCTTCGACTTCGTCCCCGCGTGGCTCGTGAACTGGCACGACGGCAACATGTTCACGGACCAGCCGGCGATCGACGCGCAGGCCGCCCTGGTCGCCGCCGTGTACGACGCGGTGCGCGACCGCCCGAACTTCACCGGGTTGACCCTGGGCAACGAGCTCAACCAGTTCCAGCCACCGAACCCCGCCGCGATGCCCGCCGACACCGCGCAGGTGACGCACTGGCTCGAGTCCCTGCTCGGCGCACCCCGCGACAAGGACCCGCGGCACGTCGTCACGCACTCCGAGAACGACCACCTCTGGTACCGCGACGGCCACCCGTTCGTGCCGGCGCACGCCAGCCGGCTCGGCGACGTCACGACCGTGCACTCCTGGATCTTCAACGGAGTGGCCGGTCGGTACGGCGCACTCTCCGACGAGTCCGTCCGGCACGCCGAGTGGATGATCGAGCTCGCTCGCGCCTTCGCCACCGACCTCGAGCGGCCCGTCTGGCTGCAGGAGGTCGGGGCGCCCGACCGGCACCTCGCCGAGTCCGAGATGCCCGAGTTCCTCGAACGCACGGTCGCCGCAGCCCTCACGACCGAACGCCTCCACGCGGTCACGTGGTGGTGCTCCCACGACGTCTCCCGCGACCTGGGGGACTTCAAGGACCTGGAGTACTCGCTCGGCCTGCTCGACGTCGACAACCGCGTGAAGCCGCTCGGCCGCCGCTACGCCGAGGTCGTCGCCGACGCACGGCGCTCCGCCCCGATCCCGACCCCGCGGACGAGTGCCGTGGTGGTCGACGTCGACGAGGCCGACCTGCCGATCCGTCGGGCGGACCTGGCACCGGGCGGCACCGTCTTCGAGCGCTGGCACCGCCTGCGCGCCGCCGGCGAGGCCGTGACCGTCGTGACGAGCCGGACCGCAGCCGACCCCGCGGCGCTGGCGGCACGCGGTGTGACCCGGGTCGTGGAGACCGCAGCGGTCTGACGGGGCCGAGCCGGGCCTCCTGGCCGTGGACCGAGATCGTCACCGAGCCCGCGATCCGGGCGTACCGTGACTGCCGATCCACACAGGAAGCCGCTCCTGAGCAACCGAGCACTTGCGGCAGATGTAACTTTGCAGGCAGCGCAAAAATCGTTTCGCCAGCGCATCGGTACCGGGAGACCCTGCTCATGACCCAGACGGCGACCGCACCCGCGGCCCCCACCACGGCGTCCAACGTCGTGATGAACCACCGACAGATCCTGTTGGTGATCTACGGCCTGATGGCCGGGATGTTCCTCGGAGCCCTCGACCAGACGATCGTCGGCACCGCGATCCGCACCATCGGTGACGACCTGCACGGCCTCGACCAGCAGGCCTGGGTCACCACCGGGTACCTGATCGCCTCGACCGTGACGACGCCGATCTACGGCAAGCTCTCCGACATCTTCGGTCGGCGGCCGCTGTTCATCACGGCGATCGGCATCTTCATCGTCGGGTCGTTCCTCGCGTCGTTCTCGACCTCGATGCTCATGCTCGCCGGGTTCCGTGCGCTGCAGGGTCTCGGTGCCGGTGGCCTGATGTCCCTGCCGCTGGCGATCATGGGCGACATGCTCGCTCCCCGCGAGCGGGCGAAGTACCAGGGCTACTTCCTGGCGGTCTTCGGCATCTCGTCCGTGATCGGTCCGCTCGTCGGTGGCGTCTTCGCCGGCGCGAGCGAGCTGCTGTTCATCTCCGGCTGGCGCTGGGTGTTCCTGATCAACGTGCCGATCGGCGTCATCGCGCTGTTCATGGTGCTGACGTTCCTGCACCTGCCGAAGTTCGGCGACCGCGGCAAGCCCCGGATCGACTGGTGGGGTGCGACGCTCGTCATCGTCACCCTCGTGCCGTTGCTGCTGATCGCCGAGCAGGGTCGCGAGTGGGGCTGGAGCTCCCCCGGCGCCTTCGCCTGCTACGGCATCGGTGCAGCCGGCCTGATCGCGTTCATCATCGTCGAACGGGCGATGGGCAGCGACGCGATCCTGCCGATGAAGCTGTTCGGCTCGCGGGTGTTCTCGATGTCCGCGATCCTGTCCGTGCTCGTCGGCTTCGGCATGTTCGGCGCGATGCTGACCATCCCGCTGTACCTGCAGATCGTGAAGGGCGTCACCCCGACCGAGTCCGGGTTCGCGATGCTCCCGATGGTGCTCGGTCTGATGATCTCGTCGATCGCCTCGGGCCAGATCATCTCGCGGACCGGGAACTACCAGGTCTTCCCGATCACGGGCACGGCGTTCACGGCCATCGGCTTCACGGTCCTGACGTTCCTGACCGCCGACCGCCCCCTCTGGTTCCTGATGCTCGGCATGTTCGGCATCGGGCTCGGGCTCGGGCAGCTCATGCAGACGCTGACCCTCGCGGCGCAGAACTCGGTGTCCCCGCGTGACATCGGCGTCGCCACCAGCGCCGCGACGTTCTTCCGGCAGATCGGCGGCACCATGGGCACCGCCGTGCTGCTGTCCGTCCTGTTCACCCTGATGCCGACGAACATCACCGCGGCGATGCAGAACGAGACCGACCTGAAGAGCGCCCTCAACGCCGCGCTCACCCCCTCGGTCGCGAACGCGTCCGAGAACAAGGGCGTGATGGACCAGATCTGGACGAAGATCGTCGATCCCGTGCAGAAGAACGTGCAGGACGGCCTGAACGACGGCGCCGTGCAGGCGAAGGAAGCCGCCGACGCCGCCGTCACGAAGCAGGTCACCGCCGCCGTGCAGCAGCAGGTCGCGGCCGGCAAGCTCCCCGCCGCCGCAGCCGACACCGTCATCGCCCAGCAGGTCGACGACGCCAAGCCGGCCGCGGAGCAGCAGGCCCTCGAGACGGCTGCAGCCAAGGCGAACGCGACCGTCGTCGACGGCACGCTGCAGGTCGACTACTCGGACAAGGCGCAACGTGAGAACGTCGTCGACGAGGTCGCCCCGACGCTCATCAAGCAGCTGAAGAGCGGCGACTCGAGTGCGAGCTCGTCCGGTTCCGCGGCGACGAGCGACACCTCGTTCCTGAACGGCGCGGACAAGCGACTCACCCGTCCGTTCCTGGTCGGTTTCAGCGACTCGGCCGTTCGCGTGTACTACGTCGGCCTCGCGGTGATCCTGCTCGCGTTCGTGCTGACCTGGTTCTTCCGGGTGCCGCCGCTGCGCAAGACCTCGGCGCTGCAGGAGCAGGCGGACGCCGCACGGACCGCTGACGCTGCGGCTGCGGCTGCCGGTGCCGGTGCCGGTTCGGCTGCCGGCGACGGATCGGGTTCAGCCGCGGTCGCGTCGTCGGACTCGGTGCCGACCTCGCCCGACGTGCCCGCCCAGCCCCGGTCAGCACGCGCTGCGGGATCGTCAGACGTGTCGGTGCTGCCGAACGACGTCGCCACGGACGGCACCCGCGCGCCGCTGCCCGACGCCACGACGCACGGCGCCCACTCGGCGGCCGCGCCGGTGGACGAGCCCCCGACGACGACCGGTGCGATCCGGACCAGGGCTGCCCATGCGGCAGTGGACCCGGACGCTGACGCGGAGCACCCGCACGGGCGGCACTCGGCGGAGTAGTGCGCGGGCGGGCTGGTCTGCCCGCACGCCTGCCAGCGCTCGTGATGCGCCCGTTCCGACGTTCCACGCGTCGAACGACTCGTGGAACGTCGTGAACGGAGCGGACGCTAGGAGCGCTCTCGCTCGCGCATCTCGACGTAGTCACCGGCAGCGCACGCCGAGGTACCGCTGACCGTGTCACCCCCGCCGAGGTCGGAGGACTGGAAACCGATGTTCGCCACGCCGTCCCCCTTGCCGTCGACACCGCTGTAGGACCCGTCGGCATCGGAGAACCGCTTCGTGTCGAGTCCGCGCTCGCCCCACAGCTTCTCGACCGTTCGGATCCCCTGCTCGACGTCGCCGCGATCGGCACGGGACTTGATGTACGTGTAGTTCACGCCCTCGCCGACGCCGCGCTCGTCCTCGCACGTGCCGAGCCGCGGCCCTTCCTCGACCTGCCACGTCCCGCCGAGCGCGTCGGTCGTGTCGTCGACGAGCTGCTGGATGCTGCGTTTCGCATCCGCCGGCTCCTGGGTCGGTTGGTTCTGCATCTGTCCTCCAGAACAGCCGGCGGTTGCGCCGACGATCGCGATCGTGGTCACGGTGACTGCGATCCACTGCTTCAGAGCGGTCATCGGTGTCGGTTCTCCGTCCGGTCGTCGGGTGTCCAGCATGTCACTCTGCCGGTGTCACTCGGTCGCCGTGCCCGGTCGTCGTCTTCGCCACGTTCCGCAGCGACTCGGTTCCCGGGTCGAGGTAGCCGTTGCCGCTCTCCGTGTGCACGCCGTGGTCCTTCACCGGCTCGAAGCCGTCGGTGCCGTCCGCGCCGAAGGTCTCCGCGCCGAAGCTGGAATTCGTCGGGTCCAGTCGGTAGGGCATGCTGAACCCTCTGCCGATGTACGCGTACTGGTCGCCCAGCCCGGGGATGCCGACCATCGTGTCCTGGGCCTGCCCTGCGTAGACGTGGTCGGCATGGATGTCCTCCGCCGTCGGGATGGTCTGCGGGATGCCGGCGGAAGCGATCGACGTGAACGAGTCGACGTGGACGCCAGGTGCCGTGAGCCCGATCGATGCCGTCGTGGTGCCGTACGAGTGCGCCAGGACGTTGGTCCAGGGCATGTCGCCCGCACGAGCGGCGTCGAGCCCACGGATCGATGCCGCGAGCTTCGCCCCGCCGCTCTCGGCCGCGTCCTCGTTGAAGACGCCGAGGTCGGGCGGTGCTGGCGGTGCGTCGTAGCCCATCCAGGCGATCACCGCACGGTTTCCCGGGCCGTCCACCTTGAACTGCTCGTCCGCGACGTTCTGCGCGGCCTGGACCCACCCCGTCATCGTCTTGGTACTGGATGCCATGCCGGGAACGGCCCAGGTGACGTTGGTCGCGGTGTCCAGGTCGCCGATCGAGACGGCGGCCAGGGGCGGGACGTCTCCCGTCAAGGAGATGAGGAACCGGTTCTCCCCCAAGCTGGCCCGGATGCTCTTCAGCGCTTCGCGCTCGTCGGGATCGAGGTTCTTCCGTGCGAGTCGGTCGTCGAGGACCTCGTGGTTCGCGGTGTCCCGCGCCCAGTACGGGATCCCCTCGAGGTTCCCGAGCATGGCGAGCACCTCGAGCGGCAACGCCTGGAGGTCCGCCTCGTCCCCCTTCGTCAGGCCGAGACCCGCCCAGGTCGCCGCGACCTCGACCGGCGTGGCCCCTGGTGTGAGCAGGGTCCGGAACGACGGGGGGGATCGTCGCGGCCGCAGCGAAGTCGAGGACGGTGTTCGAGAGACCGTTGCTCCCGCCGGCGCGTTCGAACGCGGACGCGATCCGTTCGATCCAATCGGCATCGGAAGCGTTCTCCTGCAGGTACCGGTCGAACCCCGTGAGGAGCGTCGAACTGGACACCTCCGCCCAGGAACAGTTGGCCGTGAAGCCGGACCACGCCGTCCGCAGCTGCTCCGCACGCTCCGAGAACCCGCGATCCGAGGCGCGCGCCGACGCCACGAAGGTCCGGAGCCGCTCCGGGTCCGCCGAACTCCGGCCCATGCTCGACCCGCCGGCGGTTCGCGGGCGGTCCGACGCGGAGAACGACGCCGAGATCGGTGTGGGCCGGATCGGGACGTCCGAGGGCTTCGGGTCGAACATCGGTGTCGGTTCGACCTCGAAGATCCCCAGCGGTTCGTCGTCGGCCTGCTGTCGCGCGGTCTCGCGCCCCTGCCAGGCGTCGACGTTCGCCAGCCGTTCGCGCTCTCGCTGGGCCTCACCGATGACGACCTGCACCGCGTCGGCGAGTCGACCGAGCGCCCCGGCGAGGCGGACACGGTCACCGGCTTCGGCCACCGCGGCGTCGGCGAAGCGGTCCGCGTAGGCGCCGGAGAAGTCGGCTGCGGCGTCCTCGGCGGCTGATCGACGGGCGGACGCTGCGAACAGCAACGTGATGTCCGCTGCCGTCGCCGCCTTGATCAGGCTCTTCGCCGCGCCTTCGTCGAACGGTATGGTCCCCAACATCGCCCCCGTGATGCTCGCGTCCGTCCATCCACGGCCGAGACTCCCCACCATACCCATCGACGACGAGAGGCGGACGTTCCGGTCCCGGAACCCGCCGTCGGCCTCAGACTGCCGCTGCCTCGAACGACGCCCCCGGCAAGCGCTTCCGCATCACGTCGATCGCCGCCGGGTTGTCGTCCACCAGCACGTACCGCCGCCCGAGCGCCGACGCCACCGCGCCGGTCGTCCCGCTGCCGGCGAAGAAGTCGAGCACCCAGTCCCCCTCGCGCGACGACGCCTGCACGATCCGCCGCAGCACCCCCTCGGGCTTCTGCGTCGGGTAGCCGGTCTTCTCCTTGCCGGTCGGCGACACGATCGTGTGCCACCAGACGTCGGTGGGGAGCTTGCCGCGCTCCCGCTTCTCGGGCGTGACGAGCCCGGGTGCCATGTAGGGCTCGCGGTCGACCGCCGACGAGTCGAACCAGTACTGCGACGGGTCCTTCACGTAGACCAGGATCGTGTCGTGCTTGGTCGGCCACCGCGACTTGGACTTGGCGCCGTAGTCGTAGGCCCAGACGATCTCGTTGAGGAATGACTCGCGGCCGAACAGCGCGTCGAGCAGGACCTTCGCGTAGTGCGACTCGCGGTAGTCGAGGTGCAGGTACAGGGTGCCGTCGGTGGTGAGGAGTCGCCAGGCCTCGATCAGCCGGGGTTCGAGGAACGTCCAGTAGTCCTCGAACCGGTCGTCGAACCGCATCAGGTCGCCGCGGACCCGCTCGTAGGTCCGTCCGTGGAACCCCATCACCGGCCCGTCGGCGCTGGGTACCGCGGACGAAGCATGCCGACGCTGGTACCGCCCCGTGTTGAACGGCGGGTCGAGGTACACGAGGGTGAACGTGCCGTCGGCGAGCGCCGGGGTCACGTCGAGGGCGTCGCCGAGGACGACGCGGTCCGGGCCTCGGTCGTCTCCCGTGTGCACGGGACCATTCTGGCGCAGCCAGCGGCGACTCGGCCTCGCGGCGTAGCCTCACCGCATGGCAGCACCCGAGGTCCGCAACGACACCGACAAGCAGCAGTACTCCCTGGTCGAGGACGGCGAGGTCATCGGCTTCGCGGCGTACGAGGTCGACGGCGACGAAATCCGCTTCGTGCACACCGAAGTCGACCCGTCGCACCGCGGTGGCGGGCACGCGTCGATCCTCGTGCAGCACGCGCTCGACGACGTGCGCGACGGCAGCCTCCGGGTCGTGCCGCAGTGCAGCTACGTCCACGCGTGGATCGAGCGGCACCCGGACTACCAGGAACTCACGACGCGCTAACGCGAGCGGCGAGCGGCGAGCGACCGCCGGCGGTTCAGTACGACCGGTCGTGCGTCCCGACGCGCGCTTCGTGCCGACCGGCGCTCCGCACCGTCGGCACCTTGATGAGCACGCTGCCGCTGAGCAGGTCGTGGTCGTCGTCCGCCGGTGACGGTGCCTCCTTCGGGAGGCGCGACTGCCGTTCGTACTCGGCTTGCGTCTCGTGGCGGGTCGGCGCGAACACCTCGTCCAGCATCCCGCCGATGCCTCCGGATCCGCCGCTGCGCGTGGACTTGTTCGACAGGTCGATCCACCCCACGCGATCGGCGATCCACACCACGACGGCCACGGCGGCCACCGCCCCCAGGAAGATCAACCAGTTCACGCGAGCGACGCTACGTGGACGATCCGGCCACGACATCAGCCGCGCGGGGGATTCTCATGATCCGCACGTGTGGTTCATGGAGTCGGTCGTCACACTGGTCGAGCGGCGGCCGGAGCGTCCCCCCTCTGCTCCGGCCGCCCACCACGAGCTCGCTCAGGGCACCCGCTCGAGCCACTCCTTCGTCGCGAACTTCGTCCGCACCAGCTCCTGCGCCTTCTCGCGCTCGGCATCGGTCACCGCGCCGGGAGTCGCCCCGTACAGCTTCGTGAACGTGCCGATCAGCCGGTCGATGATCTCGGCGCGGGACAGCCCGGTCTGCGAGCGCAGCGGGTCCACGCGCTTCGCGGCCGACGTCGTCCCCTTGTCGCTCATCTTCTCGCGCCCGATCCGCAGCACCTGGACCATCTTCTCGCCGTCCATGTCGTAGCTCATGGTGGCGTGGTGGAGCAGGGATCCGGTGCCGAGACGCTTCTGCGCAGCGCCGCCGATCTTGCCCTTGGCTGAGGTGATGTCGTTGAGCGGCTGGTAGTACGCGTCGATGCCGAGGGACTTCAGCGCCTCGATCACCCACTCGTCCAGGTAGGCGTAGGAGTCCGCGAACGTCATGCCCTGCACCAGGTCGGCGGGGACGTAGAGCGAGTACGAGATGATGGCGCCGGCGTCCATGAACATCGCGCCGCCGCCGGAGATCCGCCGGACGACCTGCACGCCGAACTTCTCGGCACCGGCCGGGTCGACCTCGTTCTTCAGCGACTGGAACGACCCGATGACGACGGCGGGCTGGTCCCACTCCCAGATGCGCAGGGTCGGACCGCGGCGTCCGGCGCCGACTTCTTCGGTCAGCACCTGGTCGAGTGCGAGGTGCTCGTTCGGGCTGATCGGGCCCTCGTGGATGATCTGCCAGTCGTAGTCCTGCCACGACGATGCACGGGACAGCGCGCGGCGGACGGCGACCCCGACGGACTCGGGTGTGAACCCGAGTAGCACGGCGTCGGCCGGGAGCGCCGCTCGGACGGCCGCGGCGATGCCGGCGGCGTCGGTCGTGGACGGCAGCCCGTTGACGGCCGCGTCGATGAGCGGCAGCGCGTCGTCGGGTTCGAGGAAGAAGTCGCCGGCGAGCCGGAACTCCTGGATGTCCCCGTCCACCACGTCGAGGTCGACGACGACCAGTTTTCCACCTGGGACCTTGTACTCACCGTGCACGCGTCGAGCCTACGCCCGCCACCTGTCGGACTGGAGGCGCGGGTCGGCGCCGCCACGGGCCTCCCGTCCGCCAGCCGGTACCGTCTCAGGACGCGGCGCGCGCCTTCACCCGGTCCAGCCACGCGACCAGGTCGGCCACGACCTCGTCGCGGTTCGTCTCGTTGTAGACCTCGTGCCGCGCTCCCTCGTAGACCCGTACCGTGACGTCGGACAGTCGTCCGCGCCGCCGGTAGGCCTGCGCCAGCCGCTCGACCGACCGCGGCCCACCGAGGGCGTCGTCGGACCCGACCTGCAGCAGCATCGGCAGGTCGTGCGGGATCCCCCGCCGCGGGACCCCGAGCAGCCGGAGTGTGTCGGGCAGCCCGAACAGGCCGATGACGTCGGCCTCGACGGCGAGCGGGTCGACGGACATCGCGTCGATGATCTTCCGGTCGCGGGTGAGCCACTCGAACTTGGTCGGACCGGAGCCCGCGTGCCGTGCGTTGAGGTCGCCGCTGTTCATCCAGCCGGGCAGCCGGTAGGCGGTGGCGGAGAGCACGACCCCGTCCCACGACTCCGACGAGCTGTTCACGATCCGCTGCGCCATGAGCGAGCCCCACGAGTGCCCGAGCAGCACCAGTGGCACGCCGGGGGTGTCCGCTCGGGCGACCTCCCCCATCTGCTCGACGGCGGCGATCGCGGCGCGCAGTCCGCCGGGGCCGAGCCGACCGAGCTTGGCGTGGTCGCCGTCCCACTGCCCGAGGCCGGTGCGCCCGTGCCCGCGGTGGTCGTTCGCGTGCACGGTGTACCCGGCACGCACGAGGTCCTGTGCCAACGGCTCGTACCGCAGCCCGTGCTCGCCGACGCCGTGCGCGATCTGCACGATGCCCTTGGGGCGCGCCGCTCGCCAGGTCGAGTAGACGATCTCGACGCCGTGGGCGTCGGTGAACGAGGCGTCGCCTCGCGCTGCGGAGAAGGTGGGCACACCCGCAGTTTCGCAGACGCTGCCGTCCTCGCAGACAGGCGCCCCCACGAACCTGTTCATCCGGCGTTCACGCAGGGGCTTCGGGGCGGGCCTACCGTCCCCGGCATGGACGTCCTCGTCATCGTCGTGCTCGTGATCGTGGTGGCCCTCGTGTTCGACTTCACGAACGGGTTCCACGACACCGCCAACGCCATGGCCACGTCGGTCGCCACCGGGGCGCTCAAGCCCCGGACCGCCGTGCTCATCTCCGCCGTCCTCAACGTGGTCGGCGCGTTCCTCTCCACCGAGGTTGCCAAGACCGTCTCGCAGGGCATCATCCGCGAGGGCCAGGACGGCGTCCACATCTCCCCCACGATGATCTTCGCCGGGCTGGTGGGCGCGGTCCTCTGGAACCTCGCCACGTGGTACCTCGGGCTGCCCTCGTCGTCGACGCACGCGCTGTTCGGCGGGCTGATCGGCGCATCGATCATCGGCGCCGGGCTGAACTCGGTGGACTGGGCGACGGTGGTGTCGAAGGTCGTGCTGCCGGCGCTGCTCTCCCCGGTCATCGCCGGGGTCATCGCCCTGGTGGCCACTTACCTGGCGTACGTGCTCACGAAGAACGCCACGACGCACGGTGCGGCGACGGGCTTCCGGCACGGCCAGACCGTCTCGGCATCGCTGGTGTCGCTCGCGCACGGCACCAACGACGCGCAGAAGACGATGGGTGTCATCACGCTCACGCTCATCGCCGCGAACTACCAGGACAGCGGGACCGGCCCGGCGCTCTGGGTGATCCTGGCCTGTGGACTCGCGATCGGCCTCGGTACCTACACGGGCGGCTGGCGGATCATGCAGACGGTCGGCAAGAAGATCTCCGACGTGCAGTCGCCGCAGGGCTTCGCGGCCGAGACGAGTTCCGCCGCGACGATCCTCATCTCGTCGCACCTCGGCTTCGCCCTGTCGACGACGCACGTCACCAGCGGTTCGGTGATCGGGTCCGGGCTCGGCAAGAAGCTCGCCGACGTGCACTGGTCGGTCGTCGGCCGCATCGTCGTCGCGTGGGTGATCACGCTGCCGGCAGCCGCGGTGGTCGGCGGGTTGGCGACCTGGCTCGCCTCGACCTCGACGGTCGGCCTCGTGCTGGTGGCGGTGCTCGCCCTGGCCGGCGGGCTCACGTTCTACGTCCTCGCCAAGCGCAAGCCGATCTCGCACGACGACGTCGCAGCCGGATCGACCGAACCCACCGACCAGGCCGAGCCGCAGCCGGCCGGCGCGCAGAACTGAGGGGAACGACGATGGAGATCGACTTCACGAGCATCGGCCTGGTCGCGGGCGTCGGCTTCGTGGCCGCGGTGGGCATCGTGCTCGTCTACACGCTCGGCCTGCGGCTGCTCGGCACCGGGCAGCCGCTCGACACCGGGGGTGAACGCACCCAGTACTCCGAGGAGACCCCGCGGTCCGGGCACACGCCGCCGGCAGCACTGGCGGGTGCCGTCCTGTGCTTCGCGGTCTGCGTCGCCGCCGTGCTCGCCGGCATCTGGCTCACGATCCCCCAGTTCCACTAGCACGTTCCTTCCCATCGCCCCCGCGGTGGGAAGCGGAAACGGGCGTACCTGGTCGAAACTTCCGACCAGGTACGCCCGTTTCGACCAAGTACGCCCGATGTCAGTGCGCGCTGTACCCGCCGTCGACCAGGTGGTAGCTGCCCGTGATGAACGAGGCCTTGTCGCTCAGCAGGAACAGGACGAGCGCGGCGACCTCCTTGTCGGTGCCGAGACGCTTCGTGGCGTGCTCCTCCTCCAGCGCCGAGATGGCTTCCGGCGTCATGGCGTTGCGGAGCAGCGGGGTGTCGATGAACCCGGGGCCCACGGCGTTCGTGCGGACGCCCTGCGCCGAGTACTCGAGCGCGGCGACCTTGGTCAGGCCGGCCAGGGCGTGCTTCGACGCGACGTACGCGGCGTTCTGCGCGATGCCGACCGTGCCGAGCACCGACGCCATGTTCACGATCGAGCCACCGCCGGCGGCGACCATCGCGGGCAGCTCGTAGCGGAGGCCGTAGAAGACGCCGTCGAGGTCGACCGCACGGACGCGGTCCCAGGCGGCGATGTCGTACTCGCCGATCTTCTGCGGGGCGGCGCCGATGCCAGCGTTGTTCACGGCGAGGTGCAGCGCGCCGTAGGTGTCGACGGCGTACTGGACCATGCGCTCGTTGTCGGCGGCGACGGCGGAGTTGGCCTCGAAGGCGCTGGCGGTGCCGCCGGCCTCCGTGATCTCGGACGCGACCCGCTGGGCAGCGTCGAGCTTGATGTCGGTGACGACGACCGTGGCACCCGCCGCGGCGAGCTCCTTCGCGACGGACTCGCCGATGCCGCTGCCACCACCGGTGACGATGGCGACCTTGCCCTCGAACTCGGACATGATTCCTTCTCTCTGAACAACACCTGTTGTCCAGGACAACGGTACACCCGAAAACCAGTTCGTTCACTGAACTAATGAGCTAAGCTAACGACCTGTGACCGACGCCACCGACCTCCGCATCGCCGTGAACCGGCTGTCCCGGACGCTCCGCGCGCAGAAGGCCGACACGACCGTCACCGACGCCCAGTTCGCGGCGCTCGCCCGGCTCCACCGCGACGGCGCGATGACCCTCGCCGACCTGAGCCGCCAGGACGGCGTCACCCCGCCCTCGATGACGAAGACCATCGCGGTGCTGGTCGAGCGTGGCCTGGTGTCCAAGGGCGGCCACGACGACGACCGGCGCAAGGTCGTCCTCTGCGCCACCCCGGCCGGGGCCGCGTTCGTCGAGGAGACCCGTCGCCGCCGTGACGGCTGGCTCACCCCGCGGCTCGCCGCACTCACCCCCGTCGAGCGCGCCACCCTCGCCGACGCCACCGAGATCATGAGGAGGCTGGCCCAGCAGTGACCGCCATGTTCCGCTCCCTCGCCGGACGCAACTACCGCATCTGGTTCGCCGGTGCCCTGGTGTCGAACGTCGGTACCTGGATGCAGCGCACCGCCCAGGACTGGATCGTCCTGACCCAGCTCTCCGACAACGACGCCGTCGCGGTGGGGATCACGATGGCGCTGCAGTTCGGCCCGCAGCTGCTGCTCCTCCCCCTGACCGGGCTCGCCGCCGACCGCTTCGACCGTCGCAAGATGCTCATGCTCACCCAGGCGCTGATGGGCCTGCTCGGGCTGGGCCTCGGCGTCATGGTCCTCACGCACACCGCGACGCTGCTCGCGCTGTACGGCTTCGCCCTCGCGCTCGGCATCGTCGCCGCGTTCGACACCCCGATCCGCCAGGCGTTCGTCTCCGACGTGGTGCAGGGCGAGAACGTCGCGAACGCCGTCGCGCTGAACTCCGCCTCGTTCAACGCCGCCCGACTGATCGGTCCCGCGGTCGCCGGCGTGCTCATCGCCGCCATCGGCTCCGGCTGGGTGTTCGTCATCAACGCCGGCTCGTTCCTGGCGGTTCTCATCGCCCTGCGGTTCGTCGACCCCGCGCAGCTCGCCGAGCGGGTGCACGCCGGCCGCGGCAAGGGGCAGATCGTCGCCGGCTTCGGGTACGTGCGCACCCGGCCGGACATCATCGTCGTGCTCTGCATGATCTTCGTCGTCGGCACGTTCGGCGTGAACTTCCCGATCTTCACCTCGACGATGGCCCGGGTCGAGTTCCACCAGGGCGCCGGCGAGTTCGGCCTGCTCAACTCGGTGATGGCGATCGGATCGGTGTTCGGCGCCCTGATGTCCGCCCGCCGGGACAAGCCGCGGATGCGCACGCTGGTGCTCGCAGCCGGAGGCTTCGGCCTGGCGTGCACGGCTGCCGCCCTCGCACCCACGTACTGGACGTTCGCGTTCGTCCTGGTGTTCGTCGGACTCGCGGCGCTGACCTTCATGACCACCGCGAACGCCCTGGTCCAGACCACCACCAAGCCCGCGATGCGCGGCCGCGTGATGGCGCTCTACATGGCGATCTTCGCCGGCGGCACCCCGATCGGCGCCCCGATCGTCGGTGCCATCGCGGACGCGTGGGGTCCCCGCTGGGCCATCGCGGTCGGCGCAGCGTCGGGCTTCGTGGCGCTCGCCATCGCGATCGTCTGGCTCGTCCGCTTCCAGCGCCTCCGGCTCCGGTACGACGCGGACACCCGCCTGCACCTCGCGGTCACGCACGCGATGCCGGTGGTCGGCACTCGCGCCTCGCGCGCTGCGCTCCGCCAGGAGCTCGAGCGGGAAGAGGCAGTCGCCGACCGCTCCAGCGCCGTCTGACCCGGCCACTCCGCGAACGCGACAGATCTCCGCGACGCGGCAGCGTCCACCTCGCGAAAGCGACAGATCTCCGCGAACCGTTGGCGGGGCTCTGACGCTTTCGCGTGGCGGACGGGAGGCACGGGTCGGGCCTGCCACGGGCCTCCTGGCCGTCGCCGGTCCGGTCCAGGGCCGCGATCAGTGCGCGGGTTCGGTCACCGCGAAGACGCGCTCGTCGAGCGCCGCGGTGACACGGTCCGCTGCGGCCGCGAGCCGGTCGCCGGCATCGCCGACGACGCCGAGGGCCGCGTCCGTCGGGACGGCCTCGAGCCGGTCGCGGGCGGCGGAGAACGCCGCGACCTCCTCCGCGACGCAGGACGGTGCCACGTCGGCCAGGCACTCGGCGGCCCGTCGGACGGTGAAGCGCAGCGACCGCGGACTGTGCTCGTCCAGGAGCAGGAACGCCGCGGCGTCGTCCGGCACCGGATGGTGGTCCCGGCCACGGAGGAAGGCCTCGCCCGCACCGCAGGCCCGGAGCGCCGCCGTCCACGAGGTGACCGAGTCCGGTTCGAGCAACCCCGATGCGAGCAGCCGGGCGGTCGAGGCGACCCGGGTCAGGGAGCGGCCCAGGGTGAAGAACTCCCAGACCTCGTCGCGACTGGCGTCCCCTTCGACCACGCCGATCGCGAGGGCGCTGCGTTCCCGCGCCCAGCCGAGGAACTCGTGCGCGCGGCCCGGGGCGATCTTGCGCGGCATGCGCGAACGGGTGACGTCGAGGCAGTCCCAGAGTTCGCTCGAGACGACCTCGCGGGCTCGACGGGCGTGGTCCCGAGCGACGGCGACCGCAGCGGCGATGGACGCCGGCTCGTGGCGGTCCAGCGCCAGGGCGTCGATGGTCGCGGACCGGTCGGCGTCGTTCGCCGGTCCGGCGGTCCCCACCACCGAACGGAGCTCCGCAGCGACGGCCCGGTCGTCCTCGACGGTGCCGGGTTCGCGTCGGGCGACGTAGACGTCGAGCAGGCGTGCGACCACGTCGGTGCGCTCGACCGCGCTCCCCACGTGGAAGACGTTCCCCGCGAGTCGGCTCAGCACGGCTGCTCCTGCATCCCCAGAACCTAACCAGCGGGCGTTGCGGGAGTGTTTCGGAGCCGCGTCACGGGTGTTGCAGTGTCCGATGTCCGCGCACGGGCCTGGGTCTCCGCCGCGATACCGGTCCCTCGCTAGACAATCTAACTAGAGCGTCTAGCATTGCAGGATGACGTCCGAGGTCCTGACCAGCACCGCGGGGTTCTGGTACGAGGACTCCCCGGTCACCGCCGTCGACGTCCTGAACGCCCTGCGCCGGTACCGCACCGCCGAGAGCGCCGCGCAGCGTCGGGCTCGTGAAGCCCTGGGCATCGGCGAGAACGCGCTTCTCGCACTGCGGGTCCTCATCGACGCCGAGCACGACGGCCGGACCGTCAACGCGAAGGACCTGGCCGAGCGCCTCGAGATCACGGCGGCGTCGACCTCGGCACTCGTCGACCGACTGGTCCGCAGCGGCCACGTCGAGCGGCACCAGGACCCGATCGACCGCCGCGGCGTGATCCTCACCGCGACGGGGTCGTCGATGGGTCACGCCCTGCGCGTGATCGAAGAACTCGACGCCCGTGCCCTCGAGGTCACCGAGCACGTGCCGACCGACGAAATGGCCGTCGTCGTGGACTTCCTCGACGAGATGGTCCGCGTGGTCGACGACGTCGACGCAGGCGCCCGCACGCTCCGCCGCGCGTAACCTGCTGTCCATGGACCCTCGCGGCACGCACGACCCCGAGGACGACATGCCGTTCGCCGAACTCGACTCCCGGGCCCGCGCCGACGCCGCACTCCGACGGATCCAGGGCGGGGCCGATCCGGCGCGCGAGGCCTTCGACCTGGCGAACACCATGAACGACGAGGCCGTGGGGCGGCTCACGGCACGGCTGCGACGGTTCCTCCGCCGCGACTGACGCGTCGACTGACGCGTCGACTCGCGCGCCGACTCGCGCGCCGACTCAGAAGGCGGTGCCGACCGCCGCGATGTCGTCGCCGCCGTGCCCGGCTGCGCTCGCGTCGGCGTAGACGCGACCGAGGGCGTCGAGGAGCGTGGTGGACACGTCGTTTGCCCGCGCAGCCTCGGCGATGAGGCCGATGTCCTTCCGCAGCCCGTCGAGCGCGAACTGTGCCGGGAAGTCCCCCGCGATGATCGCCGCGCCCTTGGTGTGCGCGTAGGCCGAGTCGCTCGCGCTGCCGTCGATCGCGTCGAGGAACAGCTGCGGATCGAGCCCGAGCGCCGCGGCGAGGGCGAGCGACTGCCCCGTGGCCGCGGTGATCGAGGCGATCCAGGCGTTGGCCGCGAGCTTGAGCGCGGTCCCGTCCCCGACCCGCTCGCCGGCGCGGATGGTCTTCGCGCCGATCGCGTGGAGCACGGGGACGACCCGGTCGACCTGGTCGGCGGGGCCGGCCGCCAGCATGGTGAGCTTCCCCTGCTCCGCCGGGGCCTTCGTGCCGAGCATCATCGCCTCGACCAGGGTGATGCCGTACTTCGCGGCGAGCTGCACGACGGTCTCGGTGCCGTCGACGCCGATCGTGGACGCCTGCACCCACACGGCGTCGGTCGGAGCGTCTCCGGCGGCCTGTTCGAGCACGTCGACCACGGCGTCGGAGTCGAAGAGGGTCAGGAGGACCACCTCGGCGTGCTCGACGGCGGCACCCGGGTCCGTTGCGACCGCCGCACCGTGCTCACCGAACGGTGCGGCCTTGTCGGCACTCCGGTTCCAGACCGTGACCTGGTGCCCCCCGCGCAGCAGTGATCCCGCCACGCCGGCACCCATCGCCCCGGTCCCCAACACCGTCACTCGCACGTGCGTCTCCGTCCTGCCACGGCGCGGTGCCCCGGCGTTCCCGACGCTACGCGCTCGACCGTCGTCGCTGTCAGAGGAGCCCGCGGGCCTGCAGCCAGGTGGCCGGATCGACCGGGACCCCGCCGACGATGACCTCGAAGTGCAGGTGCGCCCCGGTCGAGACGCCGGTGTTGCCGACCGCGCCGAGGCGTTCGCCGGCCGACAGGACCTGACCGGGTCGCACCCCGATCGCCGACAGGTGGCCGTACCGGGTCTGGGTGCCGTCGGCGTGCTGGAGCAGGACCTGGTTGCCGTACCCGCCCAGGACCCCGGCGGAGACGACACTGCCGGGCATCGCGGCGACGACGGTGGTGCCGATCGGAGCCGCGAAGTCGATGCCCTGGTGGTTCGTCGAGCAGGCGGAGCACCCGGTCACCCAGCGCGAGCCGAACCCACCGGCGGCCGGCACGTTCCCCGCGGTGGGGCGGGCCGCCGCGTCCGACGAGCCGACGGCGGTCGCACGTGCCTGGGCGGCAGCGGCTCTGCCGATCGAGAAGCCGTCGCGGTCGACGGAGAGCCGGGCGGAACCGTCGGCGACGAACTGCTGCACGCCGGGCACGGGACTGCTCGGCGACGGGGTCGATGCCATCGCGGTCTGCGGGGAGCCGACGGCGACGAAGAGACAGGTCACCGCGGCGGTCGCCGTCGCGGGCAGGGCGCGCCGGACGGAACTGCGGAAGGAGGAGGGGGAAGCCGGGGTGGCGGAAGGGGGAGCCACCACCCCGGCGGCTCTGGGGGCGTCCGGACGCGTGCCGTGCCCAGCACGGCGCCGCTCGGACGCTTCGGGACGGCGGGTGCGGAGGCGGTTCGCGGCCCGCCGTTCGGCACCGCGCGGGCGCAGCGGGAGGCCGTCGGTGGGCGTCGTCATCGCTCGGGGACCGCCGGGCTCAGACGCGGACGACGCCGTCGCGGGCGATCCGGTCGAGTTCGGTCGCGACGGCGTCGACGACCGCTCGGGTGATGGCGTCGGCGACGGTCTCGACCAGGACGAGCTGCTCGGGCTGCACGCGGAGCTCGGTGACCACCGACGGGGTGACGCGGACCGTGATGTCGTCGATCGCGGCGACGAGGGCCGCGGGTACGAGGGTCGAGTCACCGGCTCGGACGGGAGCGGTCATCGGTGAGGTCGGGGCAGGCGCCGCGGCTGCTCGAGCCGGGGTCGGGATCGGGGTCGTGCTCGTGGCCGGCGGCTCGGGCTGGTCGCGTCGCTGGGCGATGGAGTCGAAGAGCGGGGTGGAGGACATGCTGCTGACCGTCCGATCTGAGTCGTGGTTGCGGGCCGTTGTCGGGCGACCCGTCGGGGATGTCTGCCGTGCGGCACGTCCCTCATTCAACCATCGATATTTCAGATGTGCAATAGTGCCCGACAGATCCCGGTCAGTCGGGGTCGACGGCCGCCGCGGTCGGGTCGTCTGGCTGCAGCGCCCGCTTGACCCGTTCGACGATCGTCGCCGGCGGGTTGTTGTAGGTGTTCGCCGGCTCCTGGCCGCTGAGCTCCTGGATCGCCGCCATCACCGCATCGGTCGCGTGTCGGCGTGCACGTCCGGACGAGGCCTCGCCGAACGCGGACAGGTCGATCGGCTTCCCGAACTCGATCGTCACCTTCGCGAGCTTCGGCAGCTTCGAGCCGACGGGCTGCACGTCCTGGGTCCCCGTCAGGGCCACGGGCACCACGGGCGCGCCGCTCGTCAGGGCCAGCCAGGCCACGCCCGTGCGGCCCTTGTAGATCCGGCCGTCCAGGGAGCGGGTGCCCTCCGGGTAGATCGCGAAGGCCTCGCCCTCGTTCAACCGCGCGAGCCCCAGGTCGAGCGCCTGCTGCGCCGCCGCCCCCGCACCACGTTCGACGCCGATCGCACCGATGCCGCCGAAGAACGCCCGCGACACCGCGCCGCGGAACCCGGTGCCGGTGAAGTACTCCTGCTTCGCGAGGAAGGCGACCTTCCGCGGTGCCATCAACGTGATCGCCGGGGAGTCGATGAAGGAGCGGTGGTTGCTCGCGAGGATCACCGGCCCGCGCTTGGGGACGTTGCGGCGCCCGATGATCTTCGGTCGCCAGAGCATCCGCGCGAGCGGTGTCACCACTGCGCGGCTCAGCACGGTGGCGAACTTGGTCGAACCGGACACCGGGCCTCCTCGTCGTGACGGCGAACTCCCGAGTGTAATCACGCCTGCGAGCAGTACATGCCCACGGCGGCATGCACGTCCGACCGTGGGGTCAGTCGGCCTCGGACGCAACGACGTCGAGCACCGCGCGGCCGTACCGCTCGAGCTTCGCGGCACCGACCCCGGAGATCTCGGCGAGCTGGTCGACGTCGGACGGACGCACCGCCGCGATGCCGCGGAGCGTCGCGTCGTTGAACACCACGTACGCCGGCACACCCTGCTCGCGCGCCTGGGCTGCACGCCAGACCCGGAGGGCCTCGAACAGGCCGACCGCCTGCTGGGGCATGTCGGTGACGACGGTCCGGCGGGACGACCGGCTCGCCCGCGGCGCCTTCACCGGATCGCGACGCATCCGCACCTGGACCTTGCCGGTCAGGACCTCGGCGCTCGTCGGGCTGAGGACGACCGTGCCGAACCCGTCGCCCGAGACCGCGGCGTAGCCCTGCGCGAGCAACTGCCTGGCCACCGCGCGCCACTCACCGTCGGACAGGTCGGAACCGATGCCGAAGGTCGCCAGGGACTCGTGCTGCAGTTCCTGCACCCGCGGTGACTGCTTGCCGACCAGGATGTCGACGAGATGGGCGACGCCGTACCGCTGACCGCGCTCACGCTCGAGCCGGACGACCGTGGACAGCAGCTTCTGCGCGGGCACGGTGCCGTCCCACGACTCGGGCGGGGCGATGCACGTGTCGCAGTTGCCGCAGGCCGTGGACGGCTGCCCGAAGTACGCCAGGAGCCGCACCCGGCGGCACTCGATCGTCTCGCACAGGCTCAGCATGGCGTCGAGGTGGGCGCTGAGCTGCCGACGGTGTGCGGCGTCGCCCTCGGACTGGTCGATCATCCGTCGCTGCTGCACGACGTCGTTCAGGCCGTACGCCAGCCACGCGGTCGAGGGCAGGCCGTCGCGCCCGGCACGACCGGTCTCCTGGTAGTACCCCTCGACCGACTTCGGCAGGTCGAGGTGCGCCACGAACCGGACGTCGGGCTTGTCGATGCCCATGCCGAAGGCGATCGTCGCGACCATGACGATGCCGTCCTCGCGCAGGAAGGTCGACTGGTTGCGCGCACGCACCCGGGCGTCGAGCCCTGCGTGGTACGGCAGCGCCTGGATGCCCTGTTCGGCCAGTGCGGTGGCGGTCCGCTCGACCGACTTGCGCGACAGGCAGTAGACGATGCCCGAGTCGCCGCTGTGCTCGGTGCGGATGAAGGTGAGGAGCTGCTGCAGCGCGCCGGTCTTCGGTTCGATGCGGTACTGGACGTTCGGGCGGTCGAAGTCGGCGACGAAGTGTGCGGCGTCGTCGAGGCCGAGCCGCGCCGAGATCTCCTGGTGGGTCTGCGGGGTCGCCGTGGCCGTGAGGGCGATCCGGGGCACGGTCGGCCAGCGCTCGTGCAGGACGCTCAGCTCGAGGTAGTCCGGCCGGAAGTCGTGGCCCCACTGGGCGACGCAGTGCGCTTCGTCGATGGCGAACAGCGACACCCGCGCCCGGTCGAGGAGCGCGCGCGTGGACTCGAGCCGGAGCCGCTCGGGCGCGAGGTAGAGCATGTCGACCTCGCCCTGGACGACCGCGCGCTCGACCCGGGCACGCTCGTCGGGCCCCTGCGTCGAGTTGAGGAAGGCGGCACGCACCCCGTTCGCCGCGAGGGCGTCGACCTGGTCCTGCATGAGCGCGATGAGCGGCGACACCACGACCCCGACGCCGTCGCGTACGAGCGCGGGCACCTGGTAGCAGAGCGACTTGCCACCGCCGGTGGGCATGAGCACCAGGGCGTCACCGCCGGCGACCACCTGGTCGATGATCGCCGCCTGCTCGCCACGGAAGTCGTCGTAGCCCCACACGCGGTGCAGGACGTCGAGCGCGGCGGCTCGCGAAGCAGACACGGCGGCGGGCGCGGGCGTGGTGCTCATGCCACGAGCCTACGGGCGACCGGCGACACCCACGGCACTGTCCACAGCGGCACGGTCCACAGCAGCTGCGTCGACATCGTTGGCGTTAGCCGGCGCGACGGCCCAGCCCGTGCCCGCCGGGCCGAGCCAGCGCTTGCCACCCGCCCACACCGGCGGCGTCCCGCGGAACCGCGGCGCCTGGTGCCCGGCGAACGTCCGGTCGAGCTTCCGCCACCACGCCAGGACCTCGACCATGCCCCAGAACGCGAGCGAGGTGCCGAGGGTGACGAGCCAGCCACCGAGCGTGCCGTTGGCGTCCGAAGACGCCAGGTCGATCCCCGACCAGCCCGGCGCCTGCAGCACGAAGATCATGATGTTGTTGAAGGCGTGCTGCAGCACGGTGGCCTCGAGACCGCCGGTGCGGAGCACGATGATCGCCGCGATCAGGCCGAACGAACCGACGTCGAGGATGCCCCAGACGTTGTAGCCGTTCGGGATGTGCAGCACCGCGAAGACGACGGTCGACACCGCGACGGCGATGATCGTGCCGGTGCGTCGCGGGATCCACGAGGCGATCGTCTGCATGAGGAAACCGCGGAAGATGAACTCCTCGGCCGCGCCCTGGAACGGGACGAGCAGCACGACGAGGACGAGCGTGAGCGTGAGGGTGCCGAGGGAGACCGACGACTGCCCGATCGCGGCGTGGTCCCAGCCGAAGCCGCCGTCGAACGTGAACATCCCGCTGGTCTGCACGAGGAACATCACCACGGCGATGACGAGGGTCGGCAGCACGCACCACGCCGTCCACGCCCACCGCACCCGGAAGCGCGTCGACGTCAGGATCGCGCCGGGCCCGAGCCGTGCGACCTTTACCGCCAGCAGGATGCCGGGCAGCAGGACGACCAGCGACACCAGGGTCAGCGACAGGATCAGCGGATCGGTCGGGTCCAGGGCTCCGCGCTGCAGGTCGTCGAGCAGGTCGTACAGGCCGGACTCGCCCCCGACCGCCGCGACCGGGACGAAGTACGCGACGGTGAGGAGCACCTGCGAGGCGAGGTACCAGCCCGCCAGGAACGCGAGGGCGACCAGCGGGCGCCACCACCTCCATCGTGCGTCGACACGGGTCAGGCGGTGGTAGGGAACACTCACGCCCCGCAGGCTACCGGGCCGGGCAGGATGGGACCCGTGCTCACCGTGCTGTTCGGCCTGACCGGAGCCGTCGTCTACGGTTTCGCCGACTTCCTCGGCGGGCTCGCGTCGCGGCGCATCCGTCCGGTGGCGGTCACCGCCGTCGCCGCGGCGATCGGGATCGTGCCGCTGCTGATCGGTCTGGCCGTGCTCGGGGGCACGCCGTCGTGGGCGGGCACCCTCTGGGGCGCCGTCGCCGGACTGTCCGGCGCGGTCGGGGTCCTGCTGCTCTACGCCGCGTTGGCGATCGGCCCGATGAGCGTGCTGTCACCCCTGACCGCGGTGTTCGCCGCCGTCGTCCCGGTCCTGGTGGCCGTGGCCCGCGGGACCGTCCTGTCACCGCTGGCCGTCGCCGCGGTGGTCGTGGCCGTCGTCGCGGTGGTGCTGGTGGCGGCCGTGCGGGACACCTCGGGTGCACGACTCACCGTGCGTGGGGTCGTCGCGGCCGCGGTCGCCGGGTGCGGGTTCGGCGGCATCGTGCTGGCGTACGACGCGACACCGCCCGGCGCGGGCCTCCACCCGCTCGTGGTCGCGCGGGTGCTGCAGACGGTGCTGCTGGGTGCGGCGGCGCTCGTGGTGACGGTGCGTGCCGGGCGCGGGGCGCGGTCTGGAGGCGCGGGGGGCCCCCCCCCCGCGGGGGGGGGGGGGGGGGGGGGGGCCCCCCCCCCCCCGGGGGGGGGCGCCCCCCCCGGGCGGGGGGGGCCCCCACGACCGCCACGGGGCGCGATCTGTCGACTGCGCCGCGACCGCGCTGCCTACGCGTCGGCGGTCAGGGCGCGCAGGGCCTCGGGGTCGCTCGCGTTCAGGAAGTCGGTCAGGCGCTCGGGCTCGCCGGGCTCGTCGATCGCCTCGGCCGCACGGCGCAGCGCGAACAGGGCACGGAGCACGCCCCGGTTCGGCTCGTGCGACCACGGCACCGGACCGGCACCGCGCCACCCGGCCTTGCGCAGGGCGTCGAGCCCGCGGTGGTACCCGACACGGGCGTAGGCGTACGACTCGAGCGCCGCGCCCCGCTCCCAGGCCTCGTCGGCGAGCAGGGCCCACGCCAGGCTCGACGACGGGTGCGACACCACCACGCTGGCGACGGGGGCGTCGGCGGCGAGCGCCGCGGTCACCTCGGGTTCAGCGGGCAGCAGGGTCTCGGGGTTCGTCGACGGGTTCGGCAACAGGTTCTCCGGCATGCCCCCAGCCTGTCATCCCTTGCGCGTCCCCGTGGCCGGGATTACCGTGGGAGACACCTCGTCGTCATCACGAGGCCCCCGGGGCGGGAGACCGACCGGCGGCACGGATGGCGGACACGGGGGTCCCCGACGGAAGAAGACGGATTGCTGTCGATCACCGGTTCTGCTCAGCCCACGCGCTGACACCGTGATCGCGCGCCCCGTCGGGCGCTCCACCGCACAGCGGTGGGTTCGGTGTCGTGCGCCCAGCATCGACACCGGGAGGCATCCCCATGCCCAGCAGTCCATCCGTCGTCCTGCACGACGTCACCTTCGCCTGGCCCGACGGCACCGTCGCGCTCGACCACCTCACCGCCGCCTTCGGGCGTGGCCGGACCGGCCTGGTCGGGAGGAACGGGGCCGGCAAGTCCACGCTGGTCCGGCTCGCGACCGGTCGGCTCCACCCCACGTCGGGCACCATCTCGACGTCCGGCCCCGTCGACCACCTGCCGCAGCGCCTGGCAACCGGGACCGACGACGCCGTCGCCGACCTGCTCGGCATCCGGTCGACGCTCACCGCGCTCCGGGCCGTGCTGTCCGGTGACGCGTCGCCCGAGCACTTCGAGGCGGTCGGCGACGACTGGGACCTCGAGGAACGGGCCGCCGCAGCGATCGCGAGCGTCGGACTCGACGGCGCCGACCTGGAACGCCCGGTGTCGACGCTGTCCGGCGGGCAGTCCGTGCTCGTCGCCGTCGCCGGGGTGCGGTTGCGCGGCCGTCCGATCGCGTTCCTCGACGAGCCGACGAACAACCTCGACCGTCGGGCACGAGGGCTCCTGCTCGACCTGGTCGACGACTGGCGCGGCACCCTCGTGGTGGTCAGTCACGACCGGGAGCTCCTCGAGCACGTCGACGAGACGTGCGAGCTCCGCGCCGGTGCGATGACCGTGTTCGGCGGGACGTTCAGTGCGTTCGAGGAGCACGTGGCCGTGCAGCAGGCGGCCGTCGAACGGGAGGTCCGGGTCGCCGAACAGCGACACCGCACCGAGAAGCGGCAGCGCATCGAGGCCGAGACGAAGATCGCCCGGCGAGCGCGCGCCGGGGTGAAGGCCGTCGAGAACATGCCGAAGGGCTACGCGAACGAGCTGCGGAAGAAGGGCGAGCAGACCGCCGGCCGGCTGCGCGTCGGGTACGCGGACGACGAGGCCGCTGCCCTCGAGACGAAGCGGGAGGCACAGCTCCGGCTCCGCGACGACGAGTCCATCCACGTGACCCTGCCCGACCCGGACGTCCCGGCGTCACGACAGATCGCGACCGTCACGGTTCGCGGGCGGGACGTGATCGTGCAGGGGCCGGAGCGGATCGCCGTCATCGGGGACAACGGCGTCGGCAAGTCCACCCTGCTCGAACAGCTCGTCGGTGCGCCGGAGGCCCGGGAGCACCCGCTCCCCGACACCGGTGCCGTCGCCCACGTCGAGCGGATCGCCTACCTGCCGCAGCGGAAGGACACCCTCGACGACTCCGCCACGGTGCTCGACAACGTGCGACGGGACGCCCCGCACGTCGCCGTCGCCGAGGTCCGGAACCGCCTCGCGAAGTTCCTGGTGCGCGGCGACACCGTCGACCGGCTCGCGGGGGCGCTGTCCGGCGGGGAGCGCTTCCGGGTGGCGTTGGCGAGCCTGGTGCTGGCCGACCCGCCGCCGCAGCTCCTGGTGCTCGACGAACCGACGAACGACCTCGACCTGACGAGTGTCGACCAGCTCGTCGACGCGTTGCGGGCCTACCGCGGCGCGCTCGTCGTGGTCAGCCACGACGAGACGTTCCTCGACCGACTCGAGCTCGACGCGCGCATCGAGCTGTCGTAGCCCGCTGTCAGCGCCGTCGGGTCGGTCGGATCGCGAGCGACTCGACGGTGCCGCGCTCCGGCAGGTCGACGACCGTCCGGACAGCGGCGGCCACGTCCTCCGGCGCCAGGTAGTACGCGGTGTCGTAGTCCTCGCCGAGCTTCTCGGTCAGCGCCCGCTGCATGTCCGAGTCCGTCCGGCCCGGGTGCACGCTCGAGACCCGGACGCCGTTCGCCCGCTCTTCTTCGCGCAGGGCGTCGGCGAAGGCCCGCAGTGCGAACTTGGACGCCGCGTACACGCCACCGCCGGGGCCGGAGTGGAACCCGGAACCGCTGTTGATCGGCACGACGATGCCCCGAGCCGCCCGGAGTGCCGGCAGCGCCACCCGGGTGAGCTCGGCGACCGCGAACAGGTTCGTGGCGAAGACCTGCTCCCACACGGCACGCGGGGTGTCGGCGATGGTCGTGCCCTGCTCGACACCGGCGGAGTGCACGAGCACGTCGAGCCGGTCGGGCAGCGGCGGCAGGTCCCCCGCGCCGAGGTCGCCGACGAACGGCACGGCGCTCGGCAGCTCGGCGACGAGGGCGTCCACTGCCTCGGCGTTCCGCCCGCCGACGAACACGTGGTGGGTGCGACCGAGGTCGGTCGCGATCGCGCGGCCGATGCCGCGGGTGGCACCGGTCACCAGGGCGACCGGACGGTTCTGGAGCTGTTCTGACGTCACGTGGGCCAGCCTACGGAAGCCGGGCCGGGCCTCCCGTCCGGCTCCGTGATCTGTGGAGAACCGTCACCGCGACGACCATCGCGACCACCAGGACGACCACCAGGACGGCCACCGCCGCGATGCCCCACGGCGAGCCGGCCAGCGCGGCGACGACCGCCCAGAACACCGCGAGCCCGACGGTGGCGTAGAGGAAGGCCCACGCGACGCACCCCGGCACCATCGCGATCGTGTACCGCCACCACGCCACGCGGGCGAGCCCCGCGGCCGCGTTCATCACCGTCTGCAGCCCGACCACCACGAAGCTCACCGTCACCACCGGCAGGCCCCAGCGTTCGAGGAGCACTGAGCCGCGGCGGACTGCCGGCGACTGCAGCCAGCCGCCCCAGCGGGAGCGCGAGGCACCCGTCACTGCGAGACGCGCGACCCAGTACGTGGCCTGCGCACGGCAGAACACGATCACGAAGAGCGCGAGGACGAGCTGCCAGAACGGCAGCCCCTCGAGGAAGTCGGGCACGGTCGCACCGTAGCGCCTCCGTCCGGAGGAACGCCGCGGGTGTCAGTCGCCGTCGGCGCCCTGCCGGATCCTGATCCCCTCGAGCACGTCCTGCGCCCGCTTCTCGTCCTGCTTCTCGATCTGGCGGGTGTCGCGCTCGGGGAGCTGGATGTCCTCCTCCGCCCGGATGCCCGCCTGCAGCTGCCGGCCGCGCTCGAGCTCGGCGTCGAACTCGGCACCGAAGAGCAGCGCGTTGTTCGTGATCCAGAGCCACAGCAGGAACACGATGACCCCACCGAGGGAGCCGTACGTGGCGTTGTAGTTCGAGAAGTTGGCGACGTAGAAACCGAAGCCGACGCTCGCGATGATCAGGATGAGGATCGCCAGGATCGACCCACCGCTCACCCACCGGAACTTCGGCTGCTTGACGTTCGGCGCCCAGTAGTAGAGCACTGCGACGACGATGATCGCGACGACGAGCAGGATCGGCCACTGCACGATCAGCAGCACCGTCGCGGCGGCGTCGCCGAGTCCGATGACGTCGCCGAAGCTCCGGGCGAGCGGGCCGGAGACGAGCACGAGCAGGCCGATGACGAGCATGACGACGGTGAACACCGTCACGCCGAGCATGGTCGGGCGGAGCTTCCAGATCGGTCGACCCTCGCGGACGTTGTAGATCCGGTTCATCGCCCGGCCGAAGGCGCCGACGTACCCGGAAGCCGACCAGATCGCGCCGACGATGCCGACCACGAACGTGATGCCGGCGGCGGGCGACCGGACGAGGCCCTCGATCGGCTCCTTCAGCAGGTTGACGACGCTCTGCGACCCGACGTTGCCGATGATCGTCAGCAGGGAGTCGATGGTCTGCTGCGGGTCGGACACGAGGCCCAGGATCGAGACGATCGCCAGCAGCCCGGGGAAGAGCGCGAGCACCGTGTAGTAGGTCAGGCTCGCCGCGAGGTCGGTGCACTGGTCGCCGGTGAACTCGCGCAGCGTCTTCTTCAGCGTGTAGACGAGCGTGGGCTTCGTGAGGTCGGTGGGGCTGTCCGGCTTCCGGGAGTCGTCCGGGTCCGGCTTCTGCTGCTCCTGCGCCATCGGACTACCCCCGCGCCTTCAGGGCCTGCTTCGACCGCTTCACGGCGGCCTTGCGGTTCTTGTTCGCCCGTCGCTGGACCGCGGCGATGCCGGTCTGCTGCTTCACGCGGGCCTTGTGGGCCGGGTCACGGTCCAGCGGTTGCTCGGCGGCCTTCGCCCGGGCCTTGCGACCCTTGCGGCCGGACTGTGCCTGCTCCTTCGCCGAGGGGCCGTCGCCGCGCGCGCCGAAGGGCAGCAGCGCGGTGAACGCGGAACTCGCCGGTGGCGTCGCCAGGTGTCCGGCGGGGCGGTTGCGCAGCGCGACGCCGAGGACGATCGCCGCGACACCGGTCAGCCCGGTGATGCCCATCGCGACGAGCGGGGTCGGGTCACGGTGCCAGCGCTGGCGGGTCTTCGCGGCTGCGAGCCGTGCCCGCGCCGGGAGGTTCGCACGGCGCTTGAGCTCGATGACGGTGTCGGTCATGCGCTCACGCGTGCGGACGTTCGCGAGTTCGAGCTCGGGGAGACTGTCCTTGGCCATTCCCCAGTTTCTACACGGTGGGGCCGGGGGCGCGCCCAGATGGCCGCGGCGCGGCCGCCCGGTCCGTGTCGCTCCTGCGGCAGTGGACGCGACCCAAGGGCGGACGGGAGGCCCGTGGCAGGCCCGCCACGGGCCTCCCGTTCGCCGGTCACGGCGTTCAGGACGGGACGACGACGTCCTCGGGCTGGCCGCTGGCAGCCGAACGACCGGCTGCCTCCATGAGTGCGAGGCTGCGCAGGTTGTCGCGGCCGCTCGTCGCCGGTGCCGGACCGCCCTCGACCGAACGGGCGAAGGCCTGCAGCCCGCCCTGGCGGTCGGTGTGCTCGAGCACGGGCAGCTCGACGGGCTCGGCCTCGTCGTCCTGGGTGCGGCGGAGGGTGACCACGTCGCCGTCGACCGCGTTCGGGGCTCCGTCGCGGCTGGTGAACCAGAGTTCGCCGTCCTCGCCCTGGATGCTCCACTCGCCGGCCCACGCCGTGCGGGGGCCGCGGCTCAGCCAGCTGCCGCGGTAGCTGACGACCAGGCCACCGTCGAGCTCGATGAGCATCGAGGCGATGGCTTCGTCCTGGTACTTGCTGTACGACGGGAAGGTCGCCTTGGCGAAGACCCGGACGGCCTCCTGTCCGGTGACCATCCGGAGCAGGTCGAAGTGGTGGATGGCCATGTCGTTGATCATGGCGTGGGGGAACTTGTAGTGCGGGTGTTCCTCGAATGCCAGGTCGTTGTCCCACTGCCGGAAGTCGACGTTGATCGCGGAGAGCTCGCCCACGGTGTTCGCAGCGAGCAGGTCCTGCACGGCGCGCGGTGCCGGGTACCAGCGGTAGTTCTGGCTGACCTGCAGCACGAGGCCGAGCTCCTCGGCACGGCGCACGGCGGTGACGGCCTCGTCCGTGGTGTTGGCGAACGGCTTCTCGACCAGGACGTGCTTGCCGGCGTCCAGGGCCTCGAGGGCGAGCGGCACGTGGGTGACGGCGGGGGCGGTGATGACGACGGCGTCGGCCTCGACCCCGGCGAGCGCCTCGGTGAGGGACGCGAACGCGGCGGACGCGGGCAGCCCGAGGTCCTGCTGCACGGCGGTCAGCGTCGCCGGCACCGGGTCGACGATCCCGACCACCTCCACTTCGGAGACCTCTGGGATGGCGGTGCGGGCCCAGTTGCCGCCCCACCCTCCGAGACCGACGTGGATGATCCGGACCGTCATGCGTGCACTCCTTCGTGGCTGCCGCGTCACGACTCCCGTGACGCGTCCGTCCAGTCTGTCAGTGCTGCGGGCGGTGGGCGCCGAGGTTCGGGCGCCGAGGTTCCACGACATGCCGCGTGCGCGGCGCCGAGGTTCCACGGATCGCGCCGGGCGACGTCGAGATGCCGAGATTTCGGAACCTCGACGGGACGCCGGAGCCCGACGGAGCCCGACCGCGACCGACGCCGGGCGCTCAGTGCGTGAAGGCGTAGGCGATGAGCGCCATCGTCACGATGAACCCCGCCAAGTAGTTGATCCAGAGGAACCGCTTCCACCCGGCGTTCGCGGCCTCGGCGCCCTGGTCCGTGATGTTCCACCACGGCAGCACGTTGAGCGCGTACGGGATCACGACGACGGCGGCGATCGGCCCCGGGAACGCCGAGAACAGCAGCGCGACGCCGGCGACCAGGTACGCGACGAACGCGAGTCGCACGGTCGCCCGCGCACCGATGACGGTCGCGACGGAGCCGATGCCGCCGGCCCGGTCGGCCAGGACGTCCTGCACCGCGCCGAACGCGTGCGAGGCGACCCCCCACAAGAAGAACGCGATGCAGACGGCGACGAGCTGGCCGGTCCAGTGCGGTCCGGCGAGCGCCAGGCCGTAGATCGCGGGCGAGACGAAGTGGGTCGACGAGGTCAGGGAGTCGAGGAAGGGCTTCTCCTTGAACCGCAGCCCCGGGGCCGAGTACGCGATGACGGCGAACACGCTGATCGCCAGGACGAGCCACGACCACGGCCCGTTCCCGCTCACCGCCCCGAGCACGACGAGCGCGACCAGGAACGGCACGTTGGTGACGACGACGGCCCAGAGCGTGGTGCGGTGGACGCTCTTGTCGAGCAGCGCCCCCTCGACGCCGCCCTTGCGCGGGTTGCGCAGGTCGGACTCGTAGTCGAAGACGTCGTTGATGCCGTACATCGCCAGGTTGTAGGGCACCAGGAAGTACACGACGCCGACCAGGAACGCGACGAGCGAGAACCCGCCGCCGCCGCCGCTGTCGTCAACGCTGACGCCGACCCCGCTGCCGAGCAGGTACGCGGCACCGAACGGGTAGGCGGTGTTCACCCAGCTGATCGGGCGCGACGAGACGAACAGTGCTCGCAGGGTCGACGGCCTGGAGGCGGTGCTGGCGTTCACGGGGTGTCCTCCGGTGGTGCGGTGGTCGGGTCGGGCGCGGGGCGCGCGGCGGCCGGGTCGCGCGGGCCCGTCCGGTCGAACAGGACCCACAGGCTCGGCAGCAGCACGATCGCCGCCATCGCGTAGGCGAGGTCCTCGACCGGGATCGCCCCGATCTTCGCCCCGCTGATGAGCGAGGGGTCGTAGGCGACGATGCGCAGGGTCACGATGACGTTGTCGAACACGATCGTCATCACGAGCAGCGCGATCCCGGCGACGAGCGACGTGACCAGTGCGACCCGGCGGCCGGGCCCCGGTGCGCGTCCCGCCGATCGGGCACGGCGCGCGGCCACGATGCCGGCGACGACCGCCACCACCGCCACGACGGCGAAGAACGGCAGGGCCAGGAGGGCGTAGGCGCCGGAGCCGGTCACGGGCGCCGCCGTCCGAGCGACCGCTGCACGACGGGTCGGACGAAGCCGACCAGGTCCATCGTCGAGTAGCAGAGCAGCAGCAGGAAGAAGAGCTCCTCGAGCGGGACCTCGGGGGCGAGGAGCACCCCGGTCAGCAGGTGCTGCGGGCCGATGAAGAAGATGCCGTACGCGACCCCGGCGACGTCCCACACCATGAAGAACGCGACACCGACGACCATCACCGCAGCCGCACGCCAGGGAGCTCGCCAGAAGAACAGCCGGAAGCGGGCGTCGAGCACGGTCATGCCGATCAGCGACACGACCAGGCCGGCGAGGTACAGCCCGGGCATCAGACGGTGCCGGCCTGGTTCCGCGGGGTGCCGAGCGGCGTCGGCAGCGGTTCGGTGCTCGTGTCGCCGTGGATCCGCTTGAGCAGGACCTCGGCGCTGATCAGGCACATCGGCAGACCGATGCCCGGGATCGTGGACGCCCCGGCGTAGTACAGGCCCTCGACCTTGGCCGACGCGTTCTTCTCGCGGAAGAACGCACTCTGCTTGAGCGTGTGCGCGGGACCGAGCATCGACCCGTTCCACGCGTTGAGGTCGTCGGCGAAGTCGCGCGGGCCGATCGTCCGACGGACCCGGATGCGGTCCCGCAGGTCGGGGACGCCCGAGCGCTCGGCGACGACGTCGATGGCGCGGTCGGCGATCTGCTCGACCTCGTAGTCGCCGGCACCGTCGATCCCGCCCTTGCCGATGGACAGGTCGGCGGGCAGGGGCACCAGGATGAAGAGGTTGCTCGAGCCGCGGGGCGCGACGGACGGGTCGGTCTCCGACGGCGCGCAGACGTAGATCGACGCGGGGTCCGGGACGTGCCGGTCCTTGCCGAAGATCGCGCCGAAGTTCGCCTTCCAGTCCTCGGTGAACACCAGGGTGTGGTGCAGCAGGCCGGGCGTCGGTCCGTCGATGCCGAGGTAGACGAGCACGGCGCTCGGCCCGGGGTCGCGGGTCTTCCAGTGCTCGGCGCCGTGGGTGCGGTGCTCGCGGTCGAGCAGCTGCATCTCGGTGTGCTGCAGGTCGGCGGCGCTCACGACCAGGTCGGCCGGCGCGGTGTGCTGCACGCCGTCGCGGTCGCGGTGCACGACCCCGGTGGCGACGCCGTCCTCGACGACGATCCGTTCGACCTTCGCACCGGCGATGATCTTCGCGCCCTCGGCACGGGCAACCCGCTCGACCGCGGCGATCACCTCGGTGATGCCGCCCTTCGGGTAGAGCACCCCGTCGGCGAGGTCGAGGTGGCTCATCAGGTGGTACATGCTCGGTGCGGCGTACGGGCTCGTGCCCAGGAAGACGGCCGGGTAGCCCAGGATCTGCCAGAGCCGCCGGTCCTTGACCGCCGAGGCGGCGCGGGACGACAGCGGCTGCAGCAGGAGCCGGGCGAGCTTCGGCAGGCGACGGAGCACGTCGGGGGCGGCGAGCTTCGTGAGGTCCTGGAACGTCGTGTACAGGAACCGGCGGATCGCCATCGCGTAGGTGTCCTCGGCCGAGGCGAGGTACTTCCGGATCCGCTTGCCGGCTCCGGGCTCGACGGACTCGAACAGCGCGATGTTCGCCTCGGCGTCGGCGCGCAGGTCGATCGGCTCGTCGTTGCCCTCGCTGTAGACGCGGTACCCGGGGTCGAGCTTCACGAGGTCGAGTTCGGCGTCGGCCGAGGTGCCGAGCAGCTGGAAGAAGTGGTCGAACACCTCGGGCATGAGGTACCACGACGGCCCGGTGTCGAACCGGAAGCCGTCGCGCTCCCACGAACCGGCACGGCCGCCGAGCTGCGACCGCTGCTCGAGCACGGTCACGGCGAAGCCGTCCCGCGCGAGCAGCGCCGCGGACGCAAGTCCGCTGATGCCGCCGCCGATCACGACGGCGCGTCGGGCGGGCACCTTGCGCCGGGTGGTGGCGGCGACGGCCGTCGGACGGGAGGCGCGGGGCGGGGTCATGACGTGCCTCCTGGCCGACGGGTGGCCACCTTCGACCGCACGGGGGCGCGTCCGGCGAGCACCTGTGCGGCCAGGCGCGCCTTCACCGGGTTCGGGACGCGCACGCGCGTCGTCACCAGGCGCGTCGCCGGTGTGCGGGCGATGCGGTCGTTGAGTTCCTGGAACAGGGCGTGCGCGAGCCCGACGGCGTTCCGGGCGTCGGCCGGCAGCAGCCGGATCGTCCGGGCCGCGTGGTCGAGGTCGGCCTGCACGTCGGCGACCAGGCGCTCCTTCGTGGCCTCGTCGAACGAGCGGATGTCGACCCCCGGGAAGTACGAGCGGCCGAGCACCTCGAAGTCGGCGTGCAGGTCGCGCAGGAAGTTCACCTTCTGGAACGCGGCGCCGAGCGCACGGGCTCCCGCGACGAGCTCAGCCTGGTCGAAGGTCGGGCGGCCGGCGCGGTACACGAACGCACGCAGGCACATCAGCCCCACGACCTCGGCCGAGCCGTACACGTACGCAGCGAACGAGGCGTCGTCGTGCTCGGTGCGCTCCAGGTCCATCCGCATCGACGCGAAGAACGGCTTGGTGAGCTCCGCGCCGAAGCCCGTGACCCGTGCACTCCGGGCGAACGCGTGCACGACCGGGTTCACCGAGAAACCGAGGGCGATCGCGCGCTCGGTGTCGGCCTCGAGCTCGTCGAGGACCGTCCGTGCCAGGTCGGGGTCGAGCCCCGCCTCGGTCGCGGGCCCGTCGACGACCTCGTCGGCGACGCGCACCAGCGCGTAGACGTTGCGGATGTGCTCGCGGGTGTCCTTGGCGAGCAACCGGCTCGCCAGGCCGAACGACGTCGAGTAGCGGTCGATGACGACGCTCGACGCTGCCTCGGCCGTGGCGTCGTACAGGGGGAGCCGACCGGACGGCGCACTGCCGGTCCGGGTGGTGTCGGTCGTCACCGGGCGCGCTCCACGAGTTCGGTCACGAGGCCCTCCAGGCGGTCGGCGAGGTCGTACGGCAGTCCGGAGAGCTCGGCACAGGCGAGTGCGACGTGGTCGGCGATCCGGGACTCGGCTGCGGCACGGGCGCCGCAGGTGACCAGGGTCGCACGGAGTTCGGCCGCGCGTTCCTCGGTCAGGTCCGGGTCACCCAGGTAGGGAGCGATGTCCGGCCAGCAGTCCGTCGTGGCCGCGTAGGCGATGAGCATGGTCCGCTTGCCCTCGCGCAGGTCCCCCAGCACGCTCTTGCCGGTGGTCGTCTCGTCGCCGAACACCCCGAGCAGGTCGTCGACGATCTGGTACGCGATGCCGATCTCGCGGCCGAAGGCGCCGAGCGCGGTGACGACGGTCTCGGGCGCGCCGGCGAGCACGGCACCGGACTGCAGCGGCGCCTCGAACGAGTACACGCTCGTCTTCGCCCGTTCCATCGCCAGGACCTCGTCCACCGTCGGCATCACGCCCAGGGCCAGGTCGACGTCGGTCATCTCACCGGCGGCGCTGGCGAACACGGCTTCGTCGAGCAGTTCGAGCAGACGCCCACGACGCTCGCCCGTCACACCGGAGGACTCGATGAACCGAGGGGCGCCGGAGAGTGCGAGGTCGCCTGCGATCACGGCGGCGCTCATCCCGCGGTGCTCGGCGGTCGGCAGCGGCAGCCCACCGGTGGTGCCGGCGTCGCGGTAGGAGCCCGCGACGTTCGGCTGGCCGCGGCGCGCCCAGTCACGGTCGATGACGTCGTCGTGCACCACCAGCGCGGTGTGCAGGAGTTCGTAGGCCGCGGCGACGTGCGCGGCAGCGTGCACGTCGTCCCCGCCGAGGCCGAGGTACGCGGTCAGGACCATGCGCGGTCGGAAGCGCTTGCCGCCCAGGCTCGCCTTGCGGAGCACCCGCCAGAGTTCCTCGGACGGACGGCCGTAGCGCGCGGCACGAGCCGAGGACACGACGAAGAAGCGCTCGAGACAGTCGTCGACGAGCGCGAGGTCGATGTGCGCCACGGTGGCCGCTTCCTCGCTCATTGGCCTAACCTATCGGTGCAGATGAGCGCTTTCCCGGAAACCGTGGTCCTGCTGGCCGACGACCGTACCCCGATCGGCACAGCGGACAAGTTCACGGTGCACACAGACCACACGCCCCTCCACCTGGCCTTCTCGTGCCACGTCCGCAACACCGACGGGGACGTCCTGGTGACCCGTCGCGCCCTGTCGAAGAAGACGTGGCCCGGTGTCTGGACCAACACGTTCTGCGGGCACCCCGGCCCCGACGAGTCGTTCGAGGACGCCATCGCCCGCCGGGCATCGCGCGAACTCGGCATCACCGTGCGCGACGTCGAGCTCGTGCTGCCGGACTTCCGGTACCGCGCGGTCGACGCCTCGGGCATCGTCGAGAACGAGGTCTGCCCGGTGTTCCGCGCCGTCACCGACGACCTGCCCGCCCCCGCGGACGACGAGGTCGCCGAGTACGCCTGGGTCTCCGAGGACTCGCTGCGGGCCGCCGTCGCCGGTGCGCCGTTCGGCTGGAGCCCCTGGCTGGGCTGGCAGCTGACCGAGCTCGAGGCCGCGGGCCTGCACATCACCCGCTGACCCCGGGCGGCCGCCTGGGCCGAGACTCGGGCTCAGCGACACTCCTCGTGCCCGCGAGCACGAGAACCGTCGTCCAGGCCGAGCCTCGGTCGAGCGCGGCCGAGCGCTTGGCTCCCTCGTGCGTCCGGAGTAGGGTCGGACGTCGGCCACGGTTGTGGCCACGAGGCTGCGCACCGCGGCCGCACGACCAGGAGAAGGGCAGGTGAGGCGCGATGTCGGGTGACCATCCTCGCGCGGGCCGGCAGCCCCTCCCCCTCGCCGCCGCGCCCGTGTCCTAGATCTCCTCCGCCCGCTGCGGCCCGCCCGCGGCATCGCGCCTGCCTGCTCCCGACCACGAGGAGCACGCGCATGGCAATGATCGACAACGCGATCTACGTCGAAGGACGTCGCATCGATTCTCCGTCGACCCTGTCGCTCGGCGCACGCCACGAGGTCGCACGGTGCGACCTGGCGTGGATCGGACTCCTCCGCCCGGACCCGAAGGAACTCGACGCCGTCGCGACCGAGTTCGACCTGCACGAGAACGCGGTGGAGGACGCCCGCAAGGGGCACCAGCGCGCGAAGCTCGAGCGGTACGGCGACACGCTCTTCCTGGTGCTCCGTCCGGCCTGGTTCGACCGCGCCGCGGGCACGGTCGAGTTCGGCGAGGTGCACCTGTTCGTCGGCGACCGGTTCGTGGTGAGCGTCCGGCACGCCGAGCGCCCCGACCTCGCGGCACTCCGCGCCCAGGTCGAGGCCGACCCCGAGTTCCTGGCGCTGGGCTCCGAGGCCGTGACCGCCGCGGTGCTCGACGAGGTCGTGGACGGCTACGCCCCGGTGGTCGAGGTGCTGCAGGACGGCATCGACGCCATCGAGGACCAACTCTTCGCCGGGCAGGTCGACCCCGGTGTCTCGAAGCGCATCTACCAGCTGCTCAGCGAGGTGCTGTCCTTCCAGCGCGCCACGAAGCCGGTGCCCGCGATGGTGAAGGGTCTGCTGCGCGGGGCCGACAAGTACGGCGTCGACGACGAGGTGCAGCACCGACTGCGCAACGTGCTCGACCACGCCCTGCGCGTGACGGAGCGGGTGGACTCGTTCCGGTCCCTGCTCGAGAACGCCCTGACACTGCACGCGACCCTGGTGTCGCAGGAGCAGAACGAGGCGATGCGGCGGATGACCAGCGCGAGCCTGGCGCAGGGCGAGGAGAGCCGGCAGCTCGCCCGCGCCGCGCACCGACAGGGCGAGGAGGTCAAGAAGATCTCGTCGTGGGCGGCGATCCTGTTCGCCCCCGGTCTGATCGCCGGTGTCTACGGGATGAACTTCGACCACATGCCCGAGCTGCACTGGCGGTACGGCTACCCGGTCGCGATCCTCGGCATGCTCGCCCTGATGGGTGTGTTGTGGGCGATCTTCCGCAAGCGCAACTGGCTCTGACGCACCGCGAGAGCGCAGCGAGGCTGCGGCCCGGCACGCCGCCGGGCCGCAGCCTCGAGGACGTTCAGGTGGCGTCGATCCGCCGGACGTGCATAATGATCTGGCCCGGAATGTGAACGTGCACATCGACGTGCCACGGCCCCGGGCGGAAACGAGCAGCAATGGCGTCATCGCGGGCACAGCAACCGCGTTCGCCCAGCATCCGTGACGTCGCACGGATCGCGGGCGTCTCCCACCAGACCGTGTCGCGGGTGCTGAACAACTCCGACGCCATCCGCGACGCCACACGCGACAAGGTGCTGGCGGCGATGGAGCAGCTGCAGTACCGGCCGAACCGTGCGGCGCGGGCCCTCGTCACGAGCAGGACCCACACGATCGGCGTCCTGACCGCCCGGCGCGCCCACTACGGCCCGGCGGTCGCACTGCAGGCGATCGAGGACGCGGCGATGCTGCGCGGGTACTCGGTGACGACGGCGAACATCGCCGAGGCGACCGACACCGCCGTGCGCGAGGGGCTCGGGCACCTGCTCGACCTGGACGTCGAGGGCATCGTCGTCATCGCACCCCAGCAGCGGGTGTTCGACCTGATCGAGGAACTCGGCATCCGCACGCCGTACGTGACGATGCGGGCCAGCGTCGGCGAGGACCCGACGGCCCTGTGGGTCGACCAGATGGAGGGCGCGAGACTCGCGACCGAGCACCTGCTCGACCTGGGCCACGAGTACATCCGGCACATCGCCGGCCCGCAGGACTGGATCGAGGCGGACGCCCGCATGCAGGGCTTCCTGCGCGCCATGTCGGACCGCGACATGTCCGTCGTCCCGCCGATCCTGGGCGACTGGACGGCGGACTTCGGTTACCACGCCGGCCGCGAACTCCTGCGGTGGCGGGACTGCACTGCGGTGTTCTGCTCGAACGACCAGATGGCCCTGGGCGTCATGCACGCAGCGCGCTCCTACGGGCTGGACGTGCCGGGCGACCTGTCGGTGGTCGGCTACGACGACATCCCCGAGGCGAAGCACTTCTGGCCACCGCTCACCACGGTGCAGGTCGACTTCGCCGAGCTCGGCCGCCGCTGCGTCGACCTGCTCCTGCCCGGCGACGACGAGCTCCTGCGGCCGATCGACATCGTCCCGCAGCTCGTCGTGCGCGCGTCCACGGGGGCCCCGCGCGGTCGGTGACGCGCCCACCGTCGATCCGCAGGACGCGGGGCGGGCCGGCACCGTGCCTCCCGTCCGGGGGACGTTCGTGCGGGATCACGCAGGCCGTTACGAAAACGCGACCAATCCGAATTGACAGCCGCACCGGGGCTGTGCGTAAATTACCTCCGTCCAGCCGATGTGACCGTTCACATGAGCGTCACACCAGCGGGGCACCGGACGCGACAACGAAGTCCACGCAGGCCACCTGCGCCCTTTCGCTGCCGCAGCAGAACCACCCGAACAACTGCCGCATCGCAGCGGCAGAAGGAGATGCACTGTGGCGTCAACCCCGATCGACACCGGCCTCGAGACCCGGTCGATCACCGCACCCGAGACCATCCTCGAGATGCGCTCGATCACCAAGGAGTTCCCTGGTGTCAAGGCGCTGTCCGAGGTCTCCCTCAACGTCCGTGCCGGCGAGATCCACGCGATCTGCGGCGAGAACGGCGCCGGCAAGTCGACCCTGATGAAGGTCCTGTCGGGCGTCTACCCCTACGGCACCTACGACGGCGAGATCGTCTACGAGGGCGAAGAGGTCCGCTTCAAGGACATCAAGCAGTCCGAGCAGGCCGGCATCGTGATCATCCACCAGGAGCTCGCGCTGATCCCGGAGCTCTCGATCACCGAGAACCTGTTCCTCGGCAACGAGCCCGGCAAGTTCGGCGTGATCGACTGGACGAGCGCCCAGCTCCGTGCACAGGACCTGCTCGCCCGCGTCGGCCTGGCCGACGACCCGGACACCCAGATCAAGAACATCGGTGTCGGCAAGCAGCAGCTGGTCGAGATCGCGAAGGCCCTGCACAAGGACGTCAAGCTCCTCATCCTCGACGAGCCGACCGCGGCCCTGAACGAGAACGACTCGCAGCACCTGCTCGACCTGATCGTCGGGCTGAAGGCCAAGGGCATCTCGAGCATCATCATCAGCCACAAGCTCAACGAGATCGAGCAGATCGCCGACGAGATCACGATCATCCGTGACGGCAAGACCATCGAGACGCTGAACGTCAAGGGCGACGGCGTCAACGAGGACCGCATCATCCGCGGCATGGTCGGCCGGTCGCTCGAGAGCCGGTTCCCGGACCGCACCCCGAAGATCGGCGAGACCTTCTTCGAGGTCCGCGACTGGACCGTGCAGCACCCGCTCGACGCCAGCCGCCTGGTCTGCAAGGGCTCGAACTTCCACGTCAAGCGTGGCGAGATCGTCGGCTTCGCGGGTCTGATGGGCGCCGGCCGCACCGAGCTCGCGATGAGCCTGTTCGGTCGCTCCTACGGCACCTGGCTCGGTGGCGAGATCATCAAGGACGGCCACGAGATCAAGGTCACGAACGTCCAGCAGGCGATCCAGAACGGCATGGGCTACGTCTCCGAGGACCGCAAGGCCCTCGGCCTCAACCTGCTCGACACCGTCAAGCGGTCCACCGTCTCCGCGGACCTGCAGAAGATCTCGAAGGCCGGCGTCGTCGACTCCATCGAGGAGTACGACGTCGCCGAGAAGTACCGGAAGATGCTCCGCACCAAGGTGCCGAGCGTCGAGGAGAACGTCGGGAAGCTCTCCGGCGGGAACCAGCAGAAGGTCGTCCTGTCCAAGTGGATGTTCACCGACCCGGACATCCTGATCCTCGACGAACCGACCCGCGGCATCGACGTGGGCGCGAAGTTCGAGATCTACGGCATCATCCAGCAGCTCGCAGCACAGGGGAAGGGCATCATCCTGATCTCCTCCGAGCTCCCCGAACTCCTCGGACTCTCCGATCGCATCTACACGATCTTCGAGGGCCAGATCACGGCCGACGTCCCCGCGGACCAGGCCGATCCAGAAACGCTCATGCGCAGCATGACCTCCGCGCGGAAGGGCGCTCCCGTCTCATGAACAACCTGAAACTGCTCTTCGGCAAGGGCAACTCGATCGGCCAGTACGGCATGATCATCGCCCTCGTCGCGATCGTCATCTTCTTCTGGTTCACCACGGACGGGCTCATCCTCGAGCCCACCAACGTGATCAACCTGTTCCTGCAGTACTCCTACATCCTCATCCTCGCGCTGGGGATGGTCATGGTGATCATCGCGGGCCACATCGACTTGTCCGTCGGATCGGTGGCGGCGTTCGTCGGCATCATCGTCGCCCAGTCGATGTCGGTCTGGCACTTCCCGGTCTGGCTGGCGATCGTGCTCGGCCTGGTCGTCGGTGCGCTCGTCGGTGCCTGGCAGGGCTTCTGGGTGGCGTTCGTGAAGGTCCCGGCCTTCATCGTGACCCTGGCCGGCCAGCTCATCTTCCGCGGTGCGAACCAGATCATCGGTGCGTCCACCTCGGTCCCGACGCCGGACGGCTACAACACCATCGGCTCCGGCTTCCTCGGTGACTTCGGCCCCGACTTCGGATTCTCGAACGGCACGCTGCTGATCGGCGCCGTGACCATCGCCGTCCTGATCATCGTCGAGGTCCGCGGTCGTGCCCGTCGCCGCAAGATGCAGGCCGAGGTCCCGCCGCTGTGGGTCTCCGTCGTCCGCACCGGCATCCTGGTCGCCGTCACCCTCGTCGCCACGTACCTGTTCGGCGCCGGCCCGGTCGGCACGTCGATCCCGATCGTCGCGATCATCCTCGGTGTCCTGACCATCGTCTACGGCTTCATCACGAAGAACACGATCTTCGGTCGCCAGGTCTACGCGGTCGGTGGCAACTCCAGCGCCGCCGTCCTGTCCGGCGTCAGCGCCCGCAAGGTCAACTTCTTCGTCATGGCGAACATGTCGGTCCTCGCCGCGATCGCCGGCATGGTGTTCGTCGGTTACTCGAACGCCTCGGGCCCCGCGGACGGCACCGGCTGGGAGCTCGACGCGATCGCCGCCGTGTTCGTCGGTGGTGCAGCGGTCGCCGGTGGCATCGGCACCATCTCCGGCTCCATCATCGGTGGCCTCGTGATGGCGCTGCTGTCGAACGGTCTGCAGCTGATGGGCATCGAGTCCAACAAGGTCCAGATCATCCGTGGTCTCGTGCTCCTCATCGCCGTCGCCTTCGACGTCTACTCGAAGTCGCAGGGCCGCCCGTCGCTCATCGGCGGCATGATGCGGCAGTTCCAGCGCAAGGACGCAGCCGAGGTCCCCGCGGCCCAGCAGCAGCCGCGCTCGATCGAGGACCAGCCCGACAAGATCACCCTCCCCTAGTCCAACCCTTCCCCTCACAGCACCACCACCTCAACGAAGAGAAAGCACTCTCATGCGCAAGAAGCTCATCGCCGGCATCGGTCTGGCACTCGTCGCGGGCCTGGCCCTCAGCGGCTGCTCGGCTCGTGGCACCTCCGACTCGGGCGACGGCTCCGGCTCGTCCATCAAGAAGGGCGACCTCATCGGCGTCGCCCTGCCGGCCAAGACCTCGCAGAACTGGGTGCTCGCGGGCGCCGCGTTCAAGAAGTCGATCGAGGACGCCGGCTTCAAGGCCGACATCCAGTACGCCAACGCCGGCAACCCGGTCCCCGACCAGCAGTCGCAGATCTCGGGCATGGTCACCAAGGGTGCGAAGGCGATCATCATCGGTGCTGCCGACGGTTCGCAGCTCGGCTCGCAGGTCAAGGCCGCCAAAGCCCAGGGCACGACCGTCATCGCCTGGGACCGCAACATCCTGAACACGAAGAACGTCGACTACTACGTCGCGTTCAACAACTTCAAGGTCGGCCAGCTGCAGGCCCAGGCACTGCTCAAGGGCCTCGAGGAGAAGAAGGGCGACGGACCGTACAACGTCGAGCTCTTCGCCGGTTCGCCGGACGACGCCAACGCCACCGTGTTCTTCAACGGTGCGATGGACGTCCTGCAGCCGAAGATCGACGACGGCACGCTCAAGGTCGTCTCGGGTCAGACCACGTTCGCCAAGGTGAACACGCAGGGCTGGCTCGCGCAGAAGGCCCAGTCGCGCATGACCGACCTGCTGGCCCAGTACTACACGGGTGACACCAAGCTCGACGGCGTCCTGTCGCCGAACGACACCCTCGCCCGTGCGATCCTCACCGCGACCAAGGCCGCCGGCAAGGACAACCCCGTCGTGACCGGGCAGGACTCGGAGACCGCTTCGATCCCGCTCATCATGAAGGGCACGCAGTACTCGACGATCTACAAGAACACCACGGAAGAGGCCCAGGCGGCCATCGACCTGGTGTCCGACCTCGCCGACGGCAAGACCCCGAAGACGACCAAGGACAAGAACAACGACAACGGTTCGAAGGTCGTCCCGGCCGTCGAGCTGACGCCGATCCTGGTCACGAAGGACAACGCGGTCGAGGCCTACAAGGGCAACGACACCCTCGAGGAGCTCGCCAAGAAGGGCTGATCTCCCCCGCTCACACGGACGGCCCCGTCTCGCCTCGGCGAGACGGGGCCGTCCTGCGTCGTCGTGGGGCCGGCCACGGTCGGATGGGAGGCCCGGGGCACGTCGTGATCCGTGCCTCCCGTCCGCCGTGCACGCACGTCCGGTGCCCGCGCGACCCGCCGGGTCAGGGCCGGGTCGCGCGCAACCGCCGCGCTGCGTCGGCCAGGTGCGGCACGTCCGTGTGGGCCGTGCCGAACACCACCGCGCGAGTGGTGTCGAAGTAGCGCCGGGTCAGCCGGTCGCCGAGGTCGGACACCCGCGACCACGGGATGTCCGGCTCGCTCGCGGTGACGGTGCTCGGCAGGACACGGACCGCCTCGCCGATCTCGACCAGCCGCATCCGGACGGCGTCGTGCACCAGGTCCTCGGGCAGCCGCTCGTCGCCGACGTACCGGCCGATGGCCTCGCACGCGCCGATGACGTCGTCGAGTCGGTCGCCGACCAGCCGGGGCGTCACCGGTTCCTGGCTCACAGCGGCACCGCGCGTCGGACGACCTCGGGACTCATGCCGGCGGCGTCCACGACGTCGACGCGCACGCCGAGCAGTCGCTCGGCGCCGTCCTGGATGCGCATGAGCGCGAAGATGCCGAGCCCGGCGTCGACGTCGATCATCAGGTCGACGTCGCTGCCCGGGCCGTCGTCCCCACGGGCGACGCTGCCGAACAACCGTGGGTTGCGGCCGCCGAACCGCTCCACGACGGCGACGAGGTCGTGCCGTGCTGCGGCGACGCGTTCGCGCAGGGGCGGTGGGTCCTCGACCGGGAGCAGGTCGATCGACGTGGTGAAGCCCGCGGCCCGGAGCATGCGCTGGAGGGCGGCGAGCGAGGGTTCGCGGCGACCGTTCTCGTACGTGCTGATGACGCTCTGCGTGACGCCGGCCCGACGGGCGAGCTGCACCTGCGTCAGTTCGGCGCGGTCACGGGCGTCACGGATGAGCGCGGCCGCCGACACCGTGGGCGCCGGACGTGGAGGGACTGCGGACATGCTGCAACGATACACAGAATGCGACATTTCGTCCGCCGGGAGACATGGCGGTGTCGACTCGGAACGACGTCATCGATGTCGCACGACGTCGTTGACGTCGTTCCGGGTCGGGTGAACCGCGGTCAGGGGCGTGCTGAGACGTCCGCGCGGTGGAAGTTCTGCGCCGAGCGGGACGGGGTCGGCCCGCGCTGGCCCTGGTAGCGCGACTGGTACTCGGCCGAGCCGTACGGCTTCTCGGCAGGGCTGGACAGCTGGAAGAAGCACAGCTGCCCGATCTTCATGCCGGGCCAGAGCTTGATCGGCAGCGTCGCGACGTTCGACAGCTCGAGCGTCACGTGGCCGGAGAACCCGGGGTCGATGAACCCCGCGGTCGAGTGGGTCAGCAGGCCGAGGCGTCCGAGCGAGCTCTTGCCCTCCAGCCGCGCGGCGATGTTGTCCGGCAACGTGACGACCTCGTACGTCGAGCCGAGCACGAACTCGCCGGGGTGCAGCACGAACGCCTCGTCCGGGTCGGTCTCGACCAGCCGGGTCAGGTCGGGCTGGTCGACCGCCGGGTCGATGTGCGGGTACTTGTGGTTGTCGAACAGCCGGAAGAACTTGTCGAGCCGGACGTCGATGCTCGACGGCTGGACGAGCGAGGCGTCGTGGGGGTCGAGACCGATCCGGCCCTCGGCGAGCTGGGCGGTGATGTCGCGATCGGAGAGCAGCACGCCGTGCAGCCTAGCGGCAGCGGACCCCCGCCGATATGCTGCGAGGCTGTCCGGGGCCGGGCGGCTTCGCACCGCTGGGAGGAACCGACATGACCGCGTACACCGTCCACGAACTCGTGGTCCCCGCCACGATGGACGACGACCCGGGGACCGTGCAGGCGTTCCGCGAGTGGGTCGACGTGCAGAACCGTGCCGAGGTGTCGATCACCGGACTGCCGGAACTGCTCTGGACGCCCGAGGAACAACTGCCGTACCTGATCGACCCCGACGCGCCCAGCCGACTGTTCCTGGTCCGTGACGACGACGGGACCGCGGTGGGGGCCGGCTCGTACGAGTCGAAGGCGGTCGCGGACGCCCCGAACTGCTGGATGGCGGTCAGCGTGGCGCCCGAGCACCGGCGCCGTGGCATCGGCACGCTCCTGGCCGAGCACGTCGAAGCGGTCGCGAGGCAGCAGGGCCGCACGCAGTGGAAGACGTACGCCGTGTCACGGCAGGTCGGCCCGGCAGCAGGCCCCGGGTACCTCCGTGCACCGACCGGGTTCGGCGTCGTGCCCGAGGACGAACCCGGAGCCCGGTTCCTGACGAGCCGGGGGTGGCGGTTCGGGCAGGTGAACCGGATCAGCCGTCTGGAGCTCCCGGCCGACCCCGATGCGCTCTCCGGCGTCCGCGCGGCGGCGACGCGGGCGGCGGCCGACCGGTACCGCGTGCACACATGGGCCGGACCGACTCCGTCCCGGTGGCAGACGGACGTCGCACTCCTCCTGACCCGGATGAGCACCGATGCCCCGGCCGGCGACATGGCCGAGCCCGAGGACGCCTGGACGGTCGATCGGCTCCGGACGCACGAGCAGCACCTCGACGACGGCCCGCGCACCATGCGCACCGTCGCCGTGGAGGACGTGTCGTCCGGCGGACTCGTCGGCTTCACCCAGCTCGCCGTCCCCGGGCCCGTGGTCCAGCCGGTGATGCAGGGCGACACCCTGGTGCTGCGTGAGCACCGCGGCCACCGGCTCGGGTGGCTGCTCAAGGTGGTCGGGATCGAGACGATCGAGCGCGACCACCCGGGGCACCCCTCGATCATCACGTTCAACGCCGAGGAGAACCGCCCGATGCTCGACGTGAACGAGGCCGTCGGGTTCGTGGGCGTCGGCAGCGAGGGGATCTGGGAACACCGCCCGGCGTAGGGTTCCCCCATGACGCGCTCACGGGGGATGGACGATCTGGTCAGCGACGGGGTCTTCCTGGCCTGGGAAGCGCAGCTGCAGCTCGCCGACCTGTACGACGACCACGAACGCTGGAACGTCGACCTCGCCGCCGGCACCCTGCAGTTCGTCGGGCCGCACCCGGGCGAGTTCCGGATCCAGCTGCTGGGATCGGCCGCACCGGGGCCGCGCAGCTGGCTCTGGGGCTGGGCGAACCCGTCGCAGTACCCCGCGTCGGTGCTCGCGGCCGCGAACGCCACCCGCGCGCTGGGCGAACGGCTCGGCATCCCGGAACTCGTGCAGGGCGAGGTCCCGTTCGGCGAGCACCGGCAGGCCGACGCCGCCGACGCCGGGTACGAGTTCGCGTGGGACATGTCGATCGCGGCACGGCTGGCGACCGGTTCGTGGTTCGGCTTCGGCGGGCACGTCGGTGGAGGTTCCCGACTCTGGGTGCTGTTCGAGGGCCTGCTGTTCGCGCCACCGACGGTCCCCCGGATGGTCCGGGTCTTCGGTGAGGGCCTGCAGACGACCGAGGTGCACGACCACCGCCGCGCTGTGGGGAGCTGGGCGTCGCTCCGCGGTGTCCCCTGGGACGGGCGCACGCTGACGTTGGCGGACGGGACCATCACGGTCGACTTCGACGAGCTGGGCCGGATCCGCGACCTGCAGGGGTCGTCGGCGCGAGCCTGAGGCGGGCCGCAGCGCGCGCTGCGGACTGACACCGCGCCTCCAGACCGACCCGCCTACCATGGAGGGTCCGCGGTCTCGCGGACGCACGCGTCCCTGGAACAAGGTTGATGACCGTCACGTCCCCCGCAACCCAGCCCGGAGGCCCGGCGCCGGAATCCGCGCCCGTCACCGCGCGCACGTCCACCGTCGCGACCGTGCTGGTCGTCGCCATCCCGCTCGCGGTCGCGTGCTCGATCCTCGGCCTGACGATCACCGGGGCGTTCACCGCGAACCAGCAGCTGGTGTCCGCCGGCGACGTGGTCGAGTACGGCCTGCCGATCGCCCGCGTGGTGCACGACACCATGGCGGCGCTGACCGTCGGCCTGCTCATCGTCGCCGCGTTCGCGCTGCCGGCACAGAAGAAGGACCACCGGGCACTGTCGAGCGTGCAGCACCGCGCCACGCGCTGGGCGGCGGCGACCGGATCGATCTGGTTCCTCGCCGCGGCCGTCACCGTCGTGCTGACCGGCGCCAACACCCTCGGCGTCCCGCTCACCAGTCCGGTGTTCGCCCGCAACTTCATGCTGTTCGCGTTCCAGGTCGAGATCGGTCAGGCGCTCGTGGTCTCCGCGGCGGCGATCCTCATCGCGACCGTGCTCGCCGCGTTCGCCACCCGGGTCACGACGCTCGCCGTCGCCACCGTGTTCGGCCTCTTCGCCCTGCTCCCCCTGGCACTGTCCGGCCACGCCGCCGGCTCGCTCGAGCACGCCAACGCCGTGAACTCCCTCGCGATCCACCTGATCGGGGTGTGCGTCTGGGCCGGCGGGCTCGTCGCCGTCGTGCTGCTGCGCACCCGCACGAAGGGCGCTACCGGTCGGGTGGTCTCCCGCTACTCCACGCTGGCCGGGTGGTCGTTCGGCGCCGTCGCGTTCTCCGGCATCGTCAACGCCTCGCTGCGGCTGACCGGTCCGCTCGACCTCGTCACCACCCCGTACGGCGCACTCATCACGGTCAAGGCCGTCATCCTGGTGCTGCTCGGGATCGCCGGCGTCGTGCAGCGCCGCAAGCTGGTGCCCGGGCTGCTCCGCGCGCCGCTCGACCGCCGTCGGTTCACCCGGTTCGCGCTCGCCGAGATCGTGTTCATGGCCGTCGCGATCGGCGTCTCGGTGGCCGTGTCCCGCTCGCAGCCGCCGATCCCGCAGACACCCGAGACCGGTGAGGACACCCGCTCCGGCCTGATCGGGTTCCCGTTCCCGCCGGCCCAGACGATGCACACGTACCTGACGCAGTGGCACATCGACTGGGTGTGGCTCGGGCTCGCCGTCGTCGGTGCCGTCTGGTACCTGCTCGCCGTGCGGAAGCTCCGGAAGCGCGGCGACAAGTGGCCCGTCGGGCGCACCATCGCCTGGGTCATCGGCTGCGCCCTGTTCATCTGGACCACGTCGGCCGGACCGGCCGTGTACGGCATGATCCACTTCTCGTCGCACATGGTCCAGCACATGCTGCTCATGATGTTCGTGCCGCTGCCGCTCGTGCTCGGCGGGCCGGTGCTGCTCGCCATGCGCACCCTGCCGGTCCGCAACGACGGTTCCCGCGGGGCCCGCGAGTGGCTCATGCTCTTCGTGCACTCGCGGTACATGCAGTTCATGGGGAAGCCCGCCGTCGCGGGTGTGATCTTCGCCGGGTCGCTCGTGGTGTTCTACTTCACGCCGGCGTACCAGGCGGCGATGCAGTCGCACGAGTGGCACGTCGCGATGGTCGTCCACTTCGTGCTGAGCGGCTACCTGTTCTTCTGGGTGTTCGTCGGCGTCGACCCGGGGCCGAAGCGTCCGCCGTACCCGATCCTGATCATCGCGCTGCTCGCGACGCTGGCCTTCCACGCGTTCTTCGGCGTCGCCGTGATGACCTCGCAGTCGGTGTTCGCGATCGACTGGTTCCACGCACTCGGCCAGACGAACGACGCCGCGCTGCTCGACGACCAGCACACCGGCGGCGGCATCGCCTGGGGCGCCTCCGAGCTGCCGATGGTCTTCGTCGCGCTGCTCGTGGTGCGGAACTGGATCCGCACGGACAAGCGCGACGCGAAGCGGCTCGACCGCAAGGCCGAACGCGACGGTGACGCCGACCTGAAGGCGTACAACGAACGCCTGGCGGCGATCAACGCGACCGACACCGCGCGCCGCGACTGACGCGCGCGTCCGGCGTCCGCGTCGGCTCCGTCAGTCGCCGTGGACGATGCAGACCGCGTCGAGGTCGAGCGCGGCCTCGAGCGCCGCCGAGATCCCGGACTCGCCGTCGGCCCCGGCGGGGGTGACGGTGTCGACCCACCACAGCGGCGTCGCGATCGTGGGAGCGTCCGGCAGGATCCGCTCGACCTCGTCGAACGAGTCCACCCGCCGCACCCCGAGCACGGTGATCACCGGGTGCGTGGCGTCGCGGCAGACCTGCAGCATCGGGCCGTCGTCGAGGGCTCGGACACCCCAGGACTCGTCGTGCAGGAGCAGCGCCTCGGCGACCTCCCGCGGCTCGACCGGCTGGCGGCAGAGGATGGTGACGTCACGCGGCACCGTGACCGCCTGCCACCCGGGCGTCCCGCACGTGTCCGTCGAGCGTGCCCTCGTCGTGGGCCGGGTCGAGGGGCGCTCCGCCGACGAGCTGCAGGAAGCGGTCCTCGTCGATGCGGTCGAGGAAGGACTCGAGGGCTTCCCAGCCGTCCTCGAAGCGGACGATCATGCCGCCGTCGACGATGTCGCTGTCAGCGGCACCGGTGTCGCCCGCCCCGGACCGGTCGCCTGCCCCGGACCGGGTGCCTGCCCCGGACCGGGTGCCTGCCCCGGACCGGGTGCCGAACGTCGCCGTCGTGGTGCGCGGTGGCGGCCAGACCCCGTCGCGGTCCAGGAACTCGGAGGCTTCGGGTCCGACGACGACGGCGAGCGGCGACGGCTCGCCGTGCGACACCGCGCGGATCAGGTGGTCGGCGTCCCCCCGGCGCTGCATCACCACACCGAAGACGGGCACGACCTGGTCGGCGACCTGCTGCACGGCGTCGAACAGGCGGTTCGCGAGCTCCGGGTCGGTGTTCTCCTCGGGCACGGTCAAGACGGCGGACATCGTCTCGACGACGACGCCACCGACCAGGTGGGCGGTCATCGTGGCAGAGAAGCCCTCGCCGACGGCGTACGAGGTCGAGACCCCGGGTGCCTCGTGCTTGGCGTACTGCGTGACGACCCATCGGTCCCACGGCACGGTGAGCGGCTCGGCGGTGCCCCAGCGGGTGGGGCAGGTGCCGACGGTGTGGCACAGGGCCTCGATCGCGGACCCCATGTCCACGGCACGCTCGGCGTGGTGGCGGAGCGTCAGGTCGATGCTGATCTGGCGGACGGAGTCGGCTGCGACGGGGTGCTCGGGCGACGGTGTACCGACGAGTTCGGGGCCGCGGTGCACGAAGTCCTCGATGCCCGAGGCTGCCGCACCGGTCCGGCCGTCGCGCAGTGTCCCGTCGAAGTCGGCGACTGCCCACGCGGCACCGTAGGCACCGAGCGCGTGCCGCAGGGCGGGGGTGATCGCGGATTCGCGCCCGGTCCGCAGCACGACCATGCGGCCGGCGTCCGCCGACCGGCGGAGCAGTGAGGCGAGCGCGTCCGTCAGCCACACGACCGGCGAGGCGGACTCGACCACGATGGCGGGACCGACCACGTCGTCGATGAGGGGATGCCTGACCATCCGGTCCTCCTCGGGTTCTTCGGCGCTGGAACTCCCTGGACGGTACACACGAGGACGACACCTGTCCGTCAGGCTGGCGTGCTCACAGCGGAGACTCGGGAGGCCCGACACACGCCCGACAGGAGGCGTACGGTGCGCGGTCGGCTGGCTTCCAGGCGAGAATCCGCTAGGCTTGCCGAGTCCCGTTCTGCGGGGCGCGCGAGTGTAGTTCAATGGTAGAACTCCAGCTTCCCAAGCTGGTAGCGCGGGTTCGATTCCCGTCACTCGCTCCAACTAGCATCGTGCTGTGGAGTCCAAGCCGGCATCTGTCCTCAAGGCGATCAGGGCCGAGATCATCGCCGGCACGCTCGCACGTGGCTCCCGGCTGAAGGAAGACGCCCTCGCCGAACGCTTCGGCGTCTCGCGGGTCCCCGTGCGCGAAGCACTCCGGCAGCTCGAGACCGAGGGGTTCGTCGAGTCCGAGAAGTTCAAGGGCGTCCGGGTCGCCGACTCCTCGACCGAGGTGGTCATCGAGCTCATGCAGATCCGCCGAGGACTCGAGGTCCTCGCCGCCGAGCTCGCCGCCCGTCGCCAGGGTGGCGACTGCGCCGACCTGCTCCGTGCCGTCGGTCGCGAACACCGGTCCGACCAAGAGGTCGAGGCCGCGCATTCACCGCGGTTCGCGTTCCACGGGCTGGTGGCACGAGCCTCGGGGAACAGCCGGCTCGAGACGATGATCGACCACCTGATCCACCAGACGGCGTGGGCGTTCGAGCGCGTGACGCAGGACGAGGTGGCGTCGAGCAGCGATGACCACACCGCCGTCGCCGGCGCGATCCTGCGCGGCGCCTCGGTACAGGCAGGGCTGCTGATGGACGAGCACCTGCGCCGCGACGAAGCGATCTACCGGGCCCTGAACCCGTAAGAACGTATACAAAACGGCCCGCGAGCTTGGCGACGCTCTGCCTGGATGCTTGAATATGCAGGTGATTCAGGCAGCCGTAACGAACCGTCTCGTGTTCGAAACCAGCCCGAAACAGCTTTTCGTATACAAAAGAGTGACCGCACGGTGCACCCACCTCACTCTTCCCCCGCTGGAGTTACGAATGACTGCTGTAACCCGCTCCACCGCACCAACCCGAACCGCCTCCGCCACCCCGTCCTCCGGCGGCGTCGGATCCGCCCTCGACTCGATCGGCTTCACCCGGGCCCAGTTCTGGGTCCTCATGCTCATCCTCGCCGGGGAGTTCTTCGACACGCTCGAACAGAACTCCATCGGCGCGATGGCCACCAACATCAAGGCCTCGCTCGCCATCGGCGACGTCCAGCTCTCCACGATCAACACCGCCACCGTCCTGGGTGGCCTGGTCGGCCGGTTCCTGGCCGGCTGGCTCGCCGACAAGTACGGTCGGCGGTTCTCGCTCGGACTCAACCTGCTCGTCTACACGCTCGGCGGCCTCCTCAGCGCCGTCTCCTTCAACTTCGACATGCTGCTCGTCAGCCGGTTCATCGTCGGGATCGGCGTCGGCGGCGAGTTCATGATCGGCATCGCGATGCTGTCCGAGATGGTGGCCACCAAGTACCGCGGCGGCCTCATCGCGACCATCAACGTCGGCGCCGGCGGCATCGGCAACTTCATCTCCTACGGCCTCTTCCTGCTGCTGCTCGGCCCGCTGGCCGCCCCGCTCGGTGGTGACGACCACGTCTGGCGCTGGACGTTCGTGATCCTCGCGATCCCCGCCCTGTTCGTCGTCCTGTACCGCCGCAAGCTGCCCGAGACGCCTCGCTGGCTGCTGTCGAAGGGGCGGGTTGACGAAGCGAACCGTTCGCTCGCGGTCCTCGCCTCGAACACGCTCACCCCGCCCGCCGACGCCGCTCCCCCGGTGCGCCTGACGCCGGCCGACCTGCCCCCGGTCGCTCTGCACTCATCGCCCGCAGCGGTGTTCCACAAGCTGGTGCTCCGTCGGACGATCGCCATCGGCGTCGCCTCGTGGATGGCCTTCGGTGTGCAGGTCACGCTGAACTTCCTGATGCCGACCCTGCTCGTCGAGCGTGGCTACACGGTGTCGCAGAGCCTGATCTACACGATGATCATGAACATCGGATCGCTCCTCGGGTGCACGGCAGCGGCGCTCCTCGCCAACCGCGTCGGACGACGGCCCCTCATCGCCGTCGCGGGCATCCTCGGCTGCCTCACCGCCCTGGCGTTCGCGGCCTTCGGCAACGACACCGCCGCGATCCTGGTGCTCGGCGCCCTGTTCCAGTTCTTCACGATGTTGACGAACACCACCCTCGCGGCGTGGACCGCCGAGGTCTACCCGACCGCGATCCGCGCCTCCGGTGCCTCGATCGTCAACGGCATCGGCAACATCGCCGGAGCGGTCATGCCGTTCGCCGCGATCGCGCTGTACGGCTCGTGGGCCTTCGCCGGCGTCTTCGGACTCGCCGCCGTCATGTACGCGGTCCTCGTGGTCGCGTCACGCTTCGCCCCGGAGACCCGCGGCCGGTCGCTCGAGGACGTCAACGAGAACGCCCTCTCGACCACCACCGCCTGACCCACCTGACCACCCGCACCAACCGCACCACCCCGGTGGGCCGGACACCCCGGCCCACCACCCCACGATCGGAGAACACCATGGACACCCTCAACATCTCGGCGACCGCGAACGGCCTCAACTACCTGCCCGAGTACGTCGCCGACGTCGGCGGTCTGTTCGCCGAGCGCGGCCTGTCCGTCACCGCGAAGGCCTGCGACCCGTGGACCGGCGTCCTCGACGACATCGACTCGCACGAGGCCGACCTCGCCCTCGGCGGTCTCTGGGTCCCCGCGATGTACGCCGGGACCCCGCGCAAGCTGTCGGTCGTGGGCCAGCTCAACCACGGGTTCCCGATGACCATCGTCGCCCGCGACGAGACGACCCCGATCACGCTGGACTGGCTCGCCGGCAAGGTCGTCCTGGCGCCCGGCGCCGGCGGGAGCGCCCCGTACGAGTTCACGGCCGGACTCGTCCGCGAGGCCGGGTTCGACGTCGCGGCGACCCGCTTCGTCCGCGACCTGTCGACCGCGATGCTCATCGAGCTGTACCAGGGCGGGCTCGGTGACGCGATCATCCTCGACCTCGTCTCCGCCCAGGAACTGGTCGCCGCCGGTGGGGGCACGATCGTCTTCCGGCACCTCGACGCCGGTGGCGTGATGCCGAACAGCGTCTACTACACGCGCACGGACCGCATCGACGAACTCGGCGACCGGGTCGACCGGTTCATGGACGGCATCGCCGCCGCGATGGCCAAGATCACCGCGGGCGACGCCGACACCGAGATCGCGGCCGTGCTCGCCGCCCGGTGGCCGGAGAAGGACGCCGCCCTGCTGCGACGGGCCGCCGACGAGATGGCTGCCGGGGGCGTCTGGGACTCCGCGGTCGTCGACCGCGATGCCTCCGACCGCTGGATGCGCATCCTGTTCGACGGTGGCCTCACGACCCACACCCCGTCGCTCGAGGAGCTGCTCGGCGCCTCGACCGCCGTCACCGCGTCGTGACCGTCGTCCTCGGCGCCGCCGACGTCGCCGGTCTCATCGACGCCGTCGACGTCGTCGGGGCCGTGGAGGCCGTCCACGCCGACCTCGGGACCGGCGCGATGCAGCAGCCGGCCCCGGTCGCCCTGACCGGCGCCGACGACGCTCTCTTCCTGCCGATGGCCGTGCGCTCCGACCGGCTCGGGCTCGTCGCCGTCAAGCTGATGGCCGACATCCCCGACAACGGTGCGCGAGGGCTGCCGTCGCAGCGCTCCACGATCCTGGTGTCCTCCTCGGTCACCGGCGAGTGCGTCGCCGTGCTCGACGGCATGACGATCACCCGGGCGCGGACCGCGGCGACCACCGTGGTCGCGACGAAGCACCTCGCCCGCTCGGGCAGCCGGACCCTCGGGATCCTCGGCGCGGGCAACCTCGCCGTCGAGCACGTCCGTGCCTTCGAAGCGACGCGACCGTTCGAGCGGATCGTCCTGTGGTCACGGTCGTCGGGGACGGTCACCCGGTTCCTCGAGGCCGTCGGACCGGACGTGGCCCGGCGGTGCGTGGTCGCGCCGGAGGTCCGTCGCGTGGTCGAGGAGGCCGATGTGCTCTGCACCCTGACGCCCTCGGTCGACCCGATCGTCCGCGGCGCCTGGTTGCACGCCGGCCAGCACGTGAACGCGGTCGGGGCCCGTCCCCGCCCGACGCACCGGGAGCTCGACGGCGCGGCGATGGCACGCGGCACGCTCTTCGTCGACAGCCGGGCCACCGCCTGGACGAAGTCGGGTGACCTGCTCGAGGCCGTGGTCGAGGGGGCGGTCCCGCAGGACCTCCACCCGGCGGAACTCGGCGAGGTCGTCGCCGGACGCGCACCAGGCCGGAACGGGGACGACGAGATCACCGTGTTCGACTCGGTCGGGCTCGGCGCGCAGGACCTCGCCGTCGCTGCCCGGCTGATCGACCTCGCCCGCGAGCGGGGCGTCGGGACGCAGGTCTCCGTCGCCCGGGTCGGGGTGCCGGTTCCCGGCGTGTGACCAGGGTCGAGCGGCAGGGTGCTCCCATGCACCGTGCTCTCCCCCTGGTCGTCGGCAGCACCGTCGCCGTGCTCGTCCTCGCCGGGTGCTCCGGTGGCGGCTCCGGTGCACCGACCGCGTCGGCCACGTCGTCCGCACGGTCCACGAGCACACCGACGAGCACCCCTGCGACGACGCCGCCGCCGAGGACGGACGCCGCGACCACCGCCCCGGTCCGCCGAGCAATCGCGGGCCTCGAACGCGAGTACGACGCGACGGTCGGCGTCGTCGCGACCGACACCGTCACGGGTGAGACGGTCGCGTACAACGGTGACCGACGCTTCGGCTACGCCTCGACCATCAAGGCGTTCGCCGCGGCACAGTTCCTGCGCTCGGTGCCCGCGGACGCCCGGAACGAGGTCGTGCACTGGACGGCCGCGGACGTCGCCGCTGCCGGGTACTCCCCCGTGACGGAACAGCACGTGGCCGACGGGCTGTCGTACGAGCAGCTGGCCGAGGCAGCCGTCCGGATGAGCGACAACACGGCCCTGAACCTCGTACTCACGCGCATCGGCGGTCCGAGCGGCCTGGACGCCGCGTTGACCGAGCTCGGCGACACCACCACCGAGGTGGTCCACGGCGAGCCGGACCTCAACACCATCGAGCCGGGCAGCACCGAGGACACCACGACCCCGGCGGCGTTCACCGCAGCCCTGGCGACCGTGCTCGACGGCAGCACCCTGGACCGCGCCGACACCGCGCTGCTGGTCGACTGGATGGGCGGCAACGCGACCGGCGACGCACTCATCCGGGCCGGCGCACCCGACGGCTGGGTCGTGGTCGACAAGTCCGGGGGCGCCGGGCCGATCCGGAACGACGTGGCGCGGGTGACCCCGCCCGGCGGCGACCCGATCGTGCTCTCGGTCCTGACCACGCGGAACGACCCCGACGCCGCCTACGACGACGCCCTGGTGGCCCGGTCGGCATCGGCGGTGCTCGACGCGTTCGACCGCTGACCGACCGCTGATCGACCGGGGCGGCGATCGCCGTTCTGCACCGCGTCACACGGCGTCATGAACGACACCTGTCGGGGACCCCGGGACACTACGCTCGCTCCATGTCCTCCTCCGGATCCCCCGTGGTCGTCGTCGGCGCCGGCATCATCGGACTGAGCGCCGCGTGGCACCTCGCCGGGCTCGGGCAGCGGGTCCTGCTCCTCGACAGCGGCACGGTCGCCGGGGGCACCACCACCGCGGGCGCCGGGTTCGTCGGCCAGTGGGCAGCCGGGTACGCCTGGTACTGGAACGAGTCCGAACGCGACGTCGAGCAGTACGGCATCGACTTCTACCGCGACCTCGCCGGCGCCGGCCACGGCCCGACCGGGTACCGGCAGAACGGCAACGTCTGGCTGACCGTCACCGAGCAGGGCCGGGCCGACCACCTGCCGCCGTTCGAGCAGCACCCGCTCCGGCCGGCCGGTGCGCGCACGCTCACCCCGGCCGAAGCGGCCGATCTCGTGCCCGGACTCGACCCGACCGCCGTCACCGCGGGCTTCCTCCATCCGGACGGCATCCAGATCAGTGCGCCGGACACGGCCGCAGCGCTGGTGCACGCGGTCCGTGCGCGGGGCGTCGAGATCCGCGAGCACACGGCGGTCGCCGGTCTGGAGGCCCGTGGGGGCTCCGTCACGGGCGTCCGGGCCGCGAACGGCGAGGTCATCGACGCCGCGAAGGTCGTGCTCGCCGCCGGCAGCTGGACGAACGCCCTCCTCGCCCCCTTCGGGCGCGAGCTGCCGACGGTCCGGGTCGTCGCCAGCCGGCTCGTGACGACGCCGTTCGGTCTGCCGGGCACCCTGCCGACCCTGATGCTGCCGGAGCTGCACGGCCTGTGGATCCGTGAGCACCGCGGCGGCCTGACGTACGGTGCCGGGCCCGGGTACGAGCCGCTGCACGTCGGCGGTGCGGACCGGAGCGACGAACCCGACCGCCGACCGGTTCGCACGGACCTGCTCGACGCCATGCGGACGTACCTGCACCCGATCGTCGCCCGGCTGCTCCCCGCCGCCGCGAGCGTGCTCGGGGTCGACGAGACCCCCACGCAGGGCGTCGTCTCGATGACCGCCGACCGGAACTTCATCGTCGGCGCGGTCCCCGAGCTGGACGGGCTCGTGGTGGCCGGTGGCGACAACGAGTCCGGCGTCACGCACGGCCCGGGTCTCGGGCGGATCGCGGCGGAACTGAGCGTCACGGGCACGACCACCCTCGGCGACGCGAGCCGCTACGCCCCGGCACGGTTCCCGGCGGCGGCCCCGACCGAGGCCGAGGTGGTGGCGATGATGCCGGCGCGGCGCGAGGCCGACGCCCGACGAGCCGGAGCCGTGGCATGAGCGACGTGCTGAGCGACCGGGCCCCGACGCACGTCGTGATCGGCGGCGGGGTCGTCGGCGCCGCCACCGCGTACGCCCTCACACTCCGCGGCGAGCGCGTCCTGCTCGTCGAGCAGCACGCGCGCGGGCACCACAACGGCTCGTCCCACGGCGCGACCCGGATCTTCCGGCAGGGCTACGCCGACCCCGAGTACGTCGCCCTGACCTCCCGCGCCCTGCTGCTGTGGGAAGCGCTCGAGGGCGCTGCGGACGAGGAGCTCATCGTCCGCACCGGGGCCGTCGACCACGGCCGCGCCGAGGTCGTCGACGCCATCGCCGCCGCACTGACGGACGCCGGCATCCCGCACGAGACCCTCAGCCCGGACGCCGCGGCCGCACGCTGGCCGGGGATCGCGTTCGAGGGCCACGTGCTCGCACACGCCACGGCCGGTCGCATCCGGTCCGACCGCGCCATCGAGGTGTTCCTCACCCTGGCGGAACGGACGGGGCTCGCCGAGCTGCGCTTCGACACGGGGGTGACGGGGCTCGACGACCACGGCGGCGACGTGACCGTGACGCTGTCCGACGGGTCCACCCACCGCAGCTCGTCCGTGGTGGCGGCCGTGGGGTCGTGGGCACCCGCGCTGGTCGGCGACCTGCTCGCCGGACGCGGGGCGGGCCTCCCGGCCATCCGCGTCACCCAGGAGCAGCCCGCGCACTTCCCCAGCCGTCTGCCGGACCAGGCGTGGCCGAGCTTCGTGCACTGGGCTGCCGACGACGACGTGTACGGCCTGCTCACCCCGGGCGAGGGCGTCAAGGTCGGGTTCCACGGCACCGGCCCCGTCGTCGATCCGGACCACCGCGACTTCACGCCCGTGCCGGCCGAGGCCGAGCGGTTGCAGGCCTACGTCGCGCGGTACGTGCCCGGTGTCGACGCGACGAAGCCGACCTTCATCAGCTGCCTGTACGACAACTCCCCCGACGAGGACTTCGTGATCGACCGACGTGGTCCCGTCACCGTCGCGACCGGGTTCTCCGGCCACGGCTTCAAGTTCGCACCGCTGCTCGGCGACATGATCGCCGACCTCGCGACCGGCGGGGCCGCACATCCCCGTTTCTCCCTCTCGAAACCATCCCCCTCAGGAACCCCGTGACGACCCGACTCCTCTCCGCGCTCGCGCTCTCCGCTGCCGTCGCCGCCGTGCTCACCGGCTGCGCCTCGACCGGGGCGTCGACCGACGTCTCCGACGGCCTGGTGATCGGGACGACCGATCCCGTCACGTCCCTCGACCCGGCCGGCGCCTGGGACCGCGGCAGCTACACGGTGCAGACGCAGCTGTACCAGCACCTGCTCACCTACCCGGCCGGTGAGACCACGACGAGTCCCGAGGTCGCCGAGTCGTGCGACTTCACCGACGGCACCCACTACGTGTGCCGGATCCGTGACGGGCTCACGTTCTCGAACGGTGACGCCCTGACGGCGAAGGACGTCGTGTTCTCGTTCGAGCGCCAGGTCGGCATCGGCTCCGAGAACGGTCCGGGGTCGCTGCTCGCCAACATGGCGTCCGTGGCGGCCGACGGCGACGAGGTCACGTTCACCCTGAAGCAGGCGAACGACCAGACGTTCCCGTACGTCCTGGCGAGCATGGCCGGGGCGATCGTCGACAGCAGTGTGTTCTCGGGGACGAAGGTCCACGCGGACGACGGGGTCGTCGGGTCCGGTCCGTACGCGCTGCAGCAGTCCGCCGACGGCGGGGCGACCATCGCGTTGACGGCGAACAAGGAGTACGACGGCACCGCGCCGGAGTCGTCGAGCGTGACGATCAAGCAGTACACGAAGTCCGCCGACCTCAAGCTCGCGGTGCAAGAGGGCGACGCCGACGTGGCGTACCGCCAGCTCACGCCGACCGAGGTCACCTCGTTGTCCGAGGACGACGGCCTGCAGCGGGTCCAGGGCTCGTCGGGCGAGGTCCGGTTCCTCGGCTTCAACCTCGACACGATGCCCGGTGACGACACCGCGCAGAAGACCGCGATCCGCCAGGCCGTCGCCGCGACGGTCGACCGCGCGGCGATCGCGAAGGACGTCTACCAGGGCACCTACGCTCCGGCGTACTCGATCGTGCCGTCCGACTTCACCGGCGCGACCGATGCGTTCCAGACGGAGTACGACGGCGCCGACCCCGCGGCCATCCTCGAGAAGGCCGGCGTGCGCACGCCCGTCACGCTGCCGATCGAGTACACGACCGACCACTACGGCTCCGGGTCGGACGACGAGTACGCACTGATAAAGCAGCAGCTCGAGGACACCGGCCTGTTCACGGTCGACCTGCAGTCGGCGAGCTGGGACACCTACGTCGGGAACGTCGGCAAGGGCGAGTACCCGGTCTTCCAGCTCGGGTTCTTCCAGGACTACCCCGACGCCTCGTCGTACCTGACGCCGGCCTACGGTTCCGAGGACGTCAACCTGCTCGCGAACCACTTCGACGACCGGGCCGTGCAGCAACTGGTCGCCGCGCAGGCGGTCGAGGCCGACGCGACCGAGCGGACGAAGCAGATCGAGGAGATCCAGCAGGACACCGCCGAGTCCGTGCCGCTCATCCCGTTGCTCGCCGGGCAGGAGAACGTCATCGGGCAGAAGTCGCTCACCGGGCTGACGAAGTCGGTCGACGCCTCTGGTGAGTTCCGCATCTGGGAGATCGGGCGCTCGTGAGCACCGGCGACGCAGCGCTGCAGGCGACCGAGCCCGCTGACCCGCTCCGCGACGCCGTCCGCGCCGGGATGCCCGCGGGGCTCGACGAGCTCGCGGCGCTCGTCGCCATCCCGTCGGTCCACGACCCGGCCGTGCAGTCGCTCGACGACTGCCGCCGCGTCGCCGAGCGCGTGCGGGGTGCGTTCGACGGCCTCGGCCTGACCTCGCGCCTCGTCACGACGTCGGACGGCTCGCAGGCGGTCCTCGCGACCCACCCCGCGCCGCCCGGCGCCCCGACGGTCCTGCTCTACGCCCACCACGACGTCCAGCCCGCGGGCGACCTCGCAGCGTGGACGAGCGACCCGTGGACCCTGACCGAGCGACAGGGTCGCCTGTACGGTCGCGGCGCTGCTGACTGCAAGGGCGGGGTCGTCACCCACCTCGTGGCGCTGCGGGCCCTGCTCGACGTGCACGGCTCGTTCCCGGTCGGACTCGTCGTGGTCGTCGAGGGGTCCGAGGAGCAGGGCACCGACGGTCTCGAGCAGTACGTGTCCACCCACGCAGCGGACTTCGCCGCCGTCGACACAGCCGTCGTGATGGACGCCGGCAACGCCGCCGTCGGGGTCCCCGCGCTCGTGACCACCCTGCGCGGCACGGCGTTCGTCGAGCTGCGCGTCCGAGCGCTGCACGGCAACGTGCACTCGGGGATGTTCGGCGGTGCGGCGCCCGATGCCATCGCGACCCTGGTGGCCCTGCTCGCCACGCTGCGCGACGACGCCGGGGACACCACCGTCGACGGGCTCGAGGCCTCGCAGACCTGGGACGGTCTGCCCTACGACGCCGACCGGTTCGCCGCCGACGCCGGGCTGCTCGACAGCGCGGTGCCGATCGGGTCCGGGGACCCGGCATCCCAGGTCTGGGCACGGCCGGCGCTGACCGTCGTCGGCATCGATGCGCCGGCGGTCGCCGGGTCGTCGCCGTCCGTGCAGGCGACAGCCGGTGCCGCGCTGAACCTCCGGGTCCCGCCGGGGGTCGACCCCGCTGCCGCCGGCGAACTGCTCGTGGCGCACCTGCTGCGGCGAGCGCCCTCCGGGGTCGAGGTCACCGCGCGGGTCACGGGCACCGGCGACGGGTTCCGGGCGACGGCGGGGCAGTACTCGTCGGCGTTCCGGAGCGCACTGGCGTCGTCGTACCGGGTGTCCTCGGTGGGCTCCCTCGGCGGCGGCGGATCGATCCCGCTCTGCGCGACACTCGAACGGGCGATCCCGGGGGTCGAGGTCGTCCTGGCGGGGGTGTCCGAGCCGGCTGCGAACGTGCACGCGCCGGACGAGAGCGTCGATCCGTCCGAGATCGAGCACATGGCCCTGGCCGAGGCGCTGTTCCTCGACGGGCTCGGGTGCGTCCGCGCCTGACGTCGCACGACGCCGGCGTCAGACGCGCGCCGCAGCCGATGCCACCCGCGGCGTGCGACGGGTCCGCACCTGCAGCACCCCGGTCAGCAGCAGCACCACGAGCCCGATCGCCAGCACGACGAGCCCGGCGAGGAACCCGATCACGACGAGCAGCAGCGTCTCGGTGGACATCCCCCCGCCGCTGCTCCCGTCGGACGCGGCCGCGGCGGCGGCCGACCCATCGGCCGGCTGCGTGACCGCCTCGACCCCGTCGGTCACCAAGAACGGCACCGCGACGACCGTTCCCTGGTCACCGACGAGCACGACGTGGTGGTCGCCGACCTCCAGGCCCGTGGTGTCGACCGTGGCGGTGGCCGTGCGGTCCTCGACGGTGAAATCGTCGCCCTGCACCGGTTCGGAGTAGGTCCACACGCTCCCGCCCTCGTCGTCGCCCGTCCACGGCAGGCGGAGCTCGAGCTGGTCACCGGCGGTGACCTCGTCGGGGATCCCGGCGTCGGCGGCCGCGACGGTCGTGATGTCGCCGGCGTCGATCTTGCGTGCCAGCTCGTCGGAGTCCGCGGCGGGGGCCGTGGGTGGCTCGGCGGCCGAGGGGGCCTTCGCGCTGTTCCGGGGCTGGGCGGCGGTGTTCCGCGGCGCTGCGGTCGGCGCAGCGGTCGGCGCGGCCGTCGGCGCCGTGTCCGAGGCGTTCGTGATGGTCGGTGCTGTGGCGGCCGGCGGTAGCTGCACGACGGGCGGCTGGATCACCGTGCCGCCGTTGCCGCCGGTACCACCACCCGTGGTCGGACCGGTCGGCAGGGTGCCGGGGACCGTCTGTCCGGCGAAGTACACCGGCGTGAAGGTCTCGAGCGCGGCGTCGGCGGCGCCGTGCGCACCGATGGTCAGGACCCCGCACTGCACGGCCCCGGACAGGCAGTCGACACGCTTCGTCGACTGGCCGGTGAACGTCGAGCGCGCGATGACGCCGCCCTGCGTGAAGCCGGCGTTCTTCGTGCCGCTGAGCTTCGCGGTCGCTGCGGCGCCGGTGCCGGTGTTGTCGGGCCAGGCGACGAAGCCCTGGCCGTCCTGCCCGGTGCCGCCGGACCCGGGGACGTAGTCGTAGCCCGCGCCGGCCGCTCCCCCGGCGCTCGGGTGCTTCGTGACGTACCCGAACAGCACGTACAACCCTGAGCCGTTGGTGTTCTTCGTGAAGCCGGAGCCGGTCACGGTGAGCTTCGTGCCCGCCGCGGCGGTCGAGAGGCCGGTGGCCGGCCGCACGTTCGTCGAGGCACCCCGGGCGTTCTCCGCCCCGGTGATCGACCCGTCCGCACCGACCACGGTCGACCCGCCGCCGGTGCCGCCGCCGCCCGTTCCCCCGCCGCCGTTCCCGCCGCCCGGGTTCGTCGGCGCCTGCACGGTGACGCGCAGGGTCGCGGTGTCCGAGGCGACCCGACCGACGACGGTCGCACCGAGGACGTTCGTGGCGACCGCGCGGTACCGGTCGCCGTCCAGCCCCTCGGTGGCCGTGATGCGGAGTGTGCTGGTCGTCGCGCCGGCGACCGAGGGGCCGTCCTGCAAGTCGGCCCAACCGGACGGGGTGTGCTGCTGCCACTGCACGGTGGGCGTCGGGGTCCCGGTCGTGGTGACCGCGAAGGACACCTGCTGCGGCGTGGCAGGGGTCGTGCTGCCGTCGGTTCCGGTGGTCGCGCCGGTCAGCGTCACGGCGACGTCGGCCGGCTGCGCCGTGATGGTCGGGGTGGTCACGACCGTGAACGTGCGGAGCCCCTGGTCGGCGGCGTCGGTCGCGGCGTTCACGACGCCGACCACCGCGCGGCCGTCGGCGGCGACCACGATCGGGTCGCCGGTGTAGGTGGTGCCGGGCTGGTACTCGGCACCGAGCGTGGGCGCGGTGCTGCCGTCGATCGCGTAGGCGCGGACGACGTTGCCGGTGTCGGTGCTGCCGGCGGCCGACACCCAGAGGCGCTTCGCGGACTCGTCGACGGCCAGGTACGCGGCACCGCCGACCCGGTCGATCGAGATCGTCACGGCCGGGGTCCCGCGCAACGAGACGGCTCGGAGCGTGGCGTCGCCGTCGTTGCTCCACCACGCCCGGCCTCGGGAGTCGACGACGGTCCCGCCGGTGGCCCCGGACGTCGCGGTGGCGCCGATCGACACGTCGGCGACCAAGGCTCCGGTGTCGAGGGCGACGACGCGGGCGAGGGCGGCGGCCTGGTCGAAGACGACGGCGCGCTCGCCGGTCCAGTCGACGCCGACCGACGAGATCGTCCCGGTGACCGAGCCGATCAGGGTTGCCGTGCGGGTGACGGCGCGGACGGTCCCGCCAGCGGGGCTGGTGCCGACCTCGGTCACCGCACCCGACCCGGATCGGGCTCCCGCACCGACCGCGGCCACCCGCAGCAGCCCCGCGGATCCGCCGTTCGCGGCCGGGGCGACCTGCGCGACGATCGAGCCGTCGGCGGGGTCGATCGTGAACGCCTTCGCGGCGGGCACCGCGACGGACGGCTTCACGTGCACGACGTCCCGGTAGGCGGCGTCCGTGCCGCGCACGACGACGACCCAGCCCTGGACGTTCGCGCCGGTGCCGCCGAACTCCGCGGCGGGCAACGACGCGGTCGCGACGATGTTCCCGGTGGACGGGTCGACGCTCGGCTTCGAGGTCGCGACACCGGGGTCGATCGGCCCGGCGACGCGCTTGCCGTCGTCGTCCACGACCAAGTAACTCGCCTTGGCGGTTCCGGCAGCCGGTACCTGCACGACGTTCAGGGCGCGCGCGGCGTCCCGCACCACCGTGGTGACCCGGCCGATCGTGCTGTCACCGACCGTGGTCTGCACACCGGTGCTCACGAGTCCCTGGACGCCGGGGTCGCTGAACCCCTGGTCACCGTCGGCGCCGCCGTCACCGTCCGTGCCCTCGGCGGCCCAGTCGCCCGTCACGGCGACCGAGAGCGGGTCCAGCGCGGTGCCCGCGGCGTAGAACTGGGTCGGGTTGCCGCCGCCGGTGACGTCGGCTGCGAAGGCCGCTGCACCCGCCGCGGTGATCGTGGTGGGCAGACCGGTCCACGAGTACTCCCCGTCGGTGACCGATCGGGTGCCCTTGGTGACGTCGATCGTCGCGAACGCGATGCGCTTCGTCCCCGGGTCGGACGTCGTGGCACCGGTCGTCGGGTCCACCAGCCGCACGTCGACCCCGGCGGTCAGGGTGCCGGTGGTCGGCGTGAGCTCGATCGCAGGGTCGCGCAGCGAGATGACGAACGTGTGCGCCCGGTAGTCGAACACCGCGGCGCCGGAACCCGTGACGGTGAGCTTCCGCGTGCCGGGGTCGTAGCTGCCGCCCGACGCGGCGAACCGGAACGTGCCGTCGGCGTTCTTCGACGCACCGCCGGACACCGACTGCCCTGCGGCCGGCACGTAGTTCCGGAACGACTGCTTGAACCCCCAGTCGAGCGTGCCGCCCGTGACGGACGTGCTCGGACCCGAGGCCGCGGTGGCGGCGGTCGCCGCGGTGGGCACGGTGCCGGCGACGGCCGCGGTCAGGCCGATGATCGCGGCGACGGTGGCGCTGAGCGCGCGGAGGCGACGGGCCGGTCTGGTCTGGGTGTGCATCGGTTCCTCGGGTCGGGTGGTGCGCGTGTGGGGAGGCGGTGCCCCGGGCGGACCCGGGGCACCGCGTGGGTCACCAGGTGACGGGGACCTGGACCTCGTCGAGGTCGACCGGGTCGTTCGCGACGCCGTGCGCCGAGAACGTCTGGACGAAGCACTCGTACTGCCCGAGGGCAGCGTTGGCGGTCGCGGTCTTCGTGGCGTCGTAGTCGCAGCTGACGGTCGCGGCCGCGTCGCCGGTGTGGTGCGGGTCCGCGGTGTAGGACTTCGCGACGTCGATCGTCGTGGTGAAGCCGCCGCCGGCCGTGAACGCGCTCTTCGACACCCACTGGGCGGAGCCGAACCAGCCGGAGTTGGTGGCGTAGTCCGCCTGCTTGGGCCCGTAGACGACGTAGACGCCGAAGCCGCGCCCCTGCGCGTCTCCGTCGAAGCCGCTGCCGGTGACCGTGACGCTGCCGTCCGAGACGCCGTGGAGCGCCCCCGGGCCGTCGGTGACGACCGAGGCCGGACCGCTGACGGACAGGCTGGCACCGTAGTCGTTCGTGACCGCGGTGGCCGCGGACGCGCTGACCGCGGGCAGGACGGCGATCCCGACCGCGGCGACCCCTGCCGCCAGCGTGATCCCGAACGAGCGTGCGATTCGTGTCATGTTCGTGTTTCCCTCTCGATGTGGGCGCCCCCTGTGAGCACCCGGGTCCGGTGGTCCTACGGCGCGACGTCGGTCGCGGTGCGTCGTGCGGTGCGACGGGAGTGCACGATCGCGAAGACGACGAGCGCCGCGACGGCCACGACGAGCGCGGACAGGCCGCCGAGGACGATCCGCAGCACGCCCGGGTCGATCCCGCCCGAGGAGCCGTCGGCAGCCGCGGCCGCCACCGCCGAGGGGGTCGCCCCGGTCGGCGTGGTGGGGGTCGCCGACGCGGTCGGCTCCGCGGTGGCAGTCGGCTTCGCCGATCGCGCGGACGGCTTCGTGGTCGCGCGGGTGTCGGCGCTCGCCTCGGACGTCGGCTCGGCGGACGGACGGGAGGCACTGCCCGCGTCCGTCGTGTCGGCCGGCGCCTGCCCGGTGGTCGCCCTGGTGCCGCCACCGGCCAGCGTGCCGCCGCTGCCGTACAGGTTCTGCACGGAGACGGGTGTGAACGACTCGTTGTTCGCGTTCGCGACGCCGTGCGCACCGATCGTGATGATCCCGCACTGCACGACCGTGCAGTCGACGGTCTTCGCGGCACCGTTCCGGTCGAGCGCCTGGAACGTCGAACCGGGGACCTTGAGGGTCGCGGACCAGGTGCCCGTGGCGGAGTCGACCGTGCCGCCGTTCGCCGCCGACGCGGTGGTGCTGCCCTCGAAGGCCACGAAGTCGAGGTACCCGGTGGGGTTCGACTCGTCGTCGGGCACGTAGCTGTAGTCCGCGCCCGTCGCCCCGCCCTTGCTCGGCTGCCAGGTGCCGTTCACGGTGCCGAACGCCACGTAGATGCCGCCGTACCCGTTCTTGATGCCCTGGAACCCGGAACCGCTCAGGCGCAGCGTCGTCAGGTACGTCGAGTCGACCTGGTTCGTGACCTCGGGGTGCCCATCGATCGCGACGCTGACACGGCCGGCTGCCGATGCGGGGGCGACGCCCACCAGGGCGGCTCCCCCGGCACTGAGCGCGACGAGCAGTCCGGCGAGCGCGAGCCGCAGCGGGCGGGTGCGGGTGGTCACGAGGAGGCCTCCTGGAGAGTTCGGGACGGCACGACGACGGGCGTGCCGGTGTTCGGGTCGGGCACGACGGTGACCGGGTGCCGGTAGACGGTGCCGATGCGGTCGGCGGTCAGGACGTCGGTCGGGGTGCCGTCGGCGACGATCCGGCCGCCGGCGAGCATGGCGACGCGATCGGCGTACGCCCCGGCGAGGCTCAGGTCGTGGAGCACCACGACGACGGCGCCACCGGCCCGGGCGTGTGCGCGGGCGACGGCCAGCACGGCCTCCTGGTGCCGCAGGTCGAGGGCGGCGGTCGGTTCGTCGAGCAAGAGCACCGGGGTCGACTGCGCCAGGACCCGGGCGAACGAGGCCCGGGCGCGTTCCCCGCCCGACAACGAGGGGAACGCCTGGTCGATCCGGTCGGCGAGTTCGACCTGGTCGAGCACCCGCGCGACCACGGTGTCGTCGTCGACCGCTCGCGGGGTCCCCCGCCACGGAGCACGGCCCATCCGGACGACCTCACCGACCCGGAACCCGAAGGCCACGGCGGTGTCCTGCTCGAGCACGGCACGCCGACGAGCGGTCGCGAGCGGTGCTTCGCCGCCGGTGCGCACGCCGTCGATCGCGACCGTGCCGCTGTGCGCGAGGTCACCGGCGATCGCCCGGAGCAGGGTCGACTTGCCGGCGCCGTTCGGACCGACGAGCGCCAGGACCTCGCCCGCGCGCACGGTCAGGTCGACGTCGGCGAGCAGCGGTCGTCCGTCGATGACGACGCCGATCCCGGAGGCGACCACGGCGCCGACAGCGCTCGTCTCGATCATGCCCAGCCTCCCGACCGTCGGCGGGCACGGCGCAGGAGCCAGAAGAAGAAGGGTCCGCCGACGAGCGAGGTCAGCATGCCGATCGGCAGGTCCGCGTACGGCACCAGGGTGCGCGCGAGCAGGTCGGCGATCGTCAGGAGCAGGGCGCCGCCGAGCGTCGAGACGAGCAGCAGCGGGCCGTGCGCCGGGCCGATGACCATCCGCATCAGGTGCGGGACGACGAGCCCGACGAACGCGATGATGCCGGCGAACGCGACCGCTGCGCCGACGAGCAGGGCGACCACCACGATCGCGACGACCCGGACGACCTCGACCCGCACCCCGACGTGCCGCGCGGCCCGGTCACCGAGGGCGAGCAGGTCGAGCGAGCGCGTCAGCACGACGGCGCCGACGAGGCCCGCACCGATGACGGGAGCGATCGCTGCTGCCTGGTCCCACATCGAGCCGTTCAGGGACCCGAGCTGCCAGAACACGATCTGCTCGCGCGCCTGCTGGTCGCCGAGGAACGTCAGGAAGGCGAGCCCCGCGCCGGTGAACGCGTTCACCGCGATGCCGGTGAGCAGGAGCGTGACGACCTCGGTCCGGCCGCCGGCACGGGACAGCCCGTAGACGAGCAGCGTCGCGACCAGCCCAGCGGCGAAGGCCATCAGCGGCGTCGTCCAGTACCCGGCGAACTGCAGCCCGAACACGATCGAGGCGCAGGCCCCGAACGCCGCGCCGCCGGACACCCCGACGACGCCGGGGTCAGCCAGGGGGTTCGCGAACACGGCCTGCATGAGCACACCGGCTGCGGCGAGCGCGGCACCGATCAGCAGCGCCATCACCACCCGCGGGAACCGGATCGTCCACAGCGCCTGGGTGACGAGGTCGTCGGCGGGACCGTCCACGGGCAGCCCGAGCGACCGGCCGACGGTCCGGAGCACCTCGGCGGGCGAGATCCCGAGCTGCCCGACGCTCGCCGACACCAGCGTCGCGACGACGAGCGCCACCACGAGCCCGATGGTGAGGAGCGCGATGCGGCCGACCCGCGACCTGGACGTGACCGCCGGTGCGGCGGGGACGTGCGTGGCGGGCGCGATCCGTTCCTCCCGGACGGTCACGAGGCGTCCGCCGGACCGTAGATCGCCGCGGCCAACGCGGCCACGATCTCGGGCGTGCGCGGCCCGAAGCTCATCACCGTCGTGTCGGCCATGTCCACGATGCGGCGGTGCTCGCCCGCGGGCGTCTTCGCGATCGCGGGGACCCGCTGGAGCAGTCCGTCGACACCGTCGACGGACTCGAGCCCCTTGGTCATCATGATGACCAGGTCCGGCTGCATCGCGACGAGCGCCTCGGCGTTGACGGGGCGCATGCCCGTCCAGTCCTGTTCCGTCGCGACGTCCCGCCCGCCGACGGCGTCGATGAGCGAGTCGGCGCCGGACTCGCTGCCGAACAGGTAGTAGATCCCGGCGTTCCCCCGCACGTACAGGAACACCATCTTCAGCTTGTCGGCCCGAGCCGACGGCGCGATCCGGGCGACCTGCGCGGCGACGGCCTGCTCCTGCGCGTGCACCTCGGCGGCCAGGCGGTCGCCGGTCGCCGGGACGCCGAGCGCGGTCGCGACCTGCTCGATGATCGCGTCGGTGTTCGTGGTGTCCCGGTGCGGGTCCAGGACGACGACGGGGACGCCGGCCTTCCGGATCTGCAGGACGACGTCCCACGGTCCGAGTGAGGTGTCGGTCAGCAGCACGGTCGGGCGGAGCGCGAGGATCGCCTCGGCGGAGAGTTCGTGGCCGTTCTGGGTGACGAGCGGCAGGTCCTCGGTGCCCGCGAAGCCGGTCGAGACGTCCCGTCCGACCAGGTGGTCCCCCAGGCCGAGGCCGTACACGGTGGAGGACAGCGTGCCGGAGATGTCGAGCGCGAGGATCCGGTCCGCGCTCGTGACGGTCACCTCGGTGTCCTGGTTGTCGGTGACGGTGACGGGCAGCTCGGGCTCGTCCACCGTGCTCGCTGTCGGCGGCAGGTCCGTCGCCAGGGTCGCGGTGCGCTCGCCGGTCACGTCCTTCGCGTCGGTCACCGGGGCGATGGCCTGGAGGCTCGCGGCCGGGTCCGTCGCGCTCGTCCCGCGACCCGCCGCGTGCGTCGCACCCGCGGTGCCGGTGCCGCCGCCGGTGCAGCCGGTCGCCACGGCGAGGACGACGAGGGCGGACGCTGCGGCCGTGAGGGCGCGACGGAGTGACGACATGGAGATGATCCCGAGTGCTGGTTCGTGAAGTTAGGTGAGCCTCACCTAACCGTTAACTTAGGTGAGCCTTGCCTACCTTGTCCAGCACGTGTCGCCGTCTCCCCACTACGGTGGTCCCGTGCGCATCGTGGTGGCTCCGGACTCGTTCAAGGGCACCGCGACCGCGGCGTCCGTCGCCCAGGCGGTCCGCGACGGCTGGCTGACCGAACGCCCCCACGACGACGTGGTGCTCGTGCCGATGGCCGACGGCGGCGAGGGCACCCTCGAGGCGTTCGAGACCGCGGTCCCCGGCGCAGTCCGGGTCCCCGTCACCGTGACCGGGCCCGCCGGCACCCCCGTCGAGACGTTCTGGCTCATGCTGCCCGACGGCCGTGCGGTGGTGGAGCTCGCGGCGACGAGCGGCCTGCCACTGCTCGACGAACTCCTGCCGGACACCGCGACGAGCCGGGGGTTCGGCGAGGCGATCGCCGCCGCGCTCGACTCCGGCGCCACGGGGCTCGTGCTCGGCATCGGCGGCAGCGCCTCGACCGACGGCGGCCGTCCCGTGCTCGAGGCGCTCGGCTACTACGGTGACCGCGGCACGCTGCGTGCTCTGCCGTCGCTCGGCGTCACCGTCCTGACCGACGTGACCTCTCCCCTGCTCGGCCCGACCGGCGCCGCCGCGGTCTTCGGGCTGCAGAAGGGGATCGAGCCCTCGCGGGTCGCATTCTTCGACGAGCTGCTGGCCGCCTGGGCCGCCCGCTTCCCTTCGGTGGACCCCGTGACCCCCGGCGCCGGCGCCGCGGGTGGCGTCGGCTTCGGCCTGCTCGCCTGGGGTGCGACCCTGGCCCGCGGCGCGGACGGTGTCGCCGAGGTGCTCGGGCTGGCCGATCGCCTCGACGGCGCCGACGTCGTGATCAGCGGCGAGGGCCGGTACGACGGGCAGTCCGCCGCCGGCAAGGTCCCCTCGGTGGTGCGGTCGCTCACAGCGACGCACGCCCCCGGCGCCCGGTCGATGCTCGTCGCCGGCGCGATCGAGGCCTCGCTCGACGACTACGCCGCCGCTGCCTCGCTCACCGTCCTCGCCACGCAGACCACCGGGGAACCGGACGACGCCCTGGCCGACCCGCTGCGCTTCGCCACGATCGCGGGCCAGCGCCTCGCACGGCTGGCCTGACCACTCCGATTCCCGCACTGGGGAGCCCCATTGGAACCTCCCACGCTGTGGCGCGCTCCATCAGACTGGTTCCGGGCCGGAACCGGCCCGCAACGCACCCCCACGAGGAGATCATTGCGCACCGTCAACGCGTACGCGGCACCGTCAGCGACCGAGCCGCTCGTCAAGACCACCATCACCCGTCGTGACGTCGGAGCGAACGACGTCGAGATCGACATCGCCTACGCCGGCATCTGCCACTCGGACATCCACACCGTCCGCGGTGAGTGGGGCCAGATCCAGTACCCGCAGGTCGTCGGCCACGAGATCGTCGGCCACGTCTCCGCCGTCGGCGAGAACGTCACCAAGCACCAGGTCGGCGACCGCGTCGGCGTCGGCTGCATGGTGAACTCGTGCGGCGAGTGCGAGAACTGCGTCGCCGGCGAGGAGCAGTACTGCCTCAAGGGCAACATCGGCACGTACACGAGCGTCGACCCGGCCGACGGCTCGATCACCCAGGGCGGCTACTCGCAGGCGATCGTCGTGAACGAGGACTTCGTCCTCCGCGTCCCCGAGTCGCTCGACATCGAGAAGGTCGCGCCGCTGCTCTGCGCCGGCATCACCACCTACTCGCCGCTGCACCACTGGAAGGCCGGCCCCGGCACGAAGGTCGCTGTCATCGGCATGGGCGGCCTCGGCCACATGGCCGTCAAGATCGCCGTCGCCCTGGGCGCCGAGGTCACCGTCCTGTCGCAGACCACGTCGAAGGAAGCCGACTCGCTCCGCTACGGCGCGAAGGCCCACTACGCGACGAAGGACCCGGAGACGTTCGAGAAGCTCGCGAACTCCTTCGAGCTCATCATCAACACCGTGTCGGCGAAGATCCCGATGGGCTCGTACCTCGGCCTGCTCAAGGTCGACGGCACGCTCGTCAACGTCGGCGCTCCGTCCGAGCCGCTCGAGGTCCCGGCGTTCGCCCTGATCCCGCGCCGGCTCAGCTGGGCCGGGTCCGCCATCGGCGGCATCCGGGAGACCCAGGAGATGCTGGACTTCTGCGCCGAGCACGACATCCTGCCGGAGACCGAGCTCATCAGCGCCGACCAGATCAACGAGGCCTACGAGCGCGTCCTGTCCTCGGACGTCCGCTACCGCTTCGTGATCGACGCGGCCACGCTGGCGTAGTCGTCACCACTTGCGAGACGGGAGGCCCGTTGCCAGCCGGCAACGGGCCTCCCGTCTGTCCGCCCTGTCCGCCCTGTCCGTCGGGCCGTCAGCCGACCTCGTCGCCGGACGGCAGCGCGCCGCACCAGTCGACGGAACCCGCGTCGATGCTCGCCTCGAGCGCACCGGAGGTCGCGTCGACGATGCTCACCAGCTCGTCGGTCGCCGACTTCGTCGCGACCGCCACGAACTGTCCGTTCGGGGACGGGCAGACCGCCGTGACGCTCGCGTCGTCCGGGATGGTCACCGGCAGCCGGGAGGCCCGCCCACCGTCCACGCGCACGATCCGTGCCGAGACGGTCCCGTCCGACCGCACGTCCCCCAGCACGCGCAGGTACGTGTCGTCCGTCAGCGGGGCGATCCTGCCGAGCACCGCCGCGTCGGTGCTCGCGGCCGGCGCCCGCAGCGCCGTCTTCGCGCCGTCGGTCAGGTCGAGGCGCTCGATGCCCGTGCCGGTCTCGACGACGGCCGTGGTGCCCGAGCCGACGAACCCGTGCAGGTACGTGGCGCTGCCGAGCCGGACGGGGTCGGCACGGCCGCTCATGTCGACGAGCACCAGGTCGTCGCTGCCCGTCCGCACCAGGGCGCTCTCGGTCCGGGGCACGTAGGCCCACTGCCCGACCGTCATCGGTACGGCGCCCGTCTGCGGCTTCCCGTCCTCGGCGATCGCGGTGGGCAGGTGCGTGCCCGTCATGTCGACCACGTACAGACCAGTGTTCCGCGACTGCCCGGTGGACGTGTCGGCGTACTCGAACCCGAACGAGGCCGCGTCGTCGGCGACGTGCAGCGCGGTGACCCGCCCCTGCGAGGACGGCAGGGTGAGGTGCTCGACGGGGGCGTCCGGGTCCTGCACCCCGCCGGACAACGCGACCACGTCGACCGAGGAGCTCGCGTCGCTGCCGCTGACCACCACCAGGGACCGTCCGAGCCGGGCGTACTCCGAGATGTCCGTGCCCTGGTACACCGTCGTCGCACCGCCGGCGTCGAGGGAGCGGCGCACGATGCGGTCCTTCGCACCGTCGGCTCCCGGCACGAGGGCGAGGACGTCGGTACTGCCGGTGCGGATCGCGGCGGTCAGGTCCGCGGTGGCACGCTGCCCCGGAGCCCGGACGTTCGCGACCGTCACCGTGTAGTCGCGGTCGTAGGCCAGGGGTCCGGCGAACTCGACCGCGATCGTGTTGCCGCTCGAGGTCACGGTGTGCGCGGCCGCGGGGCTGACCCGGACGTCGGCGGCGGACACCTGCTGCAGCGCCTGGTTCGCCGTCAGGATCACCCGCTGCGCCGGGCGCGACACCAGACCGGTGGCGTCGTACGACACGTCGCGCAGGCGTGGGCCCTGCTGCGACCCGACGACGGCGGCGAGCGCGGCGACGACCGCCAGGACGAGCACGACGGCGAGGTACCGGCGGTGGAACCGGCGCGTGACCGGGCGGCGGTCGGTGCGCTCAGTACTCGTGCCCGTCTCAGTACTCGTGCCCGTCTCAGTACTCATACGGGTCCTTCGGCTGCGCGATCTCGGTGACCTTCGCGGCCTTGATGACGATGCGGGCGTCGCCGGACTGGTCCGGGTTCGCCGCGAGTGCGCCGGTCACCGTGACCCACTGCCCCTCGTCGGGCTCCGCCTCGGTACGGTCGCCGCCCTCGGTCACCACGCCGAGGCCGACTGGCTGGGCGTCCACGGCGCAGCAGCTGATCACGAACCGGGTCAGGGTGAACGAGCCGTCCTGGCCGGGCACGACGAAGCCGGACAGCCGTACCTGCTTGCCGACCAGGGCCGTGGTGTCGGTGGTCTGCCGGATCAGCGCCGCCCAGTCCTTGACGCCGTACTCCGAGGTGTCGACGCCCTCGCTGCCGAGCAGGGAGACCGCCGCCTCGGAGCCCGTCGCGTTCGACAGGGTCGCCGAGTCCACGCTCCGCTGCTGCGCGGTGCGGGCGGACAGCGTCGTCGGGGGCAGGACCAGCATCGACACGGTGACCCCGACCGTGACGATCGCGGCCGCTCCGCCGAGGGCAAGGCGGACGGCGCGACCACGGCCGGGCCCGCGCCGCCCGTGGTCGTGGTCCGGCTCGTGCTCGTGCTCGTCCGCGTCGTCACCGTGCGTGTGGCCGTGGCCGCGTGCGATGACCACCAGGCCCGCGATCGAGGCGGGTACCGCGACGGCGGCGAGCACGATCGTGAACACCGAGTACCGCGGGTTGATGTACAGGTCGAGGTGGCCCACCAGCGCGAGCCAGAGCGTGCACAGGGCGACCGCCAGCACGGACCCGAGCCCGAGGTAGGCCGGAGCATTGCTGCTGCGTGCGTCAGACGAGGACATTCATCACCAATCCCACGGTGCCGGCGAACAGCACGCACACGACGGCGAGCAGCACCAGGAACCGGACCCGGAACGTCGTGCGGAGCAGGGCGATCATCTTCACGTCGATGATCGGCCCGATGATCAGGAAGGCCGTGATCGACCCGGGCAGGAACGTCGAGGCGAACGACAGCGCGAAGAACGCGTCGACGTTCGAGCAGAGCGACACCGTCATGGCGAGCAGCATCATCGCCGCGACGGACAGCACCGGGTTCGAGCCGATCGCGACGAGCGTGGAACGGGGCACGGCGACCTGGATCGCCGCAGCCAGGCCGGCGCCGACGAACAGGGCCGGCATCATCGTCGCGGTCTCGCCGCCGAACTGCGCGGCGCTCTCCCGCCAACGGTTCCGGCTCCGTGGTGCGCCGATCGCGGCTCGGCACCGGGCCTCGAACGCGGGCAGCAGCAGGTCGGCCGGGCGGCGGTGCGCGGCGACGATCCAGCCGACGAGGTTCGCGATCACGAAGCCGCCGACGATCCGGACCGGCAGGATCCAGCCGGACCAGCCGAACGCCTGCGCGGTGCTGATGATGACGAGCGGGTTGAGGATCGGCGCGGCGACCAGGAACGTGACGGCCTCGGCAGGGGTGAACCCGCGCATCATCAGGCCGCGGGCGAGGGGCACGTTCCCGCACTCGCACACCGGGAACAGCATGCCGATCAGCGAGATCACGGCGCGGCGGCCGAAGGCGTTCTGCGGCAGGACCTTCTCGAGCGCACCGACGGGCACCCACACCTCGACGACGATCGACAGCACGATGCCGAGCACCACGAACGGCAGCGACTCGACCACCACGCTGATCGCCAGCGTCAGGAAGTCCTGCACGACGTCCGGCAGGCCGGCGGTCCCGATGCTCGGGGAAAGCAGCCGGATCCCCAGGAGCACGACGACGGTGAGCAGCACGAGGCCCGGGCCCGTCAGGGAACGGGAGCGGGAGCGCTGCTGCGGCGGCGTGGTCGTCGTCACCCGGAAAGGATAGGCGACGCGTGCTGCGTGGCGGTCCGCGCGCGGCCGCCTGCGCACCGTGCGAGTTCGTTCACCCCGTGCAGGGTTGCTCGCTCGGTGCAGGCCTGGAGCGCCGCACGGAGCCACCAACGACGCACGGGTTCGCGAACCCAGCACCGTGCACGTGCTCCACCGCCAGCCACAACGCCGCACCGGCCCGCGAACCCGGCACCGTGCCGCAGTCAGACCCGGGCGATGCCCGCCACGTGCCGGTCGAGCGTGTCGATCGCCCACGAGGCGTCACCCCCGGGATCGACCCGCACGATGTGCATCGCGAGCCCGTCCACCAGGGCGTGCAGCCGCCGGGTCTCGTAGGGCACGTCGGCGTCCGGCACCCCGAGCGCCCGCAGGATCCGCCCGCACCACTCCCGCATCTCGTCGACGACCCGGTCGTGGAACGGCCGCAGCTCGGTGTCGGTCAGCGCCGCCGTGCCGAGGCCCAGGTAGACGTCGAGCTCGATGCGTCGCTCCTCGTCGAGGGGCAGGAGCTCGAGCAGGACCGCGTGCGCGTACGCCGTGCCCCGCAGGTCCGCGGGCACGGCGTCGATCCGGGCCGCGGTCGCGTCGAACACGAGCTCGAGCGCGTGCGACCGGACGCTCGCCTGGGTCGGGAAGGTGTAGCGGACGGTGCTCGGCGGCAGTCCGGCCTCCGCCGCGACGTTCCGGACGCTGAGCGCCCCGAGTCCGTCGCGGGCGAGCACCCGGCACGCCGCCTCGGACACGGTGCGGCGCCGCTGCTCGACGTCCATGCTCCTGGCCACGACGCCATACTCGCACAGTCGTACGAACTCGTGCTACCGTCGAGGTCGTTGTCGCACAGTCGTGCGACTATGCCACCGAAGGAAGGGAACATCGTCATGGCCTGGGTCATCCTCGTGCTGAGCGGCGTGCTCGAGGCCGTCTGGGCCACCGCCCTGAGCGCCTCGAACGGCTTCAAGAAGGTCGTGCCGACGATCGTGTTCATCGCCGGGATGGCGCTGAGCATGGTCGGGCTCGCGTTCGCGATGAAGTCGATCCCGGTGGGCACCGCCTACGCCGTCTGGGTCGGCATCGGCGCCTCGCTGACGGTCGTCGTGTCGATCCTGCGCCGGCAGGAAGCCGCGTCGCTCGCACGCCTCGGCCTCGTGTTCGGCCTGGTCGCCTGCGTCGTCGGCCTCAAGGTGGTGAGCTGAGGTGGCCTGGATCGTCCTGTTCCTCAGCGCCACGCTCGAGACCGTGTGGGCGACCGCCCTCGGCGAGAGCGACGGCTTCACCCGACCCGGCCCGACCGTCGTGTTCGCGATCACGATCGTGATCAGCCTCGTCGCCTTCGGCTACGTCCTCGAGCACATCCCGATCAGCACCGCGTACGCCGTGTGGACCGGCACGGGTGCAGCCCTGACGGTGCTGTGGGGCATGGCCACCGGCGCCGAGCCCGTCACCGTGCTGCGCGTGCTGTTCATCGCCGGGATCGTCGGCTGCGTCGTCGGCCTGAAGCTCGTGCCGGCCCGTCCGGTCACCGAGCCCGCCGCCCCTCTCGCGAAAGCGACAGATCTCCGCCGATGATCGGCGGGCAACTGTCGCTTTCGCGAAGGTGACGGCAGTGCCATCCGCAGGACTGTCGCTTTCGCGACTCGCGCCGTGGACGTGCGCCGGGGCGGACGGGAGGCGCGGTGCCAGCCGGCGCCGTGCCTCCCGTCCGCCTGTGGTCGCGCCCACCCCGCATGGTGAGCAGAAAAGGTCGGGTCACCTCGCGGGACCCGACCATTCCTGCTCACGAACCGAGCGCTGGGAGCGTCAGACGGAGGCGCCCGTCCACTCGTCCTCGGCGGCGACGTGGTCGCTGCCGACCGTGCCGGCGGCGAGCGCCGCGGCGGCGCGCTCCGTGTGACTCGGCGGGTTCGACGGCACGTCGGACGGACGGCCCTCGTCGTTCAGCTTGCGCAGCTCGGGGACGATGTCCGTGGCCAGGATGTCGATCTGCTCGAGCACGGTCTTGAGCGGCAGCCCGGCGTGGTCGACCAGGAACAGCTGGCGCTGGTAGTGGCCGACGTGGTCCTTCATGGCCGCGTACCGGTCGATGACCTGCTGCGGCGAACCGACCGTGAGCGGGGTCTGGGCAGCGAAGTCCTCCATCGAGGGGCCGTGCCCGTAGACCGGGGCGTTGTCGAAGTAGGGCCGGAACTCGTTGACCGCGTCCTGCGAGTTCTTGCGGGCGAAGAACTGCCCGCCCAGACCGACGATCGCCTGGTCCGCACGGCCGTGACCGTAGTGCTCGAAGCGCTGGCGGTACAGCCCGACCATCTGCTCGGTGTGCTGGATCGGCCAGAAGATGTTGTTGTGGAAGAAGCCGTCGCCGTAGTACGCGGCCTGTTCCGCGATCTCGGGCGTGCGGATCGAGCCGTGCCAGACGAACGGGGGCACGCCGTCGAGGGGGCGCGGCGTCGAGGTGAAGCCCTGCAGCGGCGTGCGGAACTTGCCCTGCCAGTTGACGACGTCGTTCTCCCAGAGCTGGCGGACGAGCGCGTAGTTCTCGATCGCCAGGTTGACGCCCTGGCGGATGTCCTGCCCGAACCACGGGTAGACCGGGCCGGTGTTGCCGCGACCCATCATGAGGTCCATGCGGCCGTCGGAGATCACCTGGAGCATCGCGTACTCCTCGGCGATGCGCACCGGGTCGTTCGTGGTGATGAGCGTGGTGCTCGTCGAGAGCGTGATGTCCTTCGTCTTCGCCGCGAGGTAGGCCAGCAACGTGGTCGGCGACGAGGCGACGAACGGCGGGTTGTGGTGCTCGCCGGTGGCGAAGACGTCGAGTCCGGCCTGGTCGGCGTGCTGCGCGATCGTGAGGATGTCACGGACGCGCTGCGTGTCGTCCGGCGTGGTGCCGGTCGTGGGGTCGGTCGTGACGTCACTGACCGTGAAGATGCCGAACTGCATGATGCGCCGCCTTTCGCGATATCGATGCGTTTGCATCGACTTGCTGGGTACAACGTAGCGTACGCCGGTGCATTCCCACCAGGCGTCAGCGCGCTGCGGGCAGTGCTGCGGGGTCGGTCCGGGCCGCGTGGTGCATGCCGTCGAGGAACCACACCGCGGTCACCACCGCCAGGACGCTCGCGCTCGAGGCCAGTCGTCCGGCCATCAGTATCGCGGCGTGGTCGTGAGCGCCGTCCCCCGTCAAGCCGACGACGAGCGCGGCGACGCCGACGGCAAGCGTGACCCCGGTGGCGACGAGCAGGACGACGCTGACCACCCGGCGCGGTCCCCGTCGGCCGTCCCGGTCACCTCGGAGGCCCCGGTCGACCCTCGGACCGAACGCCCGGACGACGCCGAGCCAGAACATCGCGATCGCGCACGCCCCGATGATGTCGCTCACCCGGTGCCAGCCGTAGACGACCGTCTGGTTGGCGACGAAGACCGCGTAGGCGGCACCGAGCAGCGTGACGATCGGCCGGAAGCGACGGGGCGTGACCATCAGGACGGCGAACAGTGCGGCCAGAGCGATGGTCGCGTGGCCCGAGGGGAACGAGTTCGGCGTCGTCGACTGGGCGATCTCCGGGCGCTCGGCGATACGCTTGACGAGCGTCGAGGTGGCCGCCGACGCGAGCACCACTGCACCCGCGCCGAGCCCCACCGAGAGCCGTCGCCTGGCGAACGCCACCGCGACGATCACGACAACGAGCAACAGGATCACCGGCACCGAGATGACGTTGAGCGCAGTGTCCGAGCTGAACAGGTCGGACTCACGGACCCCGCCGAGCGCGGCGTCCTCCATGCGCTGCCCCACCGGCGTCAGCACCGCGGCCGCGTAGACGGAAGGCACGATCACGAACCCCAGAGCCGCCAGCACACCCCACCGCAACCGCCGCGAGACGCTCGGTCCACGCGACTCCGGTGCATTGCGCTCGGGTGTCAAGGTCACCGGGCTGGTCCTCCTCGGAGTGGTCGTCGTCGGTCTCGTCGCACGCCTGGTGACGGCGCTGCGATTCGGACGGTCGGGGTCGGACACGATACCGTTGGCTCACCGGCCGGAGGCTGGGAACCGCGCGGCCGTCACCCGCGGATCCCGCGCTGTGCCGCTCAGTGCCGCGCCGCTCAGTCCGGCGGGCACCGCCGGACTGACGCACGTCGCGTCGGCAGTGTACGAGGAGGAGACCGAAGTGGCCATCAAGGAACCGGGCATCACCGCCTCACCGAACCGCGGGCTCGCGCTCACGGTCGGTGGCGTCCTCGCACTCTGGGGCATCCTGGGCTTCTTCTTCGCCGCGGACGGCGACCCCGGCTTCTTCAGCCGCCAGGGCGGGATGCTCTGGAACGCCTTCGGGGTCAACCCGCCGCTCGCCCTCATCTGGGTGCTGCTCGCCGCGGTCCTGCTCATCACCGGGCTCGGCACCACCATCGGTTCGCGGAACGGCAACCTGGTCGTCGGCGCCGTGCTCGTGGTGCTGGCGGTCTACGGCTTCGTCTTCGTCAACACCTCGGCGAACATCTTCGCGCTGAACACCACCGACAACGTGTTCCACGCGATCGTCGGGGTCATCTTGCTGCTGACGGCGCTCGGTGCCGACAAGGAGAACCTCCGCGCGCTGCGTGCGGCGGCTCGCGCCTGACTCACCGACACGCTCCCCGACGCCCGTCTGCCGCTCCGGCAGGCGGGCGTCGTCGTGTGTGCGTCAGGCGTCGTCGTCGGAGTCGGGGTCCGGCGCAGGCTCCGACTTCCGGGCCTCGAGTGCCGTCGCGACGATGCGTGGCGCCTCGGACATGAAGCGCCGGACGTCCGTGTCGACGATGATGTCCTGCGGCCGCAGCGGCCGGGTCAGGTACAGCCCCTCGAGCGACGTCAGGCGTGACAGCGCGACGTACGTCTGTCCGGCGCTGAACACCCGGTTGCCCAGGTCGACCACCGCGCGGTCGTAGGTGCTGCCCTGGGACTTGTGGATCGTCACCGCCCAGGCGAGCCGCAACGGGAACTGCTGGAACTCACCGACGGTGTCCTTCTTGAGTTCCTTCTTGTCGGCGTCGTAGGAGTACTTGAACTTCTCCCACACCGACGGCTGGACCTCGAACGACTCTCCGTCGACGTCGACCCACACCGTGTCGCGGATCGCCGTGACGATGCCGAGCGTCCCGTTCACCCACCGCTGGTCGGCGTCGTTGCGCAGGAACATCACGTGCGCGCCGGGCTTGAGCTCGAGGGCTTCGTCGGCCGGGAAGTTCCGCCCGCCGAAGTCGCCGTTGACGTCGGCCTTCGCGGTCTTCACCTTGCCGGGCAACCGTTCGAGCGCCGCCTTGTTGATGCGCGCGACCGTGTCGTTCCGGGTGGCGAGGGTGATGGCGTCGTCGGGCGAGGGCCGTGCGCCCGCGGTGTTCAGCTGGTCGGCGATCTCGGCGGTCACCCGGCCGTGCCGCACCGCCGTGAGCATGGCGGCGAAGGCGTCGTCGCGCTGGCGGTGCACGGTGGCGAGCTCGATGATGTTCAGCTCCGCCTCGAGCCAGACCTTGGCATCGAAGAACCACATCGACCGGTAGTGGTCGGTGAAGTAGGCGCGTTCGTCGGCACCACCCGGGACCGGCGGCAACTGGTACGGGTCGCCGAACATGACCACCTGGACACCGCCGAACGCCTCGAACTGCCGCCCGCGGGCCTTGCGGAGCGAGCGGTCCATCCCGTCGAGCAGGTCGGCGTTCACCATCGAGACCTCGTCGATGACCAGGGTGTCGATGGTGTTCAGGAGCTTGCGGGTGTCCGGTCCCTGGCGCAGCTCGGCATCGGCGATGAGGCCGATCGGCAGGCGGAACAACGAGTGGATCGTCTGGCCACCGACGTTCAGGGCTGCAACCCCGGTCGGTGCGCAGATCACGACCTGCTTCTCGGTGTTCCACGACAGGTGGTTGAGCAGGGTCGACTTGCCCGTGCCGGCACGACCGGTGATGAAGACGTGGTCGCGGGTGTGCTCGATGTACTCGAAGACGGCCCGCTGCTCGTCGCTGAGCTCGACGCTCATCGTGCGTCCTGCTCGAGGGTCTGCGCGTCCACTCCGAGCGTGCGCGCCGCCGATCCAGCGCGCCGCAGCTGCACGAGCACCACCACGACGACGGCCACCAGGAGCAGCACCCCGGCGACCACGAGCACGAGCCCGCCACGGGCCTGGTCGACGAGCGGATCGGGGCCCCACGTCCGCCCCATCGCCCCGAACCACGACGCCTGCAGCAGTCCGAGCGGCCCGCGCATCGCGACGCCGAGCGACACCGCTCCGGCGGCGACGACCGCGGCCCCGACGATCCGGACGATCGCTGCTGCGCGGGTCGGGTACTGCTGGCCGGCCGCGACCGGTGTGAAGAGCGTCGGCATCGCCAGGAGCCCGACGAGCAGGAAGCCCACGTCGATGACCGTGCGCCCCGTGGAGTCGCTCACCGACCACCGGACGGCATCGGTGGCGAAGTACGCCCACCACACCGCTGCGGCGAGCAGGAACGCCGGGAAGGGCTGCACCAGGTAGCGGACCGCGGCGTTGTCGACCAGCACACCGGTCCACTCGCGCACCCCGGTGCTGTCGTCGTCGCGCGGGTGCACCGCGGCCCGGATGAGCACGACGGGAGCCGCCGCCCACACCAGCGCCGGCACCACCAGGCCGAGCAGCACGTGCGCGCCGACGTTCGCCGACACCAGGAACCGGTCGTACTGGTGCAGCGAACCGGACGTCGCGACCACGAGCGAGATGATCGCGAGGGCCGCCGCCACCGAACGGCGCACCGGCCAGTGGACCCCGGCGCGGCGCAGGCGCACGACACCGGCCGCGTAGGTCGCAGCGAGCAGCACGGCGGCCATCAGCCAGAACAGGTCGATGTTCCACTGCGTCAGCCAGCCCCAGGCCCCGGGCGCGTGCGGCAGCAGGTCGTCGGTGAGCAGCTCGGCGGGGCTCGGGTCGGTCGTCTTGCTCAGCGCGATCTGGTCGACCGGGGTGGCCGTGCGTCCGAGCGCCGCGGCGAAGCCCGATGCGACGCCCATCACGGCGAGCTCGACCACGATCAGGGTCCAGAACGGGCGGTGCCGTGCCGGCGCCTCGGTCAGGGAGCGGATCGCACGCCGACGCTGCACGACACCCAGGAGCCCGATGGCGACGATCGCGCCGATCTTGACCAGCACCAGGGTTCCGTACGGCGTGAACAGGTTCGAGAGGGCGCCCACGCGGATCTGCGCCGAGGCGACACCCGACACCGCCACGAGCACGAAGCACCCGAGCGCGATGCTCGAGTACCGCGCGACGACCACGGCCAGGCGGTCACCGGGCAGCACGCCGCGCAGGAGCACGAGCATGGTCAGGCCACCGACCCAGAGCGCGGCGCCGACCAGGTGCAGCCCGAGCGCGGTCACGGCGGCGTCGTGGCTCGCGGTGCCGGCGGCGTGGCCCTGCTGTGCGAGCGGGATGAGGCCGATCATCGAGACACCGGCGGTCAGGGCGACCATGCCCCGGGAACGGACGGCGAAGCAGAGCACCGTGACGGCGGCGGCGACGAGCACCGTCACGAGCCAGGCGAGCCCGAGGTCCGTGCCGGTGAGGAACACGCCCATCGACTGGCCGAACTGCTCATCGATGCTGATCTTCGAGCCGGCGACGCTCAGGAACGTGAAGAAGGTGGTGACCGCGGACGACACCGTCCAGAGCCCGCTGGCGGCGGCCGCGACGTCGATGGCGCGGTTCCACTCCGGCCCGGAGCGCGAGAGTCCGACGGTGGCCAGCGCGAGGCCGCCGATCGTCGCGGCGGCGGACAGGTCCACGACCAACCGGGAGATCGGCAGACCGAAACGGACCAGGGCACCGGGGTCGGCGATCAGCGCTGCGTTCGCACCACCGCCGATGACGAGTGCCGTGAGCAGCGCCACGAACCCGACGAGCAGGAGCACGGCGGGACCGGCGATGCGCGCGATCCGATTCACCCGTCAAGCCTAGGCGGTGCCCACCCGGCCACCGAACCGGCCGGGCCGACCTGTGGGAACCGGCACGGGCCTCCCGGTCGACGCAGCGCGACGAACGCGACCCGACACGACGCGACGCGACCCGACGAACGCGACCCGACGCACCGAACGCACCCTGGAAACGACGAAAGGGACGGCCGAAGCCGTCCCTCCCGATGCGCGGAACAGTCTTACTTGACCGCAGCCTTGAGCTTCGAGCCGGCGCTGACCTTGACCGAGTCGCTCGCGGCGATCTCGATGGCCTCACCCGTCTGCGGGTTGCGGCCGGTGCGGGCGGCGCGGTGCGTCTTCTCGAAGGCGATCCAACCGGGGATCGTGACCTTCGTGCCGTCCGCGACGGACGACGAGACGACGCTGAAGAGCGCGTCGACGACGCCGTTGACGGTGGCCTGGCTCTGGCCGGACTCGGCGGCGACGGCAGCGACGAGCTCGGTGCGGTTCAGTGACTTGTCAGCCATGGATGTCCTCCTCGGACTTCTTGCAGTATCGGTCGGACGGACGTGCCGTCCGGCGCCCGGAGCGGTTGCCCCGTGCCACGGTGCCAGTGGGCCGAGGGCCCGGCGGAACCGGAGTTGAACCTACCAGCCACATCGGACGTTTTCAGCCGACTCGCCCGGATTTCCGGGCTTGTCGCGGGTCCAACGGGGCAGATGTGACCCCTGAGGCGCCCTTGTACCCCGGACACAGCGAACGCCCCGCCACCAGGAGGTGACGGGGCGTCGGGTACTGCGAGTGCTTACCAGGAGCTCTTCGTGATGCCGGGGAGCTCTCCACGGTGGGCCATGTCGCGGAAGCGGACACGGCTGATGCCGAACTCACCCAGGTGGCCACGGGGGCGGCCGTCGATCGCGTCGCGGTTGCGGTAGCGGATCGGGGATGCGTCGCGGGGCAGCTTCTGCAGGCCCACGCGAGCGGCCTCACGCGACTCGTCGGAGCCGTTCGGGTCCACGAGGGCCTTCTTCAGCTCGAGACGACGCTCGGCGTAGCGCGCGATGATGACGGCACGCTGGTTGTTCTTCGCGATCTTGCTCTTCTTCGCCATGCTTAGCGCTCCTCACGGAAGTCGACGTGCTTGCGGATCACCGGGTCGTACTTCTTCAGCACGAGACGGTCGGGGTTGTTCCGACGGTTCTTCTTGGTCACGTACGTGAACCCGGTGCCCGCCGTCGAGCGGAGCTTGATGATCGGACGGATGTCCTGACCCTTTTTCGCCATCAGATCTTCTCCCCACGGGCGAGGACGTCCTTGACGACGGACTCGATGCCCCGCGCGTCGATGACCTTGATGCCCTTAGCGCTGACGTTGAGCGTCACGTTGCGACGCAGCGACGGCACGTAGTACGTCTTCTTCTGCACGTTCGGGTCGAAGCGGCGCTTCGTCCGGCGGTGCGAGTGCGAGATGTTGTGACCGAAGCCGGGAACGGCGCCGGTCACCTGGCACACTGCTGCCATGGTTTCCTCCTGAGGTACCGTGCGACCGGACGGCCGCACCCAAGTTCACTTGCCTGGTGCGCACGCGCAGGACCACCGGAGTGGTGCATGCGAGGGGGTTGTGCACACCGCCCAGGCCCGCAGCCCCTGTCGAAGGGGGAACGGACACCACGCGACCGCGGCGTTCGCGACGGTCGGAGGGCTTGGAACAACGGGTCCACCACGCGGACGTGGAGGACCAAGGGAAGAGCTTACGCGAGCTCCGGGCGTGTCGCAAGCGCACGCACCATGAGCTCCCCGAGTTCGAGCGGCGCCGTGAACATCGGCCAGTGTCCGGTCTCGAGTCCGACGATGCTGAGTTCCTCGGTCGCGACGAGTTCCGCGGCCCAGGTCTGGTGGTCGGCCACCATCGTCGCGAGCTCGGTCGCCGGGATCTCGCAGGTGATCACCGTCGCGGGGATCGTGTGCCGGGCGGCGTCGGCGTAGTGGAACCGGTCGGACGGCACGGCGGCCGGCTCCGGGATCGCGCGGTGCTCGAAGGACTCCCGCAACGCCGGCGTCATCCCGCGCACCGTGGCCGGCTCCCAGACGTCCCACGACGGCAGCGGCACCACACCGTCGACCACGGGCAGCTCGTCGTTCACGCAGCCGCCGGCGGGACCGGGGAACGTGTCGACGTAGAGCAGGTGTGCGACGAGCGAGGGCCGCTGGTCGGCGGCCATGTACGCGATCGGTCCGGCGCCCGAGTGTCCGGCGAGCACGACGGGCTCGTCCGGGCTGGCGACGTCGTCCAGGCGCTCCACGAGCGCCGCGACCTGCTCGTCGAGCGTGTCGCCGTCGCGGGTGATCGCCTCGACCGTGTGGCCCGCCTGCAGCAGCACCGGGGCGACGTCGTCCCACGCGCTCGCATCGAGCCAGAACCCGGGGACCAGGATGACGTGCATGGCGCGGACGCTACTCGCCGTCGGCGTCGCCGGTCCGCGGTCCGGCTGCAGCGGCAGATGCCGTGCACACCGCGCACTCGCCGAAGATGTCGACGACGTGGCTGGCGTTCGTGAACCCGTTGGCGGCGGCGACGTCCTGCGCCCACTGCTCGACGGGGTCCGCCTCGATCTCGACGGTCCGGCCGCAGTTCCGGCAGATCAGGTGGTGGTGGTGCGCGTCCGTCGTGCACGCCCGGTACAGCGATTCGCCGTCCTGCTGCAACGAGTCGGCGTCACCCTCGGTCGCCAGGTCGGCGAGCGCCCGGTAGACGGTGGCGAGGCCGATGGTCGTGCCCTCGTCCCGCAGGTGCTGGTGCAGCGCCTGCGCGCTGACGAACCCCTCGGTGGAGTCGAGGGCACCGCGCACCGCTTCGCGCTGCCACGTGTTCCGCTTGACCTTCTGCACGGCGTTCATGCTGGTGCACCCACCTTCGTTTCGGCTGACGTTCCGGAACCGGTTCCGGCTCCGGTTCCGGTTCCGTTCGTTCCGGACGGGAGGCCCGGTGTGCCCCCGCCACGCTGGTCGCGGCGGACGACCCGGTCGCGTCCACGGCGGTCGCGCCGGGCCCCGACGATCCGACAGACCACCCAGATCGCGAACGAGATGGTCGTCACGTAGGGGCTGATCGGCAGTCCGCCGCCGAGTGCCAGCAGGATGCCACCGACGACCGACACCACGGCGAACACCGTGGACAGCACCGGCACCACGACCGGGTGCGAGCTGAGCCGCAGTGCCGCAGCGGCCGGGGTGACGAGCAGCGACAGCACGAGCAGGGCGCCGACGATCTGCACCGACACCGCGGTGGCCAGGCCGAGGACGAGCATGAACACGATCGCGAGCGTCCGCACCGGGACACCGGCGGCCGCGGCGACGTCGGGGTCGACGGACGCGAACATCAGCGGCCGCCAGATGACGAGCAGGGTCGCGACCACGATGGCGGCGATGACGATGAGGAACGTCAGCTGCGGGTTGTCCACCGACACGATCTGGCCGGTGAGCAGCCCGAACTTGTTGGCCGCACGTCCCTTGTAGAGCGCCAGGCAGAGAATGCCGAGCCCGAGACCGAACGGCATGAGCACGGCGATGATCGAGTTGCGGTCACGCGCCCTCGAGCCGAGCACCCCGATGAGCAGCGCCGCGATCACCGACCCGACGAGCGAGCCCGTGACGACGTTGACACCGAGCAGCAGGGACGCGCTCGCGCCGGCGAAGGACAGCTCCGAGATGCCGTGCACCGCGAAGGGCATGTTCCGGGCGACGACGAACGGGCCGATGAGCCCGCCGACGATGCCGAGCACCGCGCCGGCCCAGATCGAGTTCTGCACCAGGGCCACGAGCTCGCCGTAGTCCTGGAACGAGAAGACCGTCGACAGGACGTCCATCAGATCCGCCCTTCGTCCGACGCCGGGGCGTGCGGGTCGACCTCGCCGTGGTGGTGGTCGTGCGCGTCGTTCGCGCCGACGATGACGATGCGGCCCATCGTGCGGACGACGTCGACGGGGGTGCCGTACAGGTCGCTCAGCACGTCGGCGCGCAGGACCTCGTCGGGGGAACCGATCCGGAACCGGCCGCCGGCAATGTAGAGAACCCGGTCGACGACGTCGAGGATCGGGTTCACGTCGTGCGTCACGAAGAGCACCGCGGCACCCTGCTGCCGACGCTGCCGGTCGATGAGCTCGGTGACGCCCCGCTGGTGCCGCAGATCGAGTGAGATGAGGGGTTCGTCGCACAGCAGCAGTGCCGGGTCGGCGGCGATGGCCTGACCGACGCGGGTGCGCTGCTGCTCGCCGCCGGACAGCTCGGCCACCGGGGCGTCCGCGAACGCGGTGGCGCCGACCTCGTCGAGGATGCGGTCGATGCGGGCGCGGTCGGCCTTCGACGTCGGCAGGACGCCCCACCGGTGGCCCGTCACACCCTGCGCGATCATGTCCCGCGCGCGCAGGGGGGTGCCGGCCTCCATGAGTCGCTGCTGCGGGATGTAGCCGATCTTCCGGTGCCCACGACGGACGGGCTGGCCGAGGAACGACATCGTGCCGCTCGTCAGGCGCTGCTGCCCGAGCACCGTGCGCAGGAGCGAGGTCTTCCCGGCGCCGTTCGGGCCGAGGACCGCGACGAACTCCCCCGGCGCGATGTCCAGGTCCAGGTGTCCCCAGAGCTTCCGTTCGCCGAAGGACAGCCCGGCGTCGCGCAGGGCCAGGACCGGACGGGCCGCAGCCCGGTCGTCCACCGAGGTGGTCGCCGGGCTGTCGGTCGTCGCTGCTGCGGTCGAGGTCGTCACTTCTGGAGCGCCGCCTGCACCGCGTCGATGTTCGCCTGCTGCCACGAGACGTAATCCTGCCCCTTGGGGAGCGTCTCCGTGACACCGACCACCGGGACGTCGTTCTGGTCGGCGGCCTTCTTGACCTGTTCGGTCTCGGCACTCGAGGTCTGGTCGTTGTAGGCGAGCAGCTCCACGCTCTTGCCACTGAACAGCGCGAGGGTGTCCTTGAGGGCTGCCGGCGGGACGTCGTCGCCCTCCTCGATCGCCTCGGAGAACGCTTCGGGGGTGACGTTGTCGAGACCGATCGCGTCGAAGAGGTAGCCCGGCACCGGCTCGGTGTACGCCACCTCCTCGCCGTCGTACGTCTTCTTCAAGTCGGCGGTCTGGGACTCGAGGCCCTCGAGTTTCGTCGTGAGCGCGTCGGCGTTCTTCTCGAACGTGGTCTTGTCGCCCGCGTCGAGCGCGGACAGGCGCTTCGTGACGTCGTCGACCAGCTTCACCATCGTCGGGTAGCTGTAGAACACGTGCTCGTTGAACTCGGCGTCGCCACCCTTGTCCAAGCCCGAGAGCTTCACGACGTTGATGGTGTCGGCCTTGGTGTCCGAGGCGTCGGCGAGCGTGGTCATGAAGTCGTCGTACCCGCCGCCGTTCTCGATGAGCAGGTCGGCCTTCGACACCGCGAGCTGGGTGCGGGCGCTCGACTCGAACGAGTGCGGGTCCTGCGAGGGGTCGTTCAGGATGCTCGTGACCGACACCTGGTCGCCGCCGATCGACTGGACGATCGAGCCGTAGACGTTGGTCGAGGCGACGACGGCGATCTTCCCGTCGCTGCTGGCGTTGCCCGAGGCCGAGGAGGTCGCGCAGCCCGTCAGGGCGAGCGCGGCGGCGCCGGCGACGAGCGGGAGGGCGAGGAGGCGGTTGTGCATGCTCCGACGGTAGCGCTTGCTGATAACGATTGTCAAAACCGGTATCAGCGCTCTGGTGGTGACGACAGACGGACAGGAGGCGCGGAGCCAGCTGGCACCGCGCCTCCTGTCCGTCACGTGGTGACGTCTACGGCTTGGTGGCCGCGTCGATCGTGTTCTCGGCGATCGTGTCCTCTTCACGCCCGGGCGTGCGGAGGTTCCACTTCTTGATCACGAAACTGAACAGGAAGTAGTACACGACCGCGTAGCCGAGGCCGATCGGGATGAGCCAGATCGCTCCGTCCGCCTTGCCGAAGTTCAGCACGTAGTCGATCGCACCGGCCGAGAACGAGAACCCGTCGTGGATCCCGAGTGCGTTGACCAGCGCCAGCGACGTCCCGGTGAGCACCGCGTGGATGATGTACAGCGGGAACGCCACGAACATGAACGAGTACTCGAGCGGCTCGGTGATACCGGTCACGAACGAGGTGAGGGCGGCCGAGAGCATGATGCCGCCGACGAGCTTGCGGTTCTGCGGCTTGGCGTTGCGCCAGATGGCGAGCGCACCGGCCGGCAGCGCGAACATCATGATCGGGAAGAAGCCGGCCTGGAAGATGCCGGCGGTCGGGTCACCGGCGAGGAAGCGCGCGATGTCGCCGTGGTAGGTGACCCCGCCCGAAGTGAAACTGCCGAGCTGGAACCACGGGAAGAAGTTGAGCAGCTGGTGCAGCCCGATCGGGATGAGCATGCGGTTGACGAACCCGAAGATGCCGCCACCGATGACGGCGTTGTCGGCCACGGCCTGGCCGGCGGCGGTCAGCGCGATGTCGAAGTAGCGGTACACGAAGGACATCAGGACGGCGATGACCAGACCAGCGACCGCGGTCAGGATCGGGACGAGGCGACGGCCGGAGAAGAACCCGAGGAAGTCGGGCATCTTCGTGCGGTGGAACTTCTCCCACATGACCGCCGAGACGAGGCCCATCACGATGCCGCCGAGGACACCGAAGTTGATGGTGGCCTGGTCGCCGTTGGCGTCCTTCACCCCGGCCAGGACGATCGGCGACATCGCCGCGAACACCTGGTACATGACCATGTAGCCGACGACGGCCGCGAGCGCGGTCGTGCCGTCCGACTTCTTCGCCCACCCGATCGCGATGCCGACCGCGAAGAGCAGCGGCAGCCAGGTGAACACACCGTTGCCCGCGGCGGCGATGATCGTCGCGCCCTGCTCGAAGCCGGGGATCGCGCCGAGCATGTCGGACTGGCCGAGGCGCAGCAGGATGCCCGCGGCGGGCATGACCGCGATCGGCAGGAGCAGGCTCCGTCCGAGGCGCTGGGCTTGCGCGAACAGCCGGGACTGCTTCTTCGGCTTCTTCTTCTCCGGCACGTCCGTGGCAGTGGTGGCGCTCATCGGAGGTCCTCTCGTCATTGGGTGGAGCTGTCGGGGTGAGTTGAGTCGTGCAGCCAGCGCAGGTAACCTCGGCGGTGTCGCCAGGTCCGGTCCTGTCCGGTCATGACCAGTTCCGTAGTCTGAACCGAGACCGGTCCCGTGTCAACCTGGTACGAAAACCCTTAACGAGGAGGAAACGATGGCCGACATCAAGGCAGCCGACATCATCGCCGCGCTCGGCGGTGCCGACAACATCGAAGAGGTCGAGGGCTGCATCACGCGCCTCCGTGTCGAGGTGGAGGACGGCGACCTCGTCGACAAGGCCGCGCTGCAGGCTGCGGGCGCCCAGGCCGTCGTCGGCGGCGGCACCGGCTGGCAGGTCATCGTCGGCACCATCGCCGACAACCTCGCGCAGGACATCCAGGACGAACTGTGACGGCGGTCCGCACGCCGTTCGCCGGCCCGGTCGTCGCCCTCGCTGACGTGCCGGACCCGGTGTTCGCCGGCCAGCTCGTCGGCGCCGGTGTGGCCGTCGACCCGACGGGCGTCGAGGGCGCGGTCACCGCGGTGGCCCCGGTCGACGGCACCATCGTGAAGCTGCACCCGCACGCGTTCGCCCTGCAGGGCTCGGCGGGCACGGACGTCCTCGTGCACGTCGGCATCGACACCGTGAAGCTGTCGGGCGAGGGCTTCGAGCTCCTCGCCACCGAGGGCTCGACGGTCACGGCCGGCGACCCCGTCGTCCGGTTCACCCCCTCGGTGATCTCGGCCGCCGGCTACTCGCCGATCTGCCCGGTCGTGGTGCTCGGCTGGGCGCCGGACACCGTCGACCAGGGCACGGTGGGCACCTCGGTGCTCGACGGTGACACCCTGTTCGAGGTCTGACCCGGGCGCACCCCGGTTCTTCCCCGGTCCTTCCCGCCGAAGCGACTGTGTACCGCGAACTGCTCGCGGCACACAGTCGCTTTCGCGTTCGTGCCGGACTACGCGACCGCCGGGGTCGCGGTGACCTCCATCTGCACCCGGTAGCGGTCCGAGCGGTACCAGCTGCGGGTGTGCTCCACGGGGCGCTCCCCCGCGTACGACACCCGGTCGAACTCGAGCACCGGGGCCCCGGTCTTCGTGCCGAGCAGGGTCGCGACGTCGTCGGCGGCCGGGTTCGCGGCCACCGTCTGCTGTGCCCGGTCGATCGGCGTGCCGTACTCGTTCGCGATGATCGAGTACACCGACCCGGACAGGTCGTGGTCGAGCAGCCCCGGGAACGCATCGGCCACGAGCCAAGCGTCGTCGATCGACACCGGAGCGCCGTCCGCCATCCGGAGTCGCTTCACGTGGAAGGCCGACACCTCGGCGTCGAGCCGCAGCGCCGCCACGGTGTCACTCGGCGGCACACGTTCCTCGCGCACCAGGACCACCGTCGTCGGGACGTGGCCCATCGCGCGCATCTCCTCGGTGAACGACGCGAGGTGCAGCGTCGACTGCACGGGGCGGTGCGCCACGAAGGTGCCCTTGCCGCGCACACGCTCCAGGTAGCCCTCGTTGACGAGCTGCCCGAGGGCTTCGCGCACGGTGATCCGTGAGACGCCGTACTCGGCGATGAGCTGGCGTTCGGACGGGATCGCGGCGCCGGGGGCCAGGCGCGCGGTGGCGAGGTCGAGCAGGATGCGCCGCAACTGCTGGTGCTTCGGTTCGGCACCCTCGGTGATGCGGCTCGTCATGCGTCCCTCGTGCTCCGTTGCTGGTCCTGGGTGGTGGTCATGCGCGGACATGACCAGTTCCCATCACAGTAGCGAGTCGACCTCGGAACGCCAACGTGCGTGACGTTCCGCGTGGACCGGCGGGAGGGTTCAGGCGTTGCGGACGAGCCAGGCGAACTGTTCGTCGGAGAGCAGCCGGTCGGTCCAGACCTGCCCCTCGACCCCCGCGGCGGAGGACGTCTGCACCCCGGGAGCCCCCTGCCACACGAGTGACAGCCCGGCCCGACGGAGCACCGCAGCCGACGCCGGGTTGTTCGTGAGCACGCGACCCGTCACGGGGACGTCCGGCGCGGTCTCGGCAGCAGCGCGCACGGCAGCGAGGGCGATCTCGGACGCGAAGCCCTGCCCCCAGGCGGCGGGAGCCAGCCGGTAGCCGAGGTTCCACACCCCACCGGCGGTCATGTCGACCCCGCCGACCCCGACGAACGCGTGGTCTGCAGCCGTGCGGACGGCCCACGAACCGAGTCCGTGTCGGGCCCGACCACCGATCTTCCGCTGCACCAGGTCCACGCTCGAGCTCCGGGCGACGTGCCGTCCGCTCGGCAGGTGCTGCCAGGTGCGGGCGTCGGCGAACACCGCGTGCACGTCGTCGATGTCGGCCGGCGTGAGCGGGGTGAGCAGGAGGCGATCCGTTCGGATCTCCTGCGAGGGGGTCAGGAGCTGGTGGACCATGCCCCGATCATCCCCCGCACCACCGACATCCGTGTGAACACCACGCGACGTTTGCGGAAGGCCGCAGATGGTGAGCAGAAATGGTCGAGTGGCTCGAAGCCACCCGACCATTTCTGCTCACGAAGCGGAACGACCGACGCGCCGGCCCCTGAACGCCGCTCAGTCGAGCAGGAGCGCCGGCTCCTCGAGCACCGAGGCCACGTCGTGCACGAAGCGCGACGCCACGTCACCGTCGACGACCCGGTGGTCGAACGAGGCGCCGATGGTCGTCACCATGCGCAAGCGGACCTCGCCGTCGACGACCCACGGTTTCGGCTTGATCGTGCCCATGGCGACGATCGCGACCTCGCCCGGGTTGAGGATCGGGGTGCCGGTGTCCATGCCGAACACGCCGATGTTCGTGATCGAGACCGTGCCGTTCGCCATCTGCTTCGGCGTCGTCTTGCCGTCACGGGCGGTGAGGGTGAGTTCCTCGAGCGCCTGCGCCAGCTCGAGCAACGACATGTCCTGCGCGTCCTTGATGTTCGGCACGATGAGCCCGCGCGGGGTCGCTGCGGCGATGCCGAGGTTCACGAAGTGGTGGACGATGATCTCGCGATCGGTCCAGGTGGAGTTCACCGAACGGTTGCGGCGGACGGCCCAGATGACGGCCTTCGCCACGATGAGCAGTGGCGAGACCTTGACGCCGGCGAACGTCGGCGACGCCTTGAGCCGCTTGACGAACTCCATCGTGTGGGTCGCGTCGACGTCGACGAACAGCGACACGTGCGGTGCGGTGAACGCCGAGGTGGTCATCGCGGTCGCGATGGCCTTGCGGACGCCCTTGACCGGGATCGTCTCGCTGCGCACCTCGCCCCACTCGGGCGTCTCGATGTTGCGGAAGACGCTGGCCTGCTTCGCGTGCCGGATGACGTCGTCGCGGGTGACCTCGCCGGCGAACCCGGTCGCGACGATCTCGGTCAGCTCGACACCGAGGTCCTTCGCGAGCTTCCGGATCGGCGGCTTCGCGAGCACGTTGGTCGCGAGGGTCTGCTTGCGCGCGGGCGCGGAGGCCAGACCGGCGATCGCCTCGGCGGTGGTGTCCTCACCGGGATCGCTGGCCGCTTCGGCCGCTGCTTGCGCATCCACACTGGAGGCACGGCTCGCCTCGGCCGCGAGGGCTGCGGCCCGGCGGGCGCCCGGCTTGCGACGCGACGGCGACGAGGTCGCCGAGCCGTAGCCGACGAGGACGGCGCCGGAGGACTCGTCCGTCCCGACGACGGAGGCGCTGTCGGCGACGGGCTGCACCGGTGCTGCCGGTGGAGCTGTGGGCGCGGCAGCGACGACGGGAGCAGGTGCAGCAGCAGGTGCCGGGGCCGCCGCGGGGGCGGGCTGGGTCTGCGCGACCGGAGCCACCGGGGCGGGCGCTGCCGGCGGGGTCGGGGCGACCACGGGCGAGGTCGGGACGCTGTCGGCGACCGGTGCCGGGCCTCCCGACTGGACGGCCGGGGCTGCCGGAGCCGCGACCGGCGCACCGGACGCGACCGACGCGTCGGACTCGACACGGATGATCGGCTTGCCGACCTCGACCGTGTCGCCCTCGGACACGAGCAGCCCCGTGACGGTGCCGGCGAACGGCGACGGCAGCTCGACGAGCGACTTCGCGGTCTCGATCTCGACCAGGACCTGGTCGACGGTGATCTCGTCCCCGATCGCGACGCGCCACTGCACGATCTCGGCCTCGGTGAGGCCTTCGCCCACGTCGGGCAGGGGGAATTCGGCGACGGCCACTTACGGCTCCTTCGGCGTTCGGACGAGTTGGGTCAGTCGAGCTGGATCAGTACGCGAGGGCGCGGTCGACGGCCTCGAGGACGCGGTCGGCGTCCGGCAGGTGCAGGTGCTCCAGCTTCGAGACCGGGAACGGGATGTCGAACCCGGACACCCGCAGCGGCGGCGCCTGCATCGTGTAGAACGCCTTCTCGGCGACGGTGGCGGCGATCTCGCTGCCGACACTGACGAAGCCGGACGCCTCTTGCGCGATGACGAGGCGACCGGTCTTGCGGACCGAGGTGAGGATCGGGTCCCAGTCGATGGGCGAGATCGAGCGGAGGTCGATGACCTCGCAGCTCGTGCCCTCGGACTCGGCGAGCTCGGCGGCCTGCATGAGGGTCGCGACCATCGCACCGTGGCCGACGAGGGTGACCTCAGTGCCGGTGCGTGCCACACGCGTGGTGTGCATCGGGACGTGCCCGTCGACGAGGTCGACCTGGCCCTTGGGCCAGTAGCGCGACTTCGGCTCGAGGAAGACGACCGGGTCCTTCGAGGCGATGGCCTCTTGGATCATCCAGTAGGCGTCGTTCGGGGTGCTCGGGCTGACCACGCGCAGACCGGGGGTGTGCGCGAAGTACGCCTCGGGCGACTCCTGGTGGTGCTCCACGGCGCCGATGTGGCCGCCGTAGGGGATGCGGATGACGACGGGCAGCGACATGTGCGCCGGCAGCCGGTTCGCCATCTTCGCGAGCTGCGAGGTGATCTGGTCGAAGCCGGGCCACACGAAGCCGTCGAACTGGATCTCGACGACCGGGCGGTAGCCGCGCAGGGCGAGGCCGATCGCGGTGCCGATGATGCCGGCCTCGGCGAGCGGGGTGTCCCGCACGCGCTCGGGGCCGAACCGGTCCTGCAGGCCCTCGGTGATGCGGAAGACGCCGCCGAGCTGGCCGATGTCCTCGCCCATCAGCAGGACCTTGTCGTCGGCCTGCATCGCCGCAGCGAGCCCGGCGTTGAGGGCCTTCGCCATCGGCAGGGTCGGGGTGGGGTCGCTCGGGACCTCGCCGGCGCCCGGGTGGGAGCGCAGCGTGTAGTCGAAGAGCTGCTCGGTGGTGCTCATGCGTGGGCGCCCCCTTCGAAGCCGGCCTCGTACTGTTCGAGCCAGGCCTTCTGCTCGGCGACCAGCGGGTGCGGCTCGCGGTAGACGTTGTCGAACATGACGTCGACGGACGGCGGGGTCAGCGCCACGGTGCGGCGGCGGACGTCGGCGGCGATGTCCTCGCCCTCTTCGTCGAACGCGGCGAACTGCTCGTCCGTCGCGCCCTTCGAGCGCAGGTACGCCTCGGAGCGGACGATCGGGTCGCGGCGGACCCAGTCCTCGAGTTCGCCGTCGGCACGGTACCGGCTCGGGTCGTCCGAGCTGGTGTGCGCACCGATGCGGTAGGTGTCGGCCTCGATGAAGGCCGGACCCTGACCGCTGCGGGCGTGGTCGGTGGCGACGACGGAGGCCGTGTACGAGGCGAGGATGTCGTTGCCGTCGATCAGCACGCTCGGGATCCCGAAGCCGCGGGGACGGTCGACGAGCGGCGTCGGGGACTGTACCGACACCGGCACCGAGATCGCCCAGTGGTTGTTCTGCAGGAAGAAGACGACGGGGGCCTTGGTGGACGCCGAGAACACGTACGCCTCGTTCACGTCGCCCTGGCTCGTCGCGCCGTCGCCGAAGTAGACGATGGAGCAGGCGTCACGGTCGGGGTCGCCCGTGCCGACGTCGCCGTCGAGCTTCTGGCCGAGCGCGTAGCCCGTGGCGTGCAGGGTCTGCGAGCCGATCACCAGGGTGGAGATGTGCGTGTTGCCGCGCTGGTCCGGGTCCCATCCACCGTGGGTCTGCCCGCGGTACATCGCGATGATCTCCATCGGCTCGACACCGCGCTGCATCGTGACGGCGTGCTCGCGGTACGAGGGGAAGACGTGGTCCTGGGCGCGCAGGGCGAACGCGGAACCGGTCTGCGCCGCTTCCTGCCCGTGACTCGGCACCCAGAGGCCGAGCTGGCCGGTGCGCTGCAGGTTGTGGCCGGCGTGGTCGAACCGTCGGGTGAGGACCATGCGGCGGTGCATCGCCAGCAGGGTCTCGTCGGGGATCGCCCGCGCGGCGGCGGCGAACTCGGCGTTCTCGTCGGACTCCACGAACCGACCCTCGGGGTCGAGGAGCCGGACGGTGGTCGTCGCGGGAGCCGCGGCGCGGAATGACATGCGGGCCAGCGTAGCGGCAGGCATCAGTCGGCCACCTGGAGGTCCCCCACAAGCGAGCGGGCCGTTTCGAGGAGCGTTTCCACAGCCTCGTGCTCGCCGATCGAGATGCGGATGCCCTCCGGCGGGAAGGCCCGCACGATGATGCCGGCATCCTCGAAGGCGGCGACCGCAGCGACCGTGCGGTCCCCCGTCGGCAGCCAGACGAAGTTGCCCTGGGCGTCCGGCACGGCCCACCCCTGCTCGCGGAGCTCGGTGACGATGCGGTCCCGCAGCGCGGCGATCTCGGAGACCCGCTCGAGCAGTTCGCCCTCGCGTTCCAGGCTGGCCAGTGCGGCCGCCTGCCCCTGGGCCGTGACGGAGAGGGGGATCGCGCACGCGCGGACCGCCTCGAGCACGTACACCGGGCCGAGGGCGTAGCCGACGCGCAGCCCGGCGAGACCGTACGCCTTCGAGAATGTCCGGAGGACGACCAGGTTCGGGTAGCGGGCCAGCAACGGGTGTCCGTGCACGGCGGCCTCGTCGGTGGCGAACTCGGCGTATGCCTCGTCGAGCACGACCAGCACGGACTGCGGCACCGCGGCCATGAAGGACGCGAACTCGGACTCGGTCACGATCGGGCCGGTCGGGTTGTTCGGCGTGCACACGATCACCATGCGGGTGCGGTCGGTGACGGCGGCGGCCATCGCGTCGAGGTCGTGGCCGCCGTCCGGCCGGTTCGGCACCTGCACGCTCGTGGCACCCGCGACGGTGACGACGCCGGGGTAGGCCTCGAACGACCGCCAGGCGTAGACGATCTCGTCGCCCGGGCCGGAGGTCGCGCGGGCGAGCTCGTGCAGGATCGCGACGCTGCCGGGTGCGACGTGCACCTCGTCGGCGGTCAGTCCGAAGCGGTTCGCGAGCGCGGCACGGACGGCCAGGGCGGTGGCGTCCGGGTAGCGGTTGAACGCGGTCTGCGCCTGCACGGCCTGGACCACCCCGGGGAGCGGTGGGAACGGGTTCTCGTTGCTGGACAGCTTGAAGGCGTCGTCGGCGGCCTGGCGTCCCTGCTTGTAGGCGGGGAGGACGGCGATCTCGGGCCGGATGTGCACACGCTCGTCAGTCACCGGTTCAGGCTACCGGCACGTGCGCGGGGACCGGAGGGCATCATGGGTGCATGCGATTCCTCGTCCGCCTCGTCGTCAACGCCGTGGCCCTCTGGCTCACCACGCTCATCGTCAGCGGCGTCTCCGTCACCGCGTTCGGCGACGGCGGGACCACGGCGACCGTGCTCACCTACCTGCTCGTGGCCTTCGTGTTCGGGCTCGTCAACGCCGTGATCGGCACGCTGATCCGGATCGTGGCGTTCCCGATCTACATCCTGACCCTCGGGCTGATCTCCTTCATCGTGAACGCGGTCCTGCTGCTCATCGTCGCGGGCATCTCGGACGCGTTCGGCTTCGGGCTCGAGGTCGAGTCGTTCGGCTGGGGCATCGTCGGGGCCTTCGTGCTCGCCGTCTTCGCCTGGCTGATCGGGCTGTTCGTCCGTCCGGTGCTGAACCGCCAGCGGGCGTGACGCGGACGGACCTCGCGGAGGACACCTCCCTGCGTCATGATGTGACCATGGCCCCGGACGTCGACGCCCCGTTCCGCGTCTCGTTCGTCTGCAGTGGCAACATCTGCCGGTCCCCGATGGCCGGCGTCGTCTTCGCGCAGATCGCCGCGGACGCCGGGCTCGCCGAGCGCTTCCACGTCGAGTCGGCCGGCACCGGTGACTGGCACGTCGGCGAACCGGCCGACGAGCGCACGATCGCAGCCCTCGCGGCACGCGGATACGATGGCAGCAGGCATCGCGCCCGTCAGTTCGACCCGGACCGGTTCCCGGACCTCGATCTGGTGGTCGCACTCGACCGCTCCCACGAACGCGTCCTGCGATCGTGGGCACCGACCATGGACGACTCCGCCAAGGTGACGCTCCTGCTGCGGTACGACGACGCCTGGCCCCAGCAGACCGACGTGCCGGACCCGTACTACGCGGACCGGCACGAGTTCGACCGAGTGCTCTCGACCGTCGAACGGGCCTGCCGGGCGCTCTTCCACCAGCTCGAGCCGGCCGTCCGTCAGGGAGCCCCATGACCCCCCTTCCCCCGCAGCCGATCAGCCCGCTCGACGGGCGCTACTACCCGATCGTGCACACGGTGGGCGAGCACCTCTCCGAGGCCGGGCTCAACCGTGCGCGCATCGTGGTCGAGGTCGAGTGGCTGGTCTTCCTGACCGACCACGCGATGTTCACCACCTCGCCGCTCAGCGTCGACGACAAGGCCGCACTCCGGCGCATCGTGGAGACCTTCGGCCACGACCAGATCGCCGAACTCGCCGAGATCGAGGCGACGACCCGCCACGACGTCAAGGCCGTCGAGTACTTCGTCCGCCGCCGGCTCTCGGAGCTCGGGCTGGACGCGATCGCCGAGCTGACCCACTTCGCCGCCACGAGCGAGGACGTCAACAACCTGTCGTACGCCCTGACCGTGCGCGACACCGTCGACCAGGTCTGGCTGCCGGCGTACCGTGCCGTGCTCGAGAAGCTGCGGACCCTCGCGGTCGAGCTGCGCGCCGTCCCGATGCTCTCCCACACCCACGGGCAGCCCGCGACGCCGTCGACGCTCGGCAAGGAGCTCGCGGTCGTCGTCTACCGGCTCGAGCGCGTCCTGGCCCAGATCGAGGGCGGCGAGTACCTCGGCAAGTTCTCCGGCGCGACCGGCACCTTCTCGGCCCACCTCGCCGCCGACCCCGAGGCCGACTGGCCGACGCTGTCGCGCGAGTTCGTCGAGGGCCTCGGGCTGACCTGGAACCCGCTCACCACGCAGATCGAGTCGCACGACTGGCAGGCCGAGCTGTACGACCGGATCCGGCACGCCAACCGCATCCTGCACAACCTGGCGACCGACGTGTGGACCTACATCTCGATGGGGTACTTCACGCAGATCCCGGTCGCCGGTGCCACCGGCTCGTCGACGATGCCGCACAAGATCAACCCGATCAAGTTCGAGAACGCCGAGGCGAACCTCGAGATCTCGTCGGCGCTGTTCTCCACCCTGTCCGAGACCCTGGTGACGAGCCGTCTGCAGCGCGACCTGACCGACTCGACCACGCAGCGGAACATCGGCGTCGCGTTCGGGCACTCGCTGCTCGCGCTCGACAACCTGCGCCGCGGCCTGGGCGAGATCTCGGTGAACGAGGCCAAGCTCGCCGACGACCTCGACCACAACTGGGAGGTCCTCGCCGAGGCGATCCAGACGGTCATCCGTGCCGAGGTCACCGCCGGGCAGTCGAACATCGAGGACCCCTACGCGATGCTCAAGGACCTCACCCGCGGCAAGCGGGTGACCCAGCAGGACCTCATCGTGTTCGTGAACGGCCTGGACATCTCGGACGGCGCGAAGGCCCGGCTGACGAACCTGACGCCGGCGACGTACACGGGCCTGGCGGACGAGCTGGTCGACCACCTCGACGTCTGACGCTGTTCACCTGCACGATGTGAACCCTGTGCCCCAAAGGGGTGCGGAATCCTCATGAAGTCGATAGGTTCGTTCCGCTGAGCATCGTCTCAGCACGGGGGCGTCACAGAGGACGACCCCTGTCCTCTGACCGGATGGATCTCCACACCGTGCTTCGTTCCCGCATCACCGCGGCCGCCGTCGGCGCCACCGTGCTCGGCGTCACCGCTGCGCTCGTCCCCACCGTCTCCACCGCGAACCAGACGACCACCGCCGCGTCGGCGATCGTGACCTGGACCGACTCGGCCGCCGACTTCACTGCGGCACCCGAGGGCACCGTCCCGCTGAACGACAAGTGGTACTGGGCGGCACTGTCCGACCCGACCGCCGGCGGGAAGATCACCGACTTCGCGACGCTCGACGAGGACGGCCTGTCGGTCTCCGACGGCGAGGCCGTCGGCCTGGTCCGCGGCCTGACGAAGCCGGTGCCCGGCGGCGAGGTCGGGGCGCTCGCCTCCGGCCTCAGCACCACCACGACCGGGGCGACGAGCTTCGGCCTCGCGATCCAGGAGGGCGGCGACACCAGCGCGCAGACCGTCGTCTTCGCCACCGACGCCCGCAACACCGACGGTGTCAGCGACGGCCTCACCCGGTGGATCGACCCCGCCACCGGCGAGGTCGAGTCGACCTCGAAGCTCGCCACCGACCTGAAGGCAGCAGACGCCGAGGTCGTCGGCTACGTCGTCTACGTCGGCATCGACATCACCGCCGAGGTCCCCGCACCGCCCGCGACCGACGAGCCGACCGAGACGCCCGCCCCGACCGAGACGCCCGCCCCGACCGAGACGCCGGCCCCGACCGAGACGCCCGCACCCACCGAGACGCCGACGACCGCCCCGACGCCGCCGACCACCGAGGCTCCTGACGCGACCACCGCCCCCGGCGGCGAGCTGAAGAGCCTCGCCTCGCCGCTCGAGTCCGACGCCCAGGCCCTCGCCGCCGACGCCAGCGGTTCGATCTCGGCCCTGCGCATCGACGACACCACGACGTACTTCACGCCGCAGCCCACCGCGGCAGCACGTCTGCTCACCACCTCCGCCACGCTGACCGAGGCCACCACCACCGGTGTCCGCGTGCAGGGCTCGGGCTTCGCCCCGAACGAGGTCGTCACCGCTGCCGTCGGCGACGCAGCCGACGCCGTCGCGATCCCCGGCGTCCAGTTCCGCGCCGACGCTGACGGCAACGTCTCCGGGACCATCGTCCTGCCCGCCGACCTCGTCGACTCGGCCGGCACCTACGTGCTCGGTCTCGTCGGCCTGTCGTCGGGGCAGACGGCCGCGACGACGCTCACCGTGACGGCTGACGCCGCCACGGCGCCGGTCGCCGTGCCGGTGCCCGGAACGGCGACCTTCACGGGCTGATCTTGCCGATCCTCCCGACCGAGCCACGGCGGCGCGCGACACTGATCGCCGCCGCCGTGGCCGTCGTCTGCGCCGGGGCGGTGGCGTTCGTCGCCTTCGGCCCCCTGTCGGCGGCCCCCGCGCCGACCCCGACACGGTCCGTCGCCGCGAGCGCGACGCCGACCCCCACGGCGACACCGGGCCCGACGCGCTCCGCAGGCCCCACCGATGCGGTCGACGCGCCCGCGAGCACGACCGTCGCGGCCGTCCGCGGTGACAGCGTGCCGGTCAGCCGTACGCCCGGCGGCGCGGCCACGACCACCCTGTCGAACCCGCAGCAGTCCGGCGCACCACTCGTCTTCCGTGTGGTCGACCAGCGGGACGGCTGGGCGCAGGTACAGCTCGCACAGCGTCCGAACGGCAGCACCGGGTGGGTCCCGACGAGCGCGGTCACCCTCACCGAGGACCCGTACGCCATCGTGGTCACCCGCGCGGAGAACACGCTCGACCTGTACAAGGACGGCAAGGTCGTCGACAGCTACCCCGTCGCGACCGGCACCGGCGGCACCCCGTCGCCGACCGGCCGCTTCGCCCTGACCGAGCTGCTCGCCCCGACGAACAGCGGCTACGGCCCGTACGCGTACGGCACGACGGCGTTCTCGGACGTGCTCAACTCGTTCGGCGGCGGCCCGGGCCAGATCGGCCTGCACGGCACCGACGACAGCTCGAGCATCGGGACCGCTGCCTCGCACGGCTGCATCCGCATGCACAACGCCGACATCAGCGCCCTGGCCGAGCTCCTGCCGCTCGGCACACCGTTCCAGGTGCGCTGAGCGCGTTTCCGCGCACGAAACGGGTCTGCCGTGGCGCACACCCGGACTGGAGGCACGGCGTGCGCCCGGCAGTGGGCGCGGCCGTCTCAGGTGGTGACGTCCAGGGCCTCGGCGACCAGCGCCTCCAGGACGGTGCGCACCACGGGGCGGACCGCACGGTCGGGGCGGACCAGCGCCTCGATCCGGCGCCCCGCACGCACGTCGGCCAGCTCGGCCAGGTGGAACCGGCCGGACGCCCGGGTGCCCGAGGTGTACCGCGGCACGAGCGCGACCCCGTGGCCCGCTGCGACCAGGTTCTCGATGACGGGCAGGTGGATCGTCCGGAAGGCGACGCTCGGCGGGGCGTCCGACGCCGCCGCCATCGCCTGCAGGACCCGGTCGATCGGGTAGCCCTCGGGCACGCCGATCCAGGTCTCGCCGACCACCTCGTCGATCCCGACCCGCTCACGACCGGCGAGCCGGTGTCCCGGTGGCACCGCGACGTCGAGCGGTTCGCGCAGGAGCGGCACGGTCTCGACCGATCCCTGGTCCGCCGGCCGCACCCCGTCCGACCGGTGTCCGACGACGATGTCGTGGTCGGCGGCCAGGGGTGCGAACTCCCCCTCGCTGACGTCCACGTCGACGAGGGCCAGCTCGATGCCGGGGTGCGCGCGCATCCGGGTGAGGACTCCGGGTAGCAGCAGTTCAGCCGCCGACGGGAAGATCGCGAGGTCGACGCGGCCCGTCGCACCGCCCAGGTGCTCCTGCCACGCGGCGTCGACCCGGGCGATCGCCGTGGCGACGCCGGCGGACAGGCCGGCCAGCACCTCGCCGTGGGCGGTGAGCCGGACGCCGCGTCCGATGCGCTCGACAAGCGGGACGCCCACCTGCCGCTGCAGCGTCTGCAGTTGCTGCGACACCGCGCTGGGCGTGCGGTGGGTGGCCTCGGCGACGGCGGTGACGCTGCCGCGCTCGGCGAGTTCGCGGAGGACGGCGAGCAGCTGCACGTCGAAGTCGACCATGCAGGGAGGCTACAACGTCGGTTGCGAACAATTCGCTGGTCCTACACGTTCCGAGCCACGACGATCGGAGCATGACCACCCGTGACCGCCTCCTCGCCCTGGTCGTCGCCGTCGTCTGGGGCCTGAACTTCCCCGCGACCGCGCTCGCCCTCGAGCACTTCCCGCCGTTCCTGCTCGCGGCCCTGCGGTTCACGATCCTGGCGGTCCCCACGCTGCTGTTCGTCCCGCGGCCGAAGATCCCGTTCGGACGGCTGCTGCTCGTCGGGTTCGGGCTCGGGGTGCTGCAGTTCTCGTTCCTGTACCTGAGCATGGCGTCGGGGATGCCGTCCGGGCTCGCCTCGCTCGTGCTGCAGGCCTCGGCGCCGTTCACCGTGGTGCTCGCCGGGGTGTTCCTGCACGAACGGCTCACCGGGCGACAGGTCATCGGCGTGACGATCGCGGTCGCCGCCCTCGGCCTGATCGCCCTGCACCGGTCGCAGACGGCGGCGTTGCTCCCGGTGGTGCTGGCGCTCTGCGGCGCGCTCGGGTGGGCGATCGGCAACGTGGCGACCCGACGAGCAGGAGCCGCGAACCCGCTGCACCTGACGCTCTGGTGGTCGGTCGTGCCGCCGATCCCGATGGCCGTGCTGTCGCTCGTGGTCGAGGGGCCGGACCGCATCGGCGCCGCACTCGGCACGGCCTTCACCGCCGAGGCGCTGCCGGCCGACCTCGGCCTGCTCTACATCGTGCTGGTCGCGACCCTGGTCGGCTACGGGATCTGGTCGCGGCTGATGGCGACCTACCCGTCGAGCACGGTCGCGCCGTTCTCGATGCTCGTGCCGGTCGTCGGTGTGCTCGCGTCGTGGGCGGCCTTCGGCGAGGTGCCCGACCTGGTCGAGGTGCTCGCCGGTGCCGTCGTGGTCGGGGCGGTGCTGTGGTCGTCGCGACCGGCGCGCGCGTCGCGACCGGCACGCGCGTCGGGTCCGTCGCACTCGTCGCCTTCCGAGGTCCCGGTGCCGACGCCGGTCGACGGAGTCCCGGTGCCGGTGCTCAGCCCCGGTGCTGGCGACGCTCCGCGATGATCCCGGCGAGCGCACCGCGCAGGTGCGGGTAGCGGAACTCGTAACCCGCCTGGGTCAACCGCGTCGGCACCACCCACCGGCTCTTGAGCACCAGTTCGGTCTCGGTGCGGATCGCGAAGGAGCCGACCTCGAGCATCCACCGCGGCGTCGGCAGTCCGAACCGGCGGCCCACGGCGTCGCGGATCGTCGCCATCACGGTCCGGTTGTCGGACGGGTTCGGGCTCGACACGTTCACCGGCCCCTCGAGCTCCGGGTGGTCGCGGACGAACCGGATCGAGCCGAGGACGTCGGCGATGTGCACCCAGCTGAACCGCTGTCGGCCGCGGGTCGGTCGGTGGTGGTGGTACGTCCCCGCCCGCAGCCGGGACCGGGTCGGCACCCAGGCGCCGTCGTACTGTGGCCCGCCGAGGCCCGTCTGCGCCAGCCGGAGGAGCGGCACGAGTGCGCTGCCGTCGCCGAACACGATCGCCATCCGGAGTGCCACCCGGCGGGTCGACGGCAGGTCCGCGCCGAAGAAGGCGTCCTCCCACGCGCGTGCCACCGAGACCGAGAAGCCCTCGCCGAGCTCGCCGGTCAGTTCGTCCTGTGGGCGGTCGTCGGCGTGCCGGTAGATCGTCGCGGTCGAGGCGTTCAGCCACAGCGGTGGCGGCTGCTCGGCGGTGCGGATGGCCTCGGCGAGCTCGAGCGTGGTGTCCACCCGCGAGCGCGTGATCTCGGCGCGGTTCCGGCGGCCGTACCGGCAGTTGACGCTCTTGCCCGCCATGTTCACGACGAGGGCCGCACCGTCGACGAGCTCGCGGATGCGCAGGGTGTTGCCCCACACCGCGTCACCGGTCCGGCCGACCGTGACGACCTGGTAGCCCTCTTCGGTGAAGGCGTCCCGCAGGTACTGCCCCACGAACCCGCTCGCGCCCGCGATCACGACGCGGCCCTTCTGGTCGCTCATCTCATCCCCGTCCTGTGTCCGGCGCGATCTCGTACCGGAACGCCCCCTCGTACCGGTACAGCGTGCCGAGCACCGGTGCCGAGAGCACCAGGGACACGCGCTGCAGGTCCGCTTCGTCATCGAATCGTTCTGTGAGCGTCACACGTGGTGACAGGGCGGCCGGGAGGCGCACCTCGCGTCCCAGCGCACGGAACGTCACGCGCGTGGAGACCAGGCGCAGGGCGCCCGCGTCCGGCCCGTGCGCGTCGACCTCCGCCCGGAGCCGGGCGCTGACGCGCCCGTGGCGACCGAGGTGGTCGACCAGGCCGTCCGGTTCGGCGGTGATGGCGTCCACCATCGTGCGGCTGCCGGAGCGGAACCGGAAGGTGCGGTGCGCGCGGACCGCGGGGTGGGCCTCCCGTCCGGCACGACCACGACGGACGTGAGCCGGCCGGTTCTCGACCGTGAAGGGGACGTCCCGTTCCCAGACCGGGAACATGACGGAATCGCGGGCGAACCAGGCGAGGAGGGGCCAGAGCCACCGGCGCGGTGTGCCGACGACGTCGAACACCCCTTCACCACAGCCGACGTGACCGGGCGGGATCGCGCCGAAGTACGCCGACAGCCGCGGGTGCAACCGGGCCAGCACGTCGGATGGTGTGGACAGCTCGTAGGGCGACCGGGTCACGTCCCGATCCTGGCATGTCGTCGGTGCCGATCCCTACGATGTGGCACATGGGTCACGACCACGGAGCAGGGCACTCGCACGGGCACGCGTCCGAGCGCGCACTGCTCATCGCGTTCTGCATCTCGGCGACGATCCTGCTGGCCGAGGTCGTCGGCGCCGTCGTCACGGGCTCCCTCGCGCTGCTGGTCGATGCCGGGCACATGGTCGTCGACACCGGTGGGCTCGGCATCGGCCTCGTCGCGACGCGGCTCGCCCGCCGCAGCCCGACGACGCAGCGCACGTGGGGCTTCCAACGTGCCGAGGTGCTCGGTGCCACCGCCCAGGCGGCGATCCTGCTCGCGGTCGGCGTCTTCGTGATCATCTCCGCGATCCAACGGCTGTTCGTGCCCGCCGAGATCCACTCCGGACCGCTCCTCGTGTTCGGCATCATCGGACTCGTCGGCAACCTGGTGGCCTACGGCGTGCTGCTGCGGGCCTCGGGCGAGGGCTTCACCTCGCGCGCCGCCCGGCTCGAGGTCCTCAACGACACCCTCGGCTCGGTCGCCGTCATCGCCGCCGCGGTCGTGCTCATGCTCACCGGGTGGGAGCGTGCCGACTCGGTCGCTGCGATCCTCATCGGCCTGCTCATCCTGCCGCGGGCGATCCGGCTGTTGCGTGAGACCGCGAACGTGCTGCTCGAGTCCACGCCGCCGGGGCTCGACCTCGACGACGTGCGGGGCCACATCCTCGAGCTCGAGCACGTCATCGCCGTGCACGACCTGCACGCGACCCTGGTGGCGACGGGGGTCCCGAACCTGACCGCCCACGTGGTGGTGGACGACGAGTGCTTCTCGACGGCGCACGCTCCGCGGATCCTCGACGAGCTGCAGCAGTGCGTGGCGGAGCACTTCGACGTGCCCGTGGAGCACTCGACCTTCCAGCTGGAGCCCGCGTCGCACCGGCGGCACGAGCACGAGGTGCACGCGTAGGGGTGCTGGCGCGGGTCCGTCGCTGGTGCGGCGGGCCACACCCGTTCTGCGACGGTGCTCGAGTCGATCGACGCATGTTCTGTCGGAAGATGCGCACGCAAGCACTCACGCCCGCGACCTCGACCGCGCCCCCGCCCGCGTCAGCAGTCGTCGGTGCGCGTCGGGTACGCCGTGATGACGCGGTCGGTGGTGGCGGAGACGATGACCTTCACGAACGGGTCCGCCTCCGGGCGCGACCCGTCGTCGAACCGCACCGGCGCCGCGTAGCAGACCTTGCCGTCGCCGGCGTCGACCGGGAACCCTGCTCGCGGCGACACCAGCGCCGTCTGCACGGCAGTGAGCATCGCGTCGTCCCAGTCGCGGGAACCGTGGCCCGCGACGACTCCCTGCCAGTCGGCGGTGTGCCGCTGCCGGATGTGCTCGTAGCCCTGTGCCGAGGTGCCGCACTGCAGGGTGACCCGGCCGAGCGCCGCGGTGTCGTACTGGGCGACGGCCGCCTGGGTCGTGGAGTCGCACCGCGCCAGGGTGGTGTCGCCGGGCAGGTCCGGCCCGGTGCGGGTGATCGTGACGGTGCCGTCGCCGGAGGCGGTCGCAGCGTCGCTCGGCGCCCCGGAGCTCGATCCGGCGCCGATGGTCGGGTCGTCCGCGCCCTGCCGCGCCGTCAGGAACAGCCCGCCGGCGAGGAGACCGGCGGCCACCACGGCCGCGATCCCCGTGATCACGGGACGGTTGCGGTTCTGGGGCACGCGCCCAGTATGCCGGGAGTGCGCCCCTGACGACGGAACCAGGTTCCGGACACGACACCGCGCGATCGCGTGGTGCGGTGTCCGGAACCTGGTTCCGGGATGCGACGGGCGGACGGGAGGCCCGCCCCGCGTCAGGCGCGCGCGGCCAGTCGGGTGCCGGCGACGACGGCCAGGACGGCGACGAGCACCACGTACCCGATCAGGACGGGCAGGGTCGGGATCACCAGGAGCGCCGCCCCGACGGCCACGACCGGCACCGTCAGCCCGGCGTACGCGATGAGGAACGTGGCCGCGAGCACCCCGCCCCGACGCTCGGGACCGACCAGGGCTCCGGCACTCGCGATGCTGGCCCGGAAGAGCAGCCCGACCCCGGCGCCCGCCACGACGCCACCGCCGATGAAGCCGGCGACCTGCAGCAGGACCGCGGCGACGGCGAGCACCGCCAGACCGCCGACCAGGAGCACCATGCCGAGTCGGATCTGGGTGCGCTGCGTCAGCCGGGCGAACACGATCTGCGAGACCGCACTCGCGGCGAACACCCCGAAGGTCGTCGCACCGGCCGCCAGCCGGTCGGTGACGTGGAAGGTGGTGCCGAGGAACGTCGGGGCGACCGAGGTGAAGAGCCCCTGGACCGCGAGGGCCGCGAACGCTGCGGCACCGGCTGCCCAGAACGCGGCGGCCTTGCCCTCCGGCGCCTGCATGCGCTGCGGGCGGTAGGGCACGCGGGTCTCGGGGCGGGCGACGGTCTCCGGCACCACGAGGACGAGCACGAAGGCCACGGTCAGCGCGACGACGAAGACGACGTACGGCACCATGAGCGGCGCTCCGACGAACTCGGCGAGCGCCCCGCCGACGAGGGCGCCGAGCGACAGCCCGCCGAGGTTCACGGCACCGGCGGCGACGCTCGCGCCCTTCGCCGAGTCGGACGAACCGGTCGCACGGACCCGCAGCTCACCGAGGTGGGCGGTCGCCGTGGCGGTGAGCGTGCCGACGCCGAGGCCGGTCACCAGGCGAGCGACGATCAGGCCGGTGACGTCGTTCCAGACCAGGAACAGCACGGCAGCGACGAGCTCGAGCGCGATCGACACGAGGATGAGCGGCTTCCGCCCGTGCACGTCGCTGAGGTGCCCGGCCAGGTACAGGGACCCGACGACCCCGACGCCGTACGCGGCGAAGATGATCGTGGTGGTGAACGTCGGGAAGCCGTCCCGTGCCTGGTAGATGACGTAGAGCGGTGCGGGGACGGTCGCGAAGGCCATCACCGACAGGAACGCGAAGGCGACGGCCCAGAAGCCGAAGCCGTGGCGCCGACGGGTGTGCGAACGACGACCGCGCGGGGCCGGGACGCGGTCGCTCGCGGGAGCGCTTGGGGTGGCGGGGAGAGCGCCCGTCGGGGTGTCGGTCACGGTTGACATGCTCCGATGATCGCGCGCGCCGAGCATCGAGTCCAACGGATGCTCTTGATGCCGCCCATCGATCGGATCGATGATGGGGAGATGGAGACCCGCCTGCTCGAACAGTTCGTGACCGTCGCCGCCGAGGGCAGCGTGACCCGCGCGGCCGAACGGCTCTGGGCGGCGCAGTCCACGGTGTCGGCCGGGATCGCCTCGCTCGAGCGGACCTTCGGCGTGCGGCTGTTCGACCGCACCGGACGGCACCTCGTGCTCACGACCGCCGGCGAGGACCTGCTCCCCCACGCCCGCGCCGTGCTGGAGTCGCTCGACCGGATGCGCGACCTGGCGACCGTGGACGACGCCGACCTGCGCGGACGGGTGCGGCTCGGCATCTTCACGAGCATGGACATCGTCGACCTGACCGGCGTGCTGCAGCGGTTCCGGCGGCGGCACCCGCTCGTCACCGTGGAGCTGATGACCTCGCCGTCCGGCACGACCGGGCTCGTGCAGGACCTCGTCGCCGGGCGCCTCGACCTCGCGTACACGGGGCTGCCGACGGTGCCGGCGGGAGTGGTGGTCGAACCGTTGCGCGAGATGCCGTTCCGAGTCTTCACGGCGTCGGACCACCCGTTGGCGGGGCGCGCCTCGGTGTCGCTCGCCGAGCTCGCGGACGAGCCCTTCGTCGATACCGCGCACGGGTTCGGCAACCGGATCATCCTGGACGGCGCACTCGAGCGGCTCGGGATCCGGCGGCGGATCGTCGCCGAGATGAACGACATGCCCGCGGTGATCCGGTTCGCTTCGGCGGGGCTGGGGGTCGGGGTCGTGCCGGACTCCGGGGTGCGGCACGACGGCGCGGTCCTCGAGCTCGAGGACGCGATCGAACCACTCCGAATCGGCCTGGCGATCCGCACGAGTCCGGAGCCGAACCGTGCCGTCCGGACGCTCGCACGCGACCTCGTCGCGGCGCGCGTCGTGTGACGCGGCGCCGGTTGGTGGGTCCCACCGACGGACGGGAGGCGCGGGGCGGGTCCGCCACGGGCCTCCCGGCCGTCAGTCCCCCCAGATCGTCGCGATGAGAGCGGGCAGGAGCCCGTCGGTCGGGACGTTGGTCTGCTCGATGGTGATCCAGGTGTCACCTCGGGCGAAGTACGTGTACGCCTTTTCCACGCCGTAGGGCTCCACGATCCCGCGGGACTGGCAGAACGTCCCGCCGTCGCGCTCGGTGCACGTCCCCCCGCCGTCGTGCGCCGGGAACTCGTCGATCTCCTGCTGGATGGCGGCCTCGGTGGCGGTCCCGACCCGGACCTCGATCCCCGAGACGTCCGCGCGCGGGTCACGCCACGTGCAGGAGACCTTCGACTCGACGCCTGCCGGGTCCTGGCCGTCGGGGACCCGATCGGTTCCCGACGGCGGATCGGCCTGCGTCAACGGAGTGTCCCCGAAGAAGCGGTCGTAGTCCGCTGCCGAGACGAGCGCGCGACAGTCCGTCGGTATCGTCGCCACGTCCACCGGGGCGCTCGGTGTGGACGTCGGGGTCGGTGCACCGGTGATCGGCGCGGAGGACGGGGTCGTCGCGGTGGGCGAGGGCTCGGGCACCTGCGTCTGGGTGGGCGCGGCGACCGGGGTGTCCTGCTGGGAGAGCGTCAGGGCGACGGCTCCGGTCGCGGTGCCCACGGCCAGGAGCGCCACGACACCGATGACGATGCCGGATCGGCCCCGCCGCCGTGCGGACCGCGGGGTGGCGCGCTCGAGGACGTTCTGCTTCATCGAGACGAGCATGCGCTGCAGGTCGTCTCCCTCGGGAGGTTCAGTGTTCATCGTGCGTCACCACCTTCTTGAGTCGGCGTCGGCTGCGGGAGACCCGCTGCGTGACCGCTCCGACACTGAGTCCGAGCATCTCGGCGGCCTCGGCGTACGAGTACCCCTCGAGCAGGCAGAGCTCGCAGATGCGGCGGTCGGTGGCTGGGAGTTCGGCGATCTCGTCGCGGACCCAGCGCAGGAGGTCACGGGCCTCGTCCTGGTCGGCGGGAGCGGCCAGGTGCTCGGGCAGCTCGTCAGCGCGCCGACGCGCCTGCTTCCGGCCGGTGTTGAAGGCGTGGTTCCGGCAGACGACGAGCAGCCACGGCAGCACGGTGTCCGCCGGGAGCTCGAGCGTCGCCGCCCGCTGCCAGAGCGTCAGGAACGTGTCCTGCACGATCTCCTCGACGTCGGACCGGTCGTCGACGAGTGCCCAGGCGTACCGGGTGAGCGTGGCGGCGTAGCGGTCGAACACCCGTGCGAGCGCACCGGTGTCCCCCTGCGCGATCGCACGGACGAGTCCTTCGTCCGTGTCGGTGCCGGTCGTCACGTCCACATCCCACCTCCTTCACCCAGAGGTGTCGGCAGGACCCACGATCCTGACAGGACCGTGGCGGAAACGTGATCCCGGGCGTGTCCGGACCGCGGTGCGATCGACCGCGCCCGATGCGGATCAGTGGAAGTCGTCGCCCTCGCCGTCGCCGGGCGCTTTGTGCCCGCCGAGCATGTCGTTGTCGTCCTGGTCGCTGGTCGACGCGAGCTGGAGCATCGCGAGCACGACGACCACCACGATGAACGCGACGCCGAGGAAGATCACGGCCAGCTGCAGTTCCCGCGTCGAGAACAGCACGACGAGCCCGGTGAACACCGCGATGATCGCGGAGATCCCGAGGAGCTCGACCGGGCGCAGACGGTCACGACGGCTGGGGGTGGTCATGCGTGTGGTGCTCCGTCCGGGGCGACGGCCGGCGTGGCCGTGCCCCACTTGTGCGAGAGGCCGGCGATCACGTGGAAGACCGCCGTGATGGCGAGGTAGGCGCCGAGCAGGCCGACCAGGACGATCGAGGCGTCCAGCGTGCCGGTGACCTGCTCCACCCCACCGAGCTGCTGCGAGTAGTCCGGCGGGGTGATGAGGAACGCGATCGCGAGCAGCAGGGTGAGTGCGCCGATCGTGGTCCAGTCCCGCGCGAAGGGGGAACGACGACGAGCCCGCAGCCCTTGTGCCAGCTCGAGGGCCCCGGTGAGCACCGCGAAGGCGACGATGACCGAGATGAACGCCGGCAGCCCGAGACCGTTGCCGGCGAACCCGGCGACCGCGGCGAGCAGGGTGATGACGGCCTGCAGCAACGTGGTGCGGCGGGACCGACCGTCGAGCGGGAGCCGCGCGACGCCCGCCCACAGGAGCACGAGTCCTTCGACCAACGCGAAGCCGGCGAACAGCAGCAGGCCGTAGCCGGCGGCGTGGTTCGTCGAGAAGGTGATGACGAGCGCGACGACCGCGGCGGGCACGGCCCGGAGGATCGGGATCGGCCAGTACCGCGCGCGTTGGGTCGCCTCGTTCACGGTGGTGGCGTCGTCCACGGTGTCGGACACGGGACCTCTTTCAGGCATGCGGATCGTGAGATCGATCCTACCGCCGCGGTGGCAGCCGACCGACCGCCGGGGGTCCCGCAGCACTGAGGATGCTCGAATACCCGGTGGGGTGGCGTCGCCCGAACGACGCCACCCCGTTCGCTGGATCAGGACCGCGGCTGGTCGTCCGTCACCACCGACCGCCGTGCACGCCGACGAGCGAGCCACCAGCACGTCGAACCGGCCGCGACCACCACCGCTGCGAGCGCGGCGAGCAGTCCGAGGTCGTCGACGCCGGTGTACGCGAGGGCGCCGCGTGCGACCTGCGGTCCCGCGTCGGCGACCGGGCCACGGGGATCCCGGTCGCCGTCGTCGTTGCCGTCGTCACCGCGGGGAGCATCCGGCACCGATGCCTCGTCGTCGTCGTCGGGTCCGGGCGCCGGGGACGGGGACGGGGACGGGGACGGCGCGGGCCCGTCGTCGTCCTGCTCGACGACGATCGCGACCTCGGTCGACGGGTCGCCGCCGTCCGGGTCCGTCGGGGAGGTCGCTGTGGCCACGTTCACCACGTCGGACCCGTCCCCCTGGTACTCCGGGTCGAGGACGGCACGGAGCCGGAAGTCGTGGGTCTCCCCCACGGCGAGCGCCACGTCCGACCGGCAGGTCACCCGCTGCCCCTCGGCCGTGCAGCCGTCGTCGGACCCGACGAAGCGCATCGCCTCGGGCAGGTCGTCCACCGCGCCGACCTGCTGGGCGACCGACGGTCCGCGGTTCCGTGCGGTCACGGTGTACTCCACCTCGTCGCCGGGTTCGACGGTGGACGGCGACACCGTCTTGTCCGTCTCGACGTGGGCGACGACCGGCGGCGTGGTGACGGTCGTGCTCGCCCGCGAGGTGTTGTCGGACTCGTTCGTGTCGGACAACGACGTCGGTGGTGCGATGGTGGCGACGCTCTCGACCGGCCCCTCGACGCCGTCGGCGATCCGCCCCTCGACCGTCACCACCGCCGAACCACCGCGGGGCAGGTCGAGGTCGGTCGCCACGTCGCCCTGCCCGGACGGGGTGGCGCAGCCAGAGCCCTCCGCCGCCTCGCACGTCCAGGAAGCGCCCTCGATCGTGTCCGGGACGTCCACCTGCAGCGGGCTGGGGTCGGCGGCGTTCGGTCCGGGGTTGCGCGCCGTGACGGTGTACCGGACGGGTTCCCCGGCGACGGCGGTGGCGGGCAGGTCGTGCTCGACGGACAGGTCGGCGGGCTTCCACACCCTGAGGGCGTCCACCTCGTGGTTGTTCACGTGGCTGCCGGTGGCGCCGGCGAACCCGAGGCGGAGGGTGCTCGGCAGCGGTGCCTGGTCGTCCCCGTGCAGGGGGACCGCGTCGAGCACGGTGCGCATCGTCGAGCCGACCTGCAGCCGGACGGTCATCGAGAGCTCGCCGGCGTCCCCGGGCAGCAGGGTGATGCGCACCGTCCGCGGCGTCGACCCGTTCGTCACCGTGCCGCCGGGAGCGGGAGCCCCGGCGACGTACCGGTAGCCCTCGAGCCCGTTGCCGGAGCCGCGGACGACGACGTGGTCCGGCTGGGCTCCCGGCCCGGAGGCGTTGATGCGCGACGAGAAGTTGCCGTAGTGGTCGATCGCGATCCCGGCGAAGCCACCGGGCACCCCCGGCAGGTCGCACAGCCGCCCGCCGCCCTCGGTGGCCTCCTTGCGGCAGGCGTACCCGAGCCCGGCACCGAACGATCCCACGCCCTGTGCCGCTGCACCGTCGGCGAGGTACAGCAGCAGGCCGTCGGCCCCGGGGTCGTCCTTCGCGGTGTGCATCGCGTAGGTGAACTCGATCTCGAGCCCGGTGTCCGAGGGGAACGTGTCGTTCGTCGACCAGGCGCCGGCCTGGTTGCGGACGTCCGCGGTCAGCCGGAGTCGTCCGCCGGAGACCGCGGCGTCACCGTGCAGGGCGCCGCCGGACGCACTGGAGAACTGGTTGACGTAGGGGAAGTCGAGCGTCGCCGCACTCGACCCCGTGGGCAGGATCGTCGGTGCCGCGAGCACGGCGAGCGCGGTCAGCGCGGTGCACGCCGCTGCGAGGCGACGGGCCACCCGCGACCGGACCGGACGTGGGACGGATGCTGGAGCAGTGGGTTCTGTCATGCCCCGATCGTCGCGATCCGGGCGTCACCGGACGGCGGGCCGGAACCGATCTGTGGAACGCGGCCACGGGCCTCCTGGCTGTGGAGGAGAACGGACGGAGCTGGTCCGCTCAGGCCAACCAGACCGTCGTCTCGCCGGGGAGGACACCCGGCAGCACGCCGGCCGCGTCACCGAGCGGCCCGGACGCGACCACGACGTCACCCGACGGCAGCGGCACGGGCGTCGTGCCGAAGTTCGTGACCGACCGCCACCCGTCGTGCCGGGCGAAGGCCACGACGCGGTCGTCGGAGTCCAACCAGGTGAGCTCCTCCCCCTGCTGCAACCGGCGACGCGCGTCGAGCGCTGCCCGGTACAGCGTCAGGGTGGACGTGGGATCGCCGTCCTCCGCCTGCACCGACGACGCCCCGAAGTCAGCGGGCTGCGGCAGCAGCGGCGCGACGTCACCGAAGCCGAACGACGGCCCGGAGGTCGTCCACGGGATCGGCACACGGCACCCGTCACGGCCCTTGACGGTGTGTCCGGAGCGGAGCCACTTCGGGTCCTGCAACTGGTCACGCGGGATCGCGGCGGCTTCGTGCAGGCCGAGTTCCTCGCCCTGGTAGACGTACGACGACCCGGGCAGCGCGAGCATCAGCAGGGTCGCGGCGCGGGCTCGGCGCAGGCCCCGCTCGCGGTCGAGCTCGGGGGTGGTCCCGTCCGTCAGCAACCACGCGTCGGTGTCGGTGTCGTCCGGCAGACCGTACCGGCTGGCGTGCCGCACGACGTCGTGGTTCGAGAGCACCCAGGTGCTCGACGCACCGGACTGCTCGGACGCCGCCAGGTTCCGCTCGATGATGCTCCGGAACGCAGCGGCCTCGAACGGCGCCTCGAGCAGGTCGAAGTTGAACGCCTGCCCGAGTTCGGTGGGCCGGGCGTACAGGACGCGTCGCGGGGCCGGTGCCCAGGCCTCGGCGACGGCGGCCCGGGGCGGGTCGTACTCGTCGAGCACGGTGCGCCAGGACGCGAAGACCTCGTGCACCTCGTCGCGGTCGTACAGCGGGTCGGAGCCGTCGAGCGGCAGCGCGTGCTCGTTCGATGCGCGGTACGGCGTCGACAGGTCCTTCGCCAGGCCGTGTGCGACGTCCACCCGGAAGCCGTCGACCCCGCGGTCCGACCAGAAGCGCAGCGTGTCCTCGAAGTCCGCACGGACCTCAGGGTTGGACCAGTCCAGGTCGGGCTGCTCGGGTGCGAAGAGGTGCAGGTACCACTGACCGTCCGCGACCCTGGTCCAGGCGCTCCCGCCGAAGTTCGAGACCCAGTCGCTCGGCGGCAGTTCCCCGGCGGGACCGCTTCCGTCGCGGAACACGTACCGCGCCCGTTCCGGCGAGCCCGGCGCGGATGCGAGCGCCGCCCGGAACCACTCGTGCTCGTCCGAGGTGTGGTTCGGCACGATGTCCACGATCACCCGCAGCTCGTGCTCGTGCGCGGCCCGGAGCAGGGCGTCCAGGTCCTCGAGCGAGCCGAGTCGCGGATCGACCGCCCGGTAGTCGGCCACGTCGTACCCGCCGTCGGCGAGGGGCGACGGGAAGAACGGCGAGAGCCAGATCGCGTCGACGCCGAGCGCGGCCAGGTAGGGCACGCGGCTGGTGATGCCCGCGACGTCGCCCAGGCCGTCGGCGTTCGAGTCCGCGAAGCTGCGTGGGTAGACCTGGTAGACGACGGCATCGCGCCACCAGTCCGGGTTCGTCGTGCGGGGCGTGCTGGCCGGCGTCCGAAGCGTGCTCACGTCGCCACCGTACCCATCGCCACCGTACCCAGCGGTCTGGGAATAGCACGCCGTAGGCTCGGATTGGTTGTCGCAGACACCTTTCCGTCCCAGAACAACGTCTCGAACCAGAAGGATCACCATGACGAACGTCCTCGCACTCGTCGGCAGCCTCCGCGCCGACTCCATCAACCGCAAGCTCGCCGAGGCCGCGGCGCACCACGCGCCGGAGGGCATCGAGGTCACCACGTTCGACGGCATCGTCGACCTGCCGTTCTACAACGAGGACATCGACGGCGACACCCCGCCGGCCGCCGCCGTCGCCTTCCGCGACGCGATCGCCGCCGCGGACGCCGTCCTGCTCGTCACCCCCGAGTACAACGGCACGATCCCGGCCGTGCTGAAGAACGCCCTCGACTGGGCATCGCGTCCGTTCGGCGCCTCGCCGCTGTCCGGCAAGCCGCTCGCCGCCATCGGTTCCGCGTTCGGGCAGTACGGCGGCGTGTGGGCCCACGACGACGCCCGCAAGGTCGCCGGCATCGCCGGTGCGAAGGTCCTCGAGGACGTCAAGGTCGCGATCCCGCAGTCGGTCGTCCGCTTCGCGGAGACCCACCCGCGCGAGGACGCCGAGGTCACCTCGCTCGTCCAGGGCGCGCTGAACGCACTCGCCGACGCCTCGACCGAGCAGGCCGCCGCGTAGAGCGACCGGGTGCGGTCGACCGCACCACAGGACGGACGGGAGGCCCGTGGCGACCCCGCCACGGGCCTCCCGTCCTGCATGCGGGAACGGAGCAGGCACACCCACAGGAAGTCGCTAGACGGCCTCCATACGAGACGGACTAGCCTGTGGCAATGGCAACGCAGGAGATCACCGAGGCGTCCGGGTACTGGTTCCCCGACGACGACGCGACCCAGCGCGGGGTCGCCGTGCTCAACGCCCTGCGTCGCTACCGGGCCGCCGAGACCGCGATGCGCCGCCGCACCCGCGACTCGATGGGCATGGGCGAGACCGACCTGCTCGCCGTGCGCTTCCTGCTGCAGTCGCAGCGCTCGGGCCGCAGCGTCAGCCCGAAGGACCTCGCCGCCTACCTGAAGATCTCGTCGGCGTCGACCACGATCCTGATCGACCGCCTGGTGAAGTCGAACCACGTGCGCCGCGACCCGCACCCCACCGACCGTCGAGCGCTCGTGATCACCCCGACGACCGAGACCGATGACGAGGTCCGCGCGACCCTCGGCATCATGCACCGCCGGATGATGTCGATCGCCGAGGGACTGCCAGCGGACGAGGCACGCATCGTCGCGTCGTTCCTCGAGCAGATGCGCGGCGCCGTCGACCAGGTCGACCCGGCCCCCGCGCACTGAGCTCCGCCCCGCCACCACCCCGGGGGACAGTGCGGTTCCGTGCGCACTGAGAGTGGTCACGGCCGCACCGCGTAGACCGGAAGGGTCACCGACGCGAAAGGAGCCACCACCATGCACGCTTCGGACAAGATGGCCAAGAACCTCCAGGCGGTCCTCGTGGACCTCATCGACCTGCACCTCCAGGGCAAGCAGGCCCACTGGAACATCCTCGGCACGAACTTCCGCGACCTGCACCTGCAGCTCGACGAGATCGTCGATGCCGCACGCGAGTTCGCCGACGACACGGCAGAGCGCATGCGCGCCCTGTACGTCGTGCCGGACGGACGCTCGAGCACGGTCGCGGCGTCGAGCCACCTCGACCAGTTCCCCGACGGCGAGATCACGACCCACGATGCCATCGACCAGGTGACGCTCCGCCTCTACCAGGCGACCGGCACCATGCGCGACGTGCACGACGAGGTCGACGACGAGGACCCGACGACCGCGGACCTGCTCCACGGCTTCATCGAGCGCCTCGAGCAGCTCGCGTGGATGGTCTCGGCCGAGAACCGCGCACCGAGCACGCCGCTGGCCTCCACCACGACGCCCGCGGTCGCCGACGCTTCGGCGCACGCCTAGGGGTCCCGTGGACCTCGGCATCCAGGGCAAGACCGCGCTCGTCTTCGGTGCCGACTCCGGCATCGGCTGGAACACGGCTCGCATCCTCCTGGCGGAGGGTGCGACCGTGGTCGTGAGTGACCTCGACCAGGCGCAGCTCGACAACAGCGCCGACCAGCTCGAGGCGCCGCTCGGCAGACTGCACGCGTTCGCCGCGGACGTGACGAGCGCGGCGAGCCTGGCGGACCTGCACGGCAAGGTGCGGGACGCCGTCGGCGCGATCGACATCCTGGTGCAGTCCTCGGGCGTCACCGGCGCCCAGGGACTGTTCCACGAGATCGACGAGCAGGGTTGGGCCGACACCATCGACGTGGACCTGATGGGTCCGGTCCGCATCACGCGCGAGTTCATCGGCGACCTGCGGCAGGGCGGTTGGGGCCGGATCGTGTACCTCGTGTCCGAGGACGCCTCGCAGCCCTACGACGACGAACTGCCCTACTGCGCCGCGAAGGCCGGGGTCCTGTCGTTCGCGAAGGGCCTGTCGCGCACCTACGCGCAGGAGGGCGTGCTCGTGAACACCGTCAGCCCCGCGTTCATCCACACGCCCATGACGGACGCGATGATGAACAAGCGGGCGAAGGAGACGAACCAGAGCTTCGACGACGCGATCACGAGCTTCCTCGACGAGGAACGTCCGTACATGGAGCTGAAGCGCCGCGGTGAGCCGGAAGAGGTCGCGAACGTCATCGCGTTCCTCTGCTCCGACCTCGCGAGCTTCGTCAACGGCTCCAACTACCGGGTCGACTCCGGCTCGGTCGCCACGATCTGACGCCGGGAGGCACCGTGACCGACTACCGATACCTCATCATCGGCGGCGGGATGGTCGCCGACGCCGCCGCCCGCGGTGTCCGCGAGCTCGACGCCGACGGCACGATCGGCATCCTCAGCGAGGACGTCGACCGCCCCTACGCCCGCCCGGCCCTGTCGAAGAAGCTGTGGACCGACCCGGACTTCAGCTGGGACGAGAAGGTCGACCTGCACACCGAGGAGACCGGGGCGTCGTTCGTCCTCGGCACCGCGGTGACGGGGATCGACCGTGCATCGAAGACCGTGACCACGGCCGACGGCCAGACCCACGGCTACGAGCGGCTGCTCATCGCGACCGGCGGCAAGCCCCGCGGGTTGCCGGGCCTGGAGCCCTCGGACCGCGTGCTCGACTACCGCAGCGCCGACGACTACCGGAAGCTCCGCGAGCTCGCCGACGCCGGGGCGCACGTGGTCGTCGTCGGCGGCGGCTACATCGGCCAGGAGATCACCGCGGGGGTCGTGCAGAACGGCGCCCGCGTCACCCTGGTCGACCCCGACGACATCGTGGGCGGGCGGATGTTCCCGGACGACCTCGCGCGCGCGTTCCAACAGCGCTTCGTCGACGCCGGCGTGGACCTCCGGCTCGGACGCCGGGTCGAGTCCGGCACGCAGACGGCCGATGGCGTCACCCTCACCCTCGACGACGGCACGGTCCTCGATGCCGACGCCGTGGTCGCCGGACTCGGCATCGAGCCCGCCACCCAGCTCGCCGTTGACGCCGGCCTGACGGTGCGTGACGGCATCGTGGTCTCGTCGACGCTGCTCACCGACGACGACTCGGTCTTCGCGGCCGGCGACGTCGCCGAGTACCCGGACCGGATCCTCGGGACCCGCCGGGTCGAGCACGTCGACAACGCGCAGCAGCAGGGTCGGCAGGCCGGCCGGAACCTCGCCGATGCCGACGAGACCTACGACCACACGCCGATGTTCTACTCCGACGTCTTCGACATGGGGTACGAGGCGGTGGGGCAGGTCTCCACGAAGCTCCGGACCGTCGAGGACTGGCAGGACCCGACCGTCACCGGTGTCGTCTACTACCTGGACGACGACGACACGGTGCGCGGCGTGCTGCTCTGGAACGTGTGGGACAAGACCGACGAGGCCCGCAAGGTCCTCGCCGAGGCGAATTCCCTGACGTCGGACATGCTGCCGGGCCGCATCACGGCCTGACCGGCGCACGGGTCGCCCTGGACGCGACCGACGGGAGGCCCGGTGCCGGTTCCGAGAACCGGCACCGGGCCTCCTGTACGTCGCCTGCAGTGCCCGGTGTCAGCGGTTCGGGTCGGCCTCGGGTGCGACGGCGTCGACCACCGCCTTGCGGTCGACCGGGTCGACCGGCAGGTCGTCCCCGTCGGCCATCGCGACCGCGTGGGCGGACTTCGCCGCCTCGAGCGTCTCGTCGTCGTTCTTCGCCATGCCGACCAGTTCGACGAAGCGCGACTTCACGAGCATCCACGCCTCGCTCGGGCTCAGACGCGACAGGTCGGACGCCGTCGAGTCGTCGCGCACCCGCTGCAGCGAACCGACCCCGCGGTCCGGCAGCCGGTGGTCGACGTGTGCGACCGCAAGCCGCGCGACCGCGTCGGCCTGGGCGTGCATCACGGAGTGTGCGCCGTCGACGACCTCGCGCAGCACTGCGTAGGGGAACACCCGCGCGAGCCGTCGGATCCAGTCCCGCGGGACCATCGCGTCGTGCTCGCCGCGGACGATGAGGGTGCGCGCCTGCACGTGGGCCGCGCGCTCCTCGATCGGGAACGCGATCATCCGTGGCAGCACCTTCGAGAACCAGTGCCATCCGCACAGCGCGTACGCCGTGATGCCGTGCCACCGGACCGCCGAGGGCTCGTGCAGGGTCGACCGCAGGAACCGGAACGCGGACTGGCGGACCGTGCGCGCGTGCGAGTCGACGACTGGGCTGATGAGCACGAGGTCCGAGATCTCCGGGTGACGCGCCGCGACCTCGGTCACGACCTGGGTGCCCATCGAGTGGCCGACCAGGACCGGGTCGACAAGGCCGAGGTCGTCGATGACCTTCTCGACGGCGTCGGCGTACCGCTCGATCGAGACCTTCCCGCGGAACCGGGGAACGCCTGCGAAGCCGGGCAGGTCGAGGGCGTGCACCGGGCCGTTCTCGTTGAGGTGCGGGGCGAGCCGCTCGTAGTAGGTGGCCGCGATGCCGAGGCCGGCGACGAGCAGGAAGGCACGCTCCCCCGGCTCGCCGATCGAACTCACGCGGACGTACGTGCCGTCGACCGCGACCCGGTCCACCTCCACGGTGACGTCGGCGTTCTCGGCCTCCGCGAGTTCGCCGGCCGGGTCCGGGGTGGCTGCCGTGCGCTCGTCGTTCACGTGGGTCTCCTCGGGTCGGGCGAGCGCCCACGATACCCGCGGACACCGCCGCAGCGTGCGCTCCCGCCCGGTCAGCCGCTGAAGGTGTTCGCGGGGAACCCGTGCACCCGCGTCGGCACCGCCAGGATCGCTCCCGAGGACGGGTGCTGCTCCAGCTGCTCCTCGGTGAGGTTCTCCCGTGCCGAGGCGACGAACAGCGTCGACATGTCGGGGCCGCCGAAGGCCACCGACGTCACGTTCGGGGTGGGCAGCTCCACGGTCTCGAGGTGCGATCCGTCAGGGCCGTACCGCTCCACCCGGCCGCCGCCGTAGACCGCACTCCAGGAGCAGCCCTCGTCGTCGCGGACCAGGCCGTCGTGGGCGTGGCCGACGACGAACGGTTCGAGCTCGCCGAGTTCGCCGTGCGGGCCGTACGACCCGCGGTAGATCGTCGACACACTCGTGTCGGTGACGTACATCACGGTGCCGTCGTCCGACCACTCGAAGCCGTTCGTCACGCCGAAGCCGCCACGGAGCAGTCGCGTCGTGCCGTCCGCCTCGACCGAGTACAGCGCACCGTCCGGCTCGCCCGTCGTCAGGTTCATGCTGCCGACCAGGAACCGGCCGAACGGGTCGCACTTGCCCTCGTTGAACCGGAGCCCGGCCGTGGCGTGCTCGACGCGGGTGAGCTCGCGCTCGACCACGCCGTGCTCGTCCGTCACGACGACGGTGTCCCCGAGCGCTGCGACGAAGCCACCGGAGGCCCGCGGCTGGAAGCTCGCGAGCGGCGGCGGGAGCGGGACCGTCGACACCACGGTGCCGTCGGACTGCGCGGTGACGAGGGTGCCGAGGGTGATGTCGGTCCAGCGGAGCAGCTGCGCCGGCGGGTCCCACACGATGCTCTCGGCGAGGACCGCCCGGGCGTCGGAGAAGACGGTCACGGGCCCGGTCGTCGCGCTGGTGCTCATCGGACCGGTCTACCGGCGCCGGCTCCGTGCTCCCTCAGCCGGGCGCGCTGCCCACCAGTTCACGCGCTGGGCGACACCTCACGGGACCGCGGGCGCGTGGAGTGTCGCCTGGCACGAAAGTCCGCAGGCCCCGCTTCGATCAGAGGCGGGCGTACCGCGCGCGGAAGAAGCTGTAGACGCCGAAGGCGAGGAACCCGATGCCGATCGCGACCAGGACGAACACGCCACCGGGCATCGAGCGCACGGCGTCGAACGCCGCGTCGAGGCCCGTCGCCTGCTCCGGGTCGCTCCGCAGTCCGGCCACACCGATGAGCACACCGACGATGACCACGGCGATGCCCTTGCCGACGTACCCGACGACCCCGAGCACCGTGACCACCCGGTCGAGCGTCCCGGACGGTCGGGTGATCTGCTTCCGGAACGTCCGCCGACACCCGATGACCACGAGCCCGATGCCGACCGCGACCGCGATCGCGCCGGCGAGGAGCAGCACGAACACCCCGCCGGGCGTCGCGAGGGTCTTCGCTGCGGCACTCTGCGACGAGCTGCTGGAACTCGACCCGGCGCCGAGGGCGTACGACGCCGACGAGTACGCGATGATGCCGTAGACCACGGCCTTCGCGACGTCCTTCGCCCGGGCGAGCCACCCACGCGTGCTGTCCGACCGGCCGCCGACGACGGCCTCGACGATCAGCCGCACGGTGAGTGCTGCCGTGCCGATCGCGATCAGCCAGAGCAGGAAGACCCCGCCCGGCACGGCAGCGATCTGCTGCAGTGCTCCGGACTGGTCCGTCTCACCGCCGGAGGACGCGTTGCCGATGCCGAGCAGGATCGCGAGGTACCCGATCAGCAGGTGGACGATGCCGCTGCCGACGAAGCCGGCGCGAGCGGTCAGCTCGAACCAGCGGCTGTCCGCCGCTCGTCGGACCTGTCGTCCGGTCTCCCGTGCTGCGTGCTCTGCTGTGTCGCTCATCCGGTCAAGCGTGCCCGACGCGGGCCGGTCTGTCCGGGCCGCGCCGGGCAGTGGACGCGGACCGACGTCGGACGGGCGGCGCGGGGGCGGGCTGCACCCGCGCCTCCCGTCAGTCGCCCTTCACGTTGACGACCTGCCGCAGCGTGTGCCGGATCGACACGAGGTCCGACGCATCCGCCATGACCTGGTCGATCGGCTTGTACGCGCCCGGGATCTCGTCGAGGAACGCGTCGGTGTCGCGGTACTCGATGCCGACCATCGCCTCCCGCAGCTGGTCGTGGGTGAAGGTCCGCCGTGCCGCGCTCCGCGAGAACAGCCGGCCGGCTCCGTGCGGCGACGACTCGAGCGACGGCTTGTTGCCGAGGCCCTCGACGACGTACGACGCCGTGCCCATCGACCCGGGGATCAGGCCGGCCTGACCTGCCGTCGCCTGGATCGCACCCTTGCGGGACACCCACACGGACTTCCCCCAGTGCGTCTCGCGCTGCGTGAAGTTGTGGTGGCAGTTGATCCGCTCCTGCTCGTCGACGGGGGTACCGACGACCTCGGACAGCTGCCGCACGACGCGGTCCATCATCTCCTCGCGGTTGAGCAGGGCGAAGTGCTGTGCCCACCGCAGCTCGGCGATGTACCGGTCGAACTCCGGCGTGCCCTCGACCAGGTAGGCGAGGTCGGGGTCCGCCAGCTGGATCCACCAGCGCTCCATCAGCCGCTTGGCGACCGTGATGTGCCGCTGCGCGATCTTGTTGCCGACGCCCCGCGATCCGGAGTGCAGGAAGAGCCAGACCCGGTCCTGCTCGTCGAGGGAGACCTCGATGAAGTGGTTCCCGGAGCCGAGCGTGCCGAGCTGGTTGCGCCAGCCGCCGTGCGCCTGTGCGGGGTCGAACCCGGCGGCGTCGGCCATCGCCTCGAGCTCGGCGATCCGCGGCGCGGCGGTCGCGACGATCTTGCGGTTCGACGCGCCGGCCGACAGCGGGATCGCGCGCTCGATCTGCTCGCGCAGCTCCTGCAGGTCGTCGGGCAGGTCGGCCTCGGTGAACTGGGTCCGGACCGCGATCATGCCGCAGCCGATGTCGACGCCGACGGCAGCCGGCATGACCGCGCCGAGGGTCGGGATGACGGAACCGACGGTGGCGCCGAGGCCGAGGTGGGCGTCCGGCATCAGGGCCAGGTGCGGGAACACGAACGGCATGCGTGCGGTCGTGCGGGCCTGCTGCTCGGTGTTGTCCTCGAGCATCGAGGCCCAACTCAGCAGTCGGTCGTTGATCTTCTTCATTGCTTCGTCTCGCTTTCAGGACGGTCGTCTGGACGGTCGTCTGGACGGTCTTCGATGACGGTCCGGGACGGTGTCCGGCCTGCGCTCCGGGCGACGTCGAGCGCGACGTGGCGAGGATGAGCAGGACGACGAACGCCCCGGGCCGGGTGGGCACGGGGCGTCGTGGGACGTTCCGTGCCTACGCGGGATAGCGGAGGGACCACTGCCGCTGCGGTTCGGGCAGCACGGCGGTCGCGTCGAGCTGGAGCTCGACGCGTTCCTCGTTGTGCTGCACGGCGCGCATGCGCGGTCCTTCCGGTGTGCCCGGGACGGGCGTTCCTGCCGGCGGCGTTGGTGCCGCTGGCGTTCCTGCCGGCGGCGTTGGTGCCGCTGGCGTTCCTGCCGGCGGGCAGGAGAGCGACAGTAGTGCGACACGCCCGGGATGCGCAACTCACCCGGGCGTGTCGCGGTCGTCCACAGCCGGCGCGGCCCGCTCAGCGGCGACGCGAAGCGTTGCGCGGGCCGCGCGGACCGCGCCTGCGAGGGAGGACGGCGGGCGTCCTCCACAGCGGGGTACGTCCGCCTGATGGTCGCGCCTCGGGCGCGGGCAGTCTGGGTGCATGACGGAGCGCACCGAAGACACCCTCGACGCGGTCGACACCCACGCACGCACCGACGGCTACGCCCCGCTCCGCACCTACGGAGCGATCGGCGACGGTCGGACCGTCGCGCTCATCGCCCGCGACGGACAGATCGACTGGCTGCCGATCCCCTCGATGGACTCACCGCCCGTGTTCGCGGAGATCCTCGACGCCGAACACGGCGGCCACGTGGCGCTCCGCCCGGTGGACCGATCGGCCGAGGTCACCCGCGAGTACCTGCCCGGCACCAACGTGCTCGTCACCACGTGGACGACACCGTCCGGGCGGGCGACGGTGACGGACGCGATGGTCACCGGGGTCGCCGGTCGCCTGCCGTGGGCCGAGGTCGCGCGCTGTGTCCAGGGGGTCAACGGGTCCGTGGAGTTCGAGTGGGCCGTCGTGCCCGGCACCCTGCTGGGGACCGCTGAGCCGAAGCGCCTCGACACCGCGAACGGCGCCGTCATCGGCATCGACGGCATCACGATCGCGATCGTCGAGCAGGGGTTCGACCCGGTGGACGACGACCGCCCGCGCTTCTCCGGCCGGTTCACCACCGGCGACGGATCGAAGCACATCCTGACCATCGTGGGCACGCACGACGAGCCGATCTTCATGCCGCGGCCGGAGAGTGCACTCGCCGCGATGGACCGCACGATCGACAACTGGGCGACCTGGTCGGAGGAGTTCTCCTACGACGGCCCCTGGGCCGAAGCGGTGCAGCGCAGCGCCCTCGCCCTGAAGTTGCTCATCTTCTCGCCGACCGGAGCGATCGCGGCGGCGCCGACCACGAGCCTGCCCGAGGACCGGACCGGCGGCAAGAACTGGGACTACCGATTCGCCTGGGTGCGCGACCTGTCGTACACCGTGCACGCCCTGACCCGGTTCGGCCTGCGCGAGGAGACCCACGCGGCGGTGTCGTGGGTGATGCGCACCATCGCCGAGCACGACGAGGACATGCCGATCTTCTACGAGCTCGACGGCACGAAGAGCGACGACGTCGAGGAGCGCGACGTCCCCGGGTGGAACGGCATCGGCCCGGTCACGGTGGGCAACCGCGCTGGCGACCAGCTGCAGCTCGGGGTCTGGGGTGACGTCTTCGAGATCCTGCGCCAGTACGTGAACGCCGGCAACGTCCTGGACCGGAAGACCGCGGCCGTCCTGCAGCAACTCGCCGACGACGCCTGCCACCGGTGGGAGGAACCGGACTCGGGCATGTGGGAGCTCGAGGACACCCAGCACTACGTCACGAGCAAGATCGGCTGCTGGCAGGCCCTCGACGCCGCGGTGGACCTCCACGATGCCGGCATGATCGACGGGCCGCGCGCCAAGTGGGTCGAGAACCGCGAACTGATCACGCAGTGGGTCGCGGAACACGGCTGGGACGAGGAACGCGGTCACTACGTGATGTACCCGGGTTCGGACGCGCTCGACACGTCGATCCTGCTGCACGCGATGAGCTCCTTCGACCGCGGCCCACGCATGGCGTCGACCATCCGGGCGATCGAGGAGCAGCTGCAGCGCGGACCGCTGGTGTACCGCTACTCGGGCATCGAGGACGAGGAGTCGCCCTTCGTCGCGTGCTCGTTCTGGCTCGCAGCCGCGATGGCCTGCACGGGCCGGATCGACGACGCACGGACCCTGATGGACGAGATGGTCGGCCAGGCGAACGACGTCGGGCTGTTCAGCGAGATGATCAGCGAGGACGGCTCGTTCATGGGCAACCTCCCCCAGGGGCTGTCGCACCTGGCGCTCATCCAGGCAGCGCTGACCATCGAGGAACTGACTGGCGAGGACGACCGCTCGGAGTGATCATGGAGGGGTCATGAACGACGTCGATGCACGGATGGACCGGCTCCGCAGGGCCGCTCGCTACCGCTACCAGCAGTTGGTCGACAGTGAGATCGAGCGGGGGTCGCTCGATCCGGACGAGGTGCGTGAGGAACGCCGGCTGCTGAAGGCGGCGGACGTCGCCGCGCATGCTCGGGCGCAGATCGAGGAGGCCGAGCGCCGCGGCGTCTTCGAGGGCAATCCGTACCACGGCAAGCCCCTGCCCGGGAACGACGGGCAGCACGACCCGGACTGGTGGATCCGCTCCAAGATCGAACGCGAGGACATCCGCGGCATCGCTCCTCCCGCCCTCGCACTCCGCACCGAGGACGCGGAACTCGACGATGCCCTCGACGCATTGTCCACAGCGGCCGACGTGCGCGATGTCCTGGTGGACTTCAACGCCCGGGTGAAGGAAGCCCGACGTCAGCTGCTCGGTGGGCCTCCGGTCGTGACGCCGCTGCGGGACGTCGACGACGAGTTGGTCGCGTGGCATGCCCGCCGGGAGGCCCGACTCGCGTCCGCCGCTGCGGCTGCGGCTGCTCTGACGGCCGCGTCTGACGACCGTCGCCGCCGGTGGTGGCGCCGGCGTCACTGAACGTGGTGAAGGGCCGTCCCGGTTGCCCGGGGCGGCCCTTCACGTGTGGTGCGGTGGTGCGGGGTGTTACTTGATCTGTGCGGTGATGGTGGCGGTGCCGACGAGGAGGCCGCGCTTGACGGCGTCGGTGCCGAAGGTCTTGTTCAGCAGGCCGGCGGCGTCTTCGGAGACGTGGACGGTGGTGCCGGTCAGGATGGCGTTGTCGCCCTCGAGCTGGAGGGGCTTGAGGGAGCCGCCCCAGAGCTCGAACAGGAACGCGTTGGACGCGGCGACCTTGCCGTTGACCAGGACGTCACCGTAGAGCTTGGAGGAGCCCGGGTTCACGACGAAGTTCTCGAGCGTGACGGTGGTGTCGCCGGCCTTCAGGGTCAGGCCGGAGTCGTCGTGGTTGAGCAGGCCCTGCACGTAGGGCTTGTAGTTGCCGTCCGGCGACCAGTACGTGACCGACCCGGCGGTGATCGGGAACGACACCGATCCGTCCGCCAGGGTCGCGTCCCCGGAGACGCCGGGGGTGAGCTTGAGGGCGGTGAGGGCGTCGGTGAAGCCGGAGTCGAGCTTCACGGCGGTGGAACCGCCGAGGACCTCGGGGACCGAGGCGACCGGTGCGGGGATCTTCGACGACGACGACGAGACCGTGTGGACCTGGGGGGTCGAGGCCTGGGCGGAGGAGATGCCGAACGCGGCACCGCCGAGCACGAGGGCGCCGGTCGTGGCGAGGGTGATGGAGGTCTTCAGGCTCTTGCGCATGGTGATCAATCCTTTGCTGTGTGGGCACCCCGGCCGACGGCCGACGTATGCTCCTGTGCGTACGCTGAACAACGGCCATGTCTGACCGGAGAGCGCCCTGGGCTTTTGCCCTGTGCAACTCATTCGGTGCACCCCCGCGATCGGTTTGGAACGGGTTTCCTGAGGTTCACGGGACCGGCATTTCGTAGCGTGGGGGCATGGCTTCTGCACAGCTCTCCACCACCGACCGACTCCGGGCGGTCGACGCCTGGTGGCGTGCCGCCAACTACCTGACGGTCGGGCAGATCTACCTGCTGGACAACCCGCTGTTGGGGCGGCCGATCGAGCCCGACGACATCAAGCCCCGGCTGCTCGGACACTGGGGCACCTCGCCCGCCCTCAACCTCGTGTACGCGCACTGCAACGCGCTGATCGCCGAGACCGGACGGGAGTTCCTCTACGTCTGCGGCCCGGGCCACGGCGGCCCGGCGATGAACGCGAACGCCTGGCTCGACGGCACGTGGGGCGAGCTGTACGCGGACGACGACCTGCAGCGCTTCTTCCGGCAGTTCTCGTTCCCCGGCGGGATCCCGTCACACGCGGCACCGGAGACACCCGGGTCCATCAACGAGGGCGGCGAACTCGGCTACTCCCTCGCCCACGCGTACGGAGCGGCCCTGGACAACCCCGACCTGGTGGTCGCGTGCGTCGTCGGCGACGGCGAGGCGGAGACCGGCCCGCTCGCGGGGTCGTGGCAGGCACACACCTTCCTCGACCCGGTGTCCGACGGTGCCGTGCTCCCGATCCTCAACCTCAACGGGTGGAAGATCGCGAACCCCACCGTCCTCGCCCGGATCCCCGGTGAGGACCTGACCGCCTACTTCCGTGGCCTCGGTTACGACCCGATCGTGGTGGACTCGAAGCGGGTCGACGACGACCCGTACGCCGTGCACGCGCTGTTCGACGGTGCTCTGCGTCGAGCGCTCGCATCGATCGACGACATCCAGGCGGCAGCTCGGGCGCAGGCCGAACGTGCGGCTGCCGGGCAACCCGCCGGCGCCGCCGACCTGCGCCCGCGCTGGCCGATGATCATCCTCCGCAGTCCGAAGGGGTGGACCGGGCCGAAGGAGGTCGACGGCCAGCAGATCGAGGGGACGTTCCGCGCCCACCAGGTGCCGCTGTCCGAGGTCCGCGAGAACTCCGCACACCGCGCCCAGCTCGAGGAGTGGATGCGGTCGTACCGACCCGAGGAGCTCTTCGACGCGGACGGGAACCCCGTCGGGATCATGACGACGATCCGTCCCACCGGCGACGACCGGATGAGCGCCACTCCCCACGCCAACGGCGGGCGCATCCGGACGGCCCTCGACCGGCCCGCGCTCGACGCGTACGGGGTCCCCGCCGGCTCGACGGCCTCGGCCACCGGCACGCTCGGCCCGTGGCTCGCAGCGCTGATCACGAAGAACCCGTCGTCGTTCCGGCTCTTCGGCCCGGACGAGACGATCTCGAACAAGCTCGACGCCGTCTTCGACGTCACCTCGCGCGTGTGGCGGGCACAACGCGCGGTCGGCGACGAGCACCTCGCTGCCCGTGGACGCGTGACCGAGGTGCTGTCCGAGCACCTGCTGGAGGGCATGCTCGAGGGCTACGTCCTCTCCGGCCGGCACGGGCTCCTGAACACCTACGAGGCGTTCGCCCACATCATCGACTCGATGGTCGGGCAGTACGCCAAGTGGCTCGAGTCCTCGACCGACATCGACTGGCGTGCGCCCGTGTCGAACCTGTCGATCCTGCTGTCGTCGCACGTCTGGCGGCAGGACCACAACGGGTTCTCCCACCAGGACCCCGGGTTCCTCGACGTCGTCGCGTCCAAGCAGCAGGACCTGGTCCGGATCAAGCTGCCCGCCGACGCCAACACGCTGCTCGCCGTCGCGGCACACGCCTTCGAGACCACCGACCGCATCGAGGTGATCGTCGCCGGGAAGCACCCCGAGCCCGTCTTCCTGTCCCTCGAGGACGCCGTCGCCCACGCGGACGCAGGTCTCGGGGTCTGGGACTGGGCCGGTACCGAGCAGTCCGTCGGTCGCGTCGACGTCGTCCTCGCCTGCGCCGGGGACGTCCCCACGGTCGAGGCGGTCGCCGCCGCGGACATCATCCGGCAGCACGCTCCCGGGGTCGGCGTCCGGGTCGTCAACGTCGTCGACCTGCTCGCCCTCGGCGATCCCCGGAAGCACGAGCACCCGATCCCCGACGAGCGGTACGACGAGCTCTTCCTGCCCGGGACCCCGACGGTGTTCGCGTTCCACGGGTACCCGTCGCTGGTGCACCAGCTGACCTACCGGCGCAACGGCCACGACGACCTGCACGTGCACGGGTTCCTGGAGCAGGGCACGACGACGTCGCCGTTCGACATGCTCATGCGGAACGAGATGGACCGCTTCGCGCTGGCGCACGACGCCCTGACGCGGGTCGATGCGGGTGCACACGCCGAGTTGCTCGACCGGCTGTCCGCCGCACGGGACGCGGCCCGCGAGTACGCCTACTCACGGGGCGAGGACCACCCGACCGTCGACGGGTGGGAGTTCTCGGGGTGGCCGCAGGGCCCGTCTGCCTGATCCCTCCTGCACAGGCCGGGAGGCCCGGATCACCGTCCACAGAACCGGTCACGCCCGCCGCGTGGCCGGCCCTGTGGCGTCAGGGTGGCGGGCATGGACATCGGCTGGATCAGTGCACTCGTGTCGGTCACGAGCGCGTCCGTCGCAGTGGGCGCACTCGTCGCCTCGGTGCTCGACGGGCGCGCCGGTCGGCGAAATACGGAGTTCTTGGGGCATCGCGACCTCTGGTGGCAGCGTTGGTCGTGGGTCGCTGACCGAGCAACCTCGGATGACGAGGACAGGCGCGCGGCAGCTGCCGTGATGTCCGCGGCACTGGTGACCCGGAGCTGGACGACTGATGACGACACATGGACGTCCACGGCGCTCGCTGACTTCGAGGCAGCACGAGCGGAAGCCCGGAGACAACAGGAAGGAGTGCACGCAGATGATCTCGACGCTGACTGATGAAGAGTTCAAACGATGGCTCGACAACCGCGAGATGACGACACCACGGCTCCTCGCGAGCCCCCACTACGGTCCGCTGATGCGCGCCAAGGGCGCCGAAGAAGAGCTCGCGCAGATGCGGATCGAGTGGCGCGAACGGCAGGAGCGCGCCCGCGCGCGGAAGCTCAAGTACGAGGCGTCCTTCGGTGAGAGCTGAACCGACGCCCTGCGAGCCTGCCACGCTGAGACCGTGACCGACCTCGTCATCCCGGCCCCGAGCCTCCCGACCGTCCCCACGACCACGGGCGCACGCTTCCCCGTCCGACGCGTCTTCTGCGTCGGTCGGAACTACGCGGCGCACGCACGCGAGATGGGTCACGACCCAGATCGCGAGCCGCCGTTCTTCTTCACCAAGCCGGCGGACGCCGTCGTCGTCGACGACGCGGACACCCCGTACCCGCCGCAGACGGCGCAGCTCGAGCACGAGGTCGAACTGGTCGTCGCGATCGGCACCGGCGGCGCGGACATCAGCGTCGACGACGCGCTCACCCACGTCTGGGGCTACGCGGTGGGCATCGACCTCACCCGACGCGATCTCCAGGCCGAGGCCAAGCGTCTCGGTCGGCCCTGGGACACGGCGAAGGGGTTCGACGCCTCGGCACCGATCGGCGCGATCGTCCCGGCGCAGGGCATCGACCCGACGGCTGGTGCGATCGAGCTCGTCGTCGACGGCGAACGACGGCAGGTCGGTGACCTGGCCGAGCAGATCTGGTCCGTGGCGGAGACGATCGCGGCGCTGTCGCGATCGGTGACGCTCGCCCCAGGGGACCTGCTCATGACGGGGACGCCCGAGGGGGTCGGGGTCCTGCAACGCGGACAACTCGTCGTCGGCACGATCGCCGGCATCGGCACGGTCCGCACCCGCATCGTCTGACCGGCGTTTCCGCAGTGTGACGCGCCGCTGGGAGGGCTCGCAGACACGCTGGGTATCCCTGGTGCGACGCCAGGTGGGGATCGCGGCGTCGCACACACGGGGCAGGACCATCGCGACGGGCGTCTGCAGCTGCTCCGGGATGACGGAGGTACGGCCGTGATGGAACACGATCTGCTGGCGACGTCGTGGACGTGGGCGGGCGACGAGCCCATCAGAGATCGCGTCCACGCGGTCGGTGCCGCCGGGTTCGCCGGGCTCTCGTTGTCGCTCGACGACCTGCACGAGGTGCGTGCGACGACGGGCTTCGCCGAACTCCGCCGCATGCTCGACGGTGCGGGGATCGTCTGGGTCCAGTTGGGGCCGCTCGACCGCTGGTGGACGTGCACGAGCCGGACCGACGACGACGCCGCCGACCGCGGGGTGGTCCTCGAGGCCGCCGCGGCGCTCCGCGCCTGGCAGGTGATCGCTCGTGCCGACACGACGTTGCCCGGCGCTTCACCGATCACGATGGCCGACGACTGGACCGTGCTGGCCGACCAGGCCGCGGCCGTCGGCGCGCAGCTCGTCCTCGAACCCGAGCCGTGGTCGAACCTGCCGACGATCGAACGGGCCTCGCGGTTCGTCGCGGCGGCGGGTCACCCGAACGGCGGGCTGCTGCTCGACGCGATGCACACCCTGCGGGGCGGGTCCACGTTGGCGTCGATCCGCCAGGCGGTCGCGCCCGCGACGCTCGCGGCGGTCGAACTGAGCGACGGGCTCCTGCACACCCCGGCCGGCATGACCCTGTCCGAAGAGGCCCGCGAGGCACGGTACCTGCCCGGAGCGGGCGCGTGGGACCTGCCGGGGCTCGTGCGCACCGTCCGGGAGCTCGGTTTCGACGAGCCGTGGGGCGTCGAGGTCCGGACCCCCGGCCACCGGGCGATGCCGATCGGCGACGCCCTGCGGACGGCCGCGGCGGCGACGCGGGCCGTGCTCGACGCGGCCGACGCGTACGGCGCACCGGCCGCGCCGGCGATGCCCTCGTCACCGGCTCCGACCTCGGCGGTCGACTTCGAGCCGCCCCACCCCCGGACCGATCCGCGGGGCAGGACACACTGGGGGTCGCACCGCCCGGCCGGACGCCGGGACGCCGACACAGGCACGCCCGCGTAGCCTCCTGGAGCATGAGCGACCAGACTGCACACGACGACGACCTCCTCCGCCGCTCGCAGGAGTCCATCGACGAGGCCAAGGCCGCTGCGGCCGAGGTGTCCGAACCCGGCGAGGACGAGCTCGTCGACGAGGACCTCCCCGTCGCGGACGACGCCGAGCCGTCGGACGGACCGGCACCGGCCGCCTGACGCTCAGTCGATCTCGACGACGCGGACCGTGACGTCGGAGGGCGATGCCCCGAGGGAGTGGCGCGCTGCGGTCACGACGGCGTCACGCACGGCCCGGATGACCGTGATCGTCGGCACGGCCCGGTCGGTCGTGACGACCACGCGGATCCGCGCCCCGTCCGGGCGGTCCTGCACGAGCACGGCCCCACCGTCCCGCGGGATCTCGAGCACGGAGCGGACGTCGCGGACGAGCGTGGCGAGCCCGGGTCCGGGCGGCAGGACCGACCGGACGCCCGGCACCGCGAGGACGACGGAGGTGAGTTCGCGGGAGAGCACCCGGACGTCCGCGGTCACGGTGTGCCCCCGACCACGACGTCGGCGACGCGGACGACGACACTGCGGATCCGGAACGGTGCGTGCGCGCCGAGCACCGACGTGATGTGCGCCCGGAGCGCCTCGGCACGGTCCGACACCGATGCCTCGAGCGTGGCCACGATGGTGACGTCGACGTCCACGGCACCGCCGGGGACCCCGACGTCCCCGCTGAACCGGGTCCGCCGGACGACGACACCGGGCACGTCGTCACCGAGGGTGCGGACGAGTCCGCGCAGAGCCCCCTCGGTCACGACCAGGTGCGCGGCCGGATCGTCGTCGGGGACGGGGATGTCCCGTCCGGCGTGGGCGGTCGTCCGGATGGACGCGAGCACCGAGCTGATCCAGCGCTCGTCGCCGTCCGCCGATGCCTCGGTGTCGAGCAGGTCCCGTGATGCCACCCGCAGGGCCTGCAGCCGCTCGAGTGCGGCGACGGCTTCGGGGTCACCCTCGATGTCCGCCCGGACAGGAGTCCGGTCGGCGTCGAGGTAGTCGGAGAGTTCGTCCAGCGTGAAGGCACCGTGACGGTCGTCGACGTCGTCGGTCATCGCCACCCCTCCATCTGTTCGAGCACGTGTCGCCGCGCACGTGCGAGCAGCCCGCGGACGGTCGGCGCGGGCAACCCGGTCGCCTCGGCGATCTCGGCGTAGGGCGCCCCACCCACCTCGCGCATCACCCAGACGGCGCGCTGTGCATCCGGGAGTGCCTGCACGATACGCGCGAGTTCCCGCACTTGCATCCGGGTGGCGACCACCTCGTCGACGGGTCGTTCGTCCGGGGCGTCGACCATCGCTTCGAGGTCGGCGTGCGGGTGCCGCCCGCGGAGCCGGTCGAGGGCCTTGTTGGCCGCGATCCGGAAGAGCCAGTTGCGCACCCGCTCCGGGTCCTCGACCCGGTCGATGCGCTGCCAGGCCTGCAGTGCGGCTTCCTGGACGGCGTCGTCGGCCTCGCCGTCGCCGTACCCGAGGATCCGAGCCGCGTAGGCCCACATGTGCGGTCCGTACCGACGGATCAGCACCCCGAACGCGGCCGTGTCGCCGTCGGCGCTGCGCTCGACGAGCGAGGCGTCGGACAACGCCGCGAGGGCTTCGTCGCTGGACAGGAGCAGCTCCTCTTCGCGGATCTCGGATTCTCGTGTGACGAATCGGGTGTTCGTCACGTCCTTAGTACGTGCCTACCAGGTACGCCTCCGCGCGCCTGGTGCGAGCGCGCCGTGGCCGGCCATCCCTGAAGGGTCGGTCACGGTGCTTCGACGGCGGCCCGTGCGCTCCCTGATCCGGTGCACGGGCCGTCTTCTCCCCCGCCCCGGCGGCTACTCGTCGGTCTCGTCGGCGAGGAAGTCCGCGTAGGTCGCTTCGGTGTCGGTCACCACGGCCCCCGGATCGACCGGGATCCGTGCGGCACGATCCCCGTTGATCGCGACGCGTTCCTCGGCCGTGTACGGCGGCAGGTACTTGCTCGAGCTCATCCCCAGGCCCTTTCGTCCCGGCGAACGTAACAGTCGGCGGCGGACCGGCGGCCGGACGGGTGGAAACGTCCCCCGCCCGGGCGCCGGACGGGGGACGGAATTTCGCCACGGGCGGACCCCATGCGCACGCATCAGCGCGTTCGCGAGCTGGCACAGGGCGGCCGGTCCGGCGAGCAGGTCAGTGCTCGCGCACCACGTCCTCGGGGTCCTTGTCCGGCCGCCAGCCCCGCCAGGACGGCTGCCGCAGGCGTCCGTCACCGGTCCACTCGGCGAACTCGACCTCGCCCACCCGCTTCGGCGTCACCCAGTGCGCGTCCCGTGCGTCGATCCGGGGCACGTCGACGAACGGCGAGGTCTTCCGGTCGAGCGGTCGCAGCGCTGCGGCGATCTCGTCGAGGTCGCGGTCACGGAACCCGGTGCCGACCTTGCCGACGTACTCGAGACCGTCCGGACCGGGCACGCCGAGCAACAACGAGCCGATCCCGCCCGCTCGACGACCACTGCCAGGCTTCCACCCACCGACCACGACTTCCTGCGTGGCGTGGTGCTTCAGCTTCAGCCAGGCCTCGGACCGCCTGCCCTCGGCGTACTTCGAGCTGCGCTTCTTCGCGACGACCCCTTCGAGGCCCTGCTCCTGCGACGACGCCATCACGCCGTCGAGGTCACCCTGCGAGGCTGGCGGCACGTCGATCGCCCCGCCGGGCTCGACGACCGTCTCGAGCGCTTGCCGCCGGGCGTCGTACGCCAGGCGGGTGAGTTCGTGCCCGTCGGCCTCGAGCACGTCGAAGAGCAGGAACCGCACGGGGGTCGTCTGCTGCGCCGACCGCACCTCACGCGCCTTCGTCAGGCCCATCCGGTTCTGCAGGAGCTGGAAGCTCGGGCGCCCCCGGTCGTCGAACGCGACGATCTCGCCGTCGAAGACGCCGTCGACCCCGGCACGGTCGCCGAGTTCCTGGAGTTCCGGGTACTGCTCCGTCAGGTCGTTGTCGTTCCGGCTCCGCAGCGTGACCGAGCCGTCCCGGACGGTGGCGAGCGCACGGACGCCGTCCCACTTCATCTCGAACGCCCAGTCGGCCGGGTCCAGCCGGGGTGCGTCGTTCGCCAGGGTGGCCTGCATGGTCCGTCGGTCTCCCGGAGCGGTGCCCGCGGGGCTGGCTCCGCTGATGCGCCGCTGTCCGTCTCGGTGCGCGGCAGAGGGACGGGAGGCCCGCCCCGCGTCCGTCGCGACGCCGGCGTCCGCCAGCTTGTCGGGTTGCTCCTTCGTGCGGTGGATGAGCCAGTTCTTCTCGTCGCCCGCCCCGCCCCGGCCGCGGGTGTGCAGGAGCGCCAGTCGGCGAGCGCAGCCGGTCCGACCGTGCAGGGTGACGATGACCTCTTCGCCCTCGCGCCACTTCTCGAGCTCGTAGGTGCCGTCGTCCCAGAGCGTGACCGTGCCGCCGCCGTACTCGTCCTTCGGGATCGTGCCCTCGAACGCGCCGTACTCGAGTGGGTGGTCCTCGGTCTGCACGGCCAGGTGGTTCTTGCCCGGGTCGGTCGGTTCGCCCTTGGGCAATGCCCAGCTCACGAGCACGCCGTCGTGCTCGAGCCGGAAGTCGTAGTGGTCGCGGGTGGCGTGGTGCTCCTGGATCACGAACGTCGGGGTGCCGTCCTTCCGGACCGTGGGGGCTCCTTCGGGCACCGGTTCCGGCGTCTTCGAGGCGTCGCGCTTCGCGCGGTAGGCGGTGAGCCGGTCGCGAGCCGGCTGCTCGGCCTCGTTCGCACGCTCGGTCCGGTCGCTGTCCCAGTGACCGTGGTCGTCGCGCCCGACGGCCAGCGAGGCGGAGGCGACCGGGTGCAGGTGGTCCCCGTGCGCCTGCAGGCGTTCGAGGACCTCGTCCAACGTGAGCTGCGCGAGCCCGCGTTCCTCGAGTTCCTTCCAGGTGCGGGGTGCTGCGACCGTCGGCCGCTCGCGGCCGCGCAGCGAGTACGGCGCGATCGTCGTCTTGTTGCCGTTGTTCTGCGACCAGTCGACGAACACCTTGCCCGTCCGCTCGGCCCGGCTCATCGACGACAGCACCAGGTCGGGCAGGTCGTGCTCGAGCGCCTTCGCGAGTTCGTGCGCGACGTCGGAGACGTTCGCCGTGGTCGACCGGCCGTCGAGGGCGGCGTAGAGGTGGATCCCCTTCGAACCGGAGGTCACCGGGTACGGGTCGAGCCCCATGCCGTGCAGGATCTCGCGTGCCGCGACCGCCACCTCGACGCACTCGGGCAGGCCGACGCCCTCGCCGGGGTCCAGGTCGAGCACGAGCCGGTCCGGGTTCTGCTGCCCACCGCGCGGGCCGAACCGCCACTGCGGCACGTGGAGTTCCAGCGCGGCCTGCTGCGCCATCCACACGAGGGTCGGCAGGTCGTCGACGATCGGGTACTCGTTGTCGTGCTCGGAGTGGTGGATGGTGTGGTGGCGGACCCAGTCGGGCGCGGAGTCCGGCAGGTTCTTCTCGAAGAAGACCTTGCCGTCGACGCCGTTCGCCCACCGCTTCCGGGTCACCGGGCGGTCCTTGACGTGCGGGATCATCCACGGCGCCACACGCTCGTAGTACTCGATCACCCGCCCCTTGGTCGTGCCGGTCTCGGGGTAGAGCACCTTGTCCGTGTTCGTCAGCGCCAGTCGCCGTTCGCCGACCAGGACGACGGTCTTGCGGGCCGCCGGACTCACAGCGCCACCCCGGTCGCTCCCGCCACCGTCAGGGTCGTGCCCGAGGTGTACGACGACTCCGGCCCCGCCAGGTACACGTAGGCGCTGCCGAGCTCGACGGGCTGCGCCGGCCGGCCGAAGGGGGTGTCCTGGCCGTACCGTGCGATCTCGTCGCCCGGGTAGCTGATCGGCTGCAGTGGCGTCCACACGGGCCCGGGCACCACGGAGTTCGCTCTGATGCCCTTCGCCGCGAGCTGCCGCGCGAGGCCGTTGGTGTAGGTGGTGATCGCGGCCTTCGTCGCCGCGTAGTCGATCATGCGGTCCTGCGGCTGGTACGCGGACACCGAGCTCGTCGTCACGATCGCGCTGCCCGGCGCCATGTGCGGCACGGCTGCCCGGACCAGCCAGAACAGCGAGTACAGGTTGACCTTCATCGTGCGGTCGAAGTCCTCGGTCGACTGCTCGGTGACGTCCTCGTGCACCAGCTGGTGTCCGGCGACCAGGACGAGGGCGTCCAGCCCGCCGAGGTCGCGCACCGCCGTCCGGACGAGATCGTCGCAGAAGCCCTCGTCCGTCAGGTCACCGGGCAGCATCACGGCGTTGCGACCGAGGTCGGCGATGACGTCACGGACCTCGGTCAGGTCGTCGATCTCCTCGGGCAGGGAGTTCAGTGCGACGTCGGCCCCTTCCTTCGCCATCGCGATCGCCGCGGCTCGGCCGATGCCGGAGTCGGCACCCGTGACGAGCACGCGGTACCCCCGCATGCGCCCCGTGCCGAGGTAGGAGACCTCGCCGTGGTCGGGCGGCGGGTCCATCGCACTGGCCAGCCCGGACCCCTGCTGCGTCTGCGCGGGGAACGGCGGTCTGGCGAACTGCGAGCGCGGGTCCTGCTTGTCGAGCTGGCTCATGCGCCCATCGTGCTCGCGTCGACCGGTCGACGGTCCAGCGAACCCGGATCTGTGGAGAACCCGTCGGCTGCGGGCACTCCCGTGCGGACACGGGCATCATGTGCGCATGAGGTCGATCTGGAAGGGTTCCATCGCGTTCGGGCTCGTCAACGTGCCCATCAAGGTGTACGCGGCCACCGAGACCCACGACGTGTCCCTGCACCAGGTCCACGACGAGGACAAGGGCCGCATCCGCTACAAGCGCGTCTGCGAGTTCGGACACGAGGTCGAGTACGCCGACATCCAGCGTGCCTACGACGACGGCGACAAGACCGTGGTGCTGACCGCGGACGACTTCAAGCAGCTCCCCGAGGAGCAGTCGCACGAGGTCGAGGTGCTCGAGTTCGTGCCCGTCGAGCAAGTCGACCCGATGATGTTCGAGAAGACGTACTACCTCGAGCCGGACTCGCGCTCGCCGAAGGCCTACGTGCTGCTGCGCGAGACCCTGGCGAAGACCGACCGGCTCGCCATCGTGCAGTTCACGCTGCGCCAGAAGACCCGGCTCGGCGTGCTGCGCGTCCACGACGACGTCATCCTGCTGCAGGGGCTGCTGTGGGGCGACGAGGTCCGAGCCGCCGACTTCACGGCGCTGGACTCGTCGGTGAAGGTCAGCGCGAACGAGCTGAAGATGTCGTCGTCGCTCGTCGAGAGCATGTCGACCGATTTCGATCCCGACCGCTACACCGACTCCTACCAAGAAGAACTGCAGCAGCTCATCGACGCCAAACTCGACGCCGGTGACGACATCGACACCGAGAAGACGTTCGGCGCGAAGGAGGACGAGGACGACGAGGGCGAGGGCGGTGACGTCCTCGACCTGATGGCCGCCCTGCGTGCGTCCGTGGACAAGAAGCGGACGGGAGGCTCGGGGTCGCGTTCATCGTCCAGCTCGCGTTCGTCGTCGGGTTCCGACTCGAGCGCCTCTGGCTCGACGAAGAAGGCGCCGGCCGCGAAGGCGCCTGCAAAGAAGACTGCGCCCGCCAAGGCCACCGAGAAGAAGGCGCCGGCAAAGAAGGCACCCGCGAAGAAACCCGCGGCCAAGAAGGCGCCCGCCGAGAAGAAGCAGGCGAGCTAGGCGTCTTCACTGCGGCGCAGTTTGGTGTGATGCCGGGTGTGATCCGGGGTGTGAGTGGTAAGTTGCAAGCATGCGCACCACAGAGCTCCAGGCATTCGAACGCTCGATCCGCGCTGACCTCCCGGAGATCGTGGGGGACCTCCGCTCGGTTCTCGGCTCCAAGCTGGTCGCCTACATCGCGGGGGTGAACGAGACCCGAGCGGTGCAGCAATGGTCCGAAGCCGGGGGCCGACGGCCATCAAGCGTCGTCGAGCAGCGGCTGAAGCTCACGTTCCGCGTGGCCGAGTTCATCGCCGGGGTCGACGGAGAACGCGTTGCCCAAGCCTGGTTCCAGGGACTCAATCCGCGACTCGACGACGCTTCCCCGGCGCGGACCCTGCGCGAGGGCGACCTGGACGAAGTCGGCCCGAGGGTCTTGGACGCGGCCCGAGCGTTCGTGGCGAACGGCTGATGAAGCTCGAGGGCGACCTCGTCGCCTGCCGCCCCGACGGACCGGTGTGGCGCGTCGGTCGGAAGCCGACGCCGTGGGGTTGGTCCGATTGGAAGTGGGCAGACGGGGGAGTATTCCCTGGCCGATGGGATTCGCCGAACGGAACCTACCGGACGAGTTACGCGGGTTCCTCGCCGTTCGCGTCCCTCGTCGAGGTACTCGCACAGTTCCGCCCGGACCCTCAGGTCATCGACGCAATGGCGGAGATCATCGAAGACGAAGTCGATGCGCTCTACCCGACGGGCCAAGCCGGTGTCGTACCGTCGACGTGGTTCCGAGAGCGGCTCCTCGCCCGCGCGGCGCTTTCCGGAGTGTTCTGCGACGTCGGCGCAGCTGCGACCGTGGCACAGCTCCGTCCGGAGTTCCTCGAGTCCGCGCAGCGGCTGGGGCTCGCGGAGTGAACCCGGTGTTCGACGGAGTGCGGTTTGTTTCCCGGCACGGGTCCGACCTCGAGCTCTGGACGGTGTTCGAGCGATCGGACGACGGGGACCGGAGCCGGTTGCTCCACGAGGTCACAGCGGAACCGCTCCGAACGCACGATCCTGCAGTGATCGCGGCGATGCAGCTCCACGGCCTGTCAGCAGAGGACTGACCTCCTCGACGACACGAGCCGGTAACACGCGTCCGCGACACTGGACCCATGACTCCACAAGAGCCTGGGAGCCTGCAGTCGTCACCCGAGACCGCCGGCCCGCCCGTCACCGTGTCCATCACCCGCCTGGTCGAACCCGACCGCATCCCCGAGGTCACCCACTGGGTGCAGTCCGGCGTGAACCTCGCCAACCGGTACCCGGGGTTCCTCGGCTCCGGGTGGGTGCGGTCCCGGGCGCAGTCCCGCGAGTGGCACATGCTCTACCGCTTCGCCGACCACGATTCACTGGCCACGTGGGAGAACTCCGACGACAGGCTCCGCTGGCTCGACCTCGGGCGCGACCTGGTCGTGGAGTCCCGCGTCGAGAAACGCACCGGCATCGAGGGCTGGTTCGACGTCCCGCAGGACGCCCCGGCCTCGAGCGCTCCCCCGCGGTGGAAGCAGGCGGTGAGCATCTGGCTCGGCTTCTTCCCGGTGAACCTGGCGTTCACGATCGTCGTCGGGCTGCTCGTGCCGTCGTTCGCGGGACTCGCAGCGCTGCCGCGGGTGCTCATCACGACGCTCGTGCTCACACCGATCATGACGTTCTGGGTGCTGCCCTTCGTGACGAAGCTGATCCGTCCGTGGCTGCTGGCTCCACCGAGGTCCGAGCGGGCTTAACCGACGACCCCGAGCGGCACGGGCCCACCGTGGCCGAGGGCGTCCCACCCGACCTGCAGCATGTGCGGCCGGGCCTCGGCAGCGGAGGCCTCGGTCTCGTACGTCAGCGCGAGCATCACGATCGCACCGAACGCCCCGGAGACCCGCGCCCGCCGGTCCAGCGGGGTGGCCGTGGCGTCGGCCATGTCGATGCCGAACACGTCGAGGAGCGTCGCGGCGACCGGTTCGAGCCGGACGCCGACGTCGTCCCCGCGCCGCAGGGTGAACGCCGCGAGGGCGAGTTCCGCCCACCCCGGCCGGGCGAGTGCGAGGTCGGCGATCCCCGCGAGCGCCGCGGCGTCGCGGGACTCCCCCGCGGGGGCGTCGGAGGCAGCTGCCCGGATCGCCTCGGTCTGCACGGCGCACTGCGCGAGCGCGGCCTCGACGAGCAGCTCCTTGCTCGTGAACCGGGCGAGGATGCCCGCCTTCGAGTAGCCGGCCTGGTCGGCGACGGCCTGCACGGCGGTGTCCTTGATGCCGCGGCGGGCGATGAGTCCGGCGGTGATGTCCAGGACGTCCCCGTTGATCTCCTCGGCAGAGGGCCGAGCACGGCGCGCGGGGCGGATCATGCGCGGACCGCCGAGGCCCGTGCCGCCCGCCGGCGCCGCGTCCCCGCGACCAGCAGGGTGACCCCGGTCAGGAGCTCCCACGCGACGATCGTGTACACGGACGCACGCTCCCACACGCCGTCGGGAAGCACGTCGATCACCGTCGACGACGAGTCCACGACGAGCATCACGAGGGAGACGAGGCCGAGGATCCCGAGCACGACGCTCGCGATCCGGTAGGCCGCCGGTGCCCGCAGCGCCCGGGACCCGATGCCGGCGGTGATCGCCACGAGGTTGCCGGTCGTGATCGCTGCCGCCGCGCCGAGCACGTGGAACACGATGGTGCCGCCGTCGGTGCTCGTCTGGCTGCCGTGGAACGAGCCGACCAGGACCATCCCGACCAGGTGGACCACGGCGAGGACCGCGGTCGCCACCCGCGCACGGCGGGACGCGGCACGGAACACCACGACGGCGAGCACCGCTGCGATCCCGAACAGGACGCCCTGCCCGATGAACGTCGTGTTCATGAGCGCGTGCAGCGGTGAGTCGATCCCCCGCCCCTGGAACGCGCCGACGTCGGGGACCCCGAGGTCGGAGATGTAGTTCGTCGCGTAGCTGTAGCCGGGGAACGCCGACGCCGAGACGGCTTCGCCGACGAGCCATCCGACTCCCGCGACCGCCCAGAGTGCGCCGGGGACGAGCGCACGGGGTGTGTCCGTTTTGGTCATGTACTGACCATAACGGTCACTACTGGGAGTTGCCCAGCACCGACAGCTGGTCGAGCCGCTCGAGGATCACGCCCTCGCGGAGCGCCCACGGGCAGATCTCCAGCGCCGGCAGGTCGAAGATGTCGAGGCAGGCCTCGGCGACGAGCGCTCCCGGCACCACCTGGTGCGCCCTGCTCGCCGACACCCCGGGCAGCGTCGCGAGTTCGTCGACCGACATCGTCAGCAGCGCGGGCAGCTTCGACCGGAGCACGTCGCCGTCGAGCACCCGCGGCACGAGCGGACCGGCACCAGAGGGCGCCGCCCCGCAGATCCGCGCGATCGACCGGAAGGTCTTCGAGGTCGCCACGGCACGGTCCGGCCGACCGGCGCGGAGCAACTTGCCGGCATCGCGGGCGATCTCGACCCGGATCTCGTGCCGGATGCGGCGGACGTCCTCCTCGGTGGGGGTCCCCGCGGCGAAGTAGGACCGGGCCAGGCGGGCGGCGCCGATCGGCATCGACCACGCGACGTCCGGCGCCTCGTCGGCGCCCCCGGCGATCTCGAGCGAGCCGCCGCCGATGTCGAACACCGCGAGCCGTCCGGCGGACCACCCGAACCACCGCCGGACCGCCAGGAACGTGAGTCGCGCCTCGTCGCCGCCGGACAGGACGGCGAGCTCCACGCCGGTCGAGGCCTCGACGTGGGCGAGCACCTCGTCGGAGTTCACCGCGTCGCGCACGGCCGAGGTCGCGAACGCGAGCATGTCCTCGCAGCCGCGTTCCTCGGCGACACGGACGGCGTCCGCGACGAACCGCGTCAGCGCGTCGACGCCCTCGGGCGTCACCGCCCCGGCGTCGTCGAGGTGCTCGGCCAGTCGGAGCGGCTGCTTGAACGAGGACGCCGGCAGCGGCGCGGCACCGCCGTGGGCGTCCACCACGAGCAGGTGGCCGGTGTTGGACCCGATGTCGAGGACTCCCACGCGCATGCCACAACGCTAGCTGCCTGGAGGCCCGTCCTCAGCCCGCAGGAACGCCTCGAGTTCCGCCGTGGTCGGGTACGAGGCCTGCGCGCCCGCCTTGGTCGCGGCGTACGCCCCGACCCCCACCGCGAACCGTGCGGCGTCGACGAGGGAGTCCCCCGCCGCCAGCCGCAGGGCCACCGAACCCATGAAGGCGTCGCCGCAGCCCGTCGTGTCCACCGGCTCGACCCGGACGGCGTCGATCGACACCGGGTCCGCCTCACCGTCGTGCACGAGGCAGCCCGAGCCGCCGCGGGTGACGATCGAGCGCGCGACACCGTGCTCGCCGAGCGACTCGGCCTCGTGCTCGTTGACGAGCAGGACGTCGGTCAGCTCGAGCAACTCGGCGGGGACGTCGCCGAAGGGCGACAGGTTCGTCAGCACCGTGACCCCGGCGGCGTGCGCTGCCCGGGCTGCGGCGAGGACGACGTCGATCGAGACCTCGAGGCAGAGGCCGAGCACGCCGGCGTCGTCGAAGGCGTCGGCGGGCACGTCGTCCGGCGTCAGCGTGCCGTTGGCGCCGGCGGAGATCACGATGGTGTTCTCCCCCGCGGCGTCGACCGTGATGACGGCGGTGCCGGTGGCCACGCCCTCCCGGACGGCGACGTGCGTCGTGTCCGCACCCGCAGCCGCGACGGAGTCGCGGAGCAGCGCACCGTTCCCGTCTTCGCCGACCGCACCGATCATGCGGACCGTGCCCCCGAGCCTCCCGGCAGCCACCGCCTGGTTGGCGGACTTGCCACCCGGCAGGATCGCCAGGTCGGACCCGTGCAGGGTCTCACCGGGCTTCGGGAACCGCTCGGTCCGGACCACCAGGTCCGCGTTGAGCGATCCGACGATCACGATGGTCTGGGTCAACGGACGGTCTCCTTCTGCGGCGCGACGGACGTGGTCTCGGCGCTCTCCGGGCGGGGGATGAGGAACGAGATCGCGAGCGCGGCGGTCGTGATCACGGCACCGAGCAGCATGCCACCGGAGTACCCGGCGGTGCCCGCGGACCCGCCGACCCCGAGCGCGATCTGCAGCGCCGGCAGGACGGCGAAGCTGACCCCGGCACCGAGGTTGAACGCACCGGCGTTCAGACCGGGCAGGAAGCCGGGGTTCGACTCCGGCGAGAGCACGATGCCCAGGCCGTTCAGGATGATGTTCGCGATGCCGGCGTACGTGATGCCGATCAGGACGGTCGCGGTGACCAGGACCGGCAGCGAGTGCACGCCCACCAGTGCCATCAGGACCGTCGAGACGATGCTGCCGATCAGGCCGAAGCGGAGCACGGCGCGGTAGCCGATGGTCGGCGCGAGGCGTCCGGCGAACGGACCGACGATCCAGCCGACCAGCGCGTACGGGGTGAGGAACACGAGCGAGGCGAGGTCGGGTTCCATGCCGAAGCCGGCGTCGCCGTTCTGCGCGAGCGACGTGACGAGACCGTTGACGACCGCGAAGACGCCCGTCATGGTCAGGAACGTCGTCGCGAGGAGCGCCCACGTGGCACGGCGCTTCAGGAACCGGGTCTCGACGAGCGGCTCCTTCACGCGGGACTCGACCGCCCAGAAGACCGCGAAGGCGGCGAGCGCGACGACGACACCGCCGATCACCAGTGCCGGGTTGGCGGCACCGAGCTTGCCGGCCTCGTTGAACGCGGTGAGCAGTGCCCCGACGCTCACAACCAGGGGGACGACACCGATCCAGTCCATCCGGGTACCGGCGGACGGCTTCGACTCCACACCCCACACGGCGACGAGCGCCAGCGCGATGACGGTGACGACGGCGATGACCCAGAAGATCCCGCGGAACCCGAAGTTCGTGGCGATCCAGCCACCAGCCAGGGCGTCCACGCCGGCGATGCCGCCGTTCACGGCGGTGAGCAGACCGAGCGCGGCGCCGTAGCGCTTCGGGTCGGCGATCTCGTTGCGCAGGACGAGCAGGCAGATCGGGACGACCGGACCGGTGACACCCTGGATGATCCGGCCGGCGAACAGCATCGGCACGTTCACGGCGAGTGCGGCGACGATGCTGCCGACGAGCATCACGGCGAGCATGCCGATCAGGACGCGCTTGCGGCCGACGATGTCGGACAGGCGCGGCAGGAACAGCGAGAACAGCGCCGCGAGCGTGAAGTACAGGGTCTGCGAGAGACCGATCGTGGCGTCGTCGGTCTTGAGCTCGCGCGCCATGGTGACCAGCGCGGGGCTGAGCATGCTCGCGTTGAGCTGGAACGCGATGCACGCTGCGAGGAGCGCCGCGGTGAGGGCGCCGATCGACTTCTTCGTCGATGTGGTGGTCATGGTGCTCAGATCTCCGAGGTCGTGGTGGTGGTCGTGGCGGCGCGCGGGGTCCAGCCGGTGTCAGGGGTCTCGCCGATGCGCTCGAGGGCGTCGACGACCAGGTCCCAGAACCGTTCGTGGTCGAGCTCCATGGCCGCGCTCGTCCGGCAGTCCTCCGGCGCGGGCGCACGGAAGTCGGCGACGGTCATGCCCAGCGTCAGCGTGCCCTGGGTCTCGATGTGGATCGGGACCTTCACGGCGCGGACGATGGTCGGGTCGATGACGTAGGCGACGGCGCAGGGGTCGTGCACCGGCGGGGAGTCGAAGCCCTGCGCGTCCTTGTAGGTCTGGCCGAAGAAGTCGAGCAGCTCGCCGACGAACGCGGCGGGGGCGGTGCCGACGGCGGCGATGCGTGCGGCGACCTCCGGGGTGGCGAGAGCCTGGTGCGTCAGGTCGAGTCCGACCATGACGACGTCCCAGCCGGCGTCGAAGACGATCGACGCGGCCTCGGGGTCGATGACGATGTTGAACTCGGCGACGGGGCTCCAGTTGCCGACGTGCACGCCACCGCCCATGAGCACGACCTGCTTGACGCGCTCGACGATGCGGGGTTCCTTGCGGGCCGCGAGGGCGATGTTCGTCAGGCCGCCGGTCGGTACCAGCGTGACGGTGCCGGGCTCGTGCGCCATGACCGTCTCGATGATCAGGTCGACGGCGTGCCGCGGGTCGAGCTCGAACGAGGGCTCGGGCAGCATCGGCCCGTCGAGGCCGCTCTCGCCGTGGATGTCCGGCGCGACCTCGATCTGGCGCAGGAGCGGGCGGTCGGCACCCGCGGCGAACGGCACCCCGGTGATGCCGGCGATGCGCGCGACGGCGAGGGCGTTGCGGGTGACCTTCGGCAGCGTCTGGTTGCCGACGACGGTGGTGACGGCCAGGAGCTCGATGTCTGGGTTGCCGTGGGCGAGCAGGATCGCGACGGCGTCGTCGTGGCCGGGGTCGCAGTCGAGGATGATCTTCGCGGGCTGGGTCGCAGCGGTCTGGGTCACACTGGGCACGCTGGGCGCTCCACTTCTTCGGGGAATCGAGGGGTCTGTGCTCGACGCGGTGGGGGTCCGCGGTCCGACAGAGCGTCGTCGCGCAGCGCGTCAAGCGTTTGACATCGAAACACGTCAAGCGTTTGACGTCAAGTCGTCGAGGCGTCCTCGGTAGCATCGACCCGTGCCTTCATCCGTCGCCCCGGGCCGCCGTGTGACCGCTGCCATGGTGGCCGAGCGCGCCGGAACGAGCATCGCCACGGTCTCCCTGGTCGTCAACGGCAAGGACCGCGGCCGGGTGTCCGTCCCCATCGCCACGCGGGTGCGTGATGCCGTCGACGAGCTCGGCTACGTCGTCGACCACGCCGCGAGCTCCCTGGCGCGGGGCAGCGGCGACCTGGTCGTCCTCATCGCCCCTGACCTGTCGAACCCCTTCTTCGCCGAGGTCATCCGCGGCGTGCGCGACACCATCGGTGACCGGTTCCAGCTCGTGCTGTCGGTCACCGAGCGCGGTGCGCAGCCCCTGGCAGCCGACGTCCGCCGCTTCGAACGCCTCCGGCCGGCGGGCATCCTCGTCGACGCCCCGGCCGCGGGCGAGTCGATGTCGGCGAGCGTGCCCGTGGTGCTCCTCGACGCCCCTGGTGGCACCGAGGCCGTCAACTACGACCTCTCCCCCGGCGTCCACGACCTCGTCGCACACCTGCACGAACAGGGGCACCGCCGCGTCGGGTACCTCGACGGGACCTCCCGCGCGACGACGTTCGGGGTCCGGCGCGAACTCTTCGAGCAGGAGTGCGCCGCCGCCGGCATCACCGTGTCCGAGGTCACCGCCCGCGCCGACCTCACCGTGGACGCTGCGGCCTCGGCCACCGAGCACGTCATCGAGGCCTGGCAGGACGACGACGTCACCGCGGTCGTCGCCGCGGCGGACACCCTGGCCTACGGCGTCCTGCGCGTCGCCGGGTCACTGGGCATCGCGGTTCCCGGGGAGCTCGCGGTCGCCGGCTTCGACGACCTGCCGTCGTCGTCGGTGACGGCCCCCGCGCTGACGAGCGTCGCCCTGCCCGGCGCCGACCTCGGGCGCGCGGCCGCAGAACGGCTGCTCGCGACGCTCGACGGCACCGCGGCCGAGCCGGCAGCGCTCCCCACCCGCCTGGTCCGGCGCGCGAGCACCGGCGCGTAGCGCCGCTCCTTCCCGCGGAAGCGACATTCCTCGCTGAGGCAGCCCCCTCACCCCCGCGAAAGCGACAGTGTGCCGCCGATGGTCGGCGGCACACTGTCGCTTTCGCGAGCAGGGTCGCGTCGAATGCGGGCAGCGGCAGTGGACCCGACCGGACGACGGACGGGAGGCGCGGCACCAGCTGGCACCGCGCCTCCCGTCAGCACGCGGTCGCGACCACCCCGCGAAAGCGTCAGACCGCGCCGACGCGCCACCGTCCATCCCGCGAAAGCGACAGATCTCCACGGATGTTCCACGGAGATCTGTCGCTTTGCCGGGACCGGACTACTGCTGCGCGCGGTCCGGCGCCTCACCACCCGACGACCCGGACTCCGCCGACACGGACTCCGCCGACACCGACTCCGCCCGGCCCTCGCGCTGCGCACGCTCGAGCTCGTCGGCCTCGTCGCCACCGACGGCCTCGCCACGGGCAACCATGCCGGCCGTGTCGGAGAGCGTGATCTGCGGCAGGAACAGGGCGAGCAGGAACGCCACCGCGATGAAGGGCAGCAGGTACCAGAACACGGGCGCCAGCGAGTCGGCGTACGCGTTCACGATGCCGTCCTGCACCGCCTCGGGCAGCTTCGCCACGGTCGCGGGGTCGATGCTGCCCGCCGACGACGCCGCATCGGTCGCCGAACCGCCGGCCCCGGTGAACACGTCGGTGAGCGACGTCGTGAGCCGGGCCGTGAACAGGGCACCGAACACGGCGGTCCCGAGGGAGGCGCCGACCTCGCGGAAGTAGTTGTTCGTCGAGGTCGCGGTGCCCACCTGCTCGGCCGGCACGGCGTTCTGCGCGACCAGGACGACCACCTGCATGATCAGTCCGAGCCCGGCGCCGAAGACGAACAGGTACGCGCAGATCAGCCAGATCGGGGTGGCCGCGGCGAGCTGGGTCATCGCGAGCATCGCGATGGCGACCAGGACCGTGCCGATGATCGGGAACATGCGGTAGCGGCCGGTCTTGGTGATCAGGTTGCCGGACGCGATCGACGTGCCGATCAGACCGACCATCATCGGCAGCATCAGCAGACCCGACACCGCGGCCGAGGTGCCTGATGCCATCTGCAGGAACGTCGGGACGAAGCCGATCGCCGCGAACATGCCGATGCCGAGCACCAGGCCGATGCCGGTCGCGAGCAGGAAGGTGCGGTTCTTGAAGAACGACAGCGGCAGGACCGGGTCCTGCGCACGCGACTCGACGAGCACGAGGAGCGCGGCGGAGACGACGAGCCCGGCGAACCAGGCCCAGGTCTCGGGGGCATCCCAGCCGTGGTCCTTGCTGCCGCCGAACTCCGAGAAGAACACCAGGCACGTGGTCGCGGCGGACATGAAGAGCACGCCGAGCACGTCGATGCGCTTCGTCGCCTTCTTGTTCGGCAGGGTCAGCGCGAACCACGCCACGAAGAACGCCGCGATGCCGACCGGGATGTTGATGTAGAACGCCCAGTTCCAGGTGAGGTGGTCGACGAAGAAGCCACCGAGCAGCGGGCCGCCGATCGCGGACAGGCCGAAGATCGCACCGAGCGGGCCGAGGTACTTGCCACGCTGCGAGGCGGGCACGATGTCGGCGATGATCGCCTGCGACAGGATCATCAGACCGCCGCCGCCGAGCCCCTGCATCGCGCGGAACACCACGAGCTGCGTGAAGTCGCCGGCGAAGGCGCACCCGGCCGACGCGATGGTGAACAGGGCGATCGCGATGAGGAACAGGTTGCGGCGGCCCAGGACGTCACCGAACTTGCCGTAGACGGGCATCACGATGGTCGAGGCGAGCAGGTACCCGGTCGTCAGCCATGCCTGGTGCGCGACGCCGCCGAGTTCGCCGACGATGGTGGGCATCGCCGTCGAGACGATGGTCTGGTCGAGGCTGGAGAGCAGCATCCCCGCGATGAGCGCGGAGAAGATGATCCAGATCCGGCGCTGTGTCAGCAGCAGCGGTCCGTCGGTGCCGGGGCGGGCACGCTTGGTGGTGCCCGGCGCGGTTGCGCTCATGGTGTGGAGTCCTGTCCGGTGGTGATGGCCGCCCTCATCAGGCGGAGGTTCTGGGTGAGCAGCTCGTCGAACGGCGGGCCGGTGGTCTCGTCGAAGGCGTCGTCGAAGTAGGTCTCGGCGGTGACCTTCGCCAGCGCCGCGGCCGCTTCGGTGACCAGGCGCGCACGGCGGTCGGACGGATCCGACCAGCCGAACCGCTGTCGCAGCGCCGCGGTGATCCGGGCGAGCTGCACGTCGGTCGCCGACAGGAACCGCGCGACGAGTGCCGGCTCCCGCTCGAAGACCCGGCGCACCAGGACCTCGTCAGACCGGTCGATGCCGTAGCGGTGGACCTGGTCGATCGCCAGGGCGACGATCGAGTCGAGCGGACCGAGGCCAGCAGGCACGGCCCCGCCGGCGGCGTAGGCCTCGATCACCTCGACGTCGGCGTGCAGCTCGATGCCGAGCACGGCGTCGTCCTTCGACGCGAAGTGGTTGAAGAACGTGCGCCGTGACACCCCGACGGTCTCGCAGAGCTGCTCGATCGTGAAACCGCTCAACCCGTGCTCGACGGTCGCCCGACGCGCTTCGACGATCATGCGTCGGCGCAGTGCGCGGGTGCGTTCGGTGGTGCTCACCGAGCAAGAATTGCACTATCTCCCTGAGAGTGCAATACGGACGGGAAGCCTCAGAGCGCCTTCTCGAAGCAGAACGACCACGGCATCGTCGCCGCGTACGGCGCGTAGACCGGGATCGGGCTCCACCCGGTCTTCTCGTACAGGGCGACCGCGTCGGGCTGCTTGTCACCGGTCTGCAGGATCAGCCGGGGTGCGCCGAGCTCGCGGCCGATGCGCTCGCACTCGTCGAGCAGTGCGGTGGCGGCGCCCTTGCCGCGAGCCGACGTCAGCACGATCAGTCGCTTCAGCTCGACCTCGTCGCCGAGACGGCGGATCGCGATGTGCCCGACGGCGTCACCGGACTCGTCGAGCGCCAGGACCGAGGCGACGACGGTCGACGGATCGACGGACAGCGCGCGGCTCCGCTCAGCCGTGATCGCCGGGTCCTCGTCGCCGTTCGACGAACCGTAGCGTTCGTGCATCTCGTCGTCCATGCGGGCGCGGAGCACCACGGATCGGGGGTCGTCCCAGGACACGCGTTCGATCGTGATCACGGTCGACGATCCTGTCACGGATGTCGGCAGCGGTGCATGCTCACGCGCGCCCACCCAGACGCTCGCTCACGCGCGCCCACCCAGCGCGGCGATCGCGCCGTCCCCGGACCGCAGCGCGGCGAGCACGGCAGCGGCGTCGTCGTGGACCTCGGCGGCGCCGGCTCCGCGGAGTTCGTCGCCGCCGATGCCGCCGGTCATCACCGCGACGGTCGTCACCCCGACGCGTCCGGCCGACTCGACGTCCCACATCGCATCACCGACCATGACGGCAGCGTCCGCACGCACACCGGCCCGGTCCAGCGCCACCTGGATGATCCCGGGGTCCGGCTTCGCCTGTTCGACGTCCTCGGAACTCGTCACCGCGGTGAGCCACTCCTCGGCGTCGAGCAGTTCGCGCAGCCGCGTCAGTTCGTGCTCTGGCGCACTCGTCGCCAGGACGACGGCGTGCCCGGCCTCGGCGACCGCACGGAGCAGGTCACGGGCGCCCGGCAGCAGCCGCAGCTGGGGCATGTGCTCGGCGAAGTAGGCGGTGTTGAACTGCTTCACGGTGTCGCGCGTCTCGTCGGACGCGTCCGGCAGCAGCGTCTCGAGCAGCTTCGCGGAGTCCATGCCGATCGCGCGGTGGATCCGCCAAGCGTCGACGGACTCGCCCGCTGCGCGGGCAGCGCGCCACCAGGCATCGATGTGGGCGTAGTTCGAGTCGACGAGCGTGCCGTCGATGTCGAAGAGGACTGCGGTCGAGGGAGCGTCGGACATCCCTCCATGCTGCCCGGGAGGCGCGGATCGCCTCCCAGGAGCACGGTCGCGTCCGTCAGACGGTGACGTGCTCACCCGCCTGGAGGATCGTGGTCGGCACGCCGCCGAGACCGTCGGTCCCGAGCATGCGGACGTTCATCTGCTGTCCCGCATCGCTCAGCAGGAGCTCGTGGATCTGGATCGCGCGCTGCGGCGCGACCTCGCGGACGTAGTCGACGGCGGCGGCGGTGTGCGCCCACGGGCCGCTCGTGGGGATGAGCAGCGTGCCGACCGGGACCCCCGGCACGAGGTAGGCGTCGCCCGGGTGGAAGACGGCACCGTTGACCAGGTAGCCGACGTTCGCGATCGTCGGGATGTCGCGGTGGATGACGGCGTGCTCCTCGCCGAAGACCTGCACGGAGAACGGCCCGACCTCGAACGCGTCACCGGCACGGACCGCAGCGACGCGGCCGTCGTGGTCACCCAGCTGCTCGACGATCACCGCCGGCCCGCGGACCACGAGCGACGGGTTCGCGTCGAGCCCGGCACGGACGGCGGAGACGTCGAAGTGGTCGGCGTGCTCGTGGGTGATGAGGACTGCGGCGGCAGCGCCGGCAAGATCAGCAGCCTCGGGCGTGAAGGTACCCGGGTCGATGACGAGGGTGGTGCCGTCCTGCTCGAGGACGACGGTGGCGTGGTTGTACTTCGTCAGCTCCATGCCGACAACACTACAACTGTGTTGTACTTCTGGTGGCCGATCCGGGTGAGGGAGCACTCAGTCGGCGCGCCGGGCCAACCGTTCGAAGATGCCGGGCAGGCGTTCGAGGGCCGCGCGTTCCTCGTCGTCGAGTTCCTCGCGGATCGCCGTCGCCAACCAGTCGGCCCGCGCCGTCATGTCCCGTCGGAGGACCTCGCTGCCGGTGTCGGAGATGCGGATGACCGACACCCGACGGTCGGTGTCCGACGCCGTCCGCTCGACGTACCCGAGGTCGGCGAGCTCCCCGACCGTGCGCGACTGCCCCTGGTGCTTCACCGCACGGCGACGTGCCAGCTCGGCGATCGGCATCGGGCCCTCGCGCTCGAGGAACCCGAGGGTCGTCGCGTGGGCGGTCGGCAGCGAGTCCGCCTCCCGTCTCGCAGCGCGCACGACGCGACCGATCGCGTGCCGGAGCTCCACGGCGAGTTCGTCGGTCCGGTCCATGCTCGGAACGCTACCGCGTGGTCGCACAGCGGACCTCCGGTTGGATCGGAGGATGGTCCGCGTCTCCGTCGTCATCCCCGTGCGCGACGACGCTGCGCACCTGCGACGCTGCCTCGACGCCCTCGCAGGCCAGACGCTGCTCGCCGACGAGGTCGTCGTGGTCGACAACGGCAGCCGGGACGACAGTGCCGAGGTCGCCCAGGCAGCGGGGGCGATCGTGCTCACCGAACGCATCCGTGGCATCGCCCGGGCCTCGGCGCGCGGCTACGACCGGGCCTCCGGGGACGTCCTCGTCCGACTCGACGCCGACTCCGTCCCGCCGCCGGGGTGGATCGCCGACGCGGTGCGGCTGTTGGCCGATCCGTCGGTGGTCGCGGTGACCGGGCCCGGATGCCCGCACGACGGCGGACCGCTGATCGGCCGACTGTGGGACGCCGTCTACATGCGGCCGTACTTCGCGCTCATGTGGACCGCGCTCGGCCGCCCACCGCTGTTCGGTTCCGCGATGGCGATGCGGCGGTGGACCTGGGACGCGGTCCGCAGCCGAGCGCACCGCGAGGACCCCGAGGTGCACGACGACGTCGACCTGAGCATGCAGCTCGACCCGGCCTGGCGGGTGGTGGCCGACCCCGTGCTCACGGTGCAGGTGTCCGCGCGACCGTTGTCGGGCCTCCCGTCCGCACTGTTGCGGACTCGACGCGCCTTCCACACGTTCCGCGTGAACGGCCGGCGGGCGAACCCGGTGCGTCGGTGGGCGCGGCGGGTGCGCGCCGGGTTGCGGGTGCGGCGCGGGTGGCGCACGCGCTGACGGGGTCACGGAACGGTGACGCTTGCGGACGCCACCAGCACGTCCGCCTACGTTCGATCGTGCGGGCACGTCCGCACGACGAACGAGGGGGAACGATGCGGCGATCAGCGCGCACGACGACATCCGGGATCACGGCGACGCTGACTGCGGCGCTGGCGATCGGACTCGCCCTGTCGGGCTGCGCCCAGAGCGCACCAGCGGGGCCGGGTACGCCGTCCGCGACGACGGCGGAGAGCACCGGCACACCGAGCGCCAGCCCGAGCAGCACTCCGGAGCCGACATCGACGATCACGCAGGTCCCCGGGGTCGACTACGACGGCGGCGCGGTGCCGGCGAGCTGCACCGATCTCATCACCCCCGGCAAGTGGGACGACGCGTTCGCCTCCACTCCGCTGAACGACCCCTCGGTCGTCGGCGACCCGATCGCGATCCCGAAGAGTGCCTTCACCCCCGTCCTGCAGGCCGACGGCAAGCGTCTGTACTGCGTGTGGCGGGAACCGCAGGCCGACATCTCCTACCTGTCGATCGCGGTCGACGTCGTGGACTCGGCAACCGCGAGCGCAGCGCTGCAGAAGCTGCCGGACGACGGCTACGACTGCGGCAACGAGGCGGAGGGCTACCAGTGCCAGAAGGTGTCGAAGAACGAGCAGTACCCCGTCACCGACGGGGACACCTACTTCACGCGTGGTGACATCGGCATCCACATCCAGCAGTCGAACATCGAGACCTCGGGGCTCCTCGACGACGTCATGGACCACGTCTTCACGGCGTAGACCGAGCGGGCCAGCGGGCCAGCGGGCCAGCGGGTCAGCGCGTCGGTCGCGACCGCACGTGCGCTCGCTCTCCCTGGGGCCCGTACAGGCACAGCACCTCGGTCACCGAGTCGGTGACGTTGCCCATCCAGTGCGGGGTGTGGGTGTCGAACTCGGCGACCTCCCCCGGCCCGAGGTCGAGGTCGTGTTCGCCGAGCACCAGGCGCAGCCGGCCGGACAGGACGTAGAGCCACTCGTACCCCTCGTGCGTCTTGAGCGACGGTTCGCCACCCGGTGTGTTCGGTGGGAACAGCTGCTTGAACGACCGCACGCCGCCGGTGCGCTTCGTCAACGGCACGACGACCCGACGGCCGTGCACCTCGGGCTTCATGTGCACCCGGGGGTCGCCGGTCTGCGGAGCTCCGACCAGGTCGTCGAGCGGCACCTGGTACGCCCGCGCCAGCGGGAGCAGCAGTTCGAGGGTCGGCTTGCGCTGCCCCGACTCGAGCCGCGAGAGCGTGCTCACCGACACCCCGGTCTCCTCCGACAGGGCGGCGAGCGTGACGTCCCGGTGGGCACGGAGCGCGCGCAACCGGGGACCCACGCCGTCGACGACCTGGGCGGTCGTGCGGGGGGCGACTGGTTCCTGCGGGCCGTGGGACATGCTGCCCAGGTTGCCACATCAGCAAGCTTCCTTGCTGTCCGCGACCCATCGGCCGCATGCTCCTTGCATGCGTGATCACTACGACGTCATCGTCATCGGCGGAGCAGCCGCCGGCCTCTCCGCCGCCCTCGTCCTCGGGCGCTCCCGCCGCTCCGTCCTCGTCGTCGACGCGGGCGAGCCCCGCAACGCGCCGTCAGCCGGCGCCCACAACTACCTCGGGCGCGAGGGCATCGCCCCCGCCGAGCTGTCCGCGATCGGTCGCGACGAGGTCGCCGCCTACGGGGTCGAGGTGACGGCCGGGAGGATCGTGGCCGCGTCCGCGACGACGGGCGACGGCACCGACCCGGTCGGCTTCTCGGTCACCCTGGACTCCGGCACGGTCGTCACCGCCCGCAGGCTCGTCGTCGCCTCCGGCGCCGTGGACGTGCTGCCGCAGGTACCCGGCCTGGCCGAACAGTGGGGGCGCGGGGTCGTGCACTGCCCGTTCTGCCACGGGTGGGAGATCCGCGACCAGCGCATCGGCGTGCTCGTGACGACACCGAACGGCGTGCACCACGCGCTGATGTTCCGGGCGTTGAGCGAGCACGTGACGGCGTTCGTCACCGATCCGGCACTCGTCGACGACACCGGCCTGGCCGGTTTGCGGGCCCGCGGGATCGAGGTCGTGGACGACACGGTCACGCAGGTCCTGTCGTCAGAGGGCACGCTGACCGGGGTCACGCTCGGCTCCGGCGAGGTCGTCGAACTCGACGCCCTGGCCGCGGCGAGCACCGCTGAAGCGCGCGTGGACTTCCTGTCCGGGCTCGGCCTGGCCGCCACCGACCAGATGATGGGTGACTTCCGGTACGCGAGCGCGGTGACGGTCGACCCGGCCGGGCAGACCTCGGTGCGCGGTGTGTACGCGGCCGGCAACGTGGCGGCCCCGATGGCGACGGTCATCGCGTCCGCTGCCGCCGGGGTCCAGGCGGGAGCGGCGGCCCACGGCGACCTGGTGCAGGCGGACCTGGCGGCGGCGCTGGCCGCGGCGGCGGGCTCTGGGCGAGTCTCGGCCTGAGCGACAGTCCTCGCGCTCGGAGCAGCGAGGAGTGTCGTCCACCCCGAGACTCGGGGCAGACGGCCCGAGTCTCGGGGCAGCCGTCAGTCGACGCGGTAGCCCGCCTGCGCCGCCAGCAGCGGGGCGAGCGTGTACAGCTGGTCGGCGCCGATCGTCGCACCGCGGAACCCCTCGAGGCGCTCGACCCGGTCGAGGTCCGCACCTCGCAGGTCCACGTGGTCGATCCGGGTGTTGGACCCCTCGGCGTCGCGGATGCTGCTGCCCTCGAACGACACCCGGAGCAGCTTCGCGTCCGCGATGTCGAGCTCGTCGATGACGCAGTCGCGGAACACCACGTCGGTGAGCGTCGATCCGCGCAGGTTCACGAACCCGAACTTCATCCCGACGAACTCGACGCCGTTCAACCCGGAGTCGTACAGCTCACCCGAGCCGATGCGACCGCCGGACACCCGGACCTCGCGCCACGAACTGCTCGACGCCCGCAGCACGGGGGCGTCGAGCGTGTCGATGATCGAGTCGTGCACCCGCAGGCCACGGAAGTCGGCGCCGTCGCCCCGGAGCGTGTCGATGACGCACTCCTCGATCTCGAGGTCGGGCAGCCGCTCACCGGCCAGGTCGAGCACGCCGATGCGCTTCCCCTCGATGCGGTCGCCGGTCAGGACGTCGCCGGGTCCGGGGACCCAGTCCTGCAGGTCGACGGGCTCGGTCAGGGTGATGCGCGGGGCTTCGGTGCCGGAGGAACGTGCCATGGACTCAGTCTGGCGCGTGCCGGTGACGTCGTGGTCACGCCGGCAACCGGGTCAGCACGCTGTCGAGCCGGTAGTCCTTCGCCGGGCCCCGGGCTTCCCAGCGCACGGTCCACCGCTGCTCGTCGCCGTCCAGTGCCCCGGTGTAGTCGTCCGGTGCGCAGGCGTGGGCGACGCTCGCTCCCCACACCCAGTCGTGGAACACCCGGCCGTCGGCGAAGTGCACGGTCCACGCGTGGTCATCGTCGCGCCGGACGGTCAGCGTCCGGGACACCGGGGTGGTCCGGCCGTCGAAGGTCATCACGCCCGCTTCGTCCCAGCGCACCTCGTCCGCGCCGACCGCGGTCAGCGTCGTGGTGCCGGTGACGATGCCCTGCACGCCGGCACGCCGGTCGTCCAGGGTCCGGCGGAGCACCCACTCCCCCAGCAGGTCCGTCGGCAGCAGCACCGCCCCAGGCTATCCGCGCAGGGCCTCGGCTCGGGCCGCCCGGTGCTCGTCGTCGGAGATCACACCGCGAGCGTGCAGGTCGTCGAGTTCCGCCAACCGCTGCTCGCGGAGCGCCCGGGGCGCACCGTTCGAGCGACGGCTCCGGACGACCGCGATCCACACGGTGACGACGACGGCGACCACGATGAGCCCCATCGCCACGCTCCACACGATGTCGTACAGCGGCGGGATGAGCGGGTTGTGCAGCTCCTCGGAGGCGATCATCCGCGCAGGGCCTCGGCTCGGGCGCTGCGGTGCTCCTCGTCGGAGATCACACCGCGAGCGTGCAGGTCGTCGAGTTCGGCGAGCCGCTGTTCGAGCGGCTTCTCGGGCGCGAGCGTCCGGCTCTGCATCGCCTGGTACGCGATGTCCTCCTGCATGGTGAGCGGGTTCTGACCGCGATCGGCCATCCGCTTGCCCCGGTAGAGCGTCAGGACGACGATCGTCAGGGTGGTGAGGATCGTCAGGGCTGCGACGACTCCGAACGCGATGCCGAACCAACCGCCGAACAGGTCGGGCATCCCCGAGCCGCCCGGTCCCTCGAGTTCGCTGAACGCCGACCAACTGAGCACCATCGCGCTCCCCCTTCTCACAACGACGAGCGAATCGTAGCGCGACCCGAGCGCCCGTTCCTTCCCAGAACACCCGCGATGGAAAGCGGAATCGGGCGTACCTGGCCGAAACTTCCGACCCGGTACGCCCGAAAGCACCCGGTACGCCCCGGCAGCCCCCGCCCCGCCCAGCCAGCTACCCCCGCAGCGGATCCGACGCGGCCACGTGCGCACCGTCCGCGAACCCGGCCACGAGCGCACGCAACGCGTCTTCGGAGGTGTGCCGGGCCTCCCATCCGAGCACCGACCGGGCACGGTCGGTCCGCATGATCGGCACGCCGGCCGCGATGTCGATCCAGCCGGCGTCCGTCGGCTGCAACCGCAGCCGCCACGTCAGCGTCACGATCCCGCGCAGCAGTCCCAGGGGGATCCGGACGGCGCCGAGCATGCCGAAAGCCCGGGCCAGCCGCGGCGGGTTGAGCACCGGCGACGCGGCGATGTTGAACGCTCCGCCGGCCCGCTGGTCGACGGTCCGCCAGTAGGCGTCCGCGACGTCGTCGGCGTGCACCGCCTGGAACACGAACGGGTACGGCAGGGGCAGCACGAGCCACCGGATCCACCGCACGATCGACATCGGCACGAGGTGTCCGAGGAACAGCCCGCGGATCTCAGCGGCGGCGTCCCGCTGGAAGATCAACCCCGGGCGCAGCCGTGTGACGACCACGGACGGATGGTCTGCCTCGAACGCGTCCATCGCCGCTTCGTTCTCGGCCTTGTGGATCGAGTACGTCGCGGTGGGGATGCCGTCGGTCGGCCAGCTCTCGTCGACCGGGGTCCGCTTGCGTGCGGCGTCGACGCCCCGGTAGGTCCCGACCGACGACGCGACGACGACCTGCGGCACCCCTGCTCGCGCCACGGCCGACAGCACGTTCGCGGTGCCGGTGACGTTCGTCCGGTACTGCAGCGGGATGTCGTGCGTCGGCTGCAGCGCCCAGGCCAGGTGGATCACGGCGTCGGCACCGGTGAAGACCGCGGTGAGCTGGCCGACCGCGTCGGACGCGCCGATGTCGACGGCGTGCCAGACGGCGGAACCGTACGGCTCCGCGTGCACGTCCGGCAGCCGCCGCGCGACGCCGACGATCTCGACGCTGCCGCCGCGCCCGTCGCTGTCGGAGGCACCGGGCGAAGCCCCGTCCGCCCGCGCGGCGACCCGCGCCTCCGCGAGCCGACGGAGCACCGCCGTCCCGACGTTGCCGGTCCCGCCGACGACGACGATCCGCATCAGGCGGCGGCCAGGGCGGGGTCGAGCACGACCTTGACGCAGCCGTCCTGCTTCTTCTGGAACACCTCGTACATGTGCGGGGCGTCCTCGAGCGACACCCGGTGCGTGGTCAGGTCGAGCGTGCCGAGCGGGTCCGACGGGTCCTGCACGAGCGGCATGATGTCGTCGATCCAGTGCTTCACGTTGCACTGGCCCTCGCGGATGGTGATCTGCTTGTCGAAGAGCGTCATCATCGGCATCGGGTCGGCCATGCCGCCGTAGACGCCGCTCAGGGACACGGTGCCGCCGCGACGGACCAGGTCGATCGCGGCGTGCACGGCTGCGAGCCGGTCGATGCCGGCGACCTCGATCGCCTTCTGCGCCAGGGCGTCGGGGAGCAGCCCGGCCGCACGCTGCGCGAAGCCGGCGACGGGGTTGCCGTGCGCCTCCATGCCGACGGCGTCGACGACCCCGTCGGGGCCGCGGCCGTCGGTCAGGTCGACGAGCTCCGGCACGGTGTCCTTGGTCAGGTCGAACACCTCGGCGCCGTGCTTCGCGCCGAGGTCGCGGCGGACCTGTTCGGGGTCGACGGCGAGCACCCGGTAGCCCAGGTGCTTGCCGATGCGGGCGGCGAACTGGCCGACGGGGCCGAGTCCGAGCACGGCGAGCGTGCCGCCCTCGGGCACGTTCGCGTACTGCACGGCCTGCCACGCGGTGGGCAGAATGTCGCTGAGGAACAGCCACCGGTCGTCGGGCGTGCCGTCGTCCGGGATCACGATGGGCCCGTAGTCCGCGTGCGGGACTCGGAGGTACTCGGCCTGGCCGCCGGGGACCTGGCCGTACATCTTCGTGTAGCCGAAGAGCGCCGCTCCCGAGCCGTACTCGGTGACCTGGGTGGTCTCGCACTGCGACTGCAGGCCGTTCTTGCACATCCAGCAGTGGCCGCACGAGATGTTGAAGGGGACGACGACGCGGTCGCCGACCTTGAGGTTCGTGACGGCGCTGCCGACCTCCTCCACGACGCCCATGGGCTCGTGGCCGAGGACGTCACCCTTGTCGATGTACGGGCCGAGGACCCGGTACAGGTGCAGGTCGGAGCCGCAGATCGCCGTGGACGTGATCCGCACGATCGCGTCGGTCGGTTCCTGGATGGTCGGGTCGGGGACGGTCTCGACGGACACCTTCTCGGTGCCCTGCCAGGTCAGTGCGCGCACGTCGCGTTCCTCTCGTGGTCGCTTCGGGCCGGCCGGGAGGCGCGGCTCGCTTCTCCCTCCTCGGTACGCGCCCGCCCCGTGGTGCGTTCACAGCCCCGCCTGGGTTCGGGGCTCCGTCGCCCGGTCAGACGACCGGATCCTCGAGCACCGTGGCGAGCACGCGCTCGTGCTCCGCGCGGTCGCCCGGGCCGGCGCTGCCCGCGAGCATGATGAGCGCCTTCCACAGCGCCCAGCCACGCGCCCGCGCCCACGCATCGGCGTCGAGCCCCACGGCCTCGTGGAACACCGGGCGCGCCGCCGGCTCGAGGAACGTCCACGCGAGCACGAGGTCGCAGGCCGGGTCGCCGACCCCGCACGTGCCGAAGTCGATCAGGGCGGCGAGGCGTCCCGCGTCGTCCACGAGCAGGTTGCCCGGCGCCACGTCCCCGTGGAACCAGACCCCCGGACGGTCCCAGGTCGAGGCGACCGCGTCGTCCCAGATGCGTTCGCACGCGGCACGGTCGACCTGCGCGCCCAGGGTGTCGAGCGCCGCGACGACCTCGGCGCCGTACACCGAGGGGTGCTCGCCACGGTGGAACGAGTGCACGCCGGCGGTCGGGCCCCCGGTGGCGGGGAGGCCCCGGAGCTGCCGGAGCACCGCGCCGACGTCAGCGGCGAAGCGCTCGTGGTCGAGGTCGACCGCACGCGCGGCCACCGTCCCGTCGAGCCACCGCCGGACCGACCACGGGAACGGGTACCCCTCGCCCGGTTCGCCGAGGCCGACCGGCTCGGGGACCGCGACGTCCAACCGGCGTGCCAGGTACGGCAGGACATCCTGCTCCTTCTCGACCCCGGGCACGTAGCCGGCAGCACTCGGGAGCCGGACGGACAGCGCGTCGCCGAGTCGGTACGTGCGGTTGTCCCACCCCTGGTGGTCGACCTCGCGCACGGGCAGGCCGTTCCACTCGGGGAACTGCGTCGCGACGAGTCGTTCCACGAGTGCGGCGTCGATCCGGGGCACTTCGGTGTGCATGGCCCCAGGGTAGGCCGACACCGCCGACCGGACCACGGGGGTCGGGCCGGCCGCCTGCCCTGGTGACCGGCGGGGCGGGCCGGCACCGGGCCTCCTGGCCGGGTCGTCAGGCGGGTTCTGCCAGGGCGAGCAGCGCGTCACGGGTGACCGCCAGCTCGCGTGCGTCCAGGTACGGCGGCATGGCGACAGCTGCTGCGAGCCCCTCGGCCGCGTGCCGGACGACCAACGTGCGGTCCTCGGGCAGGCCGTCGCGCGCGAACACCGCGCGCCAGTCCTCGGCGTCCGCGGCGACGACCGCCTCGACCCCCGGCACCGCCATCAGGCCGGTCCAGTGCGCCGTCGGCGAGAAGACCTCCATGGCGCGTTGGCTGCCGCCGCACAGGGTCCGCACGTAGGCGCGGAGGACCTTGCCGGGGCGATTCTCGGCCAGGTCGACGTGCCGCAGCACCTCGTCCTTGAACGTCGCGAGACCGTGCGCGGCGACGGCGAGGAGCAGCTCGTCCTTCGACGGGAAGTGGTGGAGCAGGCCGCTCTTGGAGACGCCGGCGTCCGCCGCGATCTCGGCGACGCTCACCCGGGTGCCGCGCTCGGCGAGCAGCCGCTCGGCGGCCTCGAGGACCGCCTGGCGGGTGCGCTCACGATCGCGGGTGCCGTCAGTGCTCATGACGACCCTCAGCGCTCATGACGACCTTCAGTGCTCATGCGGTCCATCCTGCCGGTTCGGGATCACCCGGAGTGCGACCGCGGCGGCGACGGCGAGCGCCACGGCCGCGCAGATCGAGGCGAGCTGCATGCCGCCGGTGAAGGCGTGCCGCGCGTGCTCGAGGATCGGGTCACCGTCCTGCAGGACCTGGGACGCCGACGCCAGGGACTCGCGGATCCGGTCGCCGACACCGCCGCTGACCGCGCCGCTCGTGACGTCGAGGTTCGACCGGTAGAAGGCGGTCTGCAGCGAGCCGAGCACTGCGATGCCGAGCGCGACGCCCAGTTCGTACCCGGTCTCCGAGATGGCCGAGGCCGCACCAGCACGCTCCCGCGGTGCCGCGGCGACGACTGCGTCGGTGGCCAGGGTCATCGAGACCCCGACGCCCAGGCCGACCACGGCGAGGGCGATCGCGATCCCCCAGTACGTCGGCAGCCCCTCGGCGAACGCGAGACCGGCCATGCCCACGGCGGCGACCGCCAGGCCGAGACCGATCGACCGGCCGGGTCCGACCCGCCGGGACAGCAGCCCGATGATCGCGATCACCGCGATCGAGGCCAGGGTCGCCGGCAGCTCGGCCGCTCCGGCGAGCAGCGGCGTGAACCCACGGACCAGCTGCAGGTACTGCGAGAAGAAGAACAGCAGCCCGCTCAGCGCGAAGACCGACAGCGAGTTCGCGACGACGGCGCCCGAGAACGCCGGGATCCGGAAGAGCTGCAGGTCGATGAGCGGCGTTGTGAGGCGCTTCTGGCGGCGGACGAACCACCAGCCGGCGCCGATGCCGAGGAGTGCCGTCAGGGGCACCGTCCAGTCGAACCCGTGCCCGGCGACGTGCTTCACGGCGTACACGAGCGGCACGATCGCCAGCACCGAGAGGACGGCGGAGAGCAGGTCGATCGGGGTGCGCGAGCCGCCCTTCGACTCGGGCAGCAGGATGGCTCCGGCGATGACGATCACGACGATGACGGGGATGTTGATGAGGAAGACCGAGCCCCACCAGAAGTGCTCGAGCAGCGCACCGCCGACGAGCGGTCCGGCGGCGGCACCACCCGTCGCACCCGCCGACCACACGGCAATCGCGGTGGTGCGCTGCCGGGCGTCGCGGAAGATCGTGCGCACCAGCGACAGGGTCGACGGCATCAGGGTCGCTCCGGCGATGCCGAGCAGTGCCCGCGCGGCGATGAGGAGCTCGGGCGTCTGCGCGAACGCTGCGGCGGCCGAGGCCAGGCCGAACGCGACCGCGCCGATGAGCAGCAGGCGCTTCCGGCCGATCCGGTCGGCGACGTTGCCCATCGTCACGAGCAGCCCAGCGAGCGCGAACGAGTAGACGTCGCCGATCCAGAGCACCTGCGTCGCGGTCGGGTCGAGGTCGGCGGTCAGCGACGGGACGGCGAGGGCCAGCACGGTGCCGTCGATCGCGAGCAGCACCACGGCCAGGGTGAGGACGCCGAGCGACGCCCATTCACGGACGGAGGCGCGGTGGATCGGGGCGGTGCTGGTGCTCGGGGTGGTTTCGGTCACCCGGAGACTCTAACCGACCACATGGTCGGTATTGCCGACTGCACAGTTGGCTGCCAGCGTCGTTCGCGCTCAGCCCCGCAGGCGGTCGCGTTCTGCCGGCGGCAGGTGCTCGGTCGCCGTGTGGCGCGCCGCAGGCGTCAGGAACCGTCCGCTCTTCTCGAGGAACGCCACGAGCGCCGCCTCCGAGGCGCGCTTGCCCGTCTCGCGCAGGACCCACCCCAGCGCCGACTGCACGGTGTCGCTCCGCTCCCGCACCAGGCGTCCAGCGATCCCGAGTGGCACCTCGGCGTCGCCCTGCTTCGCGAACGCCAGGGTCGCCACGACCGCGATCCGGCGCACCATCGCCACGTCGGACTTCACGAGCGCGAACAGCGGGCCAGTCGAGCCGCCCACGAGCGGCGCACCGACGAGCTCTTCGGCTGCCAGGTCGACCAGCGCCGGGTCGTCGAAGCGCTCGGCCTTCGCTGCCGACAGGTACTCGTCGGTCAGCTCCGGATCGGGGCGCTCGCGCATCGCCTGCACCAGGAGCAGCACGGCGATGAGCTTCGCGCCGTCGTCGTCGCTCCACAGCAGCGCGGAGCGCTCGCCGTCGTCGAGGCCTTCGAACCGCCGTGCGACCCGGCGTGCCGCCGCCACGTCCCCGCTGGTGCGCGCGAAGGCGACGAGCACGGCCTCCGCGTCGGCCCCGTTCCCAGCCCCGGTCCCGCCGCGCGATGTCATCCGGTCAAGGGTATCCGCGCCGCCCTGCCCGCACTTCGTGAGCAGCAATGGTCGGGTGCCCGAAGGCGACCCGACCATTCCTGCTCACGAAGGTCGCTCCATCCGGATCACCACCGCGACATCGTCGACGACGGCCTCGGCGACGAAGGCGATCGCTTCCCGCTGCGCTCCGGCGGCCAGCTCGATTCGACTGACCTGCGAGATCGCTCCTGGCACCTGATCGTTCTGGACGACCCACCACCTCCCCTCTCGATGCGCGTGCGATGTGAACGTCGTGGTCATGGGTCCTCGTTTCGTGGCGGGGAGCAGGTCCTGCGCAGCCCGGTTGCACCCCGTGGTGATACGCAGTACATTGGCCGTACACCCCCGGATGTCTCGACTACCGGGCGCGAAGCCCCGCCTCTGGCGGGGCTTCTGTACTTCTGGCACGCCAACTCTTCGGTCGCGTGATGACACCGTGAACGTCCGCGATCCTGTCGGGCAGCTGCGAGTCGCGCATGACGGCCGCCCGAACGTGACGTACATGGTCGGGCTCCAGTGCGAGGAGACTCCGCGCAGGGGAAGGGCTCGGGCACATGAGCCCGATCTCGACGCCACCCCTTTCGCGGACGATTCGCAGTGCGTCGACGAAGTCGGAGTCGTTCGACAGGACGAAGGCCGCGTCTACCAACCCGTCCATCGCATCGCAGACCAAGTGCGCAGCCAGACTCACGTCCGACCCCTTCTCCTCGATCTTCCGGACCCGCACAGTGCGCGGGGAACCGTCGTCGTCCAGTTCGAGCGGACTCTTCGCCATCCATCGCCGATCGGAACGGAACGTGCCGAAGTGCGTGGTGACCGCGGGGAGTGTCGCGAGGGCGCGCAGGTAAGCGCTCTGCCTGGAGGGCGCCGCCGGATCTTCCCCTTCGACGAAACGCACGCGCGCAGTGAAGTACCGCACGAGGACGACCTCGAAATCCGGGAGGAGCGTCTCGCTCAGCTTGAGGACGTCCAGCCACCGGCAATCCGGCCGGTGTTCCAGGGCGCGGCGGTAGAGATTGAAGCCGTCGATGTACACAGCAGCCCGCGGTTTGCGGCCGACCTCTTCCACACCCATCGGGACAGTCTGTCATGTGATGTTCCACTCGATGGAGTGAGCGTTCGCCGGGTGCGGGGCGCCCGCACTTCGTGAGCAGCAATGGTCGGGTGCCCGAAGGCGACCCGACCATTCCTGCTCACGAAGCGGTACGCCGCCAGCGCTCCCGGATCAGCGGAAGTGCATGTTCTTCAACGGGTCGACGAGCGTGCCGTTGCGCCGCGTCTCGACGTGCACGTGCGGGCCGGTCGACTGCCCGGTGTTGCCGGACTTCGCGATCTCGGTACCGAGCTTCACGATCTGGCCCTTCTTCACCTCGATCTTGCTGAGGTGGGCGGTGAGCACCGCGGTCATGCCGTAGGTCACGACGATGTAGTTGCCGTACGAGGCGTCGTTCGCCACGGTCTTGGTCACCTCGCCGGTGCCGGAGCCGTACACCGGGGTGCCGACGGGCACGGGCGCGTCGGTGCCCTGGTGGTAGCGCGGGACGTGTCCGGCGCCACGGTCGTCGCCGTACTTGCCGGTGATCTTCGTCCCGTTGACGGGCCATGCCAGTCCGGTGACGGGTCGGCTCGACCAGACGCGGGTGTCCTTGGCCCCGTAGAGCACGACGTTGCCGTCGACCTGCACGAGCAGGTTGCCGGAGCCGGCCGTGCCGGTGCGCGAGGTCCAGAGCGCGACCTTCTTGCGCGATGCGTCACGGGTCCAGATGACGAAGTTGCCCTTGGACTGCAGTTCGGCCCAGGCGCCAGGGTGCCCGCCGGTCCGAGACTGCCAGACGACTCGGCCGCTGACCTTCTGCACCAGGTTGCCGTCGGTGCGCATGTTGAGGATGCGTGTGTTCGTGGTGTCGGAGCGCAGCACGGTGCCGCCGAGGAGCGTGTTCCCCGAGGCGACCCGGTCCTGGTAGGTGGTCCAGTTCACGACGACGGACTTGCCGGCGAGCAGCGCCATGGTGCCGTCGGCGCGGATCTTCAGCGCCGTCGAGTTCACGGTGCCGGCCGAGGCCCAGCGCGCCAGTCGCTTGCCGTTCTTGGTGATGTCGAGGGCACGGTTCTTGCCGACGACCGCGATCGCACCGGGGGAACCGGCGGTGTTCGAGGCCCACAGCACGCGGTTCCCGATGCCGTACTCGACCAGGTTGCCGTCGCCCTGCATGATGAGCTTGAACTGGCCGTTCGGCGACGTCACCTGGTCGCCGGGGTTGATCTTGGTGCCGGCGGGTGCCGATCCGACCCACACCGCCGATGCTGCGGCGGGTTCAGCGGTCGCGACGAGGGCACCGGCGGCCAGGGCCAGCACCGTGAGCGCGCCGGCGAAGCGTGGGAGTCGGCGCGCACGTGCGACGGTCGACGGAGTGGTGGTCATGGATCCCCTGACTCGGAACCGACCACGCCCCTGCGCGGTCGTTCGGCGCTCGCCCTGTACGAGTCACCGAACGATGTTCGCTTTTCTGCGCGGGGCGCACAACCCCTTGACAGGGGGGTGCGGCTACGGCTGCTGGAAGAACTCCTTCGGTGTCGCCAGCAGTGCTTCGAGCTTGTGGAACGACTGCGTCCAGCCGGCGATGTTCATGTCGCGCATGAACTCGGGGAAGGGTCCCTGCGTCAGGGTGACGATCGTGCCGTCGCCGTCCTCGGCGAACTCGAGCGTCAGGGACAGCGCGGTGCCGTCCTCGACCCCCGGGATGCCGTGCGCGGTGGAGGTGCCGACGATGATCCGGTTCTCCTCGATCTGCTCGAGGGTCGAGGTGACGGGCGACGACCACTCGGCGTTGTCGTTGCTGACCATCGTGAGGTTCCAGGCGCCACCGACTCGCGCGTCGACCTCGACGGTGGCGACGGGGACGTGGAAGCCGAGGGGCCCGAACCAGAGCGCGAGCAGGGCCGGGTCGACGAACGCTCGGTAGACGTCGGCGACGGGGTGGGCGAAGCGGTGGGTGGCGTGGGCGGTGAACTGTTCGGTCATGACTGCTCCTGCGGATCGACGGTGAAGGCGGAACTGGCGGAACTGGCGGAACTGGCGGAACTGGCGGGTGGGGCGGTGGACGGGCTGCCCACCGGGGCAGGCGTGCGCTGGGCGGCGAGCAGGGCCTCCAGGCGGTCGAACCGGCGGTCCCAGTCGGGACGCAACCGGCCCAGCCAGGCGCCGAGCTCGTCGACGGCCTCGGGCCGGAGACGACACGTGCGCCACGTGCCGTGCCGCTCGCGCGTGATGAGGCCGGCGCGTTCGAGGACGCCGAGGTGCCGCGAGATCGCCGGGGCGCTGACGTCGAACGGCTCCGACAACTCGGAGACGGTCGCCTCACCCTTGCCGAGCCGTTCGACGATGCGCCGTCGGATCGGGTCGGCGAGCGCCGACAGGACGACGTCGGTGTGGTCGGGTTCCATCGTCGCCTCCTCGGTGAACCAACCGGTTAATTAACCGATGCGTTCAGTATGCGCGCCCTTCCGCGGGGGCGCAAGGCCTCACCGGAACCGGGACGGCGGGGCCCCGAACGCCTTCGAGAAGGCGGCGGTGAACGCCGCGGGGGTCGCGTAGCCGAGTCGGCCCGCCACCTCCGTCACGGTGCCGCGTCGCAGGGCCGGGAGGCTCGACAACAGTCGCGCACGCACCCGCCAGCTCGCGGACCCCACCCCCGTGGCCGCACGGAAGTGGCGGTCGAGGGTGCGTTCCGAGACGGCCGCCGCACGCGCCCAGTCGGCGTTCGTCACGTGGACGTCGGGCTCGGCCAGGTACGCCCGACACAGGTCGCGCAGGACACCCCGTGGCGGCAGCGAGACGCTCAGCGGGATCGGTGCGACGCGCTGCAGCTCGTGCAGGGCGAGCCGGACGAGGGTGCCGTCCCGGCCGCCGTCGTCGTACGGCACGTCGAGCGCGTTGGCGGCGCGCAGCACCTCGCGCAGCAGGGGCCCGACCTCGACGACGGTGCACCGTGTCGGCCACCAGGGCACGGCGTCCGGCTCGACGTACAGGCTCCAGGTGCTGACGTCGAGCATCCGGACCTCGTGGGGCACCCCGGGCGGGATGAGCACGGCCCGGTCGGTCGGCACGGTCCACGAGCCGTCGTCGGTCTCGACGAGCATGACGCCGCTCGCTCCGTAGAGCAGCTGCGCCCGTCGGTGCTCGTGCCGGGCGAGCAGGTGGTCCGGCGGGTAGTCGGTGCCGATCGGCAGGACGTCGAACGGCTGGTGGTCGAACTCGGAGACCGGGACGTTGCGCACACGACGAGGCTAGGTCTCGAAGGAACCTGCCGCACACCCGATCGTCCGCCGTGGTGATCCCCGCTGGGATGGAGGCATGTCGTTCATCGTGCTCGTGGTCATCGGGGTCCTGGTCGGGGTCACCACCGTCCTGTTCGGGTTCGGCGGTGGGTTCGTCACCGTGCCGATCATCACCGTCGCCGACGCAGCCCTCGGTGGCGACGCCGTCCGGGTGGCCACGGCGACCTCGGCCCTCGTGATGCTGGTGAACGCCGCCGTGGCCACCGCCTCGGCCCGGCGCGGCGCACTCGCGCCGCTCCGGGGCCGTTCGTCGCTGTTCGTCCTGCTCGGGGTCGGCGGCACGGTCGGGGTGCTCGCCGCACGAGAGGCACCGGACGCGCTCCTGCGCTGGGGCTTCGTCGTCTACCTCGGGGTCACGGTCGCCGACCTGCTCCTGCGCCCGGGCTTCCTGCGCAGCTCGGCGACGGATCGCGCGGTCGCGACCCGCGGCCGTGGACGCGACCACGGACCGACCCGTACCGGCGTACCGACCGCCACGGGCCTCCCGATCGGTGCGGTCGCGGCGTTCCTCGGCGTCGGCGGCAGCGTGGTGACGGTCCCGATGCTGCGCCGGTCCGGTGCCACCATGACGGCGGCGACCACGCTGGCGAACCCCCTCACGCTGGCGATCACGCTGCCCGCAGCCGCGGTGACCATGCTGCTGCCAGCGGTCGTCCCGCACGCCGCCGGACTCGTCGGCGCCGTCGACGTCCGGGCAGCCGTGGCCCTGCTGGTCGGCGCGATGCCGGTCATCGTGCTGCTCCGACGTCGCCCGCCGCACCTGCCCGAGGTCGTGCACGCCTGGGGGTACGTCGCACTGCTCGTCGCAGCGGGGATCGTCGTGGCCCTGGGCTGAGCAGGGAACCCCGGGGACAGGATGGGTGCATGCCGACGCCGAACCCCGCCTTCGTCCCGCCCGCCACGCAGACCTCGCGCCCGGACCTGCAGGGCACGTTCGGCATGGCGGCCGCGACACACTGGATCGCGACCGCCACCGCGCAGTCGGTGCTCGAACGCGGCGGCAACGCCTTCGACGCAGCCGTCGCGGGCGCGTTCGTCCTGCACGTGGTCGAACCGCACCTGAACGGCCCGGGCGGCGACCTGACGGCGGTGTTCGCGACGGCATCGAACCCGACCCCGGTCGTGCTCGTCGGCCAGGGTCCGGCGCCGGCCGGTGCGACACCCGAGCACTACCGCGCCGAGGGACTCGACCTCGTCCCCGGCTCCGGCGCACTCGCCGCCACCGTCCCGGGTGCCGTCGACGCGTGGCTGCTGCTGCTCCGCGACCACGGCACGTGGGAGCTCGCGGACGTCCTCGCGCCGGCGATCGGATACGCCCGTGACGGCCACCCGGTCGCAGCCGGGGTGGTCCGGACGATCACCGCCGTGCAGGGCCTGTTCCGTGACCACTGGCCCACGTCCGCCACGCAGTGGCTGCCAGGAGGCACGGTGCCGGTCCCCGGGGACCTGGTGCGCAACGAGGCGCTGGCCGCAGTGCTCGACCGGCTCCTCGACGCCGGTGACGGCTCCGGCAGCCGGACCGCCCGCATCGACGCCGCGCGGAGCGAGTGGGCCGAGGGCTTCGTCGCCGAGGCCATCGACCGCTTCGTGCGGGAGCCGCACCGACACGCGTCGGGCACCGACCACGCCGGGGTCGTCCGAGCGTCGGACCTGGCGGCGTTCCGGGCGTCGTACGAGCCCGCGGCGACGGCGGAGTTCCGCGGCTGCACGATCGCGAAGACCGGGCCGTGGGGCCAGGGTCCGGCACTCCTGCAGACCCTGCGGCTGCTCGAACCGCTCGACGACGCACTGCTCGACCCGTCGACGTCGGTCGGCGCACACACCATCGTCGAGGCGCAGAAGCTCGCCATGGCCGACCGCGAGGCGTTCTACGGCGACGGCGACGCCCCGCTCGACGTGCTGCTCTCCGACGCGTACACGGACGAGCGGCGTGCGCTGATCGGCGAGCGGGCCTCGGCCGAGCTGCGACCGGGCACGATCGCGGGCACCGAGCGGGCGATGCCGCCGGCCCGGACGTCGTACTCCGCTGGCGACGGCGCTGGTCTCGGCGAGCCGACCGTGCAGGTCGCGCGGGACACCGAGCGCGCGCCGGTCGCTCCGGTCGTTCCGGTCGCTCCGGTCGCTCCGGGCGAGGACCGCGGCGAGCCGTTCGTGGCCCCGGACGGCGAGACCCGGGGCGACACCTGCCACATCGACGTCGTGGACCGCTGGGGCAACATCGTCAGCGCGACACCGTCCGGCGGCTGGCTGCAGTCGTCGCCGACGATCCCGGAGCTCGGGTTCTGCCTGGGCACCCGGCTGCAGATGACCTGGCTCGAACCGGGCACGGCGTCGACGCTCCGCCCCGGCGAGCGCCCGCGAACGACCCTGACGCCGACCCTGGTGCTGCGTGACGGCGTCCCCGTGGCCGCGGTCGGTTCACCCGGCGGCGACCAGCAGGACCAGTGGCAGCTGCTGTTCCTGCTGCGGTGGATCGTCGGCGGGTACACCCCGCAGCAGGCGATCGACGCCCCGGCGCTGCACACGACGTCGTTCCCGGGGTCGTTCTGGCCGCGCACGTGGGAGCCGGCGGGGCTCGTGGGCGAGGACCGGCTCGGCGACGACGTCATCGCGGAACTCGAGGCACGCGGTCACGTCGTCACCCGCGCCGGCGACTGGAGCCTCGGACGGCTGACGTGCGTGACGCGGGACCCGGCGACGGGCGTACTCGGCGCCGCGGCGAACCCCCGCGGCGCCCAGGGCTACGCCGCCGGCCGCTGACCCGCCGTCGTTCTTTCCCAGAACACCCGCGCTGGAAAGCGGAATCGGGCGTACCTGGTCAGAACTTCCGACCAGGTACGCCCGATTCGACCAGCTACGCCGCGAGGCGCCCCGCGTCAGAGCGTCGGGACGACGACCGCGCGACCCGACAGCTCGCCGGCCTCGAGCTTCCGGTAGGCCTCGAGCGCGTCCGACAGCGCGTACCGCTCCACGTCGGGGACGATCTGCCCGGCGCGGTACATCGCGACGACCTCGTGCAGGTCCTCGATCGTGCCCCAGTAGGTGTTCGTGATCGTCGACTCGTACGGCGTCGCGAAGAAGTTCCACTCGGTGGTACCGCCGGCGATCCCGACGACGGTGAACCGGCCACCGACCGCCATCGAGGCCTGCGCGACCTTGATCGTGGGGGTGGCACCGACGAAGTCGAACGCAGCGTCGACCCCGCGGCCGCCGGTGATCTCGCGGATCGCGGCGGCCTGGTCCGGCCCGCCGGGCACCGTGATCGCGCCACGGGCGGCAGCGCGATCCATGGCGTCCTGCTTCATGTCGGTCGCGATCACCGTGGCGCCGGTGAGCGCGGTGAGGATCTGCACGGCGATCTGCCCGAGGCCGCCCAGCCCGACGACCAGCGCGTACTTGCCCCCGCCTGCCAGGTTCGGCAGCGCGTTCTTGATCGCGTGGTACGGCGTGAGTGCGGCGTCGCTGAGCGGTGCGGCAGCGATCGGATCGGCATCGCCGAGCGGCACGAGGTTGCGAGCGGGGACGCTGACGTACTCCGCCATGCCGCCGTCGCGCCCGAGGCCGATGCCCATGTAGGGGTTCGTCGCGGCGTTCTCGCAGTAGGTGTCCTGCCCCTTCGAGCAGTACGAGCAGTGCCCGCAGCCGACCGGCCCGTAGACCAGGTAGGCGTCGCCCTCGGTGAACCCGGTCACGCCGTCACCGACGGACTCGACCCAGCCGGAGTTCTCGTGCCCGAGCACGAACGGGGGCTGCTGCGACCCCGGAGCACCGGCGGCGAACTCGCGGTACACCGCGACGTCCGAGTGGCACGCACCGGCACCTGCGACCTTGAGGAGCACCTCCCCCGGACCAGGGGTGGGCTTCGGGACCTCCGTCAGGGACGGGAAGGTCTGGTACTGCTCGAACACGACGGCGCGCATGGTGGGTCTCCTTTGAACGCCATTCAGGCTACACCTGTCGTTGAACACGACACCTGTCGCCCAAAACCGAGAAGCCTGCGTCTTCGCCGTGAGCCGGTTGCGAGAACGTGCGTTCTCCGCTTGACTCGGCTGCGACGGTCCCGCTCGGGTCCGATCCCCCACACGAAAGGAGCGGCCATGCCCACGCGCACCGCACGCACCGCCTGGAACGGCGGCCTCAACGACGGTTCCGGCCAGGTCGAACTCTCCAGCTCGAAGGTCGGCACCTACGACGTCTCGTTCCCGAAGCGCGCCGCTGACGAGGCCGGTGGCAGCACCAGCCCCGAGGAGCTCATCGCCGCCGCACACTCGGCCTGCTACGCCATGCAGTTCTCCGCCGTCCTCGGCGAGGCCGGCGGCACGGTCGAGGCGCTCGACGTCAAGGCCGACGTCTCGCTCGGCCCGGACTCGGCTGGCGGCTTCAAGCTCACCGGCATCGCCCTGACCGTGCACGGTGAGGTCACCGGCATCGACGAGGCGACCTTCCTGAAGGCCGCCGAGGACGCCAAGGCGACCTGCCCGGTCAGCAAGGCGCTCACCGGCGTCGAGATCACGCTCGACGCGACGTTCGAGCAGTAGTCGGGTCGCGTCCGAGACGCGACCGACCACCTGACGGGAGGCCCGGTGCCAGCTGGCACCGGGCCTCCCGTCCGCTCTGGTCGCGTCCAGATCGCGACTGGCACCATGGTCGGATGGCCGAGCAGCACTTCCCCGGCGAGCCCAAGCCGGGGCGCCCACACCGGCCACCCCGCCCCCGACGCCGCAGCCTGGCGCAGCACGACCTGCGCGACGCTCGTGCGCGACTGCGTGGCACGATCTACGAGCACGTCGAACCCGACGCCAAGGGTCGCGACCAGTACACCGCCGCCCAGATCGTCGACTTCTGCCTCGACCTGGCCGAGGTGATGCTCGCCTCCGGCGCCGACACCCGCAGCGTCGAGACCGCCGTCGTCGCGGTGTCGACGAAGTGGAACCTGGCCCCGCTCGACCTCGACTTCTCCGGCAGCTCGGTGACGATCCAGTACGCGCCGGCCGACATCCCGCCGCTCGTGAAGGTCCGGACAGTGAGTTCCGACGGCTCCGACCTCGACCGGCTCGCGCGCGCGAACCAGATCGTCGACGACCTGATCCACGACCAACGGGACATGACCTCGGGCGTGAGCGCCCTCGTGGCGGTGCTGCGGATGCCGCCGCGCTGGCCCACGTGGCTCGCCGACGTCGGACTCTCGATCCTGGGGACCTCGATCGCGATGCAGGCCGGTGGCGGGTGGCGAGCGGGCATCGGCGCCTTCGTGCTGATGTTCGGGATCATCCTGTCCGGGCGCTGGCTGACCGGCCGTGGCTACCCGCAGTTCTTCGTGTCCGGGGCGCAGGGAGCGGTCGCGTCGGTGATCGGCACCCTGGCCATCGGCGTGGGCGTCCTGCACCCGGCGGGTGCCGCCACGATGGTGGCGGCCCTGGTGGTGCTGCTCCTGCCGCACGTCTCACTCGTGACGTGGGCCCAGGACGCGATCTCCGGCTTCCGTGCGATGGCGGTCGCCCGGGCGTTCTACATCGGCTTGGTCATCGCCGCCATCGTCGTGGGGGTGCCCGCGGGGATCGCGATGACGAAGTGGCTGCACCTCGAGGTCGACCCGTCGGGCATCGTCACCCAGGCGTTGCCGTTGTGGGCGTCGCTCTCGCTCACGGTGGTGTCGGCCGGGGCGAACTGCTTCGTGCAGCAGGCCAGTGCGCGGGTGATCCCCGTCGCCGTGGTGTTCTCGGTGGCCGCGGGGGCCTCGCTGTGGGGGCTGCGGCAGCTCGGCCTGCCGCTGCTCGGCGCGACGTTCCTGGCCGCGGTCCTGCTCGGTGTGCTGTCCACCTACGCAGCGGCGCGGATGCGGACCGCGGTCGCGGCGATCGCGGTGCCGGCGTTCTGCGGAGCGCTGCTGCCCGGTGTCGCCGTGTCGAACGCACTGCTGAACTTCATGTCGGGCTCGTCGAGTGCGGCCCTCGACTTCGTGGCCGCGGTCTCCGTGGCGCTCGGGATCGGCGCCGGGCTCGTGCTCGGCGGCCTGTTCGCGACACCTGGTGCGCGCCGTGCGCTCCGGCGGACCCGTCGGGTCGTCGTGCACTCGGTCCACAACGACACCACGGCGCTCCGGGTCATCCGCGACACCGGGTACGACCCCGGCGACGGCTCGGTGCCGCGCGGGTCACGGTCGGCGCCGGACGGACGCTGACGGTGCGGCGCTCCGGACGGACGCTGACGGTGCGGCGCTCCGGACGGGCGCTGCCGGTCCGGCGCTCCGGACGGGCGCTGCCGGTCCGGGCTCAGATGTCCCAGCTGCCGTCGTCGCTCCACGTCGCGTGCCGGCGGGCGGCCTGCGGCTCGTAACGCTCCATCCAGCCGCGCTCGAGTCGGGCCACCGCACGGTCGAACGCCGGCACCAGGTCGAGGTCCGTGCGGAGCAGGGCCTGGAGCTGCAGGCCTTCGTACAGCGCGATGAGCTGTTCGGCTCCGCGGCGGGGTTCCATGGTGTGCGGGGCGCGGCCGACGGCGATGTCGTGCTCGAGGCCGCGCTTCACCTGGGCGTAGAAGAGCTGGTAGCGCGACCGCAGGTAGGTCGCCATCGGGTGCTCGGCGTTGCCCGCGACGGACAGCAGAGCGACGAGCAGGCGCATGAGCGCGGGGTCCTCGGCGTTCGACGCGACGATCGCGCGCAGGAGCTCGACGGTCGAACCGTCGCCGACCTCGCGGGTGACCTCGTCCATCCGACCGCCGTTCCAGCGGTCGACGGCCGCGAGCACCAGGCCGTCCCAGGACGGGAAGTGCTGCTGGAGCTCCTCGACGGGGATGCCCATCCGCTCGGCCACGTGCACGGCGCGTGCTTCGTGGAAGGGGACGTCACGGAGCAGGTCGACGGTGGCCCCCACGATCGTGATCCGGAGGTGCAGGGTGGCCGCCGCGGCCGCTGCGGCCTGCGTGTCGGCGCTGGTGTTCTCGAGCATCTTGCCCTCCGTCGTTCCACGGACGTCCTGTCCGAGGTCTCCCCGAGTCCGGGGCACGTCCATCCAAACGCAGAACGGGGGACAACAGAATCCCCGGTACGGGTGTCAGCACATGGGGGGACACGGACACCGGCACCACGCCCAGCGCGTTCGCACGGATCCGTGTGACGATGCCGGGCATGACCCCGAACGACCCCACCGCACAGGGACTCGCGACGATGGCCTCGGCCGGCTTCGAGTTCGGCGGCGACCCGGAGCAGGTCGCGCACGACGTCCGCGCGATGTGGGAACAGCTCGGGCGGCCCGCGGGCGCGTTCGGGGCGGCGGCCCAGGCGATCGCCGTGTTGCCGCAGCGCCCCGAGGTACCGATCGCCGACCAGGCCCGGCGCCGTGCGTTCGAGCACGCGATCGGCATCAACCCGGTCGAGGTCGAGCTCGCGGCAGCACTGTCGGCGCGGGAGCTCCTCGAGCGGATGGCGCGCGCGGTCACCTGCTGACGTCGCCACGGCCCGCAGACGGGACCACCCGGACGACGGGAGGCGCGGTACCCACCGGCACCGCGCCTCCCGTCAGCCCGTCGGCGGCGCCCTACGGCGTCGGCATCCCACCGTCGACGTGCAGCGTCTCGCCCACGACGTACGACGACTCACCGCTCGCCAGGAACACGTACGCCGGCGCGAGCTCGGCCGGCTGGCCCCAGCGACCCAGGTAGGTCTGCTCCCCCGCGGACGGCAGCGCCTCGGGCGGCTGCCCACCGGCCGGCTGCAGCGGCGTCCAGATCGGCCCCGGCGCGACGGCGTTGACGCGGATGCCCTTCGGCGCGAGCTGCGCAGCCAGGCCCTTCGCCAGGTTGTTCACGGTGGCCTTCGTGGCCGCGTAGTGCACCAGGTGCGGCGACGGCGCGTAGGCCTGGATCGACGTCGTGTTGATGATCGTGGAGCCCGGCTGCAGGTGCGGCACGGCGGCCTTCGTGATCCGGAAGGTCGCGTAGGCGTTCGTCTTGAAGGTCTCGTCGAACTCCTCGTCCGAGATGTCCTCGATCGAGGAGACGTTCTGCTGCTTGCCCGCGTTGTTCACCAGGATGTCGATCCCGCCGAGCTGCGCGACGGTGTCGGCGACGATCTGCTCGCAGACCGCGAGCGAGGTGATGTCGCCGGGCAGCGCGACGGCCTTGCGGCCGGCTGCCTCGATGAGCGCGACGATGCGGTCGGCGTCCTCCTGCTCCTCGGGCAGGTACGAGATCGCGACGTCGGCGCCCTCGCGTGCGTAGGCGATGGCGACCGCTGCGCCGATGCCCGAGTCGCCACCGGTGACGAGGGCCTTGCGGCCCGTCAGCCGTCCGGAGCCGCGGTAGGTGTCCTCGCCGTGGTCGGCGGGGACGTTCTCCGCCGTCTCGGCGTCGGTGCCGGCGCCCTCGAGGTACTGCTCGTCGGGCTTCTTGTCGGCGTACATCTTCGTCGGGTCCTGCATGGAGTACTGGTCGAGCGCTGCCTGGTCGAGCCCTGCCTGGTCGTTCTGCTGGTCCGTCATGCCGCCGACGGTACGCAGGGGCGCACCACGGGCCGTCCAGGAGGCTGTCCCCCGTCGCGCGGTGCGGCCAGCGTCCGCCGGCCGCACCGGTCCAGGGCCGCAACTGCGTCTTCCTCGTTTGTCACGGTCCGGTGACGGCCAGGACCCGATTCGGTAACACCTGTCGTTCTGGACGGATCAGGGTCGTACCGTCGAACGGTGACCCCTCGGACCCTGCTGGCGCTCGGCGCTGCCGTGCTCGCCTTCTCGGCCGGTGCGCTGGCGCTCGACGGCACCACCGGGCTCGGTGCGGACACCGCCGTGGCGGCGGAGACGTCGCACGACGCAGCTCCCGTGCACGTGTCCAACGCGAAGCTCCGGCGGGTCGACTCCATCGAGCTCGACGCCGAGTCCCTGGTGCTCCGCAACGGCGGGAAGACCGTCGTCGAGTCGTCGATGCGCGACTCCCGGTTGACCGTGGGCCTGCTCGACCGCCTGCTCGGCACCCCGTCGCGCACCCAGACCGCCGAGGGCGACGGCGGCGCGTGCTTCCCGGCCGGCACCACCTACACGTGGGGCGGCGCCATCCGGGTCGCGGCCCTGACCACCGATGCGCAGGCGGGCAACGCCGTCGAGGTCCGTGTGCTGCGCGACCAGGTCCGCAGCCGGCTCGGTGCACGGATCGAGCTGACCGGCCCCGGCGGCGTCCAGGTCGGCGACGACATCGCCGACGAGATCGCGGACGCCCCGCGCTCCGAACGGGTGTCCTTCGGCTCGGACGACTTCCGCGCGTGGCAGTTGCTGCTGCGCGCAGGCTGGGGCTCCTCCGACGACCAGGACTCCTCCGGCACGAACGGCGTCTCGGCCCTGACGGACGACACCACGGTCACGGTGCTCGGCTCCCCGATGCCCGTGCACGCCCAGCGGAGCTGCTGACTCACACGCGGATCGTCGCGATCACCGGGAAGTGATCGCTCGCGAACCACGCCTCCGGCCCGTCGTGGTCGATGACGACCCTTTCGACGCCGGCGACCCCGCGGGTCAGCACCCAGTCGATGCGCTCCCCGGTGTCCACCGGCGGCTGCCAGTCGTTGAACGTCGCCGTCCGGTCCCCCGGGTCGCCCGCGAGCAGCCAGGTGTCGTCGAACCCGGCGTCGGCGAAGACCCGTGACGCGGTTCCGGCGCCGGCCGGCTCGTTGTAGTCCCCGGCGACGATGACCGGACCGGTCTCCCGCGCGAGCCGTTCGACGATGAGCGCCGCGCTCTTCCCGCGCACCTCGTCGCCGTGCTCGCCGAGTTCGTGGTCCAGGTGCGTGGTGAGCACCGTGACCGCCGGCCCGTCGGTGTCCAGGAACACGGCGTGGTTCGCGATGCGGGGGAACAGGCTGCCCCACGTGTTCGAGACCGGTTCGTCCGGGGTGTCCGACAGCCAGAACGACCCCTCGTCGGTCGGTCGGAACCGGTCGCGTCGGTAGAAGACCGCCGGGTGTTCCCCCGCGGTGCCGCCCTCACGCCCCTGTCCGACGTCGGCGTGGTCCGGCAGCCCGGCGCGCAGGTCGTCGAGCTGGTGCGCGAAGGCTTCCTGCACGCACACCAGGTCGGGGTCGTGCCGGCGGATGACGTCGAGGAGCACGGGGAGCCGGGCCGGCCAGTCGTGCTCCGGATCCGGGTTCTTGATGTTGTAGGTCATCAGGACGATCGGACGCGTTGCGCTGCTCACCCCTCGAACCTAGCGACCCGGTCCGGCCACGGCCTCAGTTGATGCAGGTGCCCTCGGTGCCGTAGTTGTGCACGTCGGTGGACTTCGGCGCGGGTTCCTTGGACGCCTGCTTGCTCGGCTTCGACCCGGAACCGGTGCTCGCGGGCTTCGACGCGGTCGCGCTCGGCTCGCTGGCGGCCTTCGCGGTCTTGCCGTCGGTGCCGAGCACGAGCGTGACCCCGGTGACCGCGCTGGTGCGGACGGCGACGGCACCGGGCACGGCCGCCGCGATCGCCTTCGCCTGCGACTCCTGGCCGGCCGGGTACTGCACCTGGGTGACCTTCGTGGTGGCCGAGGAACCAGCCGGTGCGACCTGGAACCCGCGGCTCGTCAGGACCTGCCCTGCTGCGGTCGCGGCACCCTCGACGCCGCTGCCGTTCATCACCGTGACCGAGGTGTTCGCCGGCTGGGCGCGACCGGCCTTGGCGTAGGCCTCCGGTTCGCCGACCAGGCCCTGCACGAAGGCGGGCAGGCCGACGGTGTCGACCTCGACGATGGACAGCGCCGAACCGTTCACGTAGATGGTCGGCGTGCCGAGGGTCGGGATCGTGGCCGACTGGATGTTCGCGGGGCGCAGGTTCCGCATCTGCGAGGCGAGGTCGATCAGGTTGGTGTCGGTCTGGATCGATCCCCCGACGGCCTTCAGGATGTTGCCCATCTTGACCGGGTTCAGCAGCGTGCCGGCGGACGTGACCTTCCGGGCCTCTTGCGACAGGAAGTACTGCTGGCGGACGTTGCGGTCGAGGTCGCCGTTCGGCAGGCCCTTGCGCTGTCGGACGAAGGACAGCGCCTCCTTGGCGTTGAGCGTCGACTTCCCCGCGGGCAGGTCGACGCCGGAGTCCTTGTCCTGGGCAGCCTGGTTGAGGCAGACCTCGACCGGGCCGAGCTCCTTGACCACCTGGTAGAAGCCGAGCAGCGAGACGCGGACGTAGTGGTCGATCTGCAGACCACTCAGGTTCTCGATGGTCTTGATGAGCATCTTCGCACCACCGGTGTCGCCGCCACCGTTGAGCGTGCCGTAATAGAAGGCACTGTTGAGCTTGCCCTTGCCCACGTCCGGGATGTCGACGTACGAGTCACGGGGGAACGAGATCATCGTCGCCTGCGTGCCGTCGGCGTTGATGTGCAGGACGATCATCGTGTCGGTGTTCGTCGCACCACCGTCCGACGTCGTGCTGAGTTCCGCCATCTGCTCGGGGGTGGCGTTCTCCGGCCGGTGGTCGTCACCGACGAGCAGGATGTTCTGCGCCTTGCCGTCGACGTCGTCCTTCGTGTCCTTCTTGCCGGTGATCGCGTTGACGATCGTGACCCCGCCGGACAGCTGGTTGTACGCGTACGCCGCGTAGCCACCGCTCAGCAGGACGGCCATGGTGAGCACACCCGCGATCGCCGGGAACACCACACCCGCTCGTCGCTTCTGGCGCCCGTGGCGCGGCGTCACGGCACCGCGGCGCGCGGGCTCCGTCGTCTGCTCGGGTTCGTTGCTCACCGGGAAACCATAACCGGAGCGCGCGCAGGGGACATGGAATCCGCCTGGAAGGTCACTCCACAGCCCCTGCGACCGGCCCGCGCTCGACTCACTCGGCGACGAGTCCCTGCTTGTTCGTCTCGCGCGCACGGAGCACCGTCACACCGGTGATCGCGGCGGCGGCCATCACGTAGAAGGCCGGCGCGAACGTGTTGCCCGTCGCGCTGATCAACCACGTGGCGAAGTACGGGGTGATGCCACCGAAGAGCGCCACGCTGATGTTGTAGGCGATGCCCATCGACCCGTAGCGGATGGCGGTCGGGAACAGTTCGGCCATCGCGGCGCTCACCGCCCCGTCGAACGCGGCCATGAACAGCCCCAGCAGCACCATCGCGGCTGCGGCGGCCCAGAAGTTGCCGGCGTCCATGAGCATGAGCGTCGGGTAGGTCAGCACCAGGAACCCCGCGCACCCGGCGAGCATCACGGGCTTCCGGCCGATCTTGTCCGACAGCAGGCCGAAGAACGGGACGAGGCCGGCGATCACCAGGAAGCCGATGACGACGACCCCGTACGAGACGAGCGGCGAGTACCCGAGGTCCGCCTGCAGGTACGAGGGCATGAAGGTCTGCAGGATCCAGTGGCCGACGGCCTTGAGGACGACGAACCCGACGCAGAAGAGCAGGGCCTTCCACCCGGTCCGGAGCGAGCGGCGGAGGGGGTTCTTCGCGAGTTCCCCCTTCGCCTTGAGCGCGCGGAACTCCGGGGTGTCCTCGAGCTTCGTGCGCAGGTACAACCCGACCAGGCCGAGCGGCACCGCGACGAGGAACAGGACACGCCACCCCCACGACTCGAGGGCTCCGTCCCCGGCGATCGCCGTGAACAGGAAGACCAGGCCACCACCGACGATGAACGCCGCGAAGCCGAAGACGTCGATGAAGCTCGTCACGAAGCCGCGCCGGTTCGACGGGGCGTACTCGGCCAGGAGCGTCGTCGCCCCGGCACCCTCGCCACCGGCGGCGAAGCCCTGCACCAGCCGCACCACGACGAGCAGGATCGGCGCGAGCATCCCGACGCTCTGGTACGTCGGCAGGATCCCCATCACGGCGGTCGCGCCGCTCGTGATCAGGATGACCGTGGCCAGTGTGGTCTTCCGGCCGACCCGGTCACCGAGCGACCCCCAGAACAGCCCGCCGAGCGGACGCATCACGAAGCCGGCACCGAACACGGCGAAGGCCGACAGCAGTGCGACCTGCGGGTCGCCCTGCTTGAAGAAGTACAGCGAGATGACGGTCGCCAACGTGCCGTAGAGGCCGAAGTCGAACCACTCGACGAAGTGTCCGACGCCCGCGGCGACGATCACCTTCCGCATGCCCTGGCGGCGTGCGTCGTCGCCCAGGGCCACCTGGACGTCGGGGGCGGTGGCGGCATCGACGCTGGGTTGCGTCCGGGTTCCGTCGCTCATGGGTGGGGCCTCACACTTCGTTGTCGAGAATTCGTTGACGATAGCACTCGCCGGGCACACATTGCCACACAGTGGGAAAGACACGCCACCGAGTGATACCGTTCCGACCATGCAATCCCGTGAACAGCACCACGACGTCGTGGTCGTCGGCGGCGGTCTCGCCGGTGTCAGCGCGGCCGTCGCCGCCGCCCGCCTCGGCTCGAGCGTCGCCCTCGTCACCAACCGGCCGGTCCTCGGCGGCAACGCCTCGAGCGAGATCCGGGTGTGGGTGGTCGGCGCGACGGCGCACGGCACGCAGCGGTTCGCCCGCGAGACCGGGATCGTGGGCGAGCTCTTCCTCGAGAACCAGTACCGGAACCCGCAGGGCAACGCGGTCTACTGGGACCAGGTGGTGCTCGACCTGGTCCGGGCCGAGCCGAACGTGCACCTCCACCTCAACACCGACGTCCGGACCGTGCAGACGACGGACGACGCCGGCGGCGCACCGCGCATCACCGCCGTCACGGGCTGGACCATGGGGTCCGAGATCGAGACGACGTTCACGGCACCGGTGTTCCTCGACTGCACGGGCGACGGCCTCGTCGGGGCCCTCGCCGGCGCCGAGTACCGCATCGGGCGAGAGGGCCGCGACGAGCACGGAGAGGAGTGGGCGCCGGAAACGGCCGACGACGAACTGCTCGGCAGTTCGATCTTCTTCTCGACGCACGACACCGGCCGCCCCGAGAAGTTCGTGCCGCCGTCGATCGCGAAGGACCTCGGCACGACGCCGATCCTGGCGAACCGGGCGATCCGGACCGGCGACAACGGCTGCAACTACTGGTGGATCGAGTGGGGCGGCGAACTCGACACCGTCGCCGAGAACGAACGCATCCGCGACGAGCTCTGGGGCGTCGTCTACGGCATCTGGGACCACATCAAGAACTCGGGGGCGTTCGACGCGGACACCCTGACGCTCGACTGGGTGGGCGCGATCCCCGGCAAGCGCGAGTACCGCCGGTTCGTCGGCGACCACACCCTGACGCAGCAGGACCTGCTCGAGCAGCGTTCGTTCCCCGACACGGTGGCGTTCGGCGGTTGGTCGATCGACCTGCACCCCGTCGAGGGCGTCTACGCCGAGACCGCCGGCGCCCAGCAGCGGTACACCGACGGCACCTACGACATCCCGTTCCGGTCGCTGTACTCGGCGAACGTGTCGAACCTGCTGTTCGCCGGCCGCGACATCTCCGCGTCGCACGTCGCGTTCGGGTCCACCCGGGTGATGGCCACCTGCGCGGCCCAGGGGCAGGCAGCCGGCACCGCCGCGCACCTGGTCGCCCGGCACGGCACGACGCCACGGTCCCTCGGCACCGAGCAGATCGCCCTGCTGCAGCAGACCCTGCTGCGCGAGGACGCACCGGTCATCGGGGTCCGCGCCGACGACCCCGCCGACCTCGCCCGCACCGCCCGCATCAGCGCGAGCAGCGAGATGACCACGATCGACACGACGCCGTTCGCGACCGCCGACCGCTTCGACCTGGACCGCGACGTCGCGGTCCTCCTGCCCGCCGACCCCGCGCTCGGCGAGTTCCGGCTCCGCACCGAGGCGGACGACGACACCGACCTCACCATCGAGCTCTGGACCACCGGCAAGCCCCAGAACTACGCCCCGATCGACCACGTCAGCACGCACTCCGCACACGTCGCCGCCGGACCGGGCGAAGCAGTGGTCGACCTGGACTTCCACCCGGACGCACCGTGCAACGCGGTCGTCGTGGTCCGTCGGCAGCCCGGCGTCCGACTGGTCCTGACCGACGGCCACCCCTACGGCGTGATGGCCCTGCGCGCCCGCGCCGCCGACGACGAGCAGTTCGACGACCACATCCCCGAGGAGTCCGGACAGCCCGTGACGGACTGGGAGGCGCGCGCCCTGCGCGGACACGCGTTCGCGTTCACCGCAGCCGGCGAGACGGACGCGTGGCGGGCCTCCCGGGTCAGCGACGGCCACCAGCGCCCGTTCGGCGGACCGCACATGTGGTCGTCCGACGCGGGTGCCGGCGCAGCCGTGCTCTCGCTCGACTGGGCGGAGCCCGTCGACGTCCGCCAGGTGCGGATCGTCTGGAACGACGACGTCGACGCCGACCTCATCAACCTGCACCACCACCGCACCCCCTGGGACGCCGTGCCCACACTCGCCCGCGACTACCGGATCGAGGCGTGCGTCGACGGGACCTGGCGAACGCTCGCCGCGGTCGACGCGAACCGACACCGCCACCGCATCCACGACGTCGATCCGGTGCGCACGGCCGCCCTGCGGGTCGTCGTGACCGCGACGAACGGATCCCCGTTCGTCACCGCGAGCGCCGTGAAGGTCTCCTGACGCGCGCCGGGACGGGCCAGAATGAGGGGATGGCGACCACCCCTCCGAACCAGAGCATCGAGCGAGCCGCAGCGGTCCTCGGTGCGCTCGGCGCGTCCGACGGCGCGGTGCGCGCCTCCGACATCGCGCGGGCGATCGGGCTGGGGACCTCGACCACCGGGCGGCTCCTGGCGACGCTCGAGTCGCTCGAGTACGTCCGACGCGACCCGGAGACCCAGGCGTACTCGGTCGGTCGGGCCGTGCTCGAGCTCGCCAGCCAGGGGCTCAACCACAACCCGGTGCACCGCGAGAGCCGCTCGGCGGCGCAGGAACTCGCGCACCGCGTCGGGCTGACCGCCAACGTCGGCGTGCAGGACGCCGCGTCGTGCATCTACCTCTGCCACTTCGAGGGGTCGCTCGCGCCGAAGTCGCACACGATGATCGGGATGCGGCAGCCGATGCAAGCGTCCGCACTCGGCAAGGCGCTGATGCTCGACCTGTCGCCGGACGAGCGACGCTCGCTGCTCGGGGACGACCTGGCCCGGTACACCGACCACACGATCACGACGCACGACGCCCTGACGGCCGATCTCGCCGCCTCGGCGAAGCGCGGTTGGTGCGAGGAGAACCAGGAGCTCGCGCTCGGCCGGTTCTGCATCGCTGCACCGATCCGCAACGCCTCGGGGCGGATCGCGGCGGCGCTGTCGATCTCGGGGCGCCTGACGCAGCTGCGCGACCGTGACCTGGACTCCCTCGCCGAGGACCTCATCGAGGTCGCCGACCGCATCAGCGTCGGCCTCGGGATGATCAGCGCCGTCGCGCACTGACGCGCTGGTCGCGGCGCGAGACGCGCTGCCCGCCGGGACGGGATTCCCGCGAAAGCGACAGTCTGCCGCGGAATGTTCGCGGACATCTGTCGCTTTCGCGCCCGAGACGCGCGTGACGGCGGACGGGAGGCCCGTGGCGGCGTCGCCACGGGCCTCCTGTCCGCCTCCTGGTCGCGCGGGGCGACGGGGCGCTACGCGCGCGACGGCAGCAGGTGGATGGCCTCCATCGCGAGCTCGGCCGCGATCGGGTCCTTCGCCAGGACGGCTGCCTTGAGGTTGGCGAGCTCGGGCAGGATCACCGCGGCCGGGATCAGCTCGGCGAGTTCGGGGACCCGGAGCTTGAAGGACAGTCCGTCGGTGGTCGACCGGCAGAGCTGCACGAGCGACGGGTTGCCGCAGGCGTCCGCCCACTGCGAGTAGATGTCGGCGCCGTTGCGGGCGACCTGGTCCTGCTCGTCGGCGCCGACCCGCGCGATGACGTCGTCGAGCATCTTCACGATCTTCTTGCGCTGCGGCTCGGTGAAGTTGGGCACCGCGAGGCGCACGACGCCCCCGTAGATGACGCCGAGCGTGCGGTAGGCGTCGAGGAGCTCGTCCTTCGTCGGGGCCGCCACGCGGGTGTAGCGGTTCGGTGCCATCTCGATCAGGCCGGCGCGGGCGAGTTCCGCGAGCGCCTCGCGGATCGGGGTGCGGGAGACGCCGAGCCACGCGATCAGGTCGTCGTCGTTGAGTCGCTCGCCGGGCTCCAGCGTGCCGTCCATGATCGCGTCGCGGATCTTGTCCTGCACGGTGTCACGGAGGAGTTTGCGCTCGGCGGCGGGCTGCGTCGAAGGAACTGGCATGCACCCAGCGTGTCACATGTGATGGTTCGCGCGCGAGAGGCGCGACGGCCACCAGGCGCGCCGACCGAGGTCGTACGCGATCGCCGGCACGAGCAGCGAACGGACGACGATCGTGTCGAGCAGGACGCCGAACGCCACGACGAACGCGATCTGCACGAGGAACAGGATCGGGATGACGCCGAGGGCCGCGAACGTCGCCGCGAGCACCACCCCCGCCGAGGTGATCACCCCGCCGGTGACCCCGAGTCCGCGCAGGACCCCCTCGTGCGGACCGTGCCGCAGCGCCTCTTCCCGCACCCGTGTCATGAGGAAGATGTTGTAGTCCACCCCGAGCGCGACGAGGAACACGAACGAGTACAGCGGCACGCTCGGGTCCGCACCGGGGAAGTGGAACACGTGGTCGAACACGAGCGCTCCGACGCCGAGTGCTGCGGCGAACGACACGATCACGCTGCCGATGAGCACGAGCGGGGCGACGACGCTGCGGAGCAGGAGCATCAGGATGAGCAGGATCACGACCAGCACCACGGGGATGATCAGCGTGCGGTCGCGGATCCCGGTGTCGTTCGTGTCGACGGCCGTCGCGGTGACGCCGCCGACGATCGCGCCGGGATCGACCTGTTCGACGGCGGTGCGGAGGTCGCGGACAGTCTCTTCGGCGGCGTCCGAGTCGGCCGGGTCGGTCAACGTGGCCTCGAGCAGCACGTCGCCGCGCGACACCGTCGGAGTGGCGGCGCCGTTCGAGGGCGAGTCGCCCGTCACGGGCACCGTGCCGGACGGGGCGTCCTTCGCGGCGGCGACGACCCCGTCGACGCCGTCGACCCCCGTGACGGTGTCGACGAGTGCGTCGAGGTCGCGTTCCGACCCGATGACCTGCGCCGGGCTGCCGGAGCCACCGGGGAAGTGGTCGGCCAGGACGTCCTGCCCGTCGCGTGCCTGCGAGGCCCCGATGACCAGGTCGCTCTGCGGTACCCCGTCGGCCTTGAGCCCGACCAGGCCCGTGCCCATCGCGAGCAGCCCGACCGTGCAGACGATCCACACCACCCGGGAACGCTTGGCGACGAGCCGACCGACGCGAGCCCAGATGCCGCGCGCGTCCGGACCGGTGAGCACCGGGTGGGCGCTGCCGTACGCGGGACGGAGCGGCCAGAACGCGGCGCGACGGAACGCGAGCAGCAGGGCGGGCAGCAGCGACAGGGCGGCGAGCAGGCTGAACGCGATGCCGATCGCGGCGACGGGACCGAGCGCCTTGTTCGAGTTGAGGTCGGAGAGCAGCAGGCAGAGCACGCCCACGATGACGGTGCCGCCCGAGGCCAGGATCGGCTCGAGACTCCCCCGCAGGGCCGCCTTCGTCGCACCCCAGCCGGTGCGGTGGTCGCGCAGCGCCTCGCGGAAGCGCGCCGTGTAGAGCAGGGCGTAGTCCGTCGCGGCGCCGATCACCAGGATCGACAGGATCCCCTGCACCTGGCCGTTGACGGTGACGATGTCGGCCTTGGCGAGCCACCACACCACGAGGATCGAGGCGCACAGGGCGAACGTCGCGGTGCCGAGCACGAGGATCGGCAGCAGCGGTGACCGGTAGACGATGATCAGGATCACGAAGACCGCGGCGAGCGCCACCCCGAGCAGCAGGCCGTCGATGCCGGCGAACGCCTCGGTCAGGTCGGCGGTGAACCCGGCCGGTCCGGTGACGTACCCGCTGACGCCGCTGGGCAGGGCGTCGTCGACGTCGGCGCGGATCGCCTCGACCGCGTCACCGGTGTCGGCTGCCGTGGTGAGGGTCGCGACGATCTCGACCGCGTCGCCGTCCTCGCTCGGGATCACCGGGCTGACGGCTTCGACGTCGTCGCGGTCACCGAGCTGGGTCGCGAGGTCCTTCGCCGCGGTCAGGTCGGAGGACGACATGCCGCCTTCGCGCTCGAGCACGATGATCGCGGGTGCGCCCGACTCCTGGCGGAACTCCGACGACCGCTCCTGCACCTTCGTGGCGTCGGCCGACGCCGGCAGGAACGAGGTCTGGTCGTTCGTCGACACCTCGGAGATCTTGCCGAAGTACGGACCGCCGACGGCGGCGATCGCGAGCCAGGCCACGATGACGAGCGCGGGGAGGACGATGCGGAGGAAGCGGGACACGACGGTGAGCGTACACCGGTCGTCAGCATGCTGATTACTAGACGGTCGCGACGCTGGTCGCGACGCCGGTCGCGACACCGACCGCGACAGCTGTCGACCGTAGACTGCGCCCATGGACGACACGACCGAGCAGTGGCCCCTCGGCCGGCTGTTGTCGGCCGCGGCACGCTCGGTCGAGCGGGACTGGGATGAACGCCTCCGCGCCATCGGGCTGCCGCACGCGGCCCTCATCGCGGTCGACATCCTGATCCGCACGGGCCCCACCGGTGCCGACACGATCGCGCGCACGGCACGGGTGCAACCGCAGACGATGTCACGGACCCTCGAGCGCATGGAGCGGGACGGCCTGGTCGAGCGCACCCCGCACCCCGACGACCGACGCCGGCGCCTCGTGACCGTGACCGATCACGGACGCCGAGCGTGGGAGACCGCTCGGCACATCGAGCGCGAGGTCCTGCCGGACGACCCGGCACTGCGGACCGCGCTCACGGAGCTGCTCGGGAAGTCACGGCAACCCAGCAACTGACACGCTGTACCTGAAATACCACATGCGGTACGATGGGTCGGTCGGTGGCACGCCGACGCGAACCCGTTGGAGTCCCGCATGTCCGAACGACGGGCGGCCCGCCTGGCCGCCGACACCACCACCCGAGGCGGACGCCACCCGCGGCGCCGACGCCCGTTCCTCGTCGCACTGCTCGCGACGGTCGGCTCGCTGGTCGGCATCGCCACCGTGATCGCCGTCGTCGCGAGCATCTTCGTCGGCGGCCTGGCGCGCAGCTTCGACGCCCGCCACGACACGATCGCGAACCCGTTCCCGAGCGGGACCCGACCCGCTGCGTCCGGCGGCGAGAACATCCTGCTCATCGGGTCCGACTCACGAGCTGCACGCGGACCGGACGGCAAGCCATCCGAGGCCGGTGGCCGTTCGGACACCCTGATGCTCGCGCACGTCCCGGCCGACCGGCAGGCCGTGTACCTGATGTCGATCATGCGTGACTCGTGGGTCGACGTGCCGGGTCACGGGAGCGCCAAGATCAACGCCGCGTACGCGTGGGGCGGCGTCCCGCTCACCGTGCAGACCGTCGAGCAGCTGCTCGACGTCCGCATCGACCACGTCGCCGAGATCGACTTCACCGGGTTCAAGGACATGACCGACGCCCTCGGCGGTGTCACGGTCGACTCCGGGCAGGCGTTCGCCGCAGGCAAGCACGAGTTCGTCGCCGGCGCGAACCGGCTCGACGGCGACGCCGCACTCGCGTTCGTGCGCGAGCGGTACTCGTTCGCCGACGCGGACCACACCCGCGTGCTGAACCAGCAGGCGTTCATGCGCGGGGTCGTCGGCGGGCTGCTCTCCCGCGGCACGATCACGAACCCCGGGCGTATCCAGGACTTCGTGACCGCGACGAGCGAGCACCTGGCGGTCGATGCCGGACTGACCTTCCCGACCCTCGTCGGCCTCGGATGGTCGCTGCGCGACGTCCGGACCGACGACCTCAAGACGTTCACGGTGCCGACTGCGGGGTCCGGAACCTCGCCGGACGGGCAGTCCTACGTCACGCTCAACGACCTGGCGGTCGGCTCGCTGTCACAGGCGCTGCGGTCCGACGACGTCGCCGGTTGGCTGGCCGACAACCGGCAGTAGCGCCCGCAGGCTCCCACCACCGGTCACGCACGACGACGCCCCGCGACCGAGGTCGCGGGGCGTCGACGTGTTCGTCCGGTGGAACGATCAGGCGGGGAGCTGCAGCTCCTGGCCCGAGTAGATGAGGTTCGCGTCGTCGATGGTCGACGTGTTCGCGGCCCACAGCTTGTTCCAGCCACCGTCGATCTTGAGCTTGGTGGCGATGGTGTCGAGCGTGTCGCCCGAGGCGATCGTGTACGTCTTGCCGCTCGTCTTCACGGCGGCGGGCTTGCTCGGCGTGGTGGCTGCCGGGGCGGCCTCCTGCGCCGGCGCCGGCGCAGGAGCCGGGGTGCTCGGTGCGGCCTGCTCCGGGGCAGCGGGGGCCGGTGCGGCCTGCTGCGTCGGGGCCGGAGCAGCGGGGGCTGCCGGAGCCGGAGCAGCGGCGGCCGGTGCGGCACCGCTCGTGCCGCTCAGTCCGAGCTGGGCCGAGCAGGCAGGCCAGGCGCCCCAGCCCTGCGTGGCGAGGACACGCTCGGCGACGGCGATCTGGGCCTCGCGGCTCGCGCCGGCGGGGCTGCCGACGCCACCGTTGGCCTGCCAGGTGCCGAGGTTGAACTGCAGGCCGCCGTAGTAGCCGTTGCCGGTGTTGATGGCCCAGTTGCCGCCGGACTCGCACTGCGCGAGGGCGTCCCAGGTCGAGCCGGACGCAGCGTTCGCGGGGGTTGCCGCGAGGCCGACACCGGTCGCGGCGATGCCGGCGAACGCGAGGCCGCCGACGATGGTGCGGGTACGGGAAAGCTTCTTCATGTGATTGCTCCACCGGGGTCACGAGCCGCTTCGAACGCGGAATCCACTGCCCACCCCGACCGATCGCGGTCAGTTGTGGGGTGCGCCACCGGGGGCAGTGGTCATCGGGCCGGCGGCACCTCGGTCGGCAACCATAGGAAACTCTTCACCGTTATCAAACCGAGACAAACGGTTCTACCCGTTGGTGCTATGTACCCCGCACTCGAACCTGTACGCCTCGATGCCCATGGCCATGGTCATCGAGCCGTACCCGGGTACGTCACCTTGGCAATTCCCTGGCAATGCCGGCCAGGAGGCCCGGATCACGCCCGCGACAGCAGCGTGACGGCCTCGAGATGGCCGGTCTGGGGGAACATGTCGAGCACACGAGCGCGGCGCAGCCGGAACGAGGGCATGCGCGCGAGGTCCTTCGCCAGGGTCACCGGGTTGCAGCTCGAGTAGACGACGTGCTGCACGTCGGACTCCTCGAGCCAGGTCGACAGCGCCTCGCCGATCCCGCGTCGTGGCGGGTTCACCAGGACGAGCTCGGGCACGGTGTCGGGTCGGGCGCGGAGTGCGTGCTCGGTGGCGTCGTCGGCGGCGAACCGGAGCCCCTCGAGCCCGGCCTCGCGCGCGGACTGCTTCGCCGAACGGATCGCCTCGGCACTGGTCTCGATGCCCGTCACCGCTCGGCCCGGTCGCGCAGCGTGCAGGGCGAACCCGCCCACGCCGCAGTACAGGTCCCACATCGACGCCGGGTCGAGCTCGTCGATCCACGCCGAGGCCTGCGCGTACAGCTCGGTGGCGACGGCGGTGTTGGTCTGGAAGAAGCTCTGCGGCCGCAGGTGCATCGTGATCCCGCCGAGGCGCATCGGCAGCGTCTCCTGCTCGGTGAGCACGATCTCCCGGTCGCCCTCGGTCACGGCCTTGTGCTCGGGAAGCAGGTTCGCCGTGACGACCACCACGTTCGGCAGGGCGTCACGCAGCACATCGAGGTACTGCCGGATCCGAGCCACCTGCCCCTCGGACCGCAGGACGAACCGCACCATCAGTTCGCCGTCGGGCGACTCGGTGACCAGGACGTACTTCAGCTCGCCGCGTCGGGCAGCGACGTCGTACGGGATCAACCCCGCGGTCTGGACGAAGTCGGCGAGCAGGGGCAGCGCGTGTCGGATGCCGGGCGTGCAGATCCCGCAGTGCCGCAGGTCGACGCCGCGCTGCCGGTGGTCGAGGATGCCGACGGTCGGGTGCTCGGTCGATCCGCCGACCACCATCTTCGCCTTGTTCCGGTACCCGGACTCGGGGCTGGTGATCGCCGGTGCCCACGTGACGGCTCCGGGGCCGCCAGCCGCCTCGACGGCGTCGTGCAGGAGTTCGCGGGTGCGGAGCTCCTTGTCGAGGACCTGGTCGGCGTAGGGCTGCCCCATGAGCGTGCAGGACCGGCACACCCCACGGTCGAAGTAGTCGCACTGCATGGCCGAGTCAGGATACGGCAGCGTCCCGCGTCGTCGTGGCGATCCGGTAGACCGACGTCGTCGCCGTCAGGAACAGCGTCGTGCCGTCGTCGCCGCCGAAGCACAGGTTCGACGTCACCTCGGGGACGGCCACCTCGCCGATCCGCTCGCCGGAGGGGTCGAACACGACGACGCCGCGGTGCGACGACGACCACACGTTGCCGTGCACGTCGACCCGGATGCCGTCCGGTGCGCCCTCGCCCGGCTCGAGTCGCGCGAACACCCGGCCGTTCTTGAGCAGGTCGCCGCCGTCACCGACGCGGTCGTAGGCGCGGATGACCGGTTCGTCCCCCGACGAGCTCGCGATGTAGAGGACCTGCTCGGACGGGTCGAAGGCGAGTCCGTTCGGCTCGTCGACGTCGGTCGCGACGGGGCGCAGGTCCTCACCGGACGGTCCGCAGCGGAACGTCCAGTGGTCGCCGTACTCGCGCACGCCGGGGTGGCCTTCGCGCGGCTGGGTGATGCCGTAGGCCGGGTCGGTGAACCACACGCTGCCGTCCCGCGCGACGACGACGTCGTTCGGCGAGTTGAACCGCACGCCGGCCCAGGCGTCGACGATCGGCGTGACGACGCCGTCGCGGTCGCGCTCCACCCGCCGGAGTCCGTGCGAGCACTGGACGACCCTGCCGTCGCGGTCGAGCGTCCGGCCGTTGGTGAACTCGACGCCCTCGGCGTACGTGGAGGTCTCGCCGGAGTCGGCGTGCCACTGCAGGACACGGTCGCCGGGGATGTCCGACCAGCGCAGGGTACGGGACGCCGGGATCCAGCAGGGTCCTTCGGCCCACGTGCTGCCGGTGGCGATGCGCTCGAGCGCGTCAGGGTCCGGTACGAGGTCGTCGAGCAGCACGGGTTCTCCTTCGAACGGTGTCCCCACCCTACGTTCGTCAGGCCGCAGCCGCCGCCTCGCTGCGTCGTCGCACGGCCTTCTCGATCGCCGAGATCGCGAGGCCGAGCAGGATCGACGCCACGACCGCGAGGGTCGTGACGAGGAAGGGCTGCTCGCGGCTCCAGCGCCCGGTGGCCGCCGCGATGCCGACGCAGTACGCGGCCCACACGACGTCGGCGAGCACGCAGCTGACCAGGAACCGCCGAACGTCGAGCCCGCTGTCCGCGCCGACCAGGTTCGTCGTCAGCCGGCCCATCGGGATGAAGCGTCCGAGGACCGCGATGCGCCCGGGAGCGGCACGGTAGCGGCCGTCGATGGCGTCCCGGGCCTTGCGGACCTTCGGACGCGCGAACCACGACCTCGAGCCGAGGTCGACCGAGCGCGCCAGGTGGTACAGCCCGAGGTCGCCGAGGACCATGCCGATCGAGGCCGCGACGACGAGGACGAGGACCGGCAGGAGGCCGCCGTCACCGCCCACCAGGAGCGTGCCGACCGCGACGACGAGCGCCTGGCTGGGGAGGAAGACCGCGACACTGCCGACGGCGAGCACGAGGCCGACCACGACGAACGTCCACGGGGTGCCGATGAGCTGGACGACCAGGTCCTGTGCTGCGTCCACGCTCACCCTCCACGGGCGCCGGAGGAGCGCACCGGACTCCATCTTCGCAGGTCGGCGGGGCACCGCTCACGTGCGCTCGACGATCGCCCGCATCGCCGCGGCCGCGTCGTCCGGGTGGCCGTCGACGACGGCACCGGCGAGCGCGAGGTGGAGGCCGACGTCGTGCCGGTCCGGGCGGATGCTCCCACGTTCGCGCAACACCTGGCCCACGACGCGGTGCAGGCGTCGGTACAGCGTGTTGTCGGACAGGTCGAGCACGAGCGCGTGGAGCCGCACGTCCGCGGCCACGAAGTCGAGGCGGTCGTCGCGGGCCGCTGCGGCGGCGAGCTCGTCCGCGGTGGTGCGGAGCGCCTCCCGTCGGTCCGCGCACTCGTCGAGGGGCGCCCGCCCGGCCGCTGCGGCGGCTGCGGCGGGTTCGACCGCCGCGCGGAGTTCGCGGAGCTCGACCGCCACGCGGTCACCGTCCGGGCCCCGGAGGCGCCACCGCACGACCCGCGGATCCAGGACGTCCCACTCCAGCACGCCGAGGACGGTCACGCCGACCCGGCGCCGCGCGGTGAGCAGGCCGAGGGCGACGAGGACGCGGACGGCCTCGCGGACGATGCTGCGACTGGCCCCGGTCGACGCCACCAGGTCGTCGATGCTCCGGCGGCTGCCCACGGCGATGGCGCCGGAGACGACGTCGGCACCGATCTGGTCGAGGACGCGGTCGAACGTGCTGGTCACCGCTGGGACACCGGGCTGACCACGAGTTCGTCGACGCGCATGTACGACGGCGCCTCGAGCACGAACGACACCGCGCGGGCGATGTCCTCCGGCTGCAGCATCGCCGATCGTGCGGCGGCGTCGGGCACCGACGGCCGCTGGTCGAGGAAGTCGGTCGCGACGTCACCGGGGCACAGGTGCGTCGCCCGGACCCCGTGGTCTGCCTCCTGCTGGTTGAGGCTCCGGACGACCGAACCGAGCGCGGTCTTCGAGGCGGAGTACGCGACGCCGGCGCCGGGCTGGAAGGACCACCCGGCGTAGGACGACACCACGACGACCACGCCGCCGGACTCGCGGAGCGCAGGCAGTGCGGCGTCGACGACCGCGACCACCGCGGTGAGGTTCGTGTCCACGATCGCGCGGAAGTCCGGCAACGACTGGTCGTCCCACCGGCGCCGCGGCGCGTTCAGCCCGGCGGCGAGCACGACCGCGTCGAGTCGTCCGAACCGCTCGAGCACGGTGTCCCGCGCAGACGCGACGGCAGCGGGATCGGCAGCGTCGAGGGGCAGGACCGCCGCCGTGCCGCCGGAGGCCGTGATCGTCGCCGCGACCTGCTCGAGCCGGTCCACGCGCCGCCCGCTCAGGACCACCGTCCACCCGTCGCGCGCAGCGGCCTCGGCACTCGCGGCGCCCATGCCGCTGCCGCCGCCGGTGACCCAGAGCACCCGTTGCTTCGCCATGCTGCAATAGTATGCCTATTGCAGTGACCAACGACAGGAGCAACGATGCACCTCGACCTGACCGACCGTGTGGTGGTCGTGACCGGCGCAGCACGCGGGATCGGACGCACGCTCGCCGACCGCTTCGTCGCCGAGGGGTGTCGCGTCGTCGCCCTCGACCTGGCCTTCGAGCCCGACTTCCCGCTCGACCACGTCGTGTGCAACGTCGCCGACCCCGAGTCGGTCCGGGCCGCCGTCGACGAGGTCGTCACCCGGCACGGCACGATCGACGTGCTCGTGAACAACGCCGGCATCAACGTCGAGGGCACCGTCGCCGAGCTGCAGTGGGATGCCTGGCGCCGGTGCATGGACGTCAACCTCGGCGGCACCTTCCTGATGAGCCAGGCCGTCGCGCCGGTGATGCAGGCCGCGGGACGGGGGCGGATCATCAACGCCGCCTCGTTCGCCGCGATCGTCCCGAGTGTCGGCAGCGCTGCCTACGCGGCGTCCAAGGCCGCGGTCGTCTCGTTCACCCGGGTGCTGGCGTCGGAGCTCGGCCCGTGGGGCATCACCGTCAACGCGTACGCGCCGGGCATGGTCCCGACGGCGATGAACGGGTTCGCGACCATGCCGGCCGAGGCCCAGGACCGCCTGCTCGACACCCTGTCGCTGCGCCGGTGGGAGACCGCGGACGACGTCGCCGACCTGCTCGTCTTCATGGCGAGCGACGCCTCGGGCTACGTCACCGGCACCCTGCTCGACGTCTCCGGCGGCAAGCTCGCGACGCAGATCCCGGCACGCGCGCACGGTCGCTGAGGGTTCAGCGCAGCATCCGCTCCAGGAGCGCGCGCAGCTGCCGCCGGTCCCGCTCCGGCAACCGGGCGGTGAGCGGCAGCAGTGCATCGCGGATCGCGCCCTCGAGCGAGCGCGCCACCTCGAGACCGGCGTCGGTGATCACGACGTCCACCGCGCGGGCGTCGTCCGCGTTCGGCTGCCGCGCGAGCAACCCCTTCTTCTCCGCGCGCGCCACCAACCCGGTCATCGTCGACTTCTCGAGCCCCAGGTACTGCGCCAGGTCACCGATCCGCAGACGACGGTCACGCAGGATCGCGAGGACCCGCAGCTGCGTCAGCGACAGCCCGGCATCGGCCGCGAGCCCGGTCAGCGGCCCCATCGTCCGGAACGCGGCCTCGCCCAGGGCATCGACGAGCTGCTCGTCCTCGGTCATCTCCTGCACCACTCCAGCCTAGTTGACGAACTTCGTGATGCGAACTACTTTGTTCGTAACACGAAGCAATGGAGGACACCATGCACGCAGCAGTCGTCACCGAGTTCGGCCACGCCCCGACCTGGCAGGAGTTCGACGAACCGACTCCCGGACCCGGCGAGGTCGTCGTCGACGTCGTCGCGGCCGGGCTCCACCCGCGGGTCCGCTCGCAGGCCGACGGTTCGCACTACACCAGCGAGGGCGCGCTCCCCCTGGTCCCCGGCGTCGACGGCGTCGCCCGGTTCCCCGACGGCACGCTCCGCTACGTCGCCGTCGCGAGCGACACCCGCGGCACCATGGCCGAGCGCGTCGCGGTCGACCCGCGGGCGAGCGTCGTCCTCCCCGACGGTGCCGACCCGATCACCGTGGCCGCCGGCGTGAACCCGGTGCTGTCGTCGTGGGTGGCCCTGCGCCGGCGGATCGACTTCGCCCCGGGCAGCCGCGTCCTCGTGCTCGGCGCGACCGGGGCCTCGGGCACCGCGGCGGTGCAGGTGGCGAAGCACCTCGGTGCCGCACACGTCGTCGCGAGCGGGCGCAACCCGGAGCGGCTGGCGGCGCTCACCGCCCTCGGCGCCGACGTCGTGCTGCCGCTGACCGACGTCGACGCCCTCGGCGCAGCGGCAGCCGACGTCGACGTGGTCATCGACTACGTCTGGGGCCAGCCCGCGGCCGACGTGATGCGCGCCGTCGTCACCGCCCGCACCGAACCGGGCCGCCGACTCGACTGGATCGCGATCGGTTCCACCGCGGGCCACGAGGCGACGATCCCGTCCGCGGCACTGCGCGCCTCGGGCCTGACGATCGTCGGCAGCGGGCAGGGGTCGGTCGGGCGTGCCGGTTTCGTCGCCGAGCTCCCGGGCATCGTCAGTGCGATCGCGGACGGCACCGTCCGGGTGGACGCGACGGCCGTGCGGTTGGCGGACGTCGAGGCGACGTGGGCCGGACAGCCCGCCGGGAGCACGGGCAGAGTGGTGTTCACAGTGTGAACCGAGCGCGAGCAGGCTGTCCGGTCGCACAGGTTCTCCACATCCCACTCTTCGTAGGCTGTGAGGGCCCAGTGAGCCGGACTGCAGCCCGACCCCGAGGAGGTGCCCGATGGTCCTCGTCCTCGTCGCGTTCGCGATCGTCGCCCTGATCGTCCCCGCCCTGACCCCCGTCCTCGGCCGCCGCGTGTTCACCGTGGCCGCCCTCGCGCCCGCAGCCGCCGCCGTGCTGACGGTGCTGCAGACGGACGCGGCCCTGCACGGCAGCGTCGTCGAACGGCACCGGTGGGTCCCGCAGCTCGACCTCGAGATCACGCTGCGGATGGACGCCCTGTCGTGGGTCCTCGCGCTCGTGGTGTCGATCGTCGGGGCCCTCGTGCTCGTGTACTGCGCCTCGTACTTCGGGCGCGACGAGCCGGGGATCGGCCGGTTCGCGGGCGTGCTGACCGCGTTCGCCGGGTCGATGTTCGGGCTCGTCCTCGCCGACGACGTCATCGTGCTCTTCGTCCTGTGGGAAGCCACCACGGTCTTCTCCTACCTGCTCATCGGACACGACGCCGACAAGCGTGCGAGCCGTGCGGCCGCGATGCAGGCCCTCGTCGTCACCACCGCCGGTGGTCTGGCGATGCTCGCCGGTCTGGTCATGCTGTCGGTCACGGCGGGCACGACCTCGCTCTCCGGCATCATCGCCGCCCCGCCGACCGGACCGATCGTCACCGTCTCGGTGGTCCTCGTCCTGCTCGGCGCGCTGACGAAGTCGGCGATCGTACCGTTCCACTTCTGGTTGCCCGCGGCCATGGCAGCTCCGACCCCGGTCAGCGCGTACCTGCACGCCGCAGCGATGGTGAAGGCCGGCATCTACCTCGTGGCCCGGCTCGCTCCGGCGTTCGCACTGCTCGACGGCTGGCGCGAGACGATCACCGTGCTCGGTGTCCTCGGAATGCTCATCGGTGGCTACCGAGCGCTCCGCCAGACCGACCTCAAGCTCCTGCTCGCCTACGGCACCGTCGCGCAGCTCGGGTTCCTCGTGCTCGCCGCCGGGTGGGGCGCGCCCGCGGTGGCGCTCGGCGGGGTCGCCCTGCTCGTGGCGCACGCCGCGTTCAAGTCCACGCTTTTCCTGGTGGTCGGTGCGATCGACCACACCACCGGCACCCGCGACCTCGGGCGCCTGAGCGGCCTCGGCCGGAAGGCACCGTGGCTGGCCGTCGTGGCCGCCCTCGCGCTCGTGTCGATGGCCGGCATCCCGCCGACGATCGGCTTCGTCGCGAAGGAAGCCGTGCTGACCGGCTTCACCGAATCGCTGCACGGACCCGACGCCGGCTGGGCCTGGTTCGCCCTCGTCGGCGTGACGCTCGGCTCGGTGCTCACCGTGGCGTACTCGCTCCGCTTCTTCTGGGGAGCGTTCGCCCGCAAGCCCGACGTCGCCCAGACGGAACCGCACGCCCTGCACGGTCTGGGTGTGGTGCCGTCGATCCTGGCGCTGACCGGTCTCGCCCTCGGCCTGCTGACCCCGGTCGTCGCGCACGGCATCGAGCCCGCCGCGACGGTGGCCTCGCTCCCTGGCGAGGAAGTCCCCCACCTCGCGCTCTGGCACGGCCTCGAACCGGCGCTCGGCATCTCGGCCGTCACCCTGGTCGGCGGTCTCGCACTGTTCGCCCTCCGACGTCCGGTCGAGGCACTGCAGCACCAGCTCGCCGGGTTCCCGAGCGCCTCGGGCACCTACCGGCACCTCATGCGCGGCCTCGACCGGTTCGCGACGGGCCTGACCGCCGGTGTGCAGCGGGGTTCGCTCCCCTACTACCTGACGGTGATCCTGTCGGTGTTCGTGGCGGGTGCGCTCGCGAACCTCGTGCTCGGCGGGCCGTGGGAGTTCCACGTCCGGTTCTCAGACTCGTGGGGGCAGATCCCGGTCGTCATCGTGATGTCCGTCGGCGCCATCGCCGTCCTCACCGCGAAGACCCGGTTCGCCGCCGCCGTGCTGGTGGGCGTGACCGGCTACGGCATGTCCGTCCTGTTCGTCCTGCACGGCGCGGTCGACCTCGCCCTCACGCAGCTCGTGGTCGAGACCGTCACCCTCATCGCGTTCGTCCTGGTGCTCCGGCGGCTCCCCCCGCGCATCGCGACGACGAACCCGAGCCGGTTCCGCATCGTCCGTGCGCTCTTCGCGGGGCTCGCCGGCCTCACGCTGGCGATCGTCGTCATCGTCGCCGCCTCGGCGCGCACCGCCGAACCGATCTGGCCGGACCTGCCCGCGCTCACGAGCTCGTTCGGGCACGGCCTGAACGTCGTGAACGTCGCCCTCGTCGACCTGCGCGGCTGGGACACCCTCGGTGAGCTCACCGTCGTCGTCGCCGCGGCCACGGGCGTCGCGAGCCTCATCTTCGTGAACTCCCGCGAGGACACGCTGCCCCGGCTCCGTGACCTGCCGGAGAAGCTGACGGCGGACGGCCAGCGCACCGACGGGGAGCCGCGCGCCTGGCTACCGACGAGCGCCGCCATCCCGACCGGCCGCTCGGCACTCCTCGACGTGGTGGTCCGACTGCTGTTCCACGGGCTCATCGTCCTGTCGGTCTACCTGCTGTTCGCCGGGCACAACGCGGCCGGCGGCGGCTTCGCCGGTGGCCTCGTCGCCGGCATCGCGCTGGCGGCCCGGTACCTGGCGGGCGGCCCGGCCGAACTCGGCGCCGCCGCCCCGGTGCGGGCCGGTCGACTGCTCGGACTCGGTGTCGCGACGGCAGCGATCACCGCGATCGTGCCGCTGTTCTTCGGGCGCGAAGCGCTGTACTCCGAGTTCTTCGAGGCGACCGTCCCGATCCTCGGCCACATCGAGTTCGTCACCGCGACGTTCTTCGACATCGGCGTGTACCTGGTCGTCGTCGGCCTGGTGCTCGACGTCCTCCGCAGCCTCGGCGCCGAGGTGGACCGGCAGCGCCTCGAGGATGCCGGGGCGCCCACCCGCGACACCACCGAGGGGTCCGTCCGCGACACCCTCGAGGCACCCACCCCGGAAGGGAGCGCCACATGACCGTCACCCTCGTCCTCGTGATCGCGATGGCCGTGCTGTTCTCCTGCGGCGTCTACCTGCTGCTCGAACGGTCCCTGACCCGGATGCTGCTCGGCTTCCTGCTGCTCGGCAACGCCCTGAACCTGCTCCTGCTGGTGATGTCGGGCGCCGCCGGCAACCCGCCGATCGGCAAGTCCTCCGAGGGCATCACCGACCCGCTCCCCCAGGCCTTCGCCCTGACCGCGATCGTCATCACCTTCGCCGTCAGCGCGTTCCTGCTCGCCCTCATCCACCGCTCGTGGCAGCTGTCCCGTGCCGACGAGGTCGAGGTCGACGAAGCGGACGTCGCCATCGGCCGCACGCGCGACGACCCCGACGACGACCCGGAAGCCGACTTCGACCCGAAGTCCCCCGAGGACGCCGACGATCCGCACGAACACCAACCGCACCCGGACGGAGTGAACCGATGACCTGGCTCGTCCCGCTCCTCGTCCTCGTCCCGCTGCTCGGCGCAGCCGTCGCACTCGGCCTCCTGCGGCACCAGAAGCTCCAGCGAGCGATCACCGTCGTGGTGCTCGTCGTCGCACTCGCCGTCGCCGCAACCCTCATGGTGCTCGTCGACCACCACGGCACCATCGTCGTGCAGGTCGGCGGGTGGGACGCCCCGTACGGCATCTCGCTGGTGGTCGACCGCCTGAGCGCCCTGCTCCTCACGGTGAGCGCCAGCGTGCTGCTCATCGTCCTGCTGTTCTCGATCGGCCAGGGGCTCGCAGCCGACGACGGTGAAGCCCCGGTCACGATCTTCTACCCGACCTACCTCGTGCTGGCCGCGGGCGTGCTCGACTCGTTCATCGCCGGCGACCTGTTCAACCTGTACGTGGCGTTCGAGATGCTGCTCGTGGCGAGCTACGTGCTCATCACCCTGGGCGGCAGCGAGCAGCGTGTCCGGGCCGGCACCACGTACATCGTCACGAGCCTGATCGCGTCGGCGATCTTCCTCGCCGCGATCGGCCTGGTGTACGGCGCGACCGGCACGGTCAACATCGCCCAGATCAGCGAGCGCGTCGCCGATCTGCCCGAGCACGTGCAGCTGCTCCTGCACACGATGCTGCTCATCGGCTTCGGCATCAAGGCGGCGGTCTTCCCGCTGGCGTTCTGGCTGCCGGACTCGTACCCGACCGCCCCGGCCCCGGTCACGGCCGTCTTCGCCGGCCTGCTGACGAAGGTCGGCATCTACGCGATCATCCGCCTCGAGACGGTCATCTTCCCCGGGCCGCAGTTGAACAACGTGCTGCTCGTGGTGGCGGTGTTGACGATGGTCGTCGGGGTGCTCGGCGCGGTGTCCCAGACCGACGTCAAGCGCCTGCTGTCCTTCACGCTCATCAGCCACATCGGCTTCATGGTGATGGGTGTCGGGCTCGGGACGGTCGCGGGGACGGCGGCCGCGGTGTTCTACACGGTGCACCACATCGTCGTGCAGACCACGTTGTTCCTGGTGTCCGGCCTGATGGAACGCGTCGGGGGGACCACGTCGACCCGGTCGCTCGGCGGGTTGTTGAAGGCCGCGCCGCTGCTGGCCGCGCTGTACCTGATCCCGGCGTTCAACCTGGGCGGCATCCCGCCGTTCTCCGGCTTCATCGGCAAGCTCGGGCTGTTCCGCGCCGCCGCCGAGGACGGCTCCCCGTTGGCGTACGTCACGATCGCCGCCGGCGTGGTCACGTCGCTCCTCACGCTGTACGCACTGATGCGCGTGTGGGACGCCGCCTTCTGGCGGCCGAAGCCCGCGGCCGAGGCCGCAGCGCCGCACGCGACGACCGCCGAACCGCACGCAGCCCTGCGGTCGCCGGAACCCGCCCCCTTGACCGTCTCCGAGGAGACGGGTGAGGCCTTCCACCCAGGAGGCTCGGTGACGGTCACCGACGCACCCCACGCGAGCAGTGCCTCCCGTCCGACCACCGGGTCGACCGAGACGGTCGGCGAAGCGCCGACCAAGGTCCGGCTGCCGCGCATGCTCGTCGGTGTGACGACGGTCGCGGTCCTCGGATCCGTCGCCCTCACCGTGGTCGCGGGCCCGCTCTACGGGTACGCGAGCCGCGCAGCGGAGTCGCTCGAGTCGCCGGACCGGTACGTGCAGGCCGTCCTCGGAGGTGACCGGTGAACACCGACACCCGACACGTCGCGAACGCCCGCCGCATCGCGGTGGCGTGGCGGTACGACGTCCCGCTCGTCGCCGGACTGACCGTCCTGTGGGCCCTGCTCTGGGGCTCGTGGACGCCACTGACCCTGCTCTGCGGCATCGTGGTGGCGCTCCTGGTCACTCAGGCGCTGCCACTCCCGCCGGTCCCGCTGTCGGCCCGGTTCTCGATCGTGCACGCCGTCCGGTTCCTCGTGGTGTGGTCCGGACTCGTCATCACGGCATCGTTCCGGGTCGCCTGGGTCGCGTTCCGCCCGCGGGGCGTCCGCCGCAGCTCCATCACGCTCGTGCAGCTGCACTCCACCGCCGAGATGACCTTCACGCTGGCGACCCTCGCGATCTCGCTGGTGCCCGGCTCGTACGTCGCCGACGTCGACCTCCGCCGTCGGCGCCTGCTGCTGCACGTGCTCGACACCGAGCGGGTCGAACAGGTCGAGGCCGCCCGTCGCGAGGCCCTCGGCATCGAGGCCATGGTCATCCGTGCCCTCGGTTCGAAGCAGGACGTCTCCGAACTGTCCGAACCGCTGCCGGAGGTCACCCGATGAGCGCCGCCGTCGTCGTCATGGGGATCGGCATCGCCCTGGTCCTGGCCCTGCTCGGCGCCACCCTCGCGCTCGCGGTGTTCCGGATCGTGCGCGGCCCGACGATCCTCGACCGGATGATCGGATCGGACATGGTCCTGACGACCGTGCTCGTGGTGATCGCGGCGTCGATGGTGGTCCGGCGCGACCTGACCGGGATCCCCGTCCTCGTGGTGATCGCGGCGACGAGCGTGTTCGCGACCGTCGCGGTGGCGCGAGCGGTCACGCCGTCGTCGGACCCGTCGGACGAAGGCCTGAGCGTCACCACCCCCGAGCACGCCGCCGAAGCAGAGGAGCAGTCGTGACCGAGATGATCCAGGCGTTCCTCGACGGCGCCGGCGTGCGGGCGTGGATCGCGCTCGCCCTGCTGCTCATCGGCTCGCTGCTGTCCCTCGGCGCCGGGGTCGGCATCGTGCGCTTCCCGGACCCGCTCGTCCGCCTGCACGCCATGGCGAAGCCGCAGGTGCTCGGGCTGGCGTTCGGGCTGGCCGCGATCGTCGTCGCGGTGGGGACCTGGACGGCGTTCTGGGTCGTCCTGCCCATCATGGTGTTCCAGCTGTTCCTGGTGCCCGTCTCGACGCACATGATCGCCCGCGCCGGACTGCGTGCCGACGACTACCGGCACGAGGACCTGTTGGTCGACGACACCGAGTCCTGATCGTCAGGCGGCGGTACGGCGCCGCAGCAGCAGGTTGACGACGGCCGCCAGCACGACGACCGCTGCCGAGGCCGCGGGGAGCACCATCGCGACGGACGTGCCGTGCTGCTCCGCCAGGTCGCCGGTGATGGCGGACGCGATCGACTGCCCGACGATCACGGCGGATCCGAGGATCGTCATCGTGGTCGCGGACCGGCCGACCGGTGAACGGTCCGACCCGAGGCTGTACTGGGCGACGAGGGTCGGGCCGATGCCGACGCCCATGATCGCCAGGACGATGCCGACCGCCACGACGGAGTCGGCCTGCGAGAACGCGATCGCGCCGCCGAGCAGGACGACACCGAACACGAGCCAGCGCCAGCCGAGGCCGAACGACCGCGGGAACGCTGCGGACCCGAGGGCGAGTCCGGCCGAACCGATGCCCATCAGGCCGTAGAGCAGGCCGGCCTGGGACGCCTCGCCGTGGGTCTCCATGAACGCCGTCAGCGACGTCAGCGTCGAGCCGAAGAACAGGCCGATGCCGAGGATCCCGATGACCACGACGACGAGCCGCGGACGCAGGAGCTGGCGGGCCGGGGCCTGGGTCAGTTCCTCGTGCTGCCCGAGCACGAGCTTGCCGGTGGGGTGCAGCGCGAAGGCGGTCACGAACACGAAGGTCAGGGCCGAGGCGCCCGCCACGGCGACCCAGGGGGCGATCGCGCTGGCGAGGATGCCGACCAGGAACGGGCCGATGATGAAGACGGTCTCGTCGGCGGCCGACTCGTACGCCATCGTGCCGCTGAGGGTCTTCTCGCGGCGGGCCGGTCGCATGCGCTGCGCGATGATGGCGACGAGCCGGGTCCGGGACATCGGCGCGACCTGGGGCGCGAACGCCCCGATGCAGAACGCCATCGCGAGCACGGCGAGGTCCGGCGCGCTGCCGCTGACGACGAAGGGGAACGCGCCGAGCAGCGCCGCGTTGACGAGGCCGACGGGGACGAGCACGGCACGCTGGCCGAACCGGTCCGCGGCGGCGCCGACCATCGGTCCGAACACCGCGGCACCGATGCCGACCGAGGCGGAGTTGACGCCGCCGAGGGCGACGGAGTCACGCGCGGCCACGACGAGGGTGAGGACCCCGACGACCATCATGGCGAACGGCAGGCGGGCGATGAACGCCACCGGGAAGTACCAGCGTCCGGCGAGGGAGACGAGCGAGGCGTCTCCGGCGGTCGCGCTGTCCGTGCGCTCCGGGGCGGGCGCGGACGGGGTGGGACTGGCGTGGAGCATGGGGGTGTGCCTTCTCGGCCCGGCCCGGTTCGGTGGGGGCGGACCCATCGGGTGCCGCCGTTGTCCGCCGGGGAGCCGGCGGCCGGTAGATACACACTGCGTGTTTCAGAACTGCGCCCATCGTACCAACCGTTCCGGTCAGGGCCAGGGGTAATGCTTCGTCACCGGACCGTCCTGCGGCCCGCACGGCCCATATCGTGGCGCGCATGGAACAGCGACGCATGGGGCGCACGGGGGCGCCCGTCAGCTCGCTGACGCTGGGGACGCGTGCCGTCGCCGGCGTCGCGGCCCACGACCCGTCGGCCGGTGTGACCCTCGTGCTCGAGGCGCTCACCCGCGGCGTGACGTCGGTCGACGTCTCGGACGCCGACGGCGCGGGCCTGGCCGAGACCGCGGTGGGCGCGGCGATCGCCGGACGGCGCGAGGACGTGTTCCTGTCGGTGCGGTTCGGCGCCCCGGTCGACCAGGACCCGGCGCACCGCGGCAACGGGAGGCGGTGGATGTTCCGTGCCGTGGAGCGGAGCCTGCAGCGACTCGGCACCGACGTCATCGACCTGTACCAGCCGGCGCTGCCGGACCCGGCGACGTCGCTCGACGAGACGCTCGACGCCCTCGCCGACCTGGTGGCACAGGGCAAGATCCGAGCCTTCGGCCTCCCCGGGTTCCCGGCCGAGGAGCTCGTCGAGGCGCAGTGGCTCCGGTCCGGGTCGAAGAGCGCCACCGCGACGCACGTGCCCTACTCGATCCTCACCCGCACGGCGGAGCGCACGGTGTTCTCGGTCGCCCGTCGTTTCGGTCTCGGGGTCCTGGCCGGAGCACCCCTCGCGGGCGGCTGGCTCGCGGGCACCTACCGCAACGGCACCGTCCAACCACGCTCACCGCACGTCGACGAGCACCCGGACGCGTACGACATCGGCGCCCCGCGGAACCGTCGGAAGCTCGAGGTGGCCGACCGGCTCGGACGCCTGGCCGACGACTCCGGCTTCACGGTGTCGGAGCTCGCGGTCGCCTTCGCCCTGACCCACCCGGACGTGTCCTCGGTGGTGATCGGGCCGCGCACCGTGTCGCACGTCGACGCCTACGTGCAGGCCTCCGAGATCGTCCTCGACGACGGGCTGCTCGACGCGATCGACGCGATCGTCGCGCCGGGCACCCACGTGCTCGAACGGGACACCGGGTTCGCGCTGCCGGCGCTCAGCCGCGAGCGACTCCGCGGTCGCACCCCGGTGGGCGCCGGACCGAACCGCTCGTAGGTCCGCGGTCAGGAGACCTCGCCGGCACGCGCTCCCGCCCACAGGTCGACGTCGGTGATGCCGACGGAGTGCTCGTCGATGGTGCGGAGCTCCTCGTCGGTGAACGAGGTGTTCGCCAGCGCCGCGACGTTGTCCTCGAGCTGCGACACCTTCGACGCCCCGATCACGAGCGAGGTCACCCGCTCGTCACGGAGCGCCCAGGCCAGGGCGAGCTGCGCCAGGGACTGTCCACGAGCCGCGGCGACGTCGTTCAGTGCTCGGAGGTGCCCGACGACCTCCGGGGTGATGCTCGACGCGTCGAGCGACTTGCCGGCGGCGGCACGGGAGTCCGACGGCACCCCGTCCAGGTACTTGCCGGTGAGCAGGCCCTGGGCGAGCGCGGTGAACCCGATCACGCCGAAGCCCAGCTCGCCGGCGGCGTCGAGCAGCCCCTCGGTCTCGATCCAGCGGTTGAGCATCGAGTACGACGGCTGGTGGATGAGGAGCGGGGTGCCGAGGTCGCGCAGGATCGCGGCGGCTTGGCGGCTGCGTTCCGCGTCGTACGACGAGATGCCGACGTACAGCGCCTTGCCCTGCTGGACCGCCGTGTGCAGCGCGCCCATCGTCTCCTCGAGCGGGGTCGAGGCGTCGAGTCGGTGCGAGTAGAAGACGTCGACGTAGTCCAGGCCCGTGCGCTGCAGGGACTGGTCGAGCGAGGCGAGCACGTACTTCCGCGAACCGCCGCCCTGGCCGTACGGACCCGGCCACATGTCCCACCCGGCCTTGGTCGACACGACCATCTCGTCGCGGTACGGCCGGAAGTCCTCACGCATCAGGCGCCCGAAGTTCACCTCGGCCGCACCGTAGGGCGGGCCGTAGTTGTTCGCGAGGTCGTGGTGCGTGATGCCGAGGTCGAAGGCCCGACGGCTGATCGCGCGCTGCGTCTCGAACGGCACGTCGTCTCCGAAGTTGTGCCAGTACCCCAGGGAGAGCAGCGGCAGGTCGAGGCCCGAGCGGCCGGTGCGGCGGTACGTCATCGAGTCGTAGCGGTCGTCGCTGGCGATGTAGGTCATGGTCCGAGCCTGCCACCAGCGCCATCGGACGAGCGCAACGAGCGTGATCGGACGAGCGCCACGAGCGCGATCGGGTGCATGATCGACGCACCGACACGGAAGGGCACCACCATGGCACGGACGACGAGGACCGAGGGCACCTTCACCGACGAGGAACGCGCGGCGATGCAGGAGCACGCCGCCGAGGTCAAACGCACCCGCGGCACGAAGGGCACCAAGGCGGAGAAGGCGGCAGCGGACGCCGCCGCGGTCGAGGCGAAGATCGCCGAGATGCCCCAGCCGGATCGCGGACTCGCGGAACGCATCCACCGCATCGCGCTCGAGGTCGCGCCCGACCTCGCGCCGAAGCTCTGGTACGGAATGCCCGCCTACTACCAGGACGGCAAGGCGGCGTTCTTCTTCCAGGACGCCGCGAAGTTCAAGGCCCGCTACGCGACGCTCGGGTTCCAGGACTCTGCCGCGCTCGACGACGGGACGTTCTGGCCGACGTCGTGGGCGATCACGCCGGAGTTCTCCGAGGCGGACGAGGCGACCGTCGCCGACCTGATCCGCCGGGCGGTCGCCTGATCCACGACCGGTAGCGTGGAGCGCATGACCGCGCTCCGTTCGGCCGACCGATGACCTCCGTGGGGGTGCCGGCCTGCTTCGCGCTGGTCTTCCTGCTGCTGTACGTCGCGAGCAGGCGGCGCGACCCGCGGATGCTCCGGAACGGCGTCTTCCTGACGGCGGCCGCGTTCTTCGCGCTCGCGACGGCCGTGACCGCGCTGACGCTCGTGGTCCCCGGGTTCAGCCTGGTCGTCGGCACCGTGCTGCTGCTCGTCCCGCTCGCGGTGGTCGTCCTCGGCGTGGCCCTCATCGCGAACGGGTTCCGGATGCTCCGCTCCGAGGGGCGCAGTCTCGGCAACACCCTGTCGTTGGTCGCGGGGGTGCTCGTGTTCGTGCTGCCGGCGGTGGCGATCGCGCTGTTCGTGTCCGCGAGCGGCGAGGGGTTCACGCTCTGGGACGGCGCCCGGATCGCGGTCGCCGTGCTGATGGTGTTCGTGTGCGGGTACTTCGCCGTGTCCCTCGTCGCGTTCGCCGTGTACTCCGTCGTCTACGGCCGGATGCGTCACGGCAGCGTGCCGGACACGATCGTCGTCCTCGGTTCCGGGCTGGTCCGCGGTGAGGTGCCGCCCCTGCTCCGCAGCCGCCTCGACCGCGCACTCGTCGTGTACCGCGCCGAACGGGCCGCCGGGCGTCGGCCGCTGCTGATCCCCTCCGGCGGGCAGGGCGACGACGAACCGCGCGCCGAGGGCACCGCGATGGCCGACTACCTGCTGGCGAACGGGGCGGACCCCGACGACGTCCGGCCCGAGACCGAGTCCCGCAACACCCGCGAGAACCTGCGGTTCTCCCGCGCCGTGCAGGCCGAGGCCGGGCGCGACGGTCAGGTCGTCGTGGTCACGAACGACTACCACGTGCTCCGCGCCGCCACCCTGGCCCGCCGGCTCGGCCTGCCCGCGCAGGTGGTCGGCTCGCCGACGGCGCCGTACTACGTGCCGAGTGCGTTCCTGCGCGAGTTCGTCGCGGTGGTCGTCGAACACCGCTGGCTCAACGTGGTGGCGTGCACGCCGTTCGTCCTGTTCACCGCGTTCCTGCTCTGGGAGTCGTTCCAGCAGCGGTAGACGCGACCGACGGGCGGACGGGAGGCCCGTGGCGGGCCCGCCACGGGCCTCCCGTCCGCCCGTTCGTCGCGTCGAGATCCACCGTAGGATCTCGACCATGGTCGAGATCCAGCCGCCCCGCCCGACCGACCTGCTCCCGATCGGCGAGATCGTCCGACGCACCGGCGTCGCCGCGTCGGCCCTGCACTTCTACGAGCGCAAGGGCCTGATCCGGCCCGAGCGCACCGACGGCGGCACCCGGATGTACCCGCGACACGTCGAACGGCGGATCGCGATCATCCAGGTGGCGAAGCGCCTCGGCATCCCGCTCAGCGAGGTCGCCGAGCAGTTCGGCACGCTGCCGGCCGACCGGATGCCGTCCCTGCGCGACTGGAACCGGCTGAACGAACGGTGGCGCGCACGGCTGCGGGCACGCCAGCTCGAACTCGAGCGGCTGCAGCAGGAGATGACGCAGTGCATCGGGTGCGGCTGCGTCTCGCTCGGGGCGTGCTCGGTCGTGAACCCGGGCGACACGCTCGGCGACGAAGGCCACGGCGCTCGGCGGCTGCTGCCGATCGAGGACGACGCCCCGCAGGACTAGACCCCGCGGAGTGCCTCGTCGATCCGGTCGAGCAGCGCGAGGGCCTCGGGCAACCCGGCGTCGTCGTCGCCGAGCGCGGCGCGGAGCTTGCCGGCCCAGTGCGCGCGGAGGCGTCCGATGCTCTCCCGCGCCACGTCGGTCGAGTGCAGCTGCACGGTCCGCGCATCGTCCGGGTCCTGCCGACGTTCGACCATCCCCTTCTCCACCAGGGACCGCAGCGCGACGCTGAGGTTGCTGCGCTTGAGTGCCGTCGCCTCGGCCGTCGCGCTCGGCGAGGTGCCCGGGTTGCGGTCGACCCAGCGCATCACGAGCGCCTCGGTCCCGGTGAGCGGCACGATGTCGAGTGCCCCGGCACCGTGCGGGTCGATCTCCCGCGAGATCCGCAGCACGACGTCGGCGAGGTCGGCGAGGACGTGGTCGGACACGGCGGAGTGCATGTCCGTACTGTACCGAGGATCGGCAATGAGTTATGCTTTCATAACAATGACCACGGACACCGGAACCATCCGCGCGCACGCCGCGACACCCACGACCAGGCAGCAGGGCATCACGACACCGCTGCTGCTGGTGCTCGGCCTGCTCAGCGCCGTCGCCCCCTTCGCCACCGACCTGTACCTGCCGGCGTTCCCGCAGATGACCACCGAGCTCGGTGCGAGCGCCACCACCGTGCAGCTCACGCTGACCGCGTTCCTGGTCGGCGTCACGGCCGGCCAGCTCGTCTTCGGCCCGCTGTCCGACCGGTTCGGCCGCGTGCCGCCGCTCATCGCCGGCGCGGCACTGTGCGTCCTCGCGAGCGTCGCCGCCGTGTTCGCACCGAACATCGGCGTGCTCATCGCGGCTCGACTCCTGCAGGGCCTGGGCGGTGCGGCCGGCATGGTGATCAGCCGTGCGGTCATCTCCGACCTGGCGACCGGCAAGCCCGCAGCCCGCGCGTTCTCGCTCATGATGATCGTCGGCGGGGTCGCCCCAGTCGTCGCTCCGCTGCTCGGTGGCCTGCTCACCGGTCCGATCGGCTGGCGCGGCCTGCTGTCGATCGTCCTCGGTCTGTCCGTGGTCATGCTCGTCGCGGTGCTCGCCGTCATCCGTGAGACCCACCTGAAGGCGCACCGCGACGTGCTGCGCGAGGAGCGGAAGGGCTCCGGTTCGCCGCTCCGTGCGCTGCGCTCCCGCACCTTCCTCGGCTACATCGCCGTGTTCGGTTTCGCGTTCGCCGTGATGATGGCGTACATCTCCGCCTCGCCGTTCCTGTACCAGGACATGATCGGGCTCGGCACCGTCGGCTACGGCCTGGCGTTCGGGCTGAACGCGCTGGCCCTGATGGGTGTGAGCATCGTGTCCGCCAAGCTCACCGAGACCCGTTCGGTCACCGGCGTGCTGTCGCTCGGCATCGCCCTGGTGTTCGCGTCGACGGTCGCGTTCGCGCTGCTCGTCGTCTTCGCGGCACCCGTGTTCTGGCTCGCGGTCCCGCTGTTCACCGCGGTCGGCTCGCTCGGCCTGGTGCTCGGCAACGCCACGGCGCTGGCGCTCGGTGCTGTCCCCGCCGCTGCCGGCAGCGCGTCGGCCGTGCTCGGGGCGCTGCAGTTCGGGCTCGCGGCGCTGGTGTCCCCGCTCGTCAGCATCGGCGGCTCGGTGACGGCGGCACCGCTGGCGATCGTGATGCTCGCGTCCGCCGTGGTGGCCGTCGTGGCGCTGCTCGTCGCCCGGGGCCGCACCCGCCTGGCCTGACCCGGTCGGCGCCGACTCGGTCGGGGCCGACTCGGAACGACATCATCGACGTCGCACGACAAGCAGGACGTCGTTCCGGGTCGGCAGCCCCGTCGACTACCGACCCCGCAGGAACGGGATCCGCGGCATGAGCCAGTCGACCCACACCACCCGCACCCCCGGGGCCACGGCGAGCGCCCACAGGATCGAGGCCACCGCGTCGGTCGGGTAGTGCACGGCGTCGATCGACACCGAGAAGAACACGACGACGATCGCGACGATCCCGAGCGTCAGCGCCAGTCGGTGCCACCGGGTCTCGCGCAGCAGCCAGATCAGCGCGATCACGAACGCCGTGATGTAGACGGTGTGCCCGCTCGGGTACCCGGGGTCGGGCTGCACCGGGAACGGGTGCGGCAGGACGGCGACGTCGGGCCTGGCTCGGTGGACGATCTCCTTCACGACCGCGGACGGCACCCACGTGATGGCGATCGTGCCGCCGAAGGCCAGGGCCGGACGGAGACTCCGGGTGCGCCACCAGATCACGGCCACGACGACGACGGTGATCCCGATCGCCGGACCCGGACTGATGACGTGGTAGACCGCCGTGGTGAACGCCCCGATCGCGCCGGTGTGCAGCGCGTTCAGTGCCTTCGACAGTCCGAGGTCGACCGTGCCGAGGGCGAACCCGATGAGCGTGATGACGACCACGGCGATGACCGCGATCGCGACGGAGACGAGCGGGTAGGGCGACGGCTCGAGGATCCCGGCGCCGTCGGACTCCGGTCGGCGGGGGCGGAGCAGCGGCGCGTCGGTCATCCGACCATCGTCCCAGCCCGGACTCCGACCACGGGCCCGGCGAGCCTCTGAAAGCACTCAGCGCAGCCGCCCGCGAGTAGACAGGAGGCATGCCAACCGTTGCCGAGAACATCGTCGCCACCCTCCGCAAGAACGACGTCGCCCGCGTCTACGGCCTGCCGGGGGACTCCCTCAACGGCTTCACCGACGCGCTGCGCAAGGACGGCACGATCCGGTGGGAGCACGTCCGCCACGAGGAGGCCGCCGCCTTCGCCGCGAGCGCCGAGGCCGAACTGACCGGCGAGCTCGCGGTCTGCGCCGGCAGCTGCGGCCCCGGCAACCTGCACCTGGTCAACGGCCTGTTCGACGCCAACCGGTCGCGCGTCCCGGTCCTCGCGATCGCCGCACACATCCCCACCGCCGAGATCGGCTCCGGCTACTTCCAGGAGACTCACCCGCAGGAGCTGTTCCGCGAGTGCTCGGTCTACGTCGAGTACGTCGCGGACCCGACCCAGATGCCGCGCCTGCTCGAGATCGCGATGCGCGAGGCCGTCGAGAAGCGCGGGGTCGCGGTGCTCGTCATCCCCGGCGACGTCCTGCTCGCCGAGGCGAAGGACGACCGCACCACCCGCATCGAGCGCACGACGCCCCGCATCGTGCCGAGTGAGGCCGAGCTGCTCCGCACCGCCGAGCTGCTGAACGGCGCCGACAAGGTCACGATCCTGGCCGGAGCGGGCGTCGCCGGCGCCCACGACGAGGTCATCGCGCTGGCCGAACGGCTGCAGGCCCCGATCGTGCATGCCCTGCGCGGCAAGGAGCACATCGAGTGGGACAACCCCTACGACGTCGGTATGACGGGCCTGCTCGGTTTCGCGTCCGGGTACCGCGCCATGGAGGACGCCGACGTCGTGCTCATGCTCGGCACCGACTTCCCGTACCAGCAGTTCTTCCCGGCCAAGGCGAAGCACGTACAGGTGGACATCCGCGGGTCGCAGCTCGGCCGACGGCACCCGGTCGACATCGGCCTGGTCGGCACCGTGAAGGACACCGCGCTCGCCCTCATCCCCCTGCTGACCGGGTCGCACCCGACGACGCACCTCGACAACGCCCTGAAGCACTACCGGAAGACCCGCGAGAAGCTCGACGACCTGGCCGTCCCCGCGGGCCGGAAGAAGCCGCTGCACCCGCAGTACGTCGCGCGTGTGCTCGACCGGATCGCCGCCGACGACGCGGTGTTCATCCCCGACGTCGGCTCCCCCGTCGTGTGGGCCTCGCGCTACCTGACGATGAACGGCAAGCGTCGCCTGATCGGCTCGTTCGTGCACGGCACGATGGCGAACGCGGTCCCGCAGGCGATCGGTGCGCAGACGGCGTTCCCGGACCGCCAGGTGATCGCACTCGCGGGTGACGGCGGCCTGACGATGCTGCTCGGCGAGCTCATCACGATCGTGCAGAACAAGCTGCCCGTGAAGATCGTCGTGTTCGACAACTCGTCGCTGAACTTCGTCGAGCTCGAGATGAAGGCCGCCGGGTTCGTGAACTACGGCACCGAGCTGCAGAACCCGGACTTCGCCACGGTCGCCGAGGCGATCGGCATCAAGGGCTTCAAGGTCGACGTGTCCGACGACTTCGAGGACGCGATGGCCGCCGCGCTCGCGCACGACGGTCCCGCGCTCGTGTCCGTCCGCGCGAACCGGCAGGAGCTGTCGATGCCCCCGGCGGTCACGCTCGAGCAGGCGAAGGGCTTCACGCTCTACGCCATCCGCACGGTGCTGTCCGGTCGCGGCGACGAGCTGCTGGACCTCGCGTCGACCAACGCGCGTCAGCTGCTGTAGACGCGACCGCACGGCGGACTGGAGGCACGGTGCCAGCTGGCACCGTGCCTCCAGTCCGTCACGACGTCACCACCCGAGCGGCTGGCCGTCCTCCAGGAACACGCCGGTCGGGCCCTCCGGGCCCACGCTCGCGGCGGCCGCGACGGTCGCCGCGCTCACCTCGACGGGGCGACCGTGCGGGTTCGGCACCCCACCGAGCTCGGTCGCCGTGTAGCCGGGCTCGAGCACCACGAAGCGCACCTCGGGTGCGATGCGGGCGTACTGCACCGTGAGCATCGAGACGGCCGACTTGCTCGCGCCGTAGACCGCGGCCTGCACGGTCGACGCCGCACTGTCCGGGTCGTGGACCGCCGTGAACGAGCCGAGCGCGCTGCCGACGTTGACGACGAGGGGGCTGGCCGATCGGCGCAGGATCGGCAACGCGGCCTCGGTCGTGCGGACGATGCCGACGGCGTTCGTGTCGAACACGGCGAGCGCGTCCGGTCCGTTGAGACCCCACATCGCGATGCCGGCGTTGTTGACCAGGACGTCCAGGCCGCCGTTCGCGTCGATGTGCGCGAAGGCTGCGGCGACCGAGTCGTCGTCGCGGACGTCGAGCTGCACGGAGCGGGCGCCGATCTCGGCGGCGACGGCCGCTCCCTGGTCGGCGTCGCGAGCGCCGATCCAGACGGTGTGGCCGGCTGCGACGAGCTGGCGGGCGGTTTCCTTGCCGAGGCCACGGGTGGCGCCGGTGATGAGTGTCGTTGTCATGGGTCCAGCGTCACGCTCGACGCGGTCGGCAGGGAGTCGCCCGGTTGTCGTAGGACTGGTGGGGCCAGGACGCGGCCGCGACGTGCGCGCAGACTGGGGGCATGGCGGACACGGACTTCGGGCACACCCTGCGACGGCTCCGCGACCACGTCACCCCGGCTGCGGCCGGCATGACCGTCGGGCCACGACGTCGGGCGGCGGGACTGCGGCGTGAGGAACTCGCGGGCCTCGCGGGGATCTCCGCCGACTACCTGACCCGCCTGGAGCAGGGTCGCGCGACGTCGCCGTCCGCCCAGGTGGTCGAGGCGCTGACGCGTGCCCTCCGGGTCTCGGACGCCGAACGCGGGCTGCTGTACCGGCTCGCCGGGCACGCGGCCCCGGGCGCGGACGTCGTGCCGTCGCGGATCCCGCCGAGCGTGCAGCGGCTGCTCGACCGGCTGGCGGACACCCCGGTCGCGGTGCTCGACGCCGCCGGGAACCTGCTCGTGACCAACGCTCCGCACGAAGCCCTGATGGGGCCGATCGGCGGGATGCGCGGGAACGAACGGAACACCGCCTGGCGGCACCTGGTCGGTGCCGGCAGCCGCGCCGTGCACACGCCCGCGGAACAGGCGGCGTTCGAGGAGAACCTGGTCGCCGGACTCCGGATGACCGCGGCCCGCTACCCGCTCGACCGGCAGTTGCAGCAGCTCGTGCGGGACCTGCGGGCGGCGAGCCCGCGGTTCGTCGAACTGTGGGACTCGGGTGCGACGGCCCTGGGCGAGACGGCCCGCCGCAAGGTGATCGACCACCCCGACGTCGGGCTCATCACACTCGATTGCGACACCCTGGTCGTCGGGCCGGAAGACCTGCGGATCCTGGCGTACACGGCGGTGCCCGGGTCGGTGGACGCCGAGCGGTTGGCGCTGGCGATCGTGCTGGGGACGCAGTCGTTGGTGGAGTGAGCACTCGCCCCCAATTCGTGGGGGATGCTCGCGACGTGGCCCTCAGCCCGTTCCAAGGTTGGCTACGATCCGAGAGCGCCGGCTTCCGGCGATCTCAGACGTCCGGTCTCCTGCCGGACTGCACACCCGAGGGGACCACCCGTGCAGCACAGCACTGCAACACTTCGACGCGCCTGCGCGATCGGCGCGACCATCGCCGTCATCGGCCTGAGCACCGGCTTCGGCGCGTTGACGGCCACGACCGCCTTCGCCGACGAGCAGCCCGTCGCGCCGACGAGCACCGCGACCGCGTCCCCGGCGCAGGGCACTGACAGCACGGCCGACGGCGCTGACGAGTCGGCTCCGCCGGTTCCCGCGGCGACGTCCACGCCGACGGCCGAGGCGACAGCTGATCCCACCGCGGAACCGTCCCTGCCGGTCAGCACGCCGGCCGCGACTGCGACCCCCGATCCCACCGCGCCCGTCACAGCAGAACCGGCCGCGACGCCGACCGTGACGATCGCCGGGGACGCGACCGTCGGCAGCACCCTGACGGCGACCGGGCACGACTTCACCGGCGAGCTGACCTACACGTGGGCCAGCGGCGACGCGATCCTGCCGACCACCACCGACTCGTACGTCGTCGCTGCCGCGGACGCCGGCAAGACCATCAGCGTCACGATCACCAGCGACACCGACGAGTCCGCGACGACCACGACGGCCGTCGTCACGCACGCGGCGGCCTTCCCGGAGGCCTCGACCGAAGACGACCCGATCACGTTCTCCGCGGTCGCAGGTGAGCGTTTCACCCACACGTTCGCCGCCGAGGGCTTCCCCGCACCGACGTACTCGGCCGCCTACTACTCGCTCGACGATCCGTACGCGAGCGAGGACGACGGTGACGAGTCCGGGTACCTGCCGTACGGCCTGTCCCTGGACCACGCCACCGGCGCGCTCTCCGGGAAACCCCGCTACTCCGGCACCTACGCGTTCCGCATCGTGGCGACGAGCGGCACCACGACCGCGTCGCAGTACGTCAACATCACGATCGACGCCGCCGCACCGCTCGGCGTGGAGGTCACCGCCGAGGACAAGGACACCTTCCTCACCGCGCACTCCACCAGCTGGGTCATCGAACGCAACGGCACCGTCTGGACGTTCGAGAACTAGACCACCCGTCAGCCCGACGGTGGGTACATCGGGTTCGGGGTCGGGTTCGAGGGCGGCCGGCCCACCATCGACCAGGGCGGGACCCTGCTCGTCAGCGGCCACCTGGTCGACCGCTTCGGCAACGAGGTCGACGACGCCGACGGCTACCCGGTGCCGTTCACGGTGACCTCGGATCACGCTTCCGACGTCATCACGCCGAGCCGCGATCCGTGGGTCGCGACCGACGTCACGTTCCCCGAGGCGTCGACGCACTCCCTCGAGGTCGCCTCGAGCGGGTTCGCGACCGCCTTCACGGTCGTGGTCCAGCCCACCGCGGCTCTGGCCGTCTCCCCCACGGGCACGGTCGCCACTCCGACCGTGACCACCGGGGAGCTCGCCTACACGGGGTCGGACGCGATGCACCTGCTCCCCTGGGCCGGCGGTCTCGCCGTCATCGGTGCCGCGGTCGTCGCACTGCAGGCCGTCCGCCGCCGGAAGCAGCACTGACGGGTGCACGAACAAAGGCCCCGCAAGCGGGGCCTTTGGCTGGCGACGTTCCGGTAGCCGGCCCGTCGTGCTTCCAGCGTAGCGGTGGGCGTCAGGCCCCGGCACCCCCGTCGACCGGAACGATCGCCCCCGTCACCATCGCCGCGCGGTCGCTGAGCAACCACGCGGCGACCTCGGCGACCTCCGCTGGCTCAGCCATCCGCCCGAGTGGGACCGAAGCGGTGATCTGGGCGGTGACGCCAGGCGTCGCCGCCTCCCACGCTTCGATCATCTCGGTCGCGGTGCCACCCGGCGTGATCCCGTTCACCCGGATGTGCTCGGGCGCCCAGGTCACCGCGGCCGTCTCGGTGATGCTGTTCAGTGCGCGCTTCATCGCGCCGTACGCCGGCAGCGCCGGGTTCGCGCGGCGGCTGCCGATGCTCGACGTGTTGACGATCGCGCCGCCGCCGGAGCGACGCATCAGCGCGGCCTCGGCGGTCATCGCCACCCAGTGACCGCGGAAGTTCACGGCGAACTGGGTATCGATGTCCTCGTCGCTGGTGGTGTCGAGCGGTCCGGGCTGCTGGATCGCGGCGCCGTTGTTGAACGCCCCGTCGAGTCGGCCGTGCAGCTCGTCGACCTGCTCGACGGCCGCGCGGATGCTGTCCGGGTCCGCGAGGTCGAGTGCGACAGCGTCTGCCGTGCCCCCGGCCGCACGGACTTCGGCGACGATCCCCTCGAGTGCGTGGGCGCTGCGGGCAGCGAGGACCACACGGGCGCCTTCATCCGCGAAGAGCCGAGCAGCCGCGGCGCCGATGCCACGGCTCGCGCCGGTGATGAGGATGACCTTGTCGGGCAAGAGGCCGATCGGGTTGGATGTGATGTCGTTCGTCATGCGCTCAGCGTCACGCCGAGGGAGCGTGCGGATACAGGTACGAGCGGTACCAGGATCTCCGGCCGGAACCGGTGGAGACTCGGGTCATGGACAAGCCGGAACTCGCCGCCTTCCTCCGCTCACGACGTGAGCGGTTGCGCCCCGAGGACGTCGGACTGCCGACCGGGTCGCGCCGCCGGACGCCTGGCCTCCGCCGTGAGGAAGTAGCGGTCCTCGCCCACATCTCCACGGAGTACTACGTCCGGCTCGAGCAGGGGCGTGCGCCCCGCCCGTCAGCAGAAGTACTCGCCGGAATCGCAGGATCGCTCCTGCTGACATCGGCGGAGTCGGAGCACCTGCACGCCTTGTCCGGCACGGCACCGTTGCAGGTCGGCCGAGTCCAGCGTGACGTGCGCCCGAGCATCCTCGCGCTCGTCGAACGATTGCCGCAGACCGCTGCGATCGTCTTGTCCGCCAGCTTCGAGGTCCTCGCCTGGAACCCCCTCGCGGCGGCGCTCATGGAGGACTTCGCGTTGCTCGCACCGGCCGACCGGAACCTCGCCCGCCGCGCCTTCCCGACCGAAGCCGTCCACCAGGCAGCTCGGCCCTACGGAATCTCGGACGGCGCCGAGTTTCAGCGGCACGTCGTCATGCAACTTAGGACGAGCCGAACGCGTTACCCGGACGACCCTGACGTCGTCGGTCTCGTCGAGGAACTCCGTGACGGCAACCCGGTGTTCGCGCGCCTGTGGGATCGCCACGACGTGCAGACGACACCGGTGCTCACCAAGACGTTCGACCACCCGGCGGTGGGGGCGGTGACGGTCGACTGCGACAGCCTCGCGTTGACGGATCGGGACCAGCACCTCGTCCTCTACACGGCCCCGCCCGGGTCACCCGATGCCGACGCGCCCGCGCTCCTCGGCCTGCTGGGTGTCGATTCCCCCAGTCGGTAACGACGGCCCGTCAGGCGCAGTACTCGTACGGCGGCATGGCGACCGCACCCACCCAGATCATGCCGACCGTCGCGCCGTCCTCCCCGAGCTGGAACGTGATGTAACTTCCGCCGATCTGGACACTCCACAGCGAGAACGGTCCTTGTTCCTCGCCGTAGGTGCCCGTGTACTGCAGGTCCGGGTACGCGGACTGCACCTCGGCCAGCGCAGTGCCGACACCGATCCCGGCTGCGGTCTCGGGCGAGTTCGTCGTCACCGGTTCCGGGCTCAGACCGCCGACGGCGACACCGGCCACGTTGCCGCCGCGCGGGACGACAGCGAGCCAAGGCGCATCGGCGCTCTCCCAGAACGAAGTCTCCGGGCTGGCCGGGCACGCATCCGAGCTGCGGGTGTAGGCCGCAGACAGGTCGTCGATCTCCCCCTGGAGTTCGCCACCGAGGGCGATCGGGCCGACCTCCTCCGCCGAGATCGTCCAGGTGGCGGGGTCCGACAGGCTGAACGCCGCCTCCGTCGCGGTGGGGGTCGGCGTGCTCGTGTCTGCCGTCGGCTCCGGCGGCGCGACGGCACTCGCGGTCGCGGTCGCGGTCGCGATAACGGTCCGGGTCGGCGTCGAAACCGGCGCTCCGGAGCATGCTGCCAGCACAGTCGATGCCATGAGCGCAATGATGATCCCGGTGGTCCGGACGGCACCCTTCACAAGACCGCCACCGTCGTCCAGCAGTGGCTTCGTACCGTCCTGCACGCGCGGGTTCTGGTTGCCGGGCATCGTCTGTTCCCTCCGACGGCGGATGTCGAGCAATCCACCGTACGTCGACGCCCGACGGGCAACGGGCCCCCCGGCGTCCATCGCAACCAGAGCGTTACTTGGCGGCTGCGTCCTCGACGTCGAACACCACGACCCGGGCACTCGCACCACCGATGAACTCCGCCACCGGCCGGTGGTCCGGATGCGGCAGGTACCCGGCGAGCGCTGCCCGATCGCGGAACCGGACCACGAGCATCCACTGGAACCCGCCCTCGAGCCCCTCGGTGCTCACGCTCGTGCCGGATTGCACGGACTCGACACCGTCGATCCGTGGCAGGTGCTCGCGGGACAGGGCGTCGGCCTCGGACGACCGGTCCGCTCCGTCCCACTCGACCAGCACGGTGTGCGTCACTCCTGACACGTGGTCTCCTTCGTCTGTCACGACGCCGATCAGAACGCGGGCGTTCCGCCGGCGATCGTGATCGTCGACCCTGACTGGTAGCTCGACTCCGGGCTCACCAGGTGCACGTACGCGGCACCGAGCTCGGCCGGCTGTCCGGGGCGGCCGAACGGCGAGGTCTCGCCGAAGTGCGACACCGTCTCGGCGTCGTCGGAGCCCGGCTGCAGCGGCGTCCAGACCGGTCCGGGGGCGACGGAGTTCACACGGATGCCCTTCGGCGCGAGCTGCTGGGCGACGGCCTCGGTGAAGAGCTTGATCGCACCCTTCGACACGGCGTAGTCGATCTTGTCGGCCGAGGGCGTCGATGCCTGGATCGAACCGGTCGTGACGATGGTGGAGCCCGGCTCGAGGTGCGGCACCGCTGCCTTGGTCAGCCAGAACAGCGAGTAGATGTTGGTCTTGAACGTCGAGTCGAACATCGACGTGTCGAGGGTCAGGATGTCCTCGTTGCTGTCCATGCGGCCGGCGACCATGACCAGGGTGTCGAGCCCGCCGAACTCGTCGACGCCCTTCTGCACCAGGTCCTTGCAGTACTGCTCGTCGGAGATGTCCCCGGGGAACAGGACGGCGCGACGCCCCTCGGACTCGAGCAGGTCGCGGACCTGTTCGGCGTCCTGCTGCTCGTCCGGCAGGTAGGACAGCACCAGGTCGGCGCCCTCACGCGACAGGGCGATGGCGGCGGCGCGACCGATGCCGGAGTCGGCGCCGGTGATGATGCCGCGGTAGCCGGTGAGGCGTTCCCGGCCGACGTAGCTCTCCTCGCCGTGGTCGGGCTTCGGGTCCATCTTCCACGCGGCACCCGGCAGCGACTGCTCCTGCTTCGGGTACGGCGGCGCCGGGTAGAGGGTGTTCGGGTCGCGCTTGTCGTACTGGCTCATGCGTTCCACTGTCGTCGTCGCGCGTGGACGCGCGTTCAGCCGCTGCGGTCCTGGGACACGGCTGATGACGGACGGGAGGCCCGTGGCGGCGTCGCCACGGGCCTCCCGTCCGCCACGTGGTTCAGACGCCGGCCGTGGTCCGGATCCAGGACGAGGCCTGCGACAGCAGGGCGTAGTTCGAGCCGGCCTTGGTGTCGGCGCCGGGGTCGGCGCTGTCACCGGTGGAGCAGACGGCGACGACCTTGCCGTTCACGAGCAGCGGGCCGCCGGAGTCGCCGTGGTTCGAGGCACCGGTCACGCCGGTGAGGTGCTGCGCACGACCGCTGTACGCGTCGGTGCTCGCACCGGTGAGCGAGACGGTGGCCTGGTAGAGCCCGTCGGACTGGGTCGCGTTCGCGCGCAGGCCGTAGCCCTGGATGGTGCCGGTGCCGCTCGACTTGGCGGTCGCGGTGAGGTCGAGCGGGGCGTAGGTGGACAGCGAGTAGGCGCTCTTCAGGTGCACGAGCGCGATGTCGCCGGCCGGTGCGGCGGAGACCCGGTCGACGGCGACGGCGGTGCCCCGGTTGGTCGTGGAGTTCGAGTGGTAGACGTTCATCGCACCGATGCCGTCGATGCAGTGACGGGCGGTGAGGATCCACGAGGCGTTGATCTGCTCGCCGGTGCAGTTGCTGACGTAGCCCGACGGGATGGAGCCGCCCGACGCTTCGAGCTGGACCGCCCACGAGGTGGTGGGGGCCTTCTCGCCGCCGACGACCTTCGTGCTGGCCGGCAGTGCCGAGGCGGGTGACGCGGCGAACACGCCCGCGGTGATGACGGCCGCGGCGGCGAACGCGGCTGCGATGGACTTCTTCATGACGACTCCTCTGTCGGGGGAAGCACCTGACCCGTTGCGCTGTGCAACTGGTCAGCATCCTGACCCTCGTTCGGGGGCCGCGCCAGTCCGCACTTCGGCGGACGGGGCCGCCCTAGGATCGTGTCGACCGGGAAACCGAAGGAGCGACATGAGCACGAACACCGCTCGGAGGACGCGCCCGACCGTCGTCACCATCGCGTCCGGCATCTGGTGCGCTGTGGTGCTCGTCCGCCTCGGGTTCCTGGTCGTCGCGGTGGTGAACACCAACGGTGGGCTCGCCGTCGCACTGGTCGGCGCGTTCATCGGCCTCGCCTTCGCGGCCCTGTTCGTCTGGCTGGCGATCCGAATGGCCCGCGGATCGGGGTCCGCACGGCTCTGGCTCGCCATCGTGACCGGCTTCGCCGTGGTGAACACCGTGGTCGGGCTCGTGCTCGGCGCAGGGGCCGTGGGCTTCCTCTACCCGATCGCCCTCGTCGCTGCGACGGTCCTGAGCTACCTGCCGACCACGCGAGGGTTCTTCCCGAAGACCGAGCGCCGCGTTCGACCCGCCGAACCCCGCACGGTCGGCTGGGACCCGACGACAGGTGAACGCATCACCGAGCCGGCACCCACCGACGGACGCGCCGGCTGACGGATCAGCGGCCCCGTCAGTGGGTGCTCCAGAACGAGATCGACCGGCTCTCGTCGCGGATGACGATCGTGTGCGACGCCGCGCGGTCCGCGACGGGCCGGTTGCCCTCACCGCCGTACCAGTACGACACGTACCGGCGCTGGGTCGGCGACCAGCCGACGACCTCGACCTTGTAGCGTCCGGGGCTCAGGACTGCGCCGAAGGTCCCGCCCCGACCGGGCGACCAGTAGCTCAGGTGCGTGTCGAAGGTGCTGCCGATCGACTCCCCGTACACGTGCACGGTGGCGCCGGTGAAGTCGGTGTCGAGCTGCGGGTTGAGGATCCCGGTCAGGGTGACGCCCCGGGTCGAGCTCGCATCGATGCCGTCCACGACCGTCTCGGTGCGGCCCCCGGCCTGGTGCGCGACCCGGACGTACGAGCGCTCCGCAGTGGAGCCGGGATCGCGGTGGAAGCCCCACGACTCGTTGCGCAACGCCGGCCACGAGTCGAGCGTCTCGTCGTGCGCGTTGACCTGCACGCTGTAGTCGTCGCTCGGCAGGCCGTGCACCCAGTAGTGACCGTCGGGCGAGGTGACGGTCCGCCGCACGGTGCCGGTGTTCCAGCCACGGACGACGACCGCTGCGCCGGACAGGTCCGCGCCGTACGGGTTGTGGGCGGTGCCGCCGATCGAGGCACCCCGCCGCATCACGACCACGACGGTCTCGTGCCCACCGGCGCTGACCACGACGCCGGTCCGCTCCGCCGGGACCACGTCGTCGAAGCCGTACGAGCCCTCGCGCTCACCGTGCAGCGTCCAGGTGCCTGCCGGGACCGCGTCGAACGTCATCCGGCCGCGGCGGTCGCTCGTCGCCGAGTCAGCGGTGCTGCCGTCCGGGGTGCGGAGGTCGACGACCACGCCCTCCATCGCGAGCGGCCGCTTCTCCGGGTCGGTCAGCATGACGGTGAGCGCACCGTCGTCCGGAGCGGCCACCGCCGCGGTGACGGGCGCGATGACGGGCGCGATGAGCACGCCGATCAGTGTGAGTGCGGTCGTGATCCCGACCGTCGCGCGTCGTCGTCCCGTCATGGTGTGCCCCTGGTCCCCTGGTGGGGCCGCCCCTGGCCCCGGTGGTGTGGAGCGTAGCCGCGACCCGCGCGGAGCGCGCGGTCGCTGTCACCGATCGCTCACAAGCACCATCTGTGACCGAACGCTCACACAACGCGTTCGGAGCCGATCGATCCCACGGAGACCTGCGGCCGCGCGGCACGAGGGCCCCGCGACCGGAGTCGCGGGGCCCTCGCTGGTGCGCTGGTGCGCTGGTGTTACTTGATGACGATCGACTGCACCGGGCTGGTGCTCGTCGTCAGGCTGTCGGTGCCGGCGAAGACGGCGTGCAGCTTGTGCGTGCCCTTCTTCAGCGCGAGCGCCGAGGTGACCTTGCCGTTCTTGACGGTGACGGTCGCCAGGCGCTTCGTGCCCTGGTAGATCCGCGCGGTGCCGTTCACGGTGAAGCCCGTGGCCTTGACCTGCACGGTCGCCTTGCCGCCGCTGTACTTGAGCGCCGTCCGGGACGGGGCCTTCGTGACGGTGACGGTGGTGGCCTTCGCGGTCGCCGAGTCGGTGCCCGAGAAGGTCGAGTCCGCGTTGACGAACTTGGCGGTGAGCGAGTGCGTGCCGATGGCCAGGGCGCTCGGGAGCGTCATGGTCGCGGTGCTGTTCTTGACGGGGACGGTGCCGAGGACCTTCTTGCCGTCCGAGACCGTCAGCGTGCCCTGCTGCTTGCCGATGCCACCGGCGATGGTCGCGGTGACCGTGGCCGGCTTCGCCGCGTTGACGGTCTGCGACGCGGCGGAGACCGCGAGCGTCGTGGCGGTCGCGGGCAGCGTGGCGTGCAGGTCGAACTGGTCGACGGTCGATCCGATCGCGGCCGGGTCGGCGGTGGCGGTCGGCTGGAGCGTCACGCCGCAGCTGTCGACGTTGCCGTGCTGGACCGCCGAGTTGAGCGTGGTGCAGTCGCCGGCGCGGATGTCCTGCACGGAGAGCTTCTCATCGGTGACCGAGACCTTGACGAAGGAGCGGACGTGCTCCTGGTTCTCGACCGAGTTGGCCCAGTGGCGCTTGCCGGTCGGGTCGAGCGGGTCTGCGCCGTAGCCGCTCTGGGTGGCGTCCGGAGCGGTCAGGTCGTAGTACTTCGAGCCGGAGGCCGAGTTCGCCGTCATGTAGATGACGCCGCCGGGGCCGGAGAAGACCTCGGGAGCAGCGGGCTGCTCGTTGACGTTGGCCTTCTTGCCGTTCTTGATCGCGTAGCTGCGCGAGTAGGAGTGGTCGTGGCCCTGCAGGACGAGGTCGACGCCCATGTCGGAGAACGCACGCGTGAAGTCGAACCGGCGCTGCTGGTTGTCCTTGTCGTTCGCGTGGTCGGCCGGCGAGTAGATCGAGTGGTGGTAGACCAGCGTGGTCCACTTCGCGTCGTCGCCGTAGCGGTTGATGACGTCGCGCACGTAGTTCACGTGGGCAGCGTCCGATCCGGCCGCGTAGGCGTTCGAGTTGATGTCGATGAACAGGACGCCCTTGTACATGTACCAGTAGTCGCCACCCGAGTTCGCGGTGGTGTTGCCGCCCGGGTAGAAGTCCGGCACCTTGAGCGAGTTCGGCACCTGGTTGTGCTGCTCGTACGCCTTGCCGCCGACGTCGTGGTTGCCGATGGTCGAGGCCCACGGGTAGCGCTTGAGGACGTCGCTGCTGTCGGCGAACGCACCCCACTCGTACTCGTTGTTGGCGTGCTCGATCTGGTCGCCACCGGAGACCAGGAGCTCGGCGTCCGGCTCGGTCGTCGTGGCGTACCGCAGCGTGTCCGCCCAGCCGGCGCCGTCGTCGTCGACGTAGCCCGACGAACCGATCTGCGGGTCACCGAAGAACAGGAAGTCGAAGTCGCCGGAGAAGCTCTTCGTGGTGAACGTGTACGACGCCGACCAGGCCGACCCGTCCGCCGCACCGACGTGGTACGTGTACGAGGTGTTCGGCTCGAGGTCCGAGATCGTGGCGTGGGCGTTGATGTAGCCCGACTCGGCGGCGATGCCGTCGATGCTCTTCGTGTTCGAGTCCGTCGTGCTCGTGTCGACTGCGGTGTTCGCGGCCTTCGACGCGGCGATCGTCGACTTGGCGTCGGTGAAGACCCCGTCGGTCATCGACGCGGTCTTCTGGATCTCGAGCGACTGCGCGACGTTCGTCGGGAAGTACCACGAGGCGATGCGCTGGCTCTCGGTGGCACCGACGCCCAGCAGGATGTGGAGCGGGCCGCCGGTGGAGATGTTGGTGGTAGGGGTGTTCGTCGCGGCGGAGGCGACGTTCGTGCCGACCATCGAGGCGCCGGCGATGAGCGCGGCCCCGAGGACGGCTCCGCACACGCGGAGGGTGGTGGTTCTGCGCCGTGTGGTGGCGCCGGACAGGAGACTCATGGTGGTCCGTTTCTCAGACGTGGGATGGTGCAGCACGGAAGACTCTGCATGCACTGCGAAACGTCTTGGTAAACGCTGAGTGACAAGTCGTCGCTGTTCAGGAGCGGACCACCGTCATCCCGCCGCGAGTCGCTCGACGAACCAGATCATCCCCATCACGAACACCCCGGCGGTCACGAGACCGGTGACCCAGAGCGAGACCCGGTGGGCCTTCCGACGCAGGAGGGACAGCGGTGGGAAGACGATGACGATGATCGCGAGCTGCACCGCCTCGATGCCGACGTTGAAGACGAGGAGCGACACGAGCAGCTGCCACGAGAACGCCTCGTGGATGCCCAGCGCCCCGGCGAACCCGAGCCCGTGGATGAGCCCGAACGCGAACACGACGGCCAGGCGTGTCCAGCCCGCCCGGTCGAGCGAGAAGTGCCCGTGTTCACCGACCACGAGTTCGTCGGCCCGCGACCGGCGCCGCCAGAGCCGCCACAGGTACCAGCCGGCCACGGCGGCGATGGACAGGGCGATGAGCGGCTCGACGACGATCGCGGGCGGGCTGACCACCCCGAGCGCGGCGAGGATGAACGTGATCGAGTGCGCGATGGTGAACGCCGACGCGGTGTAGACCACCTCGCGCAGGCGCCGTGACCCGGCGATGAGCGCGACGAGGAACAGGATGTGGTCGATGCCGGTCAGCAGGTGCTCGGCACCGAGGCGGAAGAACTCCCAGAAGCGCTGCCCGGCCGACTGCTCGGTCGAGAACGACGGCTGCGAGGCATCGAGCGTCGCCGATCCCTGCTTCGCGTCGACGTCGTAGGTGACGATCGTCTTGGTGTCGCGCACGAAGGTCTCACTGTCCGGGAACAGTGTCGACGTCACGACGTGTCCGGTCTGCGTCTCCGACGGCTCCGGGCAGGTGAAGTCCGCCGTCACGTGGGCGTACGGCACCTCGTCCTGCAGGTCGACCGTGACGCTGTCGCCGAGCACGCCCGTGCAGGCCTGCCCACCCGCACCGGACACCGAGAACCGGTCGAACACGTACTTCCCGAGCGCGTCAGTGTGCGCCTCGGCCGCCGACACCATCCCCGGGAAGTCGCCGTCGTCCCAGGCCGCCTCACCCTGCGTGTGGAATGCGTCGTCGTGCTCGCTCGTGGCGACCGACACGAGCATCAGGTCGTACTCGAGCCCGAGTTCCGCGTGCACGACGGTCGGTTCCGTCGACGTCACCTTCGCGTAGACGACCGAGCTGAAGCCGTGCGCCGATGCCGGCGACGCCCCGGCCAGCACGCCGACGACGACCACCCCGAGCAGCAGGAGCGCGGCGACGACCCGTGCGATCAGCGCGGACGGGCGGGACGGACGGGCAGGGCGGGCGCGCAGCAGCGCGACGGGGGTTCCGGAAGGCACGCGCAGACGATCCGGCCCTCGGACGACCGGCAGGTGAACAGGTGGTGACCAGCAGTGGGACAGGTGCCGGACAGCCGCCGGAGCCGGCCCGGTGCGGCACACCGACGTGTTTCGATGATGCAGTGACCCGCCTCGCTGCCCGGACGACCGTCCTGCTGACCACCGTCGCCCTCGTCGGCACCGGCGTCGCCCTGCTGGCCGGGTGCTCGGCGACACCCGGCGGGACCGACGCAGGAGCCGGCACCGACGCCGGCACCGGCACGTCGGCGACGGCGCACGCCACGGCCGGTGCCCTCGGCGCGGGCTTCTCCGACCCGACGCAGCCGCCGGCACCCGAGGCCACCATCCACCCGGAGCCGGGTTCGTGGTCCGGGGTCCACGCCCCCGACGACTACGACGTCGTGCTGCTGTCGGACGCCGGTGACGCCCACGACGCCCCGACCCGGACCCTGCTCGACGCCGTCGCGTCGTGGGCGGCGGACGAGGACGTCACCGTCACGAGGGTGTCGGCGACGGACGCCGACGACCGGATTGCGGCGGTCACCCGGGCGATCGACGAGCGGTCCGACCTGGTGATCAGCGTCGGCAACCACATGGTCGACCCGCTCGCCGCGGTGTCGCCGACGGCGCTCCACCAGCAGTTCCTGGTCGTGGGTGCCGAGATCGCCGAGCCGACGTCGAACGTGACGGCCGCGGACTGGACCGGCGGCGGCTTCCGTGGCGAAGGACTCGGACCGTCGAGCCACTACGACCCGTCCACCTTCACGGAGGAGCGCGCCGACCGCGCACTGCGCGCGGGTCTGGCGGCCGTGCTGCACGACCTGCGCGGCATCGTCGTCTGGGTGCGCTGACCCGAGCCGGCGCGGGTCCGTCGCTACGCCGGCTCGGCCTCGAGCACGAGCGCGCGCACCTGCGACGCGGCACCGAGCGCCACGGCGTCCGACCCGAGGGTCGACTGCGCCAGCCGGATCGTCGCACCGCTCACCGGGGGCTCGGCCGCGATCGCCGCGGTGATGGCCGGTTCGAGCAGGTCCCACGACCGCGCGATGCCGCCGCCGATCACGATCGTCGTGACGTCGAGGATCCCCGCGGTGAGCAGGGCGGCGCGCGCCAGGCCCCACCCCGCGGCCTGGAAGACGGCAGCGGCGTCCGTGTCACCGGCACGTGCGGCGACGGCGACGTCACGCGCCGACAGCCGCCGGCCGGATCGTTCGGCGTACCGGTCGGCGATGCCACGCGCGCCCGCGATGGTCTCGAGGTGTCCGATCTGTCCGCAGGTGCACAGCGCGTCACCGAAGCCCGGCACGTGGCCGATCTCACCGGCGGCGCCGCGCGGCCCCGCGAACAGCCGTCCGCCGAGCACGAACGCACCGCCGACCCCGGTGCCGAGGGTCATCCCGAGCACGTCGGACTCCCCCGCGACGGCACCCGTGGCGATCTCGCCGAGCAGGAACGCGTTCACGTCGTTGTCGAGCGTCGCCGGCACACCGAGGGCGTCGTTGACCGCGCGGGTCACGCCGTAACCGGCCCAGCCGGTGAACGAGTTGCCCGTCACCAGGACGGTGCCCGTGGCCGCGTCGACCACGCCGGCCGCGCCCACCCCGACACCCGTCAAGGAGGCCCGGTGCCGGACGAGCAGGCCCGTCACCGCCCCGACGGCGGCCGTCACGATCGCCGCCCCGCCCGCGTGGGCGGGCGTCGGCAGGTCGACGCGGTCGACGACCTTGAGGTCGGGGGTCGTCAGGACGACCTTGGTGTTCGTGCCGCCGACGTCGACGCCGGCGATCACCCGGGTCACGCGGTCACCGCCGCGAGCGAGGCGAGACGCGCCGTCCGACGCTGCCGTTGCAGGACGGGGTCGGGCACGGGTACGGCGGCGAGCAGGCGCCTGGTGTAGTCGGTCGTGGGGTGCAGCAGCGTCGTCCCGGTGGTGCCCTGCTCCTCGACGACGCCCTGGCGCATCACCACGACGCGCTCGGCGAAGTGCTGCACGACGGCCAGGTCGTGCGAGACGAACAGGCACGCGAACCCCAGGTCGTCCTGCAGTTCACCGAGGACCTCGAGCACGGTCTCCTGCACGCTGACGTCGAGCGCCGAGGTCGGTTCGTCGGCGACGAGCAACCGCGGCTCGAGCACCAGGGCACGGGCGAGCGAGACCCGCTGGCGCTGCCCGCCGGAGAGCTCGCGGGGTGCACGCGAGGCGAGGGACCGCGGCAACCGGACGGCGTCGAGCACCTCGTCGATCCGCCGACGACGGTCCGCCGACGACATCCCACGGCGGTGCACGGCGAGCGGTTCGGCGATGCACTCCGCCACGGACATCCGGGCGTCGAGCGAGGCCACCGGGTCCTGCAGCACGACGCCGATGCCGGACCGGAGCGCACGGCGATCACGACCACGGGCGCTGCGCAGGTCCTGCCCGAACAGCGACACCGTGCCGGACGTCGGCGTGATGAGCCCGAGCGCCACCCGGGCTGCGGTGGACTTGCCGGAGCCGGACTCGCCGACCAGGCCGACCGTCTCGCCCGCGTGCACGGCGATGTCGATCCCCTGCAACGCGTGGACGGCGCGCGCCCCGCGCCCGAACGTCACCGTGACGTCCCGCAGGTCGACCACCGGGGCCGCACCGGGCCTCCCGGCCGCCGCGTCAGCGGACCCCGCGTCGACCGAGGCGGCAGGACGGTCGCCCGCCACGTCGAGCCGCGGCACCGCGGCGAGCAGCCGCTTCGTGTACTCGTGCTCCGGACGGAGCAGGACGTCTTCGACGCTGCCGGTCTCGACGATCTCGCCCTGCAGCATGACCGCGACGCGGTCTGCGAAGTCCGCGACGACGCCCATGTTGTGCGTCACGAGCAGCACGCCCGTGCCGGTGTCGACGGCGAGCTTCCGGAGCAGTTCGAGGATCTCGGCCTGCACGGTCACGTCGAGTGCGGTCGTCGGCTCGTCCGCGATGAGCAGCTTCGGCGAGTTCGCGATCGCCATCGCGATCACCACGCGCTGGCGTTGCCCACCCGACAGCTGGAACGGGAACGACCGCGTGCGCGACTCGGGGTCGGGGATGCCGACGCGGCGGAGCAGGTCGACGGCCTCGGCCGCGGCCTGCGCGGCGGTGACCGTTCGGTGGTTCCGGATCACCTCGGCGATCTGCGCGCCGACCCGGGTGAGCGGGTCGAGGGCCGTCGCGGGCTCCTGGAAGACCATCGACACCGTCGAGCCCCGCAGGGCACGGAGCGACGGTTCGGGAGCGCCGACGACCTCGTGACCGGCGACGAGCGCGCTGCCCGTCGCCGTCGCGTTGCCGGAGAGCAGCCCCATCGCGGCGAGCGCCACCGTGGACTTGCCGGAGCCGGACTCGCCGACCAGGGCGAGCGTCTCGCCGGGCGCGACCGTCAGGGACACGCCCCGCACGGCCGACACGGTGCCGGACTCGGTGCTGAACGAGACGCCGAGGTCGGTCGTCCGCAGGATCGGTTCGGTGGTCATCAGCGGCCCCTCACGTCGAAGGCGTCCCGGAGTCCGTCGCCCACGGCGTTGAACGCGCAGACGATCAGGATCACGGCCAGACCCGGCGGCACGATGAGCCACCAGCGTCCGGAGTACGCGGCGGTGAGTCCCGCCGAGAGCATGCCGCCCCAGTCCGTCGCGGGCGGCTGCACGCCGAGCCCGAGGTACGAGACGTAGGCGACGAGCAGGATCGCGTCGGCGACCTGGAAGGTCGCGGCGACGACGATGGTGGACACCGAGTTCGGCAGCAGGTGCTTGCCGATGGCGCGGGCGTGCGAGCCGCCGATCGCGCGCAGGGTGAGCACGTAGTCGCGGTTCTTCAGCGTCAGGGTCTCGGCGCGGATCAGGCGGGACGGCACCAGCCACGAGACCAGCCCGAGGATCAGGATGAGCCCGGCGACACCGGGGGTCGTGATGGCCGAGATGACGAGCAGGATGAACAGCGCCGGGATCGCGATGCCCGCGTCGACGACGCGCATCATCAGCGCGTCGACCCAGCCGCCGACGTAGCCGGCGACCGAACCCCACAGGGTGCCGACGACGGTGGCCAGGACGCCGGCGGCGATGCCGACCATGAGCGAGACCTTGCCGCCGTACATCAGCCGGCCGAGCACGTCGTGGCCGACGGCGTCGGTGCCGAGCCAGTGCGCCGCGCTCGGACCCTGGTTCGCCTGCTCGAGCAGGGTGTGGGTCTGGTCGGTCGGGTACAGGAAGGGCCCGACGAAGCAGAACAGGACGATGACGACGATCACGGCCAGGCCGATCACGGCGAGCGTGTTGCCGCGGAACCGGCGGGCGGCGAGCCGGAACCCGGTGGCCGCGACGGTGACGGGAGCGCCCGGTGCTTCGGGTGCCAGTTGTACGGCGCTCATGCGCGGCTCGCCTTCACTCGCGGGTCGATGAGGGACTGCGCGACGTCGGCGAGCAGGGTGCCGATGACGGTCGCGATGGAGATGACGAGGACGCAGCCGAGCAGCGTCGGGTAGTCCGACGACTGCGCCGCGTTCCAGAACAGGAGCCCCATGCCGGGGTAGTTGAACAGCTGCTCGGTGACGAGGGCACCGCCGAACAGCACGGGCAGGTAGTAGCCGAGCATCGCGACGACGGGCGTCAGCGAGTTCCGGAACACGTGCCGGCGCAGGATCGTCATCGTCGAGGCACCACCGGCGCGGGCGGTGCGGACGTAGTCCTCCTGCAGGTTCTCGAGGGTCGAGGCCCGCATGTACCGGCTGAACACGGCGATCATCGCGAGCGCTCCGGTGACGACGGGCAGGACGAGCCCGGCGGGGTCCTGGAACACCTCGGCGAGCGTGGTGCCGCTCGGCGCCTGCGACGGCAGCCACGGCAGCTGCTGGCTGAACACGATGATCAGGATGAGGCCGAGGAAGAAGGCCGGCGTCGAGTAGAAGACGAAGGCCAGCGCGGTGGCGGCGTAGTCGACCGCGCCGTTGCGGCGGGCGGCCTGGAGCATGCCGACCGGGATCGCGATGACGAGGCCGAGGACGGCGGAGATGCCGGTGAGGACGAGGGTCTTCGGCAGGCGTTCGGCGATGAGCTGCGACACCGGTTCGTTGAGCGTGTACGAGGTGCCGAGGTCACCGGTGAGCAGACGACCGAGGAACCGCAGGTACTGCACCGGCAGCGCCTGGTCGAGTCCCTGCGCCTGGTTGAACGCCGTGATCTGCGCGGGCGTCGCGGAGACGCCGAGGACACCGCGGGCGGGTCCGCCGGGCAGCGCGTGCAGCAGGCAGAACACCACGATCGTGACGATGAGGATCACCGCGAGCGCCTGCAGGACGCGCCTGGTGAGGTAGAGAGCTGTGGTCATGCGGCTTCCGATGGTCGGATTGGAGACGTGCGAGGGACGGGAGGCGCGGTGCGCGTCGGGCGCGCACCGCGCCTCCCGTCCGTGGTCACGGTCTTACTTGTTCCACTTCCACTGGGCCGGGTGGAAGTTGGCGAGCGAGTCCTGGTCGAACCCGGACAGGCCCTTCTTGACGACCGAGATCTGGTAGTCGGGGCTCGGCAGCCAGATCACCGGCAGGTCCTTCGCGACCGCGGCGCTGTAGTCCTGCACGGCGGTGGCGTCGGTCGAGGTGGTGGTCGCGTCGATGAGGTCGTCGACCTCGCTGTTCGAGTAGCTGCCGAAGTTCGCCGAACCACCGGTCGAGAAGAGCGACTCACCGGTCGGGTAGGCCGGGAAGTACCAGCTGCCCGCGGTGCCGAAGAACGACAGGTCCCAGTCACAGCTGGCCTCGTCGCTCGTGCAGGTCGGGGTCTGCGAGAGCACGCTCGACACCGGCGCGGTCTTGATGGTGAAGCCGATGCCGGTCTTCGCGAGCGAGGACTGGATCGCGCTCATCATGTTGTCGGTCACGGTCGAGCCGGACTGCGACAGGACACCCATGGTGAACTTCGTGCCGTTCTTCACGCCCTCACCGCACTGGCTGTCGGACGTGCCGGGGTCGGTGCAGACCATCGTGCCGCCCTGCTCCTCCCAGCCGTGGCTGGTCAGCAGGTCCTTGGCCTTCGACGTGCTGAACGGGTACGGGTTGTCCTTCTGCACGTCGGAGACGTAGTCGGACTCCTGCGCCTGCGGGATCGGGCCGTAGGTCGAGGTGGCGGTGCCGTTGAAGACGACCTTCGACAGGGACTTCTGGTCGATCGACATCTGCACGGCCTGGCGGGCGTACAGCTGCTTGAAGACGGCGCCCATGTCCGGGTTGTTGAAGTTGTACGGCATGTAGGTGATGGCCCAGCCGGTCCACGGCTCGACCTCGTAGCCCTTCGCCGTGAACGAGGACTCCTGGTCCATGTCCGTGGCGTTGATGTAGCCGTAGTCGACCTCGCCGGAGCGGACCGCGTTCACCTCGGCGTCGGCCGTCGTGAACGGCAGCAGGTTGACGGTCGTGATCGAGGGCTTCTCGCCGCCGTCGTACTTCGTGTTCGCGGTGAGGGTGACCTTGCCGGCGGTGGTGAACGCCTTCACGCCGTAGGGACCGGAGATGGTCTTCCACAGGTCGTCGGTGGCGTAGTCGGAGATCTTGCCGGCCGCGGTGTTCAGGTACTTCCAGACCTGCTTCGCGCCGGCGGTGGTCTCGTCGGCGTCGGTGACCTTGGCGCTCGCGCTCGTCTTGTCCCAGGCGTGCTGCGGCAGCGGGATGATGTGGCTCAGCTGGTTGGCGAGCATCCAGTCCGAGTTGTACGCCTTGTCGAACGTGATCGTGAAGTGGGTGTCGTCGACGGTCTTGAACGAGGTCCAGTTGTCCGGCGCCTTGCCCTTCGAGTACGAGCCCCACTGGTCCTTGTTCGCCTTGATCAGGTTGAACCAGAACTCGACGTCGCGGCTCGTGATCGCCTCGCCGTCGGACCAGTGCCGGTCACCGAGGGTGATCTCGACGCTCTTGCCGTCGTCGGCGAACTCCGCGTCCGTGGCGACGGACCCGTCCTTGTTCCACGCGATCTTGCCGGTGGAGCCGTCGTACGCGACGAGCGGCTCGTACAGCGACTGCGCGATGGAGCCGTTGTTCGTGTTGAGGTGCGCGGCGGTGCCGATCGGCAGGATCCAGTTGGGCGTGAAGTTCGCAGGAAGGGCGTAGTTGATCTCGTCCGGATTCGCGTTCGAGGTGGCGGAACCGCCCCCGGAACATCCGGCGAGCAGGGCGCTCACGGCGATCGCTGCTCCGGTGAGGAGCGCCCAGCGGCGGGGCTTGGTCATGTGTGTCTCCTGGTGCGTGGGAGTTCTGGGGAGGTGGAGCACGCGTGCCGAGCGGCACGGACACAGTCAATGGCCAAAGCCGTTGGAAAAACAAACATCTTCGTGTAAAAACTGCGTTTCTGCCGTTTGGACGAAAGGGTGAACGGGCCGTTCCGCCGGTTAGGCTCCGGGTGTTCGGTCGGTTCGACCGTCGTTTCCCCCGGATTGGAGAAAGTCGTGACGGACCTCTCTGCTCGCGTCCTCGAACTCGTCGCGTCGGGTCAGGCCGCGAGTCGCACCGAGATCGCCACACTGCTCGGCGCCGCTCCGTCGACGGTGTCGCACGTCGTCACCCAGCTGCTGTCGCACGGGCTGCTCGCAGAAGAGGGCACCGACGTCTCGACCGGCGGGCGTCCCCGCAAGGTCCTCCGCATCGGCGGCGTCGACGAGTACGCGGTCGCCGCGGACGTCGGCGGCGGGCACGCGCGGGTCGGGATCGTGCTGCCGGGAGGCGCGCTCGAGTCGGTCGCGAACGTCCCGTTCGCACTCTCCGACGGTCCGACCGCCGGCCTGCAGCGACTGGCCGGCCTGCTCGAGCGGCTCGCCGACGACCGTGGCCGCGCCGGTCTACGCGGGGTCGGGCTCAGCCTGCCCGGTCCCGTCGACGTCGAGGCCGGTGTCGTCGACCTGCCGAGCCGGATGCCGGGCTGGAACGGGTTCCCGGTGGCCGCCTGGCTGTCCGACCGCTTCGGCCTGCCGGCGATCGTCGACAACGACGCGAACTGCATGGCCGCCGGCGAGCAGAGCGTGCAGCCTCCGGGACGCCGGCAGACCATCACGATCAAGGCCGGATCGGCGATCGGCGCGGGCATCGTCATCGACGGCCGCCTGTACCGCGGGTCCACGGGTTCGGCCGGGGACATCACCCACGTGCGGATCGACGCCGCCGGTGACACCCCCTGCTCGTGCGGGAACACCGGGTGCCTCGAGACCGTCGCGTCCGGAGCTGCCCTGGTGCGGATCCTGTCGGGCGCCGGGGTCGACGTCTCCTCGACCGCCGACGTCGTCCGACTCGCCTCGGACGCCCACCCCGAGGCCACCCGTGCCGTGCGCCTGGCCGGTCGGTACCTCGGCGAGGTGCTCGCGGCCAACGTGAACTTCTTCAACCCGGACGCCGTCTACCTGGGCGGCATCCTCTCCACCCTCGACCCGTTCATCGCGGCCGTGCGCAGTCAGCTCTACGAGAGCTGCCACCCGCTCATGACGCAGCACCTGGCCATCGAGCCGGTGTCGCTCGGTGCCGATGCCGGGCTCGTCGGTGCCGGGCAGTTCGCACTGCAGCGGGGCCTCGCCGCGTCGCTCGAGGAGCTGTCCACCCCCATCCCGCAGTCCACCACCAGGAACAGGAGCGTCCGTGTCTGAGACCGTGCCCGCCACCCCCGCCGTCCCCGCCGGTGCCCGTCGTCCGGTCGTCGCCATCGCCGGGCTGGCCATCGAGACGTCGACCTTCACCCCCACCCGCACCCACGCACCGGCGTTCCACCCGGACCGTGGCGACGAGGTCGTGGCGCGGTACCCGTTCCTGTCCGCGATGTCGGACGCGGCGGACTTCCGCGGGGCGCTCATCGGGCACGCGCTGCCCGGCGGCATCGTGGACCGGGCGTCGTACGAGGAGCTCGCGGCCGAGATCGTCACGCGACTGCGCGCGATCGTCGACGCCGAGCACGTGGACGGCCTCTGGTACGACATCCACGGCGCGATGGTCGTCGAGGGCCTCGACGACGCCGAGGCGGACCTGCTCGGCCGGATCCGTGCGGTGATCGGCCCGGACGTCATCGTGTCGGCGTCGATGGACCTGCACGGCAACGTCACGGGCGAGCTCGCCCACCAGGTCGACCTCGTCACCTGCTACCGGATGGCCCCGCACGAGGACGCCATGGAGACCAAGGAACGTGCCGTCCGGAACCTGGTCGACGTGCTCACCACGCGTCCTGCCGGAGCGCAGCGCCCCGTGAAGGCCTGGATCCCGATCCCCGTTCTGCTGCCCGGCGAGCAGACCTCGACCCGCCTCGAACCCGCCGCCTCGCTGTACGCCCAGGTGCCGCTCGTCGAGCAGACCGACGGCGTGCTCGACGCGGCGATCTGGGTCGGCTACGCCTGGGCGGACCAGCCCCGCGACCAGGCCGTCACCGTCGTCACCGGGTGGGACGAGGCCGCCGTCGCCGCCGGGGCCGAGCGCCTCGCCCGTGCCTTCTGGGACGTCCGCGAGGACTTCGTCTTCGTCGCACCCACCGGCACGTTCGACGAATGCCTGGCCGCCGCGCTCGCACCCGGTGCCGCACACCCCTACTTCGTGTCCGACTCCGGCGACAACCCCACCGCGGGCGGCTCCGGCGACATGACCTGGGGACTGACGCAGGTGCTCGCGAACCCGGCCTTCGCGAGCGCCGACGGCCCCACCCTGATCTACGCGAGCGTCCCCGGTGCCGCCGCCGTGGCGACCGCGGTCGAGGCCGGTGTGGGTGCGACCGTCACGGTGACCGCCGGTGCGTCGGTCGATGCCGTGCACGCCGGACCGATCACCATGACCGGGCGGGTCCACGCGGTCAAGCACGGCGACCGCGACGCCGAGACCGAGGTCGTGCTGCAGGTCGGCAGCGTCTTCGCGATCCTGACGAAGCTGCGCAAGCCGTACCACCACGAGCACGACTTCACCGACCTCGACCTGGCACCGCGGCAGGCCGACGTCGTCGTGGTGAAGATCGGGTACCTCGAGCCGGAGCTGTTCGACATGGCCGCCGACTGGATGCTCGCGCTCACCCCGGGTGGTGTCGACCAGGACCTGCTCCGCCTCGGGCACCACAGGATCGAGCGGCCGATGTTCCCCTACGATCGAGTGTTCCCCGAGGCCCCGGACCTGACCGCCAGGATCATCCCGGCCTCGGACCAGCCACTCGGAGCCTCTGCATGACCCCTTCGCCCGTTGCACTCGAGATCGCGGTCACCTCGCCGCAGGGTGCGGTCGTCGCACGGGACGGCGGGGCTGACCGGGTCGAGCTCTGCGTCGGGCTCGAGCTCGGCGGGCTGACCCCGTCGCAGGCCCTGGTCGAGACGACCCACGAGACCGGGATCCCGGCGCACGCGCTGGTCCGGTGCCGCCCCGGCGGGTTCGTGCACACCCCCGACGAGGTCGAGCTCATGGTGCGCGAGGTCCGGACGGTCCTGCGCTCCGGCGCCGCCGGTGTCGTCGTCGGTGCGCTGCGCCCGGACGGGACCCTCGACGAGGACGCCCTGCGCCGCTTCGTCGGCGCCGCCCGCTCGGTCAGCACGACCGCCGAGGTCACCCTGCACCGGGCGATCGACCACGCGGTGGACCCCGTCGCCGCAGCAGCCACGCTCGCCGCCCTCGGGTTCACCCGCGTGCTGACCTCCGGCGGCGCCCCCACCGCGGGAGCCGGCGCTGCCATGATCGCCCGGATGGTCGACGCCGCCGGGCCCGTGCAGGTCATGGCCGGTGCCGGTGTCACCCCGGCCGACATCCGGGCGCTGGTCGCGACCGGTGCCGCCGCCGTGCACCTGTCGGCCAAGCGTGCCGCGCCGGACAGCGCCCACGCCGGGGTCCCGATGGGCGGCGCCGACGACGGTTCCGCGCACTTCGTGACCGATGCCGAGGTCGTCGCGGCCGCGCGACGCGCCCTCGACGCCTGACACTGGTCTCAGAACAACTGCGCCGGATTTTCTGACTTGTGCCGCTACCTCAGAAAATCTGACCGCTGGGTTCTGAGATCACACCGACCACACGGGAGGCGCGGGGCCAGCTCGCAGCGCGCCTCCGGTCCGATCACGACAGGTCGCGGGAGGACGTCGGCATCCTGAGGATCGGCCGATCGGCCTGCTCGATCGCGACGGCGATCGTGTAAGCCCGCTGCGCCGTCACCTCACCGAACGCGACGAGTTCCTCGAGGACAGCACGCGTGTCTCGAGTGACGATGCCCATGCGCCCGGCCACTCTGAGCGACCCGCCGTCCTCACTCATCCAGACGCTTCCCGCGAACTCCGCGCGGGTCCGGAGCAGGTGGAGCGTCTGACTCTCACCGAGGTGTTCGAGGGGCTTCTCGTCGCCACCGCCGAAGCGAGCCGTGCGCACCGCTTCGATCTGCAGCTGATCGACTACATCGCGGAACTCGATCGCCGGACCGAACCAGTCGTGGAGGTCCAGCCGGGCGAGGTTCGGAACATGGGCTGTGGAACGCTCGATCTCGAACGCAACGGCTTCCACAACCCTCCCTGCACCGTGGAGGCTGGCACGCAAGAGGTCGAGTTCGTCGACGGCAGCGAAGTTGCAGATCAGCGAGTTGTCCGGAAACCAGTGGAGCGCCACGATCAGTTCTCGGTCATGCCGGCTTCTGGGACCGGTGTCGATCCATCGTCCAGCGCGAAGAACTCCTCAGCATCCTGCGGTGCCCACCCAAGGAGCGTCGCGACGGGCTTCACCGTCGTGTCGCCGTCGCGGTAGGCATCGAGGGCAGCGTTGACGAGCAGCCAACTCGGACGTGGCTCCCCCGCAGCGTGCGACAGGTCGACGTACTCGGCCGCTTTCCCGAGCTGCATGTAGATCGAGCGAGCGCGCAGGCCGATCAGACCTGCTCGGTCGGTCTCGCCGATGTGCTTCTCGTTGAAGAGCCGCCATGCCATCGACTCGGGCGAGAGCTGGAAGTGCCCGACCAGCTCCGGGAACGCCGCTGCCGTCGAGCGCCCGCCGATCGCCGCGCTGAGTTCGTCCGCGGGGGCGAGGAAGGCCGCGGCGAAGCTGTTCGCGCGCCGCTCGACGTTCGAGCGCGCCGTCCCCATTCGTTCCTCGAGCATGCCCTGACGAGCATCACCGAAGGCGATGTGCGCGAGTTCGTGCGCGAGCGTGAACCGCTGACGCAGGGGCTGGTCGGTGGTCGCGAGGAGGGTCACCCGGCAGCGCGCGTCCTCGTACGAGAGACCGTCGATCCCCTCCGGCAGGTCGGTGACGACGACCATCACGCCGAAGACGCGTTCGATGGCCGAGATGAGATCGTGCGTCGACAGGCCGCCGAGCGGTCGACCGATCGCCGCGACGAAGCGACGCGCGAGCTCAGCCGCCTCCACCGTGTACCAGCTCGACCGTTGGGCGAGTTGCGGGAGCTCAGGCAGGACCAACGGGCGGTCGACCGCTGCGAGGCCACGAACGCCAGTGGCGAGGAGTTCGACCGTCCTCGCCCCCGCTTCGTCATCGACACCAGCGAGCCGGGCGCGCTGGGCGAACACCGGTCGGAACGGCTCACGTCCAGTGATCAGCCAATCGACGCTGCGACGGCCCACGTCGGCGATCCTGGCCAGTTCAAGGGAGGAGAACCGTCGCCGACCCGAGAGCGACTTCGAGAGTTTGCTCGCGTCGATGCCGATGGAGGCTGCGAAGTCCGCTCGCCCGAGGTCGACCGATGTGATGACGGCTTCGACACGTTGTTCCAGGGATTCGGCCATGTCGCCAGCATACTTGCGATTATCGCAAACGGCAACACATCACATGCAGCGCTTGCCAGCGTGACCGAGCAACGGACAGGAGGCACGGTGCCAGCTGGCACCGTGCCTCCCGTCCGCCGTCAGCGCGTCAGCGCTGTCAGCCCTTGACCGGGATCGACTGCGCCTTGAGCGCCGCCACCGTCTTGGACTGCCCGGACTCGAGTGCCTCGAGCAGCGTGCCGTCACCGGACGCCGCCGAGCCGAAACCGTCGGAGACGTCCGAGTAGGTCTGCGTCATCGTCGGACCCCAGGTGAAGGGCTGGATGTCCTTCGCTGCGGTCGCGAACTCCTCGTAGATCTTCTGGTTGCCGTAGACCGGGAGTCCCTCGGTCAGCGCGGGGAGCTCGGCGCCGGTGGAGGACGCCGGGTAGAGGTTGGCCTCCTTGTTCAGTGCGGACAGCGCCTCGGTCGAGGTGTTCAGCCAGACCAGGAACTTCGACGCCTCGGCGGGGTGCTCGCTGCCGGCGAAGACGACGTTCGACGAACCGCCCCAGGCGGCCGACTTCGACTCGCCCTCGCTCCACTGCGGCATCGGCGCGACGGCCCACTTGCCGGAGGTCGACGGCGCACCGCTCGAGATGGTGTTCGCACCCCAGACGGCGGAGACCCAGGTCCAGTCCTGGCCGCTGTCGTACGCGGCGTTCCACTGGTCGGTGAAGCTCGGCAGGGTGTTGACGAGCTTCTTGTCGATCAGGTCCTGCCAGTAGTCGGCGACCTTCTTCGACTTCGCGTCGGTCAGGTCGACCTTCCACGAGTCACCCGAGTTCGCGAACCACTGGCCGCCGGCCTGTGACACGAGCCCGGCGAACTGGTTGACGTCACCCTTGGCGAAGTTCGTGATGTTGCCGCCGAGCGCCTTGATCTTGACGGCGTCCTCGGCGTACTCCTCCCACGTCTTCGGGGCGTCGAGCCCGGCCTTCTCGAACAGGTCCTTGCGGTAGTACAGCGCCATCGGACCGGAGTCCTGCGGCACGGCGTAGACGGACTTCGACTCGCCGAAGGTGACCTGGTTCCAGAGGCCGTCGGAGAAGTCCTTCTTCGCCGCCGAGATGCCGGAGCACGCACCGATGTCCTCGAGGCCGCCCTGCACCCGGAAGGCCGGCAGGGTGTCGTACTCGACCTGGCCGATGTCGGGCGCCTGCTTCGCCTTGAGCTGGTTGAAGAAGTTCTGGTACGTCCCGCTGTTGCCGTTCGCGACGATCGAGGTCTTCACCTGGATGTCCGGGTTCGCCTTGTTCCAGATGGCGACGACCTTGTCCATGTTCGGCACCCAGGTCGTGAAGTCGAGCGTGACCTTGCCGCTCGAGGGCTTGCAGCTCGCGGCTGCAGTGTCGGAGGAACCGCCGCCGCTGCCGCTGCCGCCGGCGCTGCAACCGGCGAGGGCGACGGTCGCGGCGACCGCCAGGGCGGCGACGCTGAGGAACTTCGTTGTCTTCATGCTGTTTCCGTTCGGGATGTGGTGTGGGGAGGGCTGGTGTGCGGAGGGAGTGCTGGTCGGGTGGCTACTTCAGACCGCCGGACCCGAGGCCGGAGCGCCAGAAGCGCTGCAGGCTCAGGAACGCGATGAGCAGCGGGATGATCGAGACGAACGACCCGATGAGCACGAGGGTGCGCAGGTCGGGGTACTGGTTCACGCTCGAGTTCCACGTGTAGAGGCCGAGCGTGACGGGGAACAGCGACGAGTCGCGGAGCATCACGAGCGGCAGGAAGAAGTTGTTCCAGACGGCGACGAACTGGAACAGGAAGATCGTCACGAGGGCCGGCGACATGAGCCGGACGGCGACGGTGAAGAACGTGCGGACCTCGCCGGAGCCGTCGATGCGCGCGGCCTCGATGATCTCGTCGGGCACGCTCGACGCCGCGAACAACCGCGACAGGTAGACGCCGAACGGGCTGACGATGCTCGGCAGGAACACCGACCAGAACGTGTCGGTCAGGTCGACCTGGCTGAAGATGAGGAACAGCGGCAGGGCGAGCGCCGTGGCCGGCACGAGGACGCCGCCGAGGAACGTGTTGAACAGCGCCTCACGCCCACGGAACCGGTACTTGGCCAGGGCGTACCCGCACATCGCCGACAGCACGGTGCCGAGCAGCCCGGCGACACCGGCGTAGGCGATGCTGTTGAGCAGCCAGCGCAGGTAGATGCCGTCCTGCCGGGTGAACAGCTCGGCGAGGTTCGCGAAGAAGTCCTGCACCGAGGTCGCGCTGAACCACAGCGAGAACGTGGTGTTGAAGTTCGCGGCCGTCTTGGTCGACGAGACCAGCAGCCAGAAGATCGGCAGCAGGAAGTACAGGGTGAAGACACCCATCACGATCATCGCGGCGCTGCGCGAGATGACGCTCTCCCGCGGCCCGCGTGCACCGTGCTGGTGCGGACGGGAGGCCCGGTTCGGCTCGAGCGGTCGGCCCGCGTCGCGCACGGTGTCGCCCGGGGTGGGTGCGTGGACGGTCACTGGGCGGCCTTCCGCTGGGTCAGTCGGAGGAACCCGATCGACAGGATGAACGTGGCGAGGGCGAGGACGACCGAGAACGCGGCCGCCAGGTTGAAGTTCGGCACCGACGAGGTCGAGTAGACGAGCATGTTGGGCGTGAACGTCGACGAGATCGTCGAGGTGAACTGCCGGAAGACGGTCGGCTCGGTCAGCAGCTGCAGCGTCCCGATCACCGAGAACACCGCGGTCAGCACGATCGCCGGCACGACCAGGGGGATCTTGATCGACAGCGCGATCCGGAGCTGCGAGGCCCCGTCGAGCTTGGCGGCCTCGTAGATCTCGGCCGGGATCGCCAACAACGACGAGTAGATGATGAGCATGTTGTAGCCGACGAAGACCCAGGTCACGACGTTCGCGACGGCCCAGAGCACGGTGCCGGACCCCAGGAAGTCGACCTTCGAGGTCACGGCGGAGAACGGCGACAGGTCCGGGGCGTAGAGGTAGCCCCACATGATCGCGGCGATGACACCGGGGACCGCGTACGGCGCGAAGAAGGCCAGGCGGAAGAACCGCTTGCCACGCAGCAGCGGGGAGTCGAGCAGCAGCGCGAACAGGAGCGCGAGCCCGAGCATCACGGGGACCTGCACGACACCGAACAGCAGCACGCGGAGCACCGAGTCCCAGAACGCGCTGTTCTGGAACACGAGCGCGTACTGGCTCAGCCCGCCGAACACCTGTGTCGGGGCGCCGAACGTGCCCTGGCGCTCGATCTTCTGCAGCGACTGCCACACGGCGTACAGGATCGGGACGAGGTAGAACGCGGTGAACAGCAGGGCGAACGGGACCACGAAGATCGCGATCGCCAGGCGGTAGCGGGAGCCCCCGCCCCGACGACGGACGGCGCGGGGCCGCTGGGTGGTGGTGGTCATGATCGGTTCCTGTCGGTGCGGATGATCTGGGTGCTGCCGGCGTCGAGGACGGTGACGCCGTCGACGGGTCGGTCGGTGACGAGCTCGTGGCCCGTGACGGTGTGCGAGGCGGGCTGGTCGGAGTGGTTGAGCAGGAAGACCCACTCGTGCTGGTCGTCGCGGCGCCGGACGACCTCGACACCCGGTGCGGTCGCGGGATCCGGGGAGACGCCGGCCTCGGCGAGCACGCGGCGGAGCAGGTCGCGCAGCGCGTCGGCCTCGAGCACGGTGGACGTGTACCAGGCGGATCCGGCGCCGTGGTCGTTGCGGGTGACCGCGGCGGAGCCGGCGAGCGGGCCCTCGGCGTACTCGACGACGCTCGTGGCGCCGCGCAGCGCGACGGGCTCCGACCACACGGTGCCGGTGGTGCCGTCGGACAGCGCGATCGCCTGGTCCGCGGCGAGCGGCAGGAACTCGTCGACCCGGATGCCGAGCAGGTCGCGGAAGGCGCCGGGGTAGCCGCCGGTGCGGACCCGGTCGCGTTCGTCGACGATCCCGCTGAAGAAGGTGACGACCGCGTGGCCACCGGCGGCGACGTGGTCGGCGATCACGGCGGCGTGCTCGTCGCGCACCAGGTAGAGCTCGGGGACGACGACCGCGGCGTAGCCGTCGAGCGGGGCGCCCGGCGCGACGACGTCGACCGTGACCCCGAGGTCTCGGAGCGCGGCGTGGAACGCGTGCACCTGCTGCAGGTACCGGAGCGCAGTGGTGGGGTGGGCCTCCAGGTCGGCGGCCCACTGGTTCTCCCAGCTGAAGACGAGCGCGACCTCGGCGACGACCCGGGATCCGCGCAGTTCGCCGAGCCGCTCGACGAGCGCCCCGAGGGCGACGACGTCGCGCCAGGTGCGCGAATCGGTGCCGGCGTGCGGCAGCAGTGCGGAGTGGAACTTCTCGGAGCCCTGCACCGACGCGCGCCACTGGAAGAAGCAGACGCCGTCCGCGCCCCGGGCGATGTGCGCGACGGTGTCCTGCAGCATCTGGCCCGGTGCCTTCGCGACGTTGTGCGGCTGCCAGTTCACGGCGCCGGTCGAGTGCTCCATCAGCAGCCACGGGGCTCCGCCGGCGAGTCCGCGGGTGGTGTCCGCGGCGAAGGCGAGCTCGGCGTGCGGGCGGGGCAGGCGGTGGTCGAGGTAGTGGTCGTTCGCGATGACGTCCATGTCGGCCGTCCACGACCAGTAGTCGAGCGCGGTGATGTGCGCGGCGACCATGAAGTTCGTGGTGACGGGCTTGTCGCTCAGTTCACGGAGCACGGCGGCCTCGGCACGGTGGTGGCCGAGGAGTTCGTCGGACGAGAACCGGTCGAAGTCGATGGTCTGCGCGGGGTTCGTGGACGACAGCGTCGCGCGGGGCGGCAGCACCTGCTCCCACGCCGAGTACCGCTGGCTCCAGAACGAGGTGCCCCACGCGGCGTTCAGTTCGTCGACGGTGCCGTAGCGGGCACGGAGCCAGCCACGGAACGCCTCGGCCGAGACGTCGCAGAAGCAGTGCGCGTTGTGGCAGCCGAGCTCGTTCGACACGTGCCAGAGCTTCACCGCGGGGTGGTCGCCGTAGCGCTCCGCCGTGGCGCGGACCAGGGCGAGGGCGAGCTCGCGGTACACCGGGGAGCTCGGGCAGAACGCCTGCCGCCCGCCGGGCCAGCGCGTGGTGCCGTCCGCCACGACGGGCAGGACCTCGGGGTGCAGCGTGGTGAGCCACGGCGGGGTCGAGGCGGTGCCGGTGCCGAGGTCGACGCCGATGCCCGCGCCGTGCAGCAGCTCGATGACGGTGTCGAGCGCGGTGAAGTCGTACTCGCCCTGACGCGGCTCGACATGCGACCAGCCGAAGACGTTGATCGCGACCAGGTTCACCCCGGCCTCGCGCATCAGCCGGACGTCCTCGACCCAGACCGCAGGGTCCCACTGCTCGGGGTTGTAGTCGCACCCGAAGGCGAGCCCGGTCGAGCCGAGCCCGAGCGCCCCGGTGGCGGGCGTCGGCAGGGTGGTCGTGGTCACGTCAGGGTCCTCGCTGATCGGGGCGACCGCTGCCGCTCCGGTCGTTGACGACCCCTTCGACGGCGAAGGTCTCCCAGGTTCTGGGAGCGCTCCCAGTCCAGCCGGACCGAACGGGTTCGGATCGTTCTGGGAGCGCTCCCAGAGTGAACACCAGAAGCGGACCGCTGTCAACAAGACGCGTGCTGGAGCCCGTCGTGGGACGGATATGGTTGCCGCATGTCCGAGGTCCGAACCGCACGCCAGCGCGCCACGATCCAGGACGTCGCCGACGAATCAGGACTCTCCCGGGGCACCGTTTCACGGGTCCTGAACGACGAACCGTACGTGTCGCCCGAAGCCCGCGAAGCCGTGCGGGCAGCCGTCCGGCGCGTCGGCTACGTGCGCAGCGCGGCGGCCCGGAGCCTGGTCACCCGACGCTCCGGAGCGATCGCCCTGATCGTGCACGAGCCGTCGGTCCAGGTGCTCGACGACCCGAACATCGGCAACATCCTGATCGGCACCAACACGGTGTTGTCGCAGGCCGACCAGCAGCTCGTCACGATCATGGTCGACTCGGCCCGCGACAACGAGCGCGTCGTCGAGTACCTGCGCGGCGGGTTCGTCGACGGTGCCATCGTGCTGTCCGCCCGCGACGGCGACCCGATCACCCGGGCGATCGAGGAGATCGGCATGCCGGCGTGCTTCGTCGGCCACCCGTCCGACGCCGCGAACATCTCGTACATCGGCATCGACAACCGCGCGGCCGCCGAGCAGATCACCCGGCGCCTGGTCGCCACCGGCCGAAAGCGGATCGGCATGCTCGCGTCCGGGCTCGACCGCGACTCGGGGCAGGACCGACTGGCCGGCTTCACCGCGGCGCTCGGCGACCGCTTCGACCCCGAGCTGGTGGCCCGCAACCCGCTGTTCAGCTACACCGCCGGCACCGAGGGCATGCGTGAGCTCCTCGACCGGGCCCCCGACCTCGACGGGGTGTTCGCCGCCTCGGACGCCGTGGCCGCCGGCGCGATGGACGTCCTGCAGCGCAGCGGCCGGTCGGTCCCCGGTGACGTCGGCGTCGTCGGCTTCGACGACAGCGCCTGGGCACTGCGTTGCGACCCGCCGCTGTCGACGGTCCGACAACCCGCGCACACCCTCGGCGAGAGCGCGGCGCAGCAGGTGCTCGCGCAGATCGCCGGTGCCGACGAGGGCCCGCACGGACTCATCCTGCCGACCGAGGTGGTCTGGCGCGGGTCCGCCTGAGCACCACCCTCCGACCGGCGGCTCGGTAGCATGGCCCGGTCCCCGTCACCGTCGACCGGTCCACCCCGCGAAGGAGCCCCGATGCCCCCGACCCCTCCCCGGATCGGCCTCGTCGGCGCCGGCGGCATCGCCCACGCGCACATGCCCGGCCTGCTCCGCCTCGGCCCGGTCGTCGTGTACGCGCAGGACGGTGCACCGGAGCTCGCGGCGGCGTTCGCCCCTGCTGCAGCCGCCGTGGGGTCGTCGATCACCGTCGTCGACTCGCTCGACGACCTGTTCGCGGCCGTCGACGTCGTGGACGTGGTGACGCCGACCTTCGCCCACGCCGAGGTCGTGCGGGCCGCACTCGCCGCCGGCAAGGACGTCGTGTCGGAGAAGCCCCTCGCCCGGACCGACGCCGATGCCGCGGACCTGGTGGCCCGTGCGCAGGACGCCGGCCGACAGCTCTTCCCGGCCCACGTGGTGCGCTTCTTCCCCGCGTACGTGCGCCTTCACGACGCCGTCACCACGGGCCTCCTGGGCGACCTGGCGGTCCTGCGGTTCGTGCGCTCCGGGGCCTTCCCGATCCGCACCGCGTGGTTCGCCGACCGGGCACTGTCCGGCGGCATCGTGATGGACCAGATGATCCACGACCTCGACATCGCGCGGTGGGTCGCCGGACCCGTCACCACGGTGTCGGCGGTCGGCGTCCGTGCCGGCACCGAGGCCGAGCCGGTGGAGGCAGCACACGTCCTGCTCACGCACGAGTCCGGGGCGATCAGCCACGTCGCCGGGATCTGGGGACCGCAGCACCTCGCGTTCTCGACCGAGTACTCGGTGACGGGCACGCGCGGCAGCCTGGCGCACCGGTCGCTCGACGAACAGGACTACGTCGCCGACCTCGCGGTGCCCGACGCCGCGGACGGCTTCCTGCCCGAGGTCGACCCCGCCGACGACCCGTACGGGCTCGAGCTGGCCGAGTTCCTCGGGGCGTTCGCTGGCGGTGCCGCTCCGCGGGTGACGGCGGCGGACGGCGCCGAGGCGGTCCGGATCGCGAACGCGGCACTCGAGTCGATGGACACCGGGCAGCCGGTGTCCCTGACGACGGGAGCTCGCGCGTGACCGCTCTGAAGATCGCCGTGATGTCGTTCGCCCACACCCATGCGATCGGCTACCTCACCGCCCTCACCGCGATGCCGGGGGTCGAGGTCCGCGGTGCCGATCCGGGCGGCGTCAGCACCGGCGAGACCGTCATCGAGCTCCGCGGCCGCGACCTGGCCGACGAGCTCGGGGTCGACTACGCGGAGACGTACGACGAGCTGCTCGCCTGGGGCCCGGACGCCGTCGTCGTCACGAGCGAGAACGCCCGGCACCGCGAACTCGTCGAGGCCGCGGCCGCCGCCGGTGCGCACGTCCTGTGCGAGAAGCCGCTCGCGACCACGTGGGAGGACGGCCTCGCGATCCGCGACGCCGTCGAGGCGGCGGGGGTCATGCTCATGGTGGCGTTCCCGGTGCGGTTCACCTCGGCGTTCGACAAGCTCCGCGCGGCGCACGACTCCGGGGCGCTCGGGCAGCTCTTCTCGGTCCGCGGCGCGAACAACGGCATGCTCCCCCTGACCCGGTCGTGGTTCACCGAGCCGGAACTGTCCGGCGGCGGCGCGATCGTCGACCACGTCGTGCACATCGCGGACCTGCTCGAGGGCCTGATGGGGTCGGCACCCGTCACCGTGACCGCGGTGGCGAACCGCACACTGCACGCGGCCCGGGCGCAGGCGGAGACCGCCGGACTCGTCACGATCACGTACGCGAACGGCGTCGTCGCCGCGATCGACTGCTCGTGGAACAAGCCGGACACCTCGGCGGTGTGGGGTGGACTGACGCTCGACGTCGCCGGGACGGGCGGCACGGTGTCGCTCGACTTCTTCGGGGCGGCTGCTCGCGGGATCGTCGCGGAGACCGGGCTGCCGATCGAGTCCCGTTACGGCGCCGACCCCGATGCCGCGATGCTCCGGACGTTCGTCGACGCCGTCCGGGCGGGCGTGCAGCCGCAGCCGGACGTGCACGTCGGGCTGCGGACCCTGTCGATCGTGCTCGCGGCGCAGGAGTCGGTGGTGTCGGGCCGCACCGTGCCGGTACCCGCCGAGTAGCGACACGACACGCGGGAATGGCCCGCGACCGGCACTGCTTGACGAACCCATGACCTCGTCAGCAGAGCGCCGCGGGTGGCTCGGTGTCACGTCCGTCGCACTCGGATCCTTCGTCCTCGTGCTCTCCGAGTTCCTGCCGATCGGACTCCTGCCCGCCATCGCCGCCGACCTCGACGTCGGGATCGGCACGGCCGGGCTCATGGTCGTCGCCACCGGGCTGGTCGGTGCCGTCGCGGCGCCGGTCGTCACGGTCCTGACCTCGCGCGTGGACCGCCGTGTCGTGCTCGTCTCGCTGACCGTGCTGCTCGTCGTGGCCGACGGGCTCGCGGCGATCGCGCCCTCGTTCGGTGTGCTGCTCGTGGCGCGCATGCTCCTGGGCGTCGGCATCGGCGGGTTCTGGGCGATCGGCGCCGGCATCGCTGGTCGACTGGTCCGGCCGGCCGCCACGATCCGGGCGACCTCGCTCATCACCGCGGGCGTCTCGGTCGCGACGGTCGTGAGCCTGCCGCTCGGCGCCCTCGTGTCGTCGCTCGCCACCTGGCGGCTCGCGTTCGTCATCGGCGGTGTGCTCGGTCTGGTCGCGCTCGTCCTGCAGCTCGCGATGCTGCCGCGCATCCCCGCGCAGCAGCAGGTCCGGTTCGCGACGCTCGGCTCGCTGCTCCGCGTCCCCCGTGCCCGTGTCGGTCTGATCGCCGCCGCGTTCCTGTTCGCCGCACAGTTCGCCGCGTACACGTACATCGCGCCGTACCTGCAGGACCTGGTCGGGGTCGGCCCGGACACCGTCACGCTCGCGCTCCTGGTGTTCGGCGTCGCGGGGATCGTCGGGAACTTCGCCGCCGGCTTCACCCTGGGACGGAGCGTGCTCGGGACGATCAGCGTGTCGAAGGTCGCCCTCGCGGTCGCCGTGGTCCTGCTCCCCCTGCTCGCGCACTCCGTCGTCGGGGTGTTCGTGCTGCTCGTGGTGTGGGGGCTGGTCTGGGGCGCGTTGCCGCTCGGCATGCAGACGTGGATGTCCACGGCCTCGCCCGCCGGGTCCGAGACCGGGCTCGCGCTGTTCGTCACGACCATCCAGCTCGCGATCGCCGCGGGGTCGGTGCTCGGCGGCGCAGCGGTGTCGTCGTTCGGACTCGCCGCGGACTTCTGGTTGTCCGGAGGGGTCGCCGTCGTGGGCGCGATCGTGCTCGTCTCCCTCGGGCTGCGCCGCTCGAGCGCAGCGCCGGTCGCCGACGAGGCTCCGGCACCCGTTCCGGTGACGACCTCGACGGGTTCCGTCGCCGTCGCCTGCCCCTGACCGCCGCCCGCGCCGTCAGAGCGCGGGGAGGGTGACCACGGCGTCGGCTGCGGCGATCGCCACCGGATCGTGTGCGGCGTGCACGACCACCACGCCGTCGGCAGCCTCGGCGGCGAGCGCCGCCACCACGAGCGCCGCGGACGCCGCGTCGACGCCGGCCGTCGGTTCGTCGACGAGCAGCACCCGCGCCCGCTGCGCCAGCCCGAGTGCCACGAGCGTGCGCTGCCGCTGGCCGCCGGACAACGCGTCGAGCGGGCGGTCGGCCAGGTCCGCGATCGCCATCCGCTCGAGCTGCGCGTCGACGACGGCGCTGTCGTCGCGTCCGAGCGGTCGCCACCAGGCCCGGTGACGCCACCGCCCCATCGCGACGGTCGCGCGAACGGTGAGCGGGAGCGTGGTCGGCGGGACGGACTGGCTCACGTGGGCGACGCCGTCGGACGGGAGGCCCGTGATGCGCCCGGCGGTCGGCCGCAGCACGCCAGCCACCACGTCGAGCAGCGTCGACTTGCCGGATCCGTTGGGTCCGGTCAGCGCGGTGACCCGGCCGGCCGGGAAGGTCGCGTCGAGGCCGTCGAGGACGGTCCGCTCCCCGCGCAGGGCGGTCACCTGCTCGAGGCGGACGGCGGGCATCGGATCGGTCGCTGGCACCTGAACACGCTATCAGTATCGATAGTCGTTTTCATGTAGCGTCTCGGATCGTGACCTGGCTGACCGACCCCTTCACCGTCGACTTCATGGTGCGTGCCCTGACCGGTGGCGCCCTGGCCGCGGTGCTGTGCGCCGTCGTCGGCACGTGGGTGCTCGTGCGCGGGATGGCGTTCCTGGGCGAGGCGCTGTCGCACGGCATGCTGCCCGGCGTCGCGATCGCAGCGCTCACCGGCGTGCCCGCAGTGCTCGGCGCCGCCGTGAGTGCCGGGGTGATGGTGTTCGGCGTCGGGGCGCTGCGACGGCGCGGTGGCCTGTCCTACGACACCTCGATCGGGCTGCTCTTCGTCGGGATGCTCGCGCTCGGGGTCATCATCGTCTCGGCATCGCGGTCCTTCGCCACCGACGTCACCGCGATCCTGTTCGGCGACGTGCTGGCCGTCACCCGCGCCGACCTCGGCGGCCTGGCGATCGCGGTCGCCGTCGCCCTGCTCGTCGCCGCCGTGTTCCACCGACCGTTCACAGCACTGGCCTTCGACGTCCGCAAGGCCGCGACGCTCGGCCTGCACCCCCGCCTCGCCGAGGTGGTCCTCATCGGACTGGTCACGCTCGCCGTCGTCGCCTCGTACCGTGCCGTCGGCACCCTGCTGGTCGTCGGGCTGCTGCTCGCGCCCGCCGCCGCGGCCCGCGCCTGGACGAAGCACGTCGCCTCGACGATGCTCCTCGGCGCGGTGCTCGGTGTCGTCGCCGTCCTGGTCGGCCTGCTCGTCTCGTGGCACGCCGGAACCGCCGCCGGCGCGAGCATCGCGGCCGTCGCCGTCGCCGGGGTCGCCCTGTCCCGAGGGCTGGCAGCCGTCGCACGCATCACCGCGCGCGCGACCACCAGGCCCGTCGAACACCCCGTCCGAGCACCAGCACGAGAGGCACCATGAACCACGACCCGACCACCGACCGCCCACGCACACGACTCCCGCGACTCCTGGGAGCCCTGGGCCTGACGACCGGCCTCGCGCTGACGGCCACTGCGTGCTCCACCGCGTCGACACCGCCGGTCGACGACGCCAGAGCGACCGCGGCCCCGCACGGCTGGGTGGCGGGCGCGACCGAGTCCCAGGAACCCCAGCTGGGCCTCCTGGCCGTCTCCGCGACCGGCGAGACAGCGTTGCGCGACCTGCTCACCGGCGAGACCACCGACCTGGACCGCGTCGGCGCAGCCGAGCACTCCGCGACCGACGGTCGGTTCCTGGTGACGAGCGACGGCGACCGCACCACGGTCGTCGACGGGGGCTCCTGGACCGTCGACCACGGCGACCACACGCACTACTACGTCGCCGAGCCGCGCGTCGTCGGGACGCTCGAGGGCGGCGGTCCGGTCCAGGTGCACTCGTCGGAGACGATGACCACGATCGCCTGGCCGGAGCGCGGCGAGGCGGTGGTGCTCGACCGCGCGGCACTCGGGCAGGGCGAGCTCGACGAGACCGCACGACTCGACGCGACCGTGCTGCTGCCGCTCGGCGAGCACCTGGTGGCCGCCGCGGGTGACACCGTCCGCGTCCTCGACACCGACGGAGAGCAGACCGGGTCGACCGAGCCGACCGGGTCGACCAGCGCCGGACAGGCCTGTACCGACCCCGCTGGTGGGATCGTCACCCGCGCCGGCGCCGTGGTGGGCTGCGCCGACGGGGCGGTCGTCGTCGACGATGCCGGCGCGACCTCGTTCGTCGCGCTGCCGGACGACGCCGAGCGTCCGACCGCCTTCGCCGCGCGGGCCGGCCGCCCCACGGTCGCCGGACTCGCGGGCGACACCGGCTTCTGGTTGCTCGACGTCCGACAGGGCTCCTGGCAGCACGTGCCGACCGAACGGCCGCTGCGTGCGGTGGTCGCCGTCGACGACCAGGACGAGCACGCGGTCGGGGTCGACGACGCCGGTCGGGTGGTCGTGGTGACCGCCTCGACCGGGAAGGTCGCGACGACCGACCCCCTGGTCGACAGCGACACCGACACCGACACCGCGCCGCTGCTCCAGCTCGACGCGCAGCGCGCCTACGTGGCCGACCCCACGGCCGCCGTCGTGCACGAGATCGACTTCGCGGACGGCGCCCGCGTGGCCCGGACCATCGAGCTCCCGTTCGCGCCCGTCGCGTTCGCCGAGGTGGGACTGTGAGCGGAACCACGCCGGTCGGGCGCACCGCGCGGGCGGTGGCAGTGGCCCTCGTCGTCACAGCCGTTGCCGTCACGACAGCCGGCTGCACCGCCGCCGGGTCGGACCGTCCACTCGTCGCCGTGACGACGAACATCCTGGGCGACGTCGTGACCGAGGTCGTCGGCGACGGCGTGGACGTCATGGTGCTCATGCCCCCTGGCGGCGACCCGCACTCGTTCGAGGTGTCCGCGCAGCAGGCGGCGCGACTCCGGAGCGCCGACCTGGTGGTCGAGAACGGCCTCGGGCTCGAGGAAGGGGTGGCCCACCACGTCCGCGCCGCGGGCGACGACGGCGTACCCGTCTTCACCGCCGGAGACGCGATCGGCGCCCTGGAGTGGACCACCGACGACGACAGCGGCCCGGACCCGCACTTCTGGACGGACCCCGCGCGCATGGTCGACGTGGTCGAGGCCCTCGACGACGAGCTGGACGCCGTCGGCATCGACGCTCCCGGCACCGAGGCCTACACCGACCGGCTCGATGCCCTCGACGACGACATGACCGCCGCGTTCGACACCATCCCCGCCGATCGCAGGGCCCTGGTGACGAACCACCACGTGTTCGGCTACCTCGCCGACCGCTACGGGTTCCGGGTGGTGGGTGCCGTGATCCCGAGCGGCACGACCCTGGCGTCCCCGAGCGCCACCGACCTGCGTGACCTGGCGGACGCGATCGAGCACGCGGGCGTCCCGACGATCTTCGCCGACGCCTCCCAACCCGCACGCCTGGCCGAGGTCCTGGCGGACGAGGTCGACGTGCAGGTGTCGATCCGCTCGCTGGCGACCGAGTCCCTGACCGAGGACGGCGCTGCGTCGACCTACCTCGGGATGATGCGCTCGAACACCGACTCGATCGTCGACGGCCTGACGGCTCCGATTTCTAGATGAGAATGAGAATCAGTACAGTGATGCCCATGACCAGAACCAAGACCCTCCGCGCCGCAGCACTGCCGGCCGCGCTGCTCGGCACCGTTGCCCTGGCCCTGACCGGGTGCGCCACGAACGCCGCCGACGCCGAGAGCACCTCGACCCCGAAGGCGGACAGCACCCGCATCACGCTGACCTACGACGGCGGCCTGCTCGTGCTCGACCAGGACCTGCAGGTCGTGGCCGACGACGCCGTCGACGGCTTCACCCGCGTGAACCCCGCCGGCGACGGCCGCCACGTGCTCGTCACGGTGCCCGAGGGCTTCCGGGTGCTCGACACCGCAGCGGACCCGGCCCTCACCGACGAGGTCTTCCCGGCCGACACCGGTGGGCACGCCGTCGTGCACGGCGACCGCACCGCCCTGTTCGCCGACGGAACCGGCGACGTGACGACCTTCGACAACACCGACCTCGACGGCGACGCCCCGCCCGACGCCCGGACCACCGAGTCCGAGGCGGCGCACCACGGCGTCGCGATCGAGCTCGAGGACGGCACGCTCCTGACCACCATCGGCACCGAGGAGAGCCGGAGTGGCGTCCGAGCCCTGGACGCCGACGGCGAGGAACTCACCCGCTCCGAATCGTGCCCGGACGTGCACGGCGAAGGTGCGGTCCAGGACGAGGTCGCGGTCTTCGGCTGCACCGACGGCGCGCTCGTCTACGCCGACGGCGCGTTCGAGAAGCTCGACGCCCCGACCGAGTACGGCCGCACCGGCAACCTGTTCACCACGGACACGTCGTCGGTCGCGGTCGGTGACTACAACGACGACCCGGACAGCGAGGGCTACCTGCTCGACCAGATCGCCCTGATCGACGCGGCCTCGGGGAAGTACACCGTCGCGGACATGCCCGACGGGGTCGGCTTCACGTTCCGCGACCTCGCGCGCGGACCCGGTGACGAGGCCGTCGTCCTCGGTGACGACGGCGCCCTGCACACCTTCGACGAGACCAACGGGGAGCAGCTCGACTCGTTCCCCGTGATCGACGCGTGGGAGGGTCCGGCCGAGTGGCAGGACGCCCACCCCGCCGTGAAGGTCGCCGGCGACATCGCCTACGTCACCGACCCCGCCGAGCGGAAGGTCCACGCCGTGGACCTGACCACCGGGAAGGTCGTCGCCTCCAGCGACGCACTGCCGGGCGTGCCCAACGAGATCGCGGTCGCGTAGCGCTCTCGACGGGACCGTATGACGGACGGGAGGCCCGTGGCGACACCGCCACGGGCCTCCCGTCCGTCCTGGGACCGCGTCAGCCCTGCGGCGGCGCGTAGAACTGCAGGTCGTTGCCCTCGCTGTCCTTGAACGGGACGATCTTGCCCCACGGGTGCTCGCTGATCTCGCCCTGCACGTCCGCACCACGCTCGCGGATGCTGGCCAACTCGTCCTCGATCGACCCGTCCGGCTGGAACGTGATGACCGCTCCCCCTCCGCCCGACGGACTCGCCGACTCACGGCCGTTCAGCCCGATCATCAAACCGTTCGCGTCGATCTCGCTCCAGTCGTCGGACTCGTCCGTGACCGTCAGTCCGAGGGTGTCGCGGTAGAACGCGACCGCCCGCTGCATGTCGGTGACCGGGACCCATACCGCTGCGACTCCGCTTGCCATGGTGCTGCCTTCCGTCGGTGTTGCCGTACGGCGGAGCGTAGGCAGCGGGGCATGCGGGCCGGTTCAGCGGACACCCGCACGTTCGGAAATCGGATGCCCCCTGCAATCCGACTGCGCATCGGCCCCGAATACCCTGTGCGCAACATCCGTAGCGCGCTCGACAAGAGAGGTCTCACCATGACCAGCAACGCAGCAACCGCTCGCAACCGCACCGGCTCGACGTGGACCCAGAAGGGTGCGCTCCTCTTCGGTGTCGTCTTCCTGATCGTCGGCATCGCCGGCTTCATCCCCGGGCTCACGATGGACATGGGCTCGATGTCGATGGCCGGTCACGGCTCCATGGCCCTGCTCCTGGGCCTGTTCCAGGTGTCGGTCCTGCACAACATCGTGCACCTGCTCTTCGGCATCGTCGGACTCATCGCAGCCCGTTCGGCGTCGGGCGCTCGCCTGTACCTGATCGTCGGCGGCATCGTCTACGCGGTCCTGTTCGTCTACGGCCTGTTCACGGCCGGCATGGCGGACCCCGCGAACTTCGTCCCCCTGAACAGCGCGGACAACGTCCTGCACGCGTTCCTCGCCGTGGCGATGATCGTCCTCGGCTTCGTGCTGCCGCGCATCGGCGCGCGCACGCGCTGACAGTCGACCGTCGCCTGACGCGTTCGCGCCCCCAGGCGGGCATCGCGCCCACGTGAGTCGGGGCGCGATGGCCGTACAGGGGCGCGGTGCGCGGCGGCGGCGCTCCACACGCCCACCAACCCGCGGCGTACTGTCCGTCGCATGTCCGCTCTCACCGACACGTTCACCCTGTCCAACGGCCTGCACATCCCGAAGATCGGCTTCGGCACCTGGCAGATCCCGTCCGGCGACGACGCCTACGCCGCCACGACCACCGCCCTGGACGCCGGCTACCGTCACATCGACACCGCCCTGGCCTACGGCAACGAGGCCAGCGTCGGCCAAGCCATCCGCGACAGCGGCGTCCCCCGCGACGAGGTCTTCGTCACCACGAAGCTGCCCGCCGAGATCAAGACCGCCGACGGCGCCCGCGAGGCCTTCGAGACCTCGAGCCGCAACCTCGACGTCGGCGTCATCGACCTGTACCTCGTGCACGCACCGTGGCCCTGGGACGCCATCGGCTCCGACCACCGCGACGGCAACGTCGAGGTGTGGAAGGTCCTGGAAGAGGTCTACGACGCCGGCCGGACCCGCTCGATCGGTGTCTCGAACTTCGCCGTCGCCGACCTCGAGGACCTGCTCGGCCGCACCGACGTCGTCCCGCACGCCAACCAGATCCGCTGGTTCATCGGCAACACCCAGGACGAGACCACCGCGTTCGACCGCGAGCACGACATCCTCACCGAGGGCTACTCGCCGCTCGCCACCGGCGGCCTGCTCGAGAACACGCAGATCGCCGAGATCGCGGCGAAGTACGACAAGTCCGTCGCCCAGGTCGCGATCCGCTACCTGCTCGAGAAGGACGTCCTGCCGCTGCCGAAGTCCACGACCCCGTCGCGCATCGCCGCGAACGCCGACGTCGACTTCGTGCTCGCCGCCGAGGACGTGGCCGCGCTCGACGCACTCGAGGACACCACGAACTGACGCGGCCCGACATCGGCCGACGCGGGAACACCGCAGCCCCGTCGCCGGTTGCACCACACGGTGCCGCAGCCAGCGGCACGACGACCTCAGGAGGCCACCATGACCACCACCGAAACCGCCATCCTCGCCGGCGGCTGCTTCTGGGGAGCGCAGCAGCTCCTCCGCCGCCGACCCGGCATCATCAGCACCCGCGTCGGCTACTCGGGTGGCGACACCCCGAACGCGACGTACCGCAACCACGGTGACCACGCCGAGGCGGTCGAGATCGTCTTCGATCCGTCGGTGATCTCGTACCGCGACCTGCTCGAGTTCTTCTTCCAGATCCACGACCCGTCGACGAAGGACCGCCAGGGCAACGACGTCGGCCGCGCCTACCGTTCGGCGATCTTCTTCACGTCGCCCGAGCAGGAGCAGGTCGCGCGGGACACCATCGCGGATGTCGACGCGTCGGGCATCTGGCCCGGCAAGGTCGTCACCGAGGTCGAGCCCGCTGGTGACTTCTGGCAGGCCGAAGAGGAGCACCAGGACTACCTCGAGAAGTACCCGGCCGGGTACACGTGCCACTTCGTGCGCCCGGGGTGGAAGCTCCCGCACCGCGACGAGGCGACCGCGGCGGTCTAGAAGCGACAGATCACGCGACGGGAGGCACGGTGCCAGCTGGCACCGTGCCTCCCGTCTGCTCTTGGGTCACGCCCACTGCATCCGGCGTGCGTCAGCCGCGCGGCACCAGTGCGTCGATCGCCGCGAGCTCCTCGTCGGTGAGCGGGGCACCCGCGAGCGAGTCGAGCGTGCCGTCCAGCTGACGGACGCTCGATGCCCCGACCAGCGCCGACGTGACTGCCGGCTGCCGGAGCACCCACGTGATCGCGAGCTGCGCGAGCGTCTGCCCGCGGGCCGCAGCGATGTCGTTGAGCGCTCGCGCCGTGGTCAGGTACTCGTCGTCGATGCGGTCCGCGCCGAACCAGCGGCCCTCGGCTGCACGCGACCCCACCGGAACCGATCCGTCCAGGTACCGGTCCGTCAGCAGCCCACCGGCCAGCGGCGAGAACACGATCGCACCGGTGCCGAGACGCGTGAGCTCGTCGAAGAGCCCGTCCTCGGGGACCCGGTCGAACATGTTGTAGCGCGGCTGGTGGATGAGCAGGTGCATGTTCTCGGCGGCGAGCGCCTCGGCTGCCGCAGCGGTCTGCGCCGGGTCGTAGTTCGAGATGCCCGCGTAGAGCGCCTTGCCCGAACGGACCGCGGTCACGAGCGCGCTGACCGTCTCCTCGATCGGGGTCTCGGGGTCCGGACGGTGCGAGTAGAACACGTCGACGTAGTCGAGCCCGAGGCGCCCGAGCGACTGGTCGAGCGACGCGAGCATGTACTTGCGCGATCCCCGGTCACCGTACGGGCCTGGCCACATGTCGTAGCCGGCCTTCGTCGACACCACGATCTCGTCACGGTACGGACGCAGGTCCGACTCGAGGATGCGGCCGAACTGCTCCTCGGCCGACCCGGGAGGCGGACCGTAGTTGTTCGCCAGGTCGAAGTGGGTGATCCCGCGGTCGAAGGCGTGCAGCACGATGTCGCGCTGCGTGGCGAGTGCGCGGTCGGCGCCGAAGTTGTTCCACAGGCCGAGGGAGATGCGCGGCAGCATGAGGCCGCTCCTCCCCACGCGCTGGTACGGGAGCTGCTCGTAGCGGTCGGCGGCAGGCAGGTGGACGTCAGGCATCGTTGCTCGATCCGGGGTCGGGGACAGGCCATCGAGAACGCTACCGCTTCGGGTCACGCAGCCGCTTGGTCACCTGAGGGACACGTCCGGTTGGGCAGTTGTCGGGTCACACAGGACAGGATGGGACCAGCCGACCGATCGGCGGGCAGAGGAGACACCGTGGACACAGCGCCGTACTCGCAACCACTCCGGGAGTACATCGAGCAGCTCCGGACCGAGGGCTACAGCGTCGCCGACGGGCACACCGCTGACCCGGACCTCATCGACCCGCACGGCAACCCCGTCCTGACGTGGCGCGACGACTACCCGTACGACGAGCGGCTGCCGCGCGAGGAGTACGAGTTCGCGAAGTACCAGCTGCAGATCGAGCTCCTGAAGTGCCAGTACTGGCTCGAGGACACCGGCCAGAAGGTCGTCGTGCTGTTCGAGGGGCGTGACGCCGCGGGGAAGGGCGGCACCATCAAGCGGTTCACGGAGCACCTGAACCCCCGCACCTCGCGCGTGGTGGCGCTCAGCAAGCCGAGCGAACGGGAACGCGGTGAGTGGTACTTCCAGCGCTACGTGCAGCACCTGCCGTCGGCCGGCGAGATGGTCCTGTTCGACCGCTCCTGGTACAACCGCGCCGGCGTCGAGCGGGTCATGGGGTTCTGCGACGACGCCGAGTACGAGTCGTTCATGACCCAGGTGCCGCAGTTCGAGCGGATGCTCGTCGACTCCGGCATCCACCTGACGAAGTTCTGGTTCTCGGTCACCCGCCGCGAGCAGCGCACCCGGTTCGCGATGCGGCAGCTCGACCCCGTGCGCCGGTGGAAGCTGTCCGACATCGACCTGCTGTCCCTCGACCGCTGGGAGGACTACACCGAGGCGAAGATGGCGATGTTCACGCGCACCGACAAGCGGTACGCGCCGTGGACCATCGTGCGGTCGAACGACAAGAAGCGCGCCCGACTCAACGCGATGCGGTACTTCCTGACGCAGTTCGACTACCCGGACAAGGCGGTTGACGTGATCGGCAAGCCGGACCCGCTCATCGTGCGGCGCGGCAAGCGGGACGTCGACATCGAGTGAGCGGACCGTCAGGAGTCGGCGCTCGGGCGTAGGGGTTCCGTCAGGGCACCTTCCCCCTTGCCCGTCCGCGCGGGAACGTGTCCGGTGTGACACTGACAGCGATCATGCCGACGCTCCGTGCGTCCCTGCCGGATCCGATGGACCCGGTCCTGTGGCCGGCCCACACCGTGGCGACCACCGACGACCTGGTGGTCGCCGCGATCTCGATGGTCCGGCTCGCCGACCTGACCGGCACCCCGAGCGTGCACACCGCGGAGCAGTCGCCGCCGCGCTACCGCCCCCGCGGCTGGACCCCTCGTGACGTCAGCGTCGCGGTCGCGTCGGTCACCCGGGTCCGACGGCCGCGCACCGGGGTGGTGGTCCTGGAACTGGACGCGGTCCTGCCAACCTGCGCCGTGCTCGACCAGGTGCGCCTGATCGGACGCCGGAGCATCGCTCCCCTCGCCACGATGTACGTCGTGTCCCGATGTGACGGTCAGGCCGACGGTCCGTTCCACCGCCTCCCGGCTCCGCTGCCGGCCGACGTCCGCGATGGCGACCTGGTCTGCTTCCCCTGCCTGACGACCGTCCGGCACCGCGACGTCGTCCCCGTCCGCGCCCAGCTCCTGCCGGTGGAGCGGTGACCACGGCGACGGCCGTCCGCGACCGCCTGGTCGACGGGCCGCACCTGTGGGGCCGGTACACGATCCGGCCGGTGGGGCGCACGTTGTGGGCCTCGCGGACGCTCGTCGTGTTCCCGCCCGGGACCAGCAGGAGTGAACGCCTGCTGCTCCGAGCGTGGCACGTCTGGCCCGCCGCCGGGGCGTTCACCGCGCTCGTGGTCGTGGTCGTCGCGGTCTCGGTACCGGCGGCGGGCATGCCCGTCGGACTCGCGCTGTACGCCGCGGGGTTCGCGGTGCTCGCGCGGGCCACCAGACGACTGCGGCCACGGGTGCGCTCGATCACCGTGACCACGTTCCTGGGCAACGGTCGGCCGGAGGTGTACGGCGACGAGCGGCTCCTCGCCGGGTCGCTCGACGCGCTCTCGATCCTGGAGCGGGCCGTGCGGGCGCATCGGCTCGCGCCCGTCGACTTCGAGCTCATCTGGGCGGATGTGTGGGCCGCACTGCCGGAGCAACCACCGCGGGCAGGGTGACCCATTGCGAGCACGGTGCCCCGCTGGCTCGGACCCGCAGGCTCAGCGCCGCCACGCCGCCCACTCGGGGTCGTGCCCGGGCCAGACCTCGACGCCGGGCTCGGCGGCCAGGTCCGCCAGCCGGTTGATCGAACGCTGCGCCTCGACCTCGCCCCCGGCCCTCCCCACCCACCCACACGGAGTCCGCTCGGTGAGGTTCCGCTCGAGGTCGGCGGCGTCGCACGCGAGCACCACGGTCCGATCCGGCAGGTCGACGCGGAACGACTGGTGCCCCGGCGTGTGTCCGCGGGTGTCGAGTGCAGTCAGGCCGGGTGCCAGTTCCGTGTCCCCGTCGAGCAGGAACACCCGGACGTCGGCGTCGAGCACGTCGTCGACGACGACCGTCTCCCGCCGGCCGATGCCGCTCCGCAACCAGTCCCACTCCCGTCGCTGCAGCGCGACCGGGGTGCCCGGTGGGACGAGCCGCAGGCCGCCCGTGTGGTCGAGGTGCACGTGCGAGATAGCGCAGAGCGCCAGGTCGTCCCAGGCCAGTCCCGCAGCCGCGACCCCCTCGGCGAGCGCGTCGCCGGGCGGTACGACCGCCGTGTAGCTCTCGTACTCGTAGTGCGCGGCCCGCTCCTCGGGGTCGCGCACGCGGTCGACGTTGAACCCACCGTCGAGGAGCACCCAGCCGTGGTCGAAGACGACGGCCGCGGCGGTGACGGGTTCGAGCAGGAAGCGTGCGGGATCGCCGCCTCGCAGGGAGATCGACTCGGGGATCGGTTCCCACCCGAGCACGAGCGGCACGAGCCCGCGTGGCCGGCCCCCGAGTGCGGCTCCGGTCCACACCGCCCCGTCGAACGTCTTCGCCATGCCCTTGCACCTCCGGCTTGATTGGATACAATTTGTGCCAATCCGAATCCATTGTGCCGGAGTTCCGGGAGGACGCCATGACCGACGCGATCGACATCAACATCCCCATCTCCCCCGAGATGCTGCACTGGGGCCGGCGCCCCACCTTCGAGATGGTCGAGGAGATCGCGGACGGGTACCCGTCGGACGTCTCCCGCTGGCTGATCGGTGCGCACACGGGCACGCACGTCGACGCGCCGTCGCACTTCGTGCCCGGTGCGACGACCGTCGACGAGATCGCGCTCGAGAGCGTGGTCGGCCCGGTCCGCGTCCTCGACCTGCGACACGTCGTCGAGGAGATCACCGCCGACGACCTCGAGGAGGCGGGTGCGGCCGGCGCCGAGCGCGTGCTGTTCCGCACGCGCAACTCGACCGACGCGCTGACCCGGAACGAGCGGTCGGAGACGTGGGTCGGCCTCGGCCCGAGCGGCGCGCAGTGGCTGGTCGACCGCGGGGTCCGGTTCGCCGGCATCGACTACATGACGATGGAGGCCCCGGCGCACACCGAGGCGTGGCCGACACACGTCGCCCTGTGCGGCGCCGGCGTCGTGATCCTCGAGAACGCGGACCTGTCCGAGGTCGAGCCCGGCGACTACCTGATGGTCTGCCAGCCGGTGCCGTTCGCGGGGCGCGAGGCCGCTCCCGCTCCGACCGTCCTGCTCCCCCTCGCCGTGGCGACCCACGCATGAGCGTCCACGTGGTCCTGGTCCACGGTGCCGGCGGTTCGCCGTCCACCTGGTCGTCCGTCGCCCAGCTCCTGCGCGACCGCCGCATCCCGTACACGCTCGCCGACAACGCGATGACCTCGCTCCGCGACGACGAGGCCTCGGTCCGCGCCCTGGTCAACGGCATCGACGGCCCGGTCCTGCTCGTCGGCCACTCCTACGGCGGCGCCGTAATCACGAACGCGGGCACGCACGACCGCGTCGTCGGACTGGTCTACGTCGCGGCCTTCGCCCCGGACGCGGGCGAGTCGGTCTCCGGGATCGTCGAGACCCGGGAACCCGCTCTCGTCTCGCAGTACATGCACCGCGGCCCGGCCGGCGAGTGGATCGCACAGGACGACGAGGAGTCGCGGCTGGCGCTCGCCTGGGACGTCCCGGAGGACGTGCTGCTCGCCGCACGTGCCGAGGGGCGGGTCACCGCCGACGCCGCGTTCCAGCAGCCCACCGGCGAGCCCGCGTGGCGGACCCGCCCGAGCTGGTACCTGGTCGCCACGAGCGACCGGCACCTGCTGCCCGCGATCCAGCGCGACTTCGTCGCCCGGATGGGTGCAGTGGTCGACGAGGTCGACACGAGCCACGCGGTCGCGCACGCCGCTCCGGACCGGGTCGTCGCCGTCATCGAGCGCGCGGTGGCCGCGCTGCGCTGACCACCGTCGGCTGCGCGGGTGGTGCCACGGTCAGGAGGCCGTGGTCACCAGTCCGTCCAGGTCCTTGACCACACGACCCGCCTGCAGGACCGCGCGCACGCTGGCAGCGTCGGCCAGCGCGCCGACGTCGGCGAGCGGGTCGACGCCCGAGACGACCAGGTCACCGGACTTGCCGGGCTCGACGGAGCCGAGCCGGGCCTCCAGACCGAGCAGCCGGGCACCCTGCAGCGTGCCGGCCGTGATCGCGTCGAGCGGCGAGAGCCCGACCTGCACGAGGCGGGCGAGCTCGGCGAGGTTCCGACCGTGCGGGTGCACACCCGCGTCGGTGCCGAGCGCGACGGGCACGCCGGCGGCGACGGCACGTCGCACGCTGTCGAGGCCGCGAGCGTGCAGTGCCGCGCGCTGTGCGAGGCGTTCCGCAGAGGCGGTGGACGGGTCGAGTTCGCGCAGGAGCGTGCTGAGGGTGGGGACGAGCACCGTGCCGCGTTCGACCATGAGCGCGATGGTGTCGTCGTGCAGGTCGTAGCCGTGTTCGATGCTGGCGGCTCCGCCGAGCACGGCGGCACGGGCCGCGGCGTCGGTGAGCGCGTGGGCGGTGACCGGGCGGCCGCCGCGTTCGCCGACCAGGTGGACGACGAGCCGCACCTGGTCCTCGGTGATGCCGACGTCGTCCGGGTCGTCGGTCGGCGAACCGACCCCACCGGACGTGGAGACCTTGATCGCGTCGGCGCCGGTGCGGAGCAGCGAGCGGACCGTCCGCACGACGTCCTCGTCGGTGTCGACGACGCCCGGCGCTGGCATGCCCGGCCGGACGGCCCAGGCCGGCAGCGACCCGTTCGGCCGGACCGGGTCGGCGTGGCCACCGGTCGGCGAGAGCATGGCGATCGCGAGGTGCAGGCGCGGACCGACGACCGTGCCCCGGGCGACGGCGTCGCGGTAGCCGGGGGTCAGCCCGTCCAGGTCCCGCGCGGTCGTGACGCCGGCGTGCAGGGTGCTCCGGAGCACCTCGGCGACCTCGAGCACGTGCTCCTCCGGGAACCGTGCCCGCTGCTCCTCGGGCGTCGTCGGCACCATGCTGAGGTGCACGTGCGCGTCGACGAAGCCGGGCAGCAGCCACCGGCCGGACAGGTCGACCGTCGGCACGTCCGCAGCCGGGGCGCGCCGTGGACCGACGTAGGTGACGTCGCCGTCACGCAGCTCCACCTCGGCGTCGGCGCGGGGCGGCGCACCCGTGCCGTCGACCAGGGTCGCGCCGACCAGTCGGAGCACGCCGTCGGCGTGCGGGGTCGTCGGGAGTCGTGCCGCCACAGCGGGCCTTCCGGGTCGGTCAGCCGGCCAGGCTGAAACGGGCGGAACCGGGGTCCGCGTCGAGGAGACGACGCGTGTACCAGTGCTGCGGATCGGCGTAGATCTGCTCGACCGGACCGGCCTCGACGACCTCACCCTGGTACAGCACGACGACCTCGTCGCTCACACGCTGCACGACCGCCAGGTTGTGCGAGATGAACATCATCGTCAGGCCGAGGGACTCCTTGATGTCGGCGAGCAGCTCCAGGATCTGCGCCTGCACCGAGACGTCGAGCGCCGAGGTGATCTCGTCGGCGATGACCAGGTGCGGGTCGATGACGAGGCCGCGGGCGATGGCGATGCGCTGCCGTTGCCCGCCGGAGAACTCGTGCGGGTAGCGGTGCATCATGTCCCGTGACAGCCCGACCCGCTCGAGCCAGCCGCCGATGCGGTCCTCGTGGGTGGCGACCCGGGGGCGGACGGGGTCGATCGCCTCGGCCAGGGTCTGCTCGACGGTCCGTCGCGGCGAGAGCGACGAGTACGGGTCCTGCGGGATCATCTGGATCCGACGGCGGTACCCGCGCAGGGTCGACCGGTCGGCCGCGGTCAGGTCGACGCCGTCCACCGCGGCGCTGCCCGAGGCGGGCTTCACGGTGCCGACCAGGACCTTGGCGAGGGTGGACTTGCCCGAGCCGGACTCGCCGACGACGCCGACGGTGCGACCTCGCTCGAGGCGGAGGTCGACGCCGTGCAGGACGGTCGTCGAGCCGAACGCGACGTCGAGGGCGCGGACGTCGATCATGGGGGCCGTGCCGGTGTCGGTTACGCGGCGTTCGCGCGTCGTCGTGGTGTCGGTCATGCGTGTGCCTCCGCCTGCTCGGTGCGCGTGGACTCCGTGGGCACCGTCACGACCGGAGTGGCCGCCAGGAGCTGCTTCGTGTACGGGTGGTCGACGGTGTCCGGGGAGAGCCCGGCGACGTCGTCGATGCGCTCGACGATCTCGCCGTTCCGCATCACCAGGACCCGGTCGCACAGTGCTCGCACGACGCCGAGGTCGTGGGAGATGAACAGCACGGCGGTGCCGGAGTCCTCGTTCATCCGCTTCAGCACCGTCAGCACCTCACGCTGGACGGTGACGTCGAGGGCGGTGGTCGGTTCGTCCGCGATGAGCAGGTCGGGCTTCGTGCTCATCGCCGACGCGATCATCGCGCGCTGCTTCATGCCGCCGGAGAGCTGGTGCGGGTACTGGCGCAGTCGACCCTCGGGATCGGTGAGCATCACGGCGCGGAAGCCCTGCGTCAGGAGTCGGATCGCGTCCCGTCGGCTGTGTCGCAGCCGCATCCGCAGCACGTCGGACAACTGGATGCCGAGCACCATGGCCGGGTTCAGCGCGGTGCCCGGGTCCTGGTAGACCAGGCCGATGCGGGATGCGAGCACGCGGTCCGGCACACGACCGAGCAGGTCGACGCCGCCGAGTTCGAGCCGCCGCGCGGAGCCCTCGAGCCCCTCGCCCAGCAGCTTGGCGACGAGCGAGGCCGTCAACGACTTGCCCGAACCGGACTCGCCGACGATTCCGAGCACCTCGCCCCGCCGGATGGTGAACGAAACGTCCTTGACCAGGGCGCGTCCACTGGCGGCGTGCTGCACCGAGATGCCGTCCGCGACGAGCACGGCGTCGTCCTCGACCGCGAGCGTCGACGGGCCGGTCGCGCGGGTGGTGCGGGACCGCGTGGTGTTCGACCGCGGGTTCGCGGCAGCGGCCAGTCCGTCCCCGACGAGCAGGGCGGCGAGGGAGGCGAAGGTCAGCGCGACCGCGGGGCCGACGATGACGACGGGGTTCACGACGATCCGGTCCAACCCGTCGTTGAGCAGGGTTCCCCAGTCGAACGCGGGGGTCTGCGCGCCGAGGCCGATGAAGGACAGTCCGGAGATCTCGACGAGCGAGCCGGAGAAGGCACCGGCGATCAGGATCAGCGTCGGCTCGGCCATGTTCGGCAGGACGTGCCGCATGGCGACCCGGTGCGCCGGGACCCCCATCAGGCGTGCGGTGGTGACGTACTCGCTGGTGGAGATCTTCGCCGCCAGGTTGGCGGTCAGACGGGCGAAGCCGGCGATGTTCGCGACGGCGATGGCCACGACGACCTGCACCATGCCCTGCCCGAGGATCGCGGCGACGATGATCGCGACGAGCATCGTCGGGTAGCTGACCGCGAACTCGATCCCGCGCAGCCCGAGCTCGCGCACCCGGCGGGGGGCGAGCCAGACGCCGATACCGAGCGCGATGCCCACGATCGCGGACAGGGCCGTGGCGGCGAGCGCCATCAGGACCGTGGCCCGGGTGGCGACCAGGGTGCGCGCGAGCATGTCGCGGCCGAGGGTGTCGGTACCGAGCGGGTGCTCGGCGGTGGACCCCAGCCCAGAGGTACCGCCGATGCCCGTGGCCTGGGCGCCGAACACGAACGGTGCGACGACCGCCACGATCAGGATCAGCCCGAACATCGCCAAGCCGACGATCAGCCCGCCGTTCCACGCGAAGGTGCGGGGACGCGATGCCGGGTCGGTCGAGGCCGCCTGGACGGCGGTGATGGTGTCAGCCACGCTTCTCCCCGAGGGTGCGCGGGTCGATGAGACCCAGGATGATGTCGATGACCAGGGTGATCACGAGCGAGATGAGCCCGATCACGAAGACCGCGGCGCGGATCACGGGGTAGTCCTTGTCCACCGCGATCGCCTGCACGATGACGCCGCCCAGGCCCGGCCACGCGAAGACCGCCTCGGTGATGAGTGCCGAGCCGAGCAGGGCCGTCAGGATGATCCCGGACAGCGTCAGTGCGGTGGTGAGCAGGTTCGGCAGCATGTGCTTGGCGTAGATCGACAGCGCCGGCAGCCGCCACCCGCGGGCGGTGCGCATGTAGTCCTGCTCGAGGATGACGGCGGTCTCACGGCGGACGATGCGGGCCACCGAGCACGTGCCGCCCACGGTGAGCGAGGCGATCGGCAGGACCGCCGCCGCGCCGAAGTCGTAGGCCGGCGAGTACGCGGGCGGCAGCACGTGCAGCAGGACCGCGAAGACGACGACGAACCCGGTGGCGAGCACGTACGTGGGGATCGACGAGATCAGGCCGGTGACCGCCGAGAACGAGACGTCGAGCCAGCGGTGCCGGTCGCCGCGGGTGAGGACACCGACGGTCATGCCGAGTGCGAGTCCGAGGACGAGCAGCAGCAGGACCGCGGCGATCGTGATCGTCAGCGTGTACGGCACGGCCGTCATGACGATGTCCATCGCCGGTGCGCGGTACTTGTACGAGTCACCGAAGTCGCCCTGCACGACGCCGGCGACGTAGTGCCACAGCTGGACGGGGATCGGCTGGTCGAGACCGAGTTGGTGCCGGACGAGCTCGACCTGGGCGAGCGTCGCGGTGTCGCCGGCGATGGCCGTTGCCGGGTCGCCGGGGATGAGCTGCACGATGAGGAACGTCACGAGGACGAGCAGCGCCAGGTTGATGACGAGTCCGACGGCACGGCGGAGCAGGAAGCGGCGCCATGCGCCACCGAGGCTCGCGGCCCGGGGTGCGGCGGCGGTCGGGGTTCCCGGAGACCCGGGGGTGCCCGGACCGGGCACGGGGAGATGGTCGACGGTGGTGGTGCTCATCGCGGGTCCTCCTGGTGCTCCGGTCCGGGCTGGGGTGGTGCGGTGGTGCTCGTTGCGTGGTGCGTGGTGCGTGGTGCTCGTTCGGTCAGGCGATCAGGAGACGATCCGCATCGCGGAGACGTCCCAGTAGCCCGAGAACACGTGGGTCTCGAAGCCCTTGCGGGCGACGTACCGGTGCGTGTCCGTGATGAGCGGGGTCATGTCGACACGCTCGAGGATCGACTTCTGCGCGGTGGCGAAGTCCTCGCACTGCTGGTCGGCGTCCGACGTGGCCATCGCCGCTTGGTAGGCCGCGAGTCCCTCGGGGTTGTCGCTCGAGGACACGTTCGTGCCGCCCTCGGCGTAGGTCGGTCCGACGTAGCGCGCGATCGAGGTGTTGATCAGCCCGGTCTGCGCGTCCTCGGCCGCCACGGCGACGTCCCAGGTCTTGGGCTCGGTGCGCATCTGCTTGGTCCAGTCGGCAGGGTCCGGTGCCGAGACCTTCACGGTCGCACCGGCGTTCCGCAGCGACTCCGCCAGGAAGTCGGCGGCGGGGTCCCAGTTCGACATGATGAGCAGGCGGATCGTCTTGCCCGTGAGCTCCTTCGTCGCGGCCTTCGCGTCGTAGGACTGCACGAGCGACGAGTCGTCCACCGCGCAGCGGTAGCTCGCCGCGTTCACCGTGTTCTGCTCGACCCCGAGTCCGTCGAGACCGGCGTTGTTGAACCCCTTCGTGTCGATCGCCTGGGCGACCGCGGCACGGAGCGGCTGGTCGTCGGCGAACACCGAGCCGGAGCCCTCTGCCTCGTTGAACACGAGGTTGTAGGCCGAGCTGGCGAACTGCACGGTGGAGTAGTCGTCGCCGCTGAAGCGCTCGGCGTTCGAGTCGTAGAAGCGTGCGACGTCGACACCGCCGGACTGCAGCAGGTTGGCGCTCGTGTTCGAGTCGCCCTGCACGGTCAGGTTGATCGTCTTGGCCGGCTCACCGGTGACTGTCTTCCACGCCGGCCAGGCGTCGTAGTCGGACCGCAGCGCGTAGGAGACGCTCTTGCCGGCCGAGGACTTCGCGAGCGTGTACGGGCCGGACCAGGCGCCGTCGACGGTGCCGGCCGCGAGGCCCTTCGTGTCGGCGAGACCGGCCGGGCAGATGATCCCGGTACCGGGGCGGGTCAGGCCGCCGAGCAGCTGCGAGTACGGCTCGCTGAGCGAGATCGTCAGCGTGCCGGCGGCGTCGTCGGCGGTGAACTTCGGGTCACCCGAGCCGAAGGCCTGGTTCTTCCAGGTCTGCGCACCCGAGTCGTCGAGGCCGACCAGGTACTCGAAGGACTTCTCGACGACCGTCGGCGTGATCTCGGTGCCGTCGGAGCACGTGGCGCCGTCGCGGATCGTGAACTCGTACTTCGATGCCGACTCGGCGTCCCACTTCGTCGCGAGCCCGCCGATGTAGCCGCCGTCGTCGCCCTCGCCCTGCCGGAGCAGGGTGTCGAAGCCGAGTCGTGCGACCTCGACGTCCGAGCTGGCCGAGGCCTTCGCGGGGTCGAAGGTGGCCGGGGCGTACCAGAGCTCTGCGTTGATCGTGTCGGTGCTCGACGAGCTGTCGCCGCCGTCAGCGGAGCCGGACGCGGTGCACGCGCTCAGGGAGAGTCCGACGGCGGTCGCCAACGCGACGCCGACGAGGATGCGCTTCCTCACCATGGTGCTGTCCTCCAGTGGGATTCGGGGTGATGCCAGGGAGTCAGTCCCAGGGTCGGGTCCAACTTGGATCCAATTTAGAACAATCCGCATCCAACTATGTTTCAAGTGGATTACATCTGCCCGGGACGAGCCGCGGCGTCGAAGACCGTCACGCCGCCGACGTCGGTGCGCAGGACCCGCGCCGCGGCGAACTCGTCGACCGTGCACGCGGCCGGGTCCACGTCGAGCAGCACCCAGTCCGCCAGGGCGCCGGCGCGCAACACGCCGCGACGGTCCTCGGCGAAGGACGCGTGTGCCGCACCGCGCGTGTAGGCCTCGACCGCCTCGAGCACCGAGAGCGCCTGTGCCGGGCCGATCGGCTCGTCGAGGCCGCGCATCCGACGGCCCGCGGCGACGGGGACCACCTCACGCGGGTCGAAGGGGAAGTACGGCGCGTCCGAGCCCATGGCGACCGTGGCACCGGCGTCGGCCCAGGTCCGCATCGGGTTGACCTCGTCGACACGGCTGCCGAGCCGGCGCTGCAGCCCGGCGGCGTTCTTCCAGGCGATCGAGGGCTGCAGCGACGCCACGACACCGAGGCGTGCCGCACGGTCGGCGCTCGCGACGCTCGGCTCGAGGTACGCGTGGATGAGCTGGCAGCGGAGTCCGGCGACCGATCGCCCCGTGTCCTGTTCCGCTGCCTCGAGCCCGTCGAGCACCTCGGCGACCGCACGACTGCCCACCGCGTGGACGCCGAGTCCCCACCCCGCGGCCACGCACGACGCTGCAAGGCGTGCGAAGTCAGCCGCCGAGATCCGCTGCACGCCGTGGTCGTCGCCGGTCCAGGGCCGTTCGAGCAGCGCCTGCCCCTTCATGCCCTCGCCGTCGTAGTAGACCTTGACCGGGCCGAGCCGGAGGCGGTCGTCGCCGTCACCGGTCACGCCGTCGATCGAGTCGAGCACCGCCAGGGCCGCATCGACGTCGGGGACCGCTGCACTGCCGAGCTCGGGGTAGGGCATCGCGACCACGCGCAGGGTCAGGAGTCCCTGCCGGTGCGCCTCCCGGTACCCCTCGAGCTCGGGCAGCGTGACGGCCGGGTCGACGACACCGGTGAACCCCATCGCGTGCAGCAGCGGCTGGATGCGGCGGATCGCGGCGAGCCGGTCCCCGAGCGTCGGCGGTGCGTCCCCGATCCAGTCCGGGGCGTCCGGGTCCGCGTCGCCGTCGGCGAGCATCGCGGCCGAGAACGTCGCGGCGTCGGCGTCGCCGTCCACGAGCTGCAGCGCTTTGAGTCCGGCGCGCTGCGCGTGCGCGTGGGCGTCGGTGAACCCCGGCAGGACGGTGCCCTCGACGTGGTCCTCGGCCGTGCCCTCCGGAGCCGCCGCCCGCACGTCGTCGAGCGTCCCGACCGCCGCGATCCGGTCGCCGACGACGAGCAGGGCCTCGGCGGTCGGCACCCCGGGGTCCATCGTCCGGACGTGTCCGACGACGAGCCGCGCGGACCGGCCGGCCGCCTCACACACCGACGGCCTCCCGCTCGTCGAGCCAGGTGCGCACGTCCGCAGCGGTCACCAGCGCGTCCCGCTGCAGGTACCCGATCGCCTCCAGTGCCGCGTCGTGCGCGCGTTCGCTCGACCCGGCGACGCAGTCGGTGAGGACCCGGACGGCGTAGTCGTGCTGGTGGGCGTCGGCCGCCGTGTAGTGGATGCAGACGTCGGTGAGTCCGCCGACGAGCAGGACGGTGCCGGCCCTGTACGCCTTGAGCACGATCTCGAGCTCGGTGCCGAAGAACGCCGAGTAGCGCCGCTTCCGGATGACGAACTCCTCGGGCCGAGGGTCGATCCACGAGGCCAGCTCGGTCTGCTCCTCGCCCTCGATGCAGTGCGGGCCCTCGGCGCCGTCGAGCTCACGGCCGATGTCAACGAGGTCCGGCTTGTGGACCTCCTGGATGAAGACGACGGGCACACCCGAGGAGCGGCAGTGCTCGATGAGGTCACGGACGCGCGGTGCGCGCTCGGCACGGCCGCCCATCACGGGGATGCCGGGCGTGGGCATCGTCGAGGCAGCTCCGCCCTGGATGTCGACGACGATCAGGACGGGGTTGCCGGAGACGGCGAGCATGCTGGTGGTTCCTTCCGGGACGGATCGTGCAGCGGGTGGGGACCGGTGCGCGCCGTCGCCGTCATCCTCTGACGGGATCCGGCACCGCAGGGGTCCGGGGTGTTTCCGCGGTGTTAAACCTCAGGTGTCGCCGAACCGGGCGGTGTCGCCGAACCGGGCGGTGTCCCCGCGGGCGCCGTCACCGCTCCAGCCGCCGCCCGCGCGCTCCGCCGCCGCCGGAAGGGAAGCAGCTCGGCGACCCCGACCGGCCCGAACCCGTTCCCGACCGCGACCCACACCCGGGCGTCGGGCGCGTGGTCACCGAGCAGCTCCGCGCAGACCCCGCACGGCTCGATCAGGTGCATCGTCCCGCCCGGCCTGCGGAGCACCCCCACGACCGACACCACCGGCGACCCGGCGACGACGGCCGCACTCAGCGCAGCGGACTCGGCGCAGACCGACGCGCGACCGGCCGATGCCTCGACGTGCAGCCCGGTGACCACACTGCCGTCGGAGAGCCGGAGTGCCGCGGCGACCTCGTGCACCCCCGTGCGGTACCGCCGGTCGAGCACGTCGGTCGCGATCCGGAGCAGCTCCTGGTCCGCGGCGCCCATCCCGGACGGCGGGCCGGCGAGCACCGGTCGGTCAGACGCGGGCGAGCCGCTGCTCACGACCAGCCCAGGATCCGCGCCATGTTGCCACCCTCGACCAGGGCCCGATCGGCCTCGTCCGGGATCGCCTTCGCGATCTTCATGCGCTCGAGGTCGAAGTCGCTGCCCGGCCACTCCGACCCGAGCAGGATCTTCTCCGCGCCGAGGCGCGCGTACGCCCGCTTGACGTCGGACATCAGGGTGGCCGAGGTCTCGAGGTAGACGTGCGGGTTCCGCTCGGCGACGATGATCGCCTCGGGCACGTTCCACACCGCACCCATGTGGGCGATGATCGTCGGCACCGTCGGGAAGTTCTTCGCGATCTCCTCGATGGAGAACGGTGCACAGAACGCGTCGTCGAGTGCGTTGATCAGCACGGGCAGGCCGAGCTCGGCGCAGACCTCGAACAGCGGGTCGAGCAGGCCGTGGTCCGCGACGTGGTAGCCGTGCAGGCTGGGGTGCAGCTTCAGGCCGACCAGCCCGCCCTCGGCGAAGCGACGGATCTCGTCGGTCGCGTTCTCCCACTGCGGCATGACCTGGCCGAAGCCGAACAGCCGGTCCGGGTGCGCGGCGACCAGGTCCATCAGGAAGTCGTTCTCGATCCCCTGCGCGAGCGAGCAGACCATCGCGCGGTCGACCCCCGCGGCGTCCATGCGGTCGAGGATCCGGTTCGCGTCGAACGGCGTGTACGCCGGCGGCTCCTCGCCCGGGCGCACCCCGCTCAGGTAGTCACTGCGGCCGCGGCGGTCCTGCGTGGTGTTGTAGGCGTCGATGATCATCGTGGGCGTCTCCTCGTCGGCGGCTCGTGGGGCGGAACTCCCGCACATGTGATCCGATACTGCCAGAATTGGATCCAATTTGGTAGCACTGGGGTGCGAGACACCCAGCCTGGAGGCGCGACGCACCCCCGCCGCGCCGGCTCAGTGCACGACGACCATCGCGCCCATGGCCAGCACGCTCACCAGCGACGCCGCCCGGCGCACGGACTCGACCCGCGGCACCCGGCCACCGACGACGTTCCACAGCACCACACCGGCGTGCACCGCGACCGCCACCCCGACCGGCAGCAGCACTGCACCGTGGGAGTGCCCCGCGCCGGCACCAGCACCGGCATGGCCACCTGCGAGCAGCACGAACACCGCGCCGAGGAGCATCCCGAGCGCGTGCAGGTGGTCACCACCGGGGCGACTCCGGCGACGCCACCGGTCCACCGCAGCCGTGCCCATCGCGCATCCACCGAGCAGGAGCGCCCAGAACGGCGCCGGCACCATGTGGAGCGCCGACACGTGGACGTCGAGCATCGCGACGAGCATCACCGCCTCGGCGACGAGTGCGACCGGCCCGACCCGTCGCCCGCCAGCGATGCCGAGTCCGAGCGCACCGACGGCTGCGACGAGCATGACGACGAGCAACACGGACATGATTGGATCCAATCACGAGCGAGTCGGATACGGCAACGGGATCCAACACCTGGCAGGATTGGATCCGCAGCGGGGGTTCGCTGTGACGACGTACCGAGGGAGACCACGACGTGACCACCAGCGACGGCAACGCACTCGTCGACGACCTCGCCGCCCGGATCCGCGCGAAGATCATGTCCGGCGAGATCCCCATCGGCGCACCGCTCCGCCAGGCCGACCTCGCCGCGCAGTTCGGCATCAGCCGGACGCCGGTCCGCGAAGCGCTCCGCCAGCTGCAGACCGGCGGCCTCATCGAGGTCGTCCCGAACCGTGGCGCCGTGGTCCGGGTGCCGGTCCCGTGGGAGGTCCGCGAGGCCTACGAGGTCCGCGCCGAGCTCGAGTCGCTCGCAGCCCGTCGCGCCGTGGACCGGCTCGACGACGCCACCATCGCGCAGCTCCGTTCGGTGAACCAGGCGATGTACGAGCGCTCTCTGGCCGCAGCCGAGGGCGAGCAGCCGAAGCAGCGCGAGGGCAGCGACAACGACCAGTTCCACGGGCTGATCTACCAGGCCTCCGGCAACACCCGGCTGACCCGGATGCTCGTCGAGATCAACGACGCCTTCCCGCGCAACGTCTCGGCCCTGGTGCTCCGCGAGAACTCCCGGCACCGCGAGGAGAACTTCCGCGAGCACGAGGAGCTCATCGAGGCGTTCGTCGCCGGGGACCGCGAGCGCGCCGCCGAGCTCATGCGCGACCACGTCCTGCGCGCCGGCGAACACCTGGCGCACTGGTACGAGCGCCGCTCCTCCACCGTCTTCACCGGCTGACCCGGCTGACCCGGCGCGACCAGCGGAAGCGGCGCGAGAGACCGGACCGCTCAGCGCCGCACCGACGGGGCGGGGCCGACCCGCGCCTCCAGTCCGGCCAGCCCGACCGCCTACAGGACCGGCGCCCGCCGGATCCAGCCGGTGGCCTCCTCGATCGCACGCGTCACCGCGAGCAGCTGGGACTCGCGGCCGTACCGCCCGACGACCTGCACGCCGACCGGCAGTCCCTCCGGCGTGAACCCGGCCGAGGTCACCACGACCGGGTGCGCCGTCAACGTGAGCCGGTTGGCGAGCATCTGCCACGTGAAGTAGCGGTCGAAGCGGTGGCCGTCGACCTGGTCGACCCACTCGACCTCGGCCGGCGGCGCGACCACCGGCGTCGCCGGCAGCACGAGCACGTCGTGCCGGTCGAGCACGGCAGCCGTGTCCCGGTACATCCGGGTCCGACGCTCGTACGCGTCGGCGAGCTGCGCCGCCGTGGTGGCGCGCCCCTGCTCGACGTTCCGGACGTAGTCGGGACGGAACCCGGTGGCCCCGGCGTCGACGGCGTGCCGGCCGCCCAGGAAGAACTCGAACGTCTCGATGGTCTCCCACGCCTCGTCCGCACCCGCGAAGGTCGGCTCGTCCGCCTCGACGACCGCTCCGAGGTCGGCGAGATGCTCGGCGAACGCCCGGTGCACGGCCCGCACGGCCGGGTCGATCGGCAGGCCGCCGGCGTCGTCGCTCCACGCGATGCGCAGACCGGCGAGCTCGACCGGACGGACCGGGTGCTGTGTCATGGCGGACATCGGCCAGACGGTCTTCTCGACGGCGAGCGCCTCCATGAAGCGCGCGGCGTCGGCGGAGTCACGCGCCATCGGGCCGGTGACCCCGTGCGGCGTCCAGGCGTTGCCGGTCCGGCCACTCGGCACACGGCCGGGGGTCGGCCGCACCCCGACGACGTTGCAGAACGCGGCCGGGTAGCGCAGGCTCCCGCCGCTGTCGGAGCCGTCGGCGATCGGCAGCATCCGCCCTGCGAGCGCCGCTGCGGCACCACCGCTGGACCCTCCCGCGTGCCGCGAGGTGTCCCACGGGTTCACGGTCGTGCCGAACACCGGGTTGAAGGTCAGGACGCCCTGGCCCATCTCCGGCGTGTTCGTCTTGCCGATGATGAGCGCACCGGCGTCACGGAGCAGGGTCGCCAAGACGCTGTCGTGCTCGGCGGGTCGCGCGTCGGCGAACGCCGCGGAACCGTTCGTGGTCGGCAGCCTGGCGACGTCCATCAGGTCCTTCACCGCGGTGGGCAGGCCGTGCAGGAGCGGGAGCGGTTCGCCCGCGGCGCGGGCCTCGGCGGTGCGGCGGTCGGCGGCTTCTGCCGCGGCGAGCGAGACCGAGTCCGGCTGCTGGGAGACGACGGCCTGGAGGCGCGGGTTGCGTTCCTCGATCCGGTCCAGGTGGGCGCGCATCACCTCCACCGCCGACACCTCGCGGTTCGCGACGGCGTCGGCCAGGCGGACGGCGGACCAGTCGGCGAGGTGCTCCGGGGTGTGCTCGGGTGCGGGCATCAGCGGCCACCCTCGTGGTCGTGCTGCTGCTCGGCGTGGACGTGTCCGTCGTGCGCGGCGTGGTTGTCGCGGTCGTGGTCGTGCCCGGCGTGGTCGTGCCCGGCGCCCGGCGCGCAGTGGTCGGTCGCCGACGGCGGGACGTCGAGGGAGGGGTTCCGGTCGAAGAAGCCGTCCGGTTCGAGCCGGAACCCGATCGTGTCGACGGGCATGATCGGCCACTGCTCGGGCCGCGGGAAGTGGTGCACGCCGAGGACGGGCCAGAGCACGAGCCGCTCGTTCTCGAGCGACCGGTCCGCCTGCTGCCAGACGTGCACCCCGTCGTCGCCGAGCTCACCCTGGTTCGGGTACTCGCCGGCGATGAAGCGCTCCTCGGGGTCGAAGGCGCTCGCCCACAGGTGCTTGGCGACGAAGGGCGCCTTGCGCTCGACGATGCTGCCGGGGCGGACGTGCAGCTGCGCGGTGTTCTGGACCGCCAGGCGGTAGGCCGTGCTCTCGCCGTAGCGGTTCTGCGCGGACTCGCTCTCGATGCGCCAGTGCAGCGCGCGGGCCGGGTCGGTCATCCGGGCGCCGTCGGCCTCGGAACCGATCGGCGTCTCGACCGCGATGCAGGCGTTGCCGTAGGGGTTCAGGGCCTCGTCGGGCTCGGGCTCGGCGTGCACCTCGACCAACCGGTTCAACGGCCCGTCGACGGCGGTGTCGAGCCGGACGGCGAAGTAGTGCTGGTGCGTCGGGGCGTGCACGTTCGGTGCGACCATCCGGCCGTACCGCGGGGTCTCGCCGTCGGCGATGCCGGACACCGACATCAGGCCGGTGAGCTTCACCTCGAGCTCGACGGAGCCGTCCTGGTACAGCGACCAGTAGAAGCCGTAGTCGTAGTTCGCCACGGTCGCGAAGCTCGAGATCACGAGTCGGCGGCTGCGACGGACCTCGGCGCTGCCGGTGCGGGTGTTGACGTGCTTCCAGAGGATCGAGTCGTCCTCCTCGTGCAGGCAGATGCCGTTGACGATCGTCTGCGGTTCGCCGTGGCCGTCCAGGAAGTCGACGTCGAAGTAGCGGATCTCCCCCAGGCAGTCGCAACCGAGCTCGAGGCTCGCGGTGAGCGGGCCGGCGCCGTACTCGCCCCAGTCGAAGAAGTTCTTCCGGTACGCGGTCGGGTCGCTGTCCAGGTACGGCACGTACATCTCGTTGACGGCCGCACGGTGCAGCACCGGGCGCTCGACGTCGCCGTCACGGTAGGACAGGTCGTGCAGCACGAGCCCCTCGCGGTGTGAGAAGCCGACACGGAACGTCCAGTTCTGCCAGCGGACCTCGTGCCCGTCGATCGTGAAGCCGGGACCGTTCGGCTGGACGATGTCGAGCGCGGAGACCTCGCGGTCGGGACCCCAGGTGCCGGAGGTGTAGACGCCGGTCTCGCTCGCCATCGGGATGACGCCGTGGTCCTCGATCCGGATGACCTCGAGGGTGTCGAGGTCGAGGATCGGGACGAGCCCGGCGACGGGTCGTGCGTAACCGTTGTCCTCGGGGAACTCGCGGTACCAGACCGTGCCCCAGCTCAGGCGGCGGTCGGCGAGATCCTCGGGCACGAAGCCCGTGATCGACTCCGGGTCGACCCAGACGAGCGACGTGTCGGTGATCCCGCGCTTCGCGAGCGCCTCGATGATGAGCGGCGACTTCCGTGCGGCCTGCGCGATGAGCCGTGCTTCGTCACTCGAGACGCCGGGGCGACGGTGGTCCACGTCGGTCCACAGCTCGACGATCGCGGGCGAGTCCGGGCCGGCGGTCCACCCGCGCACCTCCCACGCGGCGTGGGCGTCCGGGTCCATCACGACGATCCGCACCGGACGGGCGCCACCGGCGGTCGTGCCCCTGGCCTTCTCCTCGTCGAGCGCGATCCCCCAGAAGCGCGGCCGGGCCCCGATGCGCCCGGAGGCACGGACGGCGGTGACGAAGGAGGCGATCTCGACGGAGGTCAGCGGATCGAGGACGTGGGTGCTGCTCATGGGCTTCCTTCTCGGGTGGATCGTGCGGTCAGTGGGCGTCGAGGACGACGGCGCGGCCGTCCGCGCGGGGGTCGCTCGCGGCGTCGAGGTGTCCGTCCGCGTGCAGCCGGACGGTCTGCACGTGCCCGGCCTCGTCGACGGGGCCGTCGGTGCGGGCGACCGGCAGGCCGAGGGCTTCGGCCGCGGCGATCGCGTCCTCGGAACCGGGTTCGGCGACGAGCGTCATCACCTCGTGCCCGAGGTCGCGCGCACCGATCACGAACCGCGGTCGGCCGAGGACCTCGTCGGGATCACTGCCCGCGGCGACCAGGTCACGGGCGAGCTGGGCGAGGATCCACGGCTGGGCGCTGCCGCCCTGGCAGCCGAGGCCGAGCACCAGGTCGTCCGTCTCGGCGATCACCGGCAACAGGGTGTGCGGCGGTCGCAGGCCCGCTCCGACGTGGGCGGGGTGCGCGGGGTCGGTGCTGAAGGCGGAGCCGCGGTTGTGCAGGACCACGCCCGTCCCCGGGTCGAGGATGCCGGAGCCGAAGAGCTGGTAGACGCTCTGGATGAGCGTGACGACGGTGCCGTCGCTGTCCGCAGCGGTCACCGCGACCGTGTCGCCGAGGGCACGGCCGGCGCGGGGCAGTGCGCCGACCCGACCGGAGTCGCGTGGGTCGAGCATCGCTGCGACGTCGATGGAGCCGCCGCGGGGGTCGCCGAGTTCGGCCTGGCGGACGAGCGCGGCACGGTGCACGGCGTCGACGAGGTCGGCGGCCGCGGAGGTCGCGGTGCCGTGCTCACTGCCGCCGGCGAGTGCTTCCGGCAGGATCCCGAGCAGCACGACGCCCTGCGTGGGTGGCGGCGCGACCCACCATCGGGCACCGCCGATCGTCGTGCCGCGGGGCTCGACGAGCTCGGCGTCGTGCGCGGCGAAGTCGGCCTCGGTGTGGGTGCCACCGAGCTCCCGCAGCCGAGCGGTGATCGAGGCGGCGATCCGTCCCCGGTACATCGCGCCCGGGTCGGCAGCGAGTTCGGTCAGGGTCGCGGCGAGTGCCGGCTGCACGAGCGCGTCGCCTTCGGCCAGGAGCGCCCCGGCGTCGTCGGTGAAGACCTCGCGCATCCCGGGATCGGCGTGGAGCTCGTCGGTCCGGACCGCGATCGCACGGCCGAGTCCGGCGGAGACGGGGACCCCGTCGGCCGCGAGTCGTGCTGCGCGGGTCAACGGGTCGCCGAGCCCGAGCCGGCCGCCGAGTGCGTCGATCGCCTGCCACCCGGCGACGACGCCGGGGACCGTGACGGTCTGGGCACCCTGCCGGGGCATCCGGTCCTGCTGCGCGAGCGCCGCGACGTCGATGCCGGCCGGTGCGGCGCCGGCGGAGACCACGGCGACGATGGGCTGTCCTGGCCGACGGACGAGGGCGACGAGGTCCCCGCCGATGCTGCACTGGTGCGGGTAGACGACGGTCAGTGCGGTGGCCGCAGCGAGCGCGGCGTCGATGGCGTCCCCGCCGGCCGCGACCGCCTCGGCGGCGGCGTCGAGGGCGGCCGGGTGCGGTGCGGCGACGGCGACGCGTCGGGTGGAGGGTGCTGCTGGGGCGGTCATGCGGTGGTCACCATCCGTGCGGGGCTGAGGAACGCGAGGTCGGGGCGGTCGATGCCCTGCACCAGGTCGGCGACGGCCGCACCGATCGCCGGCCCGAACTTGAAGCCGTGGCCGGAGCAGGCTGCGGCGAGGAGCACCTCGGGCTGCTCGGGCAGGGCGCCGACGACGAACCGCTTGTCCGGGGTCATCGTGTACAGGCACGCGACTGCCTGGGCACCGTCGGTGACGATGCCGGGGACGAACCCTTCGAGGAGCTCGGCCAGGTGCGCGACCTCGGCCTCGGTCGGCGGTGCGACGGGCACGTCCGGGTCCCACACGGGTCCGGCGTCGATGCCGATCTTCGCGCCGGATCCGGCGGTCTCCGGGAGCCCGAAGACGAGCCCCTCCGGCAGGTCGACCGAGAAGCACCCGAGCGCGGGTGGCTGCGCCACGGTCTGCCCCGTCGGCGCGGTGAGCGTGACGATGCGCCAGACCTCGAAGAACGCGGCGGCCTCGGGTACCAGGTGCGACGCCCAGGCGCCGCCGGCGAGCACGAGCCGTCGCGCGCGGACACTGCCGGCGTCGGTCCGGACGGTGACGACGCCGTCGTCGACCTGCCAGTCGAGCACGGTCTCGCCGTACCGCAGGTCGGCGCCGGCCGCCGCGGCGGCGGACTGCGCGAACGCGAGTGCCCGTGCGGCCTCGAGCACACCGGCGTCGGGGTCGTGGACCGCGCCGTACGTCTCGGGCGGACGCAGCGAGGGCGCGAGCGTCGGCCAGGCTGCGCGGTCGACCGGGAGGCTCGCCCCACCCTGCATCGTCGGCTCGCCCCGGTGCGCGTACAGTCCACCGGTCCGGTGCAGGAAGGGCGCGCCGGCTGCGGTCCCCCAGCGGTCCCACCCGCGGTACGCACGGTCGACGAGGTCGTTCCACACCGGGTGTGGGTAGGCGCGGCGGATCATCCGGGTGGCGCCGTGCGACGAGCCGCGCTCGTGCCCCGGTGCGAAGCGCTCCACCGCGACGACGTCGAGGCCGCGACGCGCGAGCTCGTACGTGGCGGCGGATCCGTGGATGCCGAGTCCGAGGACGACGACGTCGTGCACGGCCGTCACGCGCGGACCTCGGCGACGACGTCCGCGACGCCCTCGAGCAGGACCCGGACGTCCTCGTCGTCGTTGTACACGTGCGGCGAGACGCGGACGACGCTCGGCAGGCCACGGGCGCCCAGGTCCCACTGCGCGTGGCTCGCGGGGACGGAGATGGAGTCGATGCGGCGCTGCCGGAGCCGGGCCGAGACCTCCTTGCCGGCGACGCCGTCGACCGTGAAGGTGACGATCGCGGACGCTGACGCGGACGGGTCCGCCACGGTGACGCCGTCCACGGCGTCGAGCGCGGTGCGCAGGTGGGCGCCGAGGCCGACCAGGTGTGCCTCGGTCGCCGCCGGCCCGCGGTCGAGGGCCTCGCGCAGCGCCACTCCGAGGCCGAGCCGTGCGGCGACGGAGCACTCCCACGTCTCGAGCTGTCGCGCGGTGCCGTCCATCGTCCACTCATCCTCGCCGGTCCAGACGGCTCCGCGGACATCCGGCGCCCACGCACCGACGCCCTCGAGCATCCCGCGGCGCAGGTAGGCGATCCCGGTGCCGCGCGGCCCACGCAGGAACTTCCGGCCGGTGGTGACGAGGGCGTCGCAGTCGACGGCGCGCACGTCGATGTCGATCTGGCCGACGGACTGCGTGGCGTCGACGACGGTCAGGGCGCCGTGGCGACGGGCGACGGCGCTGATCTCCGCGATCGGTTCGACGAGGCCGGACGAGGTCGGCACGTGCACCGCGCTCACGACGACACGGCCGCTCGCTCCGGCGACGGCGCGGTCCAGGGCCTCGAGGTCCATGGCACCGGTGGCGTCGCTCGGCACGACCTCGAGCCGCACGTCGTCGTGCCGCTGCATGGCCAACAACCGGAGCGCCTGGCTGACGTAGCTGGAGCGGGGTGCGACGACGGTGTCCCCGGCACCGAGCCGCAGCGCGTCGAAGACACCGCGCAGGCCGCTCGTGGCGCTGTCGAACAGGGCGATCTCGTCCGGCGCCGACCCGAGCAGGGTGGCGGCCGCGGTGTAGACGCCGGCGACCTCGTCGGCGACCTGGTTGGCGGCTTCGTACCCACCCACCCGCTGTTCCCGGCGCAGGTGGGTGACCACTGCCTCCAGGACGCCGTCGCTGACCAGGCCCGCGCCGGCCGCGTTGAAGTAGTGGCGCCCTGCGGTGCCGGCGGTGCGGGACCGCTCGGCGGCCACGTCGATCGCCGTCACTGCCTGGGCGGCCATCGTGCCGTCCTCGAGACCGATCGTCATGTCGCGGGTCCTCCCTCGTGCGCGTCACCCCCGGACGCTTAATGGATCCCATCATAAACAGGTTGTATCCATTACCGCCACCGCCGGATACTGTTGTCCCATGGAGCACTCCGCTGAAGCCCGCGCGCAGGAACTCGGACTCGTCATCCCGGACTACGCGAACCCGCCCTACGGTGGCCGGTACGGCAGCTCGCTCCGCGCGTTCCACCGCACCGGCGACCTGCTGGAGCTGAGCGGCATGACCCCGGAGTCACGGGACGGCACGATGCTGCACCCGGGGTCGGTCGGGGTCGACATCACCCTCGAGCAGGCTCGTGAAGCGGCCCGCTACACCGCGGTCAACGCCCTCGGCATGATCCGCTACGCCCTCGGCTCGCTCGACGAGGTCACTGCGCTGTCCCGCGGGCTGTGCTTCGTCCTCTGCCCGCCCGGGTTCGAGCAGCTCAACCAGGTGTCGAACGCGGCCAGCGACCTGCTGTTCGACGTCTTCGGACCGGACGTCGGCCGGATGGGCCGCGCGTCGATCGGTGCGACCGCCCTGTCACGGAGCGCCTGCTTCGAGCTCTGGCTCAGCCTGGAGTGCCGCCCCCGCCGAGCCGGGGAGTGAGACCGCTCGCAGAGACCGGCACGCGGGGGACCGCGTTCTGGCTCCTCGTCGTGGCGTCGACCGCCGGCTACGTCGTCAACGGTGCGAGCACCCCGGTGGTGCCACGGGTGGCGACGGACCAGCTCGGCGCCGACCCCGCCGTCGGTGGGCTGCTCGTGTCGCTCGCGGGGTTCGTGGCGATCGGCGCGATGCCACTCGCCGGCATCCTGAGCGACCGGCTCGGTCCACGACGTGTCCTCCTCGGTGCCGGGTTGCTGGCGGCAGCCGGACTCGGCATCGTGCTCGTCGCGCTGAGCGTCCCGAGCCTCGCGGTCAGCCGGCTCGTCTTCGGCGCCGGCAACGCGGCCACCGCCACCGCCCTCACTGCCTGGGTCGTCGCCGAGGTGCCGGTGACCCAGCGGAGCCGCGCACTCGGCCTGTTCGGGCTCGCCGTCTGGATCGGTCTCGCCCTGGGGCCCGTGGTCGGCGAGAACCTGTACCAGTCGGCCGGACACCGCACCGTGTGGGTCGTCGCGATCGGCATCCAGCTCGCCGGGCTCGGAGTGGCACTGCTCACGCGGGGCGGATCGGCTCCGGTGCACCGCAGCCCGGCGCGACCGGCCGGTGCGGGTCTCGCGGCGGTGCTGCGGGCCGTCGTACGACCGGGCGCGGCGGGACTCGTGGCCTGGGCGGCCGAGGGCTTCATGATCGCGTTCCTCATCCAGCACCTGGTCGGGCAGGGCGTCGGCGCGCAGGGACTGACCGGGGCCGCGAACGTCTTCACGGTCTTCGCAGCGAGCGTCGTCGGGGTGCGACTGCTCCTCGGCGGACTGCCGGACCGGATCGGGCCCGTCCGCACCGCACGAGGAGCCCTGGTCGTCCTCGCCGCAGGGCTGGTCGTCCTCGCGGTCGCACACGACTTCCCGACCGCGGCCGCCGGTGCCGTCCTGGTCGGTGCCGGGTACTCGCCGCTGTTCCCGACGCTCACGATCCTGAGCACCCGGACGCTCGACGACCGCACCCGGGCCACCGGCGTCGGCGTCTTCTCGGCCGTCACCAGCGCGGGCTACGCCGTCGGCTCACTCGTGGGCGGGGTCCTGGTGTCGGCGGTCGGTTCCGGGTGGGCGCTCGTCGTCCTCGCCGCCTTGCAGCTCGCCGCGGTGCCCGCACTCGGCAGGCACGACGGCGGCGGCACCGGTCGCGACCTCAGAGCGCGATGACGACGCTCTTCGACTCGCAGAACGCGCGCAGGGCCTCTTCGCCGAGGTCGCGGCCGAGGCCGGACTCGCCGACCCCGCCGAAGGACAGTGCCGGGTCGAAGAGGTTGTAGGTGTTCACCCACACGGTGCCGGCGTGCAGCCGCTGGCCCATCCGGTGGGCGCGGGACAGGTCACGGGTCCACACCCCGGCGGCGAGGCCGTACGTCTGGTCGTTCGCGATGGCGATCGCCTCGTCCTCGTCGTCGAAGGGGATGACGCCGACGACGGGCCCGAAGATCTCCTCGCGCGCGATGGTCATCGTGTTCGAGACGCCGGTGAAGAGCGTCGGCTCGACGTAGTAGCCCGGGCGCTCGGGCACGCCGCCGCCGACCGCGACCGTCGCACCCTCGGCCTTGCCCTGCTCGATGTACCCGAGCACCTGCTGCCGCTGCTCCTCGGACACGAGCGGTCCGACGGTGATCCCGCCGTCGAGTCCGTCGCCGACGGGGACCTTCCGGACGGCGGCGACCAGGCGCTCGGTGACCTCGTCGAGGACCGACCGCTGCACGAGCAGGCGGCTGCCCGCGGTGCACATCTGGCCGGAGTGCCCGAACGACGCACGCATCGCGGTGAGCACGACGGCGTCGAGGTCGGCGTCCTCGAACACGATGTTCGGGCTCTTGCCGCCGAGCTCGAGGGTCAGGCGCTTGAAGTCCGCACTCGCGGCGGTCATCACCTTGCGGCCGACCTCGGTGCTGCCGGTGAACGAGACCTTGTCGACACCGGGGTGCGCGGTGAGGGCGGCACCGACCCGGCCGTCACCGGTCAGGACGTTGACGACGCCGGCGGGCACACCGGCTTCCTCGCAGATCGCGGCGACCCGGAGCATCGTGAGCGGGGTCTGCTCGGCCGGCTTGACGACCACCGTGCAGCCCGCGGCGAGCGCCGGTGCGAGCTTGAACGCGCCGGTCATGATCGGGAAGTTCCAGGGCAGGATGAGCGCCGCGACGCCGACCGGTTCGAGGGTCGTGTACACGTGGTGCGCTCCGCCGTCGACGGGGACGACCGTGCCGGTCAGGCGCGAGGGAGCGCCGGCGTAGTAGCGGAACACCCGGGCCGAGGTCGCGGTGTCGGCGCGGGAGCGCTCGATCGGCTTGCCGTTGTCGCGGGTCTCGAGCACGGCGAGTTCCTCGAGCCGCTCCTCGATCAGGTCCGCGACGCGGTTCAGGATGCGGCTGCGGTCGTGCGGGCTCATCCCGCTCCACCGGCGGTCCTCGTGTGCCCGGCGCGCGGCGGCCACGGCGGCGTCGACGTCGGCGGGACCGGCCTGCGGCACCCGGGTGAGCAGCACCTCGGTGGCGGGGTCGAGCACGTCGAGGAGTTCGGCGCCGTCGGGTGCGGTCCAGGTGCCGTCGACGAGGAACGGCTCGAGCGGGGCCAGGGGTGCGAGCGTGTCTCTCATGACGGTTCCTCCGTGGGACGTGGGTGCGGTGGGTCGGGGTGCTCGGTCAGGAACGGTCGAGCAGTCGAGCGGGCTCGTCGACCGTGATCCGGGTGAGGACCTCGTCGGGTACGCCGAGTGCGCGGAGGCCGGGGACGACCCGGGCGGTCAGGTGGTCGAGGCCGTGTCCGCCGTACCGACGGAGCTGGCCCTTCGTCCAGGTGGCGTGACCGAAGACCCAGCGGGTGTCGGGGGCGCTCTCGCGCAGGGCCAGGAAGGCGTCGAGCCGTTGCGGATCGCTGGCGTTGCGGATGCGACCGACGTGCGAGCCCTCGTTGCCGAAGCAGAGTTCGAGCACGGCTCCTGCCTGGCCGAGGTCGCGCAGGTAGGGCAGGTCGAGGAACTCGTCGACGGTCGAGAACACGACCCGGCTCGGGTCGACCCCCTCGGCCACGACGTGCGCGAGCACCTCGAGGCCGTTCCGGGCGTCGGCGGCCAGCCGGACGACGACGGCCGCGCCGGTGGTCGCCGCCGCTCGTGCAGCCGCCGTGAGACTGCGGCGTTCCTCGAGTCCGTCGGCGGTCGCGAACGCAGTCGTCGTCCCCATCAGGCCGAGCAGCCCGGCGCGGTACGTGGTGCCGGGTACCGAGTCCGTCAGTGCCCGTTCGAAGAGCCCCTGTCGCCCGTCGGTGTCCAGGTCGAGGTACCACTCGGGCAGCAGTCGTGGCAGGTAGGCCCCGTATCCGGCGACGATCCCGACGCCGCTCGCCCGTGACAGCTCGGGCAGCCGGGCGTGGTCGGGGCCGAAGCCGAGGGAGCTCAGGTCGACGGCCAGCCCGAGGCCGCTGTTCCGCGCGGTGCGGAGTTCGTCGGCGAGCAGGTCGACGTCGTCGAGGCGCAGGTTGTCCGCGAGTGCGAGCTGGCTCCACCGCAGGGCGGCAGCCAGGTCCGCGGTGACCGCGAGGCTCGGTTCCAGCGCTTCGACACCGGGCCGCTGCAGGGCGCTCGCGTCGGTCAGCAGGTGCTCGTGCATCGACACCGCACCGATCCCGGACGACTCGACGGGGCCGAGGACGGTCTGGATCACGACGTGCCTTTCGCGGTGGCGGACTTGACGGATCCAATCTACATCGGTTTGGATCCCTCTTGTCCACACGTGTCGCCGAGCTCCTCGCTCGACTCCGAACGTTTACACGCGGTCCCCTTCCGTCACGTGCCCGAAACAGCCGGGCAACGACGGCGACACGGGTCCGCACGACACTGGTCGCACTACCTGTCGCCCGACAGGTACTCCGCGAAAGGTCTGCAGCCATGCGCTCTCCAGAGTCACCGCTCCACGCACCGCGCGCCACGTCCAGCGTCGACCCCGTCGACCCCCAGGGCTCCGCCCGACTCGGCTACGAGCAGGAACTCCACCGCGGGGTCGGCTCGTTCTCGTCGTTCGCGGCCGGGTTCTCGTTCGTCTCGATCCTGACCACCGTCTTCCAGCTGTTCGGCCTCGGGTTCGGACTCGGCGGTGCCGCGTTCTTCTGGGCCTGGCCGCTCGTCTTCGGCGGCCAGCTGCTCGTCGCTCTGAACTTCGCGCAGCTCGCCGCCCGGTGGCCGATCTCGGGCGCGATCTTCCAGTGGTCCAGTCGTCTGGCGGGCGCGCGCTTCGGGTGGTTCACCGGGTGGACGATGATCATCGGGCAGATCCTCACCGTGGCCGTCGCAGCCATCGCGGTGCAGGCCGTGCTCCCTGCGATCTGGAACGGGTTCCAGGTCGTCGGCGGCCCCGGAGCCGACCCCTCCCTCGCCTCGTCGACCGGTGCTGCGAACGCGGTGGTGCTCGGCATCGTGATGCTCGTCGTGACGACCCTGGTGAACATCACGAGCGTCCGGCTGATGGCGCGGGTCACGAGCTTCGGCGTGCTGATCGAGATCATCGGCGTCGTCGTGCTCATCGGCGCGCTCTTCCTGCTGCCGCACCGCAGCCCTGCGGTGGTGTTCACGACCGCCGGCTCGACGAGCACCGAACCCTACGTCTGGGCGTTCCTGGCATCGTCCCTGATGGCTGCCTACGTGATGGTCGGCTTCGACTCCGCCGGTGAGCTCGCCGAGGAGACGCACAACCCCCGCCGGACCACCCCGAAGACGATCGTCCGCGCGCTCACCGTCTCCGGCCTCGGCGGCGGGCTGCTCATCATCGGTGCCCTGGTCGCCGCCCCGAGCCTGACCGACGGCAAGCTGGCGACGCAGGGACTCGCGTGGGTGATCACCTCGACGCTCGGCGACGTCTTCGGCCGACTGCTCCTCTGCACCGTCGCGGTCGCCGTGTTCGCCTGCACCCTCGCCGTGCAGACCGCCGGTGCGCGCATGGTCTACTCGATGGCCCGCGAGAAGGCCCTGCCCTTCCACCGGACGCTCGCTCGGGTCTCACCCCGGACCGGGACCCCGATCGCCGCGTCGATCGTCGTCGGTGTCGGTGCCGGCCTCGCACTCGCCGTCAACATCGGTCAGTCCGCGATCTTCACCGCCCTGTCCAGCCTGTGCATCGCGATGCTCTACCTGGCCTACCTCGGCGTCACCGGCCCCCTGCTGGTCCAACGCATCCGGCTCCGACGGTCCGGCTTCCCCGCCGGCGTGGACGAGGACGGCAAGCCGCTCTTCACACTCGGCCGGTGGGGCATCCCGCTCAACGCCCTCGCCGTCGCCTTCCAGATCGGCATGGCGGTCAACCTCATCTGGCCGCGCCCGGAGATCTACGACCTGACCGGGAACTCGTGGTGGCTGCAGTACAGCGCACTGCTGTTCATCGGCGCCGTCCTGCTCGTGGGTTGGGTGTGGTCGGCCCGGCGGCACCGTGCGCACGGACCGATCACCCTCGCCGAGGTCCCGTTCACCGCCTCGGTCCCCGCCGTCCAGGCACCCGCCTCCGCGACCGCGACCGTCGAAGCCTGACCGAAGGAACCCCATGCGCGACCTCCACCAGACCGACAGCGTGCTCGCCTCGCGTTCCGATGCGCGCGCCCAGGCCGGGACGCAGTCCGAGTACATGCCGTACCTGCCGGCCTCGACGTCCCCGTTCGCCCCCGACGGCGTCGACCCCGCGCAGCTGGTGTGGGCCGAGACCGTCGCACCGGGCGGGTACACGCACAAGGTCCTGGCCAGGGGCTCGCGGCTGCGGTTCGACGACCCGACGGGGCAGGCCTGCGCCAACCTCCTGGTGTTCAACGCGCTCGAACCGTGGGAGCGGTTGAACGTCGCCGACACGCAGAAGATCCCGTGGCAGGCCTACCTCGGTGTCGGCACGCCGCTGCTCAGCGGGGACGGCCGTGCCCTGGCGACGGTGGTCGAGGACACCTCGGGGCACCACGACGCCTTCTGCGGCACGTCGACCGACGCCTGGAACGAGCGGAAGTACGGCGGTGCGGCACCCGAGGGGCCCAGCCCGAGCGGCCGGTCGCTCTTCGTGAAGGCCGCCGCCAAGCACGGGCTGACGAGGCGTGACCTGCCGCCGAGCGTCTCGTTCTTCCAGGGCGTCCGGATCGACGACGAGGGGGCGATGACCTTCACGGGGTCGGCCGGAGCCGGGCACCACGTCACCCTCGTCGCCGAGCTGCCGCTGCTCGTGCTCGTCGCGAACGTCGCGCACCCCATCGACCCCCGGCCGGAGTACGCCGTCGGCCCGCTCCGGGTGCACGCCTGGCGTGGGGCACCGACGACCGACGCGGACGAGCGGTTCACGGCGACGCCGGAGCTCACCCGCGCCTACCTGAACGCGATCGACTACGCGGAAGCACGAGGCCTCTGATGCCCGACACGACGACGCACACCCACACCTCCACCGTCCCGGTCGGCGCCGTCCACGCCCCCGACGTCGCCCTGGACTGGAGCGAGTCCCTCGTGCCCGGCGACGTCGTCCGTGATGACCGGGTCGAGCCGCTCGCGCCCTGGTCCGCCGTCGTCCGCGCCGGCCAGGTGCTCACGATCGTCGACGTCGGCGGCAACCAGAGCGCCGACTGCCTGGTCTACGACGCGCACGACCCGGACGAGCGCTACAGCGTCCCGGACACCCTCGCGGCACAGGGGAACGCCTACGTCCGCACCGGCACCGTGCTGATGTCGAACGAGGGGCACCCGCTCATGACGGTCGTCGCCAACGAGATCGACCGGCAGGACACCATCGGCGGCGCGTGCTCGAAGGAGTCCAACACCCTGCGGTACGGCCACCACACCCAGTACCAGCACGGCTGCCGCGAGAACTTCCTGGCCGAGGCCGGCCGGCACGGCCTCGGCGCCCGCGACATCGTCTCGAACCTCAACTGGTTCATGAACGTCCCGGTCGAGGCCGACGGCGCCCTCGGGATCGTCGACGGCATGAGCGCACCGGGCAAGCGCGTCGCTGTCCGGGCCGAACGCGACGTGCTCGTCATCGTGTCGAACTGCCCCCAGATGAACAACCCGTGCAACGACTTCTCCTGCACCCCGCTGCGCATGATCGTGGTCCAGCCGTGATCGCCGCACCCGACACGGAGGACACCGTGCCCCAGCCACCCGCGCTCTCCACCGACACCGTCCTCGTCGCCAACCGCGGCGAGATCGCCCGCCGGGTGATCCGCTCCGCCAAGGCCCTCGGCATGCGCACCGTCGCCGTCTACTCCGACGCCGACCGCGCCGCGCCGCACGTCCGCGAAGCCGACGTCGCCGTCCGCCTCGGCCCGGCGCCCGCCCGCGACTCCTACCTGCGCATCGACGCCGTGGTGCAGGCAGCGAAGGACACCGGCGCCGGCTTGGTCCACCCCGGCTACGGGTTCCTGTCGGAGAACACGGACTTCGCCCGCGCCTGCGAGGACGCCGGCATCCGGTTCGTCGGGCCGACCGCCGACCAGATCGTCCGCTTCGGCGCGAAGCACACCGCGCGCGAGCTCGCCGCCGCTGCCGGCGTCCCGATGCTCGCCGGCACCGGCCTGCTCGAGAACGTCGACGACGCCGTGGCCGAGGCCGAGCGCATCGGCCTGCCGGTGATGCTCAAGGCCACCGGTGGCGGCGGCGGCATCGGCATGCAGGCGTGCGCGACCCTCGACGAGGTGCGCGCGGCGTACACGAGCGTCACCCGCACGGCCACCGCGGCCTTCGGGTCGGCCGGCATCTTCCTCGAACGCCTGGTGCGACCGGCCCGGCACGTCGAGGTCCAGCTCTTCGGCGACGGCCAGGGGCGTGTCGCGGTGATCGGCGACCGGGACTGCTCGTTGCAGCGTCGGAACCAGAAGGTCATCGAGGAGGCCCCGGCGCCCGCGCTGCCCGAGCACGTCCGCAGCGAGCTGCACGAGTCCGCCCGTCGCCTGGCCGCGAGCGTCGGGTACCGCAGCGCCGGCACCGTCGAGTTCGTCTACGACCCGGTGCGCGAAGAGGCGTCGTTCCTCGAGGTGAACACCCGCCTGCAGGTCGAGCACCCGGTGACGGAAGAGGTCTTCGGAGTCGACCTCGTCGACCTCATGCTCCGCCTGGCCCGTGACGGCGCCGACGGCATCGGCGACGACGTCTTCGACCGCACCTGGACCCCGAACGGCCACGCCGTCGAGGCCCGTGTCTACGCCGAGGACCCGGCGAAGGGTTCGTTGCCCTCCAGCGGCCTCGTCACCCAGGCGGTGTTCCCGAGCGCGACCACCGAGTCCGGCGACCCGAGCGGACTCCGCGTCGACGGCTGGGTCGAGACCGGCTCCGAGGTCTCGGCGTTCTACGATCCGATGCTCGCCAAGGTCATCGCCACCGGCGAGACCCGCGACGACGCCCTCGACCGGCTGCGCGACGGCCTCGCCGCCACGCGGATCGACGGCATCGTGACGAACACCGGGCTGCTCCGTGCACTGACCGACGACCTCGAGCTCCGCACCGCCACGCACTCCACCTCGACGCTCGACGAGACCGACGACCCGGACCCGCGCATCGACGTCATCGCACCGGGCACCATGACGATGATCCAGGACCTGCCCGGCCGGGTCGGGTACTGGCAGGTGGGCGTCCCGCCGAGCGGCCCGTTCGACGCCGCGTCGTTCGCCGAGGCGAACCGCGCCGTGGGCAACCCCGACGGCGCTCCCGCGCTCGAGATCACGGCGACGGGTCCGACGCTGCGCTTCTCGACCGCCGCCGTCGTCGCGCTCACCGGCGCACCGGCGCCCGCGACCCTCGACGGCGATCCCGTCGCGCTCTGGGAGCCGATCGACGTCGGCGCCGGACAGACCCTGGCGGTCGGGACGGCGCCCGGGCCCGGTCTGCGCACGTACCTGGCCGTCCGCGGTGGCTTCGACGTCCCCACCTACCTCGGCTCCACCGCCACGTTCACGCTCGGCGGCTTCGGCGGCCATGCCGGTCGCGCGCTGCTCGCCGGCGACGTCCTGCGGCCGGGCTCCCCGGACTCCGACGCGGCGCACCCCGCCTTCCCCGGGGGCGCCCGCCTGGGCCTGGTCGGCGGTCCGACCCCGGCCGAGCACCGCACGGCGCTCACCGACGCGTGGGAGATCGCCGTGACCGAGGGGCCGCACGCCGCCCCGGACTTCTTCACCCGCGCGGACCTGGACGTCTTCTACGCCACCGACTACGGCGTGCACCACAACTCGGCGCGCACCGGCATCCGGCTCATCGGGCCCCGACCCGAGTGGGCGCGGACGGACGGAGGCGAGGCCGGTCTGCACCCCTCGAACATCCACGACACCCCGTACGCGGTCGGTGCGATCGACTTCACCGGCGACACCCCGATCATCCTGGGTCCGGACGGGCCCTCGCTCGGCGGCTTCGTCTGCCCCGCCGTGGTCGCCAGCGGCGACCTGTGGAAGCTGGGCCAACTCCGACCAGGTGACACGGTCCGGTTCGTCCCCGTCCGCGAAGCCGACGCCGCCGCGCTCGAGGCGAACCAGGCCTCCCGGACCGTCCCCCGCACCGGGGGCGACGGCGACGACGGCGTGATCACCCGCCTGGAGGCGACCGACGTCCGTCCGAGCGTCGCCTACCGACGCGACGGCGACGACAACGTGCTCGTCGAGTACGGCGACATGACGCTCGACATCGCGCTGCGCATGCGCGTGCACGCGCTCATGACGAAGCTGCAGCAGGAGGCGCCGAAGGGCGTCCTCGACATCACCCCGGGCATCCGCTCGCTGCAGGTGCACACCGACGCGTCGGTCCTGAAGGCCCGTGACGTGGCCGGGCTCCTCCGCGAACTCGAGGACGAGATCCCGCCCACCGACCAGCTCGTCGTGCCGTCGCGCACCGTCAAGCTCCCGTTGTCGTGGGACGACCCCGCCACACGCCTCGCCATCGAGCGCTACATGAACGGCGTGCGGAACGACGCACCGTGGACCCCCTGGAACATCGAGTTCATCCGGCGCATCAACGGTCTGGAGAGCGTCGACGACGTCTTCCGCACCGTCTTCGACGCGAGCTACCTCGTGCTCGGCCTGGGCGACGTCTACCTCGGCGCCCCGGTCGCCACACCGCTCGACCCCCGGCACCGTCTCGTGACGACGAAGTACAACCCGGCCCGCACCTGGACCGCCGAGAACTCCGTCGGGATCGGCGGTGCGTACCTCTGCATCTACGGCATGGAGGGGCCGGGCGGCTACCAGTTCGTCGGGCGCACCGTGCAGATCTGGAACCGGTTCCGCCGCGGCGGGCTGTTCCAGGAGGACCCGTGGGCGCTGCGCTTCTTCGATCGCATCGAGTGGTACCCGGTCGGTGCCGACGAGCTGCTCGAGCTGCGGGCCGAGACCGACGCCGGACGGGGCTCGTTCGAGACCGTCGACGGCGAGTTCTCGATCGCCTCGTACAACCGCTTCCTCGAGGCGAACGCGGGCTCGATCGCGGACTTCCGGGCACAGCAGGCGCGGGCGTTCGGCGAGGAGAAGGAGCGCTGGCGCGCGTCCGGCGAGTTCGACGTGCGCGACGAACCGGCCGCCGTCGTGGCGGACGAGGTCGTCCTTCCCGCCGGGGCGACGGCCGTGACCGCACCCTTCACCTCGACGGTGTGGCAGGTGGACGTGCGACCGGGCGACCGGGTGGACGAGGGACAGAAGTTGTTGGCAGTGGAGGCGATGAAGATGGAGTCGATGGTGCACGCACCGGTGGAAGGCCACGTGTTGGAGGTCTACATCAAGCCGGGCGACCAGGTCGCACCGGGGCAGGTCCTGGCCGCGATCGGAGCGGGAGCGTGAGCGGGACCAACCGCACGGCGAGCGCCCGCGCAGGCGGGGCGGCGGGTGCCGCCACCGCCGCTGCGGACCGCGTCCGCGACGCCTTCGACCGCATCGACTCCGTCGACCGGCCCGAGGTCTGGATCACCCTGCGCGACCGCGCCGCGGTCCTGCAGGAGGTCGAGGCCGTCGACCCGACGCTCCCCCTCGCCGGCCTCCTGTTCGCCGTCAAGGACAACATCGACGTCGCCGGCCTGCCCACGACGGCAGCCGCCCGCTCCTACGCGTACGAACCCGCCGCCGACGCGACCGCCGTCGCCCGCCTGCGCACCGCCGGCGCGGTCGTCGTCGGCAAGACGAACCTCGACCAGTTCGCCACCGGCCTGGTCGGCACCCGGTCGCCCTTCGGCGCGGTCCGGAACGCGTGGGACCCGACCCGTATCTCCGGTGGGTCGTCGAGCGGTTCCGCCACCGCTGTCGCGCTCGGCATCGTCGACTTCGCACTCGGCACGGACACCGCGGGCTCCGGCCGCGTGCCGGCGGCGCTCGGCAACCTGGTCGGTGTGAAGCCGACCAAGGGCCTGGTGCCGAACACCGGTGTCGTGCCGGCCTGCCGCTCGCAGGACTGCGTCACGGTCTTCGCCCGATCGCTCGACCTCGCCCGCACGGCGGCGGAGCTGATGGCCGGGCCGGACGACACCGACCCGCTCGCCCGCATCGACGTCGCCCTCGCCGACGTGCCCGCCGTCCCGCGGATCGCGATCCCGCTGCCCTCGCAGCTCGAGGGCCTCGCGCCGGGCTGGGCGGAGGCCTTCGCCGCCGCCGTCGATCGCTTCCGCGCACTCGGCCACCAGGTGGTCGAGGTCGACATCGCGCCCCTGCTCGACGCAGCGTCGCTGCTCTACGACGGCGCGTTCGTCGCCGAGCGGTACGCCGCCGTCGGCGCGCACGTCGAGGCGCACCGCGACCTGGTCGGCGACGACCTGGACCCGTCGGTCGCCACGATCGTCCTGGGTGGCGCCCGACCCACGGCAGCGGACCTCTTCGCCGACCAGGAACGCCTCGACGTGCTCGGCACCGCGGGACGCGCCGCCCTCGCCGGCACCACCGCGCTCCTCACGCCCACCACGACGTGGCACCCGACCCTCGAGCAGGTCGCGGCTGACCCGATCGGCGCGAACAGCCGGATGGGCCGGTACACGAACTTCGCCAACCTGCTCGACATGGCCTCGCTCGCCGTCCCTGCCGGGTTCGTCGACGGCCTGCCGTTCGGGGTCATGCTGACCGGTCCCGCGTTCACCGACCGACGGCTCGCGGCGCTCGGCGCCGCGTTCCTCGCACCCACCGTCGACCTGCTGGTCGTCGGAGCGCACCTCCGTGACCAGCCGCTGAACGGCCAGCTGGTCGCGTCCGGCGGATCGTTCGTCCGGGAGGCCCGCACCGCGTCCGACTACCGGCTGTACGCCCTCGACACGGTGCCGCCAAAGCCCGGGCTGGTCCGGGTGGGGCCGGTCGCGTCCGGCGCTGACGCGCCCGAGTCGGGGTCGGCTTCGGGGTCGGGCTCGGGCTCGGGCCTCGCCGGTGAGGTCTGGCGGCTGCCCGCCGCCGGGTTCGGCACCTTCGTGGCGTCCCTGCCCGAGCCGATGGCCATCGGCACCGTGGCACTCGAGGACGGCACCGACGTCACCGGGTTCCTGGTCGAACCCTTCGCCGTCGAGGGCGCACTCGACATCACGGCGTTCGGCGGCTGGCGGGCCTACCGCGAGCAGGCATGACGCCGCGCTGGGAGGATGACCCCATGTCCTCCGACGACCGACCGGCCAAGCCCGGTCGACCGAGGGCCGTCCCGAACGCCGACTCGGCGCTCAGTCCCCGCGACCAGATCCTCGACGCCGCCGCCGCCCTGTTCGTCGAGAACGGCATCAGCGCGACCTCGACCCGAGCCATCGCGGAGCGGGTCGGCATCCGCCAGGCCTCGCTGTACTACCACTTCGCCGGCAAGGACGACATGCTCGTCGAACTCCTGACGACCTCGGTCCGGCCGAGTCTCGAGGTGGTCCGCGGCCTCGAAGCCCGGGTGTCGTCGTCGGCATCGGCCGCCGGTGCCCTGGCCGCGCTCGTCCTGATCGACGTGGAGACCCTCGCCCGCACCCCGCACAACATCGGCACGCTCTACCTGCTGCCCGAGGTGCAGGGGGAGCGCTACGACGGGTTCCGCGCCGAGCGGATCGAGCTGCGGGACGCCTACGGGCGACTCGGGTCGCTCGCCGCCGACTCCGACGTCACCGTCGCGATCTCGCCGTCACGGCTCGGTGGGATCCTCATCCAGCTCGCCGAGACCGTCATCCAGCTCCGCCGCGTCGGAGGTGTCGAGGAGGCCGACCGCGACGCCATCGTCGCGACCTGCCTGCGGGCGTGCGGGCTCGACACCACTGCCGTGGCGGATGCCCGCCGCGAGGCCGAGTCACTGCTCGCCGCCGTCACCGTCTGACCAGCTCTTCCGTTCGTCTCCGTCGTCCCTCCTGGAGGTTCTGCCATGACCGCGCTCTCCCCCGCCGCACACCATCCACTCGCCGATGCGCTGCTCCCCCGCACCGCGGTCGTGAGCACGGCGCTCGTCCTCGGCGGCGCGCTGCTCACCGCCGGCGCCGCACAGGTGTCCGTCCCGCTCTGGCCCGTCCCGATCACCGGGCAGACGCTCGCCGTCCTGCTGGTCGGTAGTGCCCTCGGTGCGCGCCGCGGTGCCCTGTCGATGCTCGTCTACGCGCTGCTCGGAGTCATCGGGCTGCCGGTCTTCGCGGGTGGCTCGGCCGGGTTCGGCGTGCTCGTCAGTCCCTCCGGCGGGTACATCGTCGGCTTCGTCGCCGCCGCTGCCCTCGTCGGGTGGATCGCCGAGCGCTTCGGCGACCGTCCGCTGCGGAACTCGGTGCTGTCCTTCGCGCTCGGCACCGTCGTGACGTTCGCCATCGGCATGGGCTGGCTCGCGGTGTCGCTCGGGCTGGACCTGCAGCAGACCCTCGATTTCGGGCTGTACCCGTTCATCCTCGGCGGTGCGGTGAAGGCGCTGCTCGGTGCCGGTGCCATCTCGCTCGGGTGGACGGCGGCGGTCCGGCGACGCGTGGCTGCGCGGGGCGCAGGCCGCTGAGGCGCATTCGGCGGGCCATCGTGTTAGGTTGTGCACAACATGATTGCGCACAGCCGATGATCCGGTCCGCCGGTACGCTCCTCGCCCTGCACGGAGCAGGCACGTCGATGACGCGACCCCTGCCGGTCCGGGCGCACCGGATGCGGGAGCGCGGTTTCGTCCCCGGCCTCCCGCACGCAGTGCTGGTGCCCTTGCTGGAGATCGCAGCCGGCGCAACCCTCGCACGAAGCCGACGACGGTCGGCGACAGCGGTCGCAGCCGCTGCCGCAGCGACCGCACTCGGAGCAGTGCGCACCGGCATCGACCTCGAGGACCGCACCGTCACCGTCGGAACCGTCGCCGCCGCAGTACTGGCCGTCTCCGGCGCGACGGCAGTGGCCCGCGCGCATCGCGTCGGCCTCCTCGTGGGGACCGGTGCACTGGTCGTGTTCGAGCTCACCCGCCGGCGTCGCATCCGCAGCGTCGGTTGACGCACCGCTCCACCATCCCCTGTGAAAGGCACGTGCCCCTGATGACCTCCCGCCGCCGCACTTCCCGCTCGACCAAGCCCCGCACCGTCGTCCGCATCCTGCTGGGTGCCGCCATGACCTGGGCCGGCATCAGCCACCTCACCGTCGCACGCCAGGAGTTCCGGGCCCAGGTGCCGGAGTTCGTCCCCCTGGACCCGGACGTCACGGTCCTGGCCTCGGGCATCGCGGAGATCTCCCTCGGCGCCGCCCTCGTGCTGCTGGTGCGTCGGCAGGCCACCGTCGGGTGGGTCGCAGCGGTGTTCTTCACCGCGATCTTCCCGGGCAACATCGCCCAGTGGATGCACCACCGTGACGGCTTCGGCCTGGACACCGACACCAAGCGGTTCGTCCGGCTCCTGTTCCAGCCCGTGCTGATCGCCGTCGCGCTCTGGGCGACGAACGCACTCCGCAAGCGGCGCTGACGAGCGGGGCCGGACGTCGACGGGGCTGTCATGCCCGGTGATCTGCTCGATGCCCCGCGCAGGTCAGCGTCGATCCGGTCGCAGGAGATGGTGGTCCGTGATCGCCTGGTACCCGTGTCCGGCACGCAGGACTGCTGACTCGTCGAACGCGCGGGCCGTGATCAGCATCCCGATGGGCAGACCGTCGTGGTCGAGTCCGATCGGTACCGAGAGCCCAGGGAACCCCGCCATGCTGCCGATCGCCGTGTACCGCATGTTTCCCGCCGTCAACGAGGCGGGCCGTCCGTCGAGTTCGACGGACTCCGCGCCGTGCGGCAGCGCCGTGAACGGCAGGGTCGGGGTCACGAGGACGTCCACGTCGCGCATCGCCTCGAGCAGTCCGTCGCGGAACCACGCCCGGAAGCGTTGCGCCTGCACGTACTCGACACCCGAGTAGCGGAGTCCGATCTCAAGGTGCGTCCGGACGTCGTCGCCGTAGTCGTCCGGCCGGCTGCGCAGCAGGTCGAGGTGCATGGCGCTCGGCTCCACGGCGTCGACGACGAGTTGCGCGTCCACGAGCTCGTCCACGCCGGACACGTGGATCTCCGAGATCACGGCGCCTGATGCGGCCAGCGCGTCGAGCGCGTCCCGCACGGCGGCGGTAACGTCCGGCTGGTTCCCAACGAGCGCGTAGTCCGCGATCATGCCCACGCGCAGGCCGCGCAGGTGGGTGGCCGGGTCGTCGACCTGGAGGCCCGGCGCGGCCAGGCGGACCGGCTCACGCCGCGTGGTCCGGTCGCGCTGGTCCCACCAGGCGATCGCATCGTGCACGACGGCGGCGTCCGCCGCCGTCCGGGCGAGGGGACCGACGGTGTCCATGGTCCACGCGAGCGGGACGACGCCGGCGTTGCTGACCCGACCGATGGTGGGACGCAACCCACTGACACCGTTGACCGATGCGGGCAGCCGCACCGAGCCTCCCGTGTCCGTGCCGAGCGCCGCGACCACCATGCCGGCAGCGACCGCGATGCCGGACCCGCCGGAGGAGCCAGCGGGCACACGATCACGGTTCCACGGGTTCCGCGCACGGCCGGTGTGCGGGTTGTCCGTCGTGCCGCCCCAGGCGAGCTCGTGCATGTTCGTCCGGCCGATGAGCACCGCGCCGGCGGCGCGGAGGCGGGTGACGACGGTGGCGTCGCGCGCAGCGGGCACGTCGCCGAGGAGCAGGCTGCCGGCGCGGGTGTGCTGGCCTTGCACGTCGATGTTGTCCTTCACCGCGACCGGGAGACCGTGGAGCGGTCCGCGGTCGACACCTGCGGTGAGTTCGGCGTCCGCCCTCGCGGCTGCTGCACGGGCGCCCTCGAGGTCGACGTGGACGAACGCGGCGAGGTCTGCCTGCTCGTCGATGCTGGCGAGGCTCTGCTCGGTCAGGGTGACGGCCGAGGTCTGGCCGGAGCGGAGCATGCCGGCGAGTTCAGCGATCGGTCGGTACAGATCGGTCACGAGCGGGCTCCGTCGTCGACGTTGGTGTCCCCGGTCTGCTCCGACCGCTCGGTGTGCGAGTGGTCGAAGACGGCGACGGGGACGACTTCCGGTGGGACGTTCGCGGCGACGAACGCGGCGATGGAGCGGCCTCGCGCAACCCATTCGTCGGTCAGCGCCTGGCGGGCGGTGTCGTCCATGGGGATCCTCCGATGGGGAGCTGGCGGGGCCACCAGGTGGCGGCCCCGCCGAGCGTGGGATGGGTCAGTTCTTCGCGGGGTACTTCTTCTCGGCCTTGCCCGAGAACGTGGTGTCGACGTTCGTCTTGTACGACGTGGCATCGGCGGGGTACTTCTTCACGTTGTCGATGTCCGCCGCGAGCTGGAGGTTGTGGTCCCATGCCTCCTCGGTGACGGTCGCACCGTGCGGGTAGCCGTCTGCTTCGATCTCACGCTTGACCGCCGAGGCCACCGTGGACTTGTCGAGTTTCGGGAAGTACTTCTCGGCGACCTCGATCGTGCCGGCTTCGTCCGAGTAGATGTAGTTGTACGCCCGCTGGAAGGCGTTGACGACACCCTGCGTCGCCTCCGGGTTGGCCTTCACGTACTTCTGCGTCGAGGTGAGCGACGAGAACGCGAACGGGTTCCACTCGTCTCCGGCGGCGGGCCACGAGTAGACGACGTGCATGTCCTGCTGGTCGACGGCCTGGCTCACCGAGGGCTCCGGGACCACCGCGTAGTCGGCTTGACCAGACGCGACGGCGGCGAGTTCGTTGCCGAGCGAGACGTTGACGAGCTTGACGCCCGTGAGGTCGTAGGTGTCGATCATCTTCGTCATGAGTGCCCACGTCGAGTCAGGGGACGGGGAGACGACGACCTTCTTGCCGTTCAGGATCGTGGGGTCGTCCTGCGCGCTCGTGCCGTCCTTGCCGACGAGGAACTCCGCCGGGGCGTTCTGCACGCCGGCGACGATGACGCCTTCGCCGCCCTGCTCGTGGGACTTGGCGGAGAACACCGGGTCCTGGATGGAGAACCCGGCCGAGCCTCCGAGCACCGCGGCGAACGAGGCGTTGCCGGATCCGCCGGTGTCGATCTTGACGTTCACACCCTCGTCCTCGAAGTACCCCTTCTCCTCGGCGACGTAGAGCGGCAGGTACAGGAGGGTCTGGACGGCCTGGTTGATGGTGACGTCCTGGGTTCCGCCGTCGGCGGAGTCGGCGGCGTCGGAGCCGGAAGCGCATCCGGTGAGCACGAGGAGCGCGGCGGCTCCGGCCGCGGCGAGGGTGACGACGCGGGCGCGTCGGGGCAGGGGAGATCGCATGGGGGCACAGCCCTTTCGGTGGGAGGAGTGCAGGGAAGGACGGGTGAGGCGAGGATGGTGGTGTGATCCGCTGTGTGGGTCAGCGGTGGTCCCACCGGAGCAGGATGCGCTCCAGCAGGTCGATGAGGAGCCCGAAGACGAGGACCATCGCCATCACGACGACGACGCCAGCGAGGACCTGGTTCATGGCGAAGCTCGACGATCCGGTGACGATCATGTGTCCGACTCCTGCAGAGGACGAGATGAACTCCCCCACGACGGCGCCGATGATCGCGAAACCGACGTTGAGCTTGAGGCCGGCGATGACCCATGACATCGCACCGGGGACGATGGCCTTGGTGAACGCCTGGGTCTTGGAGCTCCCGAACGATCGCATGAGGTCGAGCAGGTCGGTGTCGACCTTCTGCGCCCCGCGGTACGCGTTCGTCAGCGAGACGATGACGCACGAGAACGCGACGATGACGACCTTCGACACCAGACCGGTGCCGAACCAGATGATCATCATCGGAGCGACGGCGAGCACGGGGATCGAACCGATCGCGGTGATGAACGGCGCGGACAGGTCGGCGACGAATCGCGAGTACCAGAGAAGGAGGCCGAGGAGGGACCCGCCGAGGGCTCCGATCACGAAGCCGATGAGCACCTCCTGCGCCGTGACCCCGAGGTCGGTCCACAGTTCGCCGGTCCCGATGTTCTGCGTGAGCACCGTGACGATCTGCCCGGGGCTCGAGAACAGGAACGTGCTGATCCAGCCGGCGGACGCGCCGATCTGCCAGGCCGCGAGGAACGCGACGACGATCGCGACCTGGATCGACACGAGGACGCTGCGTCGCCTCGACGACCGCGGTCGGGTGCGACGTTCGGGTGCGGTCCGGACCGCCCCGGTGGCTGCTTCTTCGATCTGGATGGCGGTCATGCTGCGCGCTCCGTCCGGGACCCGGTGCCGATGGAGCGCCAGATCGCCTCGTAGTAGTCGTTGAACGCCGGCGCGAGACGGCGCTCGTTGATGGCGTGGCTGTCGGTGCCGAGATCGATCTCGATCTCCTGCACGACCTGACCGGGGTGAGCCTTGAGGACGTAGACGCGGTCACTGAGGGTGACGGCCTCCTCGATGTCGTGGGTGACGAACACGACCGTCTTGCCCGCAGCCTTCACGGTGTCCATGAGTTCGCTCTCGAGCTGGATCTTGAGCGGGTAGTCGAGGGCCTTGTACGCCTCGTCCATCAGGATGATGTCGGGGTCGGTCACCATCGTCCGCATCAGCGCCGCGCGCTGGCGCATGCCGCCGGAGAGCTGACCGGGGTGGCTGTCCTCGCGACCGGACAGGTGGTACATGTCGAACAGCGCCGACGCCCGCTCCCGGGCTTCGCGCCGTGGGACGCCGTGCACCTCCAGGCCGAGGACCACGTTCTGCATGATCGTCCGCCACGGCATCAGCAGGTCCTTCTGCAGGACGTACCCGATCGAGCGGTTGGGGTTGCCGGTGGTGTCGGTCCCGTTGACGAGGACGCGGCCCTCGCTGGGCGCGAGCAGCCCGGTGATGATGTTGAAGAGGGTGGACTTGCCGCAGCCGGACGGGCCGACGAAGGAGACGAACTCGCCGGCCTTCGCGTGGAAGTCGATGCCGTCCAGGACGAGCGGGCCGTCGCCGTAGCGCTTCCCGATGCCCTGGACCTCGATCGCGTGGGACATGGTCATTCCGTTCCTGCCCCGTACGGCCCGACTGTCGCGGGCACGGGGACGTAGTCCTTGAGGAAGTGGTAGCCGATGTAGTCGATGCCGCGGGCACGGAGGATGGTGTCCTCGACGTCGACGGTGACGCACGCGATGCCCTCGGTCGGCCCGGTGTCGGCGCGGATGACGCCGTTCGGGTCGATGATCCGCGAGTGTCCGTGGTAGTTCAGGTTCCCCTGCGGGGTCACGACGTTCGACTCGACCATCCACGCCTGGTTCTCCAGCGCGCGGACGCGGCCGAAGAGCGTGTACTGGTCGACGCGGACGTCGTCCTCGGCCGCTCCGGCGGCATCGTCGTAGGCCCACGCGGTCGGCATGACGAGGATCTCCGCGCCCTGCAGCGCCAGGGCCCTGGTCGTCTCAGGGAAGCACTTGTCGTAGCAGATGAGCATGCCGATCCGGCCGATGCCCGTCTCGAACACGGGGAACCCCGTACCGGGGTGGTAGACGTGCTTCTCGTCCCCGGGCTGGTGCACCTTGCGGTACCGGCCGATGTACCCGTCAGGGCCGGCGAGGACGACGGTGTTGTAGAGCACGTCAGCGAACCGGTCGTCGCGCTCGGTCAGCCCGAACACGACGTGCAGGCTCTGCTCGACCGCAGCCTCGATCAACGCGCTCACCCGCGGACCGTTCGGCGCCGTCTCGGCGTTCTGCTGCTGGTAGCGGACGTTCTCGAAGTCCAGACTGAGCGTGTCCGTGAGGTAGCCCTGCAGGGCCTGCTCCGGGAACACCACCAGGTCGGCGCCGAGTTCGGCAGCATCCCGGATGCGGCCGAGCATCACGGTGAGGTTCGTGTCCGGGTCGTACACGACCGGCATCGACACGGTGGCGATGGTGGTGAGGGGCATGAGGAGAGCGTGATCGACGGCGGTTTCCACTCCGTCACGCCCTCGTTACGCCCCTGCTAAGCCACCACGCACCTGGCCGCGAATGCCTCCTGACCGGGACTTCCGCGCGCCGCCGAGGACGCAACGCCACGAAGTCCACGCGTCCTCGTGCCACGGCGACCGGCGTGTGCGACCCTGAGGTCCCATGCCGAAGTACCTCGAACGTCGCCACCACCGCGCCCGGCTGCTGCGCGACATGCTCCGCGACGAGCTCCTGCGCGGAGACGGCGGGGTCGCGACGCTCCCCTCCGAGGACGAACTGATCCGACGGCACCAGGTGGGCCGGAACGTCGTCCGGGAAGCACTCGACCTGCTCGTGTCGGAGCGGCTCATCCGACGCGTCCGCGGTCAAGGGACCGAACCGACGGCGCACGTCATCGTCCACCACCTCAACCAGCTCCGCGCGATCGGCGAACCGGGCCACAGCACCGTCGAGGGCAACGCGATCCACTACCGCAAACTCTCCTGGGAGCTCGTCCCCGCGCCACAGGTGGTCGCCGTGAACCTGCTCGTCCCGCTCGGGACACCCGTCATCCGGTGGGAGCGGGTCACGGCGTCGCGCGACCCCCTCGTCCTGTGGACCAGTTACTTCCGGAGCGACCTCGGGCTGCAAGAGCCCGGTGAGGAGACCCCCGGAGTGGACGCTGGAACGTGGGGGTTCCTGGAGGCGGCAGGCATCGAACTGGGTGAGGCGGCGGTGCGCACCGGCGCCGTGCCGGCGGATCCCGCCGTCGCGGAACTGCTGTCCACCGAGCGGTCCGCGCCCCTGCTGGTGCAGCACCGGCTCCTGACGGACGCAACCGGTCGACCGATCGAGTTCGCTGTCGGGTACTACCGCGGCGACCTCATCGTGATCAGCAACACCCTGCGCCGGCACCGCGACGCTGTCTGACAGCCCGGAAGGGGAAGCACCCCCCGGCCGGAGCCGGGGGTTCTCGTGGCGGTACCGGTGGGATTTGAACCCATCGCTCTGTGGGCGAACCCGCTCGGGCGAGACGCCGATCGCCGGATTTATGGGGAAGCGGCCGACCGCTCGGGCCAGTCAAAGCCGCTCCCGGACGGGTGGTGGTGCACCAAATTGCACCACAGCGATGACTGGGTATGCCCGCTACCGAGAGCATTGCGGACGCGGAGCGTCTGACCGCGATGGGCGTCCGGATAGCGCCCCCCGGATTCACTTGGTCGACGCAACACCTTCCTCCGAGGTGTTGCCCTTGTACTTGTCCCTGTCGTCTCCGCAAGCTGTCCGGTTCCTCGCGCTGGTTGCGGAGGGGCGAGGTCTCAAACCTTCCGCCCGAATCGCTGGCATCGGCAAGGAGACCGGGTACCGGTTCCTGCGCGAGCGGTACTTGCAGCTGCGCCGTTCCGGTTCGGACCCTGCAGCAGCGTTGACCGTCGTCGGTGTGACGAGCAGTCGCGTGGCCTCGTGGGAAGCGCGTCTGAACCTCGACGGCAGGCATCATCTGCGTGTCGAGCTGAGCGTCGAGGACCGGTTCTGGTCGGCGTTCAACGCAGGCGCATCCGTCGAAGCTGCCGCGGCCGGAGCCGGGCTGGGCCGCGCGACCGGCTACCGGCTTCTACGACGTCGATTCGACGAACTCCGGGAGGGAAGCTCCGCCGCATCTGTCGCCGGCACGCTTCGGCTGAGCGGGAAGCGCGCTGACTTGCTTGAACGGGAACGGCGGAGCAGACTCCGCCGCGACCAGATCGCCGCCGCGGCGGCGTTGCGGAAGGCGTTGGCAGCGTCGGCGCGCGTTGCTGAGCTGTCACTGACGACGACGCGGCGAGGGCGGAAGGCGCGCGACGTTGAGGACGAGTACTGGCAGCTGATGCGGCAGGGCATGAGCAACACCGACGCCTGCAGACTGCTTGGCATGTCTCGACGCTCCGGCACCCTGATTCGCCAACGAGCCGGCTACCGCATCCCGCCAGCGAGCCCTATCGAGCCGGCGTCGTCGGGACGTTACCTGGCACTGCGGGAACGACTCGAGATCGCCGACCTCCACCGCCTGGGACTCTCGATTCGCCAGATCAGCGTCCGTCTGGGCCGGCACCCCTCGACGATCAGCCGCGAGCTCCGACGGCACCGGACGGGAAGCGGGGACTACTTGCCGCATCTTGCTGACGATGACGCCAGGCGCCAACGCGCTCGTCCGAAACCGCACCGCCTCGTCGCCGATGTCGCGCTTCGGCGGCTGGTGCAGCGGAAGCTGAACCGGTTCTGGTCACCGGAAGAGATCAGCGGCTGGCTGCGAAAGACCTACCCCGCGGACCCTGCCATGCGCGTCTGTCACGAGACCATCTACCGAGCCCCGCTCCTCCGAGAAGGTGCCGGCCTGCACAAGCGCTACACGGGCAAACTCCGCACCGGACGTCGAGTCCGACGCACCAGGTGGAACAACCCCATCGGTCGAGGATCCCGGATTCGGAACATGGCTAGCATCACCGAGCGCCCCGCGGAAGCTGCCGACAAGCAGACCGCGGGCCACTGGGAAGGTGACCTCATCGTCGGTGTCGGCTCCGTGTCCGCGATGGCCACTCTCCGTGAACGCACCACCCACTACGGCATCGTCGTGAACCTCCCGAACGATCACACTGCGCGCAGCGTCAACTCCGCGATCACGGAAGCGTTCGCTGCGATCCCCAAGCACCTGAAACGGTCGCTGACCTGGGATCAGGGCGTCGAGATGGCTGCCCACGAACAACTCACTGCCACGACCGGCGTCCCCGTGTTCTTCGCCGACCGTTCCAGCCCCTGGCAGCGCGGCGCGAACGAGAACTTCAACGGGCTTCTCCGGCAGTACTTCCCTAAGGGCACGAACCTTGCCCTCCACAGCAGCAGCCACGTCACCGCGGTGATGAACGATCTCAACAACCGCCCGCGAAAGCGCCTCGACTACGACACTCCAACCGAACGATTCAACGCCGAGAAGCGCCGCATCACTGCCATCCAGCTACCCTGAAACCAGCCCTAAATCGACCATCTGTTGCGTCGACCATCAGAATCCGCCGCCCCTCCACCGCGAATGTGTTCGGACCAGCTATGTGAGACTGGTGGTGGAAGCTCGGTACGACCGCTACGGCCGGTGCGCCATGGGATCGACGACAGAACGCCCACCCGACAGAGGCCGGATGGCGTTCTAGACCTCTCCCGTCAGAAGCCGTATAGGTGCTGCCGCGCGTTGAAAGCTGCTGGGCCACCTTCGAGGATGTTCTCGGCAAGTCCGCGGATCGCTGCGTCATCGAGGGAGCCGATGCCGTCCGGGGAAGGACGGCCATGCGTACCATCGCTCTCGAGTGCGACGATGAGTTCGGCGTCCCCAAGCACGGGGACGTTTGCGTTGTGGGTGCTGGCGATGATCTGGCGCTTGCCCTTGAGTTCGCGGAGCTTTGTGACCACACCTTGGTAGACGAAGTTGTTGTCGAGGTCATCTTCTGGTTGGTCGATGATCAGGGGAGCATTGGATGCGGCAAGCAATAGGAGGAGCAGCGCGGTGGCGCGCTGGCCCTTTGACAGCTGGTCCATTGACCGAAGTCCCGTGTCGTTGACCTGCAGCAACACCTCGACGGCCAGCTCGATGCGCAGCTCGTCGAGTTCGCGGGCGAGCCGTTCGCCTGCGGCCGCGAGTGCAGCTGCTTGAGCGCCGCGGATGCCGAGGGCGTTCAGCGCCTCGGTCCCACCGCGGATTGCTGCTGCGAGGGTTCGCGGTGAGAAGGAATCGGCGTTGATCGCGGCCGAGATCTGTGTGCGCTGAGTGCTGATGTAGGGCTTTATGGTGTCAAGAACGTGGCTGCGTTCGGTCGTAGCGGTGGGGCGCGCGACGACAACCCCACTAGTGGCTGTATTCGCGGCGCCGATCGCGGCGTGAAGCCGCTCGGTTCGTTGCGTTTCATGGCCGCGGAGTTCGACAAGCAGGGTCTCGCGCGTTGACAGCAGGTTCTCGAGGTCCTTCTTCTGAGCGGTCCGGCGCGGTTCGATTGTCCGTAGCTTGTCGAGCTCTTCCTTGATCGCCACGAAGGTGTCGGGATCGAGGTTGCGCTCGTGCAGCTCCCGCATTACTTCGCCGTACGACGCCTTCTCATCTGCCGTGTCGGTCTCCCAAGCGAGACGGGCGGCTTCGATCTCGTCGCGAGACGCGGCCACAGCGGCTGTCATTTCCTCGAGCAGCTCCTCCATTTGACCCTGTAGCTGGGTGACTGCTTGCTCAACACGCGCCAGGTGCTGGCGTTGGGGCGCGTCTTCGACGTTCGCGAGGGGTGCGGCGAGACCCCGCAGCGCGTGCGATTGCACGAACACGCCCCGGGCGTCGTCTACTGCGCGGACTCGCCGGGTGCCTTCCGAAAAGACCGCTGCGTCTTGGCCGATTCGTTGCTGGCCCGCAAGCTTGGTCGGCACGTCAGTTGTCTCGTAGTGGGCCACCTGCTCGCTGAGCCCGGGTATGCGCCCCAGCTCAGCATCAAGAGCGTCGAGGGCATCTTCGGCGCGGATGAGATCTTCGCGGTTTGTTCGCAATGACTGCAGCGTGCGTCGCATGTCGGCGTCGTCGCCGAGTTCTCCGTTGAACCTGCGGACCAGCTCGGCGACGCGCTCAGTGCTGCCCGACAATTCAGCGAGCTCGTGCTGGCCGAAAATCTCGACCGGCCCCAGCACTTCGATGGGCGACAGGTTGGTGCGCGTTCCAGCAGCATCGAGGACAACGGGCGGGTGGGGGATCTCGCGCTCAATCGTGTACCGCTTCGGGACCGGACTGACCGCTTCGACCTCAACTCGGATGATCGTCCCTCCGTGGAGCACTGAGGAGACGATGCTCTTGTGGTCCGCCTTCACCTGAGGGGTGATTGGTTCAATCGCGAGGGCGTGTCGGATGCTTTCGATGATCGTGGACTTGCCGGCGCCGCGACCTCCAATGAGTGCGGTCAGGTCCTCAGCGATCGGCACAGTTACACCGCCCAGGTATCCACCAGTCCAGGAGACGCTCTTGATTCTCGTCCGAGGCTGGATCGATGGATCGGTCACCGAGATCCTGGTGGCGGGCGTCCGAACCGCCAGCTTGAGGCTGCGCAGCGTAGGAGCGCTGACCTTGAACCACGAGCTCGCCCCTTCGGCACGCAGCTGGCGTGGGCCCATGACGTCGTCGGCGTGAATGACGGCGAGGGGGTGCGGCCGCTTGAAAATCCCAGTTCCCTCGATCACCGCGATCTGATCACGAGCATCCTCCACGGACGGGGTGATGCCGATTGCGTGGAGGTCGGGCGCTTGAATCATGGCGGCAAGGGGTTGGCCCGAGCGAGTGGTGAGCAGTCCGGCGGGCCTCACGTTGACGTGAGCTGGGATGACGAGCGCGTCGTCTTCACTCATCTTCTGCATGATCTTCGCGTACGAGTCCCCAGTGGTCCCGTTCGGGCAGTTCGGCATCACTCCGCACCGACCGATCGAAGCGTTGATCGAGGAGAAATCGGTGTTTGCGTCGAAGATCACCAAAATATGGACACCCTCGGAGGAGTTGGCCTCGAAACCCGGGAGTGCAACGATGCCCTTCTCCTTCGCCGCAGCGACCAGCCCCGCGGCGGAGTCCACCCTCCAGTGGTCAGTAATCGCGATGAGCGAGATACCGAGCGAAGCACACTCCGCCAGGAGGGCTTCGTTGTAGTCGGCTTCGTTGTCGAAGAAGTTCGACGGAGCGTTACGCCCCTCGTAGGAGAAGGGGTTGACCTGGAGGGCGGCTCGGATCCAGTGGGCGCCGACGGGCGTGGTGATCGACTCTGACACAGAAGCTCCTGACTTGGGCAATGCTCAGGAACATACCGTGCATCACCGACAAAGAGGGACCGTGCGAATACGACCGGTTGACGATCGGGTACCGGCCCCCGTCTGCCTGACGATTCGCTAGCACCAGCTGTCAGGACTTGGTGAGCAGCCCGTCGAGAGCGGTTCCAACACAGCATGCGAAGTGACCGTAGTATGCGAACAAATCTCAATGAAGGAGTGCTGATCCATGCTTGTGGTACGACCTCAGACACAACCTGCCGAGCTAACGGGCGGGCTGGCTCGTCCCGCAAGAAGGGGCGGACGGCGACCCACACACGACAGGCACCGAAAACGTTGGTCGACGGTTACGGGAGGAATGGCCGGCGCAACGACGGTCGCTGCCTCTGCCGCTGCGTCACGTCCATCGTCCGATGACGGCGGCTGGTGGCGGGTGCGGGTGTGGTGGCAGCGCGCGACGGGCTGCTCGCGGAGGGCGATAGAAGCGTCGACGCCTGCCGGCCCTAGTTAGCTGCGTGTTCGGGAGCGTCACCGCTCCGAGCGAACCTTCCCGGTTCTGCACATTAGTTCATGATTGAGCCTCACATCTGACACGGGGAGGTGTTACGGTGTCGGATGAGGGGGTACACGCGGCTGGGGGAGCCGATTTTTAGCATCACTTGCGCACTGCGCCTTACTTCCCGGCTCGCCTCTCGTTCGCATCACGAACAGCTTCGGCGAGATGCCCTGCACTCGCCCTGGCTTTGGGTCAGACCGAAACGATAAGGCCGAGGTGCTATGCAGTCCACTGAAGAGATCATCCGCACAGAACATGCGCCTGCTGCAGATCTACGTATGCCACGATTGCTCATAGTCGGCACGGGCGATCTAGCCCAAAGGGTTTTGATCATGGCAACCCAGCTCGTGCCGGATGCATGCTTTGCCGTACTGGGCCGAAATAGCGATGCGGCAGTGCGCCTGGCAAATCTCGCAACGCTCGGCTCTGTGCAGTCCAACAGGTTCACTCGCGTGAGCGCACTTGTGTCGGACCTCGGCGACGTCGCGCAGTCTTCCGAGGTCATCGCGCACTTCAAGCCAGATGTAATTTTCAATACCGCGAGCATTCAACCCTGGTACAAGCTAAGCGAACTTGAAGCAGGGAAGAATGAACGCATATCCGCGGCCCACTTTGGGCCTTGGCTACCCATGCATCTTGCCCCAGCTTTACAATTGATGCGGGCAGTGCGCGACTCGGGTGTCAACAGCGTAGTCGTTAACGCTGCATTCCCGGATGCGGTCAATCCCGCTTTGAAGACGCGCGGGCTCTCGCCGACGTACGGAATCGGTAACGTGGCGAACTCCATCCCTGCTCTCACATTAGGCGCAGCAGACCTCACAGGGCTTCAACCCGCCGACATAACTGTCCGCATGCTGGCGTATCACTACGTCAGCCACAGGCTCTCCCGGAGCGGAAACACCGGAACCTCCCCTTACCACCTCGAGGTAACGGACAAAGCCGGTCAGACGATCAACACTCCGAGCTTCGACGCCGAGCTATTCGCACTGTGTCAGCGCGAATACCGACGGTTGGGGGGCCGGACGGGACAGGACATGACTGCCTTGTCCGCAATGTCTGTGCTCGGTGCCCTTCTCGGCGGACGACCGCGTCTAGTACATTCTCCTGGCTTCCTAGGGCTCCCAGGGGCATATCCCGTCGAGTTGTCACAGTGGTGCGGTCAACTCTCGCTTCCAACCGCTGTTTCCGCCGGTCAGGCTCGAGCGATCAACGAACTCAGTGGCCAGTCCGACGGCATCGACGGCATTTCGGACCAAGGGGTTATCTCGTTCACGGAAGAGAGTTCGGACGTTATGCGCGAAGAGCTCGGTTTCGACTGCCCACAATTCACGGTGGACGATGTAATTGAGGTAGCCGCCGAACTGAAGACCTTGTATGACGAGTACGCGGTCGAACGTGATTGACCGGCGACTCAGGCCGGAAGACGACAATGGAGGAAGGGCCGAATTCTGCGCCTTGATTGCGACAAGAGCAGGCGAGATGGTCGATGGCTTCGCGTCCCCCGCTAACGTCCGACACAAGAACAATACGACTGAGTTGGTCAGCGATCTCGATGTGCGGGTTCAGAAGTTCTTGGTGAATGAAATACGCCGGGCTTTTCCGGGTGACTCCATCATGGCGGAGGAACAGGGGTTCAACCTCCACGGCGGCCCCATCAAATGGTGCATCGACCCCCTCGACGGCACGAGCAACTACCTCGCCGGTAAAGAAGATTACGCGATTAGCGTCGGCGTATCTTCAGAAACCAGGGCTTTCGGGGCATCGATTCTGAAGCCTCGCACGGGCGAATACGCGCACCTGCTAAAAGGGAAGGTCTCATCCAAACTTCGAGCCCCTATCAAACGAAGAAACAGCGATCCGCCCCGTATCGCGGTCGGCGTCCCGTACGCACTAGACAGATCACGGCACGCGTACCAGCTCATTGGTACTCTGTCGAATTCCTTCGAGGTGGCCCGGAGCGGCTCGGCCGCTTGCGATCTGCTCCGCCTCGTGGCCGGCGACCTACATGTCTACATCTCTGCCGGCCTCCCGGTCTGGGATACCGCCGCCGGCCGGATCCTGGTGGACGCGCTCGACGGACGTGTCGAGCAATTTACCAGAGGCGCCGCGGCGCTCACAATGTTCAGTACACGATCGGACGCTTACGTCCTCGCTCGACCCATCTTGAGTGCTATGGAGAAGCTTTAGACGCCGTGCACTCGTGAACTCGCAGACCGTATTCGATTGAGGCAGGAGGCGCGGTCGGGAGGGCGCAATGAGCTCGGTGATGAATGTCCTGATCCGGACAATCCGGTTAGTCATCAAGATCGGTATACTTCCCGCTGCTCAGGTACAGTTGCGCCGCTCGACATCGGCGTTGGTCTTGATTCACTAGGGCCAGCTACGGCTGAACCTCGGGCTCAAACATTGCCCGCCACGGAGTGGTGGTAACGGTAGTGGTAGCTGCCGGCATCCGGCCAAGTTTCTTCACATCGACATGGACCAGGTCCCCGGGGTGCTTGTGCTCGTCACGGTTCGCGGTTGATTTCGTTGCCCGGATCAGCGCCCCGGTGGCCGGCTGCGATCGCGCCAACGGTGGGACCCGGCGCCGGTTCAGGCTCCGGATCCTCGTCCGAGCAGGCAATACGGAGTCGGCACGCAGCCGGGCGGGGCCGAAGCGAAGCGGGCTCCTGGCTTCCAAGACCGCGCGCTCTCGTCCCAGGTTGTCCTATAGGGCATCCGGTGCGATCGGCTCGACCTGTCTACCAACCCGGATACGCCTTCAGCGCGGAACCGGAGCACCATCGGTGCACACATTGACGTGAAACGCCGAGCTCTTCGCAACGTGCGCGACCGGCCAACCGTTATTGACGACGGGCAACGAGCAGTCCCCCTCCGTGCACGCTGAGACAGGCGTTAGCGTGCGCCACTGAGGCCTCCTTGCGGCGGCGAGGGAACTGATCGGCTCCACTCAGGCGAAGGTGCCTCGTCTCCTCACGCGACCCGCAGCGTCACAAATGTCACGGCCGAGTACATCTAGTGCAGTTGCTAGCCGCTTCGAGGTTCGCGCCTACAGAATACGCCCGCACTCCTGCCGGGTCCCGCGTTCCGGGGGCGCTTGAATGCCGCGACCGGCAGTCCCGATCAACGGCGTGGTGCGGGTCCGAGAAAACCCCGGACCGTTCTAACGCCGCTCTAACAGCGCAATGGCAAAAGAGCGCGCGGGGCAGCCACACGCGGGCCGCGTCCTTTTACGCACTATCGGTGGTCAGAAGCGGATCCTTAGTCGTCGTCGAGTCGTTCCGGTTCAACTGCACAGGCTTAGTTTGCCGGCCCGGTGCCCTTCAGAAGGCTAAAGGTCCTCTTGAATGATCGGTGCCACACGGCAGCTTCTGCCCTAAGATTTGTACGCGGTTGCAAAGAACCGCATCCGGTCCTCCCTTACACGATTTGCAACGCGGTTGACAAGCGAGATCTAAGCAACGAACCTTCCCAAGTTGATGCTCTGTTCGTTCAACTCGATGAAAAGCGCTAACTGGTCCGGGTCGTGCACGATTGAGCAGACAACTTCATCAAACTCTCGTGTCTCAAACCGCCACGGCAACTCTCGTTTCACTTCCGGAAACGTGCGTTCAAAGCGGAGCGGATGACTCTCAGTAACATCTATACAATTCAGTGAATCCAGCGTGCATAAGGCAATCTTGACGGCGGCCTCCTTCCGCGTCCATGTTCGCGCCATAGTCATTGGCGAGCCGCCAGCTCGGAGAAGCATACGTGTCTCTCGACCGGTTAACGACGGCTGCAACCACTGAAGAGTTTCGTTCGTGGGCCGAAAACGCGACAAAAGCTCTACATCTACACCTATGGGCCTTGGACTGACGGCAACCGCCACGCGACCGTGGCTGTGGCTCCAAGAGACGTTGCTGCCGAGAGCCCTTGGCTGGCCGTGCGGTCCCCCGCACTCCGCGCATCGTTGCGTAAGCGTCACCCAGCGGGGAGCCACTCCCGTAGCCTCGCCGATCAGGACGCGCGCGATCCTGCGACACCAGAAGGATTCGCGGCGGACGCGCTCAATGGGCGAGATTGCCTCGTAGCTCTGATTGGGGAGCCCCCCAGCGTCCTCTCCATTGAGATCGTCGGGCAGCGCCAAGGAGCGAATGTCCCCGCAAACGACGAATGATCTGTAATGCGCTCTCATCGTCTCCACCGGTGTCATTCGCACCATTCATCGAGAACATCGACGATGGTCCTGATGAACTCCGCTGAAGCGAGTTCCTGAGCTTCGGACCCGAATCGAAAGGAGATACGGTCAGACCTAGTCGACTGTTCGATGACCAGCGTCGCGACGGCTTTCGACGGCCATGACTCATAGACCGCCCTTTGTTCATTCCCGAAGAGGACGCGCGTCGTCGACGACTCCATCTCAGGCGCCACCAACAGGTCGATGAGTGGGAGTTGACCACCACCACGAGGCTCTCGCACCATTTGCGCGATCTCTGACAGAGTCACGCGGGAGTGGAGGAGAATCTTTCCGAGTTGGTCATTCGCCCTCTGGATCAGTGAGTCGGGACGAGAGAGGTCGCCCACCAGACCGACAAGTGGCAAGGTATTGACGAAACAGCCGACAGCATTGCGGTATCGATCACCGTTGCGTCCGGAATCAATGACCCCAATCGTGAACGCTGAAGCGCTCCCATGCAGTTGCGCTCCTCGTGCGACCGCGGCGAGCAGTACTACGAAGACCGAGGTGCGAGTCCGCTTTGCGAGGGTCTCCACAGCACTGAGCTTGACCGCAGTCTGAACTCCTAGATTTTGCGACTTCTCCATCGACCGTCGTGGCGTGCTACTTTCCGCACGTTCCCAATCGACGGAATCTGTCCGCGCCTCGCCGCTTCGATGTTCACGAATGTATTCTCTCCAGAACTCGAAGTCGGCTTGACGCTGCGCGGAGCCAGCAGAATCAATCGTATCGACGACGTACTCCGAGAACTGCCCCGGTGGCGTCTCAGATTCGAGTCCGTCATAGGATGCCTCGAGTTGCGTCAGGAAGATGTCCAGTGACTGCGCATCGGCCACTATATGATGAAAAACGAACGTGATCAGGACACCATTGCCGCTCACTTCATACAGATGGCAGCGAATGGGCAATTCGCGATCGAGATCGAACGGCCGCGTCAACTCCGCGCGGAGTTCGTCGTCGGTCGGCATCGCGGCGCTACTCGATCGACTCGGTACGAAGCTCGATACTTCCGTAACGTTCCGAAGAAGCATTTGGCCGTCGAACGTATACTTTGTCCGCAGCGCGTCGTGCATTTGAATCAATCTCAGCATGCACTCCCCGAAACGATCAAAGTCGAGAGTCGCAACCCAAAAAACAGCCGGTATAGAATACGCGCCGGGCTCGTCGTGAAGTTGGTCGCCAAGCCACATCTCGAGTTCCGCCGTCGACGCTGGCGACGGCCCGACCTGAGTTGGTTTCGATGACGGTCGTTGCGCAGGGGGCCGTATGCTGGCGGTTAGATCACGGAATCTGGGCCGCGTGTAGACTTCCCGGGCATCGAGTTGGAGTTCGTACACGCTGGCAAGGCACGAACTGAGCGCGAAAGCCGCAATGGAATCGCCGCCAGACTCGAAAAAGTGGTCTGCGCCTGTTTCAGGTTTTTCCCCTAGCACCGCTTCCCACGCTGAAGCCAGTTCGGCTGCGAATCTCGGCTCATTCGCCAGGATAGTCGTTTCGGAGTTCTCCTTCTCCGACCACCTCGCGAGGGCTTCAAGATCCAGTTTCCCGTTCGCGTTGACCGGCAAATGGTCGAGAACTACAACAGTCTGGGGCATCGATGCTTGCGGAAGGTGACGGACAAGCAGTTCGCGAACGTCCAAAGAGGTCAGATGAGCGTCCCCCGAAACGTAGGCGCGAAGGGCCGAGGGGCTTCCCTCATTCGATACCGCAACCACTCGGGCGGCGGAGACACTGGGGTGACGCATGATGATCTGTTCAATGTTGCCGAGATCGATCCGGACACCGTTCACCTTCACCTCCGAGTCCGCCCGCCCGAGGAAATGAAACCCCTCTCCTTCGATGAACCGCACAATGTCCCCAGTCATGTACGCGCGTTGGCGCCGCTCGCCAGACTCGGAGAGAAACCGTTTCTCAGTCTCAGCCGGCATCCCGAGGTACCCATTTGCGACGCCCGCACCGAGGACTCGGAGTTCGCCCGGCACGCCCTGCGCGACAGGCCGACCTCGACGGTCGACTGCTACCAACCCCGTGTTGTCGATCGGAAGACCGAGCGGCACGACACGGGCTGGATGCTCCGTATCTGCCCGCGTGGCGAATGCGGCGACATCGACGGAGGTCTCGCTCGGCCCGTAAGTGTTGGTCACTTCAGCCTGCACGAGTCGCTTCGTCTCAGCGGAGTAGTCCTCCGGCAGGGCCTCGCCCGCCGAGGTCACGAGCCGGAGGGTCCGGCACAACTTGAAACCTGGCTCGTCGAGAAGCCGGCGAAGAAATGAGGGGACCACCTGAAGGACCGTCACTCGCGACTCGCTCAGCCACTGCGCGACGTAGTCTGGCACCTTTTCGCGACGAGCAGGGAGCACTGCTACTTCTCCCCCGACTCGCAGCGGCGCGATGAATTCCCAGAGAGCGGCATCGAATGACGGGTTTGTCTTGAATCCGACGACATCATGAGTTGTCAGGCCGTGGAAGCGCGTGGCCCAGTTCACGTGGTTCCGCAACCCCGCGGAAGGCACTGCAATCGCTTTCGGCGTGCCTGTCGTGCCCGATGTGAACACAACATAGGCAACATCGGTATCCCTTCCCGGTCCCCGCCGAGGTCCTGATTCGTGCAAAGCGCTAGAACGATGCTGAACTCGGCCGGCCAGGAACTCCTCGATTGTCCAAGCCGTGTAGGAGTGCGGGAAGCGCATGGAGGACTTCTCCACCAGACACAGGTCTGGGTCCAAACGATCTAATGCGTTCGAGTTTTTCTCTGCTGGTCCGTCCGGGTCAAGCAGACAGAATGTTATCGAAGATTCGATAGCCGCTAACACAATTGCTATGAGGTCCACGCTCCTGCCGCTACTAAGCGAGACGACAGCACCCCGTTCGAGGCCGGCCATCCGGAAGTGATGCCGGGCCTGATCGATTCGTCGGACTAGGTCCTTGTAGCGAACCGACAGCCCTTGATGACTGATTGCTATGCTGTCGGGCCGGAGGTCAGCGGCACTGCGGACGGCAGCTATCAGATTTTCTGAGCCGAGGTCTTCCAAACGTCCCCATTGAGTGGCCGCTCTCTCCTCGATCACAACGCTGTCTTCGATCGAGAGTTCGAGGTTATTCACGAGCGCGTCCGCAACGGTGCGGAGCAGCCGAAGGAACGTTTGTGCCTCGACGTCCCGAAGAGATGACTGTCGGAACGACAGCTGGAGCGTCGGAACATCCGAACCTGCAGTCTGTAGCACCTCAAGTCTCATCGGACACATCGGCTCGCTGTTGACCACCGCGACCGGAGCGCTGTCGCACCCCTTGAGCTTCAACAGCGGGGGTACCGAAGCATGGCTGAACATCGCGGTAAAGAGCGCGCCAGATTCGCCCCACTGACCCGGGAGGGCTCCGCGGCGCTCTTGAGCGACTAGGTGCGCATACGCGACGCGCTTGTACTCGGCGCCGGTTAAAAGCTCGGCACGGGTATGACGCAGGACGTCTTTGAGCAACGTGTCCGGTGTGAAAGTGAAGCGAGCAAGCAGCGTATTGACGTTGACCCCGTCAATCGGGTCATTGACTTCCCGGAGAGACACAGGGTATGCCACTGTGAAATCATCGACGCTGAGCATCTTGTGAATCGCGATCGCATACGCGGAAAACCAAAACATGAACGGCGATACCGCGGCTGAGTTGCACAGCTCGCGCATGTCCTGCCACCGTGCTTCTGTCGGTGACCACTCCAGAAACGATGAAGAAGGGTCGCTGAGCTCCGAGCCGAATCCGGCAAAGGACACTGTGGAGGCGCCCGCCAAGTGCTCTGTCCAGTAGATCAGGCCTTCCTCATCCTCCGCTGAACTACGTCGGTCAGGAGGTTCGGATGCAGCTGAGCGGGACGCACCATCCCCAAGGGGTGTCGATAGGGCTACGGGCTGCGTCTGAAGCGCACTGCCGGGAGGACCGACGGCCCCTGACCCAACAGCAGCGCGTTCGTCAACCGGTACAGCGTCTATGCGGTTGTACTCCGCAGACAGAAAGGCAAAGAATTGGCGTGCCGAATCAGCGTCACAAGCAATGTGGTGAATAGTGACCGAGAACACGTGATCCCCAGGACTGAGAGCGAACACCTTGGCCCGTATTGGCGGGGCCGACTCAAGGAGGAAGGGAGCCGACACCTCGGCACTGATCTCGAGGTTAACGTGTTCGATATCCTCACTGTCCGCCCATACAAACACAGGCGCGAGCCATGATCGATTCTCTTTCATGAGTGCGGTGCCCCGGAGCCCGTATACCGAAGTCAGCGCCGGGAAGGAAAGAAGGGCTCGACCGTAAGCTTCACGCAGACGTCCAGCATCGAACGACCCCAGAATGCGCCATGCATACGGGATGTTGTAGCCGGAGCCCCCGGTGGCCAATTTGTCAGCAGTCCAGATATTTTCTTCTTGTGGAGTCGCAAGTGTCCACATTTGGTGTTCTCCTTATCGTCAAAGGTGAGAAAAGCTGACCGTTGGCAGTGCTAGCTGTATCAGCTGTTGCGCATACCAAGGAGCATTTCTGTAACCGTTCCCTGAGAAGCCGTAACCGGCGGCAATACCGGGCCTGATGCTTCTGAGGATCGGGGAGTTTGCGTAGAATTCACGGTAACTCTCCACCCGCGATAAACCTGAATCGAACGACCCGAGTAGTTCCGAGGAGTACTCTAGTAATGGCAAGATGTCGTCAAGCTCAAAGCTTGAGTGGCTTCGATCGACCTGTGCGCGAGCACGAGCAATGTAGTTGAATTTGTGGCCCCAATCGTCGATCGGCGCAAAGAAGGAGAGCGCCGCTCCCTGATCGAGGTATCGCATGCCGGTGGGTTGTTCCTTCACCGGAGCGTCGCTTTGAGGTCGGTGTCTCCAACCCAGCACAACTCGGCGTGGAACGGCTTCCAGTAGAGCGTCGTCACTAGGAATGCGCGCACCCGTCATCGCAGGAGCCCCTCCGGTACAGAATATGACCGCTCCTGTAACCACGGAGCCAGTCGTCGTATCGACTCGGAAGCGACCGTTGTCAGCAGCCACGCTGAGCACCGCTGTCTCAGCAGCGAGGACCGCCCCTCGCACGACCGCCAAGCGAATCGCCTCAGTTACAGCCGCCGGCGTGCGGATCACACCACCACTGGTGTCGCTGATCACGGTTAGGCCATCGGTGACAGACAGATCCGGCCAGCGGTCCACCGCATCTTCTCGGGCGAGAACATCGACCCGGCTCGAGGTTCGAGCCATCTGCAAGAAGGCATCAATGCGCTCGTCACCCTCGTGCCCCACCGTTAAGATCGGAGTCTCAGTGAACACAGGGCCACGTACTTCCGCCGACAACTCGCGCCAGATGTCCCGAGAGTAATCGAGTTCAAACGGTGCTTGCCCCGGGAAACGGCTGCGGAAGATTCGACTGTCTCCGCCGTTCGATGCGTTGTGCCTGCTATCGAGACGCGTTTGCTCTAAACCAACACAGGGGACTCCCTCACGGGCGAGCGCTAACAGAACTTGGGATCCAAGCACCCCTAAACCCACGACGGCGACGTCAAACAAGAGCGTCTGTGTCGTACCGCGCGCGGACCCAGGAGTCGGAGAAGATCGTGTCCAGGTAAGGAAGCCCACGATCCGGCGCGATGATGACCCGCTTCCGGCGCCCTTCATCCTCTCTGAGAGTGGCGGCCAAGGAAACCGCCCCTGCTGACCCACCGACGAAAAGCCCCTCGTACTGCGCGAGACGACGACATTCGCGGACAATATCTGTTTCTGCCACCATGACAACCTCGTCAACTCGGTGAGAAAACCTGTCGACGAGGGCGCTCCGCAGAGAGGATCCCATTCCAGGGATATGGCGCGGTCCCGCGGACCCACCGAAAATTTCGGATCCGATCACGTCGACGGCCACCAGCTTGATGTGCCGATCGTGACCGATGAGCCCCTTCGCGATACCAGCGAGTGTTCCACCTGTTCCGACAGCCACAACAATCTCTTCCACATCCGGAACGGCATCGACGATCTCTTTGAAGGTGCCTTCGGAGTGTGCCCGTACGGGCGACATGTTCGTGTATTGGTCAGGCCACCAACAGTCGCTTCGAGTCCGCACGATTTCCCGAACTCGATCGCGGCGCCTCTCCAGCGCACTCTTCCCCCGTCCGTCCTCGGCAGGCAGGAGCTCCACCTGCTCGCACAGCAAGGAGAGAAGGCGAAGGGTGGTGCTGTTGACATGGCCGTCCAGGACAGGAATGAACTTGATTCCCATCTGCGAGCACATGAGCGCGCATGCGACAGCGAAGTTCCCTGAGGACGCTTCGATTACCGTGCCCCCCTCCATCAGAGCGCCGGAGGCAATACCGTCCTCTAGTACGGCCAGGACCGACCGGTCCTTCGTGGAACCCGAGTAAGGCAGCTGGAACTCACATTTGACCAGCGAATCTCCGAGGGGTCGCAACGGCGTGTCGCGCACCACCGCTGCGATGCTCGATAGAACCTCTGAGCAGTGCGAAGTCATCTACTTCACCTTCATTGAACCGTCGTAAGCGATCAACTCGCCGACCTCGATGACTTGGACCAATTCTGCGAACGTCTTGTGGTTCATCGCTTCCCCATAGATTGCAGCGACCGCGGCCCGCGAACCGAGTCGCGAGTCTAGTTCCTCACCCGGGCGAGCCGTCATTTTCAGGGAGGCAACGCCGGGCAGCTCTCGCAAGGATTCCCGGTCGACGGACTTCAAACGAGTACGTCCCAGGGGTGGGTTGACCACGTATGCGTACGCGACCTTCCGCGAGACTCCGCGTGACTGCTCCTGCCCTTTCAACGCCGCGAAGAAGGCGTCTAACGCCGAGTTCCCGAACGCGGAGGCCATGCACCAATCGCCCCAAGCCCCTAAACGGCCATTGACCTCAATCACGCGAGGACCGTCGACGGTAAGCTTCATTTCGACGCAGCCGATCCCATTTTCAATCGATAGCGCTCGAACCGCGTCGTGAGCGACCGTGACCGCCTCTTCAGCATCGTGCTCGTCAAGTGTCCACGGAGCGAAAGCACCGCGCTCTCGAAACGGCGGGTCTAACCGCAGCTTGCCGAGCATGGTCAACGTCGTCGTCGTCCCTCCGATGCTGGCAACGTCTACCGCGACGTAATCGCCCCATGGCGACGGTGTCGGCCGGCCAATCAGTTCAGACTCCGCGATGAAACCTTCCCCTACGCTTGAGACGTCCGGGTGAAGAAGATCAAGGGTCACCGCCTTCAACTCAGCAACGTTGCCGACGCGGAACGTTCCCCGGCTGCCACCTCCGACAGCTGGCTTTACGACGAATGGGAACCCCAAACGATCCGGGACACGAGCGAGCTCTTCTGCATCGGTGACCCGTACGAAAGCCGGACAAGGGACACCTGCCAGAGCCAGTCGTTCACGCTGCGCTGTCTTGTCCACGATGGATGGAATGTCTTGTTCGGCGGTATGACGAATACCCAGGACGGCAGCCGCTCGAGCCGTCCAAGCAATCAGTTCTTCCGAGAACGTGACCATTGCGGAAGACCCTCTTAAATGAGGCGCGACAGCGAGAACATCCGAGGGTGATTTCGCAACGTACGTCGGAAAGAGGTCCGCAAGTACCGGAAGCATCACCGTGCCGTGCTCCGTCTCAGGAACCACCACGGATACACGAACATCATTCCGTTTTGCCGCGAGATAAAGGTCACGCGGAGCCATGCTGCCCCAACCATACACGACCGAAATAGACATAGTCATACAATTCTCCCCAATCCTGAATGCTTCAGTAAACGCTCATAACTGGTCGACGATCAGACGCGCAACACGCCGCGGTGACGCAGACTCGATTAGGTTGATCGCCGAGACGCGAACCTTGTATTCGCTTCGGACCCAACCGAGGACTCGAGTGAGCAGGAGCGAGTCGCCACCCAGCGCGAAGAGGTCGTCATCGGGAGAGACGTCGCCGGCGCTGAGAAGCGACCGGTACTGTTCAGTGACTGCTGCCTCGATCTCCGCGATGCTTGGAGTCTCATCCATCGAAAGCAACCTTCCCGTTGGTGGTGATGCCTTGCTCGACGATTTTCACGGAACTGGGAACGAATTGTGCTGGGAGGTGCGCGCGGACGTACTGAATGACGGCCCGCGCATCGACATGTTCGCCTTTGCGGAGGGAGACGTCGACGTGCAGAAGATTTTCCAAACTGTCGTCGTTCCGAGCCATTGCTCTGCAACTACGTACACCCGGCATTCCCGCTAAGCAGGCTTCCAATTCCCCGAGTTCGATGCGGAATCCTCGGATCTGAACCTGGCGGTCACCCCTGCCTACGTGGTAGAAAACCCCGGCATCGGAGTACGAGAGGTCACCCGTTTTGAGGTGACGGCTTCCTTCAGCGTCGGTGACGAAGCGCGCGCGTGTCACGTCAGGGAGGCCGAGGTACTCTGTCGCGAGGCCTTTTCCCGATACCCACAATTCACCGACGATCCGATCTGGCAAGAGCCGTCCTTCGGTATCCCGGATACTCACTTCGAGGTGATCCAGGGCCTTACCAATTGAGGTACCACCGAGAGGACCAGATGGTGCCGGCGCGATGCTGTCGGTCACATGTACCGTGCTCTCCGTGATTCCGTACATATTGTGGATCTCGAGGTCGGCGCTTCCGGAGTAGGAAAGGAAAGAAGTCACATCGTCGATATTTACCGGCTCCCCGCCCAGATACATCCGCCGCACATCGGCGAGGCGAGCGTCCGCCTCCACGAGCATCCCCAGCAACGTCGGGGTGGCGGAGAGGTGAGTAACCTTTGCGGCCGTGAGGAATTCAGCCAACTCCCACGGGTCCCGAGTCAAAAGGGAATCTACAAGAAGCAGTTCGTGTCCCCCGGCCCACGCACCCCACATCTCCCAAATACTGAAGTCGAACGCAAAAGAATGCACACTCGACCACACCGATTTTGGACGACCGTGCTCACGTATATCCGTTGTCGCGCCAAGAAGGCTGCAAACAGCCCGATTGGATACCACGACACCCTTCGGCCGCCCCGTCGATCCTGAGGTGTAAATAACATAGGCCGAACCGTCAGGAAGTCTCCGGTCCAGCACGGGCGCGGCACTCGCAACCGTCAGTCCGTCGAGCGTCAACCAAGCACCAGAGTCCTGGAGAACGTAGTTCTGACGCTCGGCAGGATAGGTCTTATCAACAGGAACGTAAGGCCGGCCAGACAGCACACAGGCGAGTATGTTGACAGCAGACTCCGCGTCGCGGCTCACCAGGATGTTGACCGGTGAGCCAGGCGGCGCGAACTGTATCTTCACCTGAACAGCCTCCGCCGCGGCAAACAGCTGAAGATAGCTAAAGGCCTCCGTACTAGTTCGGAGCGCAACCTGGTCCGGGAAATGATCAACCGCGTGCCTGAAAACTGCTGCCAGGCTGTCGGCGATCAAAGGGAACTCCCCATCGTGCGGAGAAGAGCTGCCCCCGCTGCGTGCATTTTCATTTCCGCCTGCTTTCCAATTGAGTAGCTGAACCGCTCCATGACCGCAGCGCTCACTTCCTCACCGCGACGCGCGGGAAGGTCATGGAGAACCAAACTCGCCTTAGTGCTCCATACAAGCTGATCGTTGATCTGAAACGGCACGAACGCTTGCTGCCAGCCAAAAGGCTTCGGCTCCGCACCTGTCGTGTTCCACTGGGTGGTGTAGAGAACATCGAAGTGTCTTCCCTCCACCGCATCCATCGCAGACTCGACTCGAATGTTAGGAGTACTGTCGGCGATCGCGCGATATGGCGCTGACAACGAGTACCCGTCTGGGCAAGCGACGGTGAGACGAAGTTCAGGCAGAAGAGCAGCCGCTGCTATAAGACCGTGAGTCGTGCTGTTGCTCTCACCCACGTACAGGAGGTCTACATCGAGCCCCCCACAAATCAACTCGATCGTCGCGAGGTCGGCAACAGTCTGCGTTGGATGCTCATCTGAGGACATCGCGTTTATCACTGATAGTGAGGAGCGCGAGCAAAGGTCCCCGAGCTCTGCCGTCGACAACCCGCTCCTGATCACCAAGACATCCATGTACTTCGAAAGCACGAAGAACGTGTCTTCCCAAGACTCGCCCGTGGCAAGTTGCATGCCCGACGCCGGCATGTCGATCCATTTCGCTTCGAGCCGTGCCGTCGCCGAAGCGAACGAAGCGCGTGTGCGGGTGGAGGTCAGCGTGAAAAGCCCACCTACAACGAGACCGGCCGCCGGCGAGTCGCGCGGGTACCCACTGGCCTCAAGTTTACGGCAAGTGGCTATCAGGGAACGCAGGTCAGCCGCGGAGATCGCGGCGCCCGACAAGTAGTTATGCATCGTTGACCTCATCGTCTGCGCTGCGACGCGCACGTACAACCGCGAGTTCCAGTGCATGGACTGACGGGTTTTGGAAAATGAACTTCGGCCGAATCGGTTTTCCAGCGACAGAAGTCAAAGCGTGGGCGATGCGTAAGATGTCTAGCGACGACGCACCGAGTTCGAACAGGGAATCAGATGAGTCGAGGTCCGTCGTGGGACCCAAGCATTCCGCAAGCGCCTCCCGCGCACGCCGCCGCAGGAGTTCCGATTCTTCGCTCATAGGTGCTCCGTCGTCTCTCTTGTAAGTGAAGTAAGCAGGTCTAAATTTCCGGCGTCAAAAACATCGAAGTGCCCGCCACTTAGGGTCACCGTTTCTTCGAGCCCCAGTCCTGTCCATTCTGTGCCGTACGGGTTGTCAGAAGCGAGTGCAAGCTTCACGCGGACCGCGGAAAGCGAATCGCACTCGTACCGTCGAGCTGCTTGGAAAATCCTCGAATGTGTGGATCGAAGAGCCTTCGCATCCACATTCGCCCCGCTCGCCGGTGTTTCCGACGTACGGTCACCATTTATCATGAGCTGGAACGCCTCGGCAACGCGTCTCTCCGACGCTGTTGGCTGTGCGCGCGGGGACGGCGGGTCTACCAAGATCACGCGGGGCGGAATCGAGGAAGCGTCGCGCCGCGCATACTGTCGTGCTGTCTCGAGCGCAATAAGGGCACCAGCTGACCATCCAACGATTAGGTCTGGGGATACGCCGCGTTCAGTGAGACGCGCGACGTACTGCGCTGCAATTACTTCGACGTCGGTGAGGTCGCTATCGAAGGATTCTTCGGCGTTGACTCCAACGCTATTGAAGTCCGTCCTCAGAGCTTCCGCGAAGCGCCGGTAGCAGTAGGCGGTACCGCCTACCGGGTGTATAAACACCGCGGTCTTCTTCTCCACGGTACCCTGATCTGTGTGCTGACCGAGGATCGACTCGAAGTTGAAGAGGCCTCCGTCTCCATCAGACTCTTGTCTCCGCTGACCTCGACTAGCGACAACGAGAGACGCGAGGCCCGAGGGAGTCGCATTTTGATAGAACCTCGGGATGGAGATCGCTACTCCGTAGTCCTGCTGAATCCGGCTACGGAGACGCACCGCCAGCAGCGACGAACCGCCTAGTTCGAAGAAATCGTCCGACACCGCCACCTGACGTATGCCGAGTTCGGCCTCCCAGATCGCACGGATCTCCTGCTGAACCCTGCTGATCTCCTCGACCGAATCTGCCGCGCCCGCTTCTGAATGAGAGTCAGTTAGTCGGCTCATTCCTTTCGGTACCCCTTCGAGCGACCGAATTCCGCCGCCCAGTGTCTCCAGCTGCCGGACAATCGCGCCGGAATCGAGATCTGGCACGCTGACACCCCAAACGCCTCGTGGCACTGCATAACCATGTCGACTCGTCGTGGCTACCGACATGAACTTCGGGGTTCGTAGCGCAACCCGATCCGCTAGCCCCACCGCAGACCCCTTCACGTCCTGGACCAACCCGTCGAAGGCCGCCAGGTAAAGCGCGCGTAGAATCTCTACCGCTTCCGTCGAAACTGTTTTTTTGTTCACCGCGAGACACATTTGACGGCCCTGAACCGTAACTTCGAGGTTAAATTCTCCTGGGGACTCGTCTAGTCCGCCGTCCGGATCCGCCATCGAACGATCCATATTGCGGAAATTCAAGTAGGCAAAGAGGACGTCTCCCTGTCGCAACCCTGGTTGCTTAGCGAGAATCTTTCCGTAGGGAAATCGACGGTTTGGCCAAACATCGATCTCGGCCTGCCTTACTCGCTGAAGAAGCGAGGACCAGGAAGCATCGGCAACCTCAACCGCGAACGGCACAGTGTTGACGAACAGTCCAAGCACCGATTCAGAGCCCGGTAGTTCAGGCCTTGTGTCGCACACTAGCCCGGATGAAATGCGGTCTGGTTCTCCAGCCAGAACCGCCTGCACCGCGATGTGGGCGGTCAGGAATACCGTCTTCATTGAGACTGATTGTCGCACTGCCAGTGCGCGCAATGGCTCGACGTATTCGGAAAGGTCAAGATAGTTCTGTTCATAACCATCTTCCTCGGACGACCAGCCCTCTGGTGTTCTACTGACAGCAGAGCCTTCACTTGACCGGAGCCAAAAGTCCTGCTGATCGCGGGATTCAGCCGCCTCCCTCTCGAGGGCTACATACTGTGAGAATTTGAAGGCAGGACTCGGCCTCGTCGGAACGATTCCGCGGCGCAGCCTTCTATAATCCTCTAGGATCTCGTTCAAGAGCGCGTGAAGACTCCAGCCCTCTAGAATTGGGTGGTACTCAGTGAACGCGAGGCGCCATTGCAACCTTTCCTGTATCGCGTGAAACCGAATTAAGGGATATTCACCCTCCGCGAATGGCGTGGCCCGCTCAGCGGCAATGTATCGCTTCACCCTGTCTTCGCCGGATTCGGACGACAAAGCCGCTACGGACTCGAAAGTCAGCGGTACTTCCGCGACGTCATGCACGACCTGGATAGGTTCAGAGTAGTCACGCAGATGGATTGAGCTGCGTAACACCTCGTGTCGTTCTACCGCTGCTGCCACGGCGGCGGTCAAGGCCCGTTCGTTCAACGGTTCACTGTCCCGCATCGAGTAGGCGGTTACGTTGTGGTATAGAGCACTGACGGGATCCGCTTGGTTCTCGATGACCATTCCGAGTTGCGTGCTGGTCAGCGGATAAGCATCCACTGCATCGGGCGGAAGGCGCTCTACGTCGGTAGCGAGCAATTGACTAAAGGCCACGTTTGCCGTCACCGCAGATTCGGCGCGGTCGCGGCTGCCGATCTTCGCCGCAATGCCCAGTGGCGTCCTGTGCTGAAAGATATCAACGACTGAAACGTCGTACCCGCTGTGCCGCAGCGCTCCGACGATCGAGACAGCGCTGAGCGAGTCACCGCCGACGTCAAAGAAGTCGTCGGACGGCCCCAATCCTTTCAATCCGAGCGTCGACTCCCAGACTCGGACGATTGACTTCGCAGAAGCGGCGTTCGATCCGGAGCTATCAACTCCTCCCGCGCGTGGGCCTCGACGGGACCTCTTCCGCATCGGCGCCGTCCCAACTGAGCGTCCGATCCCCGATGAGTTGAGGGGTTGAAGAAAATCCTCAACCATACATTTGAGCGCCCGCTCGACATCGTTTGCTACCGTCGTTGCAGCATCTGCCGAGATGACAGAAAGGTCATATTCAATTGAGACCCGGAAGCCGGCACCCTCGACCGCCACACCTTCGGCATGTACCGCTAGAGGGCTTTTGGCGATCTTGGGAGCCACATCGACCGGAGCCCCATCCATTCCATCAAGATGAAGAGGACGCTCTCCTCCCGCGTGCAGCGACACCGTGACCTGTGTGTACGTGCTCGAAGGGTCGGCCGTCCGCCGTTCGCCCTGCACAAACGTCAGGGCAGCTTCGAGATCGGCGTCTATGTTCTCGAGAAGTTGCTCTTGCACCTGCTCACATACGCCCGCGAAAGTGCTACTTTTGCCCGGGTTCAACCTTACGGGAAGAAGATCTACATAATAGCCTACGCTGTTTTCTTTATTGCTCCTACGACTCACCGGCGAGACGAAATGTGCCTCGGTGTTATTCGAGTAGGAAAGAAGGGCTGCGCAAACGGCTCCCCCGATGATCGCCAACGGCCCGACGTGAAACTGCTTGCGAAGCTGCGCGATGCGCGCGTTGTCTTCGGCAGACACTTCGAAAGTTAGTCGACCCGCTGATGCATGAGCCGTTCCATCGCGAGCGAGGCCCCGTGATAGAGGTAGCCAGTTGTCCCCCATGCCCGCCAGAGGCGTGAGCCGTGGTGCAAACAAGACGGGACCACTCTCAGGATCACCACCATCTGCCGCCGCATCCGCAGGTGCGCCCTCAAACGAAGCCTCGAAGGACGAAACGAAAAGTCGGATTGACTCCTCGTCGAAAGCTACATGGTGGAAAGCAAACACAAGAATTGTCTGAGTTCCCGTCTGCACGTGTGTAAGACGGCAAACGTCACCGATTTCAGGGCGAAGTGTCGCCAGCGAATACCCTTCGACAACACGCTTCAGGTCTTTCCCCTCATCCAGGGAAACGAAAAATTGGTAGTTGTCAACTTGAATAGCATCTTCGACGCTTTTCAAGCCATCCGAATGTTCAAGGTCGTATCGCGTCCGGAGGGCCGGGTGCGCCATCTGAGTTTCGAACCAAGCATCCCGGACTCGATCGTGCTCTAGCAATCCTGGAAAGCGGTATACCAGTGGAATCACATATGCTCCGCGCGTCTCCGCTCGCCTGTCCGCAAGGAGTACTTGACGCTCGCGTGATGGCATAGGAAACGTCACTGTTGTCAGAGTCATGCTCTTGCCCCTACTCAGCGCGCGGGGGGAACCCCCGTTGATGCCCCGGTTGCGCCGCTACTGACCGAGTAAAGTTCATTTCCGGGCCCACGTCAACCTCTGGGAGCGAAACATCAAGGCTTTCTCTCCGCCGCCGAGGGGTCGGGCTGATCAGTGTGTCTGTTAGGCGATGCCGCTGGCCTCGAACGCCTGAGCACTGTTTCAGCTTCAGGTGACCGGACGGCGCTGCCCCATCCCTCGCCACTGGGGAAGAAATGCGGGTGCCATAGTCGCCAGAAGGTAGATTGCCGCGAACAGGAGCAGCGCGGAACCCACTCCGGTCAGCGTGACGGAGAAGCCCGCCAGGAGCCCCCCAAGCGGCATCAGTCCCCATGAAACTGCGAGGGTCGTCGCGCTCACTCGACCGACCAAATCCGCGGGGATGCGCTCGAACTGGAGCGCACTCAGGACGGGGTTAAGGAACCCTGCGCCGAAACCAGCCAGCAGAGTAATGCCGATCAAGACAGGAACTGGGAGTCCTAGCGCAAGCGCTACCCAACGCGGCGCCCCAGCTAAAAGGAATCCGATCATATAGATAGTGAAGCGCGGCATTTTCGGCCCCCACCACGTTGCTAGAAGTGCACCTAGCAGTGCAGATCCGCCCATACAGGCACCGAGAACACCAATGATTGCAGCACTGTTCCCACTTTCCTTCGCCCATGTTGGGAGCAGCACGGTTGAGTACCCCTGATTGAGCATATTCGTCACCGCGACGAGGAGGATCACGCCAAGGAGAAGGCGATCCGACCGGAGATAGGCGAAGCCCTCACGCAATTTGCTCCAGTAGGACCCAGTGCTGCCTGACGCCTTGTCACCTGCCCGCGAGGAAGGTGACTTGAGTGAGTTGGTGGCGAAAAGGAGTATCAAAGCGCTGATCAGAAAAGTGGCTGAATTTAGGGCTAGGGCGTCTGCAGCACCGAGGACAGCGACAATTCCGCCGCCGACACCCGCACCGACCAGGCCCGCCAAATTGTCGGTAGTCCCAATGAGGCCAGTAACGCGCTCAGCAGGCAGTTTCGTGCCTCTGATGATGTCCGGAACCATGGCGTGGTGGCCGACGTCTGCCGGGCCTCGCAAAAAGCCGCATGCTGCCACGATGCAAATCACTGCCGGGAAACTGAGGGCATCTGCAGCGTAAAGAACAGGAAACATGGCGATCAAGAGGGCGGATGCGGCATCACACCAGACAGCAACGCGCCTTGGCCCTAGTCGGTCCACCCAGGGGCCGCCGAAGGTCTGCGCCAATACGAGTGGTGCGAGTTCAGCGAATGCGACGATCCCAGTCTTCGAGGCCGATCCCGTACTGGTGAGCACAAGCCAAGGGATAGCAATTTGCGACAGTCGCGTGCCGCTGGCGGAGACTGCGTTCGCGGCGACTAGGCCCCAAAGCGCCTTGTTTCTCACAGGCATCAGGGAAACTCCAAGTGCGCGTTGATCGGGAATGCCTGGAACTGAAAGATCACGGTTTCCGCTTCTGTGTCCTCTTCGTTATCCTCGAGAGCAGCGAGCACGGCAAACACGGCCTCGATAGCTTGTTCAGCCCGCTGAGGCGGAAGGCGGAAACTCCAGTCGCTGATCGTGGAGGCCGATCGCCACGCTGGAGGTAGAAGGCCTCGGTCGTTGATACTGGCTTGCATTCGCTCGTTGTGCAATGCAGCGAGCGCCTGCCAGTACCCATCTGTGACTGTCAACTCTGCATCGAGGTCCTCCCTCCTCCCTCGGGTGTTTGTTTTGGTTCTTGACGCTCGCCACCAACGATCCCGGCCATTACCGAGACTGCTGTCTTCAGCCACGAACCCGTGGTGCGCGAGATGGCGGAGATGGTAGGAAGTCGCTCCTGTATTGATGCCGAAACGGGTTGCGAGGGTGGTTGCTGTCGCCGGTCCCTCTATCCGCAGGTGAGCCAAGATGCGCAGCCGTGTCGGGTGAGAGAGGGCGCGTAAAGCTGCCACGTCCGGGCTGATCGCGTTGCGCTCTGCAGCTGACATGGAAGGAGGCTACATCCGCAAAGGAGTGTTTGCAAAGCAAAGTTGGCGATTCGGTGTGAAACCTTGGTCGCAAGCATGCTGAACCTCGCGGGAGCGCCATCGCCGCCTTCGCTTGTGTGGCATGAACCGGTCTTGCGTGGGTCTAGACAGCGCCAGGCCTACGTAGCACAGTCCTTCTTATGAACACACCGCCGGACGGTCTCACGGCGTTCCTCGCGCTGACCCGGAATCGCGAGATCCCGCGACTCGGTTGGCCGACATCTGTCTTACCGCCCGAAGGGGTCCGAGTAGAAGCGATCGCCGGTAGCTCCGCCGTGACGATTGTCGTCACTCTCGGCAGGCCACATGCGGCCGCCCGACTGGACCTCGACGCACGAGAAGTCAGCATCTCGTCCGCTGGCCACGACGCGCAGCTCCGTCAGCGCCTACGTCGCCTCGCGCTCGAGTTCGTCGCGGACCGTAACGACTATGACCATCGGGGCGGCCTCCCCACGCGTCCCGCTCCCCCAACATTCGACGAGCATGACCCGGGCACGTGGACGTCAATGCAGGAGCTTGCGTCCGTAGTCGAAGGCGATTGGTACCCGCCGGAGCCGCAGGAGCGAAGCCCAGCGGGGTGGGCGGCGTTCTACGAGATGGCGCACCGGTTCAACGACAGGTTTACGACGCAGGATGCCTCGGCCACAGCGCCGCATCTAACCCGACCTCAAGACGTGCGATCGTCACAAGATCCGGCCACGCCTGACCAGCAAGCACCCGCTGGAGGGTGACGTGTCCAATACCGGCATCCGCAGCAACCGCCCGAAGGCTTCGCCCCGCCATCGCATCGCGAACATTCAAGACGAACTGACGAGCGATCTCCCCGAACTGATCCGAGGAAGGCACCTCCGGCCACGGAGCGTCAGCGAGCTCCACCGGCAACGCACGCATCGGACGACCCATACCCAAAGCGTAGAGGGCACGGTCCGTCAGTCCCGGCAACGCCATGGCTGAACCAACCCGTCCGTACCGTCCGCAGCTGCCGGCCAAGGACTGGGACGCCATCGCCCCATACGTGCACGACGTCGTCGCCCGAGCCGAACCCCTCGTCACATACTCTGCGCGGGAACTTTACCCAGCCGTCACGCGCCTGACGCACTTCACCCGCAGCGAGTACGCACCCCTCACCGACGCCGCCGTGTTCGACCCCTACATGGTGAACCGCTTCGTCGTCCATCACCTCGCCGGCTACAACCGTGCCAGCCGGAACACCATCCGCGCCCGCCTCCGACGCGTCTCCGAGGCGCTCCTCGGCGAGGCTGCGGCCGGCAAGTTCAAAGCGCTCGGGAAAGCCGACGCAGTCACGCCATACACAGTCGTCGAGCAAGCAGCTCTCGAAGGGTGGTCTCGGGCACAGACCTCAGATGAGCGACGGACCTCTGCAGCTGCGCTGCTCTCGCTCGGTTTCGGGTCGGGACTCACCGCAGCGGAAATCATCCGGCAACGGGTCGAAGACGTGAAGCAGACCGGGGAGTCACTTGTCGTGCACGCCGACAGCGGTGACGCAGCGCGGGAAGTGCCGGTTTTGACCGAATGGGCTGCGGGCCTTCGCCGCAGTACCGAGCACATGAACGGTCACGGCTGGGCATTCCGGGCCGAGCAACGCGGCAGCAACGTCAACCTCATCACCGACTTCGTCTCCCGCACCGCACCACCGACGGAGATCCAGACGCGAAGAATGCGAGCCACCTGGCTCGTCGGTCACCTCGAAGCTGGCACGCCCTTGAAAACGCTGCTTCGTATCGCCGGGCTGCAATCGGCGGAAGCACTCGACCGTGTGCTGCCGTTCGTGCGCGATCGCTAGAGCTCGCAACCATGCGTTCAGCCGCTTCTGTAGCCATGGCACCAGGTACTCGGCGGCGAGCGGTTGCAGGCAGCACTGGCCCTCCAACGCGAAAATCGCACCGTCCCGTCAACGTCCTGCCCGCGGACTGGAACCGAGTAGCGGACTTCCGGTCCACGAGTACGCCGCCGCAGAACTCGCCGACCTCGAGAGCTGGGCTGGCGCGCACCGCACCGCAGAGCGTCGACAGCAGGCCCGCACCGTCCTCGCGCTCATGGGCGGAGCCGGCCTGTGGACCAAGGAAGCTCTCGCCGTCCGAGAAGCAGACGTCCTCACCGACGCCGGCGGATACTCCATCCGTGTCAGCGGGCGCAACGCCCGTGTCGTACCGGTGCTGTCGGACTTCGCCCGGTACCTCGACACACCGGGCACTCGCTCCGACGGTGCACGATTCGTGCTGTTCCCAGACGGTTCCAGCGCGGAGTCCCGCGCCGGCTCGCTCAAGCTTCTCTACCGCGGAGCGCACCCGGCGCCGAACCCGCAGTGGCTGCGCGACACGTGGATGCTCCGTCAGCTCCGTACGCTGCCTGCCAGCATCGTGATGGAGGCCGCGGGTATGCCCGACGTCACCACGCTCCGTCGCTACCTTCCCAACGCCTCGCTGCAGTACGAGATGTGGGAGTCCGCGCTCCGCAATCCCGCCGCATACGGAGCGAGCATGGAAAGCACCGGCGACAACTTCAGCGCCTACGGGGATGACACCTGGCGAGCCGCATACGGGAAGCTGCGCGACGATGTCGCGTCGGCCACAGTGAAGCTCCGTGACGCGCTCGGGAACCCCGCCGTCGGCGTCGCAGCCACGTCCGAGACCACCGGCGTGGACGGCAGTCGTGCTCGGGAAGCCGCTTCAGCACAGCTACGCGACCACGTCGGCCCCGAAAACGAGAAGCTCGGCGACGCACAGCGCGTCGAAGGTCGACCCCGCCCACGTGACCGAGCCCGGGGCGCCAACTACGAGCGTCGGCCCATGTCGGCCACGCGCAACGAGCAGACGCTCACGACAGACAGCACCGCCTTCCCCGCGGGCACCCCCGCGGTTCCGTTCAAGCGTGTCGAGCAGGCGGTCTCGACGGATAGCACCGCCTTTCCCGCAGGCGCCCCCGCGGTTCCGTTCAAGCGCATTGCTGCGTCCGAACCCCACGTCGACGGTGCTCGCGAGCCCTCCAACGGGGAGGAGCGCTCGCCGCGACGTATCGAAACGCTCGAGGTTGATTGGACGCCCAAGCGACCGCGGAAGAAGTCCCGGTACGAGGCCCTCCCGCCCAGCAGCCCCAACCTCCCGGCAGCGTCAGAGGACCTCACCGCTGCGGTTACCAAGAGCCCGACCGACGCGGCGTCGTTGAACTTCGAGGCGCTCCGTGCAGCACTTCTCGCCGAAGCCCGCAGTTCCGCTCGAGGCGGGAAGCGATGACCGCCCTGGCAAACACGTGGGACAACACAGTTGCCGCGACGTTTGACGTTTTGCGGACGGTTGGGGAGGGCGGCCTGACGGAGGCGGAGGTCGCGGCCGGCCCTGGTCCGATGACACCCATCGACGCCGAACTCGCTCAAGCATGGCTCGACCGTGTCATCCAGTCCCAGGTATTGCCGCCGCTTGGAGTGTGGCGTCGACGGAACCGCGAACGCGCCGGGAAGCGCAATGGTGGACCCGCTCCGGCCATCAACGACGCCGTCATCCTCACCATCGCGCTCATCCTCGTCATCGAACACTCGTCCGTTCGCGTGCGGGATATGGCGCGGGCGCTTCAGCATCGGCTCACGCCCGAAGCCCGGGAAGTGCTCGGCATCGGTCATCTCTACGACAACCCGTTCACCAACTGGTACTTCATCGCCCACCGCGCCATCCACCGCGTCATCGCAACCTTCGACCCGTACATCACCAACGACGGCGCGAAACGAAACCAGTGGAAGGCGATGCCGTACGAGGACCTCATCGCTTGGGAGGCCGCCGTCGACCAGGAGTTCATCGCCGAGCTGAACGCCCGCGCCGAGTGGTTCATGAACGCGCTCGTCGAGATGTCCCTGCAGCAGCAGGCCCGGAAGTACCGGCGGAAGAAGACTTCCATGACCATCGACCAGAGCGGCGTGAAGGCCGGAGCGGTCATGGCTAGGTGGAAGCGAGACCCGAAGACCGGCAAGGAAATCCCGCAAAAAAACGCTCTCGACCAGACGTCGGATCGGCCAGAGGCGCGTCGCGTCCGCGCGATGGAGGCGGACTGGGTAACGAAGAAGAAGGGCGCGAAGAAGCGCAACGCCGACGAAGAAGACCGCATCTCCCGCATCAAGTGGGAGCTGGCCTACATGGCGAACATCATCATCGATGTGCTCGAAGACCCCACAGCAGATAAGAAGCAGCACGCGCCGCAGCTCATCCGAGCTATCAGCCTCGGCACTCCGAACAAGCGCATTGGCGGTCACGCCATCTCCCTGCTCGACTCGCTGCAAGCTCGCGGCTATGAACTGACCCGGTTGAGCTTTGACCGCGGCTACTCACAGCTGAAAGACGAGTTCCACGAGCAGCTCATCGCGCGTGGCATCCCCGTGGTCAAGGATTACGTCGACCGGCAGAAGGGCATCACCAACGGCGCCATCGGCAACTCCGTCATGGTCGAAGGCCGCTACTACTGCCCCTCCACCCCCATCGAACTGCTCGAGTCGACGAAGCGCTGGGAGCAGGGCAAGCTCACCAACGAGGAGTACTGGAAGGCGCGGAAGAAGCTCGAGAAGTACGAACTCATCCTTCACGAGCAGAAAGCTAACGGCCCGCTCCGCCTCAGCTGCCCCGCGTCCGGCCCTTCCCCGACAGCGTCTTGCCCGCTCCGCGAACTGCAGAAGAACGCCGTCCCCGAAGAGGAAGCCGACCGCGTTCGCATCCAGCCGGCGAACATCACCGACCGGCAGAAGAACTACAAAGTCTGCTGCCAGAAGTCGGTATCCGTGAAGCCGACCACACACGTGCAGCAGCGGCAGAAGCTTCGCTACGGCAGTAAGGAATGGTTCGACACATACCGCGCGGACCGGAACAGCAGCGAGTCCTCCAACGACCTACTCCAGAAGGACCACAACCTCGAGAACACGATGGCCCGACCCATGCACGGTCTCGCCGCGCAGCAATTCGCCCTCGCTCTCTTCGCCGTCGCATCGAACATGCGACGCATCATCCAGTTCGAACACGACGTCTACGAATTGGAACGTCGAGCCGCCGCTGGCCGCGCACCCCAGCCGCGAAAGCAGCCCGATGAGTACCTCAAGCGTGCCCGCGACCGGAACGGCGAAACGCGCTACATGCGGAACCCTCCACCCCGGAAACTGGTGCCCTGGGAACCATTAGAACTACCGCCCGTGCCCGCTTAGCGGGCTGACCCGTACCGGCACCGCCGGCAGAACCAGACACGAAGACCCTCACACCCCGACGCTCCAACGCGCCCGAAAACAGGCGCAGAGCGTCCGGGGTGCTTCGGCGCGGCGGAAAACAAGCGGCAGACGCTTCGAAGAGAGCGCAGACGTCCGCAGAGCCCTCAGCGAACGCCGAAACAGGGCATAGAACAGCCCCCAAGAACCAGAAGAGCCCCCGGCCGAAGCCGGGGGCTCTTCTGTTGGGTCAGACCTGCAAATGCTGGAGACCAGACCTGCAATCAACCCTGTGGCGGTACCGGTGGGATTTGAACCCACGGTGGAGTTGCCCCCACACATGTTTTCGAGACATGATCCTTCGGCCGCTCGGACACGGTACCGGGAAAGAGTTTACACGATCCGGGAGGCCCGTCACGCCACCCGACGTCGGCTCACCCTCCACAGGCGGTCGCCCCCACGGCTCTTCCCACACCCACAGGCCGCCCACGTCGTCGACTCGGCCTGCGGGCGTACCGTCCACGACATGAAGACCCGCACGCTCATCGCACTCCTGACGTCCGTCCTCGGTGGGGCCGGTGTCCTCGGCGCCGCTGCCGTCGGGGCCCGGGCCGGCGTCAAGGGCCAACGGGCGGCTGCGCAACGGGTGGTCGACATGCTGCCGATCCACGCCGACTGGTGGCACGAGCGACAGCAGCACGAGGGGCAGCTCCTGTACGTGGCGATCGGCGACTCGGCGGCGCAGGGCGTGGGCGCGACGGTGCCGTCCCGCGGGTACGTGGGCCTGTTGGCGCGACGGATCCGGCACCGTTCCCACGAGTCGGTGCGGGTCGTGAACCTGAGCGTCTCGGGCTCGACGACCTGGGGCGCCAAGCGCGACCAGTTGCCGAAGCTCCGGCAGTACACACCCGACATCTGCACGGTGTCGATCGGGGCGAACGACATCGCGGACTTCGACCCGGACAAGTTCGAGCGGAACATCCGGGCGATCTACGGCGCGGTGCCGTCGCACGCCGTGGTGGCCGAGCTGCCGTGCATGTTCGTGCCGGACCGTGAGCGCAAGGTGGCGGTGGCGAACGAGATCGTGCACCGTGTGGCCGCCGAGTTCGGGCTGACCGTGGCGCCGCTGCACACGATCACGAAGCGGGTCGGGGTCCGTCGCACGTTCTTCAACAGCTACGGCGACCTGTTCCACCCGAACGACCGGGGGTACGAGGTCTGGGCGAGCGCGTTCGAGCCGGCGGTCGACGCCCGGGTCGACACGGTCGCGGCGATCCGGCACTACCTCTCGGCGCGTGAGGCCGAGAACCTCGGGCGTGAGGCCGGGGCGGTCGCGAACGCTCGTGCCGAGCAGGACACCGACGGTGCCGAGGCACTCGACCACGCCAACCGACCGAATCCCGTCGAACGGATCCGCAACCGGATGACGGGGTCGATCGCACTGCCCGACGAGCCGGTGCACCGCTCCGGCGATGTCGGCGGCACGGCCTAGCCTCGACGACATGGCGCGCCCGCAGTCCCTCTACCGATGCACCGAGTGCGGCTGGACCAGTGTCAAGTGGGTCGGCCGGTGCGGCGAGTGCCAGACCTGGGGCACGGTCGAGGACTCCTCGGCGGTCTCGGCGAGCACCCGGGGCACGGCGGCCGTCGCCGTCACCGGGGCCCGCGCGGCCCGCCCCATCACCGAGGCCCGCGGCACGACGGTGCAGCGCTGGCAGACCGGCATCGGCGAGTTCGACCGCGTGCTCGGCGGCGGGGTCGTCCCCGGTGCCGCGGTCCTGCTGTCCGGCGAACCCGGCGTCGGCAAGTCCACGCTCCTGCTCGAGGTCGCTTCACGGGCGGCCGCTTCCGGCAAGCGCGTCCTCTACGTCAGTGCGGAAGAGTCCGTCGACCAGGTCCGGCTCCGGGCCGAGCGCACCGGGGCGATGCACGACGACCTCTACCTGGCGAGCGAGGTCGACCTCGGCGTCATCATCGGCCAGATCGACCAGGTCAAGCCGGACCTGCTCATCGCCGACTCCGTCCAGACCATCTCGTCCAGCTCGATCGACGGCATCGCGGGCGGCACCTCCCAGGTGCGCGAAGTCGCCTCGACCCTGATCCGCATCGCGAAGGACCGCGCCCTCCCCGTCCTGATCGTCGGCCACGTCACGAAGGACGGCACGATCGCCGGGCCGCGCCTGCTCGAGCACCTGGTCGACGTCGTCTGCCACTTCGAGGGCGACCGGCAGACCGCGCTCCGCTTCGTCCGGGCACTGAAGAACCGCTTCGGCCCCACAGACGAGGTCGGGTGCTTCGACATGGGCGGCGACGGCATCCACGAAGTCCCGGACCCCAGCGGCCTGTTCATGTCCAAGAACGCGACCCCGGTCTCCGGCACGTGCGTGACCGTGGCGCTCGAGGGGCGTCGGGCGCTCCCGGTGGAGGTCCAGGCGCTCATCGTGCCGAGCTCCGCGCCGCAGCCCCGTCGGGTCGTGAACGGTGTCGATGCCTCACGCGTGGCGATGCTGCTCGCGGTGCTCGAACGCCGAGCCGGCCTCAAGCTCTCCGATGCCGACGTCTACGTCTCGACGGTGGGCGGCATGAAGCTCACCGAACCCGGCGCCGACCTGGCGATCGCACTGGCCCTGGCGAGTGCAGCACGGGACCGTCCGTACCCGCACACGCTCGCGGCCGTGGGCGAGATCAGCCTGGCGGGCGAGATCCGTCCGGCCACGGGGACCAAGCAACGGGTGAACGAGGCGAGCCGACTCGGCTTCACGACAGTCCTCGGTGCCGACTCCGGGCATCTGCGCGAAGCACTGCGTGTGGCGTTCTCGATGACGCAGTCAGCTCGCGAGCGCGAGCTCGACCGCGCGTTCTGATCGCTTAAGCGCGCAATGCGGCCAGCAGGTCCCCCGGGGTCGCCTGCATGGTGTTCGGCCCGGCGATGTCGAAGAACACGCCCTCGAGCATGTCCAGGTGGGCGGCGAGGAACTCCTCGAGCCGCGGTCCGTCGTAGACCATGACCTGCCGGATCTTCTCGTCCGGCACCATCGCCGTGTAGGCGTCCGCCGACGAGAACAGCAGCAGGATGCGCTGTTCAGAGCCTTCGCGCCCGAAGACCCGCACCTGCATCTCCTTCTTGCCGGTCACGAGCCGGGGGACGATCACGATGTCGTTGCGCAGCGCGAACGCCACCGCAGCGACGTCCTGCTTCGCGAGGGCTTCCTCGAGCTGTTCGCTCCGGAAGCGCTGTTCCTTGTCTGCCATCTGAGCAATTCCACCAGATTTTCGTCGTTCAGTGACGCACGGGTAGCCAGTCGGCCCTGAGCACGCTAGCCTGGTGGAACCGCTTCGGCGGCGCTCAACGTTCGGGCGAGGTGGTTTGCCCCTCAACTCGGACTACCAGGGTCACTGGCCATCAGGCCTGACCCCGAACCCGTCCCGCCGGCACCTGCCCGCGTGGCGCATCACCCCCGTCGACGTACGTCGGGGCTCCGCAGGTGCGATCGCACCATGGCGGAACGCAAGAAAGCTAAGGAAACGCCATCATGGCATCTACCGGTACCGTCAAGTGGTTCAACAACGAAAAGGGCTTCGGCTTCATCGCCCCGGACGACGGAAGCGCTGACGTCTTCGCGCACTTCTCCGCGATCGCCGGCAACGGCTACAAGTCGCTGGAGGAGAACCAGAAGGTGGAGTTCGACATCACCGAGGGCCGCAAGGGCCCGCAGGCGGAGAACATCACCGTCCTCGGCTGATCACATCAGCTTCGAACGGCCCCGTCGTCCTCTGGACGGCGGGGCCGTTTACTGTCCACTGATGTGTTGGACCAGTGCGCAGTGGATACATCGTCTACGTCGACGAAAGCGGAGATCACAGTCTCACGCGCATCAATCCGGACTACCCGATGTTCGTGCTCGCGTTCTGCATCTTCCCCGTCGACGTCTACGTCGACCGGATCGTTCCGCTCGTGCAACGCCTCAAGTTCGATTTCTTCAACCACGACATGGTCGTCCTCCACGAGCGGGAGATGCGTCAGTCAGCTCCGCCGTTCGACATCCTCCTGAACGCCTCCGTCCGCAGCGACTTCATGGCAAGAGTCGACGCCGTGTTCGATGAGCGCTTCGGGGTGGTTGCATCCGCCATCCGGAAGCACGAGTTCGTCCGCCGGGTCGGGGAGGACACGAGTCCTTACCACGTCGCGCTCGAGTTCGGGCTCGAACGGGTCTTCTTGCAGCTCCAGGATCGGGGAGCATCCCGGTGCGAGACGTTCGTGGTCTTCGAGAGCCGGGGCCGCTCCGAGGACCGGGAGCTGGAGGCCGAGTTCGACCGCATCATGACCACCACGAAGATGCGCGGGATGGCCGAGACCTTCCGTTTCAAGATCGCGAGCAAGCAGACGAACAGCGCCGGGCTCCAGATCGCCGATCTCGTCGCTCGTCCGATCGGCACACATCTCCTCAAGCCCGAGCAGCCCAACCGCGCGTGGGACCGGATCCTCGAGCGCATGCCGAAGTCGCCGTCTGGTTCGGTAAGGGGCTGGGGCCTGAAGGTGTACCCGTGAAAGCGAGAACCCCCGGGGTTTCCGGGGGTTCGACGCCGATCGGGCATTCCCAATCCACTTGCATCGAGGCTACCAGCCCACGCGACGCCGGGCTACTGCAGGATGAACTGCACCGAGGTCTTCGACTTCAGGTTCCCGACCGTGACCTGCAGGTGGTAGCTGGCCCCGTCGGCCGAGACCGCCGGGCGGGACGCATCGCACGTCGTGGTGGACGACCGGGTGCGGTCCCAAGCGATCGCGGGCGTGGTCAGAGTCTGCCCGGACTTGATCGTGACGTCCTGGTTCGTGCCACCGGTCTGGCAGTCCTTCGACGACCAGTACTGCTCCTCGCCGGAGCTGATCGTCAGCACCTGCTGCGCTGACCCGAGGTCGAGGTGGCACGAGTTCGTGCCGGTGTTCTTGATCGACATGGCGATCTTCGGGTCCTCGGTGGGGCCGTACGCCTCCTTGTCGAGCACGGGCGTCAGGACGACCTGGTCCTTGCTGCACGTCGACCCGTCGGCAGCGCCCGACCCAGACGCCGACGCAGATGCCGACGCCGAACGGGACGGGGCAGCGGACGACGCACCACCGGCCGAAGCCGAAGCCGAAGCGGACGGCGAGGACGTGGGGACTGCCGTCGGGGTCGACGCGCTCCCCCGTCCGACGACGATGAGCACGATCACCACGACGATGATCACGAGTGCGCCGAGCACGGCTGCACGACGGCGCCAGTACACGACCGGCTTCTCGGGCCCGACGGGGTGACGCAACGACGACATGCGCACAGGGTAGACAACCGCGGATGCCCGGTGAGGGACCCCCGCCGGGTGCCGCGCGAAAGCGTCAGAGGATCTTCAGCATGCGGGTGTTGCCGAGGGTGTTCGGCTTGACCCGGGCGAGGTCGAGGAACTCCGCGACCCCTTCGTCCGACGAGCGGACCAGCTCGGCGTAGACCGCCGGTTCGACGACCTGCTCGCCGATCTCCAGGTACCCGTGCTTCGCGAAGAAGTCGACCTCGAACGTCAGGCAGAAGATCCGCGCGACGCCGAGTTCACGGCCGTCGTGTTCGAGCGCCTCGAGCATCCGGTGTCCGACGCGCTTGTGGATCCAGTCGGCGTCGAGGGCGAGCGTGCGCACCTCGGCGATGTCGTCCCAGAAGACGGCGAGGGCACCACAGCCGATCGGCACACCGTCGGGGCCCTCGGCGATCCGGAACTGCTGGATCGAGCCGTAGAGCGCGACGTTCTCCTTGCCGAGCAGGATGCGCCGGTCGACGTAGGGGGCGATGAGCCGCTGGATGTGCGGGACGTCCGAGGCGAGTGCCGGACGCACCAGGATCCCGTGCTCGTCACGTTCGTGGAACGCGTGCTTCCCGTGCTCTGTCATCCCGACAACCATAGCCGGGCGTGGACGAGCGGCAGCCGACCGCTCCGGGGGACATCCCGCTGTACTGCGCCCAGGCGCGGCCGCCTACCGTCCACACCATGCCTCAGATCATCGAAACCGTCGACGTCAACGTCCCCGTCTCCGCAGCGTACGGTCAGTGGACCCGCTTCGAGGAGTTCCCGCACTTCCTCGACGAGGTCGAGAAGATCGTCCAGGTCGACGACAAGACCACCGACTGGACCGTGAAGGTCGCCGGCCAGGAGCGCGAGTTCCGCGCCGTCATCACCGAGCAGCACCCCGACGAGCGGGTCGCCTGGACCGTCAAGGACGGCGAGACCGACCACGCCGGCGTCGTCACCTTCCACAAGCTCTCCGACGCCGAGACGCGTGTGACCGCGCAGATCGACTGGGAGCCGTCCGGCTTCCTCGAGAAGCTCGGCGCTGCGGTCGGCGTCGGTGGCCACGCCATCAAGAAGGACCTGCAGAACTACAAGGAGCGCGTCGAGTCGGCTCCGACCGACACGGGCTGGCGCGGCGACGTGCAGGCGTGATCACGGGCTGACACGTCCGCACACGGACAGACGGGAGGCCCGGTGCCAGCTGGCACCGGGCCTCCCGTCTGTCTGGTGTCGGGTCCTAGGACTCGATCTCGCCCTGGGGCGCGTCGGTCGCGGTCTCGACCGCGGCTGCGCCGGCGAGGACCTCTTCGCGGCCCGGCTGACGCCCGGTCTCGAAGTGGAACGCACCGTCGACGAAGTCGACCTTCACGTGGTCACCGGCGGTGAGCTCACCCTGCAGGATGTGCTCGGACAGCTGGTCCTCGACCTCGTGCTGCATCGCGCGACGCAGCGGGCGTGCACCGAGGGACGGGTCGAACCCGACCTTGATGAGCTGCTCCTTGGCGGGGAGGGTGAGCTCCACCGTCATGTCGCGGTCGAGCAGACGGTCGGCCAGGCGCTTCACGAACAGGTCCACGATCTGCAGCAGCTCGGGCTGCGACAGCTGCGGGAACACGATCGTGTCGTCGACGCGGTTCAGGAACTCCGGCTTGAAGTGCTTCTTGAGCTCCTCGTTCACCTTGCCGCGCATGCGGTCGTAGCCGACGGCCGAGTCACCCTCGACCTGGAAGCCCACCGGACCACCGGCGATGCCCTGCGAACCGAGGTTCGTGGTCATGATGATGACGGTGTTCTTGAAGTCGACCACGCGGCCCTGACCGTCGGTGAGACGGCCTTCCTCGAGCACCTGCAGCAGCGAGTTGAAGATGTCCGGGTGGGCCTTCTCGATCTCGTCGAACAGGACCACGGAGAACGGCTTGCGGCGCACCTTCTCGGTGAGCTGGCCGCCCTCTTCGAAGCCGACGAACCCGGGAGGGGCACCGAACAGACGCGAGACGGTGTGCTTCTCACCGAACTCCGACATGTCGAGGGAGATCAGTGCGCCCTCGTCGTCGAACAGGAACTCGGCGAGCGCCTTGGCGAGCTCGGTCTTGCCGACACCCGTGGGCCCGGCGAAGATGAACGAGCCCGAGGGGCGGTTCGGGTCCTTCAGACCGGCACGGGTCCGGCGGATGGTCTTGGACAGGGCCGAGATGGCTTCTTCCTGACCGATGACCCGCTGGTGCAGTGCCTTCTCCATGAAGACGAGACGCGAGGTCTCCTCTTCGGTGAGCTTGAACACCGGGATGCCCGTGGCCTGCGCCAGGACCTCGGCGATGATGCCCTCGTCGACGGTGCCGGACGCGGCGACGTCACCGGCACGCCACTGCTTCTCGAGGCGGAGACGCTCACCCAGGAGCTTCTTCTCCTCGTCGCGCAGGCTGGCTGCCTTCTCGAAGTCCTGCTCCTCGATGGCGGCTTCCTTCGACCCGCGGACCGTCGAGATCTTCTCGTCGAACTCGCGGAGCTCCGGGGGCGCCGACAGGATCGAGAGGCGCAGGCGTGCGCCGGCCTCGTCGATCAGGTCGATGGCCTTGTCCGGCAGGAAGCGGTCCTGCACGTAGCGGTCCGCCAGGTTGGCGGCCGAGACGATCGCACCGTCGGTGATGGACACCTTGTGGAACGCCTCGTACTTGTCGCGCAGGCCCTTGAGGATGTTGATCGTGTGCGGCAGCGACGGCTCGTTGACCTGCACCGACTGGAAGCGACGCTCGAGTGCTGCGTCCTTCTCGAAGTGCTTGCGGTACTCGTCGAGCGTGGTGGCACCGATGGTCTGGAGCTCACCGCGGGCGAGGAGGGGCTTGAGGATCGAGGCGGCGTCGATCGCACCTTCGGCAGCACCGGCACCGACGAGCGTGTGGATCTCGTCGATGAAGACGATGATGTCGCCGCGGGTGCGGATCTCCTTCGTGACCTTCTTCAGGCGCTCCTCGAAGTCACCGCGGTAGCGGGACCCGGCGATGAGCGATCCGAGGTCGAGCGAGTAGAGCTGCTTGTCCTTCAGCGTCTCGGGCACATCGCCCTTGACGATCGCCTGGGCGAGGCCCTCGACGACGGCGGTCTTGCCGACGCCGGGCTCACCGATCAGGACGGGGTTGTTCTTGGAGCGGCGGGAGAGGATCTGCATGACCCGCTCCATCTCCTTCTCGCGCCCGATGACGGGGTCGAGCTTGCCGTCGCGCGCGGCCTGGGTGAGGTTCCGACCGAACTGGTCGAGGACCTGCGAACCCTGCTGCGCGTTCTGCTGCTGCTCGCCGCCGACGGCGACCGCTTCCTTGCCCTGGTAGCCGGACAGGAGCTGGATGACCTGCTGGCGGACCCGGTTGAGGTCGGCGCCGAGCTTCACGAGAACCTGGGCTGCGACGCCCTCGCCCTCGCGGATCAGGCCGAGCAGGATGTGCTCGGTACCGATGTAGTTGTGGCCGAGCTGCAGCGCTTCGCGCAGGGACAGCTCGAGCACCTTCTTGGCACGCGGCGTGAACGGGATGTGCCCGGTCGGCTGCTGCTGACCCTGGCCGATGATGTCCTGGACCTGCTCGCGGACGGCGTCGAGCGAGATGCCGAGCGACTCCAGCGCCTTGGCAGCAACGCCCTCGCCCTCGTGGATCAGGCCGAGGAGGATGTGCTCGGTGCCGATGTAGTTGTGGTTGAGCATCTTCGCTTCTTCTTGAGCGAGGACGACAACACGACGGGCTCGGTCGGTGAATCTCTCGAACATGTGCTCTCCCTTGGCCCTTTCTGACGGAGCCGACAGCTGGTCCGGTCTCGTCTGAGTCCGGTCACGTACTCCGAGAGTAACCAGCGCTCCCCGTGCGGGCTGCCCCTGTTCGCCGTGGGCGTGACCTCACTGCGCGATGTGCGCAGTGAGCGAACGGAACAGACGACGGGAGGCCCGTGGCGGCGTCCGCCACGGGCCTCCCGTCTGGTGTTCCGTCGCGTCTCAGGCGCGGCGCGCTGCCCGGCGCAGGGCACGCCGGAAGCGGCGCGGCTCGACGCCCAGGGCGTCGAGGACGTCGTGTGCCGAGCCCATGAACGGGTCGTCGACGCCGTCGAGGACGGCCAGCACGACGTGCACCGGGCGGACGCGCTCGGCCGGACCGGCGAGGGCGGCTGCTCGTGCGAGGACCCGGGCGGCCGCCGGGGTGCAGGCGAGCCGGTCGTGCTCGTCAGGGCACGCGGCCCGCGCACCGACGAAGACGCTGATCTCGGACCGGACGGCTTCCGGGCTGACCCCGTGCGCCTCGAGGACCGGGCGGAACCGGGGCATCCCGCCGCAGAGGGTGACTGCTGCGAGCAGGAGGTGCTCCGCATCGACGAAGCCGAAGCCCGTCTCGTGGGACTCGAGATCGGCGAGCAGCACGATCTCGCGGCCCTGCCGGACGGTGGGGAGGGCGACGGACAGCTGAGCGATCTGCATGTATTCCGAATATCGCATGCAAAGACAATTGAACAGCCCTCGGTTCAGCGCGGCTCGGTACCATCCGGTCATGGATCAGCCCGTCGTCGGCCTCGTCGTCCACCCGACCAAGAACGTGCAGGAGTCCGTGACGACCCTGCAGCGATGGAACGCGTCCGGCCGGGGCGAGCTCGTCGCCCGCCGAGCCGATGCACAGCGGATCGGCGGGGGCATCACCGCGGTGGAGGACGACGACTTCACCGCACGCGTCGACCTCGTCGTGGCCCTCGGCGGCGACGGCACCATGCTCGGCGCGATGCGACTCGTGGCGAAGCGCCCGGTACCGGTGCTCGGCGTGAACTACGGCAACGTCGGGTTCCTGGTGGAGATCGAACCGCCGGAGCTCGAAGCCGCGCTCGACCGACTGTCAGCCGGCGAGTACCAGCTCGAGCCGCACCACGCGCTCGAGGCCCGGCTGTCCTGGAGCGGCGCTCGCACCGACTACCTGGCGTTCAACGACCTGACGATCGTGCGGCGGCCCGGCTCCGGCCAGGTGTCGGCGGACCTCAGCGTCGGCGGACTCGGCTACGGCTACTACCGCGCCGACGCCATCGTCGCCGCGACCCCGGCCGGCTCCACCGCGTACAACTACGCCGCGGGCGGTCCGGTGCTGTCCCCCGCGCTGTCCGGGTCCGTCGTGACCCCGGTTGCACCGATGGCGGGGATCGACCGTGCCGTGGTGCTCGCCGCCCGCGAGCGCTACCGGTTCGACATCGCCGAGGGCACCAGGAGCGCCGCACTCGAGGTCGACGGGCTCGTCGTCGGCGAGGTCGCCACCGGAGCGCAGATCGACGTCCGACTCCGCAAGGACGCCGGCAGCGTCGTGCGGCTCGACGCCGAGCGGCACGGACGCACCGGTCGGGTGAAGCTGAGCCTGCTCGACCTGCCGGTACGACCCGACCAGCTCATCGAGCTGATCCCGAGCGACCTGCGGCAGAAGCTCGGGCGCGAACTCGACCAGTAGGTATCCGGGCAGGCATCAGGCGCCCACGAACGTGAATGGCCCGCTCGAGCAGTGCTCGAGCGGGCCTTCCCATCACCCCACCGGATCGTCTTCCCACAGACCGACCCGGGTTCCCCTGCCGACGCGAGCGCCGGCCGAAGTCTGCTGACCTCAGTCGGTCAGGTACAGCTGCATGTCCTGCGAGACCGCCTTGGCGAACAGACGCAGCTTGGCGCGCGACTCCACCCGGCTGACGGCCTGGCGGGTCGTGTGCACGATCTTCGAGATCTCGTCGAGCGTCATCGGCTTGTCGTCGTCGAGGCCGTAGCGCATGCGGATCACGTTGGCTTCCTCGCTCGGCAGCTCGGCGACGATCGAACGGATGTCGCGGTGCAGGAGCGTGGTCTCGGTGAGCTCGTTCGGCGACGCAGCGTCCTCGTCCTCGATGAAGTCACCGAGCTCGCTGTCGTCCGAGTCGCCGACCACGGTGTGGATCGAGACCGGCTCGTGCGAGCGGCCCTTGAGGTCGACGAGCTCTTCGACCGACATGCTCAGCTCGGCGGCGACCTCGTCGGGCATCGGCGCACGGCCGAGGTCGACGGTCAGGTCGCGCTCGGTGCGGGAGATCTTGTTGATCAGCTCGACGGTGTGGACCGGGATGCGGATCGTGCGGGCCTTGTCGGCGAGACCACGCGAGATCGCCTGGCGGATCCACCAGGTGGCGTAGGTCGAGAACTTGTAGCCCTGCGTGAAGTCGAACTTCTCGACCGCACGGACCAGGCCGAGGTTGCCCTCCTGGATGACGTCCATGAACGGCAGGCCACGCTGCGAGTAGCGCTTCGCGATGCTGACGACCAGACGGAGGTTCGAGGTGATCATGCGCTCCTTGGCGCGCTCACCGTCACGGACGAGCCAGCGGAGTTCGCGCTGCAGGGTCTTCGCGAGGCCCTTCTCGGTCGCGAGCTTCTCTTCCGCGAACAGGCCGACCTCGATGCGACGGGCGATCTGCGCTTCTTCCTCGGCGGTGAGGAGCGACAGGCGCCCGATGTGGCGCAGGTAGTCGCCGACCTGGTCGACGGAGGCACCGCGGACGCCGGCGAGCTGCTCGTCGGCCTCGACCTCGGTGTCGAGGGAGGTCGTCGCGGACTCGGCGGCCTGGGTCTTCGATGCCGCTGCCTTCTTCGTGGTGGCGCGGCGGGTGGTGCTCGGTGCAGCCGGTGCGATCGTCATGGTGTTGCTCCCTGCGTTCGGCGGTGATGGCTTCGTGCGGTGGTGCTGGGGGTGGTGCTTCTGGGTGCTGCTTGGGGTGTTCACGAGTAAAGCGGTCCGGAGGTGTACCCCACAAACCGATCGGAATGATTCTCAGGCATCTCCGTGCTTCGTCGTCGAAACCGTCCCCCGTGGGGTACAGCGATGCTGCCAGTGTGGTCCCCCGAACTGCCGCGGATCAAGGGTATGACGTGATGTTTCCGGCGTTGCAGGAGTGTTTCTCACGCGTTTCCGAACATGTACCCCGCACCGCCGCGCCTTCCGGACATGCAAAAGGGGTACGTCCGGCCGGATCGATGCGATCCGGCGGTCGTACCCCGAAAACCGAGTGGGTGGGGGTCACCAGGAGGGTTCGAGCCACCCGTCCCGGCGCTTGGAAGTTTCGAGGTCGGCGTCTCGGTCGAACTCGTCGTACTCGCTCTCGATGTCACCGACGAGGCTGCGACCCGTGAAGGGATGTGTGGTTGCCATGCGGACGATGCTCACCCCGGCGCGCGACGGCGAGGTGAACGGCGTGTGACCGGTCGAGGGCGCACAGCCGTCGAGGGGGCGCGGACGTTGGAGGGGCACAGACGTCGAAGGCCGCCGCCCACGATGGGGCGACGGCCTTCGGACAGGACTGGGTCGGGCGGCGCTACTCGGCCGAGGCCGGTGCCGGCGCGGGGACGCCGTGCTCCCGCTCGAACCGGGCACGCTCCTCGGCCTCGACCTTGGCGTACGCGGCACGCTCGGTGCGGTCGGCCCGCATGATGGCGCGCATCACGAACCAGAAGATGAGGCCGACGACGATGGTCGGCGTCAGGGCGAAGATGATCCCGGTCACGACTCCATGCGGCACCGGAGCATCGTACCCCGGGGAACCGGGACTTACTTCACCAACGGGAACAGGATCGTCTCGCGGATGCCGAGGCCGGTGATCGCCATGAGCAGGCGGTCGACGCCCATGCCCATGCCACCCGACGGCGGCATGGCGTGCTCGAGGGCCCGCAGGAACTCCTCGTCGACGCGCATCGCCTCGGGGTCGCCGCCGGCTGCGAGCTTCGCCTGCGCGACGAAGCGCTCCCGCTGCACGACCGGGTCGACGAGCTCGGAGTACGCCGTCGCCAGCTCGAAGCCGCGGACGTACAGGTCCCACTTCTCGACGATGCCCGGACGGGTGCGGTGCTCGCGGGTGAGCGGCGAGGTGTCGACCGGGAAGTTCATCACGAACGTCGGGCGGTCGAGCGAGTCGATCACGAAGTGCTCCCAGAGCTCTTCGACGTACTTGCCGTGCGTGGCGTGCGCGACCTCGACGCCCTCGGCAGCGGCGAGCTCCTGCAGCTCGGACAGCGGGGTCTCCGGGGTGATCTCGCGACCGGCTGCCTCGGACAGCGAGCCGTACATGTCGATGCGCGGCCACTCGCCGCCGAGGTCGTACGTGCTGCCGTCGGGCAGGGTGACCTCGAGCGAGCCGCCGGTCACGGCGCGTGCGGCGCGCTGCACGAGCTCCTGCGTCAGGTCGGCCATCTGCTCGTAGTTGCCGTACGCCTGGTACGCCTCGACCATCGCGAACTCGGGCGAGTGCGACGAGTCGGCACCCTCGTTGCGGAAGTTCCGGTTGATCTCGAACACCCGGTCGATGCCGCCGACGACCGCGCGCTTCAGGAAGAGCTCGGGCGCGATGCGCAGGAAGAGCTCGGTGTCGAAGGCGTTCGAGTGGGTCACGAACGGACGAGCCGAGGCGCCACCGTGCTGGGTCTGCAGCATCGGCGTCTCGACCTCGAGGTACTCGTGCTCGGTGAAGGTCTGACGGAGCGAGGACATCACGGCGGCGCGGGCGCGGACGGTGGCGCGTGCTTCGTCGCGGACGATGAGGTCGAGGTAGCGCTGGCGGACCCGCGTCTCCTCGTTCAGTTCGTTGTGCAGGTTCGGCAGCGGCAGGATCGCCTTCGCCGCGATCGCCCACTCGTCGACCATGATCGACAGCTCACCGCGGCGCGAGGAGATCACACGGCCGTGCACGAACACGTGGTCGCCGAGGTCGACGAACTCCTTCCAGCGCGCGAGGGACTCGTCTCCGACCTCGGCCAGGGACACCATCGCCTGGATGCGGGACCCGTCGCCGGACTGCAACGACGCGAAGCAGAGCTTGCCGGTGTTGCGCGAGAACACGATGCGGCCGGCGACACCGACGACGTCCTGCGTCTCCTCGCCGGTCTCGAGGTGCGCGTACTGGTCGCGGACCGCCGGGATCGTCGTCGTGATCGGGAGCTCGGCGGGGTACGCCTCGATGCCCGATTCGAGCAGCTTCGCGCGCTTGTCGAGCCGGACCTGTCGCTGCTCGCTGGTCTCCTGCTCGGCCAGTGCGGCGGCGTCGGCGATCGCGGTGTCGGTGGTGGCGGTCTCGTCGGTCATGCGGGTGCGGCTCCGATGGTCGTGGGGGTCGGGGGAAATGCTACCCGCGCCGCGAGCCCGCCCCCGAACCGTGCCCGGACGGGTCCCCTCGACTGGTCACGACTCCCCGCCGGCGAGGCGTCGACCGGTCACGTTCCGTCGGCCGGAGCGCTGCGGGCCGACGGCTCGCGACCACTCGGCGGAACTGAGCGGGGAGTCGTGACCGACCGCCATGCCCTTACAGCGTGGACTGCCCGTCGGCGGCCGTCAGTGCGTTGTCGACGGCGGAGCGGACGAGCGCACCGAGCACCCGGCCGGGGTGGTCGACGCCGATGCCGGAGAGCGTGCCCGCCGACTGGTCCACGATCGCCGTCGAGAAGCTCACGGCGGCGCGGACGGCGTCGGCGTAGGCCGGCCGGTCCCCCTCGGCGATGACGAACGGCTCGGCGCCCATCTCGACCACCAGGGCCTGCGCGATGGGCAGCACGGGCGACGGGGCGGTGACCGCGCAGTAGGCGTCACGAAGCCGCGACAGGTCGACGCTGGTACCGGTGAACGCCATCGCGGGGTGGATGGCGAGCGGGATCGCGCCAGCCGCCATCGCGGGGGCGAGGATGCCGACGCCGTGGTCCGGGCTGGTGTGCACGACGAGCTGTCCGGGCTGCCAGATGCCGGCGTCCGCCAGGCCCTGCACGAGCGAGGCCAGCTGGTCGTCCAGCACCGCGAGCAGGACGAGTTCGCTCCGCTCGACCAGGTCCGGGGTCGCGAGCACGGGAGCGCCGGGCAGCATCGCCTCGGCACGGTCACGGCTCTCGGCGGACACAGCGGTCACCCCGACGACCGCGTGCTCCGCGTTCGCGAGTGCGGCGCCGAGCACGGGTCCGACCCGTCCGGCACCGACGACGCCGACGCCGAGGCGCCCGGCCCTCATCGGGCCGCTCCGGTGGGCGGGACGTCGCTCCACCCCGGGCCGGGAGGCACGGTGCCGGGCCGGTGGTCGCCGTCGGGTCCGGCAGGGGCTCCGGACCCGGGCCACGGCACGTCCGCAGCGTGCCCGGCGGACTCGGGACGGGCCTCCCGTTCGCGCCACCGGTGGGACGTGTCGACCGCAGCGGCCTCGACGGCGCGCTGGGTGGTCTCGGACCACAGACGCTGCGCGTCCCGCGCGTCGAGCGCACCGACGCGGGCCGAGACGGGCCCGGCGACGGTGTGCACGTGGACGGCGGCGAGCCGCAGGGCACGCTCGAGCGGACCCTGCTCGACCTTGACGCTCTGCACCCGGGGCAGCGGCACGATGACGAGCGACCGCCAGACGGCACCGAGTCGGAGCAGCACCGCGCCCTGCACGAACCGGTACCCGTTGCGTCGGAACGCGAACGGCCGGAGCCAGGCGCCGCGGCGCGGAGAGTGCACGAAGCCGCCCTCGTCACCGCTCGTGGTGAGGCTGTCGTCAACGACGCTGACGGCCTCGGCGGAGCCTTCCCGCAGGGCCTCCTGCGAGGCCTCGGGGCCGGCGACGGCAGTGCCGACCAGGCCGGGCAGGATGATGTCGAGGACCTCGCGGACGTCGGCCGCGGTGCCGACGGGCAGCACGATGGCGGAGGCCTGCTGGTTGCTCGATGCCCCGTTGCCGGCGTTCGTCGCTCGGTTGATCCGGACGTCCCACCAGCCGAACGGGCGCCAGAGCAGCGGCTGCGCGACGCTCACGGCGTGGATGCGGCCCGGGGGCAGCGTCTCGTTCGAGGTCGAGACGAGCCCGAACCCGATCCGGATGCCGTCGCGGGTCTCGGCGATCGTGTACTGCAGCGACCGCGAGAACTTGCGGACGTAGTAGCTGCCCGCACCGATCACGGCGGGGAACAGGCCGAACAGGATCCCGTACTCGCCGGTGAGCGCGACGCTGACGATCATCGCTGCCACGGCCAGCAAGATGAAGACGGTGGTGCCGGAGAGCAGCATCGACGCGATCAGCCGACCGGGCTTCACCTTGACGATCCGGGTGGCCTGCACCGCGGCGGCGTCGAGCTCGGGCGAGAACATCTCGTCGACGCGGTCCTGCAGCACACCGTTCGACGCGCGCGCCGGACCACTGCCACGGTCGTCGTCCTTCGCACCCGAGGCGAGCACGAGGATGCGCAGCCGCAAGTCGTCGGCGGCCTTCACCCCGAGGTACGCGAGCTGCACGTTGGCGTCGTTGCCGGCCTGGGCGATCTCGAGCTTCGCCGTGCCGAACACCCGCGGGATGAGCGGACGCGAGATGTTGATGCCCTGGATCCGGTCGAGCCGGGCCTTGCGGTGGTTCCGGAACAGCACGCCCGAGCGGACCTCGACGATCTCGCCGGTGACCCGGAACTCGTGCATCCGCCAGGACAGGTAGAAGAGCCCGATCAGCACGAGCAGGAACACCGCGACGCCGAGCAGCACCCAGCCGACGACGCCGTGCTCGTAGACGTAGCGGACGGGGTCGCCGTCCTGCTGCTCGCCGCCGGGGATGAAGAACTCGACGAGCTGGTCGCGCAGGCTGTTCAGCACGTAGCCGAGGATGACGATCAGGAAGATCCCGCCCTTGAGCAGCGGGGTCAGCGGGTGCAGGCGGTGCCACTCGCCGTCGGTCAGGGGCGCTGCGGCAGCGGCGTTCCCGCGCGTGGGCGGAGCGGGCGGCGGCGGGCCGGGTCGGAAGGTCACCGCGACCCCCTACAGCCCGGCGCGGCGGGACTCGGCGAGCTCGACGAGCCGGTCGCGCAGTTCGTCGGCGTCGGTCGCGGGGATGCCGGGGATGCGGACGTTCGTGGCGGCCGCGGCGGTCACGAACTTCAGCTCGCTCATGCCGAGCGCCCGGTCGAGCGGACCGCGCGCCACGTCGACGAGCTGCATGCGTCCGTACGGCACCGCCGTGAAGCGCTGCCACATCAGGCCGCGGCGGACCACCAGGTCGTCGTCGCGCAGGGCGTAGCCGATCGCACGGACCCGGCGGGGCGTCAGCGCCGCGGTGACGAGCGTGATGACGAGCACCACGATGCCGATGAGCAGCCAGACCGTGCCGGCGCCCGAGCCGAAGCCGTCGTTCACGATCCCGATCAGGACCAGGCCGGCGGTCACCACGAGGCCGATCACCAGGGTCGTGATGAGTTCGGTCCACACGAGCTTCGCGGACACCCTGGTCCAGTCGATGCCGGTCAGGCCGAGGCCCGGCTCGTCGAGTCGTTCACGCGCCATCGCGGGCCTCCAGTGGGTGTGCTCGGGTCAGTTCGCCGTCGTGCGGGGTGTGCTCGGGTCAGTTCGCCGTCGTGCCGTTCCGGGGGTCGCCCGGCTCGTCGTCGTCGCTCGGAGGAGCGATGCACATGCGCTCTGCCACGAGTGCGCAGACCGTCAGTACGATCCCGCCCCCGACGGCGACCACGTTCGGCAGGGTCGAGCCTAGCGAAGGCGTCACCGAGCGGGTCAGGAGGTACACGACCAGCCCGATCGCGAAGCCGCCGAACAGGACGCCGCAGATGCTCGAGGCCTTCGCCAGCACCACCACGCGCGTGGCGTAGAGCGGGTCGACCGGGCGCTGCCGGCCCGCGCCCTCGCGGGCGTGCCGGCGGACGGGTCGCGCCATGAGCACGACGGCGACGCCGATGAACGCGAGCGTGATGCCGAGCGGCACTGCGAGCAGCAGCGTCGGCGACTGTCGCGACGCGAGCACCGCGTCGAACGCGAAGCCCGCCACCGCGGTCACGACGGCGATGCTGAACAGGGTGGAGAGACGGGTCGGCTTCACGGCTGGGTCACGTTCCCTTCGGTGGTGGCCCGGGAGGCGCGGGGCACGTCCGCGAACAGGCGCGGCTCGTCGACGCGCTCGGTGTCGTCCCCCACGGCGGCGAGCAGGTCGGCCACCGGCCCGGCGCCGGGCAGGACGGCCGCGGGGTCGGCGTCGAGCCACGGTGCGAGCACGAACGCGCGCTCGGCGGCACGGGGGTGCGGGACGGTGAGCGTGACGGTGTCGATGCGCAGGTCGTCCACGGCGACGACGTCGAGGTCGAGGGTCCGGTCGCCCCAGCGGACGTCGCGGGTGCGGCCGTGCTCGTCCTCGATGCCGTGCAGTGCGTCGAGGAACGCCTGCGGCTCGAGGTCGGTGTCGACGACCACGACGGCGTTGCGGTACCGCGGCTTGGTGTCGTCGCGGCCGTCCAGGGTGACGGCGACGGACTCGACTTCGTGGCTCGACGCCACCGGGTGGACCCCGGGCAGCGCGGCGACCGCTCGGGCGGCGGCGCGGAGGGTGCTCCCCCGGTCGCCGAGGTTGGCGCCGAGCGCGACGACGACGCGGCTCACTCTTCTTCCTCGTCCGGCACGGTCGCCCCGCGGGCACGGCGGATGGTGATCGAGACGTCCGTGAACGGCACGGTGATGGGTGCCTGCGGCTTGTGCACGGTGACCTCGGTCGCCAGGGCCGCACGGTGGGTGAGCACCGCGGCCGCGATGCGCTCCGCGAGGGTCTCGATCAGGTCCACCGGGTCGCGTTCGATCTCGGCGACGACCTGCTCGGCGAGCACGCCGTAGTGCACGGTGGCGTCGAGGTCGTCGCTGCCCGAGGCCGCGCGGGCGTCGAGTTCCACGGCGACGTCGACGACGAAGTCCTGACCGTCGGCACGTTCGTGGTCGAAGACCCCGTGGTGGCCGCGGGCGCGGACCCCGACGAGGCGGATGGTGTCGTTCACGAGCGAGCTGCCCTCCAGGCGTCCCAGACGTCGAGCACGGCACGGGTCGGTGCCGGGTCGTGCACGCGCACCCCCCACGCGCCGCGTTCGGCGGCGAGCAGGCTGATGGCGGCGGTGGCGAGGTCGCGGTCCTTCGGCGGGGCACCCTCGGGGCTGCCGACGCCATCCAGGAACCGCTTGCGTGATGCGGCGACGAGCACCGGCAGGCCGATCGAGGCGAACCGTTCGTAGCCGGCCAGGATCTCCCAGTTCTGCACGCCCTGCTTGGCGAAGCCGAGGCCCGGGTCGATCACGACCTGTTCCTGGCGCACCCCGAGGACGATGAGCTCGGCGACCCGCATCTCGACCTCGCGCCGGACCTCGTCGACGGCGTGCACGTACTCGGCATTGCGGTACATCCGGTCGCTGTGACCACGCCAGTGCATGACCACGAACCCGGCCCCGGTCGACGCGACCACGCGGGCCATGTCCGGGTCGGCCAGGCCGCCGGACACGTCGTTGACGATCGCGGCGCCGAGTTCGACGGCCCGTTCGGCGGTCGAGGCGTTCATCGTGTCGACGCTCACCGGGATGCCCTCGGCGACGAGCTGCCGGACGACCGGCAGCACGCGCTCCTGCTCGACCGGCACCGGAACGCGCTCCGAGCCCGGCCGCGTCGACTCTCCACCGACGTCGATGATGTCGGCACCTGCGGCGACGAGGTCACGCGCGTGCTGCACGGCGGCGTCGTAGGCCTGGTGCAGCCCGCCGTCGCTGAACGAGTCGGGCGTCACGTTGAGGATGCCCAACACCCGCGTGCGGTCCGGTGTCGGACCGCCGCGGGTGTCGAGCCGACGAGCACGTCTCGTCGGCAGGTCGGTCATGCCGGCCCCCTACGCCGGGGCGATACCCGGGTTGCCGAAGGGGCGACGACGGGGCTTCGAGGTCGACTCGCTGTCCGACTGGTCCGCTGCGGTGGCGGCGGCCTGCCCGGGCACGTCGATCGCGGGCAGGTTGCTCACCGGACGCTTGTCGCTGGAGAGCCACTGCGGGCGTTCCGGCAGCTTGCGGACGTCCTTGAAGATCTCCACGAGCTCCGGGGCGTCGAGCGTCTCCTTCTCGAGGAGCTCACCGGCCAGGCGGTCGAGGATGTCGCGGTTGTCGTTGAGCACCTGGTAGGCCTCGTTGTGCGCGGCCTCGAGCAGCGCACGGGTCTCGGCGTCGACGGTCTGCGCGATGTTCTCCGAGTAGTCGCGCCCGGTCCCACCGCTCATGTCACGGCCGACGAACGGCTCGCTCGACCCGGAACCGAGCTTGACGGACCCGACGGCCTGGCTCATGCCGTACTCGGTGACCATCTTGCGGGCGGTGCCGGTGGCCTTCTCGATGTCGTTCGAGGCGCCGGTGGTGGGGTCGTGGAACACGATCTCCTCGGCGACGCGTCCACCCATGGCGTAGGTGAGCTGGTCGAGCAGCTCGTTGCGGGTCACCGAGTACTTGTCCTCGAGCGGGAGCACCATCGTGTACCCGAGGGCACGGCCGCGCGGCAGGATCGTGATCTTCGTGACCGGGTCGGTGTGCCGCATCGCCGCTGCCGCCAGGGCGTGGCCGCCCTCGTGATACGCGGTGATCAGGCGTTCCTGGTCGGACATGATCCGGGTCCGACGCTGCGGGCCCGCCATGACGCGGTCGACGGCCTCGTCCAGCGCACGGTTGTCGATGAGCTGCGCGTTCGACCGGGCGGTGAGCAGCGCGGCCTCGTTCAGGACGTTCGCCAGGTCGGCGCCGGTGAAGCCCGGCGTCTTGCGGGCGAGCAGCTCCAGGTCGACGCTCGCGGCGAGCGGCTTGCCCTTCGCGTGCACCTCGAGGATCTGCTTGCGGCCGGCCATGCCCGGGGCGTCGACACCGATCTGGCGGTCGAAGCGGCCCGGACGCAGGAGCGCAGGGTCGAGCACGTCGGGACGGTTCGTCGCGGCGATGAGGATGACGTTCGTCTTGCCGTCGAAGCCGTCCATCTCGACGAGCAGCTGGTTGAGCGTCTGCTCGCGCTCGTCGTTGCCGCCGCCGATGCCGGCACCACGGTGACGACCGACGGCGTCGATCTCGTCGATGAAGACGATGGCCGGCGAGTTCGCCTTAGCCTGCTCGAAGAGGTCACGGACACGGCTCGCACCGACACCGACGAACATCTCGACGAAGTCCGAACCGGAGATCGAGTAGAACGGCACACCCGCTTCGCCGGCGACGGCGCGGGCGAGCAGGGTCTTGCCGGTTCCGGGAGGGCCGTACAGCAGCACGCCCTTCGGGATCTTGGCGCCGACGGCCTGGAACTTCGCCGGCTCCTTCAGGAACTCCTTGATCTCGTGGAGCTCCTCGATCGCCTCGTCGGAGCCCGCGACGTCGGCGAACGACACCTGCGGGTTCTCCTTGTTGTTGATCTTGGCCTTCGACTTGCCGAACTGCATGACCTTCGAGCCGCCGCCCTGGGCGCTCGAGAGCAGGAACCAGAACAGGGCACCGATGATCAGGAAGGGGAGCAGTACGCCGAGGAGCGACAGGAACCAGTTGCCCGTGTTCACGTGGTCGTCGTAGCCCTTGGGCAGGTTGGCGTCGTTGACGGCCTGGATGACCTCTTCGCCACGGGGCGTGGAGTAGTAGAACTGCTCCTGCTTGTCGCCGTCGCGGGTGATCATGTCGACCCGCTGCTCGGTGGAGTTGACGATGACGGACGAGATCTTGCCGTCGGCGAGCTGCTCGAGGCCCTTCTGGGTGCTGACCTCGGTCGTGCTGCCCTGGCTGATGACGCTCCAGCCGATGAAGATGCCCGCCAGCGCGATCAGCACGTAGAGGTACGGGCCGCGGAAGATGCGCTTGAAGTTCATGTGATCCGGGCGCGAGTGCCCGACACCTTTCTCTGCCGAAGTTGCGTGCAGGTCAGCATACGGCCGCGATTCTGTGGCGAGAATGGGTGTCCTCTGCGGGCGAACTCAACCCGAGGCAAGTACCCTCTGGACGGGTTACGAGTACACGTGCGGCGCCAGGACGCCGACACCGCGCAGGTTCCGGTAGCGCTCGTCGTAGTCGAGGCCGTAGCCGACCACGAACTCGTCGGGGATGTCGAAGCCCACGTACTTGACGTCGACCTCGACCTTGGCGGCCTCGGGCTTGCGCAGCAGGGCGACGATCTCGACGCTCGCGGCACCGCGGGACTGCAGGTTCTGCTTGAGCCAGGACAGCGTCAGACCGGAGTCGATGATGTCCTCGACGATGAGGACGTCGCGGCCGTGCAGGTCGGTGTCGAGGTCCTTGAGGATCCGCACCACACCGGACGACTTCGTGCCGGAGCCGTACGACGACACCGCCATCCAGTCCATCCGCGCCTGCATCTTGAGGTGCCGCGAGAAGTCCGCCATCACCATGACGGCACCCTTCAGGACACCGACGAGCAGGGGGTCGCGGCCCGCGTAGTCGGCGTCGACGACCGCCGCGAGTTCGGCGAGCTTGTCGTCGATCTGCTCGGGGGTGAAGAGGACTTCGGACAGGTCTGCCTGGACGTCGGAGAGTTCCACCGGTCCAGCCTAACCGGCACTGAACGACAGGCGGTCACCGGATCGCGACGCCCGGACGCCCGGCAGGTCGATCGGCCCCTGCCCGCTCCACTCCGTGACGAGCCGACAGACCTCGAGCGTCTGCACGCGCGACAGCGTCACGCCGAACTCGCTCTCCACCGCCAGGCGCACGAGTCGCTGCCGGAGCGCCGGCGGGTTCGCCCCGAGCGCCCGGACGGACAGGGAGATGCCGGCCTCGGAGTGTTCGGCGATGTCCTCCGCCAGTTCCTCGGCGAAGTGGTCGAGTGCCGCCGAGTCCTCGCGCAGCTGGTCGGCCGTCCGCGCCAGCGCCTCGGGCACCCCCGCACCGAGCTCGCCCTCGAGCACCGGCATGAGGGTGTTCCGCACGCGGACACGGGCGTACGCCGCGTCCTCGTTCTGCGGGTCGTGCCACGGCGCCAGCCCGGCGGCGGCGCACGCCTGCCGCGTGGCGTGCCGACGCACGGTGAGCAGCGGGCGGCCGTAGGCCGGCCCCTGGTCGCGCCGTGCGAGCGGCAGCATGCCGGACAGGCTGTCCGGCCCGCTGCCGCGCAGCAGGCCCAGCAGCACCGTCTCGGCCTGGTCGTCCAGGGTGTGTCCCAACAGCACGAGAGGCGACCCGGTGGCGGACGCGACCTCGGCGATCGACGCGTGGCGGGCCTCCCGGGCGGCGCCCTCCGGACCACCGTCGGAGCCGACCGCGACCCTGCGGACCTCGACCGGGTCCAGACCCAGCTCGGATGCCTGCCGGGAGGCGCGGCTCGCGACCGCCTCGGAGCCCGCCTGGAGCGCGTGGTCGACGACCACTGCCCCGGCTCGGAGCCCCTGCTTGCCCGCCTCGAACGCGGTGGCCGCGGCGAGCGCGAGCGAGTCCGGTCCGCCGCTCAGCGCGACCAGCACGAGGTCACCCGCGGTGACGACGCCGTCGTCGAGCGCGGTGGCGAGCAGGTCGCGGACCGCCAGGCGGGTCTCGGCGACGGCAGGGTCCAGCCGGGGACGCGGAGAGTTCACCCGGTAACGTTAGCCGCGCTCTCGGGACCACCGACAGCCCCACCGACACACCAGGAGTACAGACATGGCCGCGTACGACGTCGTCGTCGAGATCCCCAAGGGCAGCCGCAACAAGTACGAGGTGGACCACGAGACCGGTCGTGTCTACCTCGACCGCGTGCTGTTCACGTCGTTCGTCTACCCGACCGACTACGGCTTCTTCGAGAAGACCCTGGCTGACGACGGCGACCCCGTGGACGCGCTGCTGCTCCTCGAGTTCCCGACGTTCCCCGGCGTGGGCGTCAAGGTCCGTCCGGTCGGCGTCTTCAAGATGAGCGACGAGGCCGGCAAGGACGAGAAGGTCCTCGTGGTCCCCGCGAAGGACCCGCGCTGGACGCACATCCAGGACATCTCGGACGTCGACGAGCAGACGAAGGCCGAGATCGCGCACTTCTTCGAGCGCTACAAGGACCTCGAGCCGAACAAGTGGGTCAAGGCCGAGGGCTGGGGCGACGCCGCCGAGGCCGAGGCGATCGTGCAGGCCGGCCAGAAGGCCTACGTGCCCGCTGGTCACTGACGCTCCTCTGGCACAGAACGGCGCCCGCTCTCCATCCGGAGGGCGGGCGCCGTTCTGTGTCCGGGGTTGCTTTGCCGGGCGGGGTCGGGAGGGGTCGGGGGCGTACCTGGTGGGAACGGGCGTACCTGGTGCTCTGATCCGGGCAGGTATGCCCGATCCCGCTTGCTACCGCAGCCGCTCTGGGAAAGACCGGGCTGCGGGCTACAGGGAACCGCTCGGGCGGGCGACGTACGGCAGGAGCTGGCTCGGCGTCCAGACCGCCCGCTCGACCACACCGACGCCCGGTCGGGCCGCTTCGACCATCATCCCGTTGCCGGTGTAGATCGAGTCGTGGTAACCGCCGGAAGCGGTTCCGTTCGACGAGTAGAAGAGGATGTCGCCGGGCTGGCGCTGCGAGAGCGGCACGAGACGGCCGATCGAGCCGAAGTAGTTGTACTGCCAGACGACGTTGTGGCCGCCGGTCGCGATGCCCTGCGAGCTGTAGGCCATCATGACGAGGCCGGAGCAGTCCCAGGTGCTCGGGCCGGCACCACCGAGGACGTAGGGCTTCCCGAGCTGCCCGCGGGCGTACGAGATCGCACCGTCCGCCTTCGAGGGGCTGCTCGGGGCGGGTGCCGGAGTGCTGGGCGCCGGGGTGCTCGGCTTCGACGGCGTCGGCGTGCTCGGCTTGGCGGGAGCCGGGGCGGGAGCGGGAGCGGGAGCCGCCGGCGTGCTCGGCTTCGACGGGGTGCTCGGGCGCGACGGGGTGGTCGTGCCACTGCCACTACCGCCGCCGGCGCTCGGGTTGGTGGTCGAGGCGTTGCCGTTGCTGGTGCCGTTGTCGGTGCTGGTGCCGCTCGCGCCGCTGCCGCTGGCCGTGCCGGTGCCGCTGCTGCTCGTCTGGGCCGCCAGGGCGGTCTCGGCCGCCTTGGCCTGCTGCGCACTCCAGTACGCGCTCTCCGTTGAGACGCTCGTGCCCTTGAGGTACGCGAGCTGGCGGAGGACCTCGTCCTGCTGGTCCTGCTGCTTCTGCACCCGGGCCTGGGCGTCGGCGGAGACGTCGTTGGCGGTGGCGAAGGCGGTCTTCGTCGCCTCGGTCGCCTTGCTCAGTGCCGTCGTGGCCACGGACTGCTGGTCGGCGAGCGAGTCCACGGTCTTCTGGTCGGAGCGGGCCTGGGCCAGGATCGTCGCCGATCGCTCGGACAGGTGCGACATCGTGCCGACGCGGTAGAGCAGGTCGCCGGAGTCCGAGGCGTCCGTGAGCATCGTCGTCGACAGGTCGCCGCCGCCCGTGCGGGACAGCTCGACGACGAGCGCGGCCACTTGGCCCGCGGAGTCGTCCGCCTTGCCCTTGGCCCGCTTCGACTGCGCGGACAGGTCGGCGAGGGTGTCCTTCGCCTCCTGCTGCTGCGAGGCGGCGAGGGCGTACGCCTGCCCGGCCTGCTGCTCGACGATGCCCGCGCGGTCCGCGGCGGTCTGCAGCGAGGTCAGCCGGTCGCTCAGCTCGTCCACCGTCTGCTGCGCGTCGGCGGCATCCGACTTCGCGGCCTTGACGTCGTCCCAGGACGGTGCCGACGGCGCGGCCTGGGCGGGTCCGGCGATGACGACCGACAGTCCGATGCCGAGCACGGCGACGGTGGCGATCCCGCAGGAGAACGAGCGAGTGGACAGGGTCATGGCGGGGTCAACGCATCCCGGCTGCGCTGATGCTCATACCGAGATCCCCCGCGCTGCCATGAAGGGGACCGGGTCGACGGCAGCACCGTTGACCCGGGTCTCGAAGTGGAGGTGGCACCCGGTCGACCAGCCGGTCGAACCGATCTTGGCGATCTGCTGCCCGGCGGTGACGTGCTGGCCGCTGGCGACCATGATCCCGCCGTCGACGATGTGGCCGTAGGCCGTCGAGATGCCGCCGCCGTTGTCGAGGATGACCTCGTTGCCGTAGCCGCCGCCGTTGCCCGCGAAGGTCACGGTGCCGTCGTGGGCCGCGTAGATCGGGGCGTAGCAGGCGGGAGCGAGGTCGACCCCGGCGTGCAGTGCCGTGTAGTGCGTGTACGGGTCGACGCGGATGCCGTAGCCGCTGGTCTGGAAGCCGCCGGCCGGACGGACCCACCCAGCAGAGTTGGCCGTCCCGCCACCGGTACCACCCTGGCTCGTCGCCGCGGCCTTCGCGGCTGCCTTGGCCGCAGCAGCGGCGATGCGGGCCTGCCGGGCCTTCTCGGCGGCGACGCCCTTGCGGTAGTCGGCCTCGACACCGCGCTGCTTCGTGGTGAGGGCCGTCAGCTGGGCCTCGAGCCGCGACTCGTTGTCGTTCTGGGCGTCGACGGCGGTCTGCGCCGCGTCGGCAGCACCCTGCGCCTGCTGCATCTTCGACTGGGCCGCGTCGGCGAGGTCGCCCAGCGCCGCCTTGGCCTTGTCCGCCTTGTCGGCCTGCGCCTGCGCGGTGCCCCGGTCCTGCGACGCCTGCGAGTAGATGCCGTCGGCCTGCTCACTGAGCTTCGACATGGCGCCGAGCTCGTAGAGCAGGTCACCGGAGTCCGAGGGGTGCGTGAGGATGTCGGTCGTCACGTCGTTGGCGCTGGCCCGACCGAGCTGCGCGGCGAGCTGACCGGCCTGCTCCTCGGACTGTGCGGCGGTCTGCTCGGCGTCGTCCGCCTGGGACTGGAGCGTCTTCTGCTCGAGGGTCGCCTCGTCGTACTTGTTCTGTGCCGCCTGGTAGGCCTCGCCGGCGGCCTGTGCGGCCTTCTGCTTCGCAGCGGCCTCGGACTTCAGGGTCGAGATGAGCGACTTGATCTCGGTGACCTTCGCCTGCTGGGCACTCGTCGAGGACTTGGCCTTCTGCACCTCGGACCAGCTCGGGTAGCTCGCGGCACTGGCCGACGTCGCCGGGGCGAGGACCGCGAGGGTGCTTCCGGCGAGCACGACAGCGACCGCGGCGGCGACGAGGCGGCTGCGGTTGCGGAGGGAGAGCGAAGGTGAGGTCGACATGTATCTCGATTTCGTAACAGCGCGGCAAGGCTCACGCACGTAACACTGTTAACAGACGCAACAGTAACAACAGGTGTCGCAACCCCACAGCCCCTCGGACGAGGGGCGTGGAGCCGACGACGATGCTCGCACCGCAACCTCGACACCCGGTGCCGGGCGGGCGCGACACGCCGGGGATTCCGCGGGAACGCGGCCCGATTTGCGAACCCCCGGGGGCATCCGTATGCTTGTCCATCGGTAGCGCGAAGCACCACTTGCGGCCCTATCGTTTAGTGGCCTAGGACACCGCCCTTTCACGGCGGCAGCACGGGTTCGAATCCCGTTGGGGTCACTCTCCGAGTGAGCGAGCAAGTAGTACTGAGCAACACCACAGCAATTCAACATGGCCCTGTAGCGCAGCTGGTTAGCGTGCCGCCCTGTCACGGCGGAGGTCGCGGGTTCAAGTCCCGTCAGGGTCGCCACGGCTGGATAGCTCAGTTGGTAGAGCGTTCGACTGAAAATCGAAAGGTCCACGGATCGATGCCGTGTCCAGCCACCGGTGAAGGCCCCCTGCTTCGGCAGGGGGCCTTTTCCGTTGTCTGAGCCGTCTGGCCCGGGTCGGCGCTAGGCCTCGCGGGTCTTCGGGCTGCTGTCGTTGGTCTTCGCCGGGTCACGCTCGACCACGGCACCGAGGGCATCGTCGATCCGGCTGAGCAGCTCCGCCGGGATCGTGACACCGGCAGCGCCGGCGTTGTCGTGCACCTGCTCCGGACGCGACGCCCCGATGATGGCGCTCGCGACGTTCTCGTTCTGCAGTACCCAGGCGACGGCGAGCTGTGCCATCGACAGGTCGAGCTCCTTCGCGATCGGCTCGAGCTCCTGCACCGAGGACAGCACCTCGTCGCGCATGAACCGCTTGATCATGTCCGCTCCGCCCTTGTCGTCGGTGGCGCGTGACCCCTCGGGCAGCGGCTGACCCGGCTTGTACTTGCCGGTCAGCACGCCCTGGGCGATCGGGGACCAGACGATCTGCGAGATGCCGAGCTCCTTCGAGGTCGGCACGACCTCTTCTTCGATGACCCGCCACAGCGCCGAGTACTGCGGCTGGTTCGAGATGAGCTGGAACCCGAGGTCCTTGGCCAGCGCGGCGCCGGCACGGAGCTGCTCCGCGGTCCACTCGCTCACGCCGACGTACAGGACCTTGCCCTGGCGCACGATGTCGGCGAAGGCCTGCATCGTCTCCTCGAGCGGCGTCTCGTGGTCGAAGCGGTGCGCCTGGTACAGGTCGACGTAGTCGGTCTGCAGGCGGCCGAGCGAACCGTCGATCGACTCGAGGATGTGCTTGCGAGACAGCCCGGTGTCGTTGTGCCCCTTCGGCCCGGTCGGCCCGAACACCTTCGTGGCGATCTCGAGCGACTGGCGACGCTCCCCCTTGAGGGCTTCGCCGAGGACGGTCTCCGCGCCGGTGTTGGCGTAGACGTCGGCGGTGTCGAACGTCGAGATGCCCACGTCGAGGGCGGCCCTGACGCAGGCGATGGCCGCATCGTTCTCGACCTGGGATGCGTGGGTGAGCCAGTTGCCGTAGGTGATCTCGGAGACCTTGAGGCCCGAGTTGCCGAGGTAGCGGTACTCCATGTGCGTGTCACTCCTGTCGTGGCCGCGTCGGTGCGGCTCGACCCGTGACGGTAGTCCCCAGGTCGGAGCCAAAGCACAGCGGTCCTCCCCCGACCACACGTCCGCGGTTTTCGAGGAACCGGGCACATGATCGGTATGGACCTCGAAAAGATGATGGAAATTGTCACAGCTGAAGTAGTCAGGGCTACGGCCCATGGACTCATCGAGTTGCTCTTCCAAGTACCTCGCTGTAGGACACAGGCCACTCGGCTCCGCGCCGTTCTCCGCGCCCGCTCCGACAAGGAGGTGCAGGATCGGAGGGGTTCGGCGCAGGGCTGCGCCGCGGAGAGCGAGGGAGCATCCATGACCGGAGCGAGCGTGTTGTTCATCGGCGGGAGCGGCGTGATCAGCGCCTCCTGTGTGCGGGAGGCGACCGAACAGGGCCACGACGTCACGGTCCTGAACCGGGGGACCACCGGGGGCAGGCCGATCCCGGAGGGTGTGACGCGCCTCCAGGCCGATGTGTCGGACCGCAGCACCCTGGCGGACGCACTCGGCGATCGCCACTTCGACGTGGTCGTGAACTGGGTCGCCTTCACGGCAGACCAGGTGCAGGCCGACATCGACTTCTTCGCGGGACGGACGCGGCAGTACGTCTTCATCAGCTCGGCGTCGGCCTACCAGACGCCGGCGACGCACCTGCCGATCACGGAGTCGACGCCGCTGAAGAACCCGTACTGGCAGTACTCGCGCGACAAGATCGCGTGCGAGGAACTGCTGATGGAGGCGTACCGGGAGCAGGACTTCCCGGTGACGATCGTGCGGCCGTCGCACACCTACGACGAGACGAAGCTGCCGCTCACCGGTGGCTGGACTGCGGTGGCGCGGATGCGCGCCGGCAAGCCGATCATCATCACCGGTGACGGCACGTCGTTGTGGACCTTGACGCACAGCCGTGACTTCGCGGTCGGGTTCACCGGGCTGCTCGACAACGCGTCGGCGATCGGTGAGGCCTTCACGATCACGAGCGACGAGGCGCCGACGTGGAACGCCATCGCGCACGAGATCGCGGCGGCGGCGGGGGTGTCCGACCTGCAGGTCGTGCACGTGCCGGCGGACGCCATCAACGCCGTGGACCCGGAGTGGGGTGCGGCGCTGCTCGGCGACAAGGCGAACAGCTCGGTGTTCGACAACAGCAAGGTCCGGTCGCTCGTGCCGTGGTACCGGCCGCGGACGCCCTACCGGCAGGGTGTGCGCGAGGTCATCGCCTGGTTCGAGGCCAACCCCGACGCGCAGGTCGTCGACGAGCGGCTCGATGCGCTCATGGACGAGTTGGCGGCGCGCTGGGCGGTGTGAGCCGCACTTGGTGAGCAGAAATGGTCGGGTGCCGTGTGGCGACCCGACCATTTCTGCTCACGAAGCGAGCGCGCGGCGCCGAGCGCGTGGCGCCGAGCACGCGGCGCCGAGCGCGCGGCGCCGAGCGCGCGGCTCAGGCGCGCGCGGCCAGGACCGACGCGAGCGTGCCGATCGCCGTGCGCAGTTCGTCGTCGGTGACGACGAGCGGCGGGGCGAAGCGGATCGTCGAACCGTGGGTGTCCTTCACGAGCAGCCCGCGGTCGGCCAGGTCCTTCGAGATCTCCTTGCCGGTGCCGAGCGCGGGGTCGATGTCGATCCCCGCCCAGAGTCCGGCGACGCGGTGCGACACGACCCCCTTGCCGAGCAGGTCGTCGAGCAGCCCGCGCAGCAACGGTTCGCCGTCGAGGGCGCGCTGCTGGAACGTGCCCTCGCGGAGCATCGCCACGACCTCGGCGCCGACGGCCGCAGCGAGCGGGTTGCCGCCGAACGTCGAACCGTGCTCGCCGGGACGCAGGACCCCCAGGACATTGCGCGAGCCCACCACTGCCGACACCGGCACGATGCCGCCGCCGAGTGCCTTGCCGAGCGTGATGAGGTCCGGGCGGACCCCGACGCGCTGCACGGCGAGCGTGTGGCCGGCGCGTCCGAGGCCGGACTGGATCTCGTCGGCGATGAACAGCGCACCGAACTCGTCGCAGACCTCCCGGACTTCCGGGAGGTACGACGCCGGCGGGATGACCACGCCGCCCTCGCCCTGGATGGGTTCGAGCAGCACGGCGACGACGGTCTCGTCCATCGCTGCGCGCAGGGCAGCGGCGTCGCCGTACCGCACCGTGCGGAACCCCGGGGTGTACGGACCGAAGTCGTTGCGCGCGTCGGGGTCGTCGGAGAACGAGATGATCGTGGTGGTGCGGCCGTGGAAGTTCCCGGACGCCACGATGATCGTCGCGCGGTCCGCGGGGACCCCCTTGACGCGGTAGCCCCAGGCGCGGGACACCTTGATCGCGGACTCCACGGCCTCGGCACCGGTGTTCATCGGCAGGACCATCTCGGTCTCCGTCAACGCCGCCAGTGCCGTGGCGAACGGCCCGAGCTGGTCGTTCACGAACGCACGACTCGTGAGCGTCACCCGGTCGAGCTGCGCCCGGGCGGCGTCGAGCAGCCGCGGGTTGCCGTGGCCGAAGTTCACCGCCGAGTACGCGGCGAGGCCGTCCAGGTACTGCTTGCCGTCGACGTCGGTGACGGTCGCTCCGGCACCCGACGCGATGACGACGGGCAGCGGGCTGTAGTTGTGCGCGAGGGCGCGGTCCTCGACGGCGAGCGCCGCCGCGGTGTTGACCCCGAGCGACGCTGCCGCCGACATCAGCTGACCCCGAGCGAACGCGCGACCGAGGTGCCGGTGCCGACCGGGTGCAGGTCGAGCGTGCAGCACTTCACGCCGCCACCGCCGAGCAGCAGCTCGGACAGGTCAACGCCGATCGGGTTGTAGCCCTTCTCGCGCAGCTGTTCCGCGAACCGAACAGCCCGGGCGGCGATCACGACGTTGTACCCGTCGGAGTAGGAGTTCAGGCCGAGGATCGCGGCGTCCTCCTCCGTCGCGATGATCGCGTCGGGGAAACGCTCGCGCAGGATCGCCAGCGACGGCTCGTCGAAGGCGCTCTCCAGGTACGCGATGTTCGACCGGCCGGAAGCGTCGGGCTCCGGGTCGAGCACGGCGATGGCGGTGTCGAGGTGGTAGAAGCTCGGGTTGATGAGCTTCAGGGTGACGACCTCACGGCCGTAGATCGTCGCGAGCTCGTCGTGGGAGGTGCTGTCCGACCGGAAGCCGGTGCCGGCGAAGATGGTGTTTCCGATGAGCAGGAAGTCACCCTCGCCCTCGTTGGTCTGCTCGGGCTCGGCGACGGTCAGTCCGGCCTGACGGAACCAGTCCATGTACGCGGGGCCCTCGGGCTGGCGCTCGGGGTACTGGAACTTCGCGCCGTAGGCGATGCCGTCGAGCACGAACCCGCCGTTGGCCGCGTAGACCATGTCCGGAAGGCCGTCGATGGGGTCGATGTACGAGATGTCAAAGCCGAGCTGCTCGTACACGTCGACGAGCGTCTGCCACTGGGCGACGGCCTTCGACGTGTCGGTCGGCTCCTCCGGGTGCATCCACGGGTTGATCCGGTAGCTCACCGTGTAGAAGTCCGGCTTGCACATCAGGATCGTCCGCTTGGTGGCGGTACGGGCCGGTGCATCGGTGGTCGAGGGTGCGGTGTTCGACATCAGTCCTCCTGAGAAGGGACCGGGGCCCGAGCCTGCCAGGAACCGAAACGGAACGAAGGAGAGGTGCTCCGGCGAGATGCAGGCTCACTCGCCGTAGCGGACCAGGTCGACGCCACGTCGATCCTGACACAGACCGTCCGGCAAGTGCAGTACCGGGAGCGAAGCGCCGTGGCACCCGTTCGGGTGACGCACGTTTCGTGCGTCCGAACCGCCGACCTCGCAAGAAGTCCGCGTACGATGGGTGCAATGGATTCGCTCGACCACCGCATCCTGGATCAACTCCGGGACAACGCCCGCGCCGGCTACGGCGACATCGGGTCGGTGGTCGGACTCTCGGCATCGGCCGTCAAGCGCCGCGTCGACCGACTCGTCGGCGATGGTGTCATCCAGGGCTTCACGATCAAGGTCGACCCCGCCGTCGAGGACCGCGGCACCGAGGCCTGGGTCGAGCTGTACTGCCGCGGCACCGTCTCCCCCGACGAGCTCCGTGCGCTGCTCGACACCGTGCCCGAGGTCATCGACGCCGGCACGGTCACGGGGAGCGCCGACGCCGTCGTGCACATGCGCTCCAAGGACCTGTCCGCGCTGGAGGAGGCGCTCGACAAGGTCCGTCTCGCGCCCCAGGTCGACCACACCCGCTCCGCGATCGTGCTCTCCAAGCTGGTCAGTCGCGACACCGCGTAACGTCCGGCAGATGGCACGGAACACGACCGGGAGGCGCGGATCACCGCCCACGGGATCGCGTCCCGCCCGTCGGCTGGTCACCGCTGCGGGCCTCGCCTACGTCGCGAACTGCCTCTGGGGCACGGCCGTCGCCGTCCGGTTGATCCGGACGAGGAAGCTCCGCGTCGTGCACCACGGCCTGTTCGTCGTGACGGCGACGCTCACCGGGGCCGCCGCGACGACGCCCTTGTGGACCCGGGACCGTTCGGCGCTGTTCCTGCTGCCCGCACTCGTCCCGCTCGCGCTCGCGCCCCGCACGAACCCGCGCTCCGGAGCACACTGGAAGATCGCGGTGGCCGCTGCGCCGTCCTACCTGGGGGCGCTGTTGGTGCGGCGTCGACCGTGACGACGAGACACGAGGGGAAGCAGTGGAGCTCTTCGAGGCCATCCGACGCCGACGGACCACGAACGGGGCGTTCCTGCCCGACCCGGTGTCCGAGGAGCACCAACGGCTGCTCATGGAGCTCGCCGGCCGGGCCCCGTCCCAGCTGAACAGCCAACCGTGGCGGTTCGTGCTGGTCGAGGAGCGCGACACGATCGACCGGGTCGCCGCGATCAGCGGCAGCTCGATGACCCGCACCATGGCCGAGGGGACGTTCTTCGAGCGGTACAAGCCGTACTTCCGGTTCTCGAAGGCCGAGATGGACGAGCGGCGCGACGGCATGCTGTTCGACAAGCTGCCCGGGCCGCTCCGGCCGTTCACGAAGCAGGTGTTCACGAAGCGTGGGCAGCTGCTCATGAACACCCTCCGCGTGCCGCAGAGCCTGGGTGAGGAGAACCGGAAGCTCGTCGCCGGGTCGCCGCTGCTGCTCGGCGTGATGCTCGACCGCCACGAGTACCGGCATCAGGAGCTGTCCGGCTTCTACTCCGTGTTCAGCATGGGCGCGGCGATGGAGAACATCTGGCTCGCGACGACCGAGCTCGGGCTGGGGATCCAGTTCGTGTCCTTCCCGATGGAGACGCCAGGCGCCTGGGCGGAGATCGAGGGGCTGCTCCGGGTGCCCGAGTCGCTCGAGCTCATGGCCGTCTACCGGATCGGGTACCTACCGCCCGAACGGCGCCGCCCCGCGATCGACTGGACGTCGAGCGAGCGGAAGCGGCCATCGCAGTACGTGTTCCGCGGCACCTGCGACACCCCGCAGCAGGGGTGGGACGACGCGCCCGTCGCGGGCCACATCGAACCGGAGGCGACCACATCGTGACCGACACCCGACCCACCCAGAGTGCCCCGGGCCTCCCGAGAACCGCCCCCGGCCTGCCGGGCCGCCCCTGGATCTCGCAGGACTGGCTCGACGTCGTCTTCGTGCACTGGCGCGTCGACGTGTCGGCGGTGGCCCCGCTGCTGCCAGCCGGAACGCGACCCGACACGATGGCGCTCGACGGGACGGACGACGGGGTGACCACCTGGGTGGGCCTCATCGGGTTCCGGTTCGAGGACACCCGGTTCCCGCCCCTCGGGGCGCTGGGGCGGACCGGCTCGATCGGCGACTTCGTCGAGGTGAACGTCCGCGTCTACACGGTCGACGAGCAGGGCCAGCACGGTGTCGTGTTCCTGTCGCTCGACGCCGGCAAGCTGCTGCCGACCCTCGGCGCACGCGTGGCCACCGGACTGCCCTACTGGTGGGCGGACGCCGAGTCGCGGAGCGGCGACGGCCGCGTCGGGTACGCGATGCGGCGGCACGGGACGCACCTGCGGTCGATGCTCGACGTCCGCGTGGGCGAGGTACTGGACGAGCCAGGGCTGCTCGAGACGTTCCTGACCGCGCGGTGGGGCATGCACGTGCACCGGGCCGGGCGGACCCGGTTCTGGCCGAACGAGCACGACGCGTGGCCGTTGCACCGGGCCTCGGTGGTGTCGTTGCGGGACGACCTGGTCGGCGCTGCGGGGCTGCCGTTCGGGTTGACGGAGCTCGAGCCGGACTCGGTGCTCTACTCGGCGGGGGTCACGACGCGGTTCGGTCGGGGGCGGTGAGGCCGCCGGGTGTCAGTCGTGGGGTGACCGACGCGCGACGACGAACTGGTGCACGGCCACCGCGACGCTGATCACCGCGAAGGCAGCGCCGAACGTCCAGAAGGTGCTCCGGTAGTCAGGGAGATCAGCGAGCGTCAGGCCGAGGACCGCCAGGACGACGCAGCACACGGCGACCGCGAGTGCTGTCCACGCGACGACGAGGTGATCGATCCGCGGCACGGAGCGAGCGAAGCGGAACGCCGTCGGGACGCCGGCGACCGCACCGAACAGGGCGCCGAAGGGGAACCCGACGGTCAGGGTGGTGACCGAAACGATGCCGACGCTCCCGACCGCCACGACCACGCGGGTGACGTGGCACCGCCACGAGGCGTCACGGCTCTGCTCGTCGTACGCGTGCCGACCCGTCACGAACAGGGCAACGGCACCGGCGGTCGTCACCACCGCGGCGGACACCCCGACGACGAGCGCCAACGCACCACCGAAGGCGACGCCGAGCGCGACGTGTGCGGCAGCGAGGAGCAGGACGAGGACCGGGTACAGCCAGACCTCGAGCGGCCGGGTCGGTGTGTTGAGCACCCAACCGGGCGGCGCCTCCTCTGCGGGGTCGTCGGTATCGGGGTCTCGGGTCTCCACCTGGCCATGATGTCCGATCGGTGGGTGCGTGGTTCGGTACGGCAACTCCGGGGGACAGCGGCTGAGTGGTGCAGGGTCGGTCGCAGGTACAAGTGAGCCATGACTCGAGTGGCAGTGGTGACCGGTGGATCCGCAGGACTGGGGCGTGCGACCGTCCGGGAGCTCGCCGCGCGGGGGTGGGACGTCGCCGTCCTCGCCCGTGGACGGGACGGCGTCGACGCCGCGGTCGCCGAGGTCGAGGCCGCGGGGCGTCGCGGGCTGGCCCTGGTCGCCGACGTGTCCGACCGCGAGGCCGTCGAGGCCGCGGCCGACCGCGTCGAGCAGGAACTCGGGCCAATCGACCTGTGGGTGAACGGCGTGATGGTCGGGGTGTTCGGAAAGTTCCTGGACACCGCGCCCGAGGACTTCGAGCGAGCGCTGCACGTCACCTACCTCGGCTTCGTCAACGGGACCCGTGCCGCGCTCTCCCGGATGGTGCCCCGCGGCCAGGGGCACGTCGTCCAGGTCGGTTCAGCACTCGGCTTCCGGGGCATTCCGCTGCAGGCCGCGTACTGCGGCGCGAAGCACGCGATCGTCGGGTTCACCGAGTCCGTCGTCTCCGAGCTGCTCGAACAGGGCAGCAAGGTGAAGGTGTCGCGGGTCGACATGCCCGCCCTGAACACGATCCAGTTCGGCTGGGTGAAGTCGAAGCTGCCGCACCACCCGCAGCCGGTCGCCCCGATCTTCCAGCCCGAGGTCGGTGCCCGCGCGATCGCTGCCGTGGCCGAGCGGCCGCGCCGTCGCACCTGGGTCGGCGAGTCGACCGTCTACACGATCCTCGGCAACCGGATCAGCGGGCGTTTCGCCGACTGGTACGCCGCCAAGACGCTCGTCTCCGGGCAGCAGGCGCCCGACAAGGACGGGCAGGAGCTGCAGGACAACCTGTACGAGCCGGTGCCGGGCGACCACGGCGCGCACGGTGTGTTCGACGAGTCCGCGCACGCCTGGTCGCCGCAGACCTGGTGGGTGGAACACCGACGGATCGGCAACGGGATCATCGGGGCGGCACTCGGCGCGGCCGGGGCCGTCGCACTCGTGGCCGGACGACGACGATGAGCCGCCACGGATCGTCGGTGCGGGGTGCAGCCGTCGTCGAGCTGTGCCGGGCCGGACTCGGCCTGTGGCACCTGGGCCGAGCGGCTCGTGGTCGCGACCAGGCCGTGCTGCACGGCGTGCTCGGCGTCCGGCAGCTCGTGCAGGCCGCCCTCGTCGCACGCACGGGCACCGGGAACGCACACACGCTGAGCGCCGCCGTCGACGCGGTGCACGGCGTGACGATGATGCCGCTCGCCCTCGACCCACGACGCCGCGGGTTCGCCCTGCAGCAGGTGTGGATCGCCACGGTGCTCACCGTCGCCGAGGTCGCCGTCGTCGGTCGGGGCAGCCGGCGCTGACGGCGCTGACGGCGGGCGGCGCTGACATCTGTCGGGGGTGCTCGGTAGCGTCCGGGGCATGGGTACCACCTACTCCGTCGCGTCCTCGCTGGACGGCTTCGTCGCTGCACCGGACGACGACCTCGACTGGCTGCTGCAGTTCGGCTTCGAGCCGTTCCAGGAGCACCACGACCGGTTCTTCGCGGGCATCGGCGCGATCGTCATGGGCTCGACCACGTACGAGTGGCTGCTCGAGCACGACGACACGTGGGCGTACCCGGACCTGGCGACGTGGGTGTTCACCACGCGTGACCTGCCGGTGCCGGACGGCGCCGACGTGCACTTCGTGTCGGGCGAGGTCGCGGACCACCAGGCCGACCTCGAACGGGCCGCCGGCGAGCGCGACGTCTGGGTCGTCGGCGGCGGACTGCTCGCGGCGCAGTACCAGCAAGCAGGGCTGCTCGACGAGCTCCGCGTCACCGTGATGCCGGTGGCGCTCGGCGCCGGTGCGCCGCTGCTACCGGTCGCGGCACCGACCCCGGTGTTCGAGCTGGTCGGGACGACGCCGTTCACCGGCGGTGCCGTCGAGCTGCACTACCGGTCCGCAGCCACCCCGGCGTAGCGTCCGAGCCATGAGCGACAACGAGCAGACCGAGCCCGTCATGGACGGCGCCAACGAGGCCACGAACCACGAGAAGCTGCACGGCCTGATCGAACAGGTCGACCACGACCACCACGGCGAGGGCGCCGGAGCGATGGCCGACCACCTGCGTGACCGGATGGACGAGACCGGCGTCGAGGACGAAGAAGCAGGCGACACCGAGGACTGACCCGAGCCGGGGACGTCAGACGCGCAGGTCAGCGAAGTCCGCGTCGACGTCCCCGAACCGGTGCGCGGTGATCGAGACCGACTGTTCACGGATGAACGGGAGCATCTCGATCAACCCGGCCTCGACCACCGGCGCGTCGTGGATCGCGACGTCGATGCTCGCCCCGAGGGCTTCCTCGAGCGCCAGGGCATCGCCACCGATGAGCCGGATCCGTGCCCCGGGGCCGCCGAACGCCGTGTGCACGGGTCGGTCCTGCCCCTGCGCGAGCATGTCCCCGAGTGCGTCGACGGGTTCGTCGTCCTCACCGCTCGTCCAGTTCGCCTGGAACACGGCGCCGGACGACGCGCGGGCGTGGAAGTCCTGGTCCGACTCGACCAGGTGGTCGACGACGTCCAGCGGCGACCGACTCGAGGCCAGCAGCTGACTGAGCGGGCCGGGCAACGGGCGGGCGGTGCTGAGCAGGACGTGGGCGCGTGCAGCCGTGGCAGCGACGAGCGCGCGGACCAGGTCGCCCGCCGAGGCGTCCTCGGCCTGCCGCACGATGACGGACTGCGGTCGGTGGCGCAGCACGTTCCGCTGCACCACGAGCCCCGACAGGTCGTGCGAGCCGCCGTACAGCTCCTCGCGCGCACGGACGTCGCTGAGCGCACCGGCCCGCACCTGGTCGAACTCCTCGAACGACAAGCCGCTGCGTGCGGCCTCGATCACCGAGGTCACGCGCGGCGGGAGACCGTGCAGCTGGATGCTCTTGTGCACCGTGCGCGGGACCGGTTCCCACCGGCCGAGCGTCGCGACGTACATCGGTCCGCCCGCCTTCGTGCCCGTGCCCACGGACGACCGCTTCCAGCCGCCGAACGGCTGCCGGCCGACGACCGCACCGGTGATGCCGCGGTTCACGTACAGGTTGCCGGCGCGCACGCTCGCCAGCCAGTCCGCCACCTCGTCGGCGTCGAGCGAGTGGATCCCCGCCGTCAGGCCGTAGTCCGTGCCGTTCTGGATCGCGATCGCCTGCTCGAGCGTCTCGGCGCGCATGATGCCGAGCACCGGACCGAAGTACTCGATCTGGTGGAAGTCGCTGCCCGGCCGGACGCCGTCACGGATGCCGGGTGACCAGAGCCGCCCGGAGTCGTCGAGGGCCGTCGGCTGCACGAGCCAGGACTCCCCCGGCCCGAGCTCGGTGAGCCCTTGCCGCAGCTTGCCCTCGGGCTCGGCGATGACCGGGCCGACCTGGGCGGTGGGGTCGTCGGGCCAGGCGACCCGGAGCGTGCGCGTGGCGTCGACGAGCTGCCGACGGAAGCGTTCGCTCTCGCCGACCGTGCCGACCAGGACGACCAGGGACGCCGCCGAGCACTTCTGGCCGGCGTGGCCGAAGGCGGACTGCACGATGTCCTGCACCGCGAGGTCGATGTCGGCGCTCGGCGTGACGACGATCGCGTTCTTGCCGCTCGTCTCGGCGCTCAGTGGCAGACCGGCGCGCCACCAGCGGAACGATCGCGCGGTGTCGGCCGAACCGGTCAGGATGATGCGGTCGACTGCGGGGTGTCCGACGAGGTCACGGCCGAGTTCGTCCTCGGCCAGGTCGACGAGCTGCAGCAACGAGTGCGGCACGCCGGCGTCCCAGAGTACGTCGGCCAGCAGCGCACCACTGCGCTTCGCCTCGGGTGCCGGCTTGAGCACGACTCCGCTGCCCGCGGCGAGCGCCGCCAGCACCCCACCGGCGGGGATCGCGACGGGGAAGTTCCACGGCGGCACGACGACCGTCAGGCGTGGCGGGACGTAGCGGGCACCCTCGATGTCGCCGAGGCGGCGGGCGCGCTCGGCGTAGTAGTGGGCGGCGTCGACGGCTTCGGTGACCTCGGTGTCGGCCTCGGAGAACGTCTTCCCGGTCTCCGCCGCCATCACCTCGATCAGGTCGGCGCGGCGGGTCTCGAGCTCGTGCCCGATCAGGTCGAGGAGCTCGGCACGGTCGGAGGGGTCCTGCCGCCCCCAGTTGACGCCGGCCTGCGCGGTGCGGGCCATGATCCGTTCGAGCTTGGAGCGGTCGGCCACCTTGGCCCCGCGGATCGTCTGCGCGCCGAGCTGCGAGCGCGGTACCCGGCGCAGGACGTCGAGCGCCCACGCACGGTTGGCGGGGACGGCGGGGTCGGTGTCCGGGGCGTTCCGGAACGCGTCGCGCAGGACGGGCTCGCCGAGCGCCCGGTGGCGGTCCTGGGTGCGGTGCGTCGCGTGCACCGGCTGGTCGAGCGCCGCGACCGACGCCAGGTACCGGCCGTGCTCGCGGTCGAACACGCTGGCGTCGTGGTCGATGTCGGACGCCGCGGCGATGAAGTTCTCGGGGCTCGAGCTCTCCTGCAGGCGGCGGGCGAGGTACGCGATCGCGGAGTCGAACTCGTCCGGCTGGACGACGGGTGTGTAGAGCAGGATCTGTCCGACGTCGGCGCGGACGGCGTCGGCGTGCGTCGATGCCATGCCGAGCAGCATCTCGACGTCGACCGCGTCGGTCACCCCGCGGCGCTGGGCGAGGACCCACGCGGTCGCCAGGTCGAACAGGTTGTGCCCGGCGACCCCGATGCGCACGGCGTCGGTGCGCTCCGGGGTCAGCGCGGCGTCGAGCATCCGCAGGTAGGCGGAGTCGGTCTCGCGCTTGCTGCCCCAGGTCGCGAGCGGCCAGTCGTGCACGATCGCGTCGACGTGCTCCATCGCCAGGTTCGCGCCCTTGACGAGCCGCACCTTGATCGGCGCTCCACCACGGGCCCGGCGCTCCTGCGCCCACGTCGTCAGGGACTCGAGCGCCCCCGCGGCATCGGGCAGGTAGGCCTGCAGCACGATGCCGGCCTGCAGCCCCGCGAACTCGTCACGGTCGAGCAAGGTCCGGAACACCGCGAGGGTGACGTCGAGGTCGCGGTACTCCTCCATGTCCAGGTTGATGAACTTCGCCGGGCCGCCGGACGCCAGCGGAGCCGCCGCCAGCCGGTACAACGGCACGAGCCGGTCGACGATCCGCTCGACCGTCTGGTCGAACGCCCACATCGACATCTGCGGCACGACCGAGCTGACCTTGATCGACACGTAGTCGACGTCGTCGCGGGCGAGCAGGTCCATCGTCCCCTGCAGCCGGCGGTCGCTCTCGGCGCTGCCGAGCACGGCTTCGCCGAGCAGGTTCACGTTGAGCCGGGTGCCCGGCCCACCGACCTTGGCGAGCGCCGGACCGAGCTTCGCCGTGCTCGCGTCGATCACCAGGTGGCCGGTCATCCGACGCAGGATCCGCCGTGCGGTGGGGATGACCGCCCACGGCGCCATCGTCGCGAACCCGCCGCCGAGCGTCACCGCGCCGCGCAGGTACCAGGCGAGGAAGTCAGGGACGTCGCGGCTGACCTGCTCGAGGTTGCGGGCCGCGACCCGGGGGTCTTCGGGGCGGATGACCTTGTCGACGAAGCTGCGCGTGAAGTCGAGGCCACGCTCGTCGCGCAGGGCCTCGGCGAGACGGGCGGCACCGGCGTCCGGCTTCGCCCCGGCGGACGCCGCCAGCCACTTGCGGACCAGCGCAACGGCGTCGTCGGTGCAGTCCTGGAGGCGGGCGCTCGGCATGCTCCGATCGTATGCCGCACCTCCGACCTCACCTTGGAGCGCGCCGCACGTCGGCTCGGAACCGTCCTGGGGGATGACGTCAGCCGAAGACCCGGATCAGTTCCGGCAGCAAGAGCAGCACCGGCAGCACCGTGAAGACGGAGATCACCGCGCCGACGACGATGCCCGTGATCGCGAGACCGCGCCCGGCCTCGCCCGTCCGCCGCAGCTGCGGCAGCGCGATGAGCCCCACGACGACCCCGCCGATCGGCACCACGAACCCCAGCACGAGCGCGATGATCGCCAGGGTGTTCGTCGGGCGGACCGGTGCGATCGGCGGCTGTGCGTACGGGTTCGTCATGCGGGTTCCTGTCTCGTCGCGCCGAGCGCTGCACGGCCCGGTCATCGTACGGGCCGGACGGATCGCTCCGCAGCGCCCCGTTCGGGTCATCCGGACGGATGAAAGACGCGGCGGCGGGGTCGGCCGGCCGCCGCGGTGGATACGCTGGTCGGCATGTCGACGCAGGGCAACGATGGCCACGACTGGGCGACGTGGGACGCCTACCACGACGTCTGGCGACGCCTCGACCGAGCGCTCGACCAGGCCGTCCAGGCGGGCGCCGGCATCTCCATCCCCGAGTTCGAGATCCTGATCGGGCTGCAGCGCGAGCCGGACCACCGGCTGCGCGTCCGCGACATCGCCGCCGGCATCGGTTGGGAGAAGTCGCGGGTCAGTCACCAGGTCACACGGATGGTCTCCCGCGGCCTGGTCGGACGCGCCGACTGCCCGACCGACGGCCGCGGCAGCTGGGTGGAGATGACCCCCGACGGCCGCCGCGCTGTGCTCGCCGGCATCCGCGCGCACACCGGTGCGCTGGAAGACCTGTTCTGGAGGCCCGTGGGGACCGACGCGGACACCCTCCGGTCCGTCAGCGCGCGCGTCCAGGACGCGATCGGCCCCGACGTGTCGGACGAGGCCGTCTCGGGCTAGCTGCCCCCGCACGTCCGCCGAGGTTCCACGACTCGCCGCACGGGGAGCGCCGAGGTTCCACGAACGACGCTGTGCTGCGCCCAGATGCCGAGATTTCGGAACCTCGGGGGCTCGGGGCGGGCGGCGCGGCGGGCGGGCGGTCAGAGGTCGACGACGGCGAGGGCTCCCTGTTCGCCGCGGAGCCGCACCTGCACGCTCGCGATGTCGTCGCGCGGGATGTCCGTCGACGCCGACAGCCCCTTCGCGTCCTCGCCCGCGGCCGTCCACGAGCCGACGATCTGGGCGGTGCCGTCGGACCGCACCACGACCAGGTCGTACATGACCGAGCCGTCCGCCGCCCACTCCTTGCCGCCGTAGGAGCAGCCCCAGTCGAAGCGGGTGCCCCACTGTTCGCCGCTGACGGCCAGGTCGACGTCGAGTCCCTGGGCGCCGGTCATGTCGTAGCGGTCCGCAGTCGCCGATGCTGAGACGTCACGTCCGGCCTGCACCGATCCACGGTCCCCCGCCGTGCCGACCGCGAGTCCGCCCAGGACGGCAGCGACCACCGCGAGCCCCGCGGTGGCGGCGACCCAGACCCGGCGACGGCGGCGACGGTGTCGAACGCGGTGCGCGACCGAGGCGAGGGTGCTCTCGGAACCGGTGTCGGGCCTCCCGTCCGGTTCGGCGATCTCGATCGCCTGGTCGGCCGGCAGCTTGGCGAGCAGACCGGGCAGGCCGACCAGCTCGGCGACGGCGGCCGTGCAGCGGTCGCAGGTCTCCAGGTGCTGCTCGTACTCGAGCCGTTCGTCCGGGCTCAGGGACCCGAGCACGTACGCCGCGTCCCACTCTGCGTACCGGTCGTCGCTCATCGGGTCACTCCTCGTTCCTGCAGTGCGAGCCGCAGGGCTCGCAGCCCGTAGTGCAGCCGCGACTTCGCGGTGCCCTCGGGGATGTCGTGTCGTCGTGCGATCTCCGGCACCGTGTGGCCGAGCCAGTAGGCGTCCACGACCACGCGGCGGTGGTCCGGGGAGAGCGATGCGAGCGCGTCGGCCACGACGATGCGGTCGAGCACGGCGTCGGTGCGGTCCGACTCGGCGCGGTCGACGGGGTGTTCGGTGCCGAACTCCCGGCGGTTCCGAGCCGATCGCGCGTCGTCGACGACCAGGTTCCGCGCGACCGTGAACAGCCAGGCGCGGGCGCTGTCCGGCGCGCGTTCCAGCACCGCTGGGCGCTGCCAGGCGCGGACCATGGTCTCCTGCACGACGTCCTCGACCGCCGAGCCGTCCCGCGTCAGGTGCCGGACGTACCGGGTGAGCGCGTCACCGTGCTCGCGGTACAGCGTCGCGAGCAGCTCGTCGGCGGAACGGCTCGACACGGTCACTTCTGCAGGTCGAGGGAGAACTCGACGGAGCCCTTCCCGTCCACGGTGACGAAGCCGAGCGAGGGAGCCTTCACGCCGTAGTCGGCGAAGGTGATCGGCACCGAGCCGGCGACCTGGACGGTGCCTCCCGTGCCGACCGCCACCTGCGCGTCGGCGGTGACGGCCTTCGTGACGCCGTGCAGGTCCATCGTGCCGGTCAGGGTGACGTCCTGCGTGCTGCCGTCGAGCGCCTTCGAGACGTAGACGGGCTTCGTCAAGGTGAACGTCGCCGTCGGGAACTTGTCCGTCTCCAGCGCGGTGTCCCGGAAGTAGGCGTCGCGCGCGGACTCGGGGGTGGAGATCTTCGCGACCTGGACCGTGACCGTCGCCGTCGCGAGGGAGCCGCCGTCGACCTCGGCGGTGCCCTCGACGTCCTTCGTGCGTCCGACCACGTTCACATCATTCCCCTGCAGGACCTCGTGCACCCGGTAGCCGGCGTACGAGGTCTTCGTGCTGGTCCAGGTGCCGTCGGCGTCCGCTGCGTCGAGGGTGGCGGACGACGTCGCTTCCAGGGAGGGAGCTGCGGCGGCCTGTCCGTTGACGGTGTTCGCGTAGATGGACGGACCGGCGATGACGGCGGCGGCCGCGATGACCACGACGCCGGTGGAGATGCCGATGATGACCTTGGTGCGTGTGCGGAGTCCCATACCCGGTCAACGAGGTGGCAGTCTGGATCGTTCACCGTCGACGTGACGACGATGCCGGAGGAGGTCGATGCGCCGTGGAACTGGTCATGCTGCTGGTGGCCGTCGGCGTCTCGATCGCCACGACGGTCGTCGTGCTCCGGCGCACGCGGGATGCGGGATGGGTCCGGGACGCTCAGCTGTCGATGAACGCGAGTCCGGGCTGGACGGTGGTGTCGCTGGTGTTCCACGGGCTCGGAGCCGCAGCGGGGTTCGTCATCGGTGCGGTCTTCATCAGTGGCGGCCACCCGGCGGCCGGATGGGTGTTCCTGTGCTTCGGCGGGATGCTCGGTGTGCTCGTCGGAGTACAGATCTGGGTCGCACGACGGCCGTTCCCACCGCGCCCACCGATCGACGGCCCCGGTCGCTGAACGCGGGACGCGGTCGCTCAGCGCGCGAACGTCCCCGACACTAGAGGGGACAGCACCCGAGCCCGGCCGTGCTCGAGTGCCCGCCCATCACCAGCAAGGAACGCACCAGATGCCCGAACTCCCCGTCGTGTTCGAAGTCGGCTCGCTGATCGCGATCGTCGCGATCCTGCTCGCCGACCTGCTCATCGTCGCGCGCCGGCCGCACGTGCCGACGCTGCGCGAGTCGGCGACGTGGGTGGGCGTCTACGTGGGGCTCGCGCTGGTCTTCGCGGTCCTGATGCTCGTGTTCGCGGGCGGCGACTCGGCGGGTGAGTTCCTGGCCGGTTGGCTCACCGAGTACAGCCTGAGCATCGACAACCTCTTCGTCTTCGTCATCATCATGGCGCGGTTCTCGGTGCCGAAGAAGATCCAGCAAGAGGTGCTGATGCTCGGCATCATCATCGCGCTCGTGCTGCGCGGCATCTTCATCCTCGTCGGCGCCCAGCTCATCGAGAACTTCTCGTGGATCTTCTACATCTTCGGCGCCTGGCTGATCTGGACGGCGATCCAGCAGCTCCGCGGCGAGGACGATGCCGACGACCAGAAGGACAGCTTCATCGTCCGGCTGCTCCGCCGTCGCGTGCGCCTCACCGACACGTTCGACGGCATGAAGTTCCGGACCACCCACGACGGCGTGCGGCACTTCACCCCGCTGCTGATCGTGCTGATCGCCATCGGCACCACCGACCTGCTGTTCGCACTCGACTCGATCCCGGCGATCTTCGGCATCACCGAGAGCCCGTTCATCGTGTTCACCGCGAACGTCTTCGCCCTGATGGGTCTGCGGCAGCTGTACTTCCTGCTCGGTGGCCTGCTCGAGCGGCTCGTCTACCTCAAGTACGGCATCGCGGTGATCCTCGCGTTCATCGGTGTGAAGCTCGTCCTGCACGCACTGCACGACAACGAGCTGCCCTTCCTGAACGGTGGCGAGCACATCGAGTGGGCACCGGAGATCAACACCTGGGTCTCCCTGATCGTGATCATCGCCGCGATGGCACTGTCGACCCTGGCCAGCGTCGTGCGGATGCGCCACGACGGCGTCGAGGCGAAGGACGAAGAACCCGCTCGTACCTCGGACTGACGGAAGGTGCTCTGAGCGGCAGCAGGCCGGGCGCGGGAACGTCCACCAGCTGCCCGTGCCAAGGTCGACGGGTGCACAACAACGACACCGTCGTGATCGCCGGCTGCGGCGACCTCGGGACCGAAGCCGGTCTCCGCTTCGCGCGCCAGGGACACCACGTGATCGGCCTCCGACGCCGCGCCGAACTGGTCCCGGCCCCGATCACCGGCCGCAGCGCCGACCTGCGGCACGAGGTCCCCGAGATCCCCGCCGACACCTCCGTCGTCGTCGTGGCCTTCGCCGCGGGCAGCCGTGACGTCGACGAGTACCGCGCCACCTACGTCGACGGCCTGCGGAACGTGCTCGACGGCATCGACGCCTCGGACGCCGATCCACGCCTGCTCGTGGTGTCGTCGACCGCGGTGTACGACGTCGACGACGGCAGCGAGGTCACCGAGGACACCCCGGCGCACGGTGCGACCCCGACCGCCGAGGTCCTGGTCGAGGCCGAGGCACTACTGCGCGACCGTGCTCCCGACGCCGTGCTCGTGCGCCTGTCCGGGGTGTACGGTCCGGGTCGTGAGCGTCTGATCGACCAGGTCCGCTCCGGTTCGGCCCGGTTGGCTCCGGGTGCCTCGCCGCACACGAACCGGATCCACCGCGACGACGCCGCCGCCGCGCTCGTGCACCTGGCGACCGTGGAGGACCCGGCGCCGACGTACCTCGGCACCGACGACGAACCGAGCCGGCTCGACGACGTGCTGCGGTTCCTGGCCGACGAGCTCGGCGTTCCCGAGCCCGTCACCGGTGACGGCGGTGCCCGGCAGTCCGGTGGTGACAAGCGCTTGTCGAACGCGCTGCTCCGGTCCACCGGCTGGGCGCCGCAGTACCCGACGTTCCGCGAGGGCTACCGCGCCGTGCTGGCCGGCGAGGGCGTCCGCCACCCCTGACCCGGCGCGACACCGGTTCTCCGACACGACACCACGTGATCACCTGGTGTCGTGTCGCGAAACAGGTGCGGACCGCAGCGGGCCGCGCGCGACCGCTCAGTGCCCGCGGTGGTCCTGGATCGTGAGCCGCGGCCCGAACGACGGCTTCCGGAACCCCGATCCGCCGATCAGCCGCACGACCCGTTCCCGGTGCCCCCGCCACGGCTCGAGCAGCTCGAGCATCCCGTCGTCGTCGACCGGTCCCCCGGTCAGCGCCCACCCGACCAGCGCGGGGACGTGGAAGTCCCCGACGCTCGGCGAATCGGGGTCGCCGTGGGAGCGCTGCGCGGTCTCGGCAGCCGTCCACTTCCCGATGCCGGGGATCGACTGGAGCCGCGCCGACACGACCGAACCGCCGCGACCGAGCGTCAGCGTCCGTTCGAGCGCCGGAGCCACACGCACCGCGCGCATCACCGTCGCCGACCGTCCGGGCTCGATGCCGGCCCTGTGCCACTCCCAGCTCGGGATCCGCGCCCACTCGTCGGCCGTCGGCGGCACCGTCAGTCCCTCCGGCGCGGGACCCGGCGCGGGCGTGCCGTACCGACGGAGCAGGTACCGCCACGCGCCCCACGCCTGCCGCGAGGTCACCTTCTGCTCCATGATCGCCGGCACGAGCATCGCGACGACGGTGTTCGTCCGGAGCAGCCGGAGTCCGGGCTGCCGGTGTCGGGCGGCAGCGAGGAACGCGTGCCCGGAGACGTCGAACCCGTCCCAGTCGTCGCCGCGACCGAGCAGCTCCGGCGCGTGCTCGACCGCCCACGCAGCACCGTCGCCCCACGCCGAGACCGCGATGGTGTCGCCGGACGGCCGGATCGCAACGGCAGCGGGGCCGGTGGGCGTCCGCAGGGCGAGCCACACGACCGATCCGACCACCTTGTAGGCGGGGTCACCGGAGCCGCGCTGCAGGGGCCGCAGGGTCGACGTGACGTTCACCGGGCCTCCCGGTCGGTACACGGTGTCGACGCGAGACGCACCGCCGGACGCACCAGCGGACGACGAGGCGGAGTCGAGCAGGGTCACACCGGGATGGTAATGCGCAACCACCGTCAGTCATGATGGTCGCAGTCCCCCACGACCCCCACCCGCACCACCCGACGACGGAGTTCCCATGCGCATCGGCATCCTCACCTCCGGAGGCGACTGCCCCGGTCTGAACGCGGTCATCCGCGCGATCGTCCTCAAGGGCATCGCCATCCACGGCCACGAGTTCGTCGGGTTCCGGGACGGCTGGCGCGGCGTCGTCGACGGCGACATCGTCCCGCTCGGCCGCAAGGACATCCAGGGCATCGCCAAGCAGGGCGGCACGATCCTGGGCACCAGCCGCACGAACCCCTTCGAGGGCCCGAACGGCGGCGTCGAGAACATCTCGAAGACCCTGGACCGCCACGGCATCGACGCCATCGTCGCGATCGGCGGCGAGGGCACGCTCGCCGCGGCGAAGCGCCTGACCGACGCCGGGCTGAAGATCGTCGGCGTCCCGAAGACGGTCGACAACGACCTGGGCGCCACCGACTACACGTTCGGCTTCGACACCGCCGTCGCGATCGCGACCGAGGCGATGGACCGCCTCCGCACCACCGGCGAGTCGCACTCCCGCTGCATGGTCGCCGAGGTCATGGGCCGGCACGTCGGCTGGATCGCCCTCCACTCCGGCATGGCCGCGGGCGCGCACGCGATCCTGATCCCGGAGCAGAAGACGAGCATGGAGCAGATCGCGAAGTGGGTGCGTGCCGCCTACGACCGCGGGCGTGCACCGCTCGTCGTGGTGGCCGAGGGCTTCGTCCCCGACCACGAGGACAACGCGCACACCGAGCGCGGGCTCGACGCCTTCGGGCGTCCGCGGCTCGGTGGCATCGGCGAGCGCCTCGCGCCGCTCATCGAGGAGATGACGGGTATCGAGACGCGTGCCACGACCCTCGGGCACATCCAGCGCGGTGGCACGCCGACCGCGTACGACCGGGTGCTGTCGACGCGGCTCGGCCTGGCGGCCATCGACTCGGTGGTCGAGGAACGGTGGGGCCGGATGGTCGCCCTGAAGGGCACGGACATCGTGCACGTCTCGTTCGACGAGGCGCTCGGCGAGCTGAAGACCGTGCCGCAGGCGCGGTTCGACGAAGCCGCCATCATGTTCGGGTGAGCGCTCGCTGCACGCGTACCTGGCCGTTTCGGGCGTACCTGGTCGTTTTTTCCGGCCCGGTACGCCCGGTTCCGCCAGGGATCGCACGCGTTCTGGGAAAGAACGGACCGCTGGCCGGGAGGCCCGGGGTAGCGTCCGGCGCATGACCCGCGCCGTAGTCGTGTCCAGTTCAGCCCCGCCCACCGTCGCCGACGTCGACCTGCCCGATCCGACCGAGGGCGAAGCCCTCGTCGACGTCACGTACTCGAGCGTCAACTACAAGGACGGCCTCGCCCTCGCCCGGAACCCCGGCGTCGCGCGGGTCGACCCGCTCGTGCCCGGCATCGACGTCGTCGGGACCGTGTCGGCGCTCGGACCGGGTGTGCACGACGTGTCGATCGGCGACCGCATCGTGCTGAACGGTGCCGGGCTCGGCGAGACCCGGCACGGTGGTTGGGCGCAGCACGCCGTGGTGCCGTCCGGTTCCCTCGTGGTCCTGCCCGAGGCGATCGAGGACTCGTTCGCGGCGGCGATCGGCACGGCGGGGTTCACGGCGATGCTCAGCGTGCTCGCGCTCGAACGGTTCGTCGAACCGGGTGCCGGGCCGGTGCTCGTCACGGGTGCGTCCGGCGGGGTGGGGACGGTGGCGATCGCCCTGCTCGCCGCACGCGGGTACGAGGTGACCGCGTCGACCGGACGGAGCACCAACGAGGCCTCCCTCCGACGCCTCGGCGCGACCGAGGTCGTGGACCGGGGTGCCCTGTCCGAGCCCGGCAAGCCGATGCAGCGTGCCGCGTGGGCCGGCGCCGTGGACAGCGTCGGCGGGGCCACCCTGGCGAACGTGCTGGCCGGCACCCGGTGGGGTGGAGCCGTCACGGCGTGCGGGCTCGCGCAGGACTCCGCGCTGCCCACGACGGTGCTGCCGTTCATCCTGCGTGCGGTGTCGCTGCTCGGCATCAACTCGGTGGACGCCCCGTCCGAGCTCCGGCACCGGGCGTGGGAGCGGTTGGCGACCGACCTCGACCCGGCGCTGCTGGCGGGTGTCACCCGGACCGTCACCCCGGAGCAGGCGATCGAGATCGGCGCCGAGGTGGTCGCCGGTCGGGTGCACGGACGCACCGTGGTCGACGTGCGTGGCTGATGTTCTGAGATGCTGTTATTCCGCAAACGATTGCATATTGACACGTTAGGGTTTGGATACCAAACGTCCGTGACACGAGGAGTCCGTCATGCCGGTACCCAAGTCGACCGTCGAGAACTCGCCGCGCAAGCTGCTCCGCGACGTGGTCCTCGAGAAGATGTTGGCCGCGATCCAGGACGGCACGCTGCAGGCCGGCGAACGGCTCAACGACGACGAGCTGGTCCAGTGGCTCGGTGTCAGTCGCACGCCCATCCGTGAGGCGATCGCCAAGCTCGTCGACTACGGCTTGGTCGAGATGGAGGCGAACCGGTACACCCGGGTCGCGTCGCCCACCGCCAAGCAGTTCGACGACACCATCCAGGTGCTCGCCGGTGTCACGGAGCTCGCGGCCCGCTGGGCCGTCCCGAAGCTCGACGACGCTGCGGCCACACGCCTCGTCGACACGCTGGAAGCCCTGCGCACGGCCGCCGAGCAGGAGCGGGCCGGCGACGTCTCGACACAGGTCGGCGCGGTCGTCACCCAGTTGATCGGTGCGGCGGACAACGACCTGCTGGTCCAGCTGTCGACCTCGCTGCTGCCCCGCGCGAACTTCCTCGCCCTGACCCACCAGAGCGGCATGTTCTGGGACGTCAAGCACTTCGTCGACCCGCTCCGTGCGGCGATCTCGAAGCGAGACGGCGAAGCAGCGGCCGCGGTGATCCGTTCGCTCAGCAGCACCGTGGAGGAGCACACCGTGCAGGCCCGCGCGTTCGTCGCCGAGGGCGGCGCGCTGGCGGACGGCACCGAACGGCGCTGACGTCGGCCACGATGGAGTGGTGACCGACACCGACCAGTCCCGCGCCGCGGGCGCCCAGTTCCGCGCCGACGGCGTCCTGCTCCGTGCCGAGGGCGTCCGTGTGACGCGCTCCGGCCGCGACCTGCTGCACGACGTCGACCTGACCGTCCGCCGCGGTGAGCACTGGGCGCTCCTCGGACCGAACGGCGCCGGCAAGTCGACGCTGCTCGCGGTGCTCGGGGCGACGGGCCACCCCACGGCGGGCACGGTCGAGGTGCTCGGCCGACGGCTGGGTCGCGTCGACGTCCGCGAACTCCGTGAGCACATCGGCCACGTCGACCCGCGGCACCGGATGCTCTCCCCGCTCACCGTGCTCGAGACGGTGCTGACGGGCCTGACGGGCACCACCGACCTCATGATGCGGTGGGAGCCCACGGCCGCGCAGGTCGCACTGGCCGAGCAGCACATCGCCGACGTCGGGCTCGCCGCACGACGCGACGCACGCTGGCCCGTGCTGTCCCAGGGCGAACGCGGACGGACCCTCATCGCACGGGCGCTGATGTCGGAGCCGCAGTTGCTGCTGCTCGACGAACCGGCGACCGGGCTCGACGTCGCAGCGCGCGAGCACCTGCTCGAGACCGTCGACGCGCTGCGGCACCGACACCCTGAGCTCGGCAGCGTCATGGTCACGCACCACCTCGAGGACCTGCCGGTGTCGACCTCGCACGCGATGCTGCTCCGTGACGGTGCCGTGGTGGCACAGGGCACGGCGGACGAGGTCATCACGTCGTCGGCGGTGTCGCATGCGTTCGACTTCCCGCTCGCGATCCTGCGCTCCGAGGGCCGCTGGGCAGCTCGCCGTTCCGCCTGACCCGTCGCTGGGGCCGGACAGGCGCGTTGCGGCGCTCCGGCCTGTGCTTGGATGGTTGCTCAGGTGTCCGCGGCCCGTTTCGGGGAGGGACCCGATGCCGGATGACGGTGTCAGGCCGCGCACCGCAACGAGGGGGAACACCATGACGAACACGCCGCCGCCCTACCCGGGGTCCGAGCCGCAGCCGAACGCCGGCCCGCAGCAGCCCGGTCCGCAGCAGCCGGGCCAGCAGCCCTGGGCGCAGCAGCAGCCCGGCCAGCAGCCGTACGCGCAGCCCGCTCCCGCCGGCGCTCCGTACGCCCCGCCGCCCAAGCAGTCCCGTGGCAAGCGCGTCCTGATCTCGCTGCTCGGCGTCGTCGTCGCCGTGGTCGTCGCGTTCCTGGTCCGCCAGGCGCTCACCGCCGCGTTCAGCGACTCGACGGAGGAGAAGGTCTCGAAGGCCGTCGTGCAGATCCGCGAGCAGAGCGACCTGCCGAAGCAGGTCGACTCGGTGACGTCGTGGACGGGCGTCGAGGCCGAGGGCAACGCGATCCACTACGACTACACGGTGTCGTCCAGCGTCGACCCGGCGTCGATCACCGAGAGCGCCATCCGCGACTCGGTCGGCCCGACGCTCTGCTCGAACAGCGACACGAAGGACCTCCTCGACGAGGGCGTCGACATGCGGTACACCTACGCGTTCGACGGCACCTCGAAGACGCTCGACACGACCTTCACCAAGGCCGACTGCTCCTGACCAGTCGAGGGTGGGGCGGTGCTGTCCCCTGTCCCGCCCTCGTCGGTCCGGTCGGTACGCGGTTGTGCGTGGTGCGGTGTGCACCGTACCTGGTGCGACGTGCTGGGCTGCGATGTGCACGGCTCTCGCCATGGCGCTGCCCACTGCGCCGACAGGTGACCGGGTTGCCCGCCGGTCGTCGGGTCCGTACCCGCCCCGGTCCGTCTACCGACGCACCGCCCCGCTGTTCAGTCGACCAGGGTGACCTCCCAGTTGGTGCGCTGGACGACCGCGTCGAGTTCGCGGATCTCCTTCGCCAGGGCGTCGGCCTGAGACCGGAGCTCGGCGGTCGGCAGCGCGGCGAACGTGCGGAGCTCGCTGCGGAGCTGTCGGTAACCGCCGTTCGTGCCGGCGGTGGCGTCCGCCGCTCCGGTGACGAGCGCGTGCCGCAGCCGGAGGGCATCGCGTCGGGCGAGCAGCGCGGTGACGGTCTGGCCGGACGCCACGGTGGTGCTGGCGTTCGTCGCGTTGATGCGGGCCAGCAGGACCTCGAGCGCGTCGATCGACCGCTCGGCCTCGGCGAGGAGCTCGCGGGCGTCCTCGTCGGGCTCCTCGCCCTCTTGGTAGCGGGCGTTCGCGGCGATGCGGCCGCGCAGTTGTTCGATGCGCTTCTGCAGGTCGGCGCGCTCGATGAGTGCCTCGGCGAGTTGCATGCGGCCAGTCAACCAGCCGAGGCTCCGGCACGGAGCACCGACCCCTCCGCCGCCGCGACGGCTACTGCCTACGCCGTCGCGGCGGCCGCTGCCTTCGCTGCTGCGGGCAGCGCGTCGAGGATCCGTCCGACGGCCCGCTCGTCGTGGGCGGCCGTGACGAACCACGCCTCGAACACGCTCGGCGGCAGGGTCACCCCGGCGTCGAGCATCGCGTGGAAGAACGGCGCGTACCGGAAGACGTCCTGTGCCCGCACGTCGTCGTAGTTCCGCGGTGCGGTGTCCGTGAAGGCGAACGAGAACAGGTTGCCGGCGCGCTGCACGGTGTGGGCGACGCCTTCGGCCGACAGCGCGTCCGACGTGGCCGCGGAGATGACCGAGGCCGTGCGGTTCAGCGACTCGTACACCGACGGCGTCGCGGCCCGGAGCGTGGCGATGCCGGCGGCGACCGCGAGCGGGTTGCCGGACAGGGTGCCCGCTTGGTACACGGGGCCGAGCGGGGCGAGGAAGTCCATGACATCGCGTCGGCCGCCGAGCGCGGCGAGGGGCATGCCGCCACCGATGACCTTGCCGAACGTGATCAGGTCGGGCTTCCACCCGGCGCCGTCGGGGACGACCTTCGACGCCTCGAGGCCCCACCAGCCGGCCGACCCGACGCGGAACCCGGTCAGGACCTCGTCGACGATGAGCAGCGCACCGTGCGCCTGCACGATCTGCGCGAGCGCGCGGTTGAACCCGCGCTCGGGAGCGAGCACGCCCATGTTCGCCGCGGCGGCCTCGACGATGACGCCGGCGATGCGCTCGGAGTGCTCGTCGAACGCGCGGCGGACGGCGTCGAGGTCGTTGTACGGCAGCACCAGGGTCTGCGCCGCGGTCTCCTCGGTGATGCCCGCGCTGCCCGGCAGGGCCAGGGTGGCGACACCCGATCCGGCCTCGGCGAGCAGGGAGTCGGAGTGCCCGTGGTAGTGCCCGGCGAACTTCACGAGCAGGTCGCGGCCGGTGTAGCCGCGGGCCAACCGGATCGCCGTCATCGTGGCCTCGGTGCCGGTCGACACCATGCGGAGCTTCTCGATGGGGCCGTCGCCGTCGACCGACACCCGCTGCTTCACGAGCTCGGCGAGCTCGGTCTCGCCCGGGGTCGAGGCGCCGAAGGACAGTCCGCGCGCGGCGGCCTGCTGCACGGCCTCGACGGTGCCGGGGTGCGCGTGTCCGAGGATCGCGGGTCCCCACGACGCCACGAGGTCGACGTACTCGCGTCCCTCGGCGTCGGTGACGTACGCGCCCTTCGCCGACACCAGGAAGCGCGGGGTGCCGCCCACCGATCCGTAGGCACGGACGGGCGAGTTCACGCCGCCGGGGATCGCGTTCTTGGCGCGGCCGAACAGCTGGTCGTTCGTGGTCATTCGGGGGCCTTCCCGGTCGAGGCGATGCCGGCGACTGCGGCGGTGGTGCCGGAGGTGCGGAGACCGGCCTCCTGGTTGAGCTTCCGCGCGATGTCGACGGCGAAGTAGGTCAGGATCGCGTCGGCGCCGGCACGCTTGATGCCGATGAGCGACTCCATCGCGGCGGCGTCACGGTCGATCCAGCCGTTCTGCGCGGCTGCCGTGATCATCGCGTACTCGCCGGAGATCTGGTAGGCCCAGACCGGCACGGGCGACGTCGCAGCGGTCTCGGCGAGCACGTCGAGGTAGCTCATCGCCGGCTTCACCATGACGACGTCGGCACCCTCGTCGACGTCGAGCGCGACCTCGCGCAGCCCCTGTCGACCGTTGGCGGCGTCGATCTGGTAGGTCCGCCGGTCGCCGACGAGCGACGACGACACGGCCTCGCGGAAGGGGCCGTAGAAGGCGGAGGCGTACTTGGCCGCGTAGGCCAGCAGCGCGGTGCCGGTGTGCCCGGCGACGTCGAGCGCGTCACGCGCGGCGGCGATCTGGCCGTCCATCATGCCGCTCAGGCACACCAGTTCGGCGCCGGCCTCTGCCTGCGCGACCGCCATGTCGCGATACCGCAGCAGGGTCGCGTCGTTGTCGACGGAGCCGTCCGCCGCCAGGACGCCGCAGTGGCCGTGGTCGGTGAACTCGTCGAGGCACAGGTCGGACTGCACGACCAGGTCGTCACCGACCTCTTCCTTCGCCACGCGGATGGCCACGTTGAGGATGCCGTCCGGGTCGGTCGCGCCGGAACCGGTGGCGTCCTTCGTGGTCGGGACACCGAACAGGTTCACGCCGCCGATCCCGACCTCCGCAGCCGACACCAGGGCGCGACGGAACGAGTCGAGCGAGTGCTGCTGCACGCCCGGCATGCTCGAGATGTCGACGGCGTCGGTGGCGCCTTCGCGGATGAACATCGGCAGCACGAGTTCGGCTGGGTGCAGCCGGGTCTCGGCGACGAGCCGTCGCATCGCGGGGGTGGCGCGGAGTCGACGGGGGCGGACCTGGGGGAAACGGCCGGTCACGGGTGGCCTTCCTGTTCGGGGACGGTGGGGTTCAGGGCTTCGACGACGGCGTCGAGCAGGGCTTCTGCGGACCGGGTGGGTCCGACGACGTGGACCGGCAGTCCGGCCGCGCGCGCGTCGGCGGCGGTTCCGGGGCCGATGCAGGCCACGAGGGTGCGGGGGTCGAGCGGGGCCATCCGGCGGGCGATCTCGCGGGCGACGCTGCCGCTCGTCACGAGCACCGCGTCGGGCACCGCGTCGAGGGTGATCGGCTCGTCGCCGGTCCCCACGGTACGGTACGCGACCACGTCGTCCACGTCGATGCCGCGGGCCCGCAGTCCGTCGACGAGGGTCGGCGCGGCGATCTCGGAGCGCGGGAAGAGCACGGTGCCGTCGGTGTCCGGCAGCGCGTCGACGAGGGCAGCGGCCGAGGCCTGCTCCGGCACGAGGTCGACGACCCAGCCCGCAGCACGCGCGGCACGGGCGGTCGGCTCACCGACCGCCGCAACGCGGACACCGGACGGGAGGCCCGCCACGCGTTCTGCGAGCACCGTCACGGCCGTCGCACTGGTCACCACCACCCACGCGTACCCGGCCACGCGGGCGACGGCACGGTCGAGCGGGCCGCAGTCGAGCGGCGGCTCGGTCGTGATGAGGGGGACGACCCGCGGGTCGAGCCCGCGCTGCCGAGCCGCCGTCGCGACGCGCTCGCCCCACGCGCCACCCCGGGGGATGACGACGACGGGAGCGGGCGTGTCCGTGACGGGCTCTACTTCACCGAGTCGGTGAGGTCCGCCAGGTCGCCGGCACCGTTCTCGAGCAGCTCGGCGGCCACGCGGCCACCGACCTCGAGTGCTTCGGCGAGACGGTCCTGCGCGGATCCCTCGAGCACGGCCGCGTGCGACGCCGTGCGGTACTCGGCGCCGTCGGGGCTGTAGACGGTGGCGGAGACGAGCAGGAGCTCGGCGTCCACGACCGCGGTCGCACCGATCGGGGCGGAACAGCCGGCCTCGAGCTTCGCCAGGACCTCGCGCTCGGCCGACACCGTCAGGCGGGTCGGGGCGTGCTCGATCTTGCGCAGCGCGGCGAGCAGGTTCGTGTCGGTCTCAGCAGCACGGGTCTCGATCGCCAGCGCGCCCTGCCCCGGAGCACTCGGCCAGAAGCCGAGGTCGAGCAGTTCGGTGGCGGCCGACAGGCGGTCGATGCGGGTGAGCCCGGCGGCGGCGAGCACGACGGCGTCGAGGTCGTCGTCGACGCGACCGAGCCGGGTGTCGATGTTGCCGCGGATGTCGATGACGTCCAGGTCGGGGCGCTTCGCCTTGAGCTGCGCGACGCGACGCGGTGAGCCCGTGCCGACCTTCGCACCCTCGGGCAGGCTCTCGACGGTCGCGCCGTTCCGCGCCACGAGGACGTCGCGGGCGTCGGCACGCTTCGGTACGGCAGCGATCGTCAGGCCCGGGTACGGCGCGGTCGGCAGGTCCTTGAGCGAGTGCACCAGGACGTCGACCTCGCCGGCGACCAGGGCTTCACGCAGGGCGCTGGCGAACACACCCGTGCCCCCCAGCGACGCGAGCGAGGCGCGGTTCGTGTCGCCCTCGCTCGTGACGGTGACGAGCTCGACCGGGCGACCGGACGCCGCTGCCAGGCGGTCGGCGACGTCCTGCGACTGCGCGACCGCGAGCCGGCTGGCGCGGGTGCCCAGCCGGATCGGGGTCGGTGCGTCGGTCACGGAGCGACGCCAGCGGCGGCGGGCTTGAAGCCGGCGCGGACGTTCTCGCAGCAACCCGGGCGGCAGACGTCGTACCAGGGGCCGATGTCGGTCAGGTGCGGACGCTCGCTGGTGGGGGTGCCGTTGACGCGCTCGAGCACCAGGTCGACGAGACCGGAGACGTAGGCCGGGTCGACACCGGGGGTCTGCGTGCGGACCGACCAGAAGCCGAGCTCCTGCGCGGTCTCGGTGGCTTCCTCGTCGAGGTCCCACATGACCTCCATGTGGTCGCTCACGAAACCGAGCGGGACGATGAGCACGGCGCGGGTCGAGCCGCCCTTGAGCTCCTCGTTCATGTAGTCGTTGATGTCGGGCTCGAGCCACGGCTGCGTCGGGGGGCCGGAGCGCGACTGGTAGACGAGCTTCCACGCGGGCTTGGACGTGCCCTGCAGGTGCGCGTGCTCGGGCTGCTCGAGCAGCTCCGCCCAGGCCTGGTCGAGGACGACCTGCGCGACGGCGAGGTGCTGGGCCTCGTAGGCGCCGTGCTCGTCGAAGCCGCGGTAGTCCGGGCCGGACTTCGCAGCGTCGGTCGACGGGATCGAGTGGGTCGAGAACAGCACGTGCAGCTCGGTCGCGACGTCGAGGCCGTCGTTCTCGGCGATGGCCTTCGCCATGCCGTCACGGACGCCGTCGACGAACGGGCGGACGAAGCCGGGGTGGTCGAAGAACTGCCGGATCTTGTCGATCTCGATGGTGCCGAGCAGACCGGTCTCGTCGAGCACGCGCGCGTAGTCCTCGCGGTACTGGCGGCAGCTCGAGAACGACGAGTAGGCGCTCGTGGCGATCGCGATGAGCTTGTTGTAGCCCTTGTCGGCGGCCTCGGTGAAGGCGCCTTCCAGGTAGGGCTCCCAGTTGCGGTTGCCCCAGAGCACCGGCATGTCGATGCCGCGCGAGGCCAACTCGGCCTCGAGCGCCGCCTTCAACGCGCGGTTCTGCGCGTTGATCGGGCTCACGCCGCCGAAGTGCCGGTAGTGGTGCGCGACCTCCTCCAGACGCTCGTCGGGGATGCCGCGGCCGCGGGTGACGTTGCGCAGGAAGGGGATGACGTCGTCCTGGCCCTCGGGGCCACCGAAGCCGGCGAGCAGGATCGCGTCGTACGCGGTCGGGACCTCGACGTGCTCCGGGCCGGAAGCGGCCGCGGGGGTGGCGGCGAGGACGGGCTGACCGTTCGTGATCAGGCTGGTGTCGGTCATGACAGCACCTCCGGGAGTTCGGCGGTCGTCACGCGACGACCCGTGAAGAAGGGGACCTCTTCGCGCACGTGCAGACGGGCCTCGGTGGCACGCAGGTCGCGCATGAGGTCGACGAGGTCGACGAGCTCAGGGCTCTCGAGCGGCAGGATCCACTCGTAGTCGCTCAGGGCGAAGGTGGCGATGGTGTTCGTCAGGACGCGGCGGTACTTGGCGCCGGCGATCCCGTGGTCGCGCAGCATCTTCGAGCGCTCGTCTTCAGGCAGCAGGTACCACTCGAAGGAACGGACGAAGGGGTACACCGTGATCCACGCCTCGGGGTCCTTGCCACGCAGGAACGCGGGCGTGTGCCGCTTGTTGAACTCGGCTTCGCGGTGCATCGCCATCACGTGCCACACCGGTTCGGTGTCCTGGAACAGCCCGGTGCGGCGGATCTCGCGCAGCACGGCCTGGATGACCTGCGCGTCGTCGCCGTGCAGCCAGATCATGACGTCGGCGTCGGCGCGGAAGCCGGAGACGTCGTAGAAGCCACGGACGGTCACCCCGCGCTCGGCAGCGGACGCGACCACGGCGTCGAGCTCGGCCACGGCGTCGCCACCGACGCGGTGGACCGGGCCGAGTGGCCTGCGGAACACGGCCCAGAGGGCGTACGCCGTCATGAGGTTGGGATCGATCCCCGTCGCGGGGTCGGTCTCGTGCGGAGAGGTGTGCGCGGATGCAGGAGCGGGCGCGTCGGAACTCATGGGTCCTTGTCCTATCGGTTGCCAGGGTTGTGGCCGCCCCGCACCCGGTGGACCGCGCTCGGGCGGTCTACCGCCGTCGGAGCACCATCACGACGATACCCCCGACCACCGCTACTCCGGCTGCGAGGCCGGCCAGGTACGGGACCGGCTTCTCGTCGATGCCGCGCTTGACCTTCGACGCCGCGATGCCGATCTGCTTCGGCACGTTGAGCTTGTCCTCGATCGCGTCGAGGGTGTCGAACAGCTGGGCGCGGGTCGCGGCGACGCGGTCTGCGAGATCGTCGTGCGGATCGGTCACGGTTCCTCCGTCGGTGGTGCGGCTGTCGGGGCTCAGAACCGGCCGCCGACGTCCGGCTTGCGGCTGCCGTACTGGCTCGGCGGAGTGGGCTTCTTGCCCATCCCCTTCACCGCGTTGATGTCGTTCTTGACGCTGTCGATCGTGCGCTTCGGCGTGATCGGGAGGCCCTTCTTCAGGCGCTTCCAGCCGATCCACCCGAGGATGGCGGCGACGATCAGCATCACCACGGCGATCACGATCGCTGCGAGCCAGGCCGGCATCACGGTCGCCAGGCCCATCACGGCGGCGGTCAGGAGCACGCCGATCGCGTAGAGCACGATGACGAGTGCACCGACCAGCAGCCCCGCGGCGAGCCCGAAGATCTTGGCCTTCGTGAGCATCTCGGCCTTGAGCAGGTCGATCTCACCCTTGACCAGGCCCTTGACGAGCTTCGGGACGTCGCCCACCAGACCGAACAGCGAACGCGACTTGCGGTCGCGGGTGTCGGTCATGAGGTGGTGGTGTCCTTCTTCTGGCCGACCTTGCGGACGGCCTTCTTGGTCGTCTCACCGATGAACTCGGCGACGTCCGGGGTCTTGTCGGCGATGAAGTCCTCGGCGACGTGCACGCCCTTCTGGACGCCGTTGCTGTTCCAGACCTTGCCGCTGACGGTCTTGATCTGCTCGTACCGCGCCCGTCCGGCTCGCGATCCCAGGACGTACCCGAGTGCGGCGCCGGCGACGAACAGGAGCTTTCCGCGCATGTGCGATTCCTCCGTTGGTTCAGTGTGCGGTGGTCATGCGCCGAACGGAATACGTCCGACGGTCTCACCAACAGTAGCCCCCGGGCGGTCTGGGGTCCGCTCAGGAATCCAGGATCTGTCCAGCGGCGGTGCGGGCGGCCGCGGTGATCCCGGCCAGGCCACGTCCGGAGCTGGCCTCGCCGATGCCGACGACCCCCTCGGCCAGCCCGGCAGCGGTCAGGTCCGGACCGTGCCAGCGGACGCGCGCAGCGCCCGCGACCTGCGTCGCCGTCAGGGGGACGCCGAGCAGCGTGGCCGCGTCGTGCAGCGCTCGGGTGCCGACGGGTCCGTCCGGGTCGACCGGGAGGCTCGTGGCCGCGTCGTCGGGACCGCTCGCGCCCGGTGCGCTGGTCGCGTCGGCGGGCGTCGCGTAGCTCAGACGCAGCACGTGGCGGCCGGCAGCCGCCTCGGCGAGCCACGGCCACTTCACCGTCGCGTGCGTCAGGGCCTTCGCCGACACGGCCTGCGCGTCCGGGTGCACGAGCATCCCGGTCCCGCGGGGGGCTGCGTCGAGCTCGGGCTGGTCGACGACGAGCGTGACGAGCTCGATCCCGGTCCGGTCCGGCGCCGCGGTGCGCTCGGGATCGGGCACCGACGACAGGGTGTGCTGCGCGGGCAGGCGTTCGACCGTGCCGTCGGCGGAGACGACCTCGACCGCGTGCGCCTCGATCCGCGTCGCCCGGGTGTGCAGCCGGACGTCGACGCGGTAGGTCTCCATGTCGGCGACGAGTTCGTCCACGAGCCGGACGATCCCGCCGCGGATCCCCTGCACCGGGGTACCGGCGGCCGCGCGGGCCCGGAGTGCCAGGACCGCGCGGGCCAGCGAGCCCTCGCGGAGCAGTGCCGCACGGAGGCCGGGAGCCACCCGCTCCGGGTCGAGCTGGTCCGGGTGGGTGGAGTGCACCCCGCCGGCGATCGGGACGACCAGGTCGTCGAGGACCCGCTCCCCCATGCGCCGCCGGACGAGTTCACCCAGGGACTCCGCCTTGGCGCCGACCGGTCCGGGCAGCAGCGAGTCCATCTGTGCACGGAGCCCGCCCTTCTGCCCGACCACGGCGAGCACGTCGGCGGCCATCGGGGTGCTCGGGATGCCGAGGAGCCCCGTCGCGGGGATCGGCGACGTCCGGCCGTCACGGGTCATCAACCAGGCACCGCGCGGGTCCGGGGCGACGACGTCGTTGCCGAGCCCGAGTTCGATCGCCAGGCGGCCGACGGCGTCCGTGCGGGTCGCGAACGAGTCCGCTGCCATGTCGAGGTCGAGGCCGCCGACCGTGTGCCGCCGGATCATGCCGCCCAGCACGCCGGACGACTCGACGAGCACGACGTCCGCGCCGCCCTTCGCCAGGTCACGGGCCGTGACGAGTCCGGCGATCCCGCCGCCGACCACGACGACGTCGGTCACGCGGCAGCTCCATCAGTCCCGTCACCGAGCGAGTGGACCAGCTCGACGACGCGCGTCAACACCGTCGGGTCGGTCTCGGGCGGCACACCGTGGCCGAGGTTCACGACGTGGGCGCGGGCGGCGCCACCGCGGCGGACGACCTCGCGCACGTGCGCTTCGAGGACCTCCCACGGGGCCGCGAGCATCGCCGGGTCGATGTTGCCCTGCACGCTGACGCCGGTACCGACGCGGCGGACGGCCTCGTCGAGCGGGAGCCGCCAGTCGACCCCGACCGCGTCGACGCCGACCGTGTCGGTGCCGAGCGTGGTCATGTCGGCGAGGACCTCGCCGCTGCCGACACCGAAGTGGATGCGCGGCACGCCCAGGTCGGTCACGTGGGACAGCGCCTGCGCCGAGTGCGGTGCGACGTACCGGACGTAGTCGGCGCGCGACAGGGACCCGACCCACGAGTCGAAGAGCTGTGCGGCCGAGGCCCCGGCGAGCACCTGGGCCCGGAGGAACGCCCCCGACACCTCGGCCGCCCAGGCCAGCAGCCGCGACCAGGTCTCCGGCTCCGCGTGCATGAGGGTCCGTGCGCGGATGTGGTCCTTCGACGGGCCGCCCTCGACCAGGTACGCGGCGAGCGTGAAGGGTGCGCCTGCGAATCCGATCAGCGGGGTGTCGCCGAGCTGCTCGACCGTGCGGGCGACCGCCTGCCGGATCGGCTCGAGGGCCGCCGGGTCCAGCGGCTCGAGGGCGTCGACGTCCGCCGCGGTGCGGATCGGCGAGCCGAGCACGGGGCCGCGACCGGGGACGATCTCGACGTCCACGCCCGCGAGCTTGATCGGCACGACGATGTCGCTGAAGAAGATGCCGGCGTCCACCCCGTGCCGGCGGACGGGCTGCAGCGTGATCTCCGACGCCATCTCGGGGTCGAGGCACGCGTCGAGCATGGCCGTGCCCACCCGGAGCTCGCGGTACTCGGGCAACGACCGACCGGCCTGCCGCATGAACCACACCGGCAGCGTCTCCGGACGGTCACCCCGCAGGGCCCGGACGAGGCGGGACCCGCTCGTCCGCCCTGATGCCAGGGGGTGGGAGTCGGGGAGGGATGTGGTCGTCGCGTCGGTCACCGGATGATTGTCCCATCGAGCGCGTTACCATTGGCTACGTGCTCATCTGTCTCACGGCGTCGCATCGCAACGCCAGCTTCGACCTCTTGGAGCGACTGAGCATCGCTGCCCCGGCCGCAGCAGGCCACCTCGTGACGGATTCCGACGTCCTGGACGGCGCCGTCGTCCTCGCCACCTGCAACCGTTTCGAGGCCTACCTCGACATCGCCGGCGACGACCGCGACTCCGCCGTCGCCGCCACCGTGCAGGCCGTGGCCGCTGCGAGCGACCTGGACGCCACCGAACTGCGTGATTCGGTCAACGTGCTCGGCGGCAAGGACGTCGTGCAGCACCTGTTCGCCGTGTCGAGCGGGCTCGAGTCCGTCGTCGTCGGCGAGACCGAGATCTCCGGCCAGGTCCGCCGCTCGCTCGAGGACGCCCGGAGCAACGGCACCACCACCTCGGACCTCGAGCGGCTGTTCCAGGAAGCCGCCCACACCTCGCGCGGCGTCAAGACCCGCACCCGGATCGGTGCCGCCGGTCGTTCGCTCGTGCGCCTCGGCCTGCAGCTCGCGTCGTCGCGCGTCACCGACTGGGCCCACACCCGCGTGCTGCTGATCGGCACCGGCAGCTACGCGGCCACCACCATCGCGGCCCTGCGCGACCGCGGCGCCGTGCACATCCAGGTGTTCTCGCCCTCGGGCCGTGCCGCCTGGTTCGCCGCGAAGCACGACCTCGTCGCCGCCCGTGACCTGCGCCACGCGATCGGCACCAGCGACGTCGTGATCACCTGCACGTCGAGCGAGCTCCCGGTCGTCGCACCGGCCGACCTCGACGACGGCATCCGCCGCATCGTCATCGACCTCGGACTCCCCCGCAACGTCGACCCGGCTGCCGCCGGTGTCGACGGCGTCGAGCTGCTCGACCTCGAGACGATCAGCCTGCACGCCCCGATCTCCGAGCTGAACGCCGAGTCCGAGGCCCGCGCGATGGTCGACGACGCCGTGTCCCGCTTCCGGGCGCAGGCGCTCGAGCAGTCCACCACCCCGGCCCTCGTCGCCTTCCGCAAGCACGTGTTCGACATCCTCGACGACGAGATCGACCGCGCCAAGCGCCGCGGTGACGCCGACGGCGAGTCCGCCGAGCACACCGAGCGGGCGCTCCGGCACCTGGTGGGCGTCCTGCTGCACCGCCCCTCGGTCCGGGCCCGCGAGCTCGGCCGCGCCGGCCGTGGCGAGGAGTTCGTCGGGGCCATCGACGCCCTGTTCGGCGTGCGGCCCGAGCCCGAGGCAGAGTTGCCGGCGCCCGTCGTCCCGCTTGCCGACCGCACCGCACTGGACCCGACCGTCTCGAAGCGCGCCGACGAGGCGGACGCGAGCTGAGCCTCCCGGCCGACACGACCCAGCCACCCACGCTGCGGGTCAGCGCGCTCCTGCTGATCCGTGATCGACGCGTCCTGATGGTGCGTGCGCGAGCGCGCGACGTGCTCTACCTGCCCGGCGGCAAGGCCGAGCCGCACGAGACCGACCTCGACGCCGCCATCCGCGAAGCCCACGAGGAGACCGGTCTGCGGGTGACCGCCGATGACGTCGACCCGTTCGGCGTCGTCCTCGAGCCGGCCCACGGGCAGGCACCAGGCACCATGGTCGCGATGACCCTGTTCCTGGTCCGACCAGGAGGCCCGTTGGACTCCGCCACGCCCGTCGCCTCGGCCGAGGTCGACGAGGTCGAGTGGGTCACCTCGGCGGACGCCGGTCGCTGCCCGCCAGCGGGCGTGGAGACGCTCCGCCGCCTGGTGGCGGCGGAGCGCATCGACTAGTCGTCAGGCCTGGTCCTTGTCGACGTAGTGACCGGTCTCGCCGTCCTGCGTCGGTTCGGCCTCGCCGGGGATGTCCGACTCGACGTACTCGCCGTCGGGTCCGCTCGACTCCGGGCGGGCCTCGCCCGGGATGTCGCTCGCGACGAACTCGCCGACGGGTTCCGTCGTCGTGACGCGCTCCTCGCCGGGGATGTCGCTGTCCGTGAAGGCACCTGCGCGGGTCTCGACCCCGTCCGCGCGGCCCTCGTCGCCACGTGCCTGTTCGTGCTTGCCCGTCATGTCCGACCTCCGCTGCTCGGGTTCCTTGCTCCGGAGTGTGCTCGCGGTCCCTGGATGCCGACCGAACCGCGATCTCCCGGTGGTGGTTGCCTGTGCACCATGCAACGCAGCAGTCGATCGAAGTTCCTGCTCGCCGTCACCGGGCTCGTCGCAGTCGGGGCGTTGGCGGGTTGTGCCTCCGGCGGGGAGCCCTCCGCCACCGAGACGGTGACCGCACCCGCGCCGTCGCCGTCGGCGTCGTCGTCCTCGTCGGCGTCGTCGTCGTCCGCGACCCCGTCGTCCGGCTCGTCGGCGTCGGCCGGCACCGGTTCCGGGTCGTCCGGATCCGGCTCGTCGGGGTCCGGGTCGTCGGGGTCCGGGTCGGCCGCTGGCGGTCGCTGTGCCGCGTCCTCGCTCGCCGCCAGCATCGAGCCAGGCAGCGGCGGTGCGGCCGGCAGCGTCATCGTGCACCTCGCCCTGCAGAACACCGGGTCGACCACCTGCACCCTGCAGGGCTGGCCGGGCGTCTCGTTCGTCGGCGGCGGCAACGGCACCCAGATCGGTGCTGCGGCGACGCAGGAGAAGAGCTCACCGCACCCGACCGTGACCCTGGCCGCCGGGCAGACCGCCGTGGCGCCGCTCAAGATCGTCCAGGCCGGGAACTACTCGAAGGCCGACTGCTCGCCGAAGACCCCGGACGGCTTCCGTGTGTACCCGCCCGGATCCAAGCAGTCGCTGTTCGTGAAGGACGCCGACTACCAGGCGTGCTCGTCCGCCGATGCGTCGCTGCTGTCCGTGCAGGCGCTCGTGCCGGAGGGGCAGGCGACGTCGTAGCGGGTGGGTGACGGCTGGCTCGTCAGGCAGCCGGATCGCCGTGATGCCCACGAAGGGCACCTCCGGCAGTTCACCGGAGGCCCGGCGGCGGTGTCGGCCTCGGCCTGGCCGCCTCGGGCCTCGTGCACGATGGACCGGTGACCTTCGCCATCAGGGACGAACGACCGGGGACCGACGAACTCCTCACCCTCTACGAAGCCGTCGGGTGGACCGCGTACACGCAGGACCCCGCCGCCCTCGCCAGGGCGATCGCGGGCTCCGACACCGTGCTGACCGCACGCGACGACGACGACCGCTTGCTCGGGCTCGTCCGCACGGTGTCCGACGGCGTGACGATCGTCTACGTCCAGGACCTGCTCGTGGTGCCGGAAGCGCACCGGTCCGGCGTCGGCGGCGCGTTGCTCGACGCCGTCCTCGAGCGGTACGCGGGTGTCCGCCAGACGGTCCTGCTCACCGATGCGGAGCCAGGTCAGCGCGCGTTCTACGAGTCACGTGGCTTCGTCGAGGTCCACGACGTCGCCCCGCAGCCGTTGCGGTCGTTCGTGGTCCTCCGCTGAGCACCGATGGGTCTCGCGACCGATACCGCACTGCGACGGCCCGTTCCTAGACTCACGGCATGGGGGCTCGAAGACGAACACGGTCCGCGGCAGCGATCGCGACCGCACTCGGGGCCCTTCTGGCACTCGCAGCGTGCACGATGCCACCGCCGCCGCACGGGTCGGAGTCGGCGCTCGCGGACCTGATCGCGGACGTCGATCGGCTGCCCGGCGTGGGCTCGACCGAGGGCGAGATCCGCCAGTTCGACGCCAAGGACGACCCGGACAACTGGCTCACGTCGCTCCGGGTCACCGCGGACACCGCCGACCTCGCCGTCGCCGAGCGGGTCCGGCGGACGGCCGAGCGCGGTGTCACCGGCACGACGCTGCAGGTGACACTCGACGTGCCGTCTGCGCGGAAGACCGCTCCGGTCAGCCTCGATCCGATGGACCGCAGGGTCGTCGGCCTGGCCGGTCGGCTGCGCACGCGGACCTTCGTGCGACAGCTGTGGATGACCCCGACCGGTTCGAGGATCGGGCTCGTGCGGGACGTCAGCTTCAGCGATGCAGCGAAACGTGTGCGGACGATCACCGGTCCAGAGCCGACGAACACGAGTACGACGAGGACGACGACCTTGAGCCGCGGCGACGTGTCCGTCGACGTCACGGCCACGCACCCCGGCCGGGCCCTGATGCGCATGATCGACACACTCGCCGACGACCACCACGTGGAGCGCCTCTACTACTCGCCCGGGACGACGTACGCAGACGCGGCGCGGGCCCCCGACGACGCTTCCGGCCTCCCGGCAGTGGCCGATCGGCCGTCCCTGTCGATCGGCGTGCGTCCGCTCGGCGACGTCGCCGAGACCCTCGCCGCGACGACGGACGAGGCAGCCGATGCACACCGCGCACCGCGGACCGCCTTCGACCTGGGCAGCGGCGCGGTCAGTGGGTGGCTCGGGCTCCCCCTCGACGCACCCAAGCCGCGGGATGTCGGTCCGGACGGCGACGCACCGACGAGTCCCACGCCGACCCCGTGGGTCCCTGCAGACGTCGACGACCGCGCCACCGTGCTCCGCGCGTTCCTCGAGCGGTCAGCAGCCGCCGCCGGGGTCCCGGCGACCGTGACGACGGGCACCGAACAGTGCGCGACGTCCGGGTCGTCCGACCCGACCGGCACCCGGGCGACGGCGCTCAGCGTGGTGCCCGTGTTCGACGTGGTCGACGACGCCCAGGAGCCGTTCGACGCCGTGACCGCGCTCTGGACGTCCGAGGGCCTCGGGGTCAGTGACCGCGCGATGGGCCGCGACTCCTGGTCGTCTTCCTCCGGCGCAGACCCGGCCACCGCCAGCATCCGCGGCACCGTCGACGGGTTGAGCCTCACCGCCGAGTCGGCTTGCGTGCCGCCACCCGACGCAACGTCCGAGGGGAACTGAGCGACCCGGTCAGCGGCGCGCCGGGGCGTGCACTGCCTCGAGTAGTTCGGTGCCCATGGTCCGCAGTGCCTCGATGACCGCGAGGCGCCGCTGCAACGAGGCGTCGTCGAACGTCACCGTCACGGCGTAGCTGACCGACGAGCCCGGACCCCGGAGGATCCCGGCCTCGGCACGGACGCCCGTACTCGACCCGGTGACCGCGACGACCTGCAGCCCGTGGTCGAGCGCACGGTGCGCCAGGGGGTCGAGGCCGAACGAGCCGGCGACCAGGTTCAGATCGCTCGCCAGCGACAGCCAGCCGAGCACCCGGTTCGAGACCGCTTCGTCCACGACCTCGCCGAGCGCCAGTCCGCGCATCACCCACGCGAGCTCACCCGTCGGGGCCACCGAGGCGTCCGGGGCGTCGTCCGGACCACGACGGTCGCGCACCCGGTCGATCAGCGCGGTCCGCTCGATGCCGAGCGACTCCGCACGCTCGCGGACGGCGTCGATGCCGACCGTCGACAGCAGTGCGTTCATCGCCCAGGTGTCACCGGTGGCGCCGACCAGGGTCGCCAGGTCGGGCACCTGCATCGTCGGTTCCTGCAGGAACTGCCACAGCCCGGCGCCGGTCGCGGTGTCCCGTGCCATGCGCTGGAGGCGGTCGCCGTGCAGGCGTCCGTCCTCGAGCTGTGCCGCGACCTCGATCAGCAGCAGCACCCTGCCGAGGCTCGCGACGGGCTGCACGACGGTGTCGTCGATCGCGAGCAGGGCCTTGCCGGTCGAGGTGTCGATCACCGAGGCGCTGACGCCGGCGCCGTCGAGGGCGAGGGCACCGAGGGCCTCGGTCGTGGCGCCGAAGCGGTCGTCCGGCCGACCGCTGTGCCGACCGCGGGCCCGACCGCCACCATCCGAGCGGTCCTCCGGCCGCCGACGGCGTGACGACCGAGCCGCGTCCGGCTCCACCATCACCAGATCGCGACGCGCTCGGCGGGGTCGAGGTACATCGCGTCCTTCTCGGTCACGCCGAACGTGTCGTAGTAGCCGTCGATGTTGCGGACGACCTGGTTGCACCGGAACTCGTTCGGCGAGTGCGGGTCGATCGACAGCAGGCGCGCGGCTTCCTCCGGACGGATCGCCATCTGCCACGCCTGCGCCCAGCTCAGGAAGAACCGCTCGGCACCGGTCAGGCCGTCGACGACCGGGGGCTCCTGACCGTCGAGCGACAGCAGGTACGCCTTCCACGCGATCGACAGGCCACCGAGGTCGCCGATGTTCTCGCCGATCGTCAGGGCACCGTTGACGTGGCCGTCCGGCACCTCGGTCGGGACGAGCGCGTCGTACTGGGCGATGAGGGCCTTCGTGCGCTCCTCGAACGCCGTGCGGTCGGCCTCGGTCCACCAGTTCTCGAGCTTGCCGTCGCCGTCGTACTGCGAGCCCTGGTCGTCGAAGCCGTGCCCGATCTCGTGGCCGATGACGGCACCGATCGCACCGTAGTTGGCGGCGGCGTCGCGGTCGGCGTCGAAGAACGGGAACTGCAGGATCGCCGCGGGGAACACGATCTCGTTGAAACCGGGGTTGTAGTACGCGTTGATCGTCTGCGGGGTCATGAACCACTCGTCGCGGTCGATCGGCTTGCCGATCTTGCCGAGCTCGCGGTCGACCTGGAACGACGCGACGGCGCGGACGTTCGCGACCAGGTCGTCGGGCACGACCGGCAGCGCCGAGTAGTCGCGCCACTTGACCGGGTACCCGATCTTCGGCGTGAACTTGTCGAGCTTGTCGAGGGCACGCGCACGGGTCTCGTCGGTCATCCAGTCGAGCGCCGTGATGCTCTGCCGGTACGCCTCGACGAGGTTGGCGACGAGGTCGTCCATCGTGGCCTTCGAGGTCTCGTCGAAGTGCTCCTGCACGTAGATCCGGCCGACGGCCTCGCCCATCGCGCCCTCCACCAGGGAGACGCCGCGCTTCCAGCGCTCGCGCTGCTTCGGCGCCCCGGTGAGGGCGGTGCCGTAGAACGAGAAGTTCGTGGCCGAGAACGCGCTCGTCAGGTACGCGGCCGAGCCACGGATGACCTGCCAGCGCAGCCAGTCCTTCCAGACCTCGAGCCGCTGGTCGCGCAGGAGCTCGGCCAGGCCCGTGATGAACGACGGCTCGCGGACCACGACCGTCTCGAACGCGCCGGACGGTGCGTCGATGGCCTGCCACCACGTCTGCAGGTCGATGCCCTCGGCGAGCGCCGCGACCTCGGCCCAGGGCAGCTTGTTGTAGGTCTTCTGGCTGTCGCGGGTGGTGACGTTGTCCCAGTGCTTCGACGCCAGGGCCGTCTCGAGCGCGATGACGTGCTCGGTGCGGTCGCCGCCGTCCTCGAACCCGGCGAGCGGGAACATCGCCGCGACGAACTCGCGGTACTTCGTCCGGATGTCGGCGAAGCGCTCTTCGCGGTAGTACGACTCGTCGGGCAGACCGAGGCCGGACTGCTCGAGGAACACGACGTAGGACTCGGGGTCGCCCGGGTCGTTGTCGACGAAGAGCTGCAGGAAGCTCGGCAGCCCCAGGCGCTCGAAGCGTCCGACGGTGGCGATGAGCTCGGGCACGGACTCGATGGCCGTGATCTCGGCGAGGAGCGGCTCGATCGGCGCGGTGGCGAGCTCTTCGAGCCGGGCTTCGTCGGTGAAGGACGAGAAGAGGTCACCGACCTTGCGCTCCTCGGTGCCGGGGGCGGCCTGCTGCGAGCGCTCGATGATCGCGCGGACGGCGAGTTCGGCGGCCTCGGCCAGCACCGTGAACGAGCCGTAGCGGGCCTTGTCGTCGGGGATCGGCGTCTCGGCGATCCAGGTGCCGTTCACGTGGCGGTACAGGTCGTCCTGGGGGCGCACCGCGGGGTCGAGTTCGTCAGTGTGGATGCCGGAGGCACGTGCGACGTCGGTCATGCCGTCCACGATAGCCACCGACGCCATGCAGCAGGTCGGTGTCCGTCGTCACCTGCGCACGGCTGCCGGTACGGTCATCGCATGGGACTTCCGTGGAAGCTGCACGGCGACGGCAAGACCGTCTCCGCGACGACGATCGTGGCACCGGACGAGCGACTGACCTGGGCCCGGACGATCGGTCTCGGCGTGCAGCACGTCGTCGCGATGTTCGGCGCCACCTTCCTGGTGCCGCTGCTGACGGGGTTCCCGCCGTCGACGACCCTGCTGTTCAGCGGCATCGGCACGATCCTGTTCCTGCTCATCACCGGCAACCGCCTGCCGAGCTACCTCGGGTCGTCGTTCGCCTTCATCGCACCGATCGGTGCTGCCACCAAGATCGGCGGCATCCCCCTCGCCCTGTCGGGCATCATCGTCGTCGGCGCCCTGCTCGCGATCGTCGGGCTCGTCGTGCACCTGGCCGGCGCCGGGTGGATCGACCGCCTGATGCCGCCGGTGGTGTCCGGCGCGATCGTCGCCCTGATCGGGTTCAACCTGGCACCTGCGGCGAAGGACAACTTCACGGCCGCCCCGGTCGTCGCGGTCATCACCCTCGCCGCGATCATCCTGGTCACCGTCCTGTTCAAGGGGCTGATCGGTCGCCTGTCCATCGTCATCGGCGTGCTCATCGGCTACGTGGCGGCGCTCATCGGCGGTCAGGTCGACTACTCGAAGGTCGGCGACGCGAAGTGGATCGGCTTGCCGACGTTCACCGCTCCCGCGTTCGACCCGTCGCAGCTCGCGATCTACCTGGCGTTCGTGCCGGTCGTGCTGGCGCTCGTCGCCGAGAACGTCGGCCACGTGAAGGGTGTCGGACAGCTCACCGGCCGCGACCTCACGCCCCTCACCGGCCGGGCGCTCTTCGCCGACGGCATCTCCACCGTGCTCGCCGGTGCCGGCGGCGGCTCCGCCACCACCACCTACGGCGAGAACATCGGCGTCATGGCCGCCACCCGTGTCTTCTCCACCGCCGCGTACTGGGTCGCCGCGATCGCCGCCGTCCTGCTCGGCCTCTCCCCGAAGATCGGTGCGGTCATCTCCTCCGTCCCCGCCGGCGTGCTCGGCGGCGCGACCACCGCCCTGTACGGTCTGATCGGTGTCATCGGCATCCGGATCTGGGTCGAGAACCGGGTCGACTTCTCGAAGCCGAAGAACCAGCTGACCGCTGGCATCGCGCTCATCATCGGCATCGCGGACTTCACGTTCGCGTTCGGCCAGGCGAGCTTCGGCGGCATCATCCTCGGCACCATCGCCGCGATCGTCGTCTACCACCTGATGGACCTGATCGGGCGGGCGCGCGGCACCGACGAGGCGACGCCCGTCACCTCCGAAGAGGCACACGCCGCCACCGGCGGTGTCCCCGCCGAACCACGCGCCGACTGACGCGAGTGGTCGGCCGGAACGCGCGTCCGGCCTGACGACGTGGGACCACCGGACGGGAGGCCCGTGGCGGCGCCGCCACGGGCCTCCCGTCCGTCATGACGCACGTCGACGACGTGGGCCGGCCTTGACACCCACGTCCAGTCATGCGGTCACGACCGCGACGGCGCTAGCGTCGGACCGTGACCGACTTCGTCCGCTACCAGAGCGCGGTGCCCAACCGACGTGGTCGTTTCCCCGGGATCTTCGCGCTGACCAACGGTCTGCGCGCGGCCGGAGCCCTCTCCGACACCGACGACCGCTGGCTGGTCGCCGCGAACCAGCGAGCAGAGGGGCTGTACGTGGACCCCTCGACCGTGGAGACGCGGCTCTTCGACGAGGCACGCAATCCAGGGGCGCGATCCTGGTTCCGGACGAGTGCCACGGCCCTGCTCACGATGAGCGCGGACTACCTCGACCTGCTCGACCGGTACGGAGTCGCGTGGGTGGAACTGCGGACCAACAGCCCTGGACGGATCGCCTACCAAGACGACGTGCAGATCGTGGCAGTGCCGCTGACCCACCCGTCGGACTGGCCGTTCTGAGCCGGTGTGCTGAGATTGCACGATGAGCACGCACCTCGAGCGCACGCGCACCTTCACCGCGATGCACGTCCCCGGCGCACCCGTTGTCCTGCCGAACGTGTGGGACGTCGCGTCCGCACGCATCGTCCTCTCGGCCGGGGCGGATGCGATCGCGACGACGAGCGCCGGCGTCGCGTGGTCACGCGGCCACCGCGACGGCAACGATCTGACCCGGGACGGCGCGCTGGACGCCGTGCGGCCGATCGCAGCGGCAGTCGACGTCCCGTTCACCGCCGACATCGAGCGCGGGTACGGCGAGACACCGGGCGACGTCGCCTCGACCGTGTCCGCGTTCCTCGAGCTCGGCGTCTCCGGCGTGAACATCGAGGACTCCCTCCGGCCGGTGGCGGAACAGGAGGACCGCATCCGCGCAGCCCGCCAGGCTGCGGATGACGCCGGCATCCCACTCTTCGTCAACGCTCGGATCGACACCCACCTGCTGGGCGTGCCCGGGAGCGACGCCTGGGCGGAGGAGACGCTCACCCGTGCGAACGCCTACGCCAGGGCCGGCGCCAGTGGCGTCTTCGTGCTCGGAGCGCTGTCGGCCGCCACGATCTCGATGCTCGTGGACGCGATCGAGCTGCCCCTCAACGTCGCGTTCGGGCCCGGGACCCTGTCGGTCGGTGACCTCGCCCAGGCGGGGGCGAGCCGGGTCAGCGCTGGATCGGCGATCGCCGAAGCCGCGTACAGCGTCGCCGGCGACTGGGCTGCACAGATGATCGGCACGCCGGGTGCTGTCGTCTCGGCACCACCGACGCTCGGCTGGGCCGCGATCAACGAGGTCGTCCGCGACTGAACCCGCGAAACGCGGGACCACCGGACTGGAGGCCCGTCACGACGTCAGCCGAGGACGGGAACTGGGTTCTGATCACCCAGACCGGGAACTTGCTCGATCCCATCTCCCGGGAATGCGCCGGAGCTCGGGCTACGCGACGGCGACGATCTCGAGGAACGTCTGCTCCGTGACGATCTCGATGGTCTGGCCCGTGGCGGCGAGGTCCTTCGCTCGTTGGACCTTCCCGCTGAGGGAGGTTCCGGGGCGCAGCGTTGCGGGGTCGAAGCCGCCCATCACGACCAACGTGGTCTTCTTGGTGACGTTGCCCGAGACGACCGCTCCGAACGAAGCGACGAGCGTCTGCGCCTCGGTGCGGGTGTAACTGTCGAGGTCGCCAGAGAAGCACACCACCTCTCCGAACAGGGGGTGCGCCGGGTCAGCCTCTGCGGCCGGTTGAGGAAGATCGGCCTTTCGCTGGTACACACGGCCAGCGCGGTTGGTGCCCTTCGACCGGATTGGTACGGCAGCCCAGAGTTCGTCGACGCTCTCGACCTGCTGCTCCTCGGCGATGCGCAGGATGATCAGCGCGCAGGCGAGCGAGTCAGCGCCGGCTTCGTGGTGGTGGAAGTCCGGCAACGCAAAGTGTTCGACGACCAGCGGAAGACGGTGGCTGGGCAGTTTGCAGTGGTGCCGGACCACGGCGAGAGCATCGAGGAAGTCCAGTTGCGGGTCGGGTGCTCCTGTGAGCGAGTTGGCCGCGTTGTAGACGCCCTTGTCAAAGGGACTGTAGGCGACGACGGGAAGCCCGTTCGTCACGGTGCGCAGCCGCCCGAGGGTCTCGGACCACGTCGGGGCGCCGTCGACGTCGTCCGGTCCGATGCCGTGGAGGTACGTGTTGGTGAAGTCCAGCCCAGTGGGCGGTTCGACGTACCAGGACGTCGTGGACTGGACAGCCCCGTCGATGACCGTAGTGAGGCCAACGGCACAAACCGATGCACGGTCGAAGTTGGCCGTTTCGAAGTCGAGGGCGACGAAGCTCAGCGTCATGCTGGCAGCTTAGGTGAGAACCGCTCGTTCTTCGCTCCATCTCCCCCTCGACTGGAGTGTCCGGTCATCGCTCGAGTGTCACCGACAGTCGAGCGAGTGCAGAGTGATCAGCGTCGGCTGCGCAACGGGATGTGGCCCCACCAGCCCAGGCCAGCGGCGTCGAAATCGAGGGTGTCGAGGTAAGCGCCAAGTGGTTCGCCGATGTTGAAGTCCGCGACATTCTGTCCGAACTCCTCTGGAGTCGACGGGTCGCCGGTTGCGTAGGCGTCCGTGCGGTCGATCGTCGTCCACCGGTTGCGGATGATCCCGACGCGAGGACCTTGCCACGGGGAGTCGTAGACGACGCGGAACTCGTCAGCCGTGGCCCAGGCGTCGTGCACGACGACGCTTGCCGCCTCGGTCGGGCCGCCGTCGCGGAGTTTCCGGAGGCATGCGAGCAGAGCCCGCTGACCCCATTCCTCAGCACGAGACGCCTCGAGCTCTGCGATCAGCTCAGCATGTCGAACGCTCTCCATGTGGCGAACGTATCAAGCGAACCGTCCGACGACGGACCTGGCCTCGATCGGTGCGGCGATGCTTCCGAAAGGTGCGCCGACGGAATCAGGCGTCCGCCCAAACTGGACGGTTCAAGAGCCAAGGATGCCCCTCTGGGAGTCCGACGCGATCGCCGAAGGCGAGGTCTTCGAACCGCGCGGGCAACATGACCGGCACAGCAGAGGTCGGCTGGGCGAGCAGGTCCCACCGATCCTCGTACCGACTCCAAACGCTGATGTGCACACGGGACCTGTCGACACCCGCGTTCCGGGTCCCCGGAACCGCGTCGGGGTCCGTTCGCCAATCTTCATGCGCGATGAAGGCTGCAGCCGCAACGTGGTCTCGGGGAACGATGAACGAACGGGGCGCCGAGACGTAGTCGGACTGTTCCGGCAGGCTCACGAATACGAACCACTCTCGATCCGAGCGCGCCGTCTGCTGCGAGTTCGAGCCGAGTGGGTAGTTCACATTGGAGGCTGCTCGAGCCGCTTTGACCTGCACCTCGATCGCGGGGCGCGAGAGGTCTTCGGTATGCACGGCGGGGATGTCCGTCCGCGCGAGCCCATCGCGCGTCAGCGCGGCACCCCAACCCTGCCGAACGAGCATCGAACACACCCAGTGTTCCCCAGCGGACTTCGTCATCTTGTTGTCGGCCATCAGTGCTTCCCTTCGACGTGGATGGGCCTATCGGCAACGCAGGGGCGGTATGTTAGGGATTCTCACTTTCCAATAGCCTCGGGACACGAGCTGGGCTATGAAACGCGCGCGCTCGGCATCGCCGACAGAATGGGTCGGTGCACCGACCGACGCGACCCGCTGTGACCGCCGCCGAGCGGCGCGCGGTCGACCGCGACATCGTGCGCCTGGCGGTGCCGGCGCTCGGCGCGCTCGTGGTCGAGCCGCTGTTCCTGCTGACCGACACCGCACTCGTCGGCCACCTCGGTGCGACGCCGCTGGCGGCCGTCGGACTCGCGAGTGCCGTGCTGTCGACCGTGACCGGGCTGCTGGTGTTCCTGGCGTACTCGACGACGCCGGCCGTGGCGCGCGCGCTCGGCGGTGGTGACCGACGATGCGCAGTCCACGCCGGCATCGACGGGATGTGGCTCGCACTCGTGCTGGGCGTGGTCCTCGCGCTCGTCGGGTGGCCGCTCGCCGGGCCGCTCGTCGACCTGTTCGGTGCGTCGCCCGACGTCTCAGCGGCGGCGACCGCGTACCTGACGGTCTCACTCATCGGGCTGCCCGGGATCCTGGTCGTCACCGCCTCGACCGGGCTGCTGCGCGGGCTGCAGGACACGAAGACCCCGCTCGTCGTCGCGACCGTCGGGTTCGTCGCGAACGGACTGCTCAACGCCCTCCTGATCTACGGCGCGGGTTGGGGCGTCGAGGGCTCCGCCGCCGGCACCGTCATCGTGCAGTGGGCGATGGCGATCGTCTACGTCCGGATCGCCGTGCGGGCCGCGCGATCATCGGGAGCGCCGCTTCGCCCCGGCGCTTCGGGCGTCGTCCGGGCACTGCGGTCCGGGGCCTGGCTGTTCCTGCGGACCGCGTCGTTGCGGATCGCGATGCTCGCGACCGTCGGCGCGGCCGCCGGACTCGGGACGGCAGGACTCGCGACGACGCAGGTCGGGCTGACCGTGTTCTCGACCCTGGCGTTCGCGCTCGATGCCCTGGCGATCGCCGGGCAGGCGCTCGTCGGGCACGGCCTCGGGGCGCGGGACCCGGCCCGGGTACGGCTGGTGACGCGGCGGCTCGTGCTGCTCGGGATCGTCGGTGGGGCGCTGCTCGGCGTGGTGACCCTGGCTGTCAGTGGTGTGCTCGGGCCGGTGTTCTCCGACTCGTCCGCCGTGCGGGATGCGCTGCCGCCCGTGCTGGTGCTCATCGCCGTCGGGATGCCCGTCGCCGGGTACGTCTTCGTGCTCGACGGGGTGCTGATCGGCGCAGGGGATGCGCGGTACCTGGCGATCGCGGGAGGCGTGAACCTGGTCGTGTACCTGCCGTTGCTGTGGTGGGCTGGTGGGACGCTCGCGGGGCTGTGGGCGGCGTTCGCCCTCGGGTACATCGGGGTCCGGGCGGTGACGCTCGGGCTGCGCGCGCATCGGCGTGGATGGGTGGAACAGGCGTTGGCGCGGTGAGCGGGTCTGGTTCTTCCAGCGGGACTTCTGTGCCTGTGGCTCCGTCGTCTTCTGTGGCGTCGTCGGCCGTGCTCGCCACGGTCGGGATCGGGGTGCAGGGCGTCGCGAAGCTGCTCGTGACCGTCGTCGTCGGGCGGGTGTTCGGCACCGAGACCCTCGGGCAGACCACGGCGCTGCTGTCCCTGTCGGTGTTCGTCGCGCTGCTCTGGCCGAACGCCGCGGGCAACACCGCCTCTCGGTACCTGGCGATCGCGTTGCGGGGTCGGCGGTCGGACGCCGCGGTGAACCGGGTGCTCGGGCTGTCGATGCTGGTGTCGACCGTGGTGCTCGCCGCGGTCACCGTGCCGGTCGCGGTCGCCTGGGGCAACGGGCCCGGCATGGTGCTCGGTGGTGTCGGGGTCGTCGTCGGCTACGGGCTGTACTGCTACGCCCGCGGAGCGCAGCTCGGCTACGGCCGGGCGCCGCGGGTAGCGCTCTGGGACTCGGTGACGAGCGTGCTCGCGCTCGGACTGCTCGTGGTGGCGTGCATCACTCGGCTCGAGCCCTTCGTGCTGCTGCCGCTGGCCATCGGGTACACGGTGTTCGCGATCGCGTGCTGGCCGCGGTGGAACGACTTCGGCCCTGCCGCTCGCGAACCCGCCGCAGGGGTGCTCGGGTTCGCGGCGTGGAACGTGCTGGCGGTGGTGACCTCGAACGGGTTGCTGCAATTGACGATGATCTCGGCGCAGGTGACCTCGTCGGCGCACGAGGCCGGGGTCTACGCCGCGGCGTTCACCCTGGCGACGCCGGCATCGATGCTCGGGCAGGCGCTGGGGCAGGTGCTCGTGCCGGCGTTTGCGCACCGGACGGATGGTGGGTCCTTGCGGTCTCGCGGCGCGCTGATGCTCGTCGTCGGGTTCGCCGCTGCTTCTGCCGTCGTGTTCGGTCTGGTGGCGCTGCTCGCCGGGTGGTTCCTGCCGATCGTCTACCCCGCCGAGGGGGCTGCTGCCGTGGCTGACCTGCGCTACTTGATGGTCGGGGTGTGGGTGTTCACCGTCGGGCTCGTGCCTGCGGCGCTGTTGCTCGCATCGGGGAGGTCGCGGCAGGTCGCGCTGGCGTCGGTCGCAGGCTTCGTCGTCGGGGCGGTGCTCATGGCGGTGCTCGGGCCGGTCGCGGGAGTCGCGGGTGGGACGACGGGGTTCTTGGTCGGCAGCGCCGTCAATCTCGTGGCGGTGGTGGGGCTCGGGGTGCGGCGGCGCTGATTCCTCCGCACGTGGTGGGCGTCGGTGGAACGCCTCGTTTGACGTCCCGTCATTCGGAATCGTTTCGGACCACCTATCCGAGAACGCCCCCATCAGGAAGCACGGGGCTCGAGGGGGGAGCTGGACCGCTGCGCACGAAGTCGCGGTAGTCGACCGGCTTACGGGACAGCTCGAAGCGCGCGCCCCGGGTCTGAGTAGCGTGCTTGGGAGCGGAAACGGAGCCCCGATGTCTGGACAGCAACTTGCGATGGTCACCATGGGGTGCTTCGTGATCGTCGCCGGCATTGGCGTGATTGCAACCTCACGCGGACTTGCACGCGCCATCTATGAGTCATCCTGGGGCAGGCTCGGAGTACCGTTCCGGCCGCGACTCGCGCGCATGGGCGTGATCGGTGCTGGCGCGATCGGAGTCTTGATCGGCGCGACTGTCATCGTCCTGGCACTCACAGTCGCCGCCTCCTGACCGGCGGCCGCTTCACGACCGGCTAACGGGACCTTCCCACAGGGGCTTGTCACTGAACGAGTGCCGTCGACCGCGAGGCGGGTCGAACACCACTTCGTGACAGTGACGATAGATTCGCGCTCATGACCCCTCGACGCGTTGTACTCGTGACACTGGGTGCACTGGTCGTCGTCATCGGCTTCGTGTTGATGGCCCACTCGGACGGCAGGCTCGACCGTCTGGTGGCGTTTCTCGTCATCTTCATCGGGTTCGCTCTAGTCGTGTTCACCACGGCTCGACCGGGCCAAGCGGCTCTCGCCCGCTACTGGCGCAAGTACGAGAAGAAGTAGCTACGACGCACGTCACTCCTGCCGGACCGTTGAGCGACCGGCTATTGAAACCGCTGTAACGCTGACCGCGTCGTCCGATATCCGCCAGAAACTGAAGCGCGGCTCGGCTGAACTGCGCAGGTGAACAACAGAACCACGCAGGCCGCCGCCTTCCACACGCTCCACCAGGACTTCGCACAGCCGCTCCTTCTCGCCAACGCCTGGGACGTAGCAAGCGCCCGACTCGTCGAGATTGCGGGTGCGCCAGCCATCGCTACCACCAGCGCAGGTGTCGCATGGTCGCTCGGTCATGCGGACGGTAGCGCGCTCGGGCGAAAGGAGGCCGTCGCGGCAGTCTCTCGGATCGCTGGCGCGGTGACTGTGCCGGTCACCGCTGACATCGAGGCCGGCTACGCCGACGACGCAGACGGGGTGGAACACACGGTCGACGCAGTTCTCGAAGCCGGTGCAGTCGGCATCAACATCGAGGACGGCGCACTGCCCGCAGCTGAGCTCATGGACCGTATCGGCGCGGCTCGACGTGCAGCGGGTCGTGCCGGGGTACCGATGTTCATCAACGCGCGGACGGACGTGTACCTCGCCGGCCTGGTCTCGCCGGAGCAGCGGTTCGCTGAGACCCTCCATCGGGCACACCGGTACCTCGAAGCAGGAGCAGATGGTGTCTTCGTACCCGGAGTTGGCGACGCCGACACGATCAGAGCGCTGGCTGAGGCAATCGACGGCCCGCTGAACGTGATGGTCGGCCCCGGCTCCCTGACTGCCGCGCAGCTCTCAGAACTCGGAGTGGCCCGCGTGAGCGTCGGTTCGGGCATGGCGCAGGCCGCGTACGAGATTGCTCGATCGGCCGCTATGGAACTGCTGACTGCCGGCACATACGGGTCCTTGACGCCGGCCGTCGACTACGGCGAGCTGAACTCGCTGTTCTAGCGAGGTCCTCTTCGCTCCTTGCATGTCTGCCTCGGCTAATCCAAGGGTTGATGGTGAAGGTCTCGGCGACCGATCGTTCTCCGGACGCGGGCCGCCAACTCGGTGAACCGGGCCAACAGGTTGGTCCCAGAGTTCCCCGATTTGACCCTCACGCCGCGTGAGGGCAGAACGTGGACCCATGAGCAGCTACTACAACGCCTTTGAGATGAGCCCGGTCCCCGCCCCCGGCCCTGACGTGGTCGCGCCTGAGCCGTTCCACGGGATCTACGGGATGCCGTCGTTCGTGACGATCCCGACAACCGACCTGGCCGCTTCCGTCGACTTCTGGACCCGCGGCCTGGGCTTCTTCGACCTGTTCAGCGTGCCGGGCCAGCTCGTGCACCTGCGCCGGTGGGCCTTTCAGGACGTCCTGCTGGTCCCAACCGCGTCCGCTCCGGATCAGGCGCCGGCGGTGAGCTTCAGCTTCGCGTGCGTCCTGAACCAGATCGACACCCTCGTCACCGCGTGCCGAGCCCACGACGCGGGCGTGGTGAGCGAGCCGCGGGACACGCCCTGGGGCACCCGCGATGTCGAGGTGATCACGCCGGAGAAGGTGCGAGTCGTCTTCACTGCCGCGAAACCCTTCGAGCCGACCAGCCAGACCGCCAAGAACCTCGAAGCGATCGGCATCACCGCACCTGACGCCGACGGCGAGAAGAATGGAGCGCATGCCTGATGACAGCGACGCCGTGGACCTGACTGTTGGTCAGGCCGCGGCGCGCCTGGGCGTGACGGTCCGGACGTTGCATCACTGGGACGAGATCGCCCTTGCGAGGCCGTCGTCACGGTCAGCTGCCGGGTACCGGCTCTATGCCGAAGACGACCTCGAGCGGCTGCGGCGCATCGTCGTCTACCGCGAGCTGGGGCTCGACCTGGAAGCCATTCGGAACGTTCTCGACGATCCGAGTGCGGCCGTTGTCATTGCGCTGCGCGCCCAGCAGTCCCAGCTTGCGGCGCGGATCGAGCATCTCAGCGCGCTGGGCGATGACCTGGCCCGGATGGCCGACGCCCACGAGCACGGGCTGCTCATGACCAATGAGGAGCAGACCGCGACGTTCGGGCCTGGATGGAATCCGCAGTGGCCGGCTGAGGCGCGGCAACTCTACGGCGATACGCCGGAGTGGCGGCACTACGCCGAACGCTCGGCGTCACGCACCGTGGACGACTGGCAGGCCGTCGCCGATGCGTCTGCGGCGCTTGATCAGGCCCTTGCCGACGCCATGGATGCTGGTGTCGAACCCGGCAGCCCGGCCGCGGACGCTCTCGTTGAACAGCACCGCGAGGTGTTCTCCGCCTACTTCCCGATCACCCGGCAGATGCAGGTCGTCCTCGGCCGCATGTACGAAGCCGATCCGGGGTACGCCGCACACTACGACGGCATCCGAGCCGGGCTCGCCTCATGGTTGCGTCGCATCATCGACGCCGGCGCACGCGCCCGCGGCATCGACCCCGACACCGCCACCTGGCAGTAGGACTCGCAGCTCACGGTCGCGCGCGGAGCGGCCGACGTCGACGTGGGAGCGAACGCTGCCCTGAGCCAACGTCTCGTGCGGATCGCCGGCCTTCGAGTGGTCACCGCTCGTTGGCGGCTCGGCGGATCCAGGTGCGGAACTCGACGGCGAAGTGCTCGAGGTGCTGCTCGATCACCGCCGGGGCGCAGGTCGCCGGCAAGGTGACGGACAGACGTGCGGTGAAGCCGTCCTGCTCCTCGTCGAAGGAGTTCGCGATCGAGCCGATCACCGTCCCGTCCGCCAACAGCATGTGCGACCGGCGACCGGCAGTCGCTTCTGCGGCGGGCAGCTCCTGCTCGACGACGGCACTGTCGTCCCAGGGGCGCATGAAGAACGAGCAGACGTACTCGTCGAGGGTCTCGACGATGTTCACGTTGCGCCCCGGCTCGGCGTGGATCCCGTAGTGCTCCGGGTGTCCGGCGAGCATGACGTCCTCGCGGGCGAACGCGGCGCCGAGCCACGCACCGAACTGCGCGGCACTGATGCCCCGTGCACGGAGCGTGGTCGTGCCGGTTGCCTGCTCGCCGCCGGAGCGTTCGAGGTGGGCGCGGAGGAACGCGTCACCCGCAGCGATCTCGTCGGCCAGGAGCTCGAGCAGTCGCTCGCGTCCCAGCTTCCGTTTCAGGAGCGCGAGCGCCCGGCGGGCCGAGAACAGCTCGAACCCGTCGATGGTCGAGTCGGTGTCCTCGCCGGCCAGGCGCACGGTCGCGCCGGTCACCGTGCGGCCCGGACGGGGAGCTGGAGGTACGAGGCCTGGTCGCCGCCGGTGTGCACGACGTGCCGCCCGGTGTTCGCGCCGACGTACTCGCGGATCGCCGGCATGAGCGTGCCGAGCAGGTTCCGGGAGCTCACGATGAACCGCAGCTGCTCGCCCGCGTGGAAGCGCAGTCCGACCGGGAACAGGTCGATCTCGATCTCGGCGACCTGCCCGGCAGCGAGCTTCTCGACGCGGTCGAACGAGTGCGCGGGGACGTCGTCGGTCGACAGGGCCTCGTCGAGGTGCCGAGCGGACACCCGGAGGCGTCCGTCGGAGCCCTTGTAGCGCAGGATCGTCGCGCCGTGGTCGGTGAGGTCGTGCGCCATCGCCGACTGGTTCGGCACGGTGAACGCCTGCAGCGGCGTTCCCCAGCGGTCGAGCTTCTGGACGAGGACGAACAGGTCCATGTCGTCGGCGCCCCGGGCCTCGACGAACAGGTGCGCCTTCGGGTACCCGACCAGGACGGTCTCCTCGTCGAAGCGGGTCAGGAACGAGACGGCGTCCGGGTTCGCGTCGACGGCGTAGGACGCTTCCGCAGGCGCCTCGGGCGCGGCCGTGGTCAGCGTTCGCGTCCGGGCGTCGAGGTGGTACTTCGTCGATATGGCGTCCTGCGGCGGGAACGACTCAGCCGGCACGGCGACCTCGTCTCCGCCCTGCAGGTCGAGGACCGAGTACCGGACGGTCGGAGTGGCCTCCCACCCGTTGCCGACGCCCTTGAGGAAGTGGTCGAAGAACCGGCGGAGGTCCTCGACGTTGGCCGGGTCGTAGTAGTCCGGCCACTCCTGGGTGTTGTGGATCCGGAGCCACTTCTCGTCACTGGCGATCCGACGCCAGGCGCGGAAGGTCCCGGCGGTGTGCAGGGTGTTCGAGTAGCTCGCGACGACGTACGCCGGGACCTCGATCTGCGAGAAGTCAGGGATCTTCTGCTCCCACAGGTCGGTCATCAGCGGGTGGGCGTCGACCTCGGCGAGGATGTCCTCCTTCTGGCCCTTCCCGAAGAAGCTGCCGTCCTGCAGCTGCTGTGCGAACCCGGTGTCGGGCATGCCGCCGCGCATCACGAGGTCGCGGTAGACGTCGCTGACGCCCTCCCACGGGTTGATCGCGACGAGGTGCGGGGGCTGCTCGGCGGCGGTGAACCACTGCGACACGGCGAGGTAGCTCGTGCCGCTCATGCCGACCTTGCCGTCGCACCATTCTTGCTCGGCCAGCCACTCGATGACGTCGTACGCGTCGCGGCCCTCCTGCCGGTCCCAGAGCACGCTGTCGCCCTCGGAGTCGACCACGCCGCGGATGTCGACGTTGCAGATCGCGTAGCCGTGCTCGACCCAGTACGCCGGGTCCGGTGCCTCGAACTTCTCGAGTCCGGACACCGTGCTGTTCGGCAGCCCGACGAGCCCGAACACCCCCATCACGCTGAGCGACGTGCCCTGCGCCTTGCCGTACGGGCTCCATGCCACGATCACCGGCACCGGCTCGGTGCCGACCGGGCGGAACACGTCGACGTGGATGGTCGTGCCGTCGCGCAGCTGCATCGCGACGTCCTTGTCGAACACCGTGTCGACGGGCAGCGGCTTGAACTGCGGCGCGATCCGGAACCCGGCCTCGAGGGTTCGGGTGCCGGGCTCGAAGGGGGTGAGCACACCCGTGCGCGGAGCGGGCAGCGGGGTGGAGGGGACGGTCATCCTCTGGTCGGTCATCGTGTTCTCCTTCGTGCGGGAGTCCTCCGTGGGCTCGTCGTCGAGGCGAGCGTACGTCCGATCCGGCAAGAACTCAACGCGTGTTGAGAAACCCGTCGGCGGAGTAGATTGCGGGCATGGACGGAACGACGGAAGCAGCGACGACCTCCCGCGTGGGTCGCCGTCCCGGGGCGGCCAGCACCCGCACGACGGTCCTCGCGGCGGCGAGTGCGCGGTTCGCCAGCGACGGTTTCGCCGGCACGACGATCCGGGCCGTGGCGGCGGACGCCGGCGTCGACCCTTCGCAGGTGATGCAGTTCTTCGGGTCGAAGGCCGACCTGTTCGCAGCGGTGATGGCCGTGTCCCCGTCCGCGCTCCGGCGCTTCGACACGGCCTTCGAGGGTCCGGACGAGCATCTCGGCGAGCGTGTCGTCCGGGCGTTCCTACAGGCCTGGGAAGGCGCCCCGGAGGAGTCGGAACCGCTGATGGCGATGCTCCGAGGTGCGATGGTCAACGAGGACGCGACGGCGCAGCTGCGGGACTTCATCCAGGCCCGCCTCGTGCACGGAGCCTCCGGCGCCGATCACGAGGACCGTGCGCTCCGGGCCGGGCTCGCCGCGGCCATGCTCGTCGGGATCATCACGAGCCGGCAGGTCTTCGGGGTCCCTGCCGTGCTCGCAGCCGACCACGACACCGTCGTCGCGATCGCCGGACCCGCGATCCAGAGCGTCCTCGCCGGAGTCAGTCGAGCAGACGCCGAGCGTTCCGGGTCGTGAGTTCTCGCCAACTCGTCGCGTCGTGCGGCGGCTCGGCATCGTCGAGCGCGGCGATCTGCGCGTCCACGCCCTGCGTCGGCGTCCAGCACGAGTCGCTGCCGTAGAGCAGCCGGTCCGTCCCGGCGACCTCGGCGAGGACTGGCACGTCGAGTGGGAACGGCGTGCCTGCCGTGTCGAACCAGAGCCGCCGCATCGCGTCCTTCCAGGGCATCGTGCCGGCGGTGGCGCCGAACAACTGCTGGAACAGGGCGATCCGGTCGGAGAGGACCGGCAGGGTCGCGCCCGAGTGCGGCACGATGACGCGCAGGTCCGGGTACCGGTCGAGGACGCCGGCGAACACCAGGTCGACGATGCTCCTGGTGCTGTCGAACATGAACTCCAGCATCGGGCGAGGACGCCCGAGGGCGGTGTGCTCCCACCCGACGGGCGAGGTCGGGTGCACGAAGACGGCCGCGCCGCGGGCGTCGAGCTCGGCCCAGAGCGGCTCCAACGCGGGATCTCCCAGGTACTGGCCGTGCGCGTTGGACTCGAGGACGACGCCGACCGCACCCGGTCCCTGCAACGTGCGCCGGGCCTCCAGGACCGCACTGTCGACATCCGGCACCGGGAGGGACGCGAAGTACGAGAACCGGTCCGGGTGCGCGGCCGCGATCGCGGCGGCTTCGTCGTTGAGTGTCCGCGCGAGCTCCGCGGCTCGGTCGTCGTCCCCGAAGTGCACTCCGGGCGACGAGATGGACAGGACCGCTCGGGCGATCCCGCGGCGGTCCATGTCACCGAGCTGGCCGGCGAGCGACCAGCTCGGCCAGGCGGGCATGCCGTCCGGCTGTTCGTACCCGGCTGCTCGGGCCGCTGCGACGTAGTCCGCGGTGACGAAGTGTGCGTGGACGTCGATCAGTTCGGACATCGATGGCTCCTCGTTGCGTGTAGTGAACGATTCTGTATCGTAGACCGCATGACCACGACCATTCGCAACGTCCGCACCAGCTCCGGCGGGGTGACCACAACCGAGGCTGTCGACGTCGAGTTCGACGAACACATCACCACGGTCCGTCCCGCGGGGACCGTCGCTCCAGCCGGCGGTTCGGTCGTCGACGGAACGGGGCAGTTCCTCGTTCCGGGCCTGATCGACACGCACGTCCACCTGGGCTCCCCGGCGGCGCTGTCGTCCGCAGTCCGAGCCGGCGTCACGACGATGGTCGACCTCGGGACACACCCGGACTCCCTCGTCGACGAGCAGCGAGGAGCACCGGGGGCACCGGGGCTCCTCAGCGCGGGCTCGGCCGCCTCGGCGCCGGGCAGCACCCAGATCGCTCGGATGGGCTTCCCGGACGCGAGCGGCGTGAGCAGCGCAGCCGATGCCGAGCGGTACCTGGACTGGCGGGCCGCGAACGGGTCGGACCTGGTGAAGATCATCATCGAGGACCCCGACGCCACCGACGTCCCCGCGCTCGACGTCGCAACGATCACGGCCCTGGTCGACGGTGCACGCCGCCGGGGGCTCCGGACCGTGGCCCACGTCGTGACCGCCGCGTCGTTCGTCCGCGGGCTCGACACCGGGGTCGACATCCTCACGCACGCACCGCTCGACCGGCCGCTGCCGGGCGAGACCGTCCGTCGGATGGTCGACCAGGGCACCATCGCGTCACCGACCCTCGTCATGATGCGCGCGATGGCCCGCGCGCGGCTCGGGGACCGTGCCGACGCCGCATTCGAGAACGCCGTCGAGAGTGTGCGCCGGATGCACACCGCCGGTGTGCCAGTCGTCGCCGGCACGGACGCGAACGAGACCCCGTTCGCGCCGGTTCGCCACGGCGAGGCCCTCCACGAGGAGATGCTCCTCTTGCGGGACACCGGGATGACGAACGGCGCGGTACTGACCGCTGCCACGGACGGGGCAGCGGCGGCATTCGGTCTGCACGACCGCGGGCGTGTGGAAGTGGGGCTGCGTGCGGACCTCCTGCTCACGACCGGCGATCCCCTCGTCGACCCAGCCGTCCTCGCTCAGCCGGGCGCTGTGTGGGTCGGTGGGACACTCATCTCGTGAACGCTCCCGTCCGGCGGCGCGGCGCTGACCTCGAGCACGCGATCTTCGCCGCCACACTCGAACAGCTGGCTGACCACGGCATGGCGGGCCTCACCTTCGAGAACGTCGCCGCGGCAGCCGGTGCGGGCAAGGCCTCGCTCTACCGGCGCTGGACCGATCCGGAGCAGCTCGTCCTCGCTGCCCTCGCCTGGACCGAAGACACCGCGGAGCGGAGCGATCACCCCGGGGGGACCCGACTCCAGCCGGTCGGTGGCCTCCGCGACGAACTCATCGCGTTCCTGTCCGATCTCGCGGACGGGCTCACCACCCCCGTCGGACGGGTCCTCGCACCACTTCTCCTGGAGCGAGAGCGACGACCCGAGATGTGGCAGCGCATCGTCGCACTGCTCATCGAGCCGCGCCAACGCCTCGTGACCGAAGCATTCGGACGCGCCGCGGCCCGTGGCGAGATCCCCTCGAGCGCTGTCAGCCCATCACGCGTCAGCGCTGGCGCCGCACTCGTGCTCGCCCGTCACCTCACCACTGGCCCGCTGTCCCGCGACGACATCGTCGAGGTCGTCGATGACGTCGTACTTCCCGCCCTGTCGCGGTGATCGTCGCGAAGTTGCGCTGACCGACTCGTAGGGGTGTGGCGGAATCCGGGGGTGGGATCAGCGCACAGCCGGCGGCGGCCCCGTCGTGTCCCCCACCCGCAACTCCGAGATGAACGACGCCGGCTGCGGCTCCGCCCCCTCGAGCATCGCCAGCGCAGCACGAGCGGCAGCCTGGCCCTTCTGCACGAACGGCTGCACGAGCGTGGTCAGGTGCCGGATCGGCGTGCGGTGCAACAGGCTGTCGTCCACCGTGATGCCGTCGAACCCGACGACGCTGACGTCCTCGGGCACCCGCAGCCCGGCGTCGAGGGCAGCCGAGATCACCCCGACGGCGATCAGGTCGCTCTGGGCGATGACGGCGGTGGGGCGAGGGCCATCGGCAGCGAACAGCTCCACGCCTGCCAGGCGTCCTTCTTCCACCGAGCTCCCCGCCGTCTCGACCGCCACGGCGGAGGGGTAGACCTCGCGCACGCCCCGCAGTCGCTCCAGCGTCGTGAACGCGATGCCCGACGCGAACCGGTCGTCGTCGACCGGCCCCCGCCGACGAGCAGCGTCGAGCGGCAGCGTCACCACCGTGACGTCGGCGTGCCCGAGGTCCTGCAGGTACGCAGCAGCACGGCGCGAGGCATCCCGGTTGTCGAGCTGGACGGGCACGGCACCCTCGATCTCGTCTGCCTCGATCGCGACGACGGGGATCTGTCGACGCCGCAGCACCGCCACGGCCGGGTCGATCCGGACGTTGCACCCCACGAGCACGACGGCGTCCATCGGGGCATCCACCAGCGGGCCGGCACCCTGCTCATCGTCGAGCGGACTCCGGACCAGCAAGAGCGAAGCCCCCGCAGCCCCGGCGACCTCGGCGATGCCGTCGAGCGTCAGGACGTTGACCGGGTCGCGGAAGGCATCGCTCAGGCGCTCGTCCATCACGACGCCGATGACGCCGGAACGCCCTCGACGGAGCGAACGCGCACGGGGATCGGGACCGCCGTACCCGAGCTCTGCGGCGGCGGCGAGCACGCGGGCCTTGGCGTCCTCGGACACCGGGCCGCTGCCGCTGAACGCGAGCGAGGCCGTCGACGGCGCGACACCGGCGGCACGGGCGACCGCGGCCAGCGTCGGGCGCGACCGACGGGTGACTCCGCCGCGGGAAGGCGACGCGCCGAGTGCTGTTGCCGGTTCGTCCATCGCCGGTTAGCGTAGCGGGAACAAGCGGTCGAATCGATTCGATAGCGGCCGACCCAGAACAAAACGCGCAGCGCGACCCGCACGACGACCACCAGCAACGAAGCACGATGGGACCACCATGACGACGCCGTCCACCCGCACCGTCCCGACCACCAGGGCCTGGATCATCGCGGTGTTCGTGGTGTTCACCCTGTCCGGGCTCGACATCGCGACGTGGCTCGGCCGGATCCCGAGCGTCCGCGACTCCCTCGGCGCGAGCACGTTCGAGATGGGTCTGCTCGTCCTGGGCATGGCCGTCGGTTCGATCGGTGGCCTGACCTTCGCCGGCCACATCGTCGCCAAGCTCGGCGCACGCCGCGGGATCCAGATCGCCGCCGCCTGTCTGGCACTCGGCATGGTCTTCGCCGGCATCGCGGTCACGCTCGGGTGGGGCTTCGCCGCCATCTGGATCGCCCTGATCGCCTTCGGGTTCGGCAACGGCCTGTGCGACGTGTCGATGAACGTCTCCGGCGCCGCAGCCGAGAAGGCCGGTGGGCGCACGATCATGCCCCTGTTCCACGCCGCGTTCAGCCTCGGCACGCTGGCGGGCGCCGGGCTCGGTGCCCTGGCCGAGCGGCTCGAGATCCCCGTCTCCGTGCACTTCATCGTGCTGGTCGTCATCACGAGCGCCGCGATGCTCGTCGCCGTCACGAAGTTCCAGGACGAGCACCGCTTCGCCGAGCAGGTCTCCACCGACACCAGCCCGGTCGCGACGCCGCTCACCCGCATGCAGGTCTGGGCACAGCCGTCCACGATCCTGATCGGCGTGATCGTGCTCGGCATGGCCCTGGCCGAGGGATCCGCGAACGACTGGCTGCCGCTCGCGATGATCGACGGCCACGGGCTCGACAACGCCGCCGGTGCCGGCGTGCTCACCGTGTTCCTCGCGGCGATGACCGTCGGTCGCGTCGCCGGCAGCCCCCTCATCGACAAGTTCGGGCGCGTCCCGATCCTGCGCATCAGCGCCGCCGTCGCGGTGATCGGCCTCGGCATGCTCATCTTCATCGACAACGTGCCGCTCGCGATCGTGGGCGTCGTGCTCTGGGGCCTCGGTGCCAGCCTCGGCTTCCCGATGGGCATGTCGGCCGCTGCCGACGACCCCCGCACGGCCGCCGCCAAGGTCAGCGCCGTCGCGACCATCGGGTACGTGGCGTTCCTGGCCGGTCCTCCGCTCATCGGGTTCCTCGGCGAGCACGTCGGACTGCTCGGTGCGCTCCTGGTCGTCTTCGTGTTCATCATCGCGGCGGGACTCGCGTCGGGTGCCGCCCGTGAGACCGGCGCCGCCGCCCGGCCGACCCGCGGGGGCGGCGACGGACACGGCGGGGGCGAGCCGCGCCTCCCGGCCGGCAGCGCCGGCAACGCCGACAACGCGACGAGCGCGCCGTCCGGGTCGGGACGCGACGCCCGTTAGGCTTCCCGGGTGCGTCTCGTCATCGCCCGCTGCTCCGTCGACTACGCCGGACGGCTCTCAGCCCACCTGCCGCTCGCGACCCGTCTGCTCATGCTCAAGGCGGACGGCTCACTGCTCGTGCACTCCGACGGTGGCAGCTACAAGCCGCTGAACTGGATGAGCCCGCCGTGCTCGATCGAGATGAGCGAGCCGGACGAGGAGCAGACCGTCGGTGGCATCACCGAGGTCTGGACGGTGACGCAGAAGAAGACCCAGGACCGCCTGATCGTGTCCATCCACGAGGTCATCGCGGACCAGACCCACGACCTCGGCGTCGACCCGGGTCTGGTGAAGGACGGGGTCGAGGCGCACCTGCAGCAGCTCCTCGCGGAGCAGATCGAACTGCTCGGCGACGGCCACACGCTGGTCCGCCGCGAGTACATGACCGCCATCGGGCCGGTCGACATCCTGGCCCGCGACGACGCCGGGGCGAGCGTCGCGGTCGAGATGAAGCGGAACGCCAACATCGACGCGGTCGAGCAGCTCACGCGCTACCTCGAACTCATGAACCGCGATCCGCACCTGCGGCCGGTGCAGGGCGTGCTGGCGGCGCAGACGGTGGCACCGCAGGCGCGCACCCTCGCCGAGGACCGCGGCATCCGCGTCCTCGTGCTCGACTACGACGCGATGCGCGGCATCGAGGGCGGGCACACCCGCCTGTTCTGAGCGCGGTCGCGTTGGTGGGTCTCCCGCCGGAACCAGGTTCCGGACACGGAACCGCGGAATCGCGTGGTGCTGTGTCCGGAACCAGGTTCCGCCCGACGGCCGCCGCCCGACCGGGAGGCCCGGCGCACGTCCGCCCCGTCGCGCGCGGCACCAGGATGGTCCCGTCGACCGCCGCCGGTAGGGTGGGCAGGACATGACCAGCCCGTTCTCCGCCATCCTGTTCGACCTCGACGGCACCATCAGCGACTCCGCGCCGGGCATCCTCGAGAGCCTGACGCACACCTTCCGCACCGTGGGCGTCCCGGTGCCCGACCACGACACCCTGATGTCGTTCGTCGGCCCGCCGATCATGGACACGTTCCGGGTCGCGATGGGCATGGACGAGGCGCAGGCGGAGCACACCCTCGCCGTGTACCGCGAGCACTACTTCTCGCACGGCGCCCTCGACTCGACGATGTTCCCCGGCATCGACGTCGTGCTCCGGACGCTGCACGACGCGGGGCTGCCGATCTCGACCGCGACGAGCAAGCCCGAGACGCCGGCGACGTACATCCTCGAGCACTACGGGCTCACCGGGGACATCGACATCATCACGGGCGCCAGCGACGACGAGGTCCGGTCGAGCAAGGCCGACGTCGTCGAGGAAGCGCTGCGCCGCCTCGACGCCCGAGGGTTCGACATCAGCCGTCCGGTGCTCATCGGCGACCGGGTGCACGACGTCGAGGGCGCCACGGTGCACGGTGTCCCGGTGGTCTTCGCCGAGTGGGGGTACGGCTCCCCCGCCGAGGCCGAGGGCACCATCGCCACGGCCGCCACCCCGCTGGACCTGCTCCCGATCCTGCTGCCGTGACGGACGGGACCGACGCGACGAGCGGGACCGACGCGACGAGCGGCCGCGGCCGGACCGGCGCAACGCGGCAGGGGTTGCGTGCCGCCGCGTGGGTGCTGCCCGCCGCCATCGTCCTCATCGCACTGAACTTCCGCGGGCCGATCGTCGCGACGGCCCCGGTCATCGGCGACGTCCGGCTCGACCTCGGCCTGACGTCCACGATCGCCGGGCTGCTGACGACGATTCCCGTGCTCTGCTTCGCCCTGGCGACGCCGTTCGCCAGCTGGGTCATCGCGAAGGCCGACCCCGAGCGTGCGGTGTCCCTGTCGCTCGTCATCGTGCTCGCCGGCACCGTGGTGCGCTCGATGCCGTCGTCCGCCGCACTGCTCATCGGCACCGCGGTGATCGGCATCGGCATCACGATCGGCAACGTGGTGATTCCCGTCGTCATCCGGCGGGACACCTCGCCGGAGCGTGTCGGCCTGGTCACCGGCGTCTACACGTCGGCGCTCAACGTCGGGTCGATGATCACCTCACTCGCGACCGCTCCCCTGGCGGCGCTGTGGGGTTGGCCCGTCGCGATCGCCGTGTGGGCGGTCTTCGCGGTCATCGCCGGGTTCGCCTGGACGTACGCAGTGGGTGCCCGGGCCGCGTGGCGCCGCCCCGTGCGCTCCGACGACGACGAGCCCCTGCCGATCACCGGTCCGATCGACCAGGTGCTCGACACCGGGGCGATCCGGACGATCCGCGCCGACCGGGCCGCGGCGGCCGCTGCTGCCACCGCCGCCGAGCCGGTCCGTCCCGCACGACGACTCATCACGTGGGGGCTCACGCTGGCCTTCGGTGGCCAGGCGTTCTCGTACTACGCCCTGACCGCCTGGATCCCGACCCTGCTGCACGACGAGATCGGGTTCTCGAAGGCGTCGTCCGGGGCGAGCTCGTCGGTGTTCCAGATCCTGGCCGTGGTCGGTGCGCTCGGGGTCCCGCTGCTCGCGGCGAAGTGGCGGCCGCGGGCGATCATCGCGCTCGTCGCGTTCCTGTGGCTGGCGATGCCACTCGGGCTGCTGTTCGCCCCGCAGCTCTGGTTGCTGTGGTCGGTGCTCGGCGGCGCAGCCCAGGGCGGCGGCATCACCGTGATCTTCATCGTGATCGTGCGGATCGTGTCGAGCGACGCCGATGCCCGTCGGATGTCCGCGTTCGTGCAGGGCGGCGGGTACCTGATCGGCTCGGCCGGGCCGCTCGTCGCCGGGGCGCTGCACGGTGCGACCGGGGACTGGACGGCGCCGCTGCTCGTCGTGCTCGTGTCGGTGCTGACGCTCGGGGTCGTCGGCACGATCGCCGCGCGCCGCGTGTCCTGAGCGGCGCCGCTTGTTCGCCCGCTGCGCTGCGCTGCGGGGCGCTTCGTGAGCAGAAATGGTCGGGTCGCCGCACCTGACCCGACCATTTCTGCTCACGAAGTCCCGCCCGCGCCCACTACCGCGCGGCGAGCACCTCGCGCAGCGACATCGGGCGCCGCCCCGTGATCCGCTCGACGTCGCTGGACACGTGCGCGAGAGCCCCCTCGGCGATCGCCGTGTAGGTGCTCACCCACGCGTCTGCCTGCCACGGCTCGGGGTTCCACTGCGCACGAGACGCGTACGCCTCGTCCAACGTCTCCGGGTGGTACGTCACCGTGCGGCCACGCGCCTCGGTCACCACCGCGGCGGCTTCGGCGAGCGTGAACGCCGCCGGCCCGGTCAGCTCGTACGTGCGGTCCACGTGCGCACCCGGGTCCTGCAGCACGGTGGTCGCGACCCGTGCGACGTCCGCACGGGCGACCGCCGCCATGGCGCCGTCGCCTGCCGGCCCGCGGATCACGCCGTCCTCGCCGACCAGGTCCTCGACGAAGTCCAGGTAGAAGCTGTCCCGCAGGAACGTGTACGCCGTGTCGGTCGCGCGGATCGCCTGCTCGGTTGCCCAGTGGTCGCGCCCGAGGGTGAAGGTCGCGTCCTCGGCCGCGCCGAGGAACGACGTGTAGACGACGTGCCGCACACCGGCTTCGGCAGCTGCTGCGACGAAGGTGCGGTGCTGGTCGAGCCGGTCCTCGGCCTCGGCCGCCGACACCATCAGGAGCACGTCGACCCCCTCGAGCGCCGCCCGGCTGGCGTCGGCGTCGGCGAACGTCGCGACCGCTACCTCGGCGCCGGGCAGCTCCGGCGCGCGCGCTGCGTCGCGCACGATCATCCGGAACGGCACGTCGTCCGCGGCGAGCGCGCGTGCGACGGCGCCCCCGATGTTGCCGGTCGCTCCGGTGATGGCGATGGTCATGGTCGCTCCTTCGATCGGTGTCGCGTCGGTCTGCTGGTCACGTCCGCACCGTCCTGGAGGCACGGATCACCGTGGGCGCGACCCTCGCCGCGTTCACGCCGTCGACCTCCACCGCCCACGCGCGCGCGGCGTCGTGGTCGCGTCCGTGGCGCATGTGCCGACCGACCAGGCGGTCGACCCGCACCCCGTCGTCGACGGCGCAGAACCAGGTCTCGGTGAACAGGTCACCGAGCGCTGCCCACGGTTCGGCATCGTCGAGCAGGTAGTTCCCCTCGGAGACCACGAGCCGGGCGGTCGGCGGGACGGCGATGCTGCCGGCGACGGGCTCGTCGATGCGGCGGTCGAAGTCCGGCGCCCACACGGTGGTGTCGGCAGCGACGAGTCGTCGGACCAGGGCGACGTAGCCGTCGGCGTCGAACGTGTCGACGGCGCCCTTGCGGTCGTGCCGGCCGAGGGCGTCGAGCGCCGCGTTCGACAGGTGGAAGCCGTCCATCGGCACCTGCACCGCCGTGCCGGCCCCGAGTCGCTCGTCGACGGCGGCGACCACGCGGCGGGCCAGGGTCGACTTGCCGGCACCGGGAGCACCCGCGATGCCGAGCACTGCCCGGGGCCCCGCCGAGGCGAGCTCGACCGCACGCTCGACGGCGTCGTCGACGCTGCTGTCCGGGTGGCTCACGGCCCCATCCTGGCAGAGCGCGCCGACACCGGACCGGGGTGGTTCACTGGCGGCATGGTCGATGCGACGAAGGCGTTCAGCGGGTTCTCGGTACGGGACGTCCCGGAGGCGAAGGAGTTCTACCAGGACGTCCTGGGGGTCGAGGTCTCCGAGGACCACGGCATGCTCTTCCTGCAGCTCGGCGACGGCCACGGTGTCCTCGTCTACCCGAAGGGGCCTGCGCACGAACCCGCGGCCTTCACGGTGCTGAACTTCCCCGTGCCGGACGTCGACGCCGCGGTGGACGAGCTCACCGCGAAGGGCATCACGTTCCTGCAGTACGAGGGGATGACCGACGAGAAGGGTGTGAACCGCAAGGGCGGCCCGCTCATCGCCTGGTTCACCGACCCGTCGGGCAACGTCCTGAGCGTCGTCGCCGATTGAACATGTTGTGTTCAGAAAGCTCGCGCCGGCCCCACTGACCGCCCTACCGTCGTCCCACACCGACGAGAGGACGGCCATGACCGCTGTAGTGGGACGACACTGGACCCGCGAGGAACTCCTCATCGAACGCGCGCGGGTCCGGGCGCAGTGGGACCTCGATGAACGAGAGTTCGCGCCGACCGAGCAGTGGCGCGATCTCTTCACCGACGAGTACCTGCCTCAGGACTGGCTCGACAGCATCTCATTCCTGCTGGGCGAGCGATGACCGAGTCAGCCACGCCGGTACCCACTGACGTCCTGGCACAGTTCGCGACGCTGGCCGCCGGATGAGGGGTCAGCGCGTGAGCGCACCCGCCCACGCCAGTGCAACGGGTACGAGCAGCCCGTGCCGGTGGTGCGGGAGCTCGGCGATCGGCAGCCAGCGCGACTCGTCGGTGGACCCGTCGATCTCGTCGCGCAGTGCGCCGCCGACGACCGTCGCGCGGAACACGACCTGCACGGCCTTCATCGGGCGCCCGTTGGCGTGGATCCGGCGCTCCGCGGGGACGACGTGGTGCCGGACGCCGAGCAGGGCGCCGACCTCGGACTCGTACCCGGTCTCCTCGCGGACCTCGCGCACGACGGCCTGCTCGACGGTCTCGTCGAACTCGACGCCACCGCCCGGCAACGTCCACGTGCCGGCTTCGGGGAAGCGCAGCTTCGCCAGGAGCACCCGGTCACCGTCCGTGATCACGCCGTACGCGGCGAGCCGGGTGTCGTAGTCGGTGTACTCCATGGGCCGACCATGCCAGGTGGGCGCGCCGACGCACGCAAGCCGCGCCGTGCCTCCCCTCCGTGCTCCCGCTCGGAGCCCTCAGGCGTCGACGCGCGCTGCTGCCCAGCCGACCCGCATCCGGGCGACGGCGCGGTCGAAGCCGCTCAGCGGCTCGGCGTCGTCGCGGACCATCGCCTGCAGCTGCAGCCCCTCGAACAGTGCCATGAGCTGCTCGGCGGCGTGCCGGGGCGAGGCGCCCCGTGGCTCGCGGGCAGCGACGACGTCACGGACCAGGGCGAGGGTGAGGTCCTCGAACGCCCGGGTGTACTGGGTACGGAACCACCCGGCTGCGGGGTGGCCGGGGTTCGACGCGGCGCTGAGCACGGCGATCCGGAGCCGGACGAGCGCCGGGTCCGTGACGCCGGCCTCGAGCCGGGCACGCAGGTACGCGACGGCACCGTCCCGTTCGGCGACGGGCCACAGCGCGAGTCGGCTGCCGTTGTTCCACCGGTCGATGACCGCGACGACGAGGAGTTCCCACATCGGGAACGCTCGGCTGACCTCGGCGACCGGCACCTCGGCGTGCTCGGCGACCTCGTCCGGTCCGACCCGGTGGAAGTCCGTCGCGCGGTACGCCGCGATCGCACCGGACACGATGCGTGCACGGAGATCGGCGTCGGGCGTGGGCATGCTGACGATTGTCCGGTCCCGGGGGCGACCACGCGACCGCCAGTTCAGGGGGCGCGAAGACGGTCAGAGCCGATCGAAGGTCAGTGCCAGTCGAACGTCAGTGCCGGTCGAAGGTCAGCGTCTCGTCGTCCGGGGCGGTGACGGCGCCGGTCCGGGCGAACTCGGCCCAGATCGCACGGAAGGCCCGGCCGCGCCGCTCGACCTCGGGCCAGTCGCGCTCGGGGACGAAGCGGGTGCCGGCCCAGGCCTCGCGGCCGCCGAGCAACAGCGGCAGGTCGCTCATGTGGACGGCGCCGGTCGGCGCGGTCGTCACGCCACGGAGGAGCCGGTAGGACGTCGCTCGCCCGCCGGCTCGGCGGTGCCGCGCGGTGAAGCGTCGGACGTCGCGGCCGTAGATGACGTCGGAGAGCGGACGGACCACCCACCAGCGGAGCGCCGGGCGCAGGATCCGTGACCGAGCGACCCGCGACAGACCGCGGACCAACGGCACGTACATGCCGGTCTCGTCCGTCGCGGAACCGATCAGGACGTCGACGTCGGGAGCGACTCGGCTCCAGGCGTCGTCGAGGTCGCGTTCGACGGGCAACGGGGCGAACCCGTACTGGGTGCCGAACGGCATCCCGCCCGCGAGTCCGTACGGCGCGGCCGCCCGGGTGCCGAGAGCCTGCCGTTCGAGCAGGTCGTCGAGCGGGGTGTCGGCGTGCACGGCACCGACGGCCCGGATCATCGCGCGGTTCATCCGGGACCGACCGCGCGACAGCCCGAGCGGTGCGCTCTGGATGATCGCCCGGCGGAACAGCCCGGCCGCGCCGTCGCTGATCATCAGGTGGGCTGCTGCGTCGCCGCCGGCCGACTGCCCGAACACCGTGACGAGGTCGGGGTCGCCACCGAACGCGGCGATGTTCGCCTGCACCCAGCGGAGCGACTCGAGCAGGTCGAGCAGTCCGAGGTTCGCCGGGATCGACGCCCCGTCGCCCAGGAACCCGAGGACCCCGAGCCGGAAGGTCACCGACACCACGATCACGCGCTGCTCGGTCACGAGGTCGCGGGCGTCGTAGATCGGCAGGTCGCCGCCGCCGATGACGTACGAGCCGCCGTGGATCCAGACCATCACGGGCAGGCGCTCGTCGGGCGTCACGTCGGCGGGCAGCGTGATCGACAGGCGCTGGCAGTGCTCGTCGACGGTGATGTCCTCGACCTCGCCGAGCAGCTGGTCGACGAACTGCGCGTGCGGCTGCGGCGCCACGGGGGACGGCGTCGACGCGTGCAGTTCGCTCGCGAAGGGCGGCATCGGCTCCGGCGGCGCGAACCGGTCGGCCCGCGCGTAGGGGATCCCGAGCACGCGGACGACGTCGCCGTCCACCGTCCCGACGATGCGACCGGCCGGGGTGTCGAACGGGGCAGGCGTCGCGTCGAGCATGGGCTCCACGCTACCGAGGGTCGCTGACCCGCTCGTGGGTCGGTTCGGCGACCGGACGCAGCGACCCGGATGCGGCGAAGGCGGCCACGAAGAGCACGGCGATCAACCAGAGTGCGCTGAGCGCGCCGACTTGCTCGGCGATCGCGCCGATGACGGGCGGGCCGGCGAAGTTCGCGAAGTACCCGATCGACGCGACGACGCTGACCCGGGCAGCCGGGTTCGGGCCGCTCTGCGCCGCTGCCGACATGCCGAGCGGGAACCCCATCGAGACGCCGACCGCCCAGAGGACCACGCCGATGAGCGTGAGCCACCAGGTCGTGCCGACGATGAACAGGACGGCGCCGAGGATGCCGAGCGCGGTCGTCCAGCGGACCGTCCGGACCCGTCCGAGTCGATCGACGACGGGGCCGGCGAAGACGCGCGTCGCGGCCTCGGAGACCGCGAACACGGTGAAGAAGAGGGCCCCGACCGTCGCCGTCTGGCCGTGTCCGTCGGTGGCCGCCAGGGCGAGCCAGTTGTTCGCCGACCCCTCGCCGAGTTCGACGCCGAGCATCACGACGCCGATCAGCAGCAGTCGGACGTCCGCCCAGCCTCGCGCCCACTGCCGCAGGCGCTGCCGCGGGGTGAGAGTCGTGTCGTGTTCCTCGGCGCGCGTGCCGTCCGGGATCGCACGCATGGCGATCACGCCGACCACCAGGATCACGACGGCCTCACCGATCAACTGGGCCGAGGGGGCGATGCCCAGCCATGCGCAGAGGGCGGCGATCCCGGCGCCGAGGGCCGCGCCTCCCGACCAGGCGGCGTGCATCAACGGGAGCAACGTGCGACCGGCGAGCGCCTCGATCGCCGTGCCCTCGACGTTCGCCATGACGTCGAGCGCGCCGATCCCGGCACCGGCGACGACGAACCCGACGCTCGCCAGCGGCACGGAGTGCAGCGCAGCGGCGATGCCGATGAGTGCCAGTGCGGCGGGGACCAGGACGGCGACCGCCGTCAGGGCGCGTCGGCCGCCCAGGCGCCGGAGCAGCGGGGCGGCGCTGAGCAGGCCGCCGATCGAGCCGATCGTGACACCGCCGAGCATGAGACCGATGGTGCCGATGTCGACACCGAGTTCGACGCGGAGCTCCGGGAGCCGGGGACCCCAGCCGGCCAGGCTGATCCCGCCGATGGCGAACGCGACGATGATCGCGTTCCGCCACCCGGCGAGCTGGCTGCGGTCCACGTCGACCCCGGAGGTGTGCATCCGGCTATCGAACCCGCTTGATGGGGATCACCACAAGGGCACCGATGATGGCGATCGCACCGGCGGCCCAGCACATGAGCGTGTAGTTGTCGGCGGCGTCGCCCGACCCGATCTTCAGGAAGAACAGTGCGACGGCCGGAGCGAGCGACTGCGGCAGCGCGTTGGCGATGTTGATGACCCCGAGGTCCTTGCCGGGGCGGTCGGCGTTCGGCAGCACGTCGACGACCAGCGCCGTGTCGATGGCCGAGTAGATCCCGTACGCGAAGCCCATGATGACCTCGGCCACGTAGAAGCCGTTCACGGTGTCGGCGTGCGCGAGCACGACCAGGCCGACGGCGAACATCGCCGTCGAACCGCCGACGAAGACCTTGCGACGGCCGATCTTGTCGGACGCCCAGCCGGACAGCGCCGCGCTGACCAGGAGCGCGATCGTGTAGAGCAGCACACCGAAGGCGACGGCCGCGGTGGCCTCCTTCGCGTCCTCGATGCCGAGGTGCTTCTCCATGTAGAGCAGGCGGTAGGTCGTGAACATGAAGGTGGCGAAGATGATCAGGAAGCGCGACCACCAGGCGAACGCGAAGTCCGGGTTCTTGATCGGGTTCGTCCAGAACGAGGCGATGAGGTTCAGGAACGTGAACTTCTTCAGCTTGTACGTCGGCAGGTCGTCACGGGCGACCACGGCGTACACCGCGACGAGGATGATCGCCAGGATGCCGGGTGCGATGAACAGCACGGGCAGGTTCGCGACGAAGAACACCGACAGGTAGGTGCCGGCGAGCACGGCGATGTTCTGCGCGAGGGCGATGATGCTCGACGAGCGGCCGCGCTGCAGCTGGGGGACGTTGTCGGCGAAGCTCGCGAGCAGGGTGGCCAGCGTCGCGTTGGCGGCGAGCTGGGCGAGGAGCCAGGCCAGCGTCAGGTTCAGGACGTCGGGCGAGTAGGCGATCCAGGCGAGGGCGATCGCGAAGACGACGACACCGCTCAGCAGCCAGGGCCGACGACGACCCCAACGGGTGCGGGTGCGGTCGGACAGCGCGCCGGCGAGGGGGTTCATGATGAGCGCACCGAACGCGCCGATCGGCAGCACCGAGCCGATGACGTTCGCCGCGTCGTCGCCGACCAGGGCCTGCGCCTTGAGCTGCATGCTGACGTAGACCGGTGCCATGAGTGCGACGAAGAGGCCGAACTGCCCGAGGAACAGGGCGATCTGGTAGCCGATGCCCACCTTCACGGTGCTGATCGGCTGGGTGATGCCCTCTTCGGGGTGCAACAGTGCCGGGCTGCCGGGTTCGGGTGTGCTCATGACGCCTCCTCGAGTCGATGCTGGTGGCCAAAACCGTCCTGTGCACGGTTTTGACTGGCTGAGCATACATCGACAGGTGTCGTTCATGTACCGACGTGCGACACGGGGGGACGCAAAAACTACACACCGGGTGGTTTTTGGGGTAGCGTCGTCATCGATCTCGCCGTGGAGCATCGCTCCTCGACGGACTGCGACACCCGGTGCTTCGACACCTGGTCGCCGCGACACCCAGACAGGACCGAAGGAGCCTCTGCAATGCCCACCACTTCTGTGCAGCTGTACTCGCTGCGAGACGCCATCGCCGAAGACCTCGACAAGGCCATCGCCCGCGTCGCCGAGATCGGGTACGAGAACGTCGAGCCCTACGCGTTCGTCGAGCGTGCCACGGACCTCGAGCGTGCCTTCGCCGCGACCGGCCTCAAGGCGCCGTCCGGCCACGTCGCCGTGATCGACGCCGAGGACACCGCGCCGATCTGGGACGCCGCCGAGCGCCTCGGCATCCAGACGGTCATCGACCCGTTCATCCCGACCGACCGCTGGCAGACCGCCGACGACGTCGCGAAGATCGCCGAGCGCGTCAACGTCCTGACCGCTGAGGCAGCCTCGCGCGGCCTGAAGTTCGGCTACCACAACCACCAGTGGGAGTTCACGAACAAGGTCGACGGCCGCACGGTCTACGACCACTTCGTCGAGCAGATCAGCCCGGAGACGGTGCTCGAGCTCGACACCTTCTGGGCGACCGTCGGTGGCGCCGACGCCCCCGCCGTCCTGAAGGCACTCGGCGACCGCGTCGTCGCCATCCACGTCAAGGACGGCAAGGTCGACGGTGACATCCTCACCGCACTGCCCTCGTCGGAGAGCGCGCTCGTCGTGCCCGAGGCGCTGCAGCGTGCGTTCGAGAACCAGACCCCCGCGGGCCAGGGCGACGTGGACGTGGCGGGCATCCTCGCCGCGGCGCCGCAGGCCATCCGCGTCGTCGAGTTCGACGCCTACTCGGGCGACGTCTTCCAGGGCATCACCGAGTCCCTCGCATGGCTGAAGGACAACGACAAGTGAGCCGCATCGGAGTCGGCATCATCGGTGCGGGGAACATCTCGGACCAGTACCTGACGAACCTGACCCAGTTCGCCGACGTCGAGGTCCTGATGGTCGCCGACCTCATCCTCGAGCGCGCCGCGTCCCAGGCCGAGAAGTACGGCGTCCCCGCGTCCGGCACGGTCGAGGAGCTCCTCGCCCGCGACGACATCCAGATCGTGGTGAACATCACGATCCCCGCCGAGCACGCCAAGGTCGGCCAGCAGATCATCGCTGCCGGCAAGCACACCTGGAGCGAGAAGCCGGTCGCGACGAACGCCTCGGACGCGCAGGAGCTGCTCGCAGCCGCTGCCGCTGCCGGTGTCCGCTACGCCTGCGCCCCCGACACCGTCCTCGGTGCCGGCATCCAGACCGCCATCCGCGCCATCGCCCGCGGCGACATCGGCACGCCGCTCACCGCGACGACGATGTTCCACGTGCCCGGACCGGACCAGTGGCACCCGGACCCCGAGTTCCTGTACGCCCAGGGTGCCGGTCCGCTGTTCGACATCGGCCCGTACTACGTCACGACGCTCCTGCACGCCTTCGGCGCCGCCTCGCGCGTGCAGGCCGTGTCGTCGAAGTCCCGCGAGACGCGCGTGATCGGTTCCGGCCCCCGCGCCGGCACCGAGTTCGCCGTCGAGGTGCCCACGCACCACGCAGCGCTCATCTCGTTCGAGGGCGGCCAGTCGGCGCAGACGACCCTGTCGTTCCAGCACGCGCTGCCCCGCAACGGCTTCGTCGAGATCAACGGCTCCGAGGGCACCATCGTGCTGCCGGACCCGAACGTCTTCGACGGCGACAGCACGCTGTGGACGCTCGGCAAGGACGAGCCGACCACGCTGACGCACAAGGGCTCCACCTGGGGCCGCGGCACGGGCGTCGTCGAGCTGGCCCGCGCGATCGCCGAGGGCCGCCCGGAGCGCGCCTCCGGTGCCGTCGCGTCGCACGCGCTGGACGTCATGCTCGGCATCCGCGATGCCGCCGAGTCGGGTCAGTCCGTCGAGATCACCTCGTCGATCGACCCGATCCAGCCGCTCCCCGAGGACTTCGACCCCGCCGCCGCGGTCCTCGCCGAGGCCGCGAACGCGTAGTCACGTCGTGCGTCGCGCACCGCGCCGCACCTGGTGAGCAGGAATGGTCGGGTCCCGAACGGGGACCCGACCATTTCTGCTCACGAAACGCACGCGCCGCGCTCACTCCGGCGGCGCGGGCACGATCTGCTCGAGCAACCGCAGCACCTTCTCGCCGTCGACGGCCTCGGGGTCGAGCAACCACTGCACCTGCAGCCCGTCGGACGCCGCGATGCTCAGCGAAGCGAGGTCGACCGGGTCCAGGTCGCCGCGGATCCGTCCCGCCGCCTGGTCCGCCGCGATCAACGCGGCCAGGTCGGCCCGGAGCCGCGTGAACCGCTCCCGCATGAAGTCACGGGTCGCCGGGTGCCCCTCCTGCACGGCGTCGGCCGCGAGCGTCGTGTAGAGCTGCACCAGGCCCGGCACCGCACGGTTGCGCGAGGCACTGTCGCGCATGTCCCCGATCGCCGACTTCAACCGGTCGGGCGCCCCCTGCTCGCGCACCTCGTGCTCGCGGTAGACGGCGAGCAGCAGTTCGTCACGGCTGGGGAAGTAGTGGCGGAGCGCCGCGTGGGTGATCCCGAGGGCCTCGGCCACGGACCGCAGCGACGATGCGTCGACGCCCTGTTCCGCGACCATGCGGATCATCTCGTCGAGGATCTGGGTCCGGCGCTCGGCTCCCTTGCGGTACCCGCCGCGTCGCGGCGGGGCCGCGTCGTCGTCGGCGGGGTGCGTCATGCACCCAACTTACCGCTGGAAGGTTTTTCCGCCACCGTCTGGAGGCCCGCAGCGATCCGGTACCGCGCCTCCCGTCGACGGGTGGTCGCGTCGACCGCCTCGGTCGCGTCGGTCCGGTCGCGTCGGCCCGGCTCGCTTCAGCCCGGGCTCGTCAGTCCTGGTCGTCGACGGTGTACTCGTCGACCGGTGCCGGCTCACCGTCGGCGAGCGCGTCGACGATCCTGGTCAGCGACTCCGCGAGGACGGCGTTGTCGGCATCGGACAGGTGGTCGAGGACCCCGACCACGGCCTCGTGGAAGCGGGCGTACGAGGCATCGATCTTCTCGGCGGCGAGGTCGGTGGGTTCGAGGACCTGCGCACGACGGTCGGTGGGGTGCGCGGTGCGGACGAGGAGTTCCTTGTCGACGAGCGCGTCCACGAGCTTCGTGACCGAGGCGTTCGACACGGTCAGCATGACGGCGAGGTCCTTGGGGCCCATGGTGCGGCCGTCGCGGTGGGCCTGGAGCATGTACCGGATCGCCAGCGACTCGTTCTTGCTCAGCCCGCTCTCGATGCGTGCGGACTCGATCTGCTGCTCCTCGGCGTGCTGGAGGCGCAGCAGGGCGTCGACGGCGGTCTTCGCGGCCTCGGATCGGGGCTCGTGGGCGTAGAGGTGGACGTGCTCTCGACGGACGACGGTCAACGGCATGTGATCATGCGCTCCTTGCTACGCGGCGGGGACGGTGAAGAAGTCGGCGTACGCCGGCTCGGCGCGCCCGGCGAGGAGCGACGGGTCCTCGATGCGGCGCTCGACGTAGGCGTCGATGACGGCCGGGTCGGTCAGACCGATGCGGGTGTGGCTGCCACCGATCCGTGCCGCCCGAGGCATCCCGGAGTACGTGCTGTGCATGTCTGATCCCGCCCTTCTGCGGCCGTTCGTCCCCTGCGGACGCTCGAACTCTTTCACGACGTGAACGTTTTTCGCAACGAACGATTCGCAAACTGTACGTTTCGCGCACCGAACCGTTCGCTTCGCACATCAGCGCGCGGTGGGGGCCTGCGGTCGAAGACCCTCCGATACGCTGCACATCAGATGCCACTCTCGCCGGGGAGTGCATCCGGGCAAAGTTGAAGCCCACCACCGCAGCAACGGTGGTGGGCTTCGATCAGCTCTCCGAGTGGAAAGCCAGGGAAACAAGTCTTCCCGAGCTGAGCGCTCGGGAGCAAGTGTACGCGGGCACGCTCGCGTACGCATCCCTGGCTCTCCGCTCTTTCGTGTCGGCCGGCTGACACCGAGAGGAGGACTCGATGTCGAAGGACAACGAGTCCGACCGCAGGCGTCAGGTTCCGTGGTTGGGGATCGCGAGCTTGCTCGTGACCGTGGCGCGGTTCTTGTACGACCTGGGGCGGAAGGGCTAGGTGCTCGAGGCATCCCGCGGCGGTTCCATCGTCGCGGGATGCCTTCCGGAGCCGTCAGACCATCGCTGCGGCCATCACCGCGACCGCGATCCCCATGGCGAGCGTCTCGACGACGGGGAGCGCGCGGGTCCGACGCCGGATGCCGTCCCGCACCATGTGGGCGGTGAGCAGCAGGTAGCCGGTGGTCAGGCCGCCGAGGACGACCTGCCACGTCACGGCGACCGCACCACCGTGCCCGTGCACGCCGACACCCGTCATGCCGGTCATGCCGGGGTCGTGCGCCATGCCGACGCCCAGCGCGCCCATCACCAGCAGACCGAGCGCCGCGTGCAGTCGCCCGAACCGACCGTGCGCCGACGCGACCCGGACCGACGGAGCCGACCCGGGCCTCCCGGACGCACCGGACGCACCAGACGCACCAGACGCACCAGATGCACTCTGTACCCGGTGCACCGCGGCGACCACGACGGCCAGCAGCGCGAGCACCACGAACCAGAGCACCCCGGGCAGCACGCGCGGCCCGAAGGCCCCGTCCACCATCGCGGCCACCATCACCACTGCCGCCACCACGTCGACCGCACGGCCGGGGCGCCACGCCCCGACCGTGCAGCAGGCCCCGGCGGACGCCGGCACGATCGCGGCGAGCCCGAGCAGGTCGGTCACGTCAGTGTCCGTGCCCGTGGTCGTGTGCGACGGCGTCGTGCGCCGCCTCGACGCCACCGGACGCGTGGTGCGAGCAGTGCGACGCCGCCGTCGCGCCGATGGCCGCCGGCACGTTCAGCGCCGGGTTCCGCGGGAAGAACCCGTACGGCTTGAGCGTGAACTTGGCGTAGTCGACCGGCATGACGGGCCAGTCCTCGGGCCGCGGGAAGTGCGTCGGGCCGAAGGTGTGCCAGAGCACGATGTCCTCGCCGTCGAGCGGTCGGTCCCCCTCGACGTAGCGGGCGACCCCGTCGCCGCCGGGGTTCTGGTGCACGAAGTCGCCGGCGGCGAAGCGCTCCGCCGGGTCGTACTGCGTGACGTACAGGTGCTTGCGCGCGAACTCGGCACGGGCGGCGACGGAGGACGAGTCGTCGGCGAGCAGCACCGGGGCGTCCTGCGGGTACAGCACGTAGCCGGTGGGGCGGTCGAGGTGGTTGCGCTCCTCGGTGTTCGAGACGAACCACGTGCGCGCCTTGGACGCGTCGGCGAGACGACCCGACGACGACTCCGACGCGATCCGGGCCACCGACTTCGTGAACGCGTTGCCGTGCTCGTTGCCCGGTCCGACCGGCACCCGCACGGCGTCGACCTCGTCCACGGCGTTCGACAGCCCGTCGACCATCATGTCGAGTCGCGCCGAGAACAGGTGCTGGTGGTACGGGGCACCGAGGCCGGGGGCGACCTCGGAGGCGTAGGGGTAGTCGTCGCCGGACTCCGAGCGCCCCGGGTACGAGCTGGTGAAGAGCACGCCGGTGAGCTTCGCCTCACACTCGATCGTGCCGTCCAGGTAGAGGTACCAGTAGAAGCCGTAGTCGTAGTTGCCGACGGTGGTGAAGAACGAGATCACCAGGCGGCGGGATCGACGGACCTCCTGCGAGCCGGTGTAGATGTCGCCGTGCTTCCAGAGCGTGCCGAAGTCCTCCTCGTGCATGCAGATGCCGTTGCGGATGGTCTGCGGGTTGCCGAGCTCGTCGGCCAGGACGGCGTCGAAGTACTGGATCTCGCCGACGCAGTCGCAGCCGAGCTCGAGCGAGTTCGTGAACCGCCCGAACAGGTACTCGCCGGTGTCGAAGTAGTTCTGCCAGAACCGCACCGGAGACGGGTCGCCGTACGGCACGAGCATCTCGTCGATCGACGCCCGGTACACGATCGGGCGCAGCCGCTCGCCGTCCTGCCACGAGAGCTGGCGGAGCACGAGTCCCTCGCGGGCGTCGAAGCCGACCTGGAACCGCCAGTTCGCCCACTCGACGAACTCGCCGTCGACGCGGAACGACGGCCCCTCGGGCTGGGTGATGACGATCGGCTTGAGGTCGAGCGGTTCGCCCTGCATCGCGGGGTCGTCGAAGTTCCCCGAGGTGGTCGGAACGGGCATGTCCGCCACGTCCACGATCCGCGTGACGGCCCGGTTCGCCGCGTCGACGTACGCCGACAGGCCGTCGACGGGGTGCGCCCACACGTGGTCGGCCGGGTGGTCCTGCTTGAAGGCGAGCACGCGCAGGATGCGCCGCCCCTGCTCCTCCGGGTAGTCGTAGTACCCGGCGGACAGCGGCACGCACTTGACCTCGTCGGCGGACAGTCCGCGCTTCGCCAGGGCAGCGACCCAGCGCTCGTCCGCGTTCGCGATCTCGCCGACGGCGTCGAACTCCTCGATCAGGACGGGCAGCTGGCCACGGGACCCGTCGAGCACGTCGGTCCGCAGCACCGTGCCGGTGGTGATCGACACGACGCGGTCGGTGGAGCGACCGGTCGCCATGTCGAGCAGCATCACCCGGGCCGTGCGGTCCGGCAGGGGGCCGTCGCCGGCCTGCCACGCCAGGACCTCCTGCTTGTGCGGCTCCTCGAGGCCGACGTAGGCGAAGCGGGTGGTGTCGGTCCAGTCCGGCTGCGCCGTGACGAGGTCGCGGACGGCGGTGAACTCGTCGGGCGTCAGGCTGCCGAGCGGGTGCGCGGTGGTGTCTGCGTCGGTGGTCACGGTGGTCGGGTCGGTGATCGTCATGTGCGTGGTGCTCCTTGCGCGTTGCGTCGTGCGTGGGGTCGGGTCGGTTCGGCCGGGAGGCGCGTGGTGCGCCCGGCGGGTCAGCTCTCGGTGGCGAGACGGTCGAGCATCAGCTCGTAGCGGCTCCGACTGCGGCGTCGCAGCACCACGGCCTGCACCACGCCGATGACGGGGACGACCACGACCAGGCCGGTGAGCACGATGCTCACGACGCCGAAGACGCTCGCGCCCGAGGCGTCGACGTCGCCGACGAGCGTCGGGAAGTTCACCCAGATCAGGACGGCAGCGGCGACGAGCCCGAGGAACCCGAGGACGGGGGCCACGATGGTGTTCCAGACCCGCCGGTCACCGGGGTTGCGGCGGAAGTACACGATGACGGCGAGGCTCGTCGCGGCCATCAGGATCGCGACGCCCAGGGTGGCGACGCCGGCGAACCAGCTGAACACCTGCAGCACCGGGTCCAGGCCGAGCACCGCGAACAGCACCATCAGCACTGCGGCGGTGACGGTCTGCACCAGGCTCGAGGTGTGCGGCGACGCGTGCTTCCGGTGCACGTCGCCGAGCCGGCCGGGCAGCAGCGACGCGTTCGCCATCGAGTGCTGGTACCGGGTGATCACGTTGTGGAACGACAGGACGCAGGCGAACATGCTCGTCAGCAGCAGCACGTTGAGGACGGCTTCCCCGGCGCTGCCGATGTACTGCGCGGCGGTGGTGAGGATGAGCGACCCCGGGTCCTTCGCGACCTCGGCGAGGATGCCGTCGGGGCCCCACGCCATCACGAGCCCCCACGACGCGAGTGTGTAGAAGACACCGATGCCGATCACGGCCGTGTAGGTCGCACGCGGGATGGTCCGCTCCGGGTCCTTCGCCTCGTCGCGGAAGATCGCGGTGGCCTCGAACCCGATGAACGCGGCGATGGCGAACATCAGCCCGACGCCGGGCGACCCGGACATGATCTGCGTCGGCTCGAACGGTGCGAGGGACAGGCCGTCGGCCCCGCCGCGGAACACGATCGCCGCGACCAGGACGAGCACGATGCCGACCTCGCCGACGAGCATCACGCCGAGCACCTTGCTCGACAGGTCGATGTGCCGGTAGCCGAGCATCCCGACCAGGGCCACGACGACGAGCGACCAGACGTACCAGGGGATGTCCGGTCCGCCGAGACCCGTGACGGTGACCCCGAGCAGGTACCCGATGTAGCCGTGCACACTGACCTGGATGGTCGTGTAGGTCAGGAGCGCCAGCGTGGCGGCTCCCGCGCCGGCCGGACGCCCGAGCCCGTGTCCGACGAACGTGAAGAACGCGCCGGGCCGCGGCACGTGCCGGGTCATCGCCGCCAACCCCACCGAGAACAGCAGCAGCACGACGGCCGACGCGGCGTACAGCGACGGGAATCCGACCCCGTTGCCGAGCAGCATGCCGAGCGGGGCGGCGCCGCCGACGACGGTGAGCGGGGCGGCGGCCGCGACGACCATGAACACGATCGCGGTGACGCCGAGCGAGCCGCGCATGGTCCGCTGCGGCGCGGGTGCGGCTCCGAGTGACGCGGGGTCCTTCGTGATGCTGGACATCGTGGCCTTCCGGTTCGGGTGGGACGGGGTGGGTGGGGATCGCAGGTGGTGGTGCTGGGTGTGACCACGGTCCCGTGCCGCCGTTGCGGTGCCGTTCCACCGGCGTGAAGCCCTGTCGCCGGCGAATGGGACGTGCTCGTCGGAGGCGTCTCATTTGCGTGAGACGCAGCCGAAACACCACCGAGACACGGGCGCAACGGCGCAGCCCTACGGTTGCCGCATGACCGCGCTCGACCGAGCCATCGCCGACCCGCCACGGGTGCCCGGCGTCGGCACGCGCTCCCCCGTCGACGGGTTGTCGCGGCGGAGCATCGGCCCGGTCGACGTCCTCGCCCAGTCGGTGTCCGCCGTGGCACCGTCCGCTGCCGCGACCACGATCCCGGTCCTCGTCGCGACGGTCGCCGGCCAGGGTGCCACGTGGTCGTTGCTGGCCGCGATGGCGCTGTCGTTCCTGGTCGGGCGGACGGTGAACCAGTTCGTCCGACGCGTCGCCGGCACCGGGTCGCTCTACACCTACGTCTCGCTCGGGCTCGGCCCGGTCGCCGGGGTCGTCGCGGGCGCAGCACTCCTGCTCGGGTACGGCTTCATCGCGATGTTCTCGCTCACCGGCAGCGGCTACTACCTCGACTACCTGCTGTCCCGCTTCGTGCCGGCCGCCGGCGACGACGCCCTGGTCACGATCGTCGTGGTGCTGGTGATGGGCGCGGCCGTCTTCGCGGTGATCGCGCTCGGGGTCCGGTTGTCGACCCGGCTGACCTTGCTCGTCGAGTCGTTGTCGGTGGCGGTCATCGTGGTCCTGATCGTCGCGCTGGTCGCGCGCCTGCACCCGGCCGACGCCTCCGCCGTCGCCCTCGGGCCGACGCAGCCGGCGTCGTTCGCGGTCGGCACCGCACTCGCCGTGACCGCGTTCGTCGGGTTCGAGAGCGCGTCGGTGCTCGGTGTGGAGGCCCGGCGCCCGTTCCAGGCGATCCCCCGCGCGATCTCGTGGACCGTCCTGGTCGCCGGGGTGCTCTACGTGGTCAGCGCTGCGGCCCAGCAGATGGGGTTCGCCGCCGTGGGCGCCGACCTCGCGTCGAGCGCCTCGCCCGTGAACGAGCTGGCGAACGCCTTCGGCATGCAGTGGATCGGGTGGGCGCTCGACCTCGGGATCGCGGCGTCGTTCGCGGCGTGCGCGATCGCCTCGACCACGGCGCTCGTGCGGGTCCTGTTCGCGATGGGCCGCGAGGGAGTCCTGCCCCGGGTGCTCGGTCGGGCGTCGCCGCGCTTCCGGACCCCGTTCGTGGCCGGCGCGGTCGCGTGCGGCGTGCTCACGGTGCTGCCGGTCCTCGGCCTGGCGAGCGGGATCCCGACGTGGACACTCATGGAGGCCGAGCTCGTCGTCGCCGCCCTCGGGTACATCGCCGCGTACGCCCTGACGTGCTTCGCGGCCCCGGTGTTCCTGCGGCGCATCGGCGAGCTGACGGCGGGGGTCGCGGTCGTCGCCGTCACGACCGGGGTCCTGCTGACCGCCGTCCTGCTCACCTACCTCGGGGTCGAGGCCGCGTCGTCCCGTTGGCCGGCCGTCGCCCTCGCCGTCGGGACGGTCGCCGCGGTGGTGGTCGCGTTCCTGGTGGCCACGCGTCGGCGACCCTGGCGGCGGGGTCGGAGCCGCGCCGTGTACGACGTGCCGGTCGAGGCGGACCTGCTGGGGGCCTCCCGTCCGTCCGCCGGAACCGGCCAGCCGGCGGAGGTGCGGTGAGCGAACCCGGACTCCGCGCGCGGCAGCCGAAGGCGATCCAGAACGCCCTCGCGGTGCTGGAGGCTGCTGCGCACGCGGGACCGGGTGTCACCGCCCAGCAGATCTCGGACGCCCTCGGGATGCCGCGGGCCACCACCTACCGGCTCATCACGCTGCTCGTCGAGGACGAGTACCTCGTCCGGTTGCCGGACCTGCGCGGCTTCGCCCTCGGCCACAAGGTCGCCGACCTGGCCGGGGTGTCGCCGGCTCCGGTACTCGCACCGCTGCCCCGAGCCGTGCGGTCGGTGCTCGCCGACGTCCGCTCCGCCGTCCGGGCGGGCGTGCACCTGGCGCGCTACGACGCCGCCGGTGTGCGCGACATCGACGTCGACCCGGACTTCCCGCTGCTCGACGAGGCCGCGCTGCGGGCGACGCCCGGGTCGAGTGCGATGGGGCGGTTGCACGCCGAAGGGGGCCTCGGACCGGTGCACCAGGTCGGCGCGTTCACGGCGGGGTTCGGGTGCCTGGCGCTCCCGGTCCGCGGCGAGCGCGGCGAACTCGTGGCGGGGCTGACCCTGTCGGCGCCGGCGGCCCGGGTGTCGTCGCCGGGTGACGCGTTGGTGCACCTGCGCCGGGCAGTGACGCGGCTCGAGCCGCTGCTCGGGTGAGGCGTGGTCACACGTCCGATGTCGCTGCGGCCCGCCGCGAACCGCAGTGCACGGTACTCAGCGCCCGGATCCGCGTCGACGCAAGGCGACGACACCGGCCCAGACCGTGCAGCCGGCGAACCCGAGAACGAGCGCGGACACGACCGGGATCGCGAACGCGTCTCCGATCGACTGCTGTCCGCCGAGCCACACGACGACGAGGAGCAGGACCAAACACCCTGCGGCGATGATCGTCGCGACGTTGCCAGCTGATCGTGAGCCCATGTCCACCTCGTTCCGTTGCGATACCCACCGACACTACGAGAAGAGCATGTGCTCGTCGACCGGCGAGCCGCGACGGGCGGGCAGACTGCAGCGCCCCGGCATAGCGTGGGCGCGTGGACCTCGAACTCAAGAACCGTGTCGCACTCGTCGTCGGAGGCAAGGGGTACATCGGTACCGCTGTCGCCGATCGTCTCCGTACCGAGGGGGCGACCGTCGTCGTCGCGTCCCGCAGCGCCGACGACTCCGACGGCAGCGTGTCGATCGACACCGCCTCGCAGGACTCCGTGGACGCGGGCATCGCCACCGTCCTCGAGCGGCACGGGCGCATCGACGTGCTCGTCGTGACCGCTGCCCCGAGCGCGAGCACCCTCGACCCGGCTCGGAAGTCCGACCCGGAGCAGGTCCTCGACGCGATCGACGGCAAGGCGCTCGGGTTCCTCCGCGTCGCGAACGCCGTGCTCCCCGCTCAGCGCGAGGCCGGGTTCGGCCGCGTGGTCGTCGTGAGCGGGCAGAACGCCTACTTCTCCGGCAACATCACGGCGTCGCTCCGGAACACCGCGGTGAGCGTCATCGCGAAGAACCTGGCCGACGACGTGGCGGGGACCGGGGTCACGGTGAACGTCGTCAACCCCGGGACGGTGACGGACACCCCGACCGCCGAGGTCCGCCCGGGCGGCCCCGGCGACTCGACCCCGCAGCAGATCGCTGATCTCATCGCGTTCCTGTCGTCGCCGCTGAACGCGGTGTCCGGCGAGTCCGTCTCGATCGCGCACCGCCAGCGGGGATCCGTCGTCATCTGATCCCGAGTACGAGTGTCAGGATCTGCTCTTGCCTGCAGAAGTACCGGTGCACCGCAGGTGGGCTTCCGGAGGCGAGCCCCACGTCCGTCCGTGCTGCGTCGACGTGCCGCTCGCGCACGCCAGGCGGTGCCGTGCCACGGAGCGCTGACCGGCACGCCGAGTTCGTGACGAATCGGGGCCGCTCCCCGTCTTCATCATGAATGACCGAGAACCTCTTGCCCGCTCCTGGATCCGATGGCGCCGGCGGTCCACCCTCGATTGCCGACGGAGCGCCGTCGGTCCCTGGAGCCTGCCCGCAGGAGTGGTGCGGCAGCGTCTTCGATCGGTGGCGCTGCGGGCTGGCCCCCGCGCACGACGGGATGCACGTCGCCGTGCTGCCCGGGTCCACGGCGCGCTGGAGCGAGGGTCTCTCCGGCCGTCGACTTCGGAACCTCTCGCGTCGATCGGAACAGCGGTCGACGGCACTGTGAAGCGTCGGATGGACGCTCCACTACCGGCGCATGCGGTCGGTTGAGTACTCGGGTGTGGCGTACCTCCCACCTTGCGGCACGTCCGGGGCAAGGGGCGCGCGCGTGCTCCACGCAGCCGCGTCGTCCTGCGGGAAGAAGCCGACGGCTTCCCCGGGCTGGAGGTCCCACCATCCATCGGTGTTCGCGGAGACGGCGTAGAACACTGCCGTGTGTTCGGTGGTCGTCATCGCCGCGACGAAGGCGCGGATCGCGTCCGCGGGGCTGAGCCACGTCTGCTGCTCTCGAGCCGAAGACGGCTGCTCCTCGTAACTGCCGATGCGCAACGAGATGGTGCTCATGCCGAACTTGTCCGCGTACAGCCGGCAGAGTGCTTCCCCCGCGGCCTTCGACACTCCGTAGAAGCCGTCAGGTCGTGGCGGCATGTCGGGCGTCACGTGGTGACCCGCGGTGTACGAGCCCGTCAGGCGGTTGCTGCTCGCGTACACGACCCGACGTACCCGTGCCCGCCGGGCGGCCTCGAGCACGTGGTAGGTCCCGACGATGTTCACCTCGGCCAGGTCGTGGAAGTCAGCCTCGTCCGCGATTCCGCCCAGATGGACCACACCGTCAGCTCCGGCGAAGAGTTCCACCAGGTTCTCCAGGTCGGCGAGGTCGACCGATGCGACGGACTCCTGTGGGCTGCTGGAGGTGATCGGACGGATGTCGGTGGAGACGAGGACCGCATGGCGCTCCAACAGCGCCGACCGGAGCGCAGACCCGATGTTCCCGGCAGCACCGGTGACGACCCAACGGCTTCCGGCGATGCTCGACATCGTGCGATCGTACTGGCGACGCCAGCGGAGCGGCCTTGTCCGGGTCTTCGATCGCGGCCAAGCCTGAGCGACGTCTCGCCGCCGTTCCGGTTCAGTCCGCTTCGGTGAGCAGGCGCAGCGTGTGGAGCAGGTCGCTGCGCTGGTCGCCGTCGAGCGGAGCGAAGAGGACATCGAGGACGCTCGACGCCACCGAGTGGCCGTCCTGGAGCGCAGTCCGACCGGCACCACTCAGCGCGTGCTCGAGACGCCGTCCGCGCCCTGCCGACCGGGTGATGAGCCCTCGTTCGACCAGCCGTGTCGCGAGGGTCCCGAATGCCTGGTCGCTCTGGAAGGTCGCGACGGCCAGCTCGTGGCCCGATGCGCCGGGCATCCGATCGATGGCACGGAGCGCATCCCACTGCACGAGAGAGACGCCGACGTCCTTGAGCGCCGCGTCCATCGTCCGGTGGTTCCGGTACTGCGCGCGCTTGATCATCTGTCCGAGTACCTCGAGGTCCGCCGCCATGGTGTTACTGTATCAACACGCTTACATCAACATGTTTAGACAGGACGATCATGAACAGCTCCCTCCCCGAACCCCTGCCGGTCATCGAGGCCGGCAGCTCGACCGCTCGCACCGCCCTCGTCCTGCACGGTGGCGGGGGGCCGAGGACCGTGGCGCCGATCGTCGGACACCTGTCGGCGACCATGCACGCCCTCGCCCCGACCCACCCGGGCTGGGACGGAACCGCACGCCCTGAGTCGATCGCTTCCGTTGCCGAGCTCGCCCACGCGTACCTCGCGCGGCTCACCGAACACGGCGACCGCGACGTGGTCGTGGTCGGGTCCTCGATCGGCGGATGGATCGCGCTCGAGATGGCCGTCCAGGCCGCAGCCGACCAGCGGTTCGCCGGCCTCATCGGGGCCGTGGTGGTCATCGACACCGTTGGTGCCATCGTCGACGGGGAGCCGATCGCCGACTTCTTCGCCCTCGATGCTCGCGGCCTGGCCGAGGTCGCGTGGCACGACCCCGAACGCGGGTACACGGATCCCGCCGACTCCACCGAAGAGCAACGAGCGGTACAGCAGTCCAACGGCCGCACGATGGCAGCGGTCGCCGGCGCGGCGATGAGCGACCCGACGTTGCTCAGCCGACTCCATGCGGTCAACGTGCCGACGTTCGTCGTCTGGGGCGCAAGCGATCGCGTCGTCACTCCGGCCTACGGGCGAACAGTCGCCGCGGCGGTACCGGGTGCGGCCTACGCCGAGATCCCGGCCGCGGGCCACCTCCCGCACCTCGAATCACCCGAAGCGACCTGGGCCGCGATCGACGCCTTCCTGAGCTGACCAGCACGCACGGCGGCACACACCGGAAGGAACGCGGCTCCGCGCGGGGACCGTGCAGGACGACCGGTCGCCCAACTGCGGGTGTCTTCGTCGACGCCGAGTACCGGGTGCTCGCCCCTCGCTTCACCCGCAGGGACGAAGCGCTTCGCCCGTGCGCCCGATGCCCCGGCGACTCCGGACCGCGAGTCTGGTGACATGGAGTCCTCGACGAAACACACGATCGCCACGCTGCTGCTCTGCGCCGCGATCGTCGCCACGACCGTCATCGCCCTCGCCGCCATGACCCCGGGCGCGTGACGTCGGTCCGCGCTGCCCGGCGTGGGCGGCATGCGATGATCGAGCCGTGACGGACCGGCGCACGTTCATCCGGCCGCTCGCCACCCGTTCGATCGTCGTCGACGTGGCGTGGGCGGTCCTCGCGGCGTTGGTCTTCCTGCTGCCGCTCGAGGTCGAGCTCGAGCACGCGAGCTTCTTCGCCGTGCTCGCTGCCGCCGGCGCGATCGCCCTCCGTCGGGTCTCCCCGTCGGCGGCGATGCTCATGGTGGTCGTCCTCGGGATCATCCAGGTCGGCGGCGGCGAGCGCCCGTCACTCGTCGACCTCGCCATCTTCGTCGTCATCGGCACCGCGGCGGTCGTCGGGACCCGGACCGAGGTCATCCTCTCCGGGGTGCTCGCGCTCGTCGCGGGTGTCGGTGCGACGTTCTACCTCGCCGTCACCGGCTTCCGGTACCTGGTGCTGCTCAACGGTCCCCGCGACCAGGCGTTCCTCGCGATGGCCGCACCGGTCGCCGCCCTCCTCGGGGTGTGGGCGGGCGGGGTCGCCGTCCGGGCCTTCCGGTCGCGCGACCGCGAATCCGTCCGTCGAGCCGATGCCGAGGCTGCTGCGTCGCGCGCCGAGGCGGTGGCCAGCGAGGCCGAGGCGACCGCCACCCGTGCCATCGACGTCGCGGAGTCCGAACGCATCCGCGCCGACATCGCCCGTGACGTGCACGACGTCGTCGGCCACTCGCTCGCGGTGATCATCGCGCAGGCCGACTCGGTGCCGTTCCTGGCCGACGAGGCCCGCATCCGCGAGGTCAGTGCCACCATCGCCAGCACCGCCCGCAGCTCCCTGCTCGAGGTCCGGCAGGTCCTCGGGCACATCGACGGCTCCGGGGAGACGACCGATCCCGGCTCGCTCGAGGAGATCGTGCAGGGCATCCGCGACGCCGGAGTCGACGTCGACCGCACGGTGCGCGGCGTCCCGGTCCCGCTCCGCCCGGACACCGGCACGGCAGCACGGCGCGTGCTGCAGGAGATGCTGACCAACGCGCTCCGGCACGGTGCGCCGGGGCTGCCCGTCGTGGTCCGTGAGACCTGGCGGAGCGCCGACGTCGTGCTCGAGGTCGAGAACGTCGTGGGTGACGGCACCACCGGGGGCTCCGGGCGGGGGATCGACGGCATGCACACCCGCCTCACCGCACTCGGCGGGTCCTTCGACGCCGCCGCGCTGGACGACGTGTTCGCCGCACGCGCCCGCATCCCGTTCGACGTCCAAGGGGGACCCGTCCGATGACCGAACCGATCACGATCCTGCTCACCGACGACCAGGCGCTGTTCCGCGCCGGTCTGCGCGTGGTGCTCGACGCGCAGGACGACATGCAGGTGGTGGGCGAGGCCGCGGACGGTGCCGAGGCCCTCGCCCGCATCCAGGAACTCCGACCCGACGTGATGCTGCTCGACATGCGGATGGCCGGCATGGACGGCGTCGAGACCGTCCGGCAGCTGTTCTCCGGCGCCGTCGAGGGCCCGCTCCCCCGGGTCGTCGTGCTCACCACGTTCGGCCTCGACCCCGCCGCCGCGACCGCGATCCGGCTCGGTGCGAGCGGGTTCCTGCTCAAGGACGCCACCCCGACGTTCCTGTTCGCGGCGGTCCGGGCGGTCCACGAGGGCAGCTCCGTCATCGCCCCGAACGACCTCGCGCAGCTGTTCGGGGCCGACGTCGCGAGGGCACCGGCGCCGCAGCCGCCCGAGTTCCAGGCGCTGACCGAGCGGGAGCGGGTGGTGTTCGGCTGGGCGTCCCGCGGGCTCTCGAACGCCGAGATCGCGACGAAGGAGTACGTCACCGAGTCGACCGTGAAGACGCAGATCTCGAGCATCCTCGGCAAGCTCTCGCTGCGGGACCGCGTGCAGCTCGTGGTCTACGCGCACGACCACGGACTGGCGGGCACCCGCGACGGGTCCTAGCCGGTCGCGATCCGATCGAGCCACTCCGCGAGCATCGTCCGCTCGGCAGCCGACAGCCGATCCAGCCGGGGTGCAGCAGCACGGAGCGTGATCGCGGCGCTCGTCACGGCGTCGCCGCCCGTGCCACCGTCGTCCGTCGTCGACGCGCTCGGCACGAGGATCCGGCCGAGCACGGCGTCGAGCACGTCGTCGGCGAGCGACGGGTCCCGCTCGTCCACCGGGGCGGCCAGGACCGCGAGGACTGCGCCGGTGCCGGCCGCGTGCACGAGTTCCACGGCACGTCGTTCCGGCACGGCGAGCCGCCCGGCCTCGGCCACGCGCTGGATCCGTTCGGCGAGCAACGCCGTGCCGGCCCGCGCCGCTGCTGAGCGCCGACCACGCTCGGGGTCGCTCAACAGCACGAACAGGTGCGGGTTGGCGAGCCCGAACCCGATCGTCATCGACCACCCGGCGCGCAGGTCGTCGACGGGGTCCGTCCGTCCGTCACGCGCTGCCCGCACCGCGTCCGCCTTCACCGCAGCGAAGGTCGTCATCGCGTGCTCAGCCACCGCTTCGAGCAGCCCGTCCTTGTCGCCGAACAGCCGGTAGATCGTCGGCGCCTGCACGCCTGCGCCGTCGGCGACTGCGCGGGTGGTCACCGCTGCCGCGCCGAGTTCCCGCAGCATCGAGCCGGCGACCTCGACGATGCGCGCTCGTGTCTCCTCGCGCTGGGTTCCCTGGTCGATCACGGAACAACGATAACGGATCACTGCTATCAGTGTGTTACCGTCGATACAACTTGGCCGTTACCACTGATTCGGAGATCCCATGATCGTCATCACCGGCGCCACGGGCGCACTCAACGGCGCCACCACCGACCACCTGCTCGGACAGGTCGACCCGAGCGAGCTCGTGGTCGTCACCCGCGATCCGGCGAAGGGCCAGCGGTTCGCCGACCAGGGCGTCGAGGTCCGCCGCGGCGACTACGCCGAGCCCGACACGCTCGCCCGCGCCTTCGCCGGTGCCGACCAGCTCCTGCTCGTCTCGTCGAACGACCCGGGTGCAGACGCCGTCGCGCTGCACCGTTCCGCCGTGGCCGCGGCCGTGACCGCCGGCGTCGGCCGCGTCCTGTACACGAGCCACCAAGGTGCAGCGCACGGGTCGCCGTTCGTCCCCGCGGCCCACCACGCCGCGACCGAGGACCTGCTCCGCGAGTCTGGCCTGCCCTGGACGAGCCTGCGGAACGGGTTCTACGCCCACAGCACCACGTGGCTGATGGGACCGTGGCAGACCACCGGCACCGTGTCCGTGCCCGTCGACGGCCCGGTGTCGTGGACCGCGCGTGAGGACGCCGCCGAGGCAGCCGCTCGCATCCTGCTCGCCGAGCAGCCCTTCGACGGCCCGGTGACGCTCACCGCGCCGGCGGCCCCGACCTTCGCCGACCTCGCCGGCTCCGCATCGGAGCGCACCGGCCGGACCATCGGCTTCGAGGCCCTCGGAGAGGACGAGTGGCGAGCTCGCGCGGTCGCCGCCGGACAGGACCCGCACATGGTGGGGTTCCTGCTTGGCATGTACGAGGCTGCAGCACAGGGCCTGTTCGCCGGCACCGATCCCCTGCTCGGTGAACTCCTCGGACGTGCACCGCGCACGGTCGAGGACCAGTTCAGCTGAGGGCTGCGACCTCGTCGAGGATCGCCTCGACCGCAGCCGGGTCGTGCGCGAACCGACCGAGGAACAACCCGCCGAGCCGCCCCTGCCCACGGGTGAGCAGACCGGGCCCGGCGCTGCCCCCGTACAGGACCGTGCTCCCGCGCAGCTCGGGTCGCGTGGCGAGGTGCTGCTCGATCCCCGCGAGCACCGCCACGATGTGGTCGTCCGGCGCCGGTGCGGGCGCACCGATCGCCCACACCGGCTCGTAGGCGACGGTCAGCGCCCCGGCCAGTCCGTCAGCGATGGCCGTCGAGACACCACGGTCGAGCTGCGCGGTCACCTCCGCCACGGCTTCCGCCAACCGGGAGGCCCGGGTCGTCTCCCCGACACAGAGGAGCGGACGCAGGTGGTTGCGGAAGGCCGCGTGCACCTTCGCGGTGACGGTCACGTCGTCCTCGTGGAACAGGGAGCGTCGTTCGGCGTGCCCGATCTCGACCAGGTCGACCCCGATCTCCCGCAGTTCGGCGCCGGAGACCTCGCCGGTGAACGCTCCTTCGTCGGCCCACGACAGGTCCTGCGCGGCGAGGAGCACCCCCGACCCGGCCAGCACGTCACGCACGGGCACGAGCGCCGGGAACGTCGGCGCGACGAACAGCGTGGCCGCTCCGCACCGCGTCGCGGGGTGCCTCCGCGCGATCTCGGCGACGGCCCCCGACCACTCCAGGGTCCGAGCGTGCGAGAAGTACGTCTTCAGCGACACACCGATGGTGATCACGGTGCGAGGGTCTCCACGATGAGCGCGAACGACACCGCTCCGGGATCCGGTGTGCCGACGGCTTGCTCGGCGTGGGTGCGTGCGCGGCCCATCTTCGGCACGAGCGACGCGGTGGCGTCGGCGGCCTCGCGAGCGGCGCTGACGGCGTCGGCCCAGGCGTCCGCGAGCGACGCTCCCGCGTCGACCCGGGTGCGGAGCACCTCGTCGAACGGCACGAGCGCGTCGACCATGGTCTTGTCGCCGACGGTCGCGCCGAACGCGAGGACCGCCTCGGTGGCGGCGTGCACCGCGCTCTGGACCGTGGCGGCCGACGGACGCTCGTCGTCCCCGAGGACGCGACCCAGGGCCTCCAGGGCGGCTCCCCAGATCGCACCGGACGTGCCGCCGGCCTTGTCGGACCAGGCGTCTGCGGCGATCCGCAGGACGGAACCGACACCTGCGCCGGCGGTTACTGCGTCGGTGGCTGCGGCCGCTGCGGCGTGCGCGCCCCGCTGCATGCCGATGCCGTGGTCGCCGTCACCCGCGACGGCGTCGATCCGGCCGAGCTCGTCGGCGTGCTCGTCGAGGAGCGCGCGGACGGCGGCGAAGCCGGCCGCAGCCTGCTCGCCGACCGCGCGCGAGTCGTCGCTCGCAGCGCCGATGGCGACGCCCTCGGCGTCCGCTTCCACGGTGGAGGGGTCGACGCGTTCCTGCGGGACGGCGCCGCCCTTGCGGTACGCGGGGGTGTCCGCGGCTGCTGCCCAGAGTTCCTCGAGTTCGCCGTCGAGCCAGAACAGGGTGAGCGAGACACCGGCCATGTCGAAGCTCGTGACGAGTTCGCCGACCTCGGGCTCGACGATGACGACCCCCGCGTCGGCGAGCCGCTGCTGGACCGAGCGGTAGACGACGAAGAGCTCCTCGTACTTGACGCTGCCCAGCCCGTTCAGGATCGGGACGACGCGCGCGCCGTCGGGTGTCACGCCCTCCGGCAGCTCGTCGAGCAGTCGGGTCACCAGCAGCGACGCCAGGCCGTCCGCGGTGGGAACGTCCGTCTCGTCGATCCCGCGTTCGCCGTGGATGCCCATGCCGATGGCCATCCGACCCTCGGGCACCGTGAACAGGGGTTCGTCGGCACCGGGCAGGGAGCACCCGGAGAACGCGACGCCGAACGACCGCGTGCGGTTGTTGGCGCGCTCGGCGACGGCCGTGACCTCGTCGAGGCTGCGGCCCTGCTCGGCGGCGGCGCCGGCGACCTTGAAGACGCAGAGGTCGCCCGCGATGCCACGCCGCTCCTGCGGGCGGTCCGCGGGCGCACTCACCACGTCGTCGGTGACGCGAACGGTCCGGACCGGGATGCCGTCGGCCTCGAGTGTGCGGGCCGCGGCGTCGAAGTTCAGGACGTCACCGGCGTAGTTGCCGTAACTCAGCAGCACCCCGCCGCCGTGCTCGGCGGCCCGCGCGACGCCGGCCACCTGCTGGGCGCTGGGGCTGGCGAACAGGTTGCCCATCGCGGCACCGGCGGCCAGGCCGTGTCCGACCAGCCCGCCGAACGCGGGGTAGTGGCCCGAGCCGCCACCGATCACGACGGCGACCGTGCCGTCGGGGCTGGTGGTGGCGCGGGCAACGCCGCCGTGCACCTTCCGCACCCATCGTTCGTTCGCGGCGACGAAGCCGTCGGTCGCCTCGTCGGCGAAGTCCACCGGGTCGTTGAACAGTCTGGTCACGCGTTCGTCTCCTTCGACGTCGTGGTGCGGACATGCGAGGTGTCGAGGAGGTCATCCGCCTTCGACCCCCGGAAGAACTTCGTGCAGAAGATCATCACGGCCGCGACGAACGCCAGGACCCCGAGCGAGACGATCCCGAACGCACCGCTGTCGGTCGGCACCACCTCGTTGATCGCCGTGCGCATGATCGGGGCGACGAACCCGCCGAGGTTGCCGAGCGAGTTGATCAGGCCGATGCCCGCCGCAGCGGCGGCCCCGGTGAGGAACGCCGTCGGGTACGCCCAGGTGATCGGGCCGACGGCCAGGAAGCTCGCGACCGCCAGCGTGATGAACACGATGCCCAGGATCGGTTGCCCGTTCGCACCGGCCCACGCCGACCCGAGGATCGACAGTCCGGTCGTGATGTAGAACATGGTGCCCCAGCGACGACGACGACCGACGGAGTCCGCCTTCGAGCCGACCAGGTAGCAAGCGACGAGTCCGACGAGCCACGGGATCGCGGTCACGAGGCCGACCTGCCACCCGACGTCCTGCCCGAGCAGCGAGGAGACCTGCTGCGGCAGGTAGAACGTCGTGCCGTACACGGCGACCTGCAGGCAGAAGTAGATGATCGTGAAGTACCAGACCCGGCCGCTCGCCATGGCCTTCCAGATGCCGGTCGGGCCGTCCGCGCTGCGGGCGGTGTCCTCGCGCGCCATCGCCGCGGTGAGCGACTGCTTCTCGCCCGGTTCGAGCCACTTCGCCTGCTGCGGGCTGTTCGTCAGGAACACCAGGGCCGCGATGCCGGCGAGCACCGCGAGGATCCCCTCGCCGAAGAACATGACCTGCCAGCCGTGGAACGGGGTCGCCTGGTCACCGAAGCTCAGCAGCCCGCCGGACAACGGGGCACCGATCATCTGCGAGAACGGCTGCGCCAGGTAGAAGATCGCGAACATCCGCACGCGCACCTTGTTCGGGAACCACTCCGACAGGTACATGATCACGCCCGGGAACAGCCCCGCTTCGGTCACACCGAGGATGAAGCGCAGGACGATGAACATCGTGTCGTTCGTCGTGAAGGCGAACAGCGCGGCGACGATGCCCCACGTGACCGCGATGCGGGCGAGCCAGAACCGGGCACCGAAGCGCTTGAGCAGCAGGTTCGACGGGATCTCGAAGATCGCGTAGCCGATGAAGAAGATGCCGGCGCCGAGCGCGAAGGCCGCGTCGGAGATGCCGCGGTCGACGCTCAGGGCCTCTTCGGCGAACCCGACGTTGGTGCGGTCGAGGAACGCGACGAAGTACAGGATGACGAGCATCGGCATGAGGTGCTTCGTCGCCTTGCCGATGGCGGACTTGAGGCCGGGGTCGTTCGTTGACCCGAGCGCGGGGGCAGGGGGAAGTGACACGGGTTCGCTCCTTTGCGAGCACGGTGCGGTTTCGGGGCGTCCGGCGGTGGGGCCTGGTGGCCGTTTGGCCGTTCGGCCTGTCGGACGGGAGGCACGGATCGCGTCGCGCGGACGGCGCGCGATCCGTGGCCGGTCGGCTCTAGTGCATGTACAGGCCGCCGTCGACGTTCAGCGTCTGGCCGGTGACGAACCCGGCGTCCTCGCTGATCAGGTACGCGATCGCCGCGGCGATGTCCCGCGGCGTACCGATGCGCGGCAGCACGCCGTCCGCTGCCATCTCGGTCTTGCGCTCCTCGGTCAGGGTGCCGCCCATGATGTCGGTGTCGATCGGGCCGGGAGCGATCGCGTTGACGGTGACGCCGCGCGGGCCGAGCTCGCGGGCCAGGCCACGGGTCAGGCCGATCACGCCGGCCTTCGCCACCGTGTACGGGGTCTTGCTGAAGGTGCCGCCACCGCGCTGGGCCGAGACCGACGACAGGTTCACGATGCGGCCGTAGCCGTGCTGCACCATCGACTCCGCTGCCCGCAGGCTGGCGAAGTGCACGCCGTCGAGGTTGATCGACAGCACGCGGTGCCACTCCCCCTCGGGCAGGTCGAGGTAGGCGTGCGCGGACGAGACGCCGGCCAGGTTGACGAGGGCGACGACGGGATCGAGTTCGGCCTCGATCGTGTCGAACGCTGCCCGGACCGCGGTCTCGTCGGCGACGTTCGCGCCGACGCCGACCGCACGGACGCCGTGCCGCTCGCGGATCTCGGTGGCGACATGTTCGCTGGCCGTCTGGTCGAGGTCGATGATGCCGATGTCCCAGCCGGCCTCGGCCAGGTGGTGGGCGGTGGCACGACCGATGCCCCGCGGTGATGCCGCTCCGGTCAGGACGGCGGTGCGGGGCTGGTTCTGCGTGTTCGTGTTCGTGTTCATGCTCGTCCCCCTCAGTGGATCGGCGCCGGGCCGAGGTCGTCGAGCAGCTTCTGCATCGCGACGTAGGCCTTGTTGCGGTAGGCGACGAGCTCCGGCGTGCGGTCGGCCGGCACCTCGAGGTACCCGGCGCCGGACTTCGTGCCGAGCTCGCCCGCGTCGACGTGCTGCTGCAGCGACGGCGGGGTGGCGAAGCGCTCGGGCCAGCGGGTCTGCAGCGACTCGAAGCAGAACGCGTAGACGTCGAGACCGGCCATGTCGGCGATCGCGAACGGGCCGAAGAACGGCAGGCGGAACCCGAACGTGGTCCGCACGATGGTGTCGATGTCGTCGGGGGTGGCGATGCCCTCGTCGGCGATCTTCGTGGCCTCCTCGAACAGCGCGTACTGCAGGCGGTTCAGCACGAACCCGGTCGAGTCCTTCACCCGCGCCGACTGCTTGCCGGTCGCGGCGACGACGGTCTCGCCGACCGCGATCGCGTGCTCGTTCGTGGTCGGGTGCGGGATGAGCTCGACGCCGGGGATGAACGGCGCCGGGTTCGAGAAGTGCACGCCGAGGAACCGCTCCGGGCCGACGACCGCCTCGGCCAGCGACTCGATCAGGATCGTCGAGGTGTTCGAGCCGATGATCGCGTCGGGGCGGGCGGCTTCGCTGATGCGGCGGAGGGTCGCGTGCTTGATCTCGATCTTCTCGGGGACGGCCTCCTCGATGAAGTCGGCCTCCGCGACTGCTTCCTCGATGGAGGCGGCTGCGCTGAGGTGGGCGTCGACGCGTGCCACGGCGTCCGCGGGGAACAGGCCGTCCGCGACGAACTGCTCGGTCTCTGCGATGAGCCGGGCTCGGTTGGAAGCGGCGATCTCGGCCGAGACGTCGGCGATCCGGACGGTGTGGCCAGCGAGGGCGAGGACCTGGGCGATCCCGCCGCCCATGTAGCCGGATCCGACGACGGCGATGTCGAGGGTGCTCATCGGGTTGCTCCTTCGGTGCTGGTTGCTGCAGTCGGGGTCGCCGTCGCCGTCGCCGTCGCCGTCGCCGTCGCGTCGAGCTTCGTCGTCGCGAGGACGGATCGGATGTACTGCTGGTTCGTGGCGCAGACGCCGAGGCTGTCCCCGCCGTACTGCTCGGTCATGACGATCCCGCGGAACCCGTCGGCGACAGCGTCGCGCAGGACCTGGCGGTAGTTGATGAGGCCCGTCTCCATGGTGCTCGGCGCGCTCGTCGCCCAGCTGCCGTCGCCGGCCTCGTCACGCGTGTAGTTCTTCACGTGCAGGTAGTTCGTGTGCGGCATGGTCTTCGCGAAGAGCTCCCGCCAGTCCTCGATCGGCCGGTGGAGGCGGATGAGGTTCGCGACGTCCGCGTTCAAGCCGACGTTGTCGAGCCCGATGTCCTCGACCAGGCGCACGGCGCTGTCGGCGGTGCCGAGGTAGGTGTCCTCGTACAGCTCGAGGGCCATCGGCAGTCCGACGCTCGCAGCGTGCTCACCGAGCTCCCGCAGGCGCTTGACCGCCGCGTTCCAGACCTCGGGGTCGTCCGGGTCCTTCGGGCCCTGCGCTGTCCAGAACCACAGCGCGCGCTTCTGGGCCTCGGTGAACGGCTGGTGCAGGCCCGTCGAGAACACCTGCATGCCCCACTCGGCCGCCGCGTCGATGGTGCGGTGGGCGTAGGCGAGGTTGTCCTCCTCGTGCCCGGGCTGGATGACGCTCTTGCGCTGCAGGTGCACCGAGGGGATCCCGATGCCGTGCACCTTCGCGACGGCGAACAGCTCGTCGCGGCGGGAGCGCTCGAGGTCCGCGGGGCGGATGTGGCTGTCGGCGAGTTCAGCGAGCGAGAACCCTGCGGCTGCGATCTGTGCGAACACGTCGTCCCAGACCTCAGCCGGGGCATCGTGGAACGCAGTGCCGTCGCGCGTGACCTGGGCGAAGCCGTGCAGACAGGCGGCGATCGGCCAGGTGTCCGACGTCCAGGTGGTGGGGTCCCAATCCTGGTCGACCCAGTCCTGCGGTGTGCTCACGGAATGCTCCTTCGCATGTCGGGGTTCGGCGGTGAACCTCTTTCCTATAGGAAAGATACTCGCACCTCGACAGAGCGCAACCCCTGCGGGATCAGCTCGTGTGCGAAGCGTCCTCGCGCGACCGGAGCCGGACGGCGTCGATGTGGTGCCGCATCGCCGCGACCGCTTCAGCCGGCCCGACCGCGAGGGCATCGACCACCGCTCGGTGCTCGTGCACGGCGCGGTCGGTGTCGTCCCCGCCGCCCTCGACGATCTGCCGCATACGGTGCACCCGCGTCGTGATGATCTCGGACATCTCCTCGAGGAACGGGTTCCGCGTGGCATCGAAGATCAGCTGGTGGAACTGCCAGTCGCTCCGGAAGAAGCGGGCCATGAGTTCCTCCGACGCCTCAGCCGCACCGACCGCCGCGACCTCGTCGGCCACCGCAGTCTGCTCGTCGAGCGCAATGCCGAGCCGCTCCCGCAGGGCGTCGACGTCACCGCGCGCAGCGAGCTCGACGGCGCCGCTCTCCACGATGAGTCGGGCGTCGAACAGGGCCTCGAGTTGGTCGCCGGCCAGGGGTGGGGAGACCCGGTACCCCTTGTTCGCTTCACGGGTGACGAGGCCGGTGCGTTCGAGCTGCACGAGGGCTTCGCGCACCGGCGTCGGGGAGACGCCGAGGGTTCGGGCGAGCCCATCGATCGACAGCCGCATGCCGGGTTCGACGTCGTGGCCCATCAGGACCTCGAGCACCCGGTCGTAGACGCGGTCACGCAGGCCGAGCTGCGAGATGCGTTCGGTCCCGAAGCCGGGCATGGTCGTGGACATGGGTCGATCCTAGAGAATCCACGAATCCGACAGCTCGACCCTGATCAGTTGACGGCAGAATCGGCGAGCATCCCCGTCAGGTCGTCCTCCGAGGGCAGTGCCGCACGAAGCGTCGATGGAAGGAGGTCGTACCGAGCGACGCCGACCGGGGCTCCGTGCCCGCTGAGGGCGTACCGCACGACCGGGTCGTTCTTGTCAGCCACGAGCAGGAGCCCAACGGTGCCCGAGTGCTGTTGGCGCCGGAGCCGGTCGTCTACCAGGGACACGTAGAACGACAGCTGGCCGAGGTGTTCGGGTTTGAACTTGCCGCTCTTGAGTTCGACGACGACGTACCGGAGCTGGTCGACGTGGAAGAAGAGAAGATCGACGAAGAAGTCGTCACCGTGAACCTCGAAGTGGACTTGCCGCCCGACGAACGAAAACCCAGTGCCGAGCTCCCGGAGCGTGTCGATGATGCGGTCGACGAGCCGCTCCTCCAGCTGTCGCTCCGTTGCACCTGCGTCGAGCGCCAAGAAGTCGAGCACGTACGGATCGCGCGTGATCTGCTGCGCCAGATCGGAGTCAGCCTCGTCGAGGACACGGTCGAAGTTGGTCAGTGCTGAGGTGAATCGCTCGTGGGCGTTCGTCGCGACGTGGTGCTCGAGGACGTTCCGGGACCAACCGTGCTCGAGCGCTTGCGCCGCGTACCGGTCACGGCGCTCTCGGCCGTCGAGGCGACCGAGCAACACGGTGATGTGACCCCACGGAAGTTGTGCAACAGGCTGTTGCACAACTTCCGGACCAGGCCACGCTGCCGCGAAACTGCGCATGTAGAACACGTTCCGCCGTGAGAAGCCCTTCATCTCAGGAAAGGCGGTCCGGAGATCACGCGCCAACTGGTCCACGAGCCCACTCCCCCACCCTGCGGTTTGCTGGCGGTCGAGAATCATTGCGCCGATCTGCCAGTAGAGGCGGACCAGCTCTGTGTTGACACGGCGCTGCGCCGTGAACCTGGCGGATTGGACGCGCTTCTTCAGCGCATCGAGCGTTGCCGCGTAATTCTCGGGCAGGGCAGGTTGGGTCATCGCGAACGACCGTAGCCAGTGCGCGCGGTCAGCGGGCCCGTCCAGCTGATCCTGTGGACAGATCGACGACGCCGTCGCGTCCGCTCAGTACAGCACCGCGATCCCCCGCAGATCGCCGAGCCCGAGCGTCCGCTGCGCTGTGTCGCACACCGTGGACGACGGCTTCATCACGAGCCCCGACTTCTGCGCCGTGTGCCCGAGCCCGTACGAGTGCCCCCACTCGTGCGTCGCGATGCCGCGCAGGTCGAACCGGTTGCCCGAGCAGGTGCTGGTCGATGCCCACCGGTGGCTCGTCGAGTACCGCTGGTCGGTCTCGAATGCGACCCCGCCCGTGAAGGACCAGATGCACGTCAGCGCCAGGGTCTTCGACGGCAGCTTGCCCCACCCGACGACGCTCGTCCGGTTCGAGGTCCCGCAGCCACCATCGGCGGTGACCGCAGGCTTCTGCGTCGCGGTGCCGAGGTACTCCTGGGCCGCCGTCGACTGGACTTTCTCACCGCACGCCGTGATCGTGCCGGTCCAGGCCTCAGCACCGCGCTGGATCGCTGCGACGTTCGACACCTTCGACCCCGTCGGGTTGTACCGCCACTGGACGGTGGACTCCCAGTGCGCGCCGGTCAGCACGTACGCCTTGCTCCCGCAGCTCGCGGACGTCGTGGCGCCGCTGTGCGAGACGGTGCCACGGATCGTCGCTCCGAGCGCTCGGCGCTGCTGGGCTGCGCGTTCTTGCCGGACGGCGGTGGGCGATCCGGCCCACACCTCGTCGACCTGCACGGCGATGCCCGCGGCACCACGGTTCGCGATCACCACGTCACCGGGGTCGGTGTCCCCTTCGGCGACCGGGGCAGCGGTGAGCGTGACGCCGGCTGCGGGTACCGCGAAGGTCCGGCCGTCCTCGAGCGCGACCACGCCGGAGCTGACGCGACACCCGGACGCCAGGTCGTGGATCGAGATGCTGCTCCCCTGGCAGCTTGGCGCTCCCGCGATTCCCGGTGCGGCGACGACCGCCGTCAGGGCGAGCCCGAGTGCGACCGCGGCTGCGGCCTTCGACGACGTGCGCACAGCGCCTCCTTGATCACGCCGCACCCGCACCCCGGTGGCGGACGGCTGCATCAGTGTCCGAGGGTGCGGAAGGGTCGACAAGCCCCCAGAACGGCCGCGGTGCGCAGAGCGGACCGGGTAACGTGCCGCCATGCACTGGGGCGACACCGGACTCGACGACCACCAGATCGCGTTCGTGCTCCACACGCTCCCCGATGCCGTCCTCGTGGCGGACGACTCGTGGGGCCTGCTCGACACGAGGGTCCTGCACGTCGTCGACGGCGACGTCGGCTACACCGTGAAGGCCTCGGGCCAGGACAACACCCACTTTCCCCGCGAACTCGACGCGCACCGGACCGTGACCGACGACCTGTGCGCCGCCGGGGACACCGGTGCCCTCGTGGCCGCGGACGAACAGCACCGGGTCCTGATCCTCGAGCGCGTCCCCGGTTACCTCGCCCTCGGGACCCCGGACGAGCACGCCCCTGACGTCCACCGGCAGGCCGGCGCAGTCCTCCGGCGTCTGCACGACCACGGCACCCGGCACGACCCGACGTTCCTGCTGCACGAACAGGCGAAGGCCTTCCGTGCCCTCGATACCCCGCACCGGATCTCGTCCGACGTCGTCGCCCGGACCCGCGCGGCACTCGAGATGCTCCCCACCGACCACCCGGACGAGCCCCTGGTCCCGACCCACGGCGACTTCCACCCGCGCAACTGGATCGTCGACGACGAAGGCGACGGCCACGGCCACGGCCACGGCAGGCTCCGCGTCATCGACTTCGGCCGCTTCGGCTGGCGCCCGGCCTCCTTCGACCTCACCCGCCTCGCGGTGCTGCACTGGCAGGACGATCCGGCCTTCGAAGCGGCGTTCTTCGACGGCTACGGCGACGATCCGCGCGAGTCGGACGCCTGGCGCTGGCTGCAACTCCGCGAGGCCGTCGGCACCGCGACCTGGGCCTACGCCGTCGGCGACGAGGGCTTCGAGGCGCAGGGCCACGACATGCTCCGGCGCGCCCTCACCGCCTTCTGACGGTCAGGAACGAGCCCAGCTCACGGCACCCGCACGAACCGCGGCGCCCCGCGATCCCGCAGCCGGAACCCGAGGTGCTGGTACAACCCGATCGCCCCGGTGTTCCCGGCGGCCGCGTGCATGAGCGGCGTCTCCCCACGCTCGCGGATCCCGTGCGCGACGGCGAGCACCAGCCGCCGCCCGAACCCCTGGCCTCGGTACTCCGCATCGGTGCACACGGCGCTGATCTCGGTCCACCCCGGCGGGTGCAACCGCTCCCCCGCCATGGCGACGAGCCGTCCGTCCCGCCGGATGCCCAGGTACGTGCCGAGCTCGATGGTGCGCGGCAGGAACGGCCCCGGCTTCGTCCGCTCCACCAGGGCGGTCATCTCCGGCACGTCGTCGGGTGTCAGCACGACGGCTTCGTCGTCGGGCGCCCCCTCGATCGCCTCGCCGGTGAGCTGCACGCCGCCGGCACCCTCGACGAGCTCCCACCCCGACGGCAGGACGGCAGCCGCACCGACGCCGAGCATCCCGCCCGATCCGAGCAGTGCCCGGACGTCCTCCCAGTCCTGCGCAGTGGGTTGCTCGGGGATCCCTGTCCACACCGACACGTCGGTCTGGTAACGGACCACGTCGCCGCGCCGCTCGGCGAACCGTGCGTGGTGGCTGTTCAGCGCGGCCATGGCGGGTGCGTCGAGCACGCGCGTCGGGGTGCCGTCGTCGGCGATCGTCAGGTCGAGGGTCCGGAGTGCTTCGCCGCGGGCATCACCACCGCGGAACCCGAGGTCCTCGATCCGCCGACGATCGCCGTCCGCCCACCCGGCGGTGTCCGCGACGACACCGGAGGCGTAGTGGTTCGTGGCGCGTTGGACGACCTGCTCGACGTCCGCTGCCGAGGCCACGAGGACCTCTCCCGGTCGGGGCAGCGCGGTCGAGGTCGGCGCAGTCGTCGTCATCCCACCATTCTCTGCCCGCGGCGAGCGCCGCCACCGCATCGTTGCACCCCGTGACGGCACAGTGCGAGGTTGTTCACCTGGTGCGAGGAAACAACCTCGCACCGAGTGTGAAACCTCGCACCAGCGAGCACCCCCACCAGACCGAGCGCCCCGCCTCACCCCAGCCGCGACGCCACGAACTCCACCATCCGCCGCACCAGCAGCGCCCGCGACGACGCCCGTCGGTACTCGTGCCCCTCACCCGCGAGCTCCAGGTACTCGACGTCGTGCGCCCGCTCCCGCAGCGCCGCGACCACCTGGTGCGCCTCGCCGATGGGGACGTTCGTGTCGAGCTCACCGTGCACGACGAGCAAGGGCGCCGTGACGTCGTCGATCGCCCGCATCGGCGACAGGGCCGCGAGCAGCGCTTCGTCGTCGACGGGGTGCCCGTACTTCGTCGCAGCGGCAGAGGCGATCCACGGTTCGGTGTCCCGGTAGAACGTCGCGAAGTCGCTCATCCCGCACACGGCGACACCTGCCGCGAACACGTCGGGCGTGAACGCCAACGACGCGAGGGTCGCGTACCCGCCGTAGGAGCGGCCCTCGACGGCCACCCGGGAGCGGTCGGCGTACCCGTTCGACACCAGGAACCGTGCGCAGTCCACGACGTCGGCGAGCGCGTTCCAACGCAGGGCCAGGTCGTCGGCGTGCACGAACTCGTGTCCGTACCCGGACGATCCGCGGATGTTCGGGGCGAGGACGGTCACGCCCGCTGCGGCGAGCGCCTGGTGCTGGGGCGAGAACGTGGGTCGTTCCTGCGACTCCGGTCCGCCGTGCAGGTGGACGAGCGCTGCGCGCGGGCCGGGAGGCACGGCAGCAGCAGCACGAGCGCCGACGGCTGACGACGTGGCCGGCTCCACCGCCCGGTACAGCCAGCCGGTCAGCTCCAGTCCGTCACGCGCGGCGAACCGCTCGAGCGTCGGCTCGACCAGCTGCACATCGGGCAGCGTGGGGACGTCGGTGACCCGGCTCCAGGTGAGCGCGTTCGTGTCGAGCCGCCAGAGTTCCCGCGGTCGCGTGGGTCCCTCGACGGCGAGCAGGACGCTCCGGCCGTCGCGGCTCAGGACCGGGTCGGTGACGACGTACCCGGGCAGGTCCGGCACCGGGGTGCGCGAGGCGTCGTGCGTGTTGATGAGGTCGAGTTCGCTGCGCCCGTCGACGTTCCAGACGAGCAGCAGCGTGCGGCCGGCGTCGTCGGCGTCGAGGTACTCGAGTTCGGCGTCGGCGCGCTCGATGATCCGTCGGGGTGTGCCACGCCAGCCGTGTGGTCCGACCGGCTGGGCGACGAGTCCGCGGCGGGGCAGTCCGGCCTCGGTGGCGACGTAGGCGACGAGGGGGCTGGTCTCGCTCGCGGGCGAGGGCCGCAGGAACGCGATCTCCGCGGACCCGTCGGGGTCGTCGGCGAACAGGGCGTGGCTCTCGTCGGTCAGCCGGTCGACGACGACCACGAACTCCTGGCCGCGCTGCCCGTCACTGAGCACGACGAGGCGTTCCTCCACCGACAGGTCGAGGATGTGGATGAGTTCGCCGACGGCCAGGTCGTCGCGGTCGCCGGAGACCGGGTCGACCAGGTACGAGCGGGCCGGCTGGTCGGCCTCGGTCGAGGGCAGCGTGATGACGACCCGGTGCCCGCTGCGGCTCCACGGGCCGAGTTCGGCGTGCTGGTAGCGCGAACCGGCGATCTGCGCGGCGTCGGTGCCGTCCGGCCGGACCACCCAGACCTGCTGCTTCACGCCACCGTCGGTCGCGATCGCCACGGCGAGCCACTCCCCGTCGGACGACCACGACACCCGGATCACGGGGTCGTCGGACAGCGCGATCCGGACCGGTTCCGGCAGTTCGCCGTCGACGACGACGTCCTGCACGAACACCTCGGGGGTGCCGTGCCGGTCGCTCACGAACGCCACGCGCCGGGCGTTCCGGGTCATGGTGGGGCCCCACGACCCCCAGGCGGCGGCGAGCCGCTCACCCAGGTCGGCCGCGGCCCTGGTCGTGACCGAGGGACGGACGTCGACCGACGACGCGACGCTCGCCGAGCCTCCAGTCCGGATCGAACCCACGTTCACCGCACCCCCTGCTGCTGCAACCACATCTCGATCAGGCCGAGCTGCCAGAGCGCGTTGGCGCCGATCTCGGTCCGCGTGCTGTTCGGGTCCTGGAGCATCCGCTCGACCGTACCCGGGTCGAACAGGCCGCGCTCACGTGCTTCCGGCGCGTGCAGTGCCGCGCGCACCCGCTCCAGGTACGGGCCCTCGAGCTGCCGGATCGCGGGCACCGGGAACGACCCCTTGCTGCGGTCGATGACGCTGTCGGGGACGATGCCGCGCGACGCCCGCTTCATCACGCCCTTGCCGCCGTCCGACAGCTTGAGCGCGGGCGGGATCGCGCCGGCCAGCTCGACGAACTCGTGGTCCAGGAACGGCACGCGGGCCTCGAGGCCCCACGCCATCGTCATGTTGTCGACGCGCTTGACCGGGTCGTCGACGAGCATCGTCATCGTGTCGCTGCGGAGCGCAGCATCCACGCTCGTCTCCGCGCCCGGAACCGCGAACGCAGCGTCCACGAACGCCGACGGGGTGTCGTCGTCGCTCTTCCAGCGCTCCCCGAGCAGCCCCTGCAGCGCCGGCCACCTGCGGTCCATGAACACGGAGCGGTAGGCCTCGGCCGCCTGGTCGCGGGGGACGTCGGCGAGCGGCGGGTACCAGTCGTAGCCGGCGAGCACCTCGTCGGCACCCTGGCCGGACTGCACGACCTTGACGTGCTGCGAGACCTCCTGCGACAGCAGGTAGAACGCGACGCAGTCGTGGCTGACCATCGGCTCGCTCATGGCGGCGACCGCACCGTCGATGCCGTCGAGCAGGCGCGTCGACGGGATGTGGATGCGGTGGTGGTCGGTGCCGAAGTGCTTCGCGACCTGGTCCGAGTACTCGAACTCGTCGCCGGACTCACCGCCAGCGGCCTCGAAGCCGATGCTGAACGTGGCGAGGTCCTGCTGCCCGGCCTCGGCGAGCAGTCCGACGACCAGGGAGGAGTCGATGCCGCCGGACAGCAGCACGCCGACGGGGACGTCGGCCACCATGCGGCGCTCGACCGCGGTGCGGAGCGACCCGATGAACGCCTGCTCCCAGTCCTGGTCGGTCCAGTCGGCCCTGGCGGGGTCGCGCTCGAACCGCGGCTCCCAGTAGACGGTGTCGCGGGACGTGCCGTCGCGCTCGATCACCCGGACGGTGGCCGGCGGGAGCTTGCCGACACCGGACAGGATCGTGCGGGGTGCCGGCACGATCGAGTGGAAGCTCATGTAGGACGCGAAGGCGACGGGGTCGATGGACGTGTCGATGCCGCCACCGGCCAGCACCGCAGGCAGGGAGCTTGCGAACCGCAGCCCGCCTGGTACCTGTGCCACGTACAACGGCTTGATGCCGAGCCGGTCCCGCGCGAGGACGAGTCGGCCGCTGGCGTGCTCCCAGATCGCGATGGCGAACATGCCGATCAGGTGCTCGACGAAGGCCGTGCCCCACTCGGCGTAGGCGACGGCGATGACCTCGGTGTCCGACGTCGAGAAGAACTCGTGCCCCCTGCCGCGCAGCTCGTCACGCAGCTGCTCGTAGTTGTAGACCATGCCGTTGTAGGCGATCGTCAGTCCGGCCCGGGGCAGCACCATCGGCTGCGCACCGGCGTTGGACAGGTCGACGATCGACAGCCGTCGGTGCCCGAGCGCGACCGGTCCGCGTGCCCACAACCCGTCACCGTCGGGGCCGCGGTGCACCATGCACCCGGTCATCCGCGCCACTGCTCCGACGTCCGGGGCCGTGCCGTCGAACCGGATCTCGCCCGCGAGTCCACACATCAGCGCTCTCCCTCGGCCGCCGCCTTCGCGGCGGATCCCACGATCCACGTGTCCTTGGCCCCGCCGCCGCGCGACGAGTTGACGACCATGCTGCCCTCGGGTGCGACCCGGGTCAGGGCGACGTCGGCGAGGTGCGCGTCGTCCGCGCCGGTGCCGGTCAGGTAGACGAACGCGCGCAGGTCGACGTGCCGTGGGTCGAGGCCCGCCGGTCCGATGGTCGGGTGCGACGACAGCTGCACGACTTCCTGCCCGACCCAACCGGCCGGGTCCGCGGCGATCTCGCGCCGTCGCTCGGCCACCTCGGGAGCGCTCGCGCTCGGCCCGATCAGGACCCCGCGTCCGCCTTCACCGTCGACCGGCTTCGTCACGAGTTCGCCGACCCGGTCGAGGACCGACAGGCGTTCGCCCTCGATGCTCGTGCGGTACGTCGGCACCGACTCGAGCAGCGGCTTCTCGTCCAGGTAGTACCAGATCAGGTCCGGCACGTTGACGTACATCGCCTTGTCGTCGACCAGGGCGTTGCCCGGAGCGTTCGCCAGGTGGACGTGTCCGGCCTCGGCGACGTCGAGGACGCGGGCGCCCAGCTCCGGCGCGTGGTCCGCGGTCAGTGCGCGCACATCGCGGTCGATCCGCAGGTACAGCCCGTCGAGCACGTCGCCGGTCGTCGCGTCGACCACGCGTCCGTCACGGACGTCCAGGTCGGATCCGGCCAGGAGGCGCAGCCCGGCTCCGTCGGCCAGCCTGCGGTGCTCGAACCACGCGCCGGCGGCGGGGCCGTCGCTGACGAGTGCGAGCACCGGGTCCGGGTTGCCGGTCACCGCGATCGCGTTCGCGCGGAGGGTCTCGCGCAGCCGGTCGGTCACGCCGTGCGGGTCCCGCAACAGCGCCGGACGGGGCGCGTCGGGCACGACGGCGTCCATGAGCTCGCGGAGGGCGATGCCGTACGCCACACCCGAGGGTGAGCGCACGTTGTCCTCGAGCACCCGCCAACCGCCGAACTCGTTCCGCACCAGGTCGAAGCCGAGCACGGGTGCCCGCACCGCGTGACCGGGCAGGCGCGATGCGTCGGGGTCCCAGCCGTTCGCCCCGACGAACTGGTGCTCGTCCATGACCCCGTCGGCCACGATCCGCCGCTCGCCGTACACGTCGCGCAGGAACAGCTCGATCGCCCGTGCGCGCTGCCCGAGGCCGCGCTCCAGCTGCGACCACTCGTACGCGCTGATCGTCCGCGGCACCAGGTCGCACCCGAACGCCTGCACGCCGCCGTCCACGACGAAGCCGACCTCGTGCTCGCGGGCCCAGGCGTCGCGTGCGGCGCAGTGCTCGTTCGTCGTGTCGGCGTCCCAGGCGGTGAAGTACGTCGCCAGGTCGCGGAACGCCGGACGGGGGCGGGCACCGGGGCCGACCGCTTCGTCGCCGGCGCGCACGCGGTACCCGGGGACCGCGACCGCCGGGTCCTCGTCACGTCCGGACGGCGTGCCGGCGGTGTCCTCGACCACCAGGGCGACGACGTCGTCGAGCTCCCCGCGCTCGGCGTACGCGGTGCGCTGCCGATCGGTGGAGTTGCCGCGGGCCAGGGTCGCCTCGAGCAGGTCCGTGACGGTGCCCCAGTCGCCGAGCTCCTCGAGTTCCGGACGCAGGCGGGACACGAGTTGCCGGACGGCGACCTCGGCGGGCAGGCGGTCCGGGTGCTGCCCGAGGCCGAGCAGTTCGCCGCTCAGCCCCGTGCGCGCCGCCTGCCACATCGCCGCACGGTGCAGGGGTTCGCTGCGTGGGTGCCACTCGGCGCCGGACTCGACGGCGATCTCGGCCTTCCGCACCGCGGCCCGGAACAGTCCGGCGATGAGCACCGCGTCGTCGACGATCGGGGTGGCGTCGCAGACCCGGAGTTCGAGCGTCGGAGCGTGCGACGACGGCCGCACGTCGAAGTACGCCATCTTCTTGTCGGCGATCACCCCCGACGCGATCAGGTCGTCGAGCACCTTGTCGTACTCCGCTGCGTTCGACACCCGCCCGAAGCTGCCGGCCGACGGCCACCGCTGCCAGATGATGCTGCGGAACGACGAGTACCCGGTGTCCTGCCCGTTCCAGAACGGACTGGACGCGCTCAGGGCCAGCAGCACCGGCAGCACCGGCGCGACCCGTTGGGCGATCTGCACCGCCAGGTCGCGGTCGCTCACACCGACGTGCACCTGCAGGCCGCAGATGAGCTGCTCGTCGACGAGCATCCGGTACTGCTCCTGCATCCGGCCGTAGCGCCCGCCGCTGGTCAGTTCGAAGTCGGCGTACTCGGACCGCGGCGCGGTGCCCACCGACGCGATGGTCACCCCGGCCGGTGCGATCGCGGCGCTGAGCTCCCGGCGCAGGTCGACGATCACCCGCCGCAGGTCGTCGAGGGTGCGCACCACGGGGGTGTTCGTCTCGATGGTCGTGCGCTGCAGTTCCGCGCCGAAGCGGTCGGCGGGCAGCTTGGGCAGAAGGCGCGGGGCCTTCGCGGAAAGTCGGCCGGACTCGAGGTCGATGAGGTGCAGCTCTTCCTCGGCGCCGAGCGTCAGCTCTGCACTCATGGCTGGAACCTACGCGCGGCCGCTGTGGCGTGCGCCGCGGCACACCGCCCGACTCGCGTCCGTAACACGCCCGTTCACCGGACGTCACGAGCGCTGCGCCTCCCCGCCGCACCGTGCGCACGTCGTCACCCCGTGCGAGGTTGCACGCTCCGTGCCCGGTTACAAGCGCGCACCACGCGCGCAACCTCGCACCAGCTCACGCACCTCGCACCGTGCGACCCGCGCGGATCGCGCACCGGTCCGCGAAAGCCGCACCGTGCTGTGGACGCACCACACGCTCGGACGGGAGGCACGGCGCCAGCCCGCCTCGCGCCTCCCGTCCGCACCGTGCGCACGTCGCCACCCCGTGCGAGGTTCCACGCACCGTGCCCGGTTACAAGCGCGCACCAAGCGGTCAACCCCGCACCAGCCCGCGAAAGCCGCGCCGTGCTGTGGACACACACCACCCGCCGGACGGGAGGCACGGCGCCAGCCCGCCTCGCGCCTCCCGTCCGCACCGTGCGCACCTCGCCACCCCGTGCGAGGTTCCACGCACCGTGCCCGGTTACAAGCGCGCACCACGCGCGCAACCCCGCACCAGCCCGCGAAAGCCGCACCGTGCTGTGGACGCACACCACCCGCCGGACGGGAGGCACGACGCCAGCCCGCCACGCGCCTCCCGTCCGCACCGTGCACGCTTCGTCACCCCGTGCGAGGTTCCGTGCTCGGTGCGAGGCGCGCGGGCTCGCACGGAGTACGGAACCCCGCACCAGGCCACGCACCTCGCACCGTGCGGGCCGGCGCCTACCCGCGCGTCCGGGCCAGGCGCCGGTTCAGCGCACCGTTCAGCAGCGCCACGAGCAGCCCCACCGCGAACACCAGCGTCCCGAAGCAGAGCACCTGCGGCGGCATCCCGGCCTTCGCGGCGCCGTAGACGAACAAGGGGAACGTGACCGCGGGCCCGGCGACGAACGAGGTGATGACGTAGTCGTCGATCGACATCGCGAGCGCGAGCAGCCCGGCCGCGAGCATGCCCGGCGCGAGCAACGGCAGCGTCACGAGCCGGAAGGCTTGGAACGGCGTCGCACCGAGGTCGCTCGCGGCCTCTTCGAGCACCCGCGACGTGCCGGAGATCCGAGCGCGGAGCACCACCACGACGTACGCGACGTCGAACGCCACGTGGGTGATGAGCACGGTCAGGAACCCGGTGCCGAGGCCCACCGACAAGAAGAACGACAGCGACGCCGAGCCGACCACGATCGAGGGCGCCGCGATGTCCGCGAACACGACGGCGTTCACGGCGCCGCGGCCGGGGAACCGGTACCGCTCGAGTGCCAGGGCCAGCGGCAGCCCGATCGCGACCGAGATGATCGCGGCCAGGAACGCGACGACGACCGAGGTGACGAACGCGGCTCCGAGCCCGGACACGTTGACCAGGTTCGCGTACCAGTACGTCGTGAAGCCGTTCCACGCGAACGACAGCCGGTTCGTCGGGGCGTCGTTGAACGAGTACACGATCATGTAGACGATCGGGACGAGCGTGATCGCGATGGTGACCCAGTAGACGATCGCGAGCCAGGGCCCGCGACGGTTCACGCCGTGGCGGTGGACGACGGGCGACGAGGCGGTCGCGGTGGACGGACGAGTCGGTGCGACGGCGGTCATACGAGGTCCTCGAGGTCGTCGGTGCCGGAGACGCGGGCGTAGATGAACAGGATGATGCCGAGCACGACCATGAGCACGGTCGACAGTGCCGCGGCGACGTTGTACTGCTGGTTGCCGGAGTAGGCGTCCTGGATCGCCTGGCCGATCGTGTACGTGTTCGTGCCGCCGAGCAGCGCCGAGTTCACCGGGTCGCCGACGCTGTCGATGAACACGAGCAGGACGCCGGCGAAGATGCCCGAGCGGGACAGCGGCAGCGTGGTGTGCCAGAACGCCCGGAACTTGCCGGCGTAGAGGTCGTTGGCGGCCTCGCCGAGTCGCGGGTCGATGCGTTCGAGTGCGGCGTAGATCGGCAGCACCATGAACGCGAGGTCGTTGTAGGCGTCGCCGAAGATCACCGCGCCGCCGGTGCCGAGGATGTGGAAGTCCTTGCCCGCCAGGCCGATCGCCTGCAGGAAGGTGACGACCGGACCCTGCGACGCGAGCACGAACGCCCACATGTCGGTGCGGATGATGAACGACACCAGGAAGCTCACGAACACGAGCATGAGCAGCGGGTTCTTCCACCGCGGCGAGACCCGGAACGCGATGAAGTACGCCACCGGGTAGCCGACGATGATGGTCACGACCGTGGCGGCGGCGCCGTACCAGAGGGACCGGAGCAGGAACGTCAGGTAGGGCACCTGCGGGTCGATGAACAGGGAGCCGTAGATCCCCCAGTTCCACGTGAAGGTGTACCCGTCGTCCGGGTTGCCCGACATGAGCGAGACGATGAGCCCCGACACGAGCGGGATGACGAAGAACACGCAGAGGTACGCGGTCCCGACCAGCGCGAGCAGGAAGGGCGTGCTGCGACGGCGTCCCCGACGGACCGGTGCCGGACCAGCACCCGGTGTCGGTGCGGCACCCGGGCCGGCGACTCCGACGGCGGTCACGACTGCACCACCGCGTTGAAGATGCCGTTCCACTCCGAGTACTCGTCGTAGTTCTCGAACACCCGGAACTCGTGCGACCGGTCCAGCACGTCGGAGTCCGGGAACACCAGCGGACTGTCCGCCACCGTCGCGTCGTCGAGCTCGTCACGGACGTAGGCCTCGGCGCTGGGGACCGGGCAGACGTAGTTGACCCAGTCCTCGACGATGCCGGCGATCTTCGGCGTGTAGTAGAAGTCCATCCACTCGAGGGCGGCCACCGGGTTCGCTGCCTGCCGGGGGATCATGAGGTTGTCGTGCCACATCATCTGGCCCTCCTCCGGCGTGACGAACTTCAGGTCCTCGAACCCGGACTGCTGCGCCTGGAAGACGTCGCCGGACCACGCCTGGGTGATCCAGGTGTCGCCGTTCTCGAGCTTGTTGATGTAGCTCTGGTCGTAGAAGCCGGTCACGCTCGGGCGCAGTTTCCGCAACCACGCCTGCGCTTTCCGCCAGTCCGCCGGGGTGGACGTCTCCGGGGCGATGCCGTTCGCGAGCAGCCCGAGGGAACCGAGCTCGGTGTTGTCGCTCATCAGCCCGACGCGGCCCGCGAACGCCGGGTCGAGCAGGTCCTGGAACGACGTGATCTCGCGGTCGATGTACTTCGGGTTGTAGGCGATCCCGGTGAACCCGGTCTGCCAGACGACGGAGTGCTTGTTGCCGGGGTCGTACGTCGGGTCCTTCACCGAGTCACCCGCGTTCGCCGCGAAGTTCGGCAGCCGCGAGTGGTCGAGCTCGCACACGAAGCCGTTCTTGATCATCTGGGTCAGCTCGAACCCGTTGGTCATCACGACCAGGTCGTAGCCGGTGGCACCCTGCGCCCGCAGGATCGGCGAGACGGTCGCGTAGAACGTCGCGTTGTCCTGGATCACCGCCTGGTAGTCGACGCTGATGCCGGTGGCCTTCTGGAACAGCGCGAGCGACTCGGACTTGCCGTGGTCGGAGTCGATGTAGAGCGGCCAGTTCGCGAAGTTCAGCTGCTTCGTCGCCTTGGCGTCCTTCCAGAACGCGGTCCAGTCGACGGCGTTCTCGGCGCCGGAGGCGGCTGAGCCCTTGATGCTGCACCCCGTGAGCAGCGCCGCGAGCGCGGCGGCTCCTCCGCCGGCGAGCAGGCCGCGTCGGCTGACGCGCGCGGACGTCAGTCCGCGCAGCAGGTCCGGGCCGGGTCCCCCGCCGGTCACGCGAGCGATCCTGCCGTGGCGGGTGCGGACTGGAGGCCCGTGGCGGCGTGGGTGGTGACGGTCTGGTCGGACGCGGGGTGCGCCTCCAGGCCGAATCCGTGGTCGACGCCCCACGTGAGCCATACCTCGGTGCCGGTCGCGATCCGCGGTCCGCCCTTCGAGTTCTGCGCGAAGACGGAGACGCGGCCGGCGCCGGGGACGTCCACCAGGTACTGCGTGCTGACCCCGGAGAACGAGACGTCGACCACGCGGCCGGGGCCGAGGATGTTGCGGCCGGCTTCGGGGGTGGGCTCCGAGGTGCGGATCTTGAGCTTCTCGGGACGGACGCCGACGACGACGCTGCCCGAGGTGCGGACGGCGCGGTCGGCCGGGACGGCGATGGTGCCCGCCGGGGTCGCGACCACGAGCAGCGGGCCGTCGGTGCCGCGGACCTCGCCCTCGAGCAGGTTCGACTGGCCGAGGAAGTTCGCGACGAACGCGGTGCGGGGCAGCTCGTACAGGTCCTGGGGGCTGCCCATCTGCTCGATCCGGCCGCCGTTCATGACGGCGACCGTGTCGGCCATCGTCATCGCTTCTTCCTGGTCGTGGGTGACGTGCAGGAAGGTGAGCCCGACCTCGGCCTGGATCGTCTTGAGTTCGAGCTGCATCTGGTGCCGGAGCTTCAGGTCCAGCGCACCGAGGGGCTCGTCGAGCAGCAGGAGTGCCGGCCGGTTCACGATCGCGCGTGCCAGCGCGACGCGCTGCTGCATGCCGCCGGACAGGGAAGCAGGGCGCTTGTCGGCCGAGGCGTCGAGCTCGACCAGGTGCAGGGCCTCGCGCGCCTTCGTCATCGGGTCCGGGATCCGTCGCCGCTTCAGGCCGAACGCGACGTTGTCGAGCACGCTCATGTGCGGGAACAGCGCGTAGTTCTGGAACACCGTGTTGACGGGCCGCTGGTAGGGCTTCGTGTCGGTGACGTCCTCGCCGCCGATCGTGATGGTGCCGCTCGTGGGCTCCTCGAGCCCGGCGACCAGTCGCAACGTCGTGGTCTTGCCGCAGCCCGAGGGGCCGAGCAGGGCGAAGAACGAGCCGGCCGGCACCGTCAGGTCCAGCGCGTCGACCGCGGTGTGCCCGGGGAACGACTTGGTGATCTGCTCGAGTCGGAGATCGGCTCCGGATTCGGCGAACGTGCCGGTCATTGCCATGGTGCCTCCTGCTGCTTCGGAAGGATCGGGGTCAGCCGATGTAGGACATGACGTGCTTGATGCGGGTGTAGTCGTCGAACCCGTACTGGGACAGGTCCTTGCCGTAGCCGGAGTGCTTGAAGCCGCCGTGCGGCATCTCGGCGACGATCGGGATGTGGGTGTTGATCCACACGCACCCGAAGTCCAGGTCGCGGGCGAAGCGCATCGCCCGCGAGTGGTCGGTCGTCCACACCGAGCTCGCGAGCCCGTACTCGACGTCGTTCGCGGCGCGCAGTGCTTCGTCCTCGGTCGTGAAGCGCTGCACGGTCTGCACGGGGCCGAAGACCTCCTGCTGCACGATGCGGTCGGTCTGGCGCAGGCCGGACACGATCGTGGCCTGGTGGAAGTAGCCGACGTCGCCCTGCCGCCCGCCGCCGAGCTCGATCGTGGCGTGGTCGGGGAGCGTGTCGACGAAGGACCGGACCTGGGCGAGCTGGTTCGCGTTGTTCACCGGGCCGAAGTACGGGGTGGCCGTGTCGGCGCCGGTGGTCGCGGTCGCACGTGCCGAGGCGGCGAGCGCCGCCACGAACTCGTCGTGGATGCCGTCCTGCACGAGCACCCGGGTGGCGGCGGTGCAGTCCTGCCCGGCGTTGAAGAACCCCGCGGCGACGATGCCGGCGACGGCGGACGGGATGTCGGCGTCGTCGAACACGATCACCGGGGCCTTGCCGCCGAGCTCGAGGTGGGTGCGCTTCAGGTCGCCGGCGGCGGCGCGGGCGACCTCCATGCCGGCGCGGACGGACCCGGTGATGGACACGAGCTGCGGGGTGGGGTGGTCGATCATCGCGGCGCCGGTGGTGCGGTCGCCGACGACGACGTTGAGCACGCCGGGCGGCAGGAACTCGGCGGCGACCTCGGCGAGCAGCAGGGTGGAGAGCGGAGTGGTGTCGCTCGGCTTGAGCACGGTGGTGTTCCCCGCGGCGAGCGCCGGGGCGAACTTCCACACCGCCATGTTGAGCGGGTAGTTCCACGGGGTGACCTGGGCGACGACGCCGATGGGCTCGCGCCGGACGAACGAGGTGTGGTCGGCCATGTACTCGCCGGCGCTGCGGCCCTCGAGGTTGCGGGCGGCTCCGGCGAAGAAGCGGATCTGGTCGACGGACAGCAGGATCTCGTCCTCGACCAGGGTGGCCCGGGGCTTGCCGGTGTCGAGGGACTCGAGGTCGGCGAACTCCGATGCCCGCTGCTCCATGGCGTCGGCGATCCGGCACAGCGCGAGCTGTCGTTCGCCGGGGGTCGTGCGGCGCCAGGTCGCGAAGGCGGTGCTCGCGCTCGTGAACGCGGCGTCGACGTCGGCGGCCGTGGACACGGGGGACGTGCCGTAGACCTGCTCGGTGGTGGGGTCGACCAGGTCGAACCGGGTGTCCGCGCCCGACTCGACGAACGCCCCACCGACGAAGTTGCGCACCTCGTGCGTCGTGGTCACCGTTTCCGTCGTGTCCAGCATGGCGGTGATCCTGACACGGATTCCGGCGGTTCGGAAGACGGATTCGGAGGTTGTGGAGAACCGTAACAACGGAAATCGTCGCGAAACACGGTGTTCACAACGGAATCCCTTGCGCGCTCCGGGCCTCGCTGCCATGCTGTCCGGCATGGCGGCAGCACCACGACGTCCGGGACCGATCGACGACACCTCGAAGCGGATCATCGAACAACTCCAGGCGGACGGCCGCCGTCCGTACGGCGAGATCGGCAAGGCCGTCGGTCTCAGCGAGGCGGCGGTCCGGCAACGAGTCCAGAAGCTCACCGAGACCGGCGTCATGCAGATCGTCGCGGTCACCGACCCGATGCAGCTCGGCTTCCACCGGCAGGCGATGATCGGCATCCGGGTCAGCGGCGACACCCGAACAGTCGCCGATGCCCTCGAACAGCTGCCGGCGGTCGACTACCTCGTCATGACCGCCGGCAGCTTCGACCTGATGGTCGAGGTCGTCTGCGAGGACGACGACGACCTGATCGAACTGCTCAACGGCACGATCCGGGCCATCCCGGGCGTCGCCGGCACCGAGACCTTCGTCTACCTGCAACTCCGCAAACAGCTCTACGACTGGGGAACGCGATGACCATCTCAGACCAGATGACCGGACAGCCCACGCGGCTCCACTCCTACGACCCGTTCGCCCCGGTCGACGACGCCGACCTGCAGCGGAAGTCCCGGGACCACCTGTGGATGCACTTCGCCCGGCACGGTGCGAACCAGGCCGGTGCCGACGTGCCGATCATGGTGCGCGGCGAGGGCCACCACGTCTTCGACAGCCACGGCAAGGGCTACATCGACGGTCTCTCCGGCCTGTTCGTCGTCGCCGCCGGCCACGGGCGGAAGCGCTTGGCCGAGATGGCCGCGAAGCAAGCGGAGACCCTGAGCTTCTTCCCGATCTGGTCCTACGCGCACCCGGCCGCCATCGAGCTCGCCGACCGCCTGGCCGAGCACGCCGCCGGTGACCTCAACAAGGTCTTCTACTCGACGGGCGGCGGCGAGGCGGTGGAGACCGCATTCAAGCTCGCGAAGTACTACTGGAAGCTCCAGGGCAAGCCCATGAAGCACAAGGTCATCTCGCGCGCGGTCGCCTACCACGGCACCCCGCAGGGTGCCCTCGCGATCACCGGCATCCCGGCGATGAAGCAGATGTTCGAGCCGCTGACGCCCGGCGGCTTCCGGGTGCCGAACACGAACTACTACCGCGCCGAGGAGATGGGCTTCCCGGGCGGCACCGAGGAGCAGTTCGGGGTCTGGGCGGCCGAACGCATCCGCGAGATGATCGAGTTCGAGGGCCCCGACACCGTCGCCGCGGTCTTCCTCGAGCCGGTGCAGAACTCCGGCGGGTGCTTCACGCCGCCGCCCGGGTACTTCCAGCGCGTGCGCGAGATCTGCGACGAGTACGACGTCCTGCTCGTCTCCGACGAGGTCATCTGCGCCTTCGGCCGGATCGGCACCATGTTCGCCTGCGACACCTACGACTTCGTGCCGGACATGATCACGTGCGCCAAGGCGATGACCTCGGGGTACTCCCCCATCGGCGCGACCATCATCAGCGACAAGCTCTTCGAGCCGTTCTCCAAGGGCGACACGACCTTCTACCACGGGTACACGTTCGGCGGGCACCCGGTGTCGGCCGCCGTCGCGATGGAGAACCTCGACATCTTCGAGGAAGAGGGCCTGCTCGCGAACGTGCGGCAGAACGCCCCGCTGTTCAAGGCCGAGCTCGACACCCTGAAGGACCTGCCGATCGTCGGGGACGTCCGCGGTGACGGCTACTTCTACGGCATCGAGCTCGTCAAGGACAAGGCCACCAAGACGACCTTCGACGACGACGAGTCCGAGCGGCTGCTGCGCGGGTTCCTGTCGAAGGCGCTGTTCGACGCCGGGCTGTACTGCCGGGCGGACGACCGCGGCGACCCGGTCGTGCAGCTCGCTCCGCCGCTGACCATCGGGCAGCCGGAGTTCCGCGAGATCACCTCGATCCTGCGGAGCGTCCTGTCCGAGGCGTCGTCGAAGATCTGACCGTGAGCGGCTACCGGGGCGTCTCGTTCTGGCTCGACCAGCTCGCGTCCACCGGACGCGACGACCTGGCGCCCCGGCCGCCGCTCGACGGCGACACGACCGCGGACGTCGCGATCGTCGGCGGTGGGCTGACGGGTCTCTGGACCGCCTGGTACCTGCACCAGGCCGACCCGGGCCTCCAGATCGTCGTCCTGGAACGCGAGATCGCCGGGTTCGGCGCCTCCGGTCGCAACGGGGGCTGGTGCTCGGCGCTGTTCCCGCGATCCGCCGAGTCCGTCGCGCGCGAGCACGGCCGCGACGCCGCACTCGCGCTGCGCGCAGCGATGCGCGACACCGTCGACGAGGTCGGACGCGCAGCGGCCGAGGCCGGGGTCGACTGCGACTACGTGAAGGGCGGCACCGTCCTCTACGCGCGCTCCGCCGTGCAGGAACGCGCGGCGCACGACGAGGTCGCCTCGTCGGCCGAGTGGGGCGACGCCATGACCTGGCGCCCGGCTCGGCCCGGCGACGCCGCCGGATCGGCGGGGGTCGCGTGGACCCCGGACTGCGCGCGGGTGCAGCCCGCCGCACTGGTGCGTGGCCTGGCGGCCGCCCTGGAGGCCCGGGGCGTCCGGATCGCGGAGCACACGCCCGCCTCGACGTGGGGCCACGGGCGTGTGGTCACGTCGCGGGGGACCGTCACGGCCGGCGCGGTCGTCATCGCGGTCGAGGGGTACGGCGCACAGCTCGAACAGACGAAGCGACGGATCCTGCCGCTCTACTCGCTCATGATCGCGACCGCTCCGCTGCCCGGGGCGGTGTGGGACCGCATCGGCCTGGAGCACGGGCAGACGTTCTCCGACTACCGGCACCTGCTCGTGTACGGGCAGCGCACGGTGGACGACCGACTGGCGTTCGGCGGACGCGGAGCCCGCTACCACTGGGGGTCCGCGATCACCCCCGGCTACGACCGGGTGCCACGCGTCTTCGAGCACCTGCGGAAGTCCCTGGTGGAGTTGTTCCCCGCCGTCACCGACGCCCCGATCACCCACACGTGGGGCGGCCCGCTCGGGGTGCCGCGCGACTGGTGCGCGTCCGTCACCTGGGACGGGCACGTCGGCACCGCTGGCGGCTACGTCGGTGACGGACTCTCCACGACGAACCTGGCCGGGCGGACGCTCGCCGACCTCGTGCGCGGGGTCGCGTCGCCGCTCACCGCGCTGCCGTGGGTGAACCACCGCTCGCCCGACTGGGAGCCCGAGCCGCTCCGGTTCCTCGGGGCGAACGCCGGGCTCGTGGCGACCGACCTGGCCGACCGCGAAGAAGCCCTGACCGGACGGCCGAGCCTGGCGGCGCGGCTGATGGCACCCCTGACAGGAGGCCACTGATGGCTGCACTCGATGCCGACGTCGTCGTCGTGGGAGCCGGGGTCGCCGGGCTCGCCGCTGCCCGGGCGCTCGCACTCGACGGCCAGCGAGTCGTCGTGCTCGAGGCCCGCGACCGGATCGGCGGCCGCACCTGGACCGACACCGCGCTCGGCGTGCCCGTCGACCTCGGTGCCTCGTGGATCCACGGCGTCGACGGCAACCCGCTCTGGGCCCTGGCTCCCCGCTTCGGCATCGAGACCGTCGAGTTCACCGTCGGGAGCTTCCAGTTCGACGGCCGGCCGATCGCGTGGCACGGCCCCTCCGGCGGACCGCTGTCCGAGGCCTCGGCCTCGGCGTTCGTCGCGGACCTGCACACCGTCGACGCCGTCCTGGACACCGTCATCGCACACGCTCCACCGCCCTCGACGTACGCGGCCGCCGTCGACACCGTGCTGCGGTCCCTGCAGTGGCAGGGCGACCGGGCCGCGCGGGTCCGCGAGTACATGGCGCACCGCTCCGAGGACCTCTGCGGCGCACCCGTGACCGTCCTCGACGCCCGCGGCCTCGAAGAGGAACACGTCCCCGGCGACGAGGTGGTGTTCCCCGGCGGCTACGCGCAGTACGCCGCCGCCCTGGCCGAGGGGCTCGACGTCCGGCTGTCCGCGGTCGTGCGGTCGGTGACGCAGTCCGCGACGGGTGTCGTGGTCGGACTCGCCGACGGTTCGTCGGTCACGGCGGACGACGTCGTCGTGACCGTCCCGCTCGGGGTGCTGCAGGCCGGCGACGTGACGTTCGACCCGCCGCTCGCCGAGGCGGTCACCGGTGCGATGGGCCGACTCGGGATGGGCGTCTACGACAAGGTGTTCCTGCGGTTCCCGGAGCGGTTCTGGGGCGAGTCGTGGGTGGTCCGCCAGCAGGGGTCGGCCGGTGTCGACTGGCACTCCTGGTACGACATGTCCCGCGTGACCGGAGCGCCGGTACTGGCCGCACTGGTCGGCGGGACCGGGGCCCGGCGCCTCGAGACCCTGCCGGACGCCATGATCGTCGAAGAGGGCGTCGGTGGCCTGCGGCGGATGTTCGGCCCGTCGGTCCCCGAACCCGAGGCGTTCCGGATCACCCGGTGGGCCGACGACCCGTTCGCACGAGGCTCCTACTCGTACCTGCACGTCGGGGCGTCACCGGACGACCACGACCTGCTCGGAGCGCCGTCCGGCCGGGTGCAACTCGCCGGGGAGGCCACGTGGGGAAACGACCCGGCGACCGTGCACGGCGCGCTGCTGTCCGGACTGCGGGCGGCCGGGCGGTTGCTCGGCTCCGAGGTCGAGCCGCTCGTGCTCGCGACGCCCGTCAGGGGCTGATCCGTCAGCCGAGGAGGTCAGTCTCCGGCAGCGGGGGCAGCAACGAGTCGAGCAGCGCGTTCGTCAACGACCCGGCTTCCAGCGCACGGCGTGGGGAGTCGGAGCCGAGCACAGCCTGCTGCACGTTCCACCACTGCAGGGCATCCCACCGCTGCTGCTCTGTCCCGTCGCCACCCTGCAACAGGCGGCGGTTGGCGTTGATGACGACGGGGAAGAGGTCACCAGTCTCGTCGTTGAACTGGAATGCGGGGTACCGGTGCGCCTGCGCGCCCGGCACTGCGAGTACGGCACCCTGCTTCCGGTAGTAGCCGAGCCGGCTCCGCTGCTTCGATTGAGACTCCTTGTGCCAGAGCCGAGCTGCCGCATCGACTGGGTACAGCAAGTCGATCCCTCGCAGAGCTTCTGCCCGCTCGAGGAGGACGCGGTCTCTCGCGTAGTCGGGCTGCCACACTCGTTCGGCTTCCCACCCCTGCGGGAATCCCATTCCACGCAACTTCTCGGCGCTGTCACCGGCGAACGACTCGATCAGGTCACGGAGCCCATCGCGTGTCTCGTTCGAGCCGTCGATGCGCACGAGGAAGTACGCGAGGACGACGAGTGTGCCGTAGACACGGCTCGACGGACGCGAGACCGGCGTCGTCCCGCTGATCTCGTCTGCCTGCTCTCGGAGGTGAGCCAGCTCAGGAGCGCCCTCAGGCACGGCGAGGGGAGCGGTCAGGTTCCGGTTCCACAACCGGGCATGGTGCGCCGCGGTGTTGCGGACCTGTCGCAGGTGCTCGAGCCAGTTGCTCAGGGCAGCTGCGTCCCCGTTGCCGTCGGGGAGGTACAGGTCGAAGTCGATTGCGATCTGTTGTCGGTGCCGCTGGCTCATACCGCCGAACAGCCTGTTGAGCGTGCCGAAGGACATGACCTCCGTTGCCGCCCAAACCGGCAACGGTCTCCCGTAGGTAGCCTCGAAGTGCGGCATGAAAGTCTCGTTCGACAGCTCCTCGGCGCGAGCCTGCTTCCGAAGCCACGACTGGTGGTCGCTTTCAATGTGATCGCAGGCGCTCGTACAGTTCGGCCCACTGCAACTGCGATTCCTCGATCGAGTCCAATCTGAACTCAACGCTGACGGATCGGTATGGGTGAACGGTCCCGTTCGTCCCAGGAGGTGCCCGATCCGAAATCGGAGAGCGACCTCGACCCGTGACAGCGCGAGGAGAACCGCGGCTCGCAGCGCTTCATCGAACCGATAGCTCGCGATGACGTCGGCCAGACTCGAGCCTGCAACGAAGTCGGACGGGCGCGCCTCACCCTCCGCGCTTGCAGGAACGCGAAAGGGATACCAGTAGCCGGAGAGTCGGTAGTACCCGATCGACGCCAGGGCGTTGAGCGCGGTCGTCTTGTCTCCGATCTGAAGACCGCGTCGCTCGATGAGCTCCAGCTGGTCCTCGACGGACAGGAACGGCTTCGCGTAGGTGCTCGTCACACCGTCATCGTAAAGAAAACTGGCCGCCTCCCCTTGTCGGGAATGACGGCCAGTCGTGATGCCGCAACGATACCCCGACGGCCCGCCAATGTCACCCCCTCAGGCGACGTCGTGCTGCACCGCGGTGGGAACCCTTCAGTCGAACGCGGGGGTGTCGACCGAGCACGTCACGGGCTCACCCGCGGCAGCGGTCTCCGTGGCGATCTCGCGCTTGCCGTCGAGCAGGATCCGGCAGGTCGCCGTCGCGCCCCGCGCCGGGGCCGCCCGGACCGAGGCGCGCTGCTCGGCGAGGACGATCGACTCGTGCTCCCAGGTGCCCGCCTCCTGCGTGCCCGTCTTCTGGGTGCCCGTTTCCTGCGTGCCGAGTCGGTGCACCTCCGGGGCGTCGCCGCGCTTCTCGGCGCCCTCGACGCGGACGTCGGTCAGTTCCGACCCGGCCGACCCGTCGACCTGCACCTGGTACGTGACCGCCCAGGCGTCGCCGGTCTGCTGCTGGATGAAGGAGCAGCCGGTCGCGGTGAGGGCCAGGCCCCCGGCGAGGACGGCGGCTGCCACGAGACGGACGGGGCGGTGGATGCGTTCGGTCATGGCTCCAGCCTCGACCGGTGGCGATCCGGTGTCGTCCGCCGCTCGGTGCGCCGTCGTGCACCTCCGGGGCGACCCCGCGTCCGTCGCGCGGTGGACACGACGGACCGACGCGCCGCCACGGGTCACCTCCGCGCGAAGCCGGTGCGCGACACTCACACCGTGACCCCGACCAGGACCCGCCACCGCCACGAACACCGCGCACCGGTGGCGATCGCCGTCCTGGTGAACCTCGGGCTCAGCCTGTTCCTGCCGAGCGAGGTGCTGTTCTTCCCGTCGTGGGTGGTCCCGGTGCTCGGCGTCCTGCTGCTGATCCCGCTCGTCGTCTTCAACCCGCGGCGACTGACCCGCGAGACGACCTGGTCGCGGTGGGTGTCCTTCTCGTTGGCGATCCTGCTCACCGTCGCGAACCAGCTGACCGTGGTCCGGACGATCGAGGTGCTCCTCGGTGGCCAGGCCGACGGCGGTGCCGTGCTGCTCACCGCCCTGCAGGTGTGGGTGAGCACGATCATCGCGTTCGGGCTCGTGTACTGGGAGCTCGACCGGGGCGGGCCGGTGGCTCGTCGTCGTCCCGAGCTGTGGACGAGTGCCGAGGCCGACTTCCAGTTCCCGCAGGAGACCGACCCGAAGACCGCCGCGTGGCGACCGGTGTACCTGGACTACCTCTACGTCGCGATGACGAACATGGTGGCGTTCAGCCCGACCGACACCATGCCGATGACCGTGCGCGCGAAGATGATCATGGCCTACCAGGCACTCGGCGGGTTCATCCTGCTGGCCCTGGTCATCTCGCGCGCGGTCAACATCATCAGCTGAGGTCGCTCAGGAGCCGTGTGCCTCCTCCGACACAGGCTGCCACTCGCGCCAGGTCGCCAGGCGGGACTCGTAGTCCTTCTCGGCGATGCCGAGCGGCGCCTTGCCGAAGAAGACGCGCAGGGGCGGCTGCTCGGCGTCGACGACCTTCAGGATCGCCGAGCGGGTCGCCTCGGGCTTGCCGGGGTCGGCGGCCGACGGGCGCTTCGACGCGGCCTCGCGGACGTCGGCGTAGGCGGCGATCTCGTCGCTCTTCTTCGACGACGGTCCGGACCAGTCGGTCGAGAAGCCGCCCGGCTCGATGAGCGTCACGTGGATGCCGAAGCCGGCGACCTCCTGCGACAGGGACTGCGACAGCCCCTCGAGCGCCCACTTCGACGCGTGGTAGGCGCCGACCGTCGGGAACGCGCTGATCCCGCCGATGCTCGACACCTGGATGACGTGCCCGGAGCCCTGCTCCCGCATGATCCGCAGCGCGGCCTGGGTCACCCAGAGCGCTCCGAACAGGTTCGTCTCGAGCTGGGCTCGGACCTCGTCCTCGGTGAGTTCCTCGACCATGCCGAAGTGGCCGTAGCCGGCGTTGTTCACGACGACGTCGAGCGAGCCGAAGTGCTCCGCCGCACGCTGCACGGCCGCGAAGTCCGCGGCACGGTCGGTCACGTCGAGCTGCAGTCCGAGGAACGTGTCCGGGTACTGGTCGACGAGTGCTTGCACGTCGTCGGTGTCGCGGGCCGTGCCGGCTACGGAGTCTCCACGTTCGAGGGCGGCTTCCGCCCACTCGCGGCCGAAGCCCTTCGACGCTCCGGTGATGAACCAGGTCTTGCTCATGCTGTCTCCTCCTGAGATCTGACGCGATCAGGCAACGCTCCCCGCTTCCGTGGCACCTGGAGGTCCGGGTGACGGACGCGGCAAGCGGACACCAGCGGACCGCGACTCAGGGTCGAGGTGCCGCGAACTCCAGGTTGACGTCGTCGGGGTCCTGCACGGACAGGATCACCAGGCCGAACGGCGGCAGGTCGGTGACGTCGCCGTGCTCGATGCCGGCGGCGTCCAGCCGCTCGACGGCGGCGTGCAGGTCGTCGACGGACCCGACGCGGAACGACACGTGGTCGAGGCCGACTCGATCGGGATCGAACCGGTCCTCGGCGGGGGCGACCGGTCGCAGGCCGAGCGTCTGCCCGCCGAACGTGAACGAGCACCCGCCGTAGGTCCGCCACGGGTCGTCGTGGATCGTCGGGTCGTCGATCTGGTCGCTGAAGTCACTGCCGGGCGACATGCCGAACAGCTGCTCGTAGAAGGCCTTGCTCCGGCGGATGTCCGTGACCGTGAGGCGCACGTGCGAGAAGCCGAGCGGCGTGACGATGGGTTCGCTCATCACCCCACCCAACTCCCCCTTGGCCTTGCGCTCATTGACCATGCGATCAACAATGTCGGGATGGACGTCGTCATCGCTCCCCCGCACCCGTCTCCGCTGCACCAGGACACCGGCACCCCCCGCCGCTCGACCCGCGTCGCCCTCGTGCAGGTGCGTTGGCTCGCGGACCCCGCTGCCCACCGCGCACAACTCACCGACGGCATCGCCACCGCCGCGGCCAACGGCGCCGCGGCGGTGTTCCTGCCCGAGCTCACCCTGCGCCGCTACCCCGGCGACACTCCGGCCAGTGGTGTCCCGAAGGACCTCGCCGAGTCGCTGCAGGACGGTCCGACGGTCACCTTCGCCCGCGCACAGGCGATCGAGCACGGGGTGTTCGTCCATGCCTCGCTGTACGAGCGCCCTGCCGACGACGACCAGCCCGACGACCCCCGCGGCTACAACACCGCCGTCCTCGTCGCCCCCGACGGCACCCTGGTCGGTCGGACCCGCAAGACCCACATCCCGATCAGCGCCGGCTACTACGAGGACACGTACTTCCGCGCGGGGACGGACGACGACGCCTTCCCGGTGTTCGAGCCGGCGGGACTCGGCGCACGCCTCGGGCTGCCGACCTGCTGGGACGAGTGGTTCCCCGAGGTGGCCCGGTCCTACGGCCTCGCCGGGTCCGAGGTCCTGGTGTACCCGACGGCGATCGGCTCCGAGCCGACGTTCCCGGACTTCGACACCGCGCCGATCTGGCGTCAGGTCATCGTCGCGAACGGCATCACCGCCGGCCAGTTCATGGTCGTCCCGAACCGCTGGGGCGACGAGGGCGACATCACGTTCTACGGGTCGTCGTTCATCTCGGACCCGTTCGGCCGCGTGCTCGCCGAGGCGCCGCGTGACGCCGACGCGGTGCTCGTGGCGGACCTCGACCTCGAGGCCCGGACGGAGTGGCTCCGACTGTTCCCCTTCTACGTGACCCGTCGCCCCGACCTCTACGCGGGGCTCGTCGCCCCGGTCGACGAGGACCGCCACGCGTACGGCGCACGCGACGCGATCGACGCGGCCATCGGGGTGGCGGCGACCGACGCCGGACCGGAGGTGCGCGCATGACGTGGGTGATGCCTCCCGAGACGGCTCCGCAGGAACGCACCTGGATGGCGTTCCCGCGCCCCGGCCTGACACTCGGTGACGACGCGGCGAGCGCCGAGGCGGCGCGACGGACGTGGGCGACCACCGCCAACACGATCAGCGAGCACCAGCCCGTCACGATCGTCGTGGACCCGGTCGCGCGAGCCGACGCTCGTCGCCTGCTGTCGACCGCGGTCGAGGTGCTCGAAGCGCCCCTCGACGACTTCTGGATGCGCGACATCGGGCCGACGTTCGTCGTCGACGACGTGACCGGCGAGCTCGGCGCCGTGGACTGGGTCTTCAACGGCTGGGGCGCGAACTCCTGGTCGACGTGGACCCGTGACGCCGAGGTCGCCGCCACGGTCGCGGCCGCCGCCGGTGCGCGGCGGATCCCGTCGCTGCTCGTGAACGAGGGCGGGGCGATCCACGTCGACGGCACGGGCACGGTCCTGGTGACGGAGACCGTGCAGCTCGATCCGCGACGGAACCCGTACGCCGACCGCGAGCGCGTCGAACTCGAGCTCGCCCGGACGATCGGCGCGACGGACGTGGTCTGGCTGCCCCGCGGCCTGACCCGTGACTACGACGGGTTCGGGACCCGGGGCCACGTCGACATGGTCGCGACCTTCGCCGATCCGGGCACGGTCCTGCTGCACGCGCAGCCCGACGCCGGCCACCCGGACCACCTGGTGATGCCGCAGATCCGTCGGGCGCTCGAGCAGGCCACGGACGCGACCATCGTCGAACTGCCGGCCCCGTCGACCCTGACCGACGACGACGGCCCGGTCGACTGGAACTACGTCAACCACGTGGTGGTGAACGGCGCCGTGATCGCCTGCGCGTTCGGTGACGCCGTCGCCGACGACCACGCCCGCGGCATCCTCGCCGACGTGTACCCGGGTCGTCAGGTGCGTTCGATCGACGCTCGTCAGGTCTTCGCGCGCGGCGGCGGCCTGCACTGCATCACGCAGCAACAGCCGGCGGTCTGATCCATCGCCGCGGTGTACAGCAACTGCCCGACGTATGTACACCGCGGCCGGTCCACCGAGCACTCGCACATCGGTATGTTGCTCCGAACCAGTCCGGGCGACGCTGCCCAGCCCAGCTCCGGCGCTGCCCACCTCCGACCCAGCAGGGAAGTCCACGCACATGGCATCACCGACCGCGGTCCCCACACCGACAGCACCGGCAACACCTGCGCGCGGCGGTTCCCTGAAGCGGAGCCTCGGACTCTGGGCGATCGTCGGCCTGGGCCTCGGCTACATGACCCCGACGGTGGTGTTCGACACCTTCGGCATCGTCTCCGGGCAGACCGACGGCGCCGTGCCGAGCGCGTACCTGATCGCGCTGGTCATCATGGCCCTGACGGCGATCAGCTACGGGAAGATGGTCCGGGTCTACCCGGCAGCCGGTTCGGCCTACACGTACGTGCGGGAGTCGATGCACCCGAACCTCGGGTTCATGGTCGGCTGGGCGTCCCTGCTCGACTACCTGCTGCTGCCGATGGTGAACGCCCTGATCATCCGGCTCTACCTGGAGCAGGTGTTCCCGGCACTGCCGTCGTGGGTGACGGTCGTCGTCTACACGGTGTTCGTGACGACGGTGATCTGCCTGTCGATGCGTGGCACGTCGAACCTCAACATGGTGCTGCTCATCGGCGCGATCCTGGCGATGATCGCGTTCGTGGTCTTCACCGTCATCGAACTCGTCCACGGTGCCGGCGCCGGCACGATCGCGAGCACCGAGCCGTTCGTGCACGACGGCGTGACGATGTCCGCCCTGCTCACCGGTGCGACGGTGGTCTGCTTCTCGTTCATCGGCTTCGACGCCGTGACGATGTACACGGAAGAGGCGAAGTCGATCCGGATCATGCCGAAGGCGATCATGCTGACGGTGCTGCTCGGCGGCGCGATCTTCCTGGTGTCCGCGTACTTCGCGCAGCTGCGGTTCCCGACGAACACCCCGTTCGGCGAGTTCACCGACGACCCGCTCCCCCAGATCGGCCTGCTCGTCGGTGGCCCGGTGTTCCAGGCGGTCCTGGTGTCGGCCGGGTTCGTCGCCGCGTTGGCGTCGGGGCTCGCCTCGCACGCGAGCGTCGCCCGCATGCTCATGGTGATGGGTCGGAACAACGTCCTGCCGAAGCGGGTGTTCGGCTACGTCAACCCGCGCACGCACACCCCGGTGTTCAACGTGGTCTTCGTCGGGGCGGTCACGCTGCTCGCGATGAGCTTCTCGCTCGACACCATCTCGTCGTACATCAACTTCGGCGCGCTCGTCGCCTTCACCTTCGTCAACGCGAGCGTCATCGTGCACTTCGCCGTTCGGCAGGGCCGCCGCCACACCGCGGGTGACCGGTGGAAGTACATCGTCCTGCCCGGCCTCGCGATGGTCCTGACGGGTGTGCTCTGGTCGCAGCTCCACGCCGACGCACTGATCGCAGGAGGAGTGTGGGCGGCGATCGGCTTCGCCTACCTGCTCGTCATCACGAAGGGCTTCCGGGTGCTGCCGAAGAGCTTCGACGAGAACCAGCCGGTCACCGGCGTCAACAAGCAGCTGACCGACCAGGCCTGACCCACCACGAGAGGACGCCATGTACGCCGTCACCGACCCCACCACGGGCACGACCCTCGAGACGTTCCCGACCATCACCGACGACGCGCTGCGCGCCGCCGTCACCACCGCCCACCAGACCCACGGCGAGTGGGGCCGCACCAGCACCGTCGCCGACCGCGCGGCCCTGCTCCACCGCGTCGCGGACCTGTACCGGGAGCGTCACGCCGACCTCGCCGCCACGATCGTGCGCGAGATGGCGAAGCCGATCGACCAGGCCGAGGGCGAGGTGGACTTCTGCGCCGACATCTACGACTACTACGCCGACCACGCCGAGGAGTTCCTCGCCGACCAGCCGATCACGCTGGCCGACGGCTCCGAGGGCAGCGCCTTCATCCGGAAGTCGTCGATCGGCGTGCTGCTCGGCATCATGCCGTGGAACTTCCCCGCCTACCAGATCGCTCGGTTCGCCGGCCCGAACCTGCTCATCGGCAACACGGTCCTGCTCAAGCACGCACCGCAGTGTCCCGAGTCGGCCCTGGCGATCGAGCGGATCTTCCACGACGCCGGGTTCCCCGAGGGCGCGTACACGAACGTCTTCGCGACGAACGACCAGGCCGCAGACGTCATCGCCGACCCGCGCGTGCAGGGGGTTTCGCTGACCGGGTCCGCCCGCGCCGGTGCCGCCGTCGCCGAGATCGCCGGCCGGAACCTCACGAAGGTCGTGCTCGAGCTCGGTGGGTCGGACCCCTTCATCGTGCTGTCCACCGACGATCTCGACTCCGTCGTCGAGTCCGCCGTCACGACCCGCCTCGAGGGCAACGGGCAGGTCTGCAACGCCCCGAAGCGCTTCCTGGTGGTGGACGACCTGTACGACGACTTCCTGGCGAAGTTCACGACGGCCATGTCGGCGGTTTCGCCGACCGACCCGTCCGTGCCCGGTGCCGAGCTCGGCCCGCTGTCGTCCCCGACCGCCGCGGACCGGCTGCAGGAGCAGCTCGCGTCCGCCGTCGCGCAGGGTGCGACCGTCGTCACCGGTGGTGACCGCCAGGGCAACGCCTTCGTGCCGACGATCCTCACCGACGTCACGCCGGACAACGACGCGTACCGCGAGGAGTTCTTCGGCCCCGTCGCCGCCGTGTACCGCGTCGCCGACGAGGACGCCGCCGTCGCACTCGCCAACGACACCCCGTACGGCCTCGGCTCGTACCTGTTCACGACCGACGCCGACCAGGCACTCCGCGTCGCGGACCGGCTCGAGGCCGGCATGGTCTACGTCAACATCGTCGGCGCGGACAGCCCCGAACTGCCGTTCGGCGGCGTCAAGGCGAGCGGCTTCGGCCGCGAGCTCGGCCCCCTGGGGGCCGACGAGTTCGTCAACAAGAAGCTGATCCGCATCGGCTGACGGACGCTCTGGACCCGGCTCCACGACGGACGGGAGGCACGGTGCCAGCTGGCACCGTGCCTCCCGTCTGCTCGTCGGTCGCCGCTACTGCTGCGGGTCGGCGGGCTCGCCGCCGGAGTCCGTGTCGCTGTCCTGCGCGGGGTCCTTCGTCGCGTCGCCCGTGGGCGACCCGTCCGGCAGGTCCTCGGTGTACTGCGCTTCGGCCTCGCTGGGGTCGCTGGATCCGTTCGCCGTCGTGTCGCTCATGGCCCGGACGCTACGCGCGGTCGGCGCTGCACCCGTTCAGACGGACGAGGCGGCAGCGCCCGAGCCGGCGGCGACCAGGGTCACGGCCAGGATCTCGTCGGCGACCTCGCGCCCGATCCGCACCGCACCGTCGACGTGCTGGTACCCCTGCCCGGCCAGGTCGCTCGACGCGAACCGGATCGGACCGACGGCTGCACGCTGGTCGGCTCCGTAGCGGACGAGCCCGCCCAGGTCGAAGCTCGCCGCGTAGGCGCCGCGGGTCCACTCCTCGGTGCCCCAGTCGCTCTCGTAGTACACGACCGGGCGCAGGGCCTCGTCGCCGTAGTAGTGCGCGAGCGATGCGAGCACGCGGGCCTTCCGTTCCTCGGCCGACAGCTCGAACAGGTCGTCCGCGTGCTGGTCGGAGACGAACCCGACGAGCGTGCCCTGCTCCGAGCCGTGCTCGGTGTTGTCGTACGCCTCGTGCACGACCTCGTACGGGCTGAACGCGGTGCCGGAGAGCCCGGCGCCGCGCCAGAACGGCCGGTCGTAGACGGCGTGCACCTTGATGACGAAGCCCATCGACAGGTGCTGGTGCAGCTGGTGCTGGCGACGGGGCAGCGGGGGTTCGTACGAGATCCGCGAGTACAGGGGCGGCGGCACGGCGACGAGCGCCTGCCGAGCGTGGACCTCGAGGCCGCCGTCGGCGAACGCGACGACCCCGTCGTCGGTCCAGCGCAGGGTGCGCACCGGCGCGTTCAGGTGCACGGCGTCACCGAGGCGCTCCGCGAGGCGTTCGGACACCTGCTGCATGCCGCCGACGACGCGCTTGTCCAGGATGAAGTCGGCGTCGACCAGGTTCGTGAAGCTCCCGGCAGAGGCAGCCATCAGCAGGGCCTGCAGTGCCGAGAACGCGTGTGCCGGCTTCGTGAGCATGGCGCCCGCGATGAACAGTTCGACGTTGTCGGTGGCGACGCGGTCCGGGCTGAGCGCGTGCAGCCAGGCACGGAAGGAGACCTCGTCGAGTGCGGCGGCGTCCGGGGTCTCCCAGGGGCGAGCGGGGTCGACCGCCGCGACGTACTCGTCGATGACCGTCACGAGTCGCTCGATCTCGTTCGCCGTCGCCTCGGGCAGCGGGAAGATGTCGCCGGTGTACTCGGTGCGGGTGCCCTCGGCGTCGACGTAGACGCTGGAGCCCTCGCGGTACCGGTCGTAGGTGTCGAGCCCGAGTTCGTCGAGGGTCTCGAGCAGCGCGGTCTGGTCGGGCGAGACCCACTGGCCACCGATCTCGAGCGTGACCCCCTCGATGTCGTTCGTCCAGGTGCGGCCGCCCACGCGGTCGCGCGCCTCGAGCACCGTGACGGTCAGTCCCGCGGCGCGCAGGCGGTTCGCGGCGGTCAGGCCGGTGACACCGGCTCCGATGACGACGACGTCGCTCTCGATCATCGTGCTGCTCCTTCGGTGGTGGTGCTCCGGAACGGGTCCGGGGTCAGCGTGTACATGGTCTCGAGGTACTCGGCGATGCCCTCGCCGCCGCCCTCGCGGCCGAGGCCGGACTGCTTCACCCCGCCGAACGGGGCCGACGCGTTCGAGACGACCCCGGTGTTGAGTCCGAGCATGCCGGTCTCGAGCCGCTCCATCAGGCGCTGGCCGCGGGCCGGGTCCTCGGTGAACGCGTAGCCGACCAGACCGTACTCGGTGTCGTTGGCGGCGGCCACGGCCTCGTCCTCGGTCCGGAAGGTCCGGATCGCCAGGACGGGTCCGAAGATCTCGTCGCGGAGCAGGTCGCTGCCGGGCTGCACGTCGGTCAGGACCGTGGGCGCGTAGAAGGTGCCGGGGCCGTCGACCGGGTGTCCGCCGGTGCGGAGCGTCGCCCCGCGGTCGAGCGCGTCGGTGACCAGGCGGTGCGCCTTGTCGACGGCACGGTCGTCGATGAGCGGTCCGATGGCGACGCCGTCCTCGGTGCCGCGTCCGACGCGCATGGCCTCGACACGTTCGGTGACCCGGCGCGTGAACTCGTCGACGACGTCCTCGTGCACCAGGAACCGGTTCGCGGCGGTGCAGGCCTGCCCGGTGTTGCGGAACTTGGCGGCGAGCGCGCCCTCCACGGCCAGGTCGAGGTCGGCGTCGGCGAACACCAGGAACGGGGCGTTGCCGCCGAGCTCCATGCTCGTCCGGAGCACGTTCTGCGCCGCCTGGGCGAGCAGCGTGCGTCCGACCGGCGTCGAGCCCGTGAAGGACAGCTTCCGGAGCCGGGGGTCGGCGATCACCGGCGCGGAGACGTCGGCGGCCCGCGTGGTCTGCACCACGTTGACCACCCCGGCGGGCAGACCGACCTCGCGCAGCAGGTCGACGAAGAGCAGGGTCGTGAGCGGCGTCAGTTCGGCCGGCTTCACGACGACCGTGCACCCGGCGGCGAGCGCCGGTGCGATCTTCCGGGTCGCCATCGCCAGCGGGAAGTTCCACGGCGTGATGAGGAACGCGGGGCCGACGGGCTTGTGCGAGACGGTGGCACGGCCGGTGCCCTCGGGGTTGGTGCCGTACGAACCGCCGATCCGGACCGCTTCCTCCGAGAACCAGCGCAGGAACTCCCCGCCGTACGCGACCTCGCCGCGGGCCTCGGCGAGCGGCTTGCCCATCTCGAGCGTCATCAGCAGCGCGAACTCCTCGCGGCGTTCCTGCAGCAGGTCGAACGCGCGACGGAGCAGCTCGGCACGGTGCCGCGGCCGTGTGCTCGCCCAGCCCGTCTTGGCTGCTTCCGCGGCGTCGAGGGCTCGAACACCGTCCTCGGGGGTTGCATCGGCGATGTCGAGCAGCGTCTCGCCGGTGGCGGGGTCGACGACGGCGAAGGTCCGGCCGTCGGCCGACGGCTGCCAGGCGCCGTCGACCAGGAGGCCCGTGGGGACGCGGGCGAGCAGCTCGCGTTCGGCGTCGGTGCGGTCGGCCGCGGGGGCGGTGGTGGTGCCGGTGGTCATGCTGTTGCGAGTCCTTCCAGGACGACGTCGAGTCCCTCGTGGAGCAGGGCGTCGTCGATCGACAGTGGGGGCAGGAACCGGACGACGTTGCCGTACGTGCCGGCGGTCAGCGCGATGACGCCGTGCTCGAACGCAGACCGCACCACCTTCCCGGTCAGTGCTGCGTCCGGTTCGCCGGTCGCGGGGTCCACGAGTTCCATCGCGACCATCGCGCCGCGTCCGCGGACGTCACCGATCCGCGGGTCGGTCGTCTGCGCGGCACGGAGTCGTCCGAGCAGCACGTCCCCGATCTCGCGGGCTCGGTCGATCAGCCCGTCGTGCTCGAACGCGTCGATCGCGGCGAGTGCGGCAGCGCAGGCGATCGGGTTGCCGCCGTAGGTGCCGCCGAGCCCGCCGACGTGCGCGGAGTCCATGATCTCGGCGCGCCCGGTCACGGCGGACAGGGGCAGACCGCCGGCCATGCCCTTCGCGGTCGTGACGACGTCCGGCACGATCCCCTCGTGCTCGCTCGCGAACATCGACCCGGTGCGCGCGAAGCCGGTCTGCACCTCGTCGGCGATGAGCACGACGCCGTTCGCCGTGGTCCACTCGGACAGGGCGGTGAGGAACCCGGGCGCGGGGACGACGAACCCGCCCTCCCCCTGGATCGGCTCGATGAGCAGCGCCGCGGTGTTCGCCGCGCCGACCTGCTTCTCGATCTGGCTGATCGCGCGCTTCGCCGCCTCGGGCCCGGAGAGCCCGTCGTGGAACGGGTAGGACATCGGCACCCGGTAGACCTCGGGCGCGAACGGGCCGAAGCCGTCCTTGTAGGGCTGGTTCTTGGCGGTGAGCGCCATCGTGAGGTTCGTGCGGCCGTGGTACGCGTGGTCGAACACCACGACGGCCTGCCGACCGGTGTGCTTGCGCGCGATCTTCACGGCGTTCTCGACGGCCTCGGCGCCGGAGTTGAACAGCGCCGTGCGCTTGTCGTGGTCGCCGGGGGTCAGCCGGTTGAGTGCCTCGGCGACCGCGACGTACCCGTCGTAGGCGGCGATCGTGAAGCACGTGTGGGTGAAGGCAGCGACCTGCTCGGTGACCGCGGCGACGACGGCGGGGTGCGCGTTGCCGACGCTGGTCACGGCGATCCCGGACCCCAGGTCGACGAACGAGTTGTCGTCCGCGTCCACGACGACCCCGCCACCGGCCGCGACGACGGCGATCGGCACGGCGACGCCGACCCCGGCTGCGACGGCTCCGGCCTTCCGCGCCATGAGCTCGCGTGACCGGGGGCCGGGGACGGCCGTGACGAGCCGTCGTTCCTGGGGCAGCGAGGGGCCGCCGGTGGGCGCACTGATCGAGGGTGCTGCGGTGGAGGACATGCGGCGATGGTAGGAGCCTGCGGTGACCACGGCGGCTGTCCACCGTGTACATCGAGCACCGGCCCGATCGCCCCGGTGGATAAGGTGCTCCCATGCCCGCGACGCTGCGTTCCCTGTTGCACCGTGCCGACCTCCGCCTCCGCCCGCTGACCGACGCGGACACGGACGCCCTCGACGCACCGCTGTCGTGGCTGCACAGCTCCGACCTCGAGGACCCGACGCCGTTCCTGGCCGACGGGCAGGGACTGCTGACCACGGGCACCCAGTTCGGCGCCGAGGCCGAGGTCCCGGAGGACGTCGCCGGCCCCTACGTCCGCCGACTCGTCGAGCGGGGCGTCGTCGCACTCGGGTTCGGCACCGAGGTCGTCCGCGCCGGCACCCCGGACGCCCTCGTCGCCGCCTGTTCGCAGTACGGACTCCCCTTGTTCGAGGTGCCCTACGAGACCTCGTTCATCGCGGTCGCGCAGGCGAACGCCGAAGCGGTCGCCCGTGACGCGAACGCCCGGAACGCCTGGGCCCTCGCCGCACAGCGGGCGATCTCGCTCGCAGCGATGCGCCCGGACGGGCTCGGGGCGACGATCGCCGAGCTCTCCGGGCAGCTCGGCGGCTGGGTCGGGCTCTTCGACGTGTCGGGACGGCTCGACCGCGGGCACCCGGCGGACGGCGTGCCCGCCCAGGACCTCGAGCTGCTCCGGACCGAGGCGCTGCGCCTGCTGCGCGCGGGACAGCGGGCGAGCCTGCCGGTGACCACCGAGCACCACACCGGGTTCACCCTGCAGACCCTCGGCAGCGGAGGCCACCTGAGCGGCGTGCTCGCGATCGCGAACGGCGGTGCGCTCGACCGCGCCGGTCGTGAGGTGGTGACGTCCGTCATCGCCCTCGCCGGACTCGCGCTGCAGCAGAACCGTGAGCTGGCCCGGGCACGCGGGCTCCTGCGCACCGGCCTGCTCACCATGCTCTCGGTCGGCGATCCGGAGGTGGTCCAGTCGACGTCGCGCGAGGTGTGGGGTCCCCTGCCCGCCGAACCCGTCCGGATCGCGGCCCTCGACGTCGACGACCACGATCTCGACACCGTCGTCGACCTGCTCGAACTGTGGGTGCAGGACCGGCCCGGACAGCTCTTCTTCGCCGTCGACGACGCCCTCTTCCTGTGCGTGAGCGCCGACGACACCGCGATCGTCGAGGAACTGGTCGGGCGCTTCGACCTCCGGGCCGGCCTGTCGGACGGTGCTGCGTACCGGTCGTTCGGCCGCGCTCGCACCGAGGCCGTGCAGGCCCTGGACCGTCGGCGCGAAGGACGACCGGGCACCACCGAGTTCGGCGACCTCGCCCGGGAGGGCGTCCTCGCACACCTGGCCCACGTCGACGTGGACGCCGGCGCCGTCGCCCGCGCGTTCCTCGCTCCCCTGCTCGAACACGACCGGTCGGCGGGCACCGAGCTCACCCGCACCGTCCGCGCCTGGCTCGAGCAGAACTGCGAGTACGACCGCGCCGCCCAGGTGCTCGGCATCCACCGCCACACCGCACGCTCCCGGGTCGAGCACGCCGGCCGGCTCCTCGACCGCGACCTCACCGTCTTCGCGACCCGTGCCGACCTGTGGGCGGCCTTCGTCGTCGAGGGCGCGTGACGCGCGGATACGGTGGGACGATGCCGACGACACCGGCCCGCCGGCGCCTCAGCCCGGCCGAACGCGGATCCCAGATCGCGGCGGCCGCCGTCGACCTGGCGCGCGCCGAGGGCCTCGCGGCGGTGACGCTCCGCGGAGTCGCCGCCGTGATCGGGGTCGCGCCGTCGCTCGTAGCCCACTACCGCCCGAGCATGGAGGACCTGGTCGGCGAGACGTTCCGCACCGTCGCGACAGCCGAGGTCGCCGAGGTCCGCGCGATCGTCGCCGCTGCGCCCGACCCCGTCTCCGGCCTCCGCACCCTGCTCGGCTGCATCGCCGATCCCGCGCGCGACGACGTCGCCACCCTGTGGGCCGACGCGTGGAGCATCGGCCGCACGAACGCGGCACTGGCGACCGCGGCACGGGACGTCATGGACGACTGGCAGCTCCTCGCGACCACGGTCGTCGTCGACGGGGTGCGCGCGGGCGTGCTGCGGACCGACGACCCGGACGGCGTGGGACGCCTGCTCTTCGCGCTCGTCGACGCCACCAACGGGTACGCACTGGTCGACTACCTCGACCGCCCGACCCGCGAGGGCCTGGTCCGCGCGACGATCGCCCGAGCGGTGGGCCTGGACGGCTCAGCCCTGTCGGGGTGACACCCGCCGCGGTGCCACTGACCGCAGTGCCACCCACTGCAGCAGCATGATCGTCTTGCCGTCGGCGATCCGGCCGTCCTCGACCATCGCGAGCGCCTCGTCGAGTGCCAGCTCGAGCACCTCGATGTCCTCGCCCTCGTCCTCGACCCCGCCGCCCGCCTCGACCCGGTCCGCCGGTGTGTAGGCACCGACGTAGAAGTGGACACGCTCGGTGACCGAACCGGGGCTCATGAAGACGTCGCCGACGCGCACCAGGTCGCCCAGCCGGATGCCGAGCTCCTCGGCGGCCTCGCGGCGGACGGCGGTCTCGGGGTCGTCCTCGTCGAGCAGCCCCGCCGCTGCCTCGATGAGCATGCCGTCCGGGTGCCCGTTCACGTACGCCGGCCACCGGAACTGCCGGGTGAGCAGGACCGTACGGCGCTCGGCGTCGTACGGCAGCACGGTGGCGCCGTTCCCGCGGTCGTAGGTCTCCCGCTGCTGTCGGTCCCACCGGCCGTCCCGGCGCCGGACGTCGAGCGTGGTGCGACGGAGCACGTGCCAGCCGTCCGACACGACCTCGACGTCCCGCACGACGACGTCGGGGTTGCGGTCGAGGTCACGGCCGACGGCGTCGAGTCCGGTCCGCCCACGGGCATCGGGGACGTCGACACCGGGACGAGGGGCTGCTGCACGATCATCGGTCACCTGGTCACGCTAGCGGGGCGGCTGCTCGCACGACCTGCCCGCCCGGTACCGTGCAGCCATGACCAGGACACCGTTCACCCGTCGCCCGGACCGACCGCAGGTGGTCACCGTGTCGTTCGTGCTCTGGCTCGTCTGGGTCGCGGTCTGCCTGGTGGCGACCGTCCTGCAGTTCGTGGCGGGAACGGGCGGCAACGCCATCGGCACGGTCCTGACGGTGCTCGTCGCCATCGTGGTCTGGGGACTCGTCGGGTGGGCGGTCGTCCGCACGGCCGCCGGTTCGCGGGTGGCACGCATCGCGCTGGTCGTCATCGCCGCGGCCCGTGCGGTGCTCAGCCTCACGAGCGGCGAACTCGGACTCCTGACGATCGCGCTGTCGGTCGTCGCCGCGGTCCTCCTCTTCCTGCCCAGCGCGCGCCCGTTCTTCGCACCGAGCGATGCGGGAAGAACCGACCACGGGTTCTCCGGACCCGGCGTGTCGGGCTCGAGCCGCGCCTCCTGGCCGGATCCCGACCACGCGACGGACGCTGATCGGACCTGATCCGCCCACCGGCGACGGCCGCCCCCGGCGGACCTGGGGGAACACGAAAGGCCCCGGATTCCTCCGGGGCCTTTCGCTGTTTCGCCTGGTGCGCGAGGGGGGACTTGAACCCCCACGCCGTTTCCAGCACACGGACCTGAACCGTGCGCGTCTACCAATTCCGCCACTCGCGCCAGCCCCAAAACACTACCACGCACAGACTGCCCCCTGCGCCAACCACTACCATGCAGTGGTTGACGACCGACGACTCTGGAGACACATGGGCCTGCTGGACAACTTCGAGCGAGGGCTGGAGCGCGCCGTGAACGGCGCGTTCGCGAAGACCTTCCGCTCCGGTGTGCAGCCGGTCGAGATCTCCAGCGCCCTGCGCCGTGAGCTCGACACGAAGGCCGCCGTGGTGTCGCGAGAGCGCATCCTGGTGCCGAACGAGTTCACCGTGCGCCTCGCGCCGCCGGACTTCACGCGCATGAACGACGTCGGTCGTCCGCTCATCGACGAACTCACGCAGATGGCCCACCAGCACGCCGTCGCGCAGAACTACTCGTTCTCCGGACCGGTCACCATCCGGCTGCAGCAGGACGGCACCCTGTCGACCGGCATCCTGCAGATCGACTCCACCACGGTGCAGCGCGACGTCGCCTGGATCGCCGTGCTCGACATCGGCTCGCAGCGCCACCGCCTGCAGCGCGGACGCACCGTGATCGGCCGTGGCAGCGACGCCGACATCACCATCGCGGACACCGGGACGAGCCGGAAGCACGTCGAGGTCCTGTGGGACGGCAAGCACGCCCAGGCCACGGATCTGGGCTCGACGAACGGCTCGAAGCTGAACGGACAGCACTTCCAACAGGCGATCGTGGAGCCGGACTCCACCATCGAGATCGGTCGTACCCGTATGGTGTTCCGGGTGATCCCGGAGAACGACGGAGGTGCTCGATGACCACAGGCCTGACCCTGCTCGTCCTGCGCTTCGCGTTCCTCGCGGTGCTCTGGCTGTTCGTCTTCGTGATCGTCTTCGCCCTGCGCAGTGATCTCTTCGGCCAGCGCGTGCGCACGATCCCCACGGATTCCAAGTCGGCTCCCTCCGGCCCGACGACCCCGACGATCCCCGCAGCGGCGGCGCCGGCAGCGGCCTCGGGTGGTGCGTTCACCGACCTGATCGGGCAACCCACGGCGGCGACGCAGTCGCCCTCGCCGGCAGCGGTGCGCCTCGTGATCACCGAGGGTGCGCGTGAGGGCATGGAGATGCCGCTCGGCGGCGGGCCGATCACGATCGGCCGCTCCAGCGAGTCCAACGTCGTGATCCGCGACGACTACACCTCGACCAACCACGCCCGGCTCGACCTGCGCGCCGACGGCTGGCTCCTCACCGACCTCGAGTCCACGAACGGCACCTTCGTCAACGGTCAGAAGGTGAGCGCTCCCCTGATCGTCGCGGAGCGCACGCCGATCACGATCGGGACGACGACGTTCGAGCTGCGGCGGTAACCCGGCATGACCGCTCGCACGTTGAGCGCCGCTGTGTCCCACGTGGGCCGCATCCGCGCGAACAACCAGGACTCCGGCTACGCCGGGGCGCACCTGTTCGCGGTCGCGGACGGCATGGGTGGGCACGCCGGCGGCGACGTCGCCTCGGCGATCGCGATCCGGCGCATCAGGGAGGTGGACCGCGAGTTCCCCTCGGCCCACGACGCCGAGTTCGCGTTGCAGTCGGCCCTGATCGCGGCGAACCAGCTCATCACCGAGACGGTCTTCGAACACCAGGAACTGACCGGCATGGGCACCACGGTGTCCGCGATGATCCGGGTCGGCGAGCAGATCGCGATCGCGCACATCGGTGACTCGCGCATCTACCGCCACCGTGACGGCGAGCTGCAGCAGATCACGTCGGACCACACCTTCGTGCAGCGCCTGGTCGACAGCGGCCGGATCACCCCGGAGGAAGCCGCGGTCCACCCCCGTCGCTCGGTGCTCATGCGGGTGCTCGGCGACGTGGATGCGGCACCCGAGGTCGACACCGCGATCATGGACATCCAGCCGGGCGACCGCTGGCTGCTGTGCTCCGATGGCCTGTCGTCGTACCTGGCCGAAGAGCGCATCCGGCACGCCCTGGCGTCGAACATGGACGCCAACCAGGTCACGCAGCGCCTGGTCAAGGAGACCCTCGACCACGGCGCCCCCGACAACGTCACCGTCGTCGTCATGGACGTCACCGCGGACGAGGTCGACGACGACGACGACGCGGCCACCACCGTCGGGTCCGCGGCCGCTCCCCTGACCTTCGAGGCGTCGACCGGTCGCAAGCCGATCCGCCTCCCCACGATCCTGCTGCACCCGCTCAAGGTCACCACCGCCCCGGAGGACTCGCACTTCGAGCCCGAGTCCGACCAGTTCTTCGCGGAACTCATCGCCGAGGACCGCCGACGCCGCATCCGACGCCGGGTCTCGTGGACGGTCGCGCTCGTGGTGGCGGTCGCTGCCCTGGTCGGGGCCGTGTTCCTCGGCTGGCGGATCACCCAGGACCACTACTACGTCGGCACCGACCGCGGCACGGTCGCGATCTACAAGGGCGTCCAGCAGTCGATCGGACCACTGGCGCTGTCGGACGTCTACGAGGACACCGACATCACCGTGTCGATGCTCCCGGACTACACCCGCGAGAACGTCCGCTCGACGATCAACGCGCAGTCGCTCGACGACGCGCGGGACATCGTCGACCGACTGCGCAAGGCCGCCGAGACCGGGCAGGACCAAGCCGGTACCGGCGGTGACGGCGGATCCACCTCGTCACCCTCGCCGTCACCGACCCGGTCGTCGACGCCCACGCCGTCCCCGACCCGGGGCTCGCGATGAGCAACGCCACCGCCCAGTCGTTCACGCAGGCGATCACGATCAAGCTCCGTGAACCCGCACGTGCTCGGAACCTCGAGCTCGTGCTGCTCGTCATCGCCTGCGGCATCTGCGCCGGCGCGATGGTGCTCGTGCAGCTCGGCACCAAGGGGCGACTGTTCGACACCTCGGTGCTGTGGGTCGGCGGGGGCATCCTCGGGCTGGGGCTCGTGATGCACGTCGTGCTGCGGGTCGTCGCCAAGAACGCCGACCCGTTCGTCCTTCCGATCGCACTCGTCCTGAACGGCATCGGCATCGCGGAGATCTACCGCATCGACGTCCACAACGGCCTGACCGGCTGGGACGCCATCGGTGTGAAGCAGATCGTCTGGACGATGCTCGCGATGGTCCTGGCGATCATCACGCTGCTGCTGGTCCGGAACCACCGGTTCCTGCAGCGCTACCGCTACATCTTCATGTTCCTGACGATCGCGCTGCTGCTGCTGCCGATGCTCCCCGGCATCGGCTACGCGCCCGGCGGAGCACGGGTCTGGATCCGCGTCGGACCGTTCTCGTTCCAGCCGGGCGAGCTCGCGAAGATCACCATGGCGCTGTTCTTCGCCGGGTACCTCGTCACCGCGCGCGACTCGCTGTCGATCGTCGGCAAGAAGTTCCTCGGCATGACGTTCCCGCGTGCCCGAGACCTCGGCCCGATCCTGGTGATGTGGGGCGCCGCGATGGCGGTCCTCGTCTTCCAGCGCGACCTCGGCACGGCGCTGCTGTACTTCGGCCTCTTCCTCGTGATGATCTACGTCGCGACCGCGCGGATCAGCTGGGTGGCCATCGGCCTCGTGCTGTTCGTCGGCGGCGCCCTGGTCGCGCAGAGCGTCCTCGAGTACGTGCACGGCCGGTTCGAGCAGTGGCTCGACCCGTTCAACCAAGAGGTCTTCAGCCGCGACACCCAGGCGAGCTACCAGCTCGTGCAGGGACTGTTCGGCTTCGCGAACGGCGGCATCACCGGCACCGGCCTCGGCCAGGGGCGCCCCTACATCACGCCCGTCGCCAACGCGGACTACATCATCGCCTCGCTCGGCGAGGAGCTCGGCCTGATCGGCGTCTTCGCGATCCTGGCGCTCTTCATCGTGCTGGCCTCGCGCGGCATCCGCGTCGGGTTCATGGCGCAGGACGACTTCGGCAAGCTGCTCGGCGTCGGCTTCGGCTTCGTGATCGCCCTGCAGGTGTTCGTCGTCGTCGGTGGCATCACCCGCGTGATCCCGGTGACCGGCCTGACCACGCCGTTCATGGCCGCGGGTGGTTCCTCGCTCATCGCCAACTGGATCATCGCCGCGATGCTGCTGCGACTCACCGATTCCATCCCAGCCGAACAACGCGTCCAGCAGGGCGCGATCCCCGCCGCGAGCGGGCGGTCCGCGCGCGCGACCAGGAAGGAGCGTCGTCGATGAACCGACAGCTCCGCGGTGTCTCGACCGTCATCGTGCTCATGTTCGTCGCACTCTTCGTGTCGACGACCTCGATCCAGTTCTTCTCGGCGGACACGCTCCGCGCCGACTCCCGCAACTCACGCACCATCTTGGACAGTTACTCGACCAAGCGCGGTGCGATCCTCGTCGACGGCAGCCCGATCGCCGAGTCGACCCCCGTGGACGACCAGTACGAGTACCAGCGCAAGTACACGAACGGCGACCTGTACTCGGCGGTCACCGGCTACTTCACCATCGGCCAGGGCAACACCGGCATCGAGAGCGCGGAGAACACCGTGCTGTCCGGCAACTCGGACGCCTCGTTCTTCCAGAACCTCAACTCGATCCTCACCGGCCAGGACGTCCAGGGCGACAACGTCAACCTGACGATCGACCCCGCCGTGCAGCAGGCCGCGTACGACGCCCTCGGCACGAACAGCGGCGCCGTCGTGGCCATCCAGCCGAAGACCGGCAAGATCCTCGCGATGGTCTCGAAGCCGAGCTACGACCCGAACACCCTCACCTCGCACGACACCGCGAAGGTCAAGGAGCAGTACGACGCCCTGCTCGGCGCCTCGTCGTCCCCGCTGCAGAACCGCGCGATCGGCGGCGACCTGTACACGCCCGGATCCGTCTTCAAGCTCGTCGTCGCATCGGCGGCGCTCGAGGGCGGCAAGTACAACCTCGACTCGACGTTCCCGAACCCGTCGCGCCTGCAGCTCCCCGGCACGAGCTCGTACATCAACAACGCCGAGGGCGGCACGTGCGGGGGCGGCGACAAGGTCAAGCTCCGCACGGCCATCCAGTACTCGTGCAACATCCCGTTCGCCGAGCTCGGACAGAAGCTCGGGTACGACGCGATCAAGAGCATGGCCGACAAGTACGGCTTCGGTGACGCCATCGAGGTCCCGATGTCCGCGACCGCCAGCCAGTACCCCGAGGTCGACTCCACCGCGCAGCTCATGCTCAGCGCGTTCGGCCAGGCGAGCGTCCGGGTGTCCCCGCTGCAGATGGCCATGGTGTCGGCCGGCATCGCGAACGGCGGCAAGGTCATGCAGCCCTCGCTCGTCGACTCGATCACCACGAGCGACCTGAAGACGGTCGAGTCCTTCTCCCCGAGGCAGTACAGTGATCCGCTGTCCTCCTCCGAGTCCGCTGACCTCACCGAGGCCATGCAGAGCGTCGTGAACGCCGGGACCGGAACGAATGCCAAGATCGACGGTGTCGACGTCGCAGGGAAGACGGGCACGGCCGAGGGCGGAACAGGCGATCCCTACACCCTCTGGTTCACCGGGTTCGCGCCCGCGAAGGACCCGGAGGTCGCCGTGGCGGTCGTCGTCGGAGACGGCGGCGGGCTCGGCCAGTCGGGAGTCGGCAACACAGTCGCGGCCCCGGTCGCGAAGAAAGTCATGGAGGCGGTGCTGAACAAATGAGACCCACCAGCGGACTCACCTTCGGTGGGCGGTACCAGCTCTCGTCCCGGGTCGCCATCGGCGGCATGGGAGAGGTGTGGCAGGCCACCGACCTCGTCATCGGCCGAACCGTCGCACTCAAGATCCTCAAGGACGAGTACCTCGGCGACCCCGGGTTCCTCGAGCGCTTCCGCGCCGAGGCCCGGCACGCTGCGCTCGTCAACCACGAGGGCATCGCCAACGTCTTCGACTACGGCGAAGAGGACGGCAGCGCCTACCTCGTGATGGAGCTCGTCCCCGGCGAAGCGCTCTCGACCATGATCGAGCGCGAGCACACGCTGCCGGTCGACAAGGTCCTGGACATCGTCGCGCAGACCGCGAACGCCCTGCAGGCCGCGCACGCGGTCGGTCTCGTGCACCGCGACATCAAGCCCGGCAACCTGCTCATCACGCCGGACGGCCGCGTCAAGATCACCGACTTCGGCATCGCACGCATCGCCGACCAGGTCCCGCTGACCGCGACCGGCCAGGTCATGGGCACCGTGCAGTACCTGTCGCCCGAGCAGGCGAGCGGGCACCCGGCGTCGCCGTCGACCGACATCTACTCGCTCGGCATCGTCGCGTACGAGGCGCTGGCGGGTCGTCGTCCCTTCACGGGTGAGTCGCAGGTCGCGATCGCGATGGCGCACATCAACGAGCAGCCGCCGGCGTTGCCCGGGGACATCCCCGAGCCCGTCGCCGCCCTCGTGATCTCGTGCATCGCGAAGAAGCCCGCCGATCGTCCCGCCACCGCCGCCAACCTGGCGCGCGCCGCACAGGCGCTCCGCCGTGGTGACGTCGCAGCAGCCACCGTCGCCGTCCCCGCCATCGCCCAGGGCGGCACCGTCGCGTTCAACCCGCCGCAGGGTCAGGGCAACGACGCTGCCACCGCGCTGCTCGGCACCCAGTCCGGTGCGGCCGCCGGTGGTGCCGGTGGACCCGTCGGACCGCGCTCCCCGGCGACGGACGAGCCCGAGGAACTGAAGAAGAAGCGGGCCTGGATCTGGTGGGTCGTCGGCATCGTCGTGGTGCTCGCGATCGCCGGTGTCGTCGGAGCGTTCGCGCTGAACGGTGCGGCCGACCCGGACCCGACCCCCTCGAACTCCGCGTCGAGGACCCCGCGTCCGACCACGACACCGTCCGAGACCCCGTCCCAGACGCCGGTCGACACCCGCGTGACGGTGTCGGCAGCCGACTACACGGGCCAGAACGCGGAGCAGGTCGCGAACCAGCTCCGCGGTCGGGGCCTGGTCGCCGAGGTCGTCGCCGGTTCGAACGCGACGTCCTCCGACCAGGTCGGCACCGTCGAGTCGCTCAGCCCCGAGGGCAGCCTCGAGCAGGGCACGACGGTGACGATCAAGGCGTTCGGCGACGTGCTGACCGCCGAGGCACCCGAGCGTGCGACCGGTGGATCCGTGAGCGACTCCGGCCGCGTCACGTTCAGCTGGCCGTCCTACGACAAGTGCCCCGCCGGGTACTCCGACGTGAGCTACACGTACACGATCGACAACGGCACGGTCCCGTCGAACGGCAGCAGCTCGGGCTCGACCTCCGGCACGGCGGTCACCGTCGCGGCGGCGCAGTCCGGCACGGTGACCCTGTCGTACAAGGTGACGTGCAAGTCGCCGCAGTCCGGCACCGCGGTCGTCTCCGACTCGTCGCCCGGGGCGCAGGTCACCTGGACCGAGCCCACCGAGGAGCCCACGACCGACCCGAACGACGGCATCGACCCGACCGACGCCCCGATGGACGGCAACTGAACGACCCCCGGACGGGGACTGTCGACACCGTTCGGTAACGGTTCGGTCGACCCCTCCCTGACCAGCGTCTCACCAGGTGGTGCTGCCGTACACTAGCCCGGACGGACAGACGGAGGAGTACGTGCCAGAAGGTGTGACCGCGGGGATCACCCTCCTCGCCAACCGTTACGAGATCGGTGATGTCATCGGCCGAGGCGGCATGGCAACCGTGCACCTCGGCAACGACACCCGTCTCGGTCGCAAGGTCGCGGTGAAGCTCCTGAAGCCGAGCCTGGCCAACGACCCGGCGTTCCGCACCCGGTTCCGGCAGGAAGCCCAGGCCGCCGCACGTATGGCGCACCCCACGGTCGTCCGCGTGTACGACGCCGGCGAAGAGACCGTGACCGAGACCTCGGGCGCCGAGGTGCAGGTCCCCTTCATCGTGATGGAGTACGTCGAGGGCCGCCCGCTCTCCGACATCATCGCCGAGGGCGCCGTCGCTCCGGCCGAGGCCGTCCGCATCACCGAGGGCATCCTCACCGCGCTCGAGTACTCCCACCGCGCCGGCGTCGTGCACCGCGACATCAAGCCCGCCAACGTCATGGTCACGCACAGCGGCCAGGTCAAGGTCATGGACTTCGGCATCGCCCGAGCCATCACCGACACCTCCGCCACGGTCGCGCAGACCACGTCGATCCTCGGCACTGCGTCGTACTTCTCGCCGGAGCAGGCCCGTGGCGAGACCGTCGACGCCCGTACGGACATCTACTCCACCGGTGTCGTGCTGTTCGAGCTGCTCACCGGCCGCGCGCCCTTCCTCGGTGACACCCCGGTGGCGGTGGCCTACCAGCACGTCAGCGAGCAGCCCGTCGCCCCGTCGTCGATCACACCAGAGGTGTCCCCGGCACTCGATGCCGTGACCCTGCACGCCCTGGTCAAGGACCGCACGCGCCGCTTCCAGAACGCCGCCGAGTTCCGCTCGGACCTGCAGCAGGCCGCTGCGGGCCGAGTTCCGGCATCCACCAAGAAGATCCAGCAGAACGCGGCGAACGACGCCTCGACGGTGCTGTTCGGGGTCGACCCGCGCACCACGTCGAACCCCGCCGCGGCGTTCCGCGAGCTCGACGACGACACCGCGGAGCACCGCCCGCAGCGCACGCAGAACCGTCCGCCGGTGGCGTGGATCTGGGTCGGCATCCTGCTGACGGTCGCGGTCATCGTCGGGGTCGTGTTCTTCGTCGCGAACCTGCAGCCGGGCAAACCGCCGGTGTCGTCGTCCGTGAGCGTGCCGAACGTCACCGGGTCGACCTTCAGCGCCGCGTCCACCGCGCTCGAGAAGAAGGACCTGACGGCGGTCAAGGTCGAGGAGAACTCCGACTCGGTCGACAAGGGGACGGTCATCCGCACCGACCCGGGCTCCGGCATCAACGTGGGCCGGAAGTCCAGCGTCAACGTGGTCGTCTCCCTCGGCCCCGAGCGGGTCCCGGTCCCCGAGCTGAACGGGCAGTCCCAGGCAGCGGCACAGCAGGCACTGGACGATGCCGGCTTCCGCGTCGGCGCGATCAGTTCCGACTACTCGTCCGACGTGCCAGAGGGCACCGTGATGAGTTCCGACCCCGAGTCCGGTTCGCTCCACACCAAGGGCATCGTGATCAACCTCACGGTGTCCAACGGCAAGGTGCAGCTGCCGAACGTCACGAACCAGCAGTTCTCCGAGGCGAAGGCGTCGCTCGAGCAGCTCGGCCTCACCGTGACGCCGTCGCCGTCGTACTCGTGCACGGGTGGCCTCGTGACGCAGCAGGACACCCCGCAGGGCGATGTCGCCCAGGGCAGTGCCGTCGCCCTGACCTACTGCGCCGCGTCGAGCCAGCCGACCCACGCTCCGTCGTCCGACAACGGGAACGACAAGGGCGACAACGGGGACAACGGTGGAGACAACGGGGACACCGGCGGGGACAACGGCGACGGTCGCTGATCGTCCCGATCAGGAACGACGCCACCACGGCGGTCGAGCCGACCACACGCACACGCGTGCGGCGTGACGGACCGGTGACGGGCCTCCCGTCGGCACACTGACGGCCAGGAGGCCCGGCTCACCCCCGCCACGCGTCCGCGAGCCCGTCAGGTCGTCGCGTCCACTGCTCCAAGCGCGTCGACACGCGACGCCGTCGAGTGCGCTCTGACGAGTCAGCCGCGATGCGTCGCGATGAGCGGGCCGAGGCCGTCGGCGCGCTCGGCAGCCCCGGAGAGACCGGTGGTCTCGAGCCAGTTGCCGACCATGCGGTAGCCACCCTCGGTCAGGACCGACTCGGGGTGGAACTGCACCCCGTACAGCGGGTGGGCGCGGTGCTGGACTCCCATGATGACGCCGCCGCCGGTCCGGGCCGTGACGGTGAGCTCGTCGGGCACCGTGCCGTCGACGATTGCGAGGGAGTGGTACCGCGTCGCCGTGAACGGGTGCGGAACGCCCGCGAAGAGCGTGCTGTCGTCGTGGTCGACCTGCGAGGTCTTGCCGTGCATGAGTTCGTCGGCGTGCGTGACCGTGGCGCCGAGGGCTTCTGCGATCGCCTGGTGGCCGAGGCAGACCCCGAGCAGGGGGGTGCCGGACGCGATCGCCGCGTGCACCGTGGGGATCGAGACGCCGGCGTCGGCCGGGGTGCCTGGGCCGGGCGACAGCAGGATGCCGTCGTAGTCGGCGATGCGGTCCGCGATCTCCGACTCGGGGAAGGCGTCGTTGCGCACCACGTCCGTCTGGGCTCCGAGCTGCTGGACGTACCCGTTCAGCGTGTAGACGAAGCTGTCGTAGTTGTCGACGACGAGGATCCTGGTCATGGCGGTTCACCGTACTCGTGGGGGATGTGTGCAGCGGTCTGCGGGCCGATCCACACACGTGGTCACGGTAGGATACCGGCCATGGCCAGTGACAAGGACCGCACCAAGCCCGCCCGGAGGACCCGAGCCGACTCGGTCGACACCGCGGGGGACGCCCCGAACCCGGTGTGGTTCAAGCCGGTCATGTTCGGCTTCATGCTCATCGGCCTCGTCTGGGTGATCGTCTTCTACATCTCGAACGCGACCCTGCCGGTGCCGAGCCTCGGCTCGTGGAACATCCTGGTCGGCTTCGGCATCATGTTCATCGGCTTCCTCATGACCACCCGCTGGCGCTGATCCGCAGCCTCGAGACACTCCGACGCCCGTCGCACCATCTGGTGCGGCGGGCGTTGTCGTTCTCCACAGGACCTGCTGCGGCTGATCCCCAGATCATCGAGGATCCGGGCGGTTCTCCACACTTCTCCACACTCTCCACATCGTCATCCACACCCCGACCCCGGAGTTATCCACAGCTGAGTCCACAATGGGGATAATCACACGCGTGTAACTCACCGGTTTCTCCACACCTGTGGATAACTCTGCGGACGCCTTGTGGACGGCGGACTGGAGGCCCGTGGCGGCCTGGCACCGTGCCTACCGTCCGCCGTTCGGTCGCGGAAGCCACGAACGTGCGGCTGGCTGCGCCGTCCTGTCTGCGAAAGCGTCAGACGTCGCCGAAAGGTCGGCGGCAGACTGTCGCTTCCGCGGGACAGCGGCCACGCGACGGGCTGAGCGCAGGGATGTCCGGGAACGACGAACGCCCCGCCGCTGATGCGACGGGGCGTTCGGTGGACGTGTGTCCGGGTCGGGTCAGCCGATGGTGACCGCGTACCCGACAGCGGTGAGCACGATGCCCGCCAAGGCGGTGGCGACGAGCAGGCCGATCTGCAGGGGCCGCTGCCGGACGTTCCGGGTCTTGGCGAACACGAAGCCCACCAGGAAGCCGCCGATGATCCCACCGACGTGCGCCTGCCACGAGATGTTGATCCCTGGGAGGAACCCGACGACCAGGTTGAGCCCCATGATCACGAGGAGCTGCACCGCGTTCTGCCCGAGGCTCCGCTGCAGCACGAAGAACGCCGCGAAGAGCCCGAAGATCGCGCCGGACGCGCCTACGACGGTCGTTCCGGGAGCGAGGAACGTCACGAGCATCGAGCCGAAGATCCCCGTGATGAAGTACAGCGCGACGAATCGCCAGGTGCCGAGCATGTTCTCGAGCATCCGACCGAAGATCCACAGCGCCCACATGTTGAACAGGATGTGGAAAATCCCCGAGTGCACGAACAGGGAGGTGACGACTCGCCACGGCTGTGTGGGCAAGAGGAACGAGTTGTAGGCCAGCAGGCTGGTGAAGAACCGGCCACTCACCTGGTCCAGCAGCCAGATGGCGACCGTGATCGCCACGATGACGACCGTCGCCTTCTGGTCGAGCATCGCGAAGCGCCGTCGCGCGACCGTCAGCCCACTGGGGGCTCCGGACGCGCGACGGTTCGCTGCGAACTGTGCGCGCTGTTCACGCACGCACTCCGGGCAGTGCACCCCGACTGCCGCCGGCGTCTGGCACTCCGGGCAGATCGTCCGCCCACAGCGCTGGCAGAGCACGAAGCTCTGCCGGTCCGGATGCCGGTAACAGGTGTTGTTCGGGTTGTACGCCTGGTCGGTCACGTGAGGATCAGACGCCTTCGACGTCGATGCTCTGGATGACCACGTCCTCGACGGGCTTGTCACGGCCGTCGGTGGGGACACCCTCGATGGCGTCGACCACGGCACGCGACTCGTCGTCGGCGACCTCACCGAAGATGGTGTGCTTGCCCTGCAGCCACGGCGTCGCCACCGTGGTGATGAAGAACTGCGAGCCGTTCGTGCCACGGCCGCCCTGGATGCCAGCGTTGGCCATGGCGAAGATGTAGGGGTTCTGGAACGTGAGCTCGGGGGAGATCTCGTCGTCGAAGCGGTAGCCCGGACCGCCGATGCCCTGGCCGAGCGGGTCGCCGCCCTGGATCATGAAGTCCTTGATGATGCGGTGGAAGACGACGCCGTCGTAGAGCTTGTCGGTGGAGACCTTGCCCGTACCCGGGTGGGTCCACTCCTGCTTGCCCGTGGCGAGGTCGACGAAGTTCTTGACGGTCTTCGGTGCGTGGTTGCCGAACAGGTTGACGCGGATGTCGCCCTTGTTGGTGTGGATCGTTGCGACAGCGGTGTGCAGAGACATGTTCCGATTCTCGCATGTACCGGCTGCGTACGGACCGGACCCACAGGTGAGGCTCCGTGACCTGTCAGGGACTCTGGTGGCAGGATGGGGTCACGCCGATCCGATGGAGGTACCAGATGACGACGATCGAGATCCCGCGCAAGCGTCGGAAGCAGATCAAGAAGCTCAAGGGCCAGACCGCCTCGCTCCTCGGAGAGCAGCGCAAGGTCCTCGAGCACGCGAACGCGATCCTGGCGGAAGCCCGGTCGAACGCAGCCGACGCAGCCCGCAAGGACATCGCCCCTCGTGTGCAGAACGCGATCGACAACGGGATCCGTCCCGCGGTCGCGACCGGGGTCCACGCTGCGACGTCCGCAGCACAGAACGCTTCGCACAAGTTCCAGTCCGAGGTCATCCCCGGACTGGTGTCGACCGCTGGCTCCGTGCTGAGCGTCACCGACCTCGCGAAGGACCCCCGGGTCAAGAAGATCGTGAAGAACGCCCAGAAGAAGGGCAAGAAGGCCAAGAAGGCTGCTGTGAAGTACGTGCCGTCGCAGCAGAAGAAGGGCATCGGCTTCGGTGGTGTCGCGCTCATCATCGTCGGCGTCGTCGCCGTTGCTGGTGCTGCGTACGCCGCGTACCAGACGCTCCGCGCCGACGACGACCTGTGGGTTGCCGACGACGCTGACACGGCGGAGAAGCCTGCCGCCTGACCTCCACGGTTCGTACGAAGGGCCCCGGCACTCCGCCGGGGCCCTTCGTCGTTCCCGGGTGCTGGCTGCGACCAGGCGCCCACTGGCCGGCCGGCCGACGCCGAGGTTCCGCGACATGCCGCACGCCGGCCGCCGAGGTTCCACGGACGTCCCCTGGAGCGCACGAGATGCCGAGATTTCGGAACCTCGGCGCCGCGAGACCTCGGGGCACCGACACCCGCCCGGACCGAGCACGCACGACGAGCACGCACGACGACGACGACGAACGCGCGACGTCCCACGGAGACGGCCATCGCGGAGCGGCCCGTGCCGAAGGCACGAGACGAGCACGGCGGAACGATCCGGCGGAGGAAGGAACGACCGCAGCAGGGTCATCCCGGAGTGGAGTGGAGCCTGGGAGAATCGAACTCCCGACATCCTGCTTGCAAAGCAGGCGCTCTACCAACTGAGCTAAGGCCCCGGGTGCCACCGAGGTGATCGGTGACGGGATGGAATTGTCGTGTGTTCCGAAGAACTGGTGGGGCTACAAGGACTTGAACCTTGGACCTCTTCGTTATCAGCGAAGCGCTCTAACCGCCTGAGCTATAGCCCCTCAGACCGGATGAAAGCCTACCCCACGGATCTCGCAGAACGAAATCGAGCGGTCGGCTCACCCGGCCCGGGTGTGTCAGTTGTTCGTGAAGCCGACGAGCAAGCCGCCGGTGATGCGAACACTGAGGTTGTAGAGCACGCTCACGATGGCGCCGAGCACGGTGCCGACGACCACGTTGAGGATGCCCACGACGATGGAGAACCCGAGTACCTGACCCAGTGAGAACTGGTCCATGATCGAGTAACTGTTCTGACCGGTGACGTCCTTCAACAAGGCGTCCACCTGCGTGAACACGCCCGTCTGGTTGAGGATGACCCACACCAGCGCCGTGGCGACCACGATCACGATGCTGCCGGCCAGGGCGATGAGGAAGCTGAGCTTCACCATCGACCAGAAGTCGACGTAGACCAGCCGCAGCCGCACTTGGCGGGTGCCGACGGGTCGCTTCGCCTTCTTCTGGAGCTTCTCGGCGACACTACTCATTGCTTGACTGGTCCTCTCCGGCCTCGTCCGCGACGGGCTCGGTGTCGATGGGATCAGTGGAGTCCGGGGCCGCTTCGGAAGGGCTGACCGTCTCCACCGGGCCCGCTGGCTCGATCTCGGCGTCGTCCTGGTCGACCAGGTTCCGCTCGGTGTTCTGGGCCACTGCGATGATCTTGTCGTTCGCCGCGAACCTGGCGAAGACGACACCCATGGTGTCGCGACCCTTGGCAGGGACCTCGGCCACGGCAGACCTTACCACCTTGCCCGATTGCAGCACGACGAGCACTTCGTCGTCCTCACCGACGATGAGAGCACCCACGAGGTCGCCTCGGTCGGTCGCCAACTTCGCCACCTTGATGCCGAGACCACCGCGTCCCTGGATGCGGTACTGGTCGACGGCGGTGCGCTTGGCGTACCCGCCCTCGGTCATCACCCAGACGAAACCGTCGTCCGCCACCACGCGTGCGGCCAGGAGCGAGTCGCCGTCGCGGAAGGACATGCCCTTCACGCCGGAGGTCGACCGACCCATCGGCCGCAGGGTGTCGTTCGTCGCGGTGAAGCGGAGCGACATGCCCTGTCGTGAGACGAGCAGCAGGTCGTCGTGCTCGTCGACGAGCAGCGCCTGGCGGAGCTTGTCGCCGTCGCGCAGGTTGATCGCGATGATGCCACCGGTGCGGTTGGTGTCGTACTCGGTGAGCGCGGTCTTCTTCACCAGCCCGTGCTCGGTCGCGAGGACGAGGTACTGCGCGACCTCGTAGTCACGGATGTCGAGCACCTGCTGGATCTGCTCGTCCGGCTGCATCGCGAGCAGGTTCGCCACGTGCTGGCCCTTGGCGTCGCGGCCGGCTTCCTGCAGCTCGTACGCCTTGGCGCGGTAGACCCGGCCCTGGTCGGTGAGGAACAGCAGCCAGTGGTGCGTCGTCGTGACGAAGAAGTGCTCGACGATGTCGTCCGCGCGGAGCTGGGCGCCACGGACACCCCGGCCACCGCGGTGCTGCGAGCGGTACTGGTCGCTGCGCGTGCGCTTGACGTACCCGCCGCGGGTGATGGTGACGACCATCTCCTCTTCGGGGATGAGGTCTTCCATCGACATGTCGCCGTCGTAGCCGAGCATGATCTCGGTGCGGCGGTCGTCGCCGAAGCGGTCGACGATCTCCTCGAGCTCGTCGCGGATGATCGTGCGCTGCCGGGTCTCCGACGCCAGGATGTCCTGGAAGTCGGCGATCTTGCGCTCGAGTTCTTCGGCCTCGTCGTGGATCTTCTGGCGCTCGAGGGCGGCCAGTCGACGGAGCTGGAGTTCGAGGATCGCGCGCGCCTGGATCTCGTCGACGGACAGCAGGTCCATCAGGCCGGAGCGGGCCTCTTCGACGTCGGGCGACCGACGGATGAGCGCGATGACCTCGTCGAGGGCGTCGAGCGCTGCGAGGTAACCGCGCAGGATGTGCGCGCGCTTCTCGGCCTCGCGCAGGCGGAACTGGGTGCGGCGGACGATGACGTCGACCTGGTGCGCGACCCACGCCGAGATGAACCCGTCGAGCGGCAGGGTCCGCGGGACTCCGTCGACGATCGCGAGCATGTTCGCGCCGAAGTTCTCCTGCAGCTGCGTGTGCTTGTACAGGTTGTTCAGCACGACCTTGGCCACGGCGTCGCGCTTGAGCACGATCACCAGGCGCTGGCCGGTGCGACCCGAGGTCTCGTCGCGGATGTCCGCGACGCCGGCGAGCTTGCCGTCCTTGACCAGGTCGGCGATCTTGATCGCGAGGTTGTCCGGGTTGACCTGGTACGGCAGCTCGGTGACGACGAGGCAGGTGCGACCCTGGATCTCCTCGACGTTGACGACGGCGCGCATCGTGATCGAACCACGACCGGTGAGGTAGGCGTCCTGGATGCCCTTGGTGCCCAGGATCTGCGCACCGGTCGGGAAGTCCGGCCCCTTGATGCGCTGCATGAGCGCGGCGAGGAGCTCTTCGCGCGTCGCCTCGGGGTTGTCGAGGGCCCACTTCGCGCCCTCGGCCACCTCGCGCAGGTTGTGCGGCGGGATGTTCGTCGCCATGCCGACCGCGATGCCGACCGAGCCGTTGACGAGCAGGTTCGGGAACCGTGCCGGCAGGATCGCGGGCTCCTGGGTCCGACCGTCGTAGTTGTCCTGGAAGTCGACGGTGTCCTCGTCGATGTCCCGGACCATCTCCATGGCGAGCGGCGCCATCTTGGTCTCGGTGTACCGCGGGGCTGCTGCGCCGTCGTTGCCCGGTGAGCCGAAGTTGCCCTGGCCGAGTGCGAGCGGGTAACGCAGCGACCACGGCTGCACCAGACGGACCAGCGCGTCGTAGATCGCGGAGTCGCCGTGCGGGTGGAACTGCCCCATGACGTCGCCAACGACGCGGGAGCACTTCGAGAACGCGCGGTCCGGACGGTAGCCGCCGTCGAACATCGCGTAGATCACGCGGCGGTGCACCGGCTTCAGGCCGTCGCGGACCTCGGGCAGCGCGCGGCCGACGATGACCGACATCGCGTAGTCGAGGTAGGAACGCTGCATCTCGAGCTGCAGGTCGACCTGCGAGATGCGGTCACCGGAGACGACGATGTCCCCGCTGTCGCCGTGGACGATCTCGGGCTGCTCGTCGGGGGCGTTCTCGTTGTCGTCAGCCATTGGCTTGCGTTACCTTTCTGACGGCCGGGAGGCCGTGGTGACGTTCGTCGCGGTGGACGCGACCACAAGTGGTCCGGACCAGAGCACGCGGCTGGCACCGCGCCTCCAGGCCAGGGTCGAGATGTCGAGTCAGTTCAGATGTCCAAGAAGCGGACGTCCTTGGCGTTCTGCTGGATGAACTGGCGACGTGCGTCGACGTCTTCACCCATCAGCGTCGAGAAGGTGCTGTCCACCGCGGCGGCGTCCTCGAGCGTGACCTGCAGGAGCGTACGGGTGTCCGGGTTCATCGTGGTGTCCCAGAGCTCCTTGTAGTCCATCTCGCCGAGGCCCTTGTAGCGCTGGATGCCGTTGTCCTTCGGGATCCGCTTGCCGGCGGCGATGCCCGACTGCATCAGGGCGTCGCGCTCCCGGTCGCTGAACACGTACTCGTGTGCGGCGTTCGACCACTTCAGGCGGTACAGCGGCGGCTGCGCGAGGTACACGTAGCCGCGCTCGATGAGCGGCCGCATGTAGCGGAACAGCAGGGTCAGCAGCAGCGTGGTGATGTGCTGGCCGTCGACGTCGGCATCGGCCATCAGCACGATCTTGTGGTACCGGGCCTTGTCCGGGTCGAAGTCCTCACCGATGCCGGCGCCGAACGCCGTGATCATCGACTGGATCTCCTGGTTGGCGAGCGCGCGGTCGAGCCGCGCCTTCTCGACGTTCAGGATCTTGCCGCGCAGGGGCAGGATCGCCTGGGTCATCGGGTTGCGGCCCTGCACGGCGGAACCGCCGGCGGAGTCGCCCTCGACCATGAAGATCTCCGACAGGGTCGGGTCCTTGGACTGGCAGTCCTTCAGCTTGCCGGGCATGCCACCCGACTCGAGCAGCCCCTTGCGACGCGTGGTCTCGCGGGCCTTGCGGGCCGCGAGCCGCGCCTGCGACGCCTGGATCGCCTTGCGGACGACGTCGCGGGCCTGGGTCGGGTTGCTCTCGAACCAGTGCGTGAGCTCGGCGCCGACGACGCGCTGCACGAAGCCCTTCGCCTCGGTGTTGCCGAGCTTCGTCTTCGTCTGGCCCTCGAACTGCGGCTCGCCGAGCTTCACGGAGATGACGGCCGTCAACCCTTCACGGATGTCGTCACCCGTCAGGTTGTCGTCCTTCTCCTTGATGATCTTCGTCTCGCGCGCGTACTTGTTCACCAGGTACGTCAGCGCCGCGCGGAAGCCCTCTTCGTGGGTGCCGCCCTCGTGCGTGTTGATCGTGTTCGCGAAGGTGTGGACGCTCTCCTGGTACGAGGTGTTCCACTGCATCGCGACCTCGAGCGCGATCTTGCGCTCGGTGTCCTCGGACTCGAAGCCGATGACGTCCGGGTGGACGAGGTCGGCCTTCTTCTGCGCGTTGATGTACTCGACGTAGTCGGCGAGACCGCGCTCGTACATGAAGGAGTCGTTCCGCGCCTCTTCCCCTTCTTCCGGGGTGCGCTCGTCGCGCAGGTTGATCCGCAGGCCCTTGTTGAGGAAGGCCATCTGCTGGAACCGGGTGCGCAGGGTCTCGTAGTCGAAGACGACGGTCTCGAAGATCTCGGCGTTCGGCCAGAAGGTGATCGTGGTGCCGTGCTCGTCGGACGGTTCGTCCTTGGTCAGCGGTGCGACCGGGACGCCGTCGGTGTAGCTCTGGCGCCAGACGTGGCCCTGCTGTCGGACCTCGACGTCGAGCTCGGAGCTCAGCGCGTTCACGACGGAGGAACCGACACCGTGCAGACCACCGGACACCGCGTACGCGCCGCCGCCGAACTTGCCGCCGGCGTGCAGGACCGTCAGGACGACCTGGACGGTCGAGACGCCCTCGGCCGCGTGGATGCCGACCGGGATGCCACGGCCGTTGTCGACCACGCGGACACCGCCGTCTTCACGGATGGTGACGTCGATGGTGTCGCAGTACCCGGCGAGGGCTTCGTCGACGGAGTTGTCGACGATCTCCTGGACCAGGTGGTGCAGACCGCGGGGCCCCGTCGAACCGATGTACATACCGGGACGCTTGCGGACCGCCTCGAGCCCCTCGAGCACCTGAATCTGGTCTGCTCCGTAGGACGGTTCGCTCTGCGGGGTCTCCGCGTCGAGCGGGTTCTGCGGGTCGTCTTCAGATTCTGATGCCATGTCGAGCGTGCTCCTGCCTGCGCGCGGAACGCCCGCGCACTGCACCTCCCAGTCTACCGCAGAGGCCCCTCTTTCGAGGGCTCATCCGGCCCACAGGCGGGCTTTTTTGGCACCACAGGATGATTTCGTCGGCTCAACCGTAGGTGTCGCGAGGACCGCGCCCCTGGACCGTCCTGGGGCCGCGTTTCCAGGTGGGGACGTCCGGCCCCGAAACCCGGATCGACTCCACCCCGGCTTCCGGGTGCCGCTCGGCGATGGTCGTCGTGACGCTGGCACGCATGAGACGGAGCTGGGTCGCCCAGGCCGTCGAGTCACACCGGATGACCAGCGCACCGTCGTCGATGGTGACCGGCGTGGAGTGCTTCGCGAGTTCCTCACCGACGACGCTCGGCCAGTCCACGAACAGCTCCGAGCGGGCCAGGGGTTCGGTCCACCCGAGCTCGTTGGCCAGGGATCCGACCACGTCACCGAGTCCTCGGGGTTCACGGCCGCGCCCGTACGGGACGGTGTCGGCGTCGAACTCGCGGGAGCGACGGCGGCGGGCGTCGACCCCGCGCTTCGACGGGTCACCGAAGACGGCACGGAGGTGCCGGTACAGCCGCGACGGCTCGGTCGGCTTCCACGGGCGGGGCATCAGGCGTCGGCTTCCGGCGGGGTCGCGTCGGTCACGATCGTGCCCGCCTCGATCCGCACCGTGTGCGCGGCCAGCTGGGAGGGGACGTCGCCGAACACCGCGGCTGTGATGAGGACCTGCTCGTAGTCGGCCACGGCGTTCCCGAGGCGTTCGCGCCGGGATTCGTCGAGTTCGGCGAACACGTCGTCGAGGATGATGATCGGGTCACCGAGGTTCGACTCCGCCCGCAGGATCGACGCGCTCGCCAGCTGGATCGCGAGCGCGAAGGACCAGGACTCCCCGTGACTGGCGTACCCGCGGGCAGGTAACCCGTTGAGCTGGAACAGGACGTCGTCCCGGTGCGGCCCGACGAGGGTCAACCCGCGGTCGAGCTCGTCGCGACGACGCCGCTCGAGGGCAGCTGCGAACGCCTCGGCTGCAGCGATCACGCTCACCGGCTCGTCGGGGGTGCCGAGGACCGGTTCCGTCGCGGCGGCGGCCTCCGGGTCACCGCCACGGATCGAGAGCACACCGGCGATCGAGGCATCGTGGTCCTCGCCCGCGACGGTGGCGTACGCCTCGGCGACGAACGGTGCGAGCCGGCGCGTCAGGTGGTCGCGCGCGGCGACGATCTCGGCACCGAGTCCGACGAGGCGGTCGTCCCAGACGTCGAGCGTCGACAGTGCGTTGGCCTTGGCGCCGGTGGCACGGGCCGACTTGAGCAGGGTGTTCCGCTGGCGGAGCGTGCGGTCGTAGTCGGCCAGGACCCCCTGCATCCGTGGCGCGATCTGGCCGAGCAGTTCGTCGAGCATGCGTCGACGACCGGCCGGTTCGCCACGGACCAGGGCGAGGTCCTCGGGAGCGAAGAGGACGGAGGTGCAGTAGCGCGGGAGTTCACGGGGCTTGATCGCCGACCGGTTCACCTGCGCACGGTTCGCCCCGGTGCGGTTGATCTGCACCTCGGCGAGGATGCTGCGGTCCTCGTGCGCCAGGCGGGCCCGGACGATCGCGGCGTCGCAACCCTGGCGGACGAGCGCGGCATCCGTCGGGACCCGGTGGGACCCGAGCGTCGACAGGTAGCCGATCGCCTCGACCAGGTTGGTCTTGCCCTGTCCGTTCCGCCCGACGAACAGGTTCGGCCCGCGTGCGAGGTCGACGTCCGCCTCCCGGTAGTTCCGGAAGTCGGTGAGTTGGAGATGGTCGACGTGCACGCGGGCCGAGTCCGGGTTTCCCCGGGTGGTCCTAGGACTTCTTGACGGCGTGACCGCCGAACTGGTTGCGGAGCGCCGCGACGGCCTTCATCGTCGGGGACGCGCTGCCCTGACGCGAGACGAAGCGCGCGAAGATCGACGCCGACAGCGCCGGCATCGGAACGGCGAGCTCGATGCCCTCTTCCAGCGTCCAGCGTCCCTCGCCCGAGTCCTCGACGTAGCCCTCGAGCTCGTCGAGCTTCGGGTCTTCGTTCAGGGCCAGGACCATGAGGTCGAGCAGCCACGAACGGACGACCGTCCCGCGCTGCCACCCGGCGAACACGGCGGGGACGTCGGTGATCAGGTCCTTGGCCTCGAGGAGCTCGTAGCCCTCGCCGTAGGCCTGCATGATCGCGTACTCGATGCCGTTGTGGACCATCTTGGCGTAGTGACCCGCGCCGATCGGACCGGCGTGCGAGAAGCCCTCTTCGCGCGGGCCCTCGGGGCGCAGTGCGTCGAAGACCGGCATGGCGAACTCGACGTCCTTGACGTCACCGCCGACCATGAGGCCGTAGCCGTTGTCCTTGCCCCACACGCCGCCGGAGACACCGGCGTCCATGTAGCGGATGCCGCGCGCACCGAGCTGCTCGGCGTGCGTGGTGTCGTCGAGCCACTTCGAGTTGCCACCGTCGATGACGAGGTCGCCCTCGTTCAGGACGCCGGCGAGCTCGGTGATGACGTCGTCGGTGATCTTGCCGTGCGGCACCATCACCCAGACGAGTCGCTGACCCTCGGGCAGGGCGCCCGCCAGGTCTGCGAGGCTCGCGACGTCGGAGACGGCGGGGTTCGCGTCGTAACCGGTGACCTCGATCCCTGCGTTGCGGAGACGGGCACGCATGTTGTTGCCCATGCGACCAAGGCCGACAAGACCGATGTGCATGATTTCCTCTTCTGTTTCGTCGTCGCGCTGCGTCCGCGGGTGGTGCGTCAGCGCAGTGTTCCTGTTGCGCCTATCGCAGCAGCAGGTTGGGCTGCAGCAGGTACCGGTATCCATCGGTCGCGGCAGCCTCTTGCGAAGTCTGGCCGGTGATCAGCACCGGGCCCGGCTTGTTGGGGTTCTCCGTCTTGGTGAAGGAGATGCGGACGAACTCGGAGTGCACCGCGTTCAGTCCGTCGAGGAGGAAGGCGGGCTTCAGCGAGACCACCGTTTCCTCTCCGGTCAGCAACGCACTGATCGACTCTGACGCCTGCGCTTGTTCGGATCCGATCGCCTCGAGCGTGAGCCCGTCGACCGTGAAGGAGAACCGGAGCGCTGCTTCGCGCTCCAGGACGAGTGAGACCCGTCGGACGGCTTCGACCAGCTCAGCGGTGTTGATCACGGCGTGGTCGTTGACGTTCTCGGGGAAGAGCCGGCGGACCGGCGGGTAGTTGCCCTTGATCAGCAGCGAGGTGACGGTCTTGTCGTCGGCGTGGAACGCGATGAGCTCACGGTCCGAGTTGCCGCTGATCGAGACCGAGACGGTGGACGCCGACCCGAAGGTGCGACCGACCTCCTGCAGCGTGCGGGCGGGGACGAGGGCGTGCAGCGGGTCCGAGCCGACGCGGCCGGAGTCCCACGCGATGGTCCGGACGGCCACGCGGTACCGGTCCGTGGCGATGAGCGACAGGTCGTTGTCACCGACCTCGAGCTGGACACCGGTGATGACGGGGGTGACGTCGTCGCGGCTCGCGGCGACGGCGACCTGCGACACCGCCTCGGAGAAGGCATCGCCGGGGATGACACCGGTCTGCGGACCGATCTCGGGCAGCGTCGGGTACTCCTCGACCGGCATGGACAGCAGCGTGAAGTGCGCCGATCCGCAGGAGACCGAGATCTTGGAGTTCTCGGTCGTGAAGGTCACCGGGGCGTTCGGCAGTCGGCTCGCGATGTCGTTCAGCAGGCGACCGCTGACCAGGACCGTGCCCGGGTCGTCGATCTGCGCCGAGATGGACGTCTGCGCCGAGACCTCGTAGTCGAACGACGAGAGCGTCAGACGATCGCCGTCGGCGTGGATCAGGACGCCCGACAGGATCGGGAGGGTCGTGCGCTGTGGGAGGAGTTTCACCGCGAAGGAGACGGCTTCGGAGAAGACGTCCCGGTTGACCTCGAACTTCACAGCTGGAACCCCTGTCGATCGGCTTGGACTGTCCGGCCGCCCCATTCTGGCACAGGCGGACGGGGGCTGGATTTCTTGTCATCCCGCCGTCCACAAGGTTGTCCCGCGGAGATGGATCGTTAACCAGGAGTAATGGTGTTAACGCCTGTGCACACTGTGGATAACCCTGTGCATGCCGCTCGGCCGTAGGGAACTACACCGTTGTGACTTGTGGGCGGGCTGTGGGCGACGTCGGGATGAATGAATCTCATCTATCCACTTCCATCCCCAGTTTCCACAGGAGGCCCCCTCGCTGTGAACAACCGGGCGGCGTGTCCTCCACAGTTATCCACAGGCTATCCACACTGTGAGAACTCCGGCCCATGGAACCGTCTCAGATGGTGGATGCGCCCGGAGACGTAGCGATCTCAGCGGTAGCGGCGGTCCTGTTTGATGCGGCTCGTGAGCTCGGTGACCTGGTTGTAGATCGACCGCCGCTCCTTCATGAGCTCGGTGATCTTCTTGTTCGCGTACATGACCGTGGTGTGGTCGCGGTTGCCGAACAGCTGCCCGATCTTCGGGAGCGACAGGCTCGTGAGCTCGCGGCACAGGTACATCGCGATCTGTCGCGCGGTGGCGATCGCCTGCGAGCGGGACGAGCCGTACAGGTCGTCGACGGAGAGCTTGAAGTACTCGGCGGTGTGGTTGATGATGTCCGTCGGCGCGACGACGTTGTCCTCGTCGAGGGTGATCAGGTCCTTGAGGACGGTCTGCACCAGGGCCATGTCGACGGCCGTCCGGTTCAGGCTCGCGAACGCCGTGACGCGGATGAGCGTCCCTTCGAGCTCCCGGATGTTGCTCGACACCTTCGAGGCCATGAACTCGAGGATGTCGTCCGGCACCTGCAGGTGGTCGGACTGCGCCTTCTTGCGGAGGATCGCGATGCGCGTCTCGAGCTCGGGCGCCTGCACGTCGGTGATCAGACCCCACTCGAAGCGGGAGCGCATGCGGTCCTCGAAGCCGGTCAGGTGCTTCGGTGCGACGTCGGACGTGATGACGACCTGCTTGTTGTGGTCGTGCAGCGTGTTGAACGTGTGGAAGAAGGCCTCCTGCGTGGAGTCCTTCCCCTGCAGGAACTGGATGTCGTCGATCAGCAGGATGTCGATGTCGCGGTAGCGCTGCTGGAACTGGTTCGAGCGGTTGTTCGCGATCGAGTTGATGAAGTCGTTGGTGAACTCCTCGCTCGACACGTACCGGACGCGGATCCCCGGGTAGAGGCTCTCGGCGTAGTGCCCGATGGCGTGGAGCAGGTGGGTCTTGCCCAGCCCGGAGTCGCCGTAGATGAAGAGCGGGTTGTAGGCCTTCGCCGGAGCCTCGGCCACCGCGACCGCTGCGGCGTGGGCGAAGCGGTTCGACGAGCCGATGACGAAGTTGTCGAAGTTGTACTTCGGGTTCAGCCGCGACTCCGGCCGGCCGCTCGTGCCCGGGGAGTCGATCTGGCTCGGCACGAAGGGTGCCTCGATGTACTGGCGGGGTGCAGCGCTCTGCTCCACTGCTTCCTGGACGGGCTCGGCGTACTCCGGCACGTTCGGGTCGACGCGCGGCTCGGACGCCATGTCCGGGTTCACCGTGATGGCGAAGTTCGCGACCGAGTCGTCACCGATGCGGGCGACGGCCTCGGTGATCGGGATGCGGATCCGCTGCTCGAGCATGCCACGGGTCAGGTCGTTGGGGACCTCGAGGTACAGCGTGCCGGCGAGGACGCCCTTCGGTTCGACCAGGTTGAGGAACCCGTGGAGCTGCGGCGTGATGCGGGGGTCTTCGCTGAGGATTCCGAGTACGGATGACCAGAGGTCCTCGACGGGGTCGGCCGGCATCGTCATGTCGCGCTCGTCTCCAGGTGTGTGTCGTGCGTTCGGTGCCGGACCGGGGTGCGTCCTGCTGGGTCGGACGTGCCGGAGTGCCGCGGGGTGTGGCGCTCAGCGGACCGTGTCGTGCGCCGGCGGTTCGTCGGGGTCTCGGGGGCTTCGTCGACGCCTCGTACCGCGCGTGTTCCCACAGGGTTGTCCACAGTGTTGTCCACGACCGCCCGGATCCGTCGGACAGGAGTACTTCCCTGTCGTACCGGGGCGCGGGGCCGATCGATGACCCCACTGTAAAGGACCGGGCCGGGTGGCACCGAACGGAAGTTGTCCCCAATGTGGAGAATGGACCGCAGCGGTGTCCTCGACGCCTCCGGCACCGAGGCCGGCCCGATCGGCGTTTGACCTGCTCGCTGCTGTCACGTACCGTTAACCAGTTGACTGCGGCCGATTGGTCGCGCCCATCTGCGTCGTTCGACACCGAGCGATGACACATACATACGTGACGGCTCGCCGCGAGCAGCCGTGTGGAGAGATCATGAGCAAGCGCACCTTCCAGCCGAACAACCGTCGCCGCGCCAAGAAGCACGGCTTCCGCCTCCGCATGCGGACGCGTGCCGGCCGCGCCATCCTGTCGGCGCGTCGCGCCAAGGGCCGCACCGAGCTCTCGGCCTGATCAGGCTCACCGCCTGATCCGGTCCTCGGTCTGACCCCGGCATCGCAGTGTTGGCCAGCGCCAACCGCATCGTCCGCGGGGACGACTACCGGAACGTCGTGCGTCGTGGTCGCAAGAGCGCCACGGCGCACGTCGTCGTGTCCGTGGTCCGTCGCTCGACGGACCCTGCCGGACCGTCGCGGTTCGGGTTCATCGTCGCGAAGACGGTGGGCAACGCCGTGACCCGGAACCTGATCAGGCGGCGGCTCAAGGCGATCGCGCACGGCATCCTCGCCGACTCCCCCGTGGGGTACGACGTGGTGGTGCGCGCACTGCCAGCCGCATCGCAGGCCGGATGGCCTACCCTGCTCGAAGACGTCGTGCGCTCCTTCGCGCGCGGGGTGGAGAAGGCAGCATGAACCGCACCCTGTGGACCCGGCTGGCCTGGGTCGCCGCGTTGCTCCCACGCAACGCGTGCGTCGTCGTGCTCCGCGCCTACCGTGCAGTGATCTCCCCGTTGTACGGCAACGTCTGCCGGTACCACCCGTCGTGCTCCCGGTACGCCCTCGAAGCGATCCAGCAGTACGGCGTCGTCCGCGGATCCGCGATGGGCGCCTGGCGCATCGCTCGCTGCAACCCCTGGGCTGCAGGCGGGATCGACGACGTCACGGAACGTCGTCGCCCGTTCGTCGTCAACCGGTTCGGGTTCGTCCTCGCGCCGATCCCGCAGCAGCCGCACCCCGCGGTCGGAACGGCCCGGCCGGTCCTGCTCCCCCAGCGCACTCGAAAGGCGTAGCCGTCCCCATGGACATCATCGGTACGATCCTCTGGCCGCTCAAATGGGTGGTCTCCGCCATCCTCGTCGGCTTCCACTGGATCTTCGAGAGCATCGGCATGGACCCGGGCGCGGGTATCACCTGGGTCCTCTCCATCATCTTCCTGACCTTCGTGGTCCGCGCCGCGCTGATCCCGATCTTCGTGCGGCAGATCAAGTCGCAGCGCCGCATGCTCGAGGTCGCGCCGCAGCTGAAGAAGATCCAGGACAAGTACAAGGGCAAGAAGGACCAGTTCTCGCGTGAGGCCATGAGCCGCGAGACCATGGCCCTGTACAAGGAGACGGGCACCAACCCGCTGAGCTCCTGCCTGCCGCTGCTGCTGCAGATGCCGATCTTCTTCTCGCTGTACTCGGTGCTGCACGAAGCCCAGATCAACAAGACGGGCATCGGCCTGCTGACGAACGACCTCGCGGCGTCGTTCGGCAACGCGGCCCTGTTCGGTGCTCCCCTGCACGAGACGTTCACCAACGCCTCCGGGTGGGAAGTCCGTGCGATCGCCGGCTTCATGATCGTCGTCATGACCGCGTCGCAGTTCATCACGCAGCTGCAGCTCGTCGCCAAGAACATGTCGCCGGAGACCAAGGCGTCGCCGATGTACCGCCAGCAGAAGATGATGCTGTACATCCTCCCGCTGGTCTTCGTGATCTCGGGTCTGAGCTTCCCCCTCGGCGTCATGTTCTACTGGCTCGCCTCGAACGTCTGGACGATGGCGCAGCAGTACTTCGTCATCCGCAGCATGCCGACGCCCGGTTCCGAGGCGGCCCTGGCACGTGAGGCGCGTCTGGCCAAGAAGGCCCAGCGTCGCGGGATCGCCAACCCGGTCCTCGCCGAGGCTGGTGCCGGTGCTGGCGCCGCCGAGATCGAGGCCGTGCGCGTCACCACCCAGCGTTCGCAGCCGGTCGGCAAGCAGCGCTCGAAGAAGAACGGGAAGAAGTAAGTGACCGAGCAGGACACCGCCGCAGCCGTCGACACCACCGAGGTCCCGGACGAGGACGCCCGTGACGAGGCTGACATCGCTGCGGACTACATCGAGGAACTCCTCGACATCTGCGACCTCGACGGGGACATCGAGATCGAGGAGCGCGCCGGTCGCGTGTACCTGTCGGTCACCGATGACGGAGAGGCGCTCCGCGTCCTCTCCAAGCCGGACACCGTGACCGCGCTGCAGGAACTCACCCGCATCGCCGTCCAGGCCGAGACGGGCGAGTTCAGCCGGCTCATCCTCGACGTGGGCGGCTCCCGTGACGCTCGTGCCGACGAGCTGCAGCGACTGGTCGACACCGCCGTCGAGCGCATCGAAGCCGGATCGTCGTCCGCAGCACTCCCCCCGATGTCGTCGTACGAGCGCAAGCTGGTCCACGACCTCGTCGCTGAGAAGGGCTTCCACTCGGAGTCCGAGGGTGAGGGTCGGGACCGCCACACGGTCGTCACCCGATGACGGACGAGTCGGTGTCCTCGGCCACCGCTCCCACAGCTCCGGACGCTGCTCCGGTGCTCGAGGCCGAGCCTGCGGCTGCGTCCGCGCTCTTCGGCGACCGGATCGAGACGGCTCGGTCGTTCACGAACGAGTTGGCTCGTCGCGGTGAGGAGCTGGGCCTGATCGGCCCGCTCGAACTGCCTCGACTCTGGACACGACACATCCTCAACTCAGCCTTGCTGGCGCCCCTCCTGGAGGCCCGTGGTCGGGTTGCCGACGTCGGCTCGGGTGCGGGATTGCCCGGTCTCGTGCTCGCGATCGCCCGTCCGGACGTGCACTTCACGCTCATCGAGCCGATGGAGCGTCGAGTGGACTGGCTCACCAACGAGGCGAGCCGGCTCGGGCTGTCCAACGTGACGGTGGTCCGCGGCCGCGCCGAGGACGTCTCCGACGACATCGTCGTCGACCAGGTCACGGCCCGCGCGGTCAGTGCGTTGTCGAAGCTCATCCCGATGACGGTTCCACTCGTCCGCTCGGGCGGGCAGCTCATCCTCATGAAGGGTGCGCGCGTCGACGACGAGATCGAGAAGGCACGCAAGGTCATCCTGCGCCAGCACCTGTCGGACGTCGAGGTCCTCGAGCTCGGGGACGGTGTGGTCGCAGAGACCACGCGGGTCTTCCGGGCTACAGTTGACTGACCCTGCGGCTCGGATCGGGACAACTGATCGCGTGCTGCTCCACGTTTCACGTGAAACATCGAACCGGGGAAGAGGCACTCGTTGAGCTCATCGACCGATTACGACGCGTCGACTCCGCTTGCTCGCGAGATCGCCGACCTGAACCGCCGGCGACGTGCGATCGCGACGCAGCAGTTCCCGTTGCCCCCGAAGACGCGGATCATCACCGTGTCGAACCAGAAGGGCGGCGTCGGGAAGACCACGACGACCGTCAACTTGGCCGCCGGCCTCGCCCACGGTGGCGCACGGGTGCTCGTGATCGACCTCGACCCGCAGGGCAACGCGTCGACGGCCCTGGGCGTCGACCACCAGGCTGAAGTCGCGAGCATCTACGACGTCATCGTCGATGAGGCCGCGATGGCCGACACCGTGCAGCAGTCCCCCGAGTCCGACACCCTCTGGTGCGTCCCGGCGACGATCCACCTCGCGGGTGCTGAGATCGAGCTCGTCTCCTTGGTCGCTCGAGAGCAGCGGCTGCGCACGGCGCTCGATCTGTACCTCCAGTCGCTGGACGAGCCGTACCACTACGTCTTCATCGACTGCCCGCCGTCGCTCGGTCTCCTCACCATCAATGCGTTCGTGGCGGCCCAGGAAGTCCTGATCCCGATCCAGTGCGAGTACTACGCGCTCGAGGGACTCAGCCAGCTGTTGCGCAACATCGAGCTCATCGAGCGGCACCTCAACCCGAACCTCAGGGTCTCGACGATCCTGCTCACCATGTACGACGGTCGGACCAACCTGGCGAACCAGGTGGCGAACGACGTCCGCGAGCACTTCGGTGATCAAGTGTTGAAGGCGATGATCCCCCGGTCCGTCCGGGTGAGTGAAGCGCCGAGTTACGGACAGAGCGTCGTCGCGTACGACGTGAACTCCACCGGGTCGCTCTCCTACTTGGAAGCGGCCGCCGAGATCGCAGCACGAGGAGCGTAAGACTGATGGCACCCAAGCGAACCGGACTCGGCCGCGGCATCGGCGCGCTCATCCCGACGGCGACGGACCAGCAGGACCGCCCGGTCGACGTGTTCTTCCCGACTGGTGGGTCGCCGGCGTCGGCACCCACCGCGGACGAGCTCGTCGCTGTTCCGGGAGCCCGACTCGCGAACCTCAACCCGCTGGACGTGATCCCGAACGGGCAGCAGCCGCGCAAGGAGTTCCGCGAAGAGGAGTTGCAGGAGCTCGTCCACTCCATCCGTGAGATCGGGGTGCTGCAGCCCATCGTGGTCCGTCCGATCCCCGGGGCTGCGGGGACGGAGCCGCAGTACGAGCTGATCATGGGTGAGCGGCGCCTCCGCGCCACCAAGGAACTCGGGCTCACGACCATCCCGGCGATCGTCAAGGAGACGCCGGACGACGCGATGCTCCGGGATGCCCTGCTCGAGAACCTGCACCGGGCGCAGCTCAACCCGCTCGAAGAGGCTTCGGCGTACCAGCAGCTCCTGGCGGACTTCGGGATCACGCAGGAACAGCTCGGCCAGCGCATCGGTCGCTCGCGTCCGCAGATCACCAACACCATCCGTCTGCTGCGGCTCCCCTCCCCCGTGCAGCGTCGAGTGGCTGCCGGCGTGCTGTCGGCCGGTCACGCCCGCGCGATCCTTGCTGCCCCGGACGCGGAGGCGATGGAGTACCTCGCCGAGAAGATCGTCAACGAGGACCTGTCAGTGCGCGCTGCCGAAGCGATCGCGCAGCAGTTGGCGACGAAGACCCCTCCGAAGACGACGCCGCAGCCCTCCAAGAACCAGGCGCACTTCAACGACCTTGCTGAGCGCATCGGTGACCGGCTGAACACACGGGTCAAGATCGCCGTCGGTGCCCGGAAGAGCTCCGTGACGATCGACTTCGCGAACGGCGACGACCTCAATCGCATTCTGTCGGAGCTGGGGATCAGCGAAGTCTCGTCCTGACGGCTTGTCAATGGCGCTGTGCGCCCCGTAGCGGGCCTCGCATGCCCGGCGCGGGTGCCTGGAGCAGCGACGGGTCGTTCGGCCCGACACGGGGCGCGTAGCCGTTCCGCTGGTTCGAGTTCACGAGCAGCGAACGGGAAGCCCGTACGTTTCACGTGGAACACTGCCAGGCTCGCATCATGAGATCCCGCAATCCCGAGCCGCTCTGGCGTGATGTCGTCGGTCAAGAACTCCGCGCTCGTCGCCGCGTCCGCGGGGACACCCTGCAAGATGTCGCCCGTCGCGCAGGGGTGTCGCCGCAGTACTTGTCGGAGATGGAACGGGGGCGGAAGGAGCCTTCGAGCGAGATGTTGGCAGCAGTGGCCGGCGCGCTCGAGAGCTCCTTGCTGGACTTGACGGCGGCGGCAGCAGAACAGCTCCGCGAGCGAGCACGTTCCGCAGGTACTGGTGGCGAACAGCTGCGGAGTAGTTTCCTCCTCGCAGCCTGAGGCGTCCGGGAGCGCCGTCGGTCAGCGTCGAGTGATCACGTGGTCCACGAGCCCGTACTGCTGGGCCTGACGGGCCGTGAAGACCCGATCGTGGTCCGTGTCGGCTCGGAGTTGGTCGACACTCTGGCCGCTGTGCTCGGTGAGCAGGTGCTCGATCTCGGCCCGGATCCGGACGACCTCGTCGGCCTGCAAGATGAGCTCGGGAATGGCCCCCTGCCCTTGCGCCGCGGGTTGGTGGAGCACGACCCGAGCATGCGGCAGGGCCGACCGCTTTCCTTCGGCGCCCGCGGCGAGCAGCACGGCTCCGACACCGATTGCCTGCCCAACGCAGGTGGTCGCGACGGCGGGGCGGATGAACCGCATGGTGTCGTAGACAGCGAGCATGGCACTCGGATCGCCGCCGTCGCAGTTGACGTAGAGCTGCACGTCCGAGTCCGGGTTGTCCGACTCGAGGAAGAGGAGTTGCGCGATGAGGGCATTGGCGACGCCAGCATCGATCGCGGTCCCGATGTAGATGATCCGCTCGGTGAGGAGGTGCGAGTAGACGTCCAAGACCCGATCGCCGCGAGCGTCCCGCGCGATGACGTTCGGTATCGTGTACGCGCTCATCGGTCACCCTCCCCTGCCGCAGGTCCGCCGAAGCCTGTCATCGTGGAACGGGGCTGCTGGGGCCGGATCACCGAGAAGTCGTCGACGATCAGGTCGACGAACCCGTAGTCGAGGGCCTCCTCGGCGGAGTACCAGTGGTCGTGCAGCGAGTCCTCGAAGATGCGGTCGACCGTCTGTCCGGTGTCCGCCGCGATGAGTCCGAGCACGGTGTCGCGGGTGTCACGGAGGTGGTCCGCCTGCAGCGCCACGTCCACCGCACTCCCGCCGATCCCTGCGGATCCCTGGTGCATCAGGATCCGGCTGTGCGGCAGCGCTCGTCGCTTGCCTGGAGTACCCGAGGACAGCAGGAACTGCCCCGCGCTGCAGGCGATCCCGAGTGCGAGCGTGCTGACGTCGTTGGGGATCACCCGCATGAGGTCCCGGAGTGCGAGCATCGCCGGAACCGAGCCTCCGGGCGAATGGATCCAGAGCGCGATGTCGTTCCAGGGGTCCGCCGTCGCGAGCTGTACCAACTGCGTCATCAAGACGGTGCCGTTGTCGTCGTCGAGGGCGCCGTCGAGTACGAGCACGCGTTGGTCGGAGAGGGCACGCCGGTACTCGGTCGTGAAGGCTGCGGCGGGTGGTGAATCGGTCATGCGTCCACCGTGCGCCCGCAGATGACCCGAGGCACCCGTTGCTGCTCAGAGCGGATCAGCTCTCAGCAGCGAACCACGAGTGCGACGTTCCACGTGGAACATCGACTCTCACGCATTCCGATGTTCCACGTGGAACGTCGGACCTGACGGATCAGGCGTGGTGATCGCGGATCGCCTGTTCGGCGAGCTCCGCGTACGTCCACCCGAGATCGAATCCCGATGCGGAGAGTGCCTGCGGCAGCAGGGATGTCTCGGTCAGACCCGGGAGTACGTTGGCTTCGAGGAACCACGGCGTTCCGGCGCCGTCGATGATGAGGTCCACACGGGACAGGTGGCGGAGGCCGAGGGCTGTGTGCGCCGCGACGGCGGCATCGGCTGCAGCGGTCGCGAACTCGTCAGACAATCGGGCGGGGGTGTAGAACGTCGTCTCCCCCGCGTTGTACCGCGCCTCGAAGCCGTAGATGCCGTTCCGCGGGACGATCTCCACCGCGGAGAGTGCCACCGGCCCGTCGCCCGTGTCGATGATGCCGACCGCGACCTCGGTACCGCGGATGAGCTGCTCGGCCACGACGTCGTCGCAGTACGTGTAGGCCGTGACCATGGCACGCGGCAGGTCGTTGACGTCATCGACGAGGGTCACTCCCTGCGCGCTGCCGCCACGCGCCGGCTTCACGGCGAGCGGGACCGGGTGCTCCCCCGCGATGGCCTTGAGCACCCCGACGGCGCCGAGCTCGCGGAACACGTCGTGGGACAGCGTGACGGATCGAGGGGTGCGGACGCCCGCCCGCGCGACCAGCGCTGACGCAGTCGGCTTGTCCCATGCCAACCGGGCCGACGTGGAACGTGAGCCGACGAACGGGATGTCCACCGCCTCCAGGATGCCCCGCAGGGCCCCGTCTTCACCGGAGGCGCCGTGCAGAGCTGGCCACACGACATCCGGGCGGGACTCGGCGAGAGCCGGCAGCAGCAGCGCGTCGGCGTCGCGGAGATCAACCTGCCAGCCGTACCCGGTCAGCGAGTCGGCGACCCGCCGACCGGAGCGCAGGGAGACGTCACGCTCGTGCGAGATCCCTCCGGCGACGACGACGACGTGACGACGAGTGAGCTCAGCCATGGGGGTCCTCCGGTGTGGAACGACGGTGCTGATGGGTCACGCACCTAGGAAAAGCGCTGATCAGGAGATGTTCGGCGGTGGCGCGCTCACCGAGGACGTCTCCCGGACGACGCTGTTCGGCCGAGTCGTCGGACCGAACGTCTCGATCAGCTCGAGTTCGTCGTTGACCACGTTGGCGAGCCGCTTCACGCCGACGCGGATCTGCTCGGGGGTCGGGTAGCAGAACGACAGACGGATGTGCCCGCCGCCACGACCGTCCGCGTAGAAGGCCGTCCCCGGCGTGTAGGCGACGAGCTCCTTCACGGCGCGCGGCAGCATGCCCTTCGAGTCGAGGGACTCGGGGAGCGTCAGCCAGACGAAGAAGCCACCGTTCGGCTTCGTCCAGGACAGGTCCGGCAGGAACTCCCCCAGTGCGGACAGCATGGCGTCACGGCGCGCTGCGTAGATGCCCCGGAAGGTGTCGACCTGACCCTTCCAGTCCGCGGCGTCCAGGTAGGCGTTCACGACGTACTGACCGAAGGAGTTCGGGGCGAGGACGGCGGACTCGTTGGCGAGCACGAGCTTCTCGCGGATGGCGTGCGGTGCGAGCGCCCAGCCGACGCGGAAACCGGGTGCGAGGGTCTTGGAGAAGGACCCCAGGTACACGACGCCCTCTTCGTCGATGGAACGGATCGCCTGCGGTGCCGGCTCGTCGAACCAGAGGAGTCCGTAGGGGTTGTCCTCGAGCACCAGGATGTTGTTCGACCGGCAGATGTCGAGCACCTCGATGCGGCGCTCCCGGCTCATGGTGACGCCGGCCGGGTTGTGGAAGTTCGGGATCGTGTAGAGGAACTTGATCCGCTTGCCCTGCGTCCGGAGGTTCGCGATCGCCTCGCGCAGTGCCTCGGGCACCAGCCCGAGCTCGTCGGTCGTCACGTGGACGGTCTCGGCCTGGTACGACCGGAACACACCGATCGCACCGACGTAGGACGGGGACTCGGCGAGGACGACGTCGCCCGGATCGATGAACAGCCGCGTGACGAGGTCGAGCGCGTGCTGCGAGCCCGTCGTCACGACGACGTCCTCGGCACTGGCACGGATGCCCTCGAGGCTCATGACGTCCACGATGTGCTCGCGGAGGGACCGCAGACCCTGTCCGCCGCCGTACTGCAGTGCCATGGCTGCGTGCTCGTTCATCACGCGGTCCAGGGAGCCCGTGACGAGCTCCCTCGGCAGCGCGGAGACGAACGGCATGCCGCCGGCCAGCGAGACCACCTCGGGGCGCGAGGCGACGGCGAACAGGGCTCGGACCTCGGAGGCGCTCAGCCCGGCGGTGCGCTGGGCGTAGGAGTCGTACCAGGGGTCGAGGCTGTTGCCGTTCGTCATACCGTGCTCCGATCAGTGAGACATTCCCGCCACACTACGACATCGACCCCGGAAACCCGGGCTCCGCGGCGGGGGCCGATCCGCAACGGGTGACATGCGAACGCCCCGCCGGCGCCTGCTGAGCAGGACGAGGACGGGGCGTTCGGTGGAGCTGGTGCGACCTACGCGAGGAACTCGGCGAGGTCGGCCTCGAGCGCGGGCTTCGGCTTGGCGCCGATGACGGTCTTGACGACCTCGCCGCCCTTGAAGACCTTCATCGCCGGGATCGACGTGATCTGGTAGTTCATGGCCGACTGGGGGTTGTCGTCCACGTTGAGCTTCACGATCTCGATCTTGCCGGCGTGCTCTTCGGCGATCTGGTCGAGGATCGGCGAGACGGCGCGACACGGGCCGCACCACTCGGCCCAGAAGTCGACGAGGATCGTCTTGTCGGACTTGAGGACCTCGTCCGAGAAGGTGGCGTCGGTGACAGCCTTTGCGTTGGACATGGGTGTCCTTTCGTGAGAAGTCGGTACTGGATGTGGAACCGCGGACGCTCCCCCGGCATTCCGGGGGCCGTACGGGTCAGGCGGAGATGGTGACCGGCTCGACCGGGGTCTCGCCCGCAGCAGCGTCGGTCAGCGAGTCCTCGAGGTCGGCGAGGTACTTCTCGGCGTCGAGCGCAGCGACGGCACCGGACCCAGCAGCCGTGATGGCCTGGCGGTAGGTGTGGTCGAGCACGTCGCCCGCGACGAAGACCCCGGGGACGCCGACGGCCTTGGACGTGCGGCCCTCGACGGCGATGGTGCCCTCGGGAGCGAGCTCGAGCTGACCGTGCACGAGGTGCACGCGGGGGTCGTTGCCGATCGCGATGAACAGACCGTCGAGGGCGAGTTCGCTCTCGGTGCCGTCCACGGTGTCCTTGAGGGTCACGCCGGTCACTGCGGAGTCACCCTGGATGCCAATGACCTCCTTGTTCCACGCGAATTCGATCTTCGGGTCGTTGTGAGCACGGTCCTGCATGATCTTCGACGCGCGGAGGGTGTCCTTGCGGTGGATCACGGTCACCTTGTCGGCGAAGCGGGTGAGGAACGTCGCTTCTTCCATCGCGGAGTCGCCACCGCCGACCACGGCGATGTTCTTCTGGCGGAAGAAGAAGCCGTCGCAGGTCGCGCACCACGAGACACCGTGGCCCGAGAGGCGCTCTTCGTCGGCGATGCCGAGGTGGCGGTACGCCGAACCGGTCGCGTAGATGACCGCGAGGGCTTCGTACGTCTCGCCGGAGCCGACGGTGACCTTCTTCACGTCGCCGGTGAGGTCGACGGAGACGGCGTCGTCGTACAGGACCTCAGCGCCGAACTTCTCGGCCTGTTCCTGCATCTTGATCATGAGGTCGGGGCCCTGGATCCCCTCGGGGAAGCCCGGGAAGTTCTCGACCTCGGTCGTCTTGGTGAGTTCCCCGCCCGTCTCGACGCTGGACGCGACGATGAGCGGCTTGAGCTCTGCGCGCGCGGCGTAGATGCCGGCGGTGAACCCGGCCGGACCGGAACCGATGATGATGAGCTGGCGCATGCCTGACTGCCCTTCCGTTGCGTGCTGACCGGGTCAACACATGGTACCGGCGCGGCATTCCGCGACGTCCGGGAAGCGTGCGGTCAGCGACCGAGCTTGCTCTTCACCATGCCGACGGCGTTCTTGATCTCGCCGTTCTTGGCGACGACGAGCGCCCCGAAGTACACGAGGACCATGACGGCGCCGGTCAGGACGATGGTGATGAGTGCCCCGGTGCGGTCCGACATCGCGAACCCGGCTGCGGAGAACGCGCCGAAGAAGTTCGCGACCACCAGACCGACCACGCCGGCGATCAGCGCGGCGATGACGAACTGCACGTGCGAGCGGGTCACGACCGGTCCTTCGATGCTGCCGAGCTTGCGACGCACCAGGACGAGCGCGACGATCGTCTGCGCGGTGCCGGCGAGCGTCGTGCACGCGGCCACACCGATGCCGATCACGGACGTCGGGAACGTCGACACCGCGAGGGCACCGATGACGAACAGGACGGACTGGATGCACTGCATCAGGAAGGGCGTCCGGTGGTCGTGCATGGCCCAGAACACGCGCTGGATGATGAACAACATGCTGAACAGGACCAGGCCCGGCATGTAGGCGACCAGGACGGCACCCACCTGCAGGGCGCTCTCGAACGTGCCCTCGTAGAGCCGCCCGAACGGCACCGCGACGACGACCAGCGCCACGGACGCGAAGACCGTGAAGAGTCCGACGATGCGCAGGGACAGCGACAGGTTCCGTCGGACTGATGCCAGGTCGCCGCGTGCAGCATCGTGGCTCATCCGGGTGAAGTACGCCGTCGCGATGGAGACCGTGATGATCGAGTGCGGCAGCATGAAGATGAGCCACGCGTTGCCGAGTACCGCGTTGCCGGGACCGTCGCCCTGACCCTTCCACGCGACCGCGGACTGCACGATGCCGGCGACCTGGGTCACCAGGATCATCGCGAAGAGCCAGCCGGCAGCGGTTCCCGTCGACTTCAGGCCGACGCCGCGCCACCGGAAGTCCGGCCGGAACGACAGGCCTGCTCGCCGCCAGAACAGCGGTAGGAACGCCGCCTGGGCGAACACACCGAACGAGGCGCTGCCGGCGAGCAGTGCGATCTTCGCCGGCGTCCAATCGTCGAGGGCGCTGCCGCTCGTGCCGTACAGGGCGATGAACACCACGAGCCCGGCGATCGCGATGACGTTGTTGAGCAGTGGCGCCCAGGTGAACGGTCCGAAGACCTGCTTGGCGTTGAGGACCTCACCGAGCAGCGAGTACATCGCGTAGAACAGGATCTGCGGCAGGCACCAGAACGCGAAGGCGATGGCGAGGTCGGTCGCAGCGGGACTCCGGGTGTCCGAGGACGTCGTGTACAGGCGGACCAAGAGCGGTGCCAGTGCCGTCGCGACGATCGTGATCACGATGAAGACCGAACCGCCGAGCGTCACGATCTTGTTGACGTACGCCTGTCCGCCGTCCGTGCCGTTCTTCATGGCGCGGACGATCTGCGGGATGAGCACGGCCGACAGCAGGCCACCCGCGATGAGCGCGTAGATGTTGTTCGGCAGCTGGTTCGCGACGGCGAACGCGTTCGCTGAGGGGCTCGCGTTCTGCCCGATGGCGTAGGCGAGCACGAAGGTCTTCGCGAAGCCCAGGATCCGGCTCACCATCGTCCCCGCCGCGAGCATCGCACTCGCCCGCCCCAGGCTGCGCTCCGCGACGGGTTCCGCGTCGACGTCGGGCTGGGGCTGGGTGGCGCTGATGGTCGGCTCCTCGGGGTCGCGGGCGTCCGCGACGCGGCTGGTACGGGCGTCGGACGGGAGGCCCGGCTCGGCCCCGGCACGGGCGATCGCGTCCTGCAGGCGGTCGCCACCAGGAGCCGCGACGGCGGCCGTGCCGGAGCCAGCCACGGCGAACGCGGTGGGTGCCTCGGCGCGGTGATCCGGGCCTCCCGGTCCGGCGACCGATCCCGTGGACGGAGCAGCCGCGCCCGGCGCACCGGGCTGCACAGCGAGCGGGCGGTTGGGGTCGTCGTCGTCCTCGTCGTCGAGTTCGCCGTTGCGACGACGGATGCGCTTCCGGATGCTGCGGAAGATGCCGAAGCCGAAGATCGCGATCAGGGCGACCGCTGCGGCGGCGGTGATGACCGTCTCCCACTGCGCCTGGACGTTGAGTTCGACGGTGGCCGGTTGCGCGATGGCGACGCCGGTCGGGCTCGACAGGGACATGGTCAGCTCGACCTTGCCGTTCGCGACGGACTGCACGGGGACGGTCGCTCGGGTCGAGGAGTCCGGTTGGATCTCGACGACGATGTCGTTGCGGACGATCCGGAGGGCGGAGTTCGACGGCTGGACGGCCAGGTGCACCGTCACCGGGTAGTCCGAGCTGTTGCGGATGGACACCGGCAGCGAGGACCGGTCGCCGAGCAGGGTCAGGCTGCTCGAGTCGACGATCCCGACCTCGGTGGTCTGCTTCGCCCAGGCCGCGGTGCGGACGTCGACCGCGGCCTGGAGCCCGTCGTCGTCCCCGCGCCACGCGTTCGAGGCGATGGCGAGCAGCCGGAGGCGTGCGGGTGCCGTCAGTTCAGCGGGGGTGTCGAGGATGGTGGCGAACGCGGAGAGCCCCTGTTCGCCCTGCACGAGGCGCTTGAGTTGTGCGATGCGGTCGGCCCCGGTGGACGCACTGTTGAGCGTGAGCGACCCCGCCGTGGCGTCCGACGCCGTGGAGAGGTCCGCCGGTGCCACCCAGGCGGTGCTCTCGAGGGCGTCGAGGGTCTGGCTGAGGCGTGTGGAGTCCGAAGGCCAGTCGCGACCGAGAGTGAGCAGGATCGGCCCCGTGGCGGTGCCGTCGCGCGCCGAGGTGGCGAGCGTCGCGGTGAGCTCGGACATCGCCGACGACCAGCTCTGGCGATCCGGTGCGGTCGCGGCGTCCCGCAGCAGGGACGACATCGACTGGTCCGACACGAGGACGTGGTCGTCGCCGATCTTCTCCGATGCCGAGACCGTGGCGTTCGCGCCGGCGGAGGTGTTCCCGCTCGAGACGATGGTGGTGTCCTTGTCGGCCCGCTGCAGTGCCGTGAGGTCGGCCGCGGTCACGGTGCCGTCCGCCGGCCACGCGATGGAGTCCATCGAGTACGGGAAGTCCAGCAGCTGCTCGGTGGTCGGCAGCGTCTCCGTGGTCTCGCCCGAGCCGGCGTCGGTGGTGGCGTCGTCGCTCGGGGACGCGGTGCTGCTCGGGGTCGTCGTCTGGCCGGGGGTCGCGGTCGGGGTCGGCGCGGGGGTCTCGGCGCCGGGGAAGTTCTCGGTCTTCACGGACTGGTCGAGCGAGATCGGAGCGAGGATGCCGTCGGACCCGGCCTGGCGCAGCCCGGTGACGTCGGCGTCGGCGTACGACAGCGCGAAGGTCTCGTTCCGCAGGGACTCGAGGCGCTGGAGCCACGCGGTCGCCGCGGACGGCGCGTTCTCGCCGAGGATCCGGATCGAGGCGATGATGCGGGGGTCGACCGCAACGGCGACGTTGTGGTCCTCGGCGGCGTCGAGCTGCTGCGTGAGGGTGCCGTCCACCGAGGTCGCGGCGGCCAGGACGGCCGCGCTGAGGATGCCGTCGGGGGACTTCGGGACCGTCACCGGCATCGCCACGGAGACGCTGACCGGCACCTGCTCGAAGTCCGGGTACCAGGTGATCGCGGAGCGGGCGACGGCGAAGGTCTCACCGGCCGTGTACTCCGCCGCGATGCGTCGCGCACCGAACGAGGAGTACCCGCCGAGTGCCACGTTGCCCGAGACGATCTCGACCGAGTCGATGGTGACCGATCGGTGCGCAGGGACCTCCGGGATGTCCACGGAGTCCATCGGGGCGCCGAGGTAACCGGTCGTGGTGGTGTCGGCAAGCCAGTCAGCGAGGACGTCCCGCGTGCTCACGGAGCGGAAGATGTCGAACTCCGCGGTGCCGGCGGGCAGTGCGGTGTCGGTGTCGTTCGTGACGGTCACCGAGAGGGTGAGGTCCTGGTCGCGCTGGACGATCCCACGGTGCGCGGGGGCGACCGAGATCGTGGCCTTGCCCGCATCGGCAGCAGCCGGATCGGCGAGGTGGGTCTTGGCCGACGAGACCGTCGCAGCATCGGCGTGCGGGGCGCTGACGGGCGCGACGACCAGGCCGAGCGCGACGAGGGTCGACGCGGCTGCGGCGAGCGTGGTGCGGAGGATGTGCATACGGAAGCGGGCCACGGGGTCGGTTCGGGCCGAGCACGAGTGTATGAGGCGTGACCATGAACAGGTCCCGTGCGCGCGGGGTTGTGGAGAACTCGGGGCCTCGATCTGGGAGGATGAGCACCGTCATGCAGTCCGTTGCCCAGGCCGTCGAACGACTCGACGCACTCGCCACCACCGAGCCCGTCGACCTCCTCGCTCGGGCCTTCGCCGACGCCGGACACGAGCTCGCCCTGGTCGGCGGACCCGTGCGGGACGCCTTCCTCGGTCGTCCCGTCACCGACCTCGACTTCACGACGAGCGCGCGTCCGGACGAGATCCTGGCGATCGTGGAGCCGATCGCGAGCACCACGTGGGACGTCGGGCGGCAGTTCGGCACGATCGCCGCTCTGGTCCGCGGCGAACAGGTCGAGATCACCACCTACCGCAGCGACGTGTACGACGGCGAGACCCGCAAGCCCGAGGTGGCGTTCGGCGACACCATCGAGGACGACCTGCTCCGCCGCGACTTCACCGTCAACGCGATGGCGCTCCGGCTGCCGGCGCGCGAGCTCGTCGACGTGCACGGCGGCGTCGAAGACCTGCTGGCCGCACGACTCCGCACCCCGCAGGCCGCCGTGGTGTCGTTCCGCGACGACCCGCTCCGGATGATGCGGGCAGCGCGGTTCACCTCGCAGCTCGGGTTCACCGTCGACGACGACGTCCGTGCCGCCATGCAGGACCTCGTCGACTCCATCGACATCGTGTCCGCCGAGCGGGTACGCGACGAACTCGTCAAGCTGCTCGGCACGGGCGACCCCGTGCCGGGCATCCGCCTGCTCGTGGACACCGGGCTGGCGCAGCGGTTCCTGCCAGAGCTGCCCGAGATGCAGCTCGAGATCGACGAGCACCACCACCACAAGGACGTCTACGAGCACTCCCTGACCGTGCTCGAACAGGCGATCGGCTACGAGGCCGAGCGGCACGCGGGCGACCCCCCGGACACCGTGCTGCGGCTCGCGGCGCTGCTGCACGACATCGGCAAGCCCGCCACCCGCAAGCTCGAGCCGGGCGGCGCCGTCAGCTTCCACCACCACGACCTGGTCGGCTCGAAGCTCGCGAAGAAGCGGCTCCGGGCCCTGCGCTTCGACAACGACACCATCGCCGCGGTCGCACGGTTGATCGAACTGCACCTGCGGTTCTTCGGGTACACCGACGGTGCCTGGACCGACTCGGCCGTCCGGCGCTACGTCCGCGACGCCGGCCCGCAGCTCGAACGGCTGCACGAGCTCACCCGCTCGGACGTCACCACGCGGAACCGTCGCAAGGCCGATCGCCTGGCGTTCGCGTACGACGACCTCGAGGAGCGGATCCGCGTCCTGGCCGACCAAGAGGAGCTGGACTCGATCCGGCCCGACCTGACCGGCGACGACATCATGCGGATCCTCGACATCCCGCCGGGGCGTGCCGTGGGCGAGGCCTACCGCTTCCTCCTCGAGGCGCGGATGGACGACGGGCCGCTCGGCGCCGACGCTGCCGAGGCGCGCCTGCGCGACTGGTGGGCCGCTCGGGACGCGACCGCCTGACGGACGCGACGGTTCTCCACAGACCGGTGGCGCGCCTCCAGGCCGTCGGGTAGTCTGTGCAGGTTGCCCGGCGCGTGTCTGCGTGCCGTGGCACATGCATCAACCCTCCTGCCCCGGGAACTGCCCGGGGCCGCTGAGACCAGAGGAGGTGGGTTCCGCATGCACCAGTACGAACTGATGGCGATCCTCGACCCCGAGATCGATGAGCGCACCGTCGCTCCCAGCCTGGACAAGTTCCTCGCTGTCATCCGCAACGACGGTGGCACCGTCGACAACGTGGACGTCTGGGGCCGTCGCCGGCTCGCTTACGAGATCGCCAAGAAGTCCGAGGGCATCTACGCCGTCGTCGACTTCACGTCCTCGCCCGAGGCCGCCAAGGAGCTCGACCGTCAGCTCGGTCTCTCCGAGGCCGTGCTCCGCACGAAGGTCCTCCGCGCCGAAGAGGGCATCGCGCAGGTCGCCGCCCAGAAGCAGCGCGACGAGGCACGCGCAGCCCGCAAGGCTGCCAACGCCTCCGCAACCGCGACCGCGAGCGCCGAGTAACCCGTGGCCGGCGAAACCGTCATCACGGTGGTGGGCAACCTCACCGCGGACCCCGAGCTGCGCTACACGCAGAACGGGCTCGCAGTGGCGAACTTCACCATCGCCTCCACGCCTCGCACGTTCGACCGTCAGGCGAACGAGTGGAAGGACGGCGACGCGCTGTTCCTCCGCGCGAGTGTGTGGCGGGAGTTCGCCGAGCACGTGGCGGGGTCGCTGACGAAGGGCTCGCGCGTCATCGCGCAGGGTCGTCTGCGTCAGCGTTCCTACCAGGACCGTGAGGGTCAGCAGCGCACGAGCATCGAGCTCGAGGTCGACGAGATCGGCCCGTCGCTCCGGTACGCGACCGCACAGATCACCCGCGCAGCGGGTGGCGGCGGCGGTCGTGGCCAGGTCGGCGGCGGCAACGGCGGCGGTCAGCAGGGCGGCGGCAACGGCGGCTGGAACAACAACGGTGGCGGCAACGCCCCCGCTGGTGGCCAGTCGGACGAGCCGTGGTCCCCGCAGGGTGGCCAGCAGGGCGGCGGCAACGCACAGTCGAACGACGTGTGGAGCACCCCCGGCGGCAACTTCGACGACGAGACCCCGTTCTGATCCTCCTGGTTCCGACGGACACACAACTTTTCTTCTAAGGACAAATCACTATGGCTGGAAAGAGCACCGGCGACCGCCGGAAGCCTCGCGGCAAGGGCGGCAAGAACGCCGCTCCCGCGAAGTCGATCAAGGTCGGCGTCATCGACTACAAGGACGTTGCGACCCTTCGCAAGTTCATCTCGGAGCGTGGAAAGATCCGCGCCCGTCGCATCACCGGCGTCTCCGTCCAGGAGCAGCGCCTCATCGCCCGTGCCGTGAAGAACGCCCGTGAGATGGCGCTCCTCCCCTACGCCGGCTCCGGCCGCTGATCGGAGGTCGACACATGTCGAAGCTCATCCTCACCCACGAGGTCTCCGGCCTCGGTTCCGCTGGTGACGTCGTCGACGTCAAGAACGGCTACGCCCGCAACTACCTCATCCCCCAGGGCTTCGCTGTCGCGTGGTCCAAGGGCGGCGAGAAGCAGGTCGAGTCGATCCGTGCCGCGCGCACCGCGCGCGAGCTCGCCACCATCGAAGAGGCACAGGACCTCAAGATGAAGCTCGAGAACGCGACCATCTCCCTGGCGGTCAAGGCCGGCAAGGACGGTCGTCTGTTCGGCTCCGTCCGTCCGGGCGACGTCGCTGACGCCGTCCAGGCGCAGGGCGTCGGCTCGCTCGACAAGCGCAAGGTCGAGGTCCCCGCGACCATCAAGACCGTCGGTGACCACGAGGCCACCGTGCGTCTGCGCGAGGACATCACTGCCGTGATCTCGCTCAAGGTCGTCGCTGCCAAGTAGCACTGACGTTCCGCTCCACGACGGGCGGGTCTCCTTCGGGAGGCCCGCCCGTCGTTGCGTTGGTGGGTTCTCCGCGTGGTGCGTGGCGCGGGGCGTGCGTGCTTTCACTTGGTGAGCAGAAAAGGTCGGGTCCCGATCCCCCACTCGACATCTTCTGCTCACCATCAACGCACGGTCGTCCAGAACGGCCGGGAGGCCCGGCTCGGCTTGCACGGGCGGGTTCGGCTTGGCTGGCTGGTTACCTCTCAGGCACGGCCCGGCTTGCTGGGAACGGCCCGAGAACACTTCCCACGGGAGGGGTGCTTGTCAAGTCGTTTTACACAGCAGAAACGTGTCAAATCGGAACCTTCAAGGCGTACTTGAACCCCACTTTTCCACACACCGTGTGAGAATGAAAACCCCTGGTCAGGTGGTCGAAAGTGTGTTCCCATGGCCATGATTCCACAGGCTCGTCCACAGTTCTCCACACAGCATTCCGGCGTGTTCCGCAATCCCTCCACAGAGTTATCCACAGGGCCGTTTGTTGGGGATAACTCTGCGGCCGTAGCTTGGCCCAGCGACTCGGGGATGTCGGTCGCTGGGGGTAGAAAGTCGTTGCAGGTGTCGGATCACTGTGTCCAGCCCTGCGTCGTTCAACAGAGGAGAGAGTGTGTCGATCGCGCATCTTGAGCCCGCACCGCAGGAGTACGCGGAGCGCGGCATGGAACGCACCCCGCCGCACGACCTGTTGGCCGAACAGTCGACCATCGGCGGCATGCTCCTGTCGAAGGACGCCGTCGCCGACGTCATCGAGACCGCTCGTGGCGTGGACTTCTACGTCCCCAAGCACGAGGTCATCTTCGACGCGATCCTCTCGCTCTACTCGCACGGCGAGCCCACCGACGTCATCGCCGTCACCGACGAGCTGACCAAGACCGGTCTGCTGTCCCGTGGTGGTGGCGCCGAGTACCTGCACAGCGTGACGAGCATGGTGCCGACCGCGGCCAACGCGGGGTACTACGCCGGGATCGTCGCCGAGAAGGCCGTCCTCCGTCGCCTCGTCGACGCCGGCACCCGCATCGTGCAGATGGGCTACGCGTCCGAAGGCGAGGTCACCGACCTCGTCAACAGCGCGCAGGCCGAGGTCTACAACGTCGCCGGTGGCGTGCAGACCGAGGACTACGTCCCCCTGACCGACGCCATCTCCGCCGCCCTCGACGAGATCGAGGCCGCCAAGGGCCGTGACGGCCAGATGACCGGCGTACCGACCGGTTTCGCGCAGCTCGACGGCCTGACGAACGGCTTCCACCCCGGACAGCTCATCATCGTCGCCGCTCGACCCGCCCTCGGTAAGTCGACGCTCGCGCTCGACCTGTGCCGCGCTGCCGCGATCAAGCACGACCAGACCGCCGCCTTCTTCTCGCTCGAGATGGGTCGCGCCGAGATCGCCATGCGTCTGCTGTCCGCCGAGACCAGCGTGCCGCTGCAGAACATGCGCAAGGGCACCGTGGACTCCCGCGACTGGACCACCATCGCCCAGACCCGTGGCCGCATCAACGACGCCCCGTTCTTCATCGACGACTCCCCCAACATGACGCTGGTCGAGATCCGCGCCAAGTGCCGTCGACTCAAGCAGCAGCACAACCTCAAGCTCGTCGTCATCGACTACCTGCAGCTGATGACCTCGGGCAAGAAGGTCGAGAGCCGCCAGCAAGAGGTCTCAGAGTTCTCGCGTGCGCTGAAGCTGATGGCGAAGGAGCTCCAGGTCCCCGTCATCGCGCTGTCCCAGCTGAACCGTGGTCCCGAGCAGCGTGCCGACAAGAAGCCGGCGATCTCCGACCTGCGTGAGTCCGGCTCGATCGAGCAGGACGCCGACATGGTCATCCTGCTGCACCGCGAGTCGGCGTACGAGAAGGACAACCCGCGGCAGGGTGAGGCCGACCTGATCGTGGCGAAGCACCGTAACGGGCCGACGGACACGATCACCGTGGCGTTCCACGGGATGTTCTCGCGGTTCGTGGACATGCCGCAGTAAGGCGGGTGCCGCCCGCCAGCTGACAAGAGTGCCAGCCAGTGCAACGAGTGCCAGCCAGTGCAAGTAAGGACGGTCTGATGTCTCCTCGCAGCTACAAGATCACCCTCGCCGTCCTCGGCGTGGCCAGCCTCTTGCTCCGCAAGTAGGCACGTCGCACCACAGAACGACCCTCAGCCGGTTGGCCGAGGGTCGTTCTGCTGTGGACCGGGGTGCTGGGGCGAACCCGTCTCACGCTGAGAGTTCACCGCCCGACTTGGCCACATGGCCAAGTACGGCGTTACGGTCGGACCATGACCCTCCAGCAAGAGCACCGCAGCGTCGAGGAACGGCGCGAGCAGCTCGTCGACGCCGCGATCGCCGTCCTGCGCGACGGCGGCATCAGCGCGGTGACCACCCGCGCGGTCACCGCCCGCGCTGGCCTGCCGCACGGCGCTTTCCACTACTGCTTCGCATCGAAGGCGCCGCTCTTCCGTGCCGTGCTCGAACGCCAGCTCCGCACGGCCATGGCGGTCGCGTTCGCACCGCCGGTCACGCGGCTCGACCTGGAGGCCCGGATCGCCTCCGGCCTGTCGGCCCACCTCGCGCAGACGCGCGACGACCCAGCGACCGCACTCGCCGTCGTCGAGCTGGTCACCCACTCACGGCGCGACCCCGACCTGCAGAACCTCGCCGCGTGGGAGCAGCACGCGTACCTCGACGCCGTCCGCGAGCAGGTCGACGAGTGGACCGCCGAGGACGGCATCCGCTGGGCAGTGCCGGTCGAGCACGTCGTCCGGCTGCTCATCGCGACCGCCGACGGCATCGGCTCGACGTGGCTCGCCGACCGGGACGATGCTGCGGCGGATGCCACCGTCCGGGTCGCGGCACGGGCGATCGCGGCCCTGGCGGACAGGACCGGCGCATGAAGTGGCTGTTCCTCGGGACCGCGATCGTCGCCGAGGTCACCGGAGCGCTCTCGATGCAGGCCGCAGTCGACAAGCCCGGGTGGTACGCGCTCGTCGTCGTGGGCTACGTCGCCGCGTTCGCGATGCTGATCCTGGTGCTGCGCGCCGGCATGGCGGTGGGCGTCGCCTACGGCATCTGGGGAGCCTCTGGTGTCGCCCTGACCGCGGTGCTCGCGGCCGTGCTGTTCGGGCAGGCACTCACGCTCACCATGGTCGTCGGCATCGCGCTCATCGCTGCCGGGGTGCTGCTGGTCGAGATCGGCTCGCAGCGAGCCCTCGCCGCACGGAAGCGCGAGGCGCCACAGGGTGGTATGACGCAGCGGGGGGCGTTCTGATGGCGTGGGTCCTGCTCGCCGTCGCGATCGTCTCCGAGGTCGGTGCCACGATCAGCCTCAAGCTCGCCACCGACGGCAGGAAGGTGTTCTTCGTGCCCGTCGTCATGGGGTACCTCATCGCGTTCAGCCTGCTCGCCGTCGCGTTGACGCTCGGCTTGCCGATCGGTGTCGCCTACGGGATCTGGGCCGCGACCGGTGTCGCGCTGACGGCGATCCTGGGGCGGGTGCTGTTCCGCGAACCGTTGACGTTGCTCATGCTGGGCGGCATCGCGCTGATCATCGCCGGGGTGTTCCTGGTCGAGCTCGGACACTGACCCCTGCGTTCGGCCGGCTGCACGGCGTAATCAACACGTAACGCTCCGGGGTAGTTGCGCGACACGCGTCGTCCATAAGCTCACCTGCACCGAGGGGCCGCTGGCACTGTCGGCTCCGGACCGGAGGATCGACGTGTACACGCAGACCGAACTCACCGAGGCCATCGCCCGAGCCCGGAGCGGCAGTGGCCAGAGGATCCGCGAACTCCTGCAGTCCTCCCCGCGACGGGCCCACGTGCTCCTGCGGGCGAGCATCCGGCGGGGCGTGCTCGCGGCCGGGCGTCCGGTCGAGGAGCAGAGCCTCACCATGTCGATGATGATGAGCCGGAGCAGCATCCGGTCGGCGCTGTCGATGCTCGGTGCCGAGGGGCTCATCGAACGACGACAGCGCATCGGGACGAGCGTCGTGGCCTCGATCTCCGAGCTGCCGCTGCTGGAGCTCCTGCCGATCGGCGGATGGACCCGCGCCGAGGAGGACCCGGACCGGCCCTCCGTTTCCCTCGAACTGACCGAGCTGGAGCGCGCGCCCGTGCTGGCCGACGAACACATCCGGAGCCGGCTGGAGATCGACGATGAGTACGTGCTCATGCGCGAGGACCTCGTCACCCGCGGTGGCGAACCGCTCGGCGTGCTCGTCGGGTACTACCCGATGGACGCGCCGGACCTGCTCGTCGACGACGACGACCGGGACGCCCGGCTCAACGCGATGCGGCAGGTCGCGTTGTCGCACGTCGAGGCGACCGTGGAGGCGGTGAACTGCGACGAGCGCACCGCCAAGGTCCTGAAGGTCGCGGTCGGTGCCGCGATCCTGGTGCGCGAGACGCTCGTGCGCGGTGCGGACGGTCGCGTCGGCATGCTCGCCTACGGCCACTACCGCGGCGACCGTGTGGCGCTGTGGGCGAAGCACGACGACGTTCCCGCGATGCTCAAGACACCGACGCCTCCCCGCTGAGCAACGCGGTACGAACCGAGACCGCCGACAGCGGCGGAAACGCCCTCGATCGGCTTGCCCATGCGGATCGACGGCGCGCAATCAACCGTTACCGACAGGTCACGGTGCGGAATCAATCGGTCCGTAGCGTCACCTGCACACCGAGGTGACCACCTCGTACCCGCTCAAGGAAGGACCGTCACATGGTGCGGTTCATCGGCTCCCGCGTCGCGCGGATCGTCGTCACGGTCCTCGCGGTGCTCACGTTCGCGTTCGTGCTCGCCCGGCTGACCGGGGACCCGGTCCGGCTCATGCTGCCGGACCAGGCGACGCAGGCCGACGTGGACGCCGCCCGGCACAGCCTCGGGCTCGACCGGCCGCTGCTCGTGCAGTACGTCGACTTCATGGCGGGTGCGTTCCGGGGTGACCTGGGCGACTCGATCCGGCAGGGTCAGTCCGCACTCGGCCTCGTGCTCGAGCGGCTGCCGAACACCGTCGAGCTCGCCCTGACCTCGTTCGTCATCGGGTTCGCGCTCGCAGTTGCCCTGGCGGTCGTCGCCGAGACGACCGGCAGCAAGCGGCTCCGGTCGACGCTGATGTGGCTCGCGACGGTCCGGCAGGCGATCCCGCCGTACCTGTTCGGCATCCTGCTGGTGCTCGTGTTCTCGGTCTCCCTGGGGCTGCTCCCCGCGATCGGCCGCACGAGCTACGCGAGCTTCGTGCTCCCCGTCGCGACGATGGCGACGTTCGAGGTCGCACTGTACCTGCGGCTGATCTCGTCCTCGTTCGACGAGTCACGGACCCTCGACTACGTCCGGACTGCCCGCGCGAAGGGCGTCCCCCGAGGCCGGATCGTCGTGCGGCACATGCTCCCGAACGCCCTGCTGCCCGTCATCACGATCGCCGGCATCAACCTCGGGGTGCTCATGGGCGGCACGGTCGTGCTCGAGATGGTCTTCAACTGGCCGGGCCTCGGCCGGCTGATCGTGCAGGGCGTGACGGAGCGCGACTACCCGATCGTGCAGGCCGGCGTCGTGCTGATCGCCGTGCTCTTCGTCGGCATCAACTTCATCGTCGACATGCTCTACGCGGTGCTCGACCCGCGAGTGAGGCTCTCATGACCCAGGCAACGAACCGGCTCCGTTCCCGCACCCAGGCACGGTCCCTCACCGCGGGACTCGTCGGCGCGGCGCCCTCGCTCGTCGTCGCGACCGTCATGCTCGTGATCGTCGGACTCGTCGTCGTGGTGGTGCCGTTCCTGCCCGGGTTCAACCCGTACACGCAGGACCTCGCGAGTGCGCAGCAGACGCCGTTCACGAGCGGTGCCCACCTGATGGGGACGGACGCACTCGGCCGTGATCTGCTCAGCCGGCTGTCCGTGGCGACCCGGACGTCGCTCGTCGTGGCCTTCGGCGCCGTGCTCATCTCGATGGTCCTCGGGCTGGCGATCGGGCTCGTCGCCGGGTGGCGCCGCGGTCGTCTCGACGCGTTCCTGATGGGCGTTGCCGACGTGCAGCTGTCGATCCCGGTCGTCCTGCTCCTCATCGTGCTGGTCGCCGCGCTCGGTTCGAGCACCACCCTGCTGGTGGTGATGCTCGGCCTGACGAACTGGGTCGGCTACGGCCGCGTCTCGCGCTCCATCGCGGTGTCGCTGCGGGAACGCGAGTTCGTCACCGCCGTGACCGCGGCCGGCGGGTCCGGATGGTGGGTCATCAGCCGCCACCTGCTGCCGAACGTGCTCCCGCAGATCGCGATCCTCGCGGCGTTCGAGGTCGGCACCGTGATCACGATCGAGTCGTCCCTGTCCTTCCTCGGCCTCGGCATCCAGCCGCCGACCCCCAGCCTCGGAGGACTCATCGCCGACGGCCAGAACTACCTGCAGACCAACCCAGCGCTCGTCGTCCTGCCCGCCCTGATGATCCTGATGGTCATCGGTGGGGTCCAGTTCGTCTCGCAGGGCCTGTCCGCGCGCCGTTCGCGTCGCTGACCGCTCGTCCCACCCCCGCACCCCTGACCCGGAAGGGACCACCCCCTCATGGCATCACCCCGGATCCACCGACTCCTCGCTGCAGTCGGCCTCACCGGCACCGCAGCACTCGTGCTCACCGGCTGCTCGGGCTTCTCGTCCGCCGACACCGGCAGCGGCTCGACCACCAAGGACACCGTCACCGCCGCCCTGACCGCCGAACCGTCGACCCTCGACCCGGTGTTCGACACGAACCTGCAGTCCCTCAACGTCTTCGAGAACGTCTTCGACCAGCTGACGACCATCGGGGCGGACGGCAGCGTCGAACCGGGCCTGGCGACCGAGTGGACCCACGACGACGCCCTGACGACGTGGACGTTCACGCTCCGTGACGACGCCGAGTTCTCCGACGGCTCCCCTGTCACCGCCGACGACGTCGTGTACACGTACGAGACGGCGATGAAGGACCCCGAGTCGAACCTCGGCGGCTACATGACCGCGATCGACTCCCTCGAAGCGACCGACGACACCACCGTCGTGTTCCACCTCAACACCGCGTACGCGCCGTTCGACCGCCAGGTCACACTCGTGTCGATCCTGCCGGAGGCGATCTACGCCGAGGGTGCGAAGGCGTTCGGGCAGAAGCCGGTCGGCTCCGGTCCCTACGAGGTGGTGAAGTGGACCCGCGGCGACTCCATCACCCTGAAGCGGAACCCGGACTACTGGGGCAAGCAGGGCACCTACGAGAACGTCGTCTTCCAGTTCGTGCCGGACGAGACCACCCGCGCGAACTCGGTGCAGTCCGGCGACCTGGACATCGCGCTGCTCGGACCGGCCAGCGTCGACACCGCGGAGTCGTCCGACGCGATCGACGTCGTCGACACGAAGTCGAACCGGGTCATCTACACCGGCTTCAACGCGACCGCGAAGTGGCTCGACGACGCCGACTTCCGCAAGGCCGTCAGCCTGGCTGTCGACCGCGACGCGATCTCCGAGAAGCTGATGGCCGGGACCACCGAGCCGGCCAGCCAGCTCGTCGCCTCGGTGACCCAGGGCTACGACGACTCCATCGAGCCGACGGAGCAGGACGTCGCGAAGGCGAAGCAGCTCGTCGAGGCCTCCGGGTACGACGGGTCCGCCATCACGCTGAGCTACCCGACGACGACCCTGCCGCAGATCCAGCAGCTCGCACAGTCGATCCAGCAGTACCTCGAAGCGGTCGGTATCACGGTGGAGCTCGACGGCCAGGAGTTCTCGACGTTCTCGTCGAACTGGTTCTCGAACAAGTTCTCCGGTCTGTACATCTACGCGTTCGCCCCGTCGGTGCTCGACGCCGACCTTCCCCTGACCATGCTCACCAAGTCCGGCGGCCAGGGCTACGCGAAGAACGCAGAGATCGACGCGCTGCTCGAGAAGGAGCTCGCAGAACCCGACGAGGACGCCCGGAACGCCGACCTCGGGCAGGTCTCGGCGATCGTCGACGAGAACACGTACTACGCACCGCTCATCGCCGACACCTACACGTACGGCGTCACCAAGGGGCTCGACTGGACGCCCCGTCCCAACGGCATGATCCTCTTCAACTAGGAGTCGCACGATGACCACCACCATCCCCACCGAGAACACCGCCGTCATCGTCGTCGACATGCAGCGCGCGTTCTTCGACAACGACGACTCGCTCGGCCGCGCCGGCATCGACGTCACCCCGCTGCGGCACGCGATCCCCGGCACCGTCGCCCTCGTCGACGCCGCACGTGCTGCCGGCGTGCCGGTGATCTTCACCCGCTACGTCTACAGCCCTGGCATGGTCGACTTCGGTGTCACGAAGGGTGCGAAGGCAACCGACCGGATCGCCGCGAACTCGCTCGGGTACGGCACCGACGAGATCGAGCTCATCCCCGAGCTCGGAGCCCGACCCGACGAGGTCGTGATCGACAAGTCCCGCCCGAGTGCGTTCTACGGCACCCGGCTCGAACCCGTCCTGACCGGCATGGGTGTCCGCAACCTCGTGGTCTGCGGTGTGACGACGAACATCTGCGTCGAGACCACCGTCCGCGACGCGGGACAGCGTGACTACGCCACGTACGTCGTGCGGGACGCGGTCGCCGAGTTCACGCCGGAGCGCAACCACTTCGCCCTGTTCGGCATGGGCTGGTCGTTCGGCGAGGTCGTCGAGCTCGCCGACGTCGAGACCTCGTGGGGCGGCACACCGTCCTTCGCAGGCACGCCCCAGCCGCGTGTGGAGACCCCGCTCCCCACCGTCGCGGTCTAGTCACCACCCCAGCGCGGGCCGGCCGCAACGGCCGGCCCGCGCCCCTCTCCTCGCACGCTCCGCTCCTGTCCCGAAGGCAGCCCCCATGACGCAGCAGCCGCTCCTGTCCGTCCGCGACCTGGCCGTGACGTTCACGACCCCGTCCGGTGAGTTCGAGGCGATCCGCCGGGTGTCGTTCGACCTCGCCGCCGGGGAGACCCTGGCGATCGTCGGCGAGTCCGGCTCCGGCAAGTCGACGACGGCGGCCAGCGTGAACCGCCTGCTCGCCGAGAACGGCCGGATCTCGGACGGCAGCATCACCTTCGACGGGGTGTCGATCCACGATGCCCCCGAGCGCACGATGGTCGGCATCCGGGGCAAGGGCGTCGGCCTGGTGCCACAGGACCCGATGTCGAACCTCGACCCGATCCACCGTGTCGGCACGCAGATCCGCGAGGCACTCGAGGTGCACGGCATCGCCAAGGGCGCGGCGGCACGGATCCGTGTCGTCGAGCTGCTCGAGATGGTCGGGATCCCCGAGCCGGAGCGCCGTGCACGCCAGTACCCCCACGAGCTCTCCGGCGGCATGCGGCAGCGGGTGCTCATCGCGATGGGGCTCGCCTGTCGTCCCAAGCTCCTCATCGCCGACGAGCCGACGAGTGCCCTCGACGTCACCGTGCAGCGGACCATCCTCGACGAGCTCGACCGGCTGACCAGTGAACTCGGCACCGCCGTGCTCCTGATCACCCACGACCTGCCGCTCGCCGCCGAACGTGCCGACACGATCCTCGTCATGTACCGCGGGGACGTCGTCGAGCAGGGCCGCGCCGCCGGGATCCTGGCGCGTCCGCAGCACGAGTACACGCAGCGGCTCCTCGCGGCCGCCCCGGACTTCGGATCCGTCCGCCTCGTCGGGGACGGCCCTGCGACGACGGTTCACCGTCCGACCGGCCCCGACCTCGCGGTGGCGGCGGCCGAACCGCTCGTCCGGCTCACCGACGTCCGCAAGGAGTACCCGATCCGCTCGAGCGGCTGGCGGCGGCAGGACCCCTTCGTCGCAGTGACCGGCTCGACCTTCGACATCGCACGCGGTGAGACGGTCGCGGTCGTGGGCGGCTCGGGGTCCGGCAAGTCCACGACGGCGAAGATGGTCCTCGCGCTCGAGCACCAGACGAGCGGCTCGATCACCTTCGACGGCGCCCAGCTCTCCGGGCTGCGCGGCGGCGACCTGATGCGGTTCCGCAGTCGCGTGCAGCCGGTGTTCCAGAACCCGTACGGCTCGCTCGACGCCCGCTGGACCGTCCGTCGGAGCATCGAGGAACCGATGGTGCTGCACGGCATCGGCGACGCCGCAACGCGGAAGGCCCGCGCCCTCGACCTGCTCGACCGGGTCGCTCTGCCGGCGGCGACCGCGGACAAGCTGCCGAACGAGATGTCCGGCGGGCAGCTCCAGCGCGTCGCCATCGCCCGCGCCCTCGCACTCCAGACCGACCTGGTCGTCCTCGACGAGGCCGTCTCCGCGCTCGACGTCGTGGTGCAGGAGCAGATCCTCGAGCTCCTCGTCGAGCTGCAGCAGGAACTCGGTCTGGCGTACCTGTTCATCAGCCACGACCTCGCCGTCGTCCGGATGGTGTCGCACCGCGTGCACGTCATGGACCACGGGCAGATCGTCGAGTCCGGCACCCCCGACCAGATCTTCGGTGCCCCGCAGCACGAGTACACCCGGACGCTGCTCCGGGCGATCCCCGGAGCCCGCGTGCTGGACGACGACCGCGCGGCCTGAGCCGGGCCCTGCGACCGGCTGCCCCGGGAGGCGCGCCGACCCACCGGACCTGCACCGAGCCTCCCGTCAGATCTCGACCCACGAACGCGCGCCAGGAGGCCACCGCATGTACCTCGACACCTCGTCCGAACACGTCGACTTCATCTGGATGATCAAGAACGCGGTCGTGCCGCGGCCGATCGCCTGGATCGGTTCGGTCTCGCCCGCCGGCGGGTACAACCTGGCCCCGTACAGCTACTTCCAGCTCGTCACGATGGACCCACCGATGCTCATGGTGTCCTTCACCGGCAGCAAGGACACGCTCGACAACATCCGGCACACCGGCGACTTCGTGGTCAACCTGGTCACGGAGGGCTTCGAGGCCGACCAGACGGACACGGCCGCGCTGTTCGACGCCGACGTCGACGAAGCGGCCCTGCTCGGACTCGACACCACCCCGAGCACCGTCGTCACGCCGCCACGCCTGGCGGGTGCCAAGGTCGCCCTGGAGTGTCGTGCGACCGAGGAGAAGGAGATGCCCGGCGCGACGCTCGTCTTCGCCGAGGTGGTCGGTGTGCACACCGACGACGGGGTCATCGACGACCGTGGGCGCATCGACATCGAGCGCTACCGCCCCGTCGGCCGCCTCGGCGGCGCGCTCTACACGACCATCACGTCGGCCTACCGGATCCCGGTGCCGTCCGCCGACGCCGTGCTCGCCGGCCACCGCTCCGGCGTATTGGCGGGCGCGGTGGCGGACCGGACCACCGGCACGCCCGAACCGCAGGCGGAAATCTCCACGTCCGCCTGAAACCCCCGATCAGCGGGTGGTCCGAGCGATCGGGTGCACGCGTAATCGAATCCTCACGGTGCCGCAGCGGCGGCGAAATCGCGCACTGCTCGACTGGTCGCACCACCACCTCAGTCCCCTCTGGAGCACGAATGGCAGCCGACCCCTTCCACCTCGCGTGGTTCACCCCGTTCAAGACGCCCGCGTGGAAGTCCCCCTGGGCGGCCGACACTCCGCTCACCTGGCTCAACGGTGAGTACTACATGGACATGGCCCGCTCGCTCGAGCGCGCCGGCTTCGACTTCATGATGTTCGAGGACTCCACGCTCGTCAGTGACACCTACGGCGGCAGCACCGAGAACGACCTGAAGCACGGACTGCACTCCCCCAAGGGCGACCCGGTGCCGCTGCTGCCGATGCTGGCGCAGGTCACCCAGCACATGGGCTTCATCGCCACGATGTCGACCTCGTTCTACCCGCCGTTCCTCGTCGCACGGGTGATGGCGACGATGGACCACCTGACCAAGGGGCGCATCGGCTGGAACGTCGTGACGAGTTCCGAGGACCTCGCCGGCAAGAACTACGGCCTCGACCACCTGCCGCCACACGACGAGCGCTACGTGATGGCGGACGAGTTCATCACCGTGGTGAAGGACCTCTGGGACTCATGGGAACCGGGCGCGATCGTCGCCGACCGCGAGTCCGGGTACCTCGCCGACCACACGAAGGTGCACCCCATCCACCACGACGGCAAGTACTTCAAGGTCCGCGGACCGCTCAACCTGCCGGCCGGGCCGCAGGGCCACCCCGTCATCTGCCAGGCCGGTGGTTCGCCGAAGGGGCGTGACTTCGCCTCGCGGCACGCCAACGTGCTGCTCTCGGCGCCCAAGGGCGTCGACCAGATGCGCGAGTACCGCGACGACATCCGTTCGCGTGCCGTCGGTCACGGGCGGGACGCCGACGACGTCAAGGTCATGTACATCATCCAGCCCGTCCTCGGCGAGACGCAGGCCGACGCCGAGGAGATCGCGCGCCGCCGGAACGAGCTGACCCAGGACCAGATCGAGACCATCCTCGGCATCATGTCGATCACCACCGAGGTCGACTTCAAGCAGTTCGACCTGGACGCCCCGCTACCCGACGACGTCTCGACGAACGGGCACCAGTCCGGGCTCGAGCAGTTCCGGAAGCGCACGCAGGGCAAGACCATCCGCGAGGCGCTGATGGGGCAGCAGACCGAGGCCGTCGAGCTCGTCGGCACACCGGCGTCGGTCGCGGAGCAGATGGACGAGGTCATGGAGGCCGTCGGCGGTGACGGGTTCCTGATCCGCGGCGAACCGGTGCGGACGCACTCGCGCCGGTACATCGACGAGATCGCATCGGGTCTGGCGCCGGAGCTCCGCAAGCGCGGACTCATCCGCAGCGACTACCCCGAGTCCACGTTCAAAGCGAACCTCGCCGCGTTCTGAGCGTCGGGACTGGAGCACTGATGACCGCCTCACCATTCCACCTCGGGTGGTTCTGCAACGGGACCTCGGTACCCGCCTGGGCACAGCCGTTCTCCGGTTCGATCGGCGACGACTGGCAGGACGCGCAGATCTTCGTCGACCTGGCCCGGGCCATGGAGCGCGCGAAGTTCGACTACGTGCTCATCGAGGACAACACCTTCGTCGGCGACCGCTACGGCGACTCCATGGAGGTCTACCTGAAGTACGCCATGCAGGCGCCGCGGCAGGACCCGATGATCGTCGCGACACTGCTCGCGCAGGCGACCGAACGGCTCGGGATCATCGCGACGGCCGGGACCTTCGCGTACCACCCCTACTTGCTCGCGCGGATGGCGGGCACGCTCGACCAGTTGTCGAAGGGCCGGTTCGGCGTCAACGTGGTGACCGGCACGAGCGACCGTGCGCTGCAGAACTACGGCCACGACGGGATGGACGAGCACGACTCCCGGTACGACGTGGCCGAGGACTTCGTCCGCTCGATGACCGCGCTGTTCGACACGTGGGAGCCCGGGGCGGTGGTGGCGGATCGTCGCACGGCGACCTTCGCCGACCACACGAAGGTCCGGTACGCCGACCACCGGGGAAGCCACTTCTCGACCCGGGGGCCGCTGAACTCCGGGCCCTCGCCACAGGGCCGCCCGGTGATCTCGCAGGCCGGTGGTTCGCCGCGCGGCATCGCGTTCGCAGCGCAGTACGCGGACACCATCGTCGCCATCCACTCGTCACCCGAGAAGGCGCGCGACTACCGGAACCGCGTCCGTGACGCCGCCGCGGCGGTCGGGCGCGACCCGGACGACGTCAAGGTGCTGTTCGGGGTCTGGCCGATCGTCGGGTCCAGCGAGGAGGAGGCGCGGCAACGTGCCGACGACCGCGTCCAGCTCGCGATGGACAACATCGACATCCCGCTCGCAACGATGTCGAAGTCCACCGACATCGACTTCTCGACCGTGCCGCTCGACACCCCGCTCGGCGAACTCGACCTGGCGACGAACGGTACCCAGAACTTCGCGCTCTACCGGGACCGCAACGCCACGCTGACGCTGCGGCAGGCGGTCGCGAAGGAGGCCGGTGGCGCCGGTCCGGCGCTCGTCGGGTCCGTCGAGCAGGTCGCGGACCAGCTCGAGGCGTTCGCGGACGTGTCCGGTGGGGACGGCTTCCTGATCGGGACGAACGGTGTCACCCGGCGGTTCATCGCCGAGGTGTGCGACGGGCTCGTCCCGGAGCTCCAGGCTCGCGGGCTGACCCGCACCGAGTACGACCACGAGCACCTGCGGGACAACCTGCGGGCGTTCTGACCGGGCATCGGCCCGACGAGAGGAACCATCATGCGCGGTTACGTCGACACCGACTGGGGCCAGGTGCACTTCCGCGCCGGCGGACCGACCCCGGGGGACGCCGAGCGCGTCATCGCGATGTACCACGAGTCACCTCGCACCTCGGCGGTCTACGACCCCGTCCTCGAGGCGTTCCCGGACGGCGTCGCCGTGCTCGCCTTCGACACCCCGGGGTTCGGACAGTCCGACGACGCACCAGCGGACCGACCCCTGGGTCACTACGCGACCGTGCTGCTGCAGGCCCTCGACGGGCTCGGGGTCGGCCGGTTCCTGCCGGTCGGGATGAAGACCGGGTCGGCACTCGTCACCGCGATGGCGGTCGCGGCCGGAGCGGACCGGGTCCCCGGCGCCGTGCTCTACGCGCAGGAGGAGCCGGACGACGCAGCGTTCGAGCACTGGGCCAACGACTGGGCGCCACCGATCGCGTTCCCGGCGGACGGGTCGACGCTGATGAAGCTCTACGCGAAGAACGTCGGCCTGTACGGCAGCGACGACCCACGGGTGCTCTACGAAGCCGTCGCGGACACGATCGCGAACGCCGATCGGTACGCCTCGGTCTACCCCGCGGTGTTCCGCGGGCACCGGCAGACGTGGGAGGACATGCACGCGCTCGTGGCGGGCGGCGTGCACCTCACCGTCCTCGAGCCGCCGACCGCGCAGTTCACCCCGGACGACCCGATCACGTTCGGTGTGGTCCCGGGCACCGACGTCGTGGCGATGCCCTCGACCGGTCAGTTCCCGGCCCTCGCGACGGACGAGTTCGTCCGCGCCGTGACCACCGCCCTCGACCGGTCCGGACTCACCGCACACGCGGACGCCGCCTGACCCTCTGCCCGCCAACCCTCGAAGGAGTCCCGATGTTCACCGCACCGTCCACCGCCGATCCGGCCCTGCTCCGCCAGGCGTTCTCCGGCTTCCCGTGCGGCGTCGCCGCGCTGTCCGCCGTCGTCGACGACGAGCCGACCGTCCTCGTCGCGTCCTCGTTCACGGTGGGTGTCTCCCAGGACCCGCCGCTGGTGATGTTCGCCGTGCAGCACACCTCGACCACCTGGCCCGCGCTCGCGGGCGCACGGACGATCGGGGTCTCGGTCCTCGGGGAGCGCCACGAACCCGTCACGAGGCAGCTCGCGTCGCGCGACAAGTCCGTCCGGTTCGTCGGCATCGAGACGATGGTCTCCGACACCGGCGCGGTGTTCCTCGAAGGAGCCCCGATCTGGCTGGAGTGCGCGGTCGAGCACACCTACCCGGCGGGTGACCACGACATCGTGGTCCTCCGGGTGAACGGTCTGATGTCGGACTTCTCGCACAGCCCGCTGGTCTGGCACCGATCCGCGTTCGCGAAGCTGAGCGCGTGAGCGCGTGAGCGCGTGAGCGCGTGACCAGATCTGTGCTGCGCCGGACCCCGACCTGCGCCAGAATCGCACCATGACCGACAACCGTGACGACCAGCCGCGTGTGATCGCCGTGAGCCGGGACGACGTCCATCGGTTCAGCAAGCCCGTGGTCGACGAGGTCACCTTGGTCGAGGGCTGGGGCATCGAGGGCGACGCCCACGCCGGGACGACCGTCCAGCACCGGTCTCGAGTCGCGCGTGACCCGTCCCAGCCGAACCTGCGGCAGGTGCACCTGCTGCACGCCGAGGTGTTCGACGAGGTCGCCGACGCCGGGTACCACCTCGAGCCGGGCCAGATGGGCGAGAACGTCACGACCCGCGGTGTCGACCTGCTCAGCCTGCCCACCGGCACGGTGCTGCACCTCGGCGACGAGGCGTGCGTCCGGGTGACGGGCCTGCGGAACCCGTGCCAGCAGATCAACGGGTTCGAACCGGGTCTGTTGCGTGAGGTGCTCGGGCGGGACGAGGACGGTGCGGTGGTGCGGAAGGGCGGCGTGATGAGCGTCGTCGTGACCGGCGGTGTCGTCCGGACGGGTGACCGCATCCGGGTCGAGCTCCCCGCCGGCGAGCAGCAGGCGCTCCAGCCGGTCTGACGAGCGCCTACTCCCCCGCCGCCGCGGCCTGCTGGTACAGACTCGTCGCCAGGTCGTTGAGCACCTCGTGCAGCTCGCCGCCGTGCGCGCCGTCGACCGCCCGGAGCATGGCGGCGTAGCGCTGCCGGTAGTCCGCGACGACGTCGTCGCCACTCGGCAGCAGCCGCAGCAACGACCCACGACGGTCGTTCGGGTTCGGCGCGCGCTCGAGGAGTCCGGCGGTGCTCATCCGGTCGATCATGTTCGTCACCGCGCCCGAGGTCAGGCCGAGGTAGCCGGCGACCTCCGTCGGCGTGGAGTACCCGGTGTCGCTGATGAGCACGAGTGCTCGCAGGGCGTTCTCGTGCACCCCGGCTCGGGCACTGAGCTGGTTCACCAGGCTCGCGTTCGCGCGCACGACAGCGGTGAACGCGGCCATCAGGTCGGCGGCGTCGTCATCGGGTGCGGCGGGGGTCACGGGGGGAATCCTTCCATGTCGGGAACCCGGGGGACGGGAGCGTCCCCCGCACTGGGGTAGGTGTGCGAGTGGCTAACTTGGTCAAGCGGTGACTATCTTAATGATTGAAGCAAATCCGCCCGAGTGACTTGCTTCCCCCAACCACTGCGAACCACCGAACCGATGAGGTACACCGTGTCCACCAAGCTCCGCACCTCCGCGCTGAAGCGGATCCGTTTCGCCCCCGTGGCGCTCCTCGCCGGCATCTTCGCCGCCGTGCTCCTCTCCCTCTCGCTCACCGGCACCCTGTCCGGGTTCGCGGCGAGCATCACGAACAGCAGCAACACCGCCGCCAGTGGCACGCTGATCATGCAGGAGCAGAACGCCGGCGCGACCGTCACCTGCCTCAGCACCGACGGCGGCTCGGTCTCGACGAACTCCGCGACCTGCTCGACGATCAACAAGTTCGGCGGCAGCACGACGATGACGCCGGGCAACACGGTCAACACGGCGATCTCGATCAAGAACACCGGCACCGCTGCCGCGAGCACCTTCACCCTGACGCCGGGCAGCACGTGCACCCAGTCGAACAACGGCTCCTCGAACGGGACCGCGACCGACCTCTGCGCCAAGATGAACCTCGTCATCACCTCGGGCTCGACCACGGTCTTCAGCGGCACGCTCGCCAGCTTCAAGGGCGCCGCAGCGTCGGCCTTCACGATGCCCGCAGCTCCGGCCGCCGGCGCCTCGACGCCGTTCAACTTCGCGGTGACCCTCGACTCCTCGGCGGGCAACACCTACCAGGGCCTCGCAGCCTCGGTCCCCATGACCTGGACGTTCACGGCCTGATCCCGCTCCGGGCCGGCTCCCCCAGCCGTCCCGGGACGTCCCGTGACCCCAGACCGGCGACGCTCGACCGACCCCCCTCCGGCCGAGCGTCGCCACCCCCGTTCCACCACGCGCAGTAGCCGCACCCCACCGAGCCGCAGGAGCACGACATGAGCCAGACCGCAGCGATCCCGCTCAGCGGCACGCTCGACCGTCCGGTCCTCCGCGGTCGCGCGGTCACCCGGTCCGAGACCGTCCTCGCCTGGTTGCTCGCCCTGGTCGCCGCACTGCTGCTCACCGCCGCGGTGCTGTTCCTGTCCGCCGGTGGCCGCTGGTTCGTCGTCGAGACGCCCTCGATGGGTGAAGCAGCCCCGGTGGGGACCCTCGTGCTCGACCTGCCGGTCGACGTCACGACCCTGCGCGTCGGCGACGTCGTCTCGTTCGAGACCTCCGCCAACCCCGACGTCGTCTACACGCACCGCATCATCGCGATCGACGCCGACGGCGGCCTGCACACCCGCGGCGACGTGAACGGCGCGGTCGACCCGTGGACGCTGTCGCAGGCCGACGTGATCGGCACCCCGGCGCTCCTGGTCCCGCACCTCGGCTGGCTGTTCCGCGCCGCCCCGATCCTGCTCATCGGCACGCTCCTGATCCTGACCCTGACCAGTGCCTTCACGGACCGGGTGACCCGCACCTGCCTCCGGATCGCCGGCTCCGCCCTGACGGTCTCGTACGCCGCGTTCGTGCTCAAGCCGTTCGTCAACGTGACGACCATCACGAACACCTCGAGCCCCACGGGCGTCGAGGCCACCGTCATCTCGTCCGGCATCTTCCCGGTGCGCGTCGACGCCCACGGCGGCAACACCGTGCACCTGGTCGACGGTGAGGTCGGCCGCGTGGTCATCCACGAACTCACGAAGAACGGGCACTACCAGCTGACCTCGAACATCGACCTCGACCCGCTCGGGTGGGTGGCGCTCATCGCCATGTGCCTGGTGCCGCTCGTGGCCTGCCTGGCCGTCGGCCGCGTCGAGGCGGTGCGTCCCTCGTGATCCTCCGTCGCCTGCGTGACGGCCGCGTCGTCGCCCTCCTGCTCGTGGTCGCCCTGGCCGTCGTCGTCCTGCTGAACCAGTTCGCGCCGACGCGCTCCGCCTACAGCGCCACCGTCCGGAACGACACGAACACCGCCGCGACCGCCCCGTACTTCACCTGCACGGGCGCCGTCGGAGCCGACACCGCGAACGCCCTGTTCGCGTACCGGCTCACCGAGTCGACGAACGCGAAGACCGCCACGGACTGGTCGGGCCGCGGCGTGAACGGCACCTACCAGGGATCGATGACGGCGGTCACGCCCGACCCGAACGCCTGCCCGCGCGACACCGGCAGTGCCTACGTGCTGAACGGCTCCACGAGCTACGTCTCCACCTCGCGCTCGTACGCCAACCCGACCACCTTCAGCGAGGAGGTCTGGTTCAAGACGACGGTCGCCGGTGGACAGCTCATCGGCTTCGGCAGCAGCCAGACCGGCGGATCCGGGCAGCACGACCGCAAGCTCTACCTCAACACGAGCGGGCAGCTCGCGTTCGGGACGTACAGCGGCACGACCCAGGTCGTCTCGTCGCCGAAGGCCTACACCGACGGCGCATGGCACCACGCCGTGACGACGATGTCACCGGCCAACGGCATGCGCCTGTACGTCGACGGCACGCTGGTCGCGTCGAACGCGGCGTACAAGACGCCGGAGAACTACACCGGCTGGTTCCGGATCGGCTACGACACCATCGGCGGATGGCCGGGTTCGCCCGCCAACGCCTACTTCACCGGGTCCATGCGGTACGCGGCCGTCTACGGGACGGAACTGTCCGCCGCCCAGGTCGCCGCCCACGCAGCAGCCGGTCGCTGACGCGCCGCAGACCGGACGGGAGGCCCGTGGCGGGCCCGCCACGGGCCTCCCGTCCGATCCGGCTGACGTCGAAGACGTGAGCCGGGTCGCCGAAGCCGGTCAGGGTTCCAGCGTGCCGACGAGCGCCTGCTCGACGAGGCTGCGCAGCCACCGGTGCCCCTGGTCGGACGTGGAGCGCTGGTGCCAGGTCAGGACGACCGACACCGCCGGCAGCTCGACGGGCGGCGTGAAGACCGAGGTGTCGTCCGCTCGGACGGCACGTGACGCCACCGACGCCGGGATGACGACGACCGCGTCCGTCGCGCGCACGATCTCCACGGCAGCGCTCGTGGACGCGACCGACGCGACCACCGACCGTGACCGCCCGGTCGCAGCGAGCAGCTCGTCGATCCGGTCGCCGAACCGGCCACGGCGGGAGACGACGACGTGCGGCACACCTGCCCACGCAGCCAGGTCGACGTCGGCGGTGCCCGAGGCCAGGAGCGGGTGCCCGCGGCGTGCCAGCCCGACCAGGGGGTCGGTCGCGATGTGCCGGTGGTCGATCTCGGCGGTCGCGGGCTCGGCGGAACCGATCTCCAGGTCCACGACGCCCCGCCGCAGGTCCGTGGTGTCGTCGTCCGGTTCGCCGAGGAACCGCAGGCCGACGCCGGGGGCGGCCCGGTGCGTGTGCTCGACGAGCCACGGGGCGAGCACGGAGACCAGGGCGTCGTGCGCACGGATCGTGAAGGTCCGGTGCAGGGCGCCGGCGTCGAAGGTCGTCTCGGGTGTCAGGACCTGCCGGCTGCGCAGCACGAGCGACCGGACCTCCTCGCGCATCGCGAGGGCGCGTGGCGTGGGCCGCATGACCCGGCCGCTGCGCACCAGGACCTCGTCTCCGACGGCGATCCGGATGCGTCCGAGCGCGCGGCTCATGGCGGGTGCGGACAGGTGCAGCCGATCGGCGGCTCCGGTCACGCTCTCCTCTTCGAGCAGGGCGTCGAGCGCGGTGAGCAGGTTCAGGTCCAGTTGCACGAGACGCAATCTACCGGTGCGCGGAATGTACTGGTGTGCAATGGTCGGCGTTCGTAGCGTTGCTCCCGGATCGACGGACCGCGTCGGCCGGGACAGGAGACGACCATGGACGACCACCAGCTGCTCACCGGCGTGACGGAGGCGGTGACCGCGGCCGCGCAGGTGCTCCTCGAGCGCTTCTCGACCGCGAACCGGGTCGACGACGGGCGGTCGCTGCTCGCCGCGATCGACGCGAACGACGCGGCCTCGACGGCGGTGCTCCGACCGGCGCTCGAGCGCCTCCGGCCCGATGCGAAGTGGGACGACGACGAAGAGGGCACCGGCACGCTCGGCCCGGGCGAGTGGTGGGTGACCGACGCCGCCGAGGGCAACGTCAACCTGGTCCACGGATCCGCGAACTGGGGCGTGACCGCGACGCTCGTGCGCGACGACGTCCCCGTCCTGACCGCCGTCGTCCTGCCGGCACTCGACCAGGTGTTCACGGCCGTCCGCGGGGCCGGTGCGCGGCTGAACGGCACCCCGATCAGCGCCTCGCGGAAGACCGAGCTCGGAGCCGCCCTGGTCGGTACCGGTCAGGCGAAGCCGGGCGAGGCATCCGAGATCCGTCGCCGGATGAGCGACTCGATCGACCGGATGCTCGACGCAGCACTGCTCGTGTCGGCCTCGGTCCCCGCGACGGTGCAGCTCGTGCAGGTCGCCACCGGGCACGTCGACGGCTTCTGGCAGTTCGGGCAGGTGCGGTCCGGCCTGGATGCCGGGGCGCTCCTGGTGCACGAAGCGGGCGGTGCCGTCATCGACACGACCGGTGCTCCCTGGACGCTGGCGAGCGAGGACTGCATCGCGGCGGCCCCGGACCTCGCCCGCCCGATCGCAGCAGTGCTCGCCCGCTGAGCGGCTGACCCCAACCCCTTGACCCTCCCGTCGCACCTGACCACGAAGGACACCCCATGACCACCAGCACCACCACCACCATCTCCGTCCTCGGATCCGGACGTGTCGGGAGCACGCTCGCGCGCGGCCTCGCCGCCGCCGGCCACCCCGTCACCATCGGCGTCCGCGATCCCGATTCCGTCCGGCCGGACTGGGCCGACACCGGGGTCGAGGTCGCCGACGTCGCGACTGCCATCCGGACCGCCGCGGTCGTGGTCAACGCCACACCGGGCGACACGACCCTGGAGCGGATGACCGCACTGCGGGCCGGACTCGCCGGACGGATCCTGCTCGACGTCTCGAACGCGACCACGCGGACCGCCGACGGGTTGCCGGGTGGACTCGCCTACCTCGATGGCAGCCTCGGCGAGCGGCTGCAGGCCGCCCTGCCGGAGACCCGGGTGGTGAAGAGCCTCAACACGATGCTGTTCTCGGTCATGACCGCGCCGGCGGCACTCGCCACCCCGCCGACCGCCTTCGTGTCCGGGGACGACGCCGCGGCGAAGGCCACGGTGGGCGGACTGCTCCGCAGCCTGGGCTGGAAGGACGGGTGGGTCGTGGACCTCGGCCCGATCGCCACCGCGTCCGGCCCGGAGTCGATGGCGCTGATGGTGCCGAGCCTGCTCGGCGCAATCGGTTTCGCGCCCTTCGCCCTGTCCGTCGCTCGCTGAGGACCGGAGGCGCGACCGGCGGCGACCACGGGGGTCCGGGGCGGGCGCACCAACCCCCGGATTCGGCACGACGAATACCGCTGATCAGGCCTTTTCGTCCTCGGAACCATGCCAGGATCGTCAGGTCCTGAGACGTCGGCGTCTCCGTCCGACCGTCTCGAAAGGCGCCGCCCCCATGTCGTTCTGGGCCCTCTTCCTCATCGCGCTCGGCGTCTCCGCAGACGCCTTCGCCGTCGCCCTCGGCAAGGGCCTGCACATGAAGCGCTTCGACGTGCGGCACGCGCTCGTCATCGCGCTGACGTTCGGTGCGTTCCAGGCGCTCATGCCCCTGCTCGGATGGCTGCTCGGTTCGGCGTTCGCGCAGTACATCGCCGCCTTCGACCACTGGATCGCGTTCGGGCTGCTTGCGCTGATCGGCGGCAAGATGCTGTGGGAGGCGTTCTCGAAGCACGAGGACACCGAGCAGGACACCGACCGTCTGCCGATCCGCGAACTCCTGGTCCTGGCAATCGCGACGAGCATCGACGCCCTGGCCGTCGGTGTCACGTTGGCGTTCCTGCCGGTGTCGATCGGCGGCGCGGTGCTGCTCATCGGTGTGACGACGGCAGTGCTGTCCTTCGCCGGCGTGGTCGTCGGGCGCCGCGTCGGAGCCCGGTTCGGCAAGCCGGCCGAGATCGCCGGCGGTGTCGTGCTCATCCTGATCGGCGTGAACATCGTGCTCGAGCACACGGGCATCATCGGCTGAGGCTGCGGAACGGGCGCGATCCGTCAGATGTCGAGGACGCCGTCCACGGCGGCGTCACGCGCAGGGATGTCCCGGGTCGCGATGTCCTCCTCGAGGTACACCGTCACGTACGTCCAGTCCTCGACGTGGCCGGCGTCGTCGAACACCCGGTAGCGCCGACGGAGCCGCAGGTACGGCACGTCGCTGTGCTCGAACGACACGACCACCTCGGTCGCCGGCCACTCCCCCTCGACGACGACCTCGACGGCCCGGTAGGCGCTCGCCGCACGGCGGGGCTCCGGGTGCTCGCGGGTCCACAGGATGCCCGGCTCGGCCAGCGACTCGAACACCCCGACGAGTGCGGCGACCGCCTGCGCCTTCGTCGAGTCATCCGTGTCGTGGAGCGGCCACCGGGCGCCCTCGACCCCGGTGAGGTCGAGCCGCTCGATCCACGGGGCGCGAGCCGCTTCGAGCCGTGCTTCCTCGGCCTCCCACGACGATTCGTCCTCGTCCTCGTCCACCGTCCGCGCCGGCAGGGCATCGGTGGTGATGGTGGTCGGCAGGCCATCGGAGAGGTCGACGTCGACCTCGCGGTACTGGTACGTGTAGTCCAGCCCGCCCGCGGAGTCCGGAGTCCGCCGGGGTCCGGTTGGCGCGTACCGGACGGTCAGCACCGAGCCCTCGCGACCGACGCCCTCGACCAGGTGGTCGACGGCGATCGTCGCGCGACTGCCGTCCGGCCGCACGAGCACCAGGTCGGTTGCCGGGGTGGGCAATGGCGGACCCGGGTCGGCGAGTGGCTCCATCGACGGGACGAAGCCGTCGGACTCGTCGCCGAAGCCGATGCTCCAGGTGTACGGGCCACCGTCGTCCTCGTCGTCGAGCAGTTCCGGGTCGTCGTGATCGTGCTCGGCGGCGGCCTCGGTCTCGAGCGTCGCCGCCCACTCCTCTGGTGTCGGCCAGAACGGCTCGGCCGGCGCCCACGGCAGGGTCTCGGGGTCGACGCCGTCGAGCGGATCGTCGGCGTCGGCGTCGGCGTCGGCGTCGGCGTCGTCGGAGTCGTCGGAGCCACCGGCATCCGCATCGACGTCCACGTCGTCGTCCTCGCCGTCCCACATCGACGCTGGTCGCGGGTCACCGATCCACAACCCGTCAACATCGGCACCGTGCGGCCGACGATCCCCGAGCTCGACCGCGCACGTCACACCGGTCGGCGTGACGTGGACGGCGGACCGGGACACCGCGTCGTCACCGTCACCGTTCGACCCGTAGACGATCCACGCGCCATCCGTGGTCGTCAGGACGCGGACGTCGTCGACCGCACCGTCGGGCAACGGGGCGTCTGGCCACGTCACCCACCGCACGTCGTCACCCGTGACGACCGCTGCGACCGGACGCGTCGCGTCCGGCACGATCGTCGCGTCGCCGACGGCGACGGCGTCCGCGGGGTCGAGGAAGCTGCTCATGCTGCGACCGTACTGCAGCCGTGTGGCCGGGCCGAGACGGACGGGAGGCGCGGTGCGGGCCCGCCCCGCGCCTCCCGTCCGCCCCGCTGTTGGTCCACCTGCCGCACACGCCCCCGCCACCCGGCGCATGATGAACGCATGTCCCGCATCCTCGTCACCGGATCGACCGACGGCCTCGGGCGGGCGACCGCCGACACCCTGTTGCGTGACGGGCACGACGTCGTCGTGCACGCCCGCAGCACGGCACGGGCGGAGGCAGTCGCCGACCTGCTCGACCGTGGTGCCACGCTCGTCGTCGCCGACCTGTCCGACCGCGAGGCCGTGATCGCCGCCGCGCGCGACCTCGACGCTGGCGACCCGATCGACGCGGTCGTGCACAACGCCGGCGTGATCTCCGGCCGTGCGCTGATCCCGGTCAACGTCGTCGCGCCGTACCTGTTCACCGCGCTGCTCCACGCGCCGACCCGGCACGTGTACCTGAGCAGTGGGATGCACCGCGGCGGCCGGCCCCGCCTGGATGGCGTCGACTGGGACGGCACCGCGGAGACGAACACCTACTCGGACACCAAGCTCTTCGTGACCGCGCTCGCCGCCGAGGTCGCCGAGCGCCGGCCCGGCGTCCTGAGCAACGCCGTCGACCCGGGTTGGGTCCCGACCAAGATGGGCGGCGCGGGGGCGTCGGACGACCTCGAGCTCGGGCACCGCACCCAAGAGGCCCTCGTGACCGACCCCGACGCAACCCTCAGCGGCGGTTACTGGTTCCACGGACAGCGGCAGGAGCCGCACCAGGCGGTCGCTGACCCGCAGTTCCGCCGCCAACTCGTCGGCGCCCTGGCGACGGCGACGGGCATCACCCTCTGAAGCAGGACAGGAGCACCATGTCGACGGTCAGGGTCCACAACTTCGCAATCTCGCTCGACGGGTACGGTGCCGGAGCCGACCAGTCGATCGACCGGCCGTTCGGGCACGCCGACGGCCGACTCATGGGGTGGTTCGCCGCCACGGCCACCTTCCGCGCGATGCAAGGAGCGTCCGGCGGGACCACCGATGTCGACGACGAGTTCGCTCGCGCCTGGGGACCGGAGATCGGTGTCGAGATCATGGGGCGGAACAAGTTCGGACCCCAGCGCGGACCGTGGCCCGACGACGGCTGGACCGGGTGGTGGGGCGACGAACCGCCGTTCCACACGCCCGTGTTCGTGCTCACCCACCACCCGCGCGAGCCCCTCGAGATGGCGGGCGGGACGACCTTCCACTTCGTCGACGCGACCCCGGCGGAAGCGCTCGAGCTCGCCCGCCAGGCCGCACCGGGCCGGGACGTCCGGATCGGCGGCGGGGTCGAGACCGTCCGCGAGTTCCTGCAGGCCGACCTCGTCGACCACCTGCACCTGGTCGAGGTGCCGATCGTGCTCGGCCGCGGCGAGCGGCTCTGGGACGGACTCGAGGGGATCGAGGAGCGCTTCGACGTCGAGACGGTCGCGTCGACGTCGGGGGTCGTGCACCGCACGTTCACGCGCGTGGCGCACTGATCGCACAGACCGGCGGACGAACCTGAGCCGTTGTGTCGGCCGGGGACTACCGTCGACCGCAGGTGACCCAGGCCCCCGGCTGCCGGCACGATCTCTTCGTCCGATGCCGACCGGAAACGCCATGTCCTCCTCGCAGACCGATCTCCCACACCAGCACGACCCGACGAGCTGGACCGCGCTCGAGGTCGGCCGGTGGGAAGCCCGCTCCGGCCGGTCCCACATCGGAACAGTCGTCTTCACGAACCGGTACGAGGTCCGTGGGTGGTCGGGCGAGGTCTTCGGCGACCACACGAGCCTGGAGAGCGCGAAGGCACAGGTCGAGGCGATGGCGCGGTGGAGCCTCGGTGAGCGACCGTGGTCACCCGACGGAGTCGACTGATCAGTCCATCGCGTCGTCGTAGATCCCGATCAGGCGGTCGAGGAACGCCTGCACCGTGGCGCGCTCGCTGTCGTCCATGTCGGCGACGACGTCCTCGATCCCCTCGATCAGCGGCAGCACCAGGTCGTACGCACGATCGGACGACCGCTCGGCTGCGGTGACCACGAGCTTCCGGCCGTCGCTGGGGTGCCGCTCGCGCGTGACGTGGCCGGCGGACTCGAGTCGGTTGAGCACGAGGGTCATGGCGGCGGTGGAGATCTCCAGTCGCCGCGCGAGCTCGGTCGGGGTGGACCGTCCGTGGGTGATGAGGTGGTCCATCGCCTCGAGCCCGGCCGCGTCGACGTCGAGTGCCCGGGCCAGGTGTCGCTCGAAGCGCTGCTGGCGGACCCCGACCTGTTGGACCCGGGCGCGGATGTCGTCGTCGGGCAGCGGTCGTCCGTCGCGACGGGCGGCTTCGCGGTCGCGTCGATCGTCGCGGTCGCTCCGGGCGTCGCGGTCTCGTCGTCCGTCGGTGGGCGCTGTCGGTTCGTCGTGCGGCACGAGGTCGATGGTAGTCGTGTAGATTGCCAATCTCATTGGTAATCAAGATTCGAGGCAACATGTCGACCGACCGCAAGCGCGTCCTCATCTCCGGTGCGAGCATCGCCGGACCCGCCCTGGCCTACTGGCTGCACCGGTACGGCTACGACACGACGATCGTCGAGCGCGCGCCGGAGCTCCGGACCGGCGGCCAGAACGTCGACGTGCGGGGCGCCGGGCGCGAGGTCTCGCGGCGGATGGGGATCGAGGACGACATCCGTGCCGCCACGACCGGTGAGGTCGGTACGCGGTTCATCGGCCGCTCCGGTTCGGTCATCGCGGAGTTCCCGGCCGGAACCACGGACTCGGGCGGCGCCACCGCGGAGCTCGAGATCCTGCGCGGTGACCTCGCGCAGCTGCTGGTCGGCCGGACCACCGACACCACCGAGTACCGGTTCGGCGACCGCATCACCGGCATCGCGGACAACGACGGCGCCGGCGACGGCGTGACCGTGCAGTTCGAGCACGCCGCCGACGAGCGGTTCGACCTGGTGGTGGCGGCGGACGGCATCGGGTCGAGCACCCGGCGACTGGTCTTCGGCGACGAGCCCGAGATCCGGTCGCTCGGCCTCGAGACCTCCTACGCGACGATCGCCCGCACCGATGCCGACGACGACTGGTGGCGCTGGTACAACGCACCGGGTGGTCGGTCGGTCACCCTCCGTCCGGACCCGCACGGCACGATCCGGGCGACGCTGTCGTTCGTGACCGATCGGACACGGGAGCGCGCCGGCTCCGAGCGACGGTCGATCGAGGAGCAGCGCCGACGACTGCACGAGGTCTTCGCCGATGCCGGCTGGGAAGCACGTCGTGTGCTCGCGGGCATCGACGCCGCTGACGACCTGTACTCCGAGTCGATCGGGCAGGTCCGTGCGCCGCGGTGGTCCGAGGGTCGGGTCGCGCTCGTCGGCGACGCCGCCTACTGCGCCTCACCGGTCAGTGGCATGGGCACGAGCCTGTCGCTCACCGGGGCGTACGTGTTGGCCGGTGAACTCGCCGCCCACGTCGACCACCGCGATGCATTCCGGGGCTACGAGCGCATCATGCGGCCGTACGTCACCCAGGCGCAGCAGCTGCCGCCGGGGGTGCCGCGGGTCGCGAACCCGAAGAGCCGGCTCGGGATCGCCGCGTTCGGTGCTGCGGTTCGGGTCGCCTCCACCCCGTTCATCGGTCGGCTCGGCGACCGGTTCTTCACGCCACCGGCCGACGCGATCGACCTGCCGGACTACGCACACCTCGGCTGACGTGCCACCTACAGGAGCCCGGTCAGGACGCCGCCGTCAGCCCGGATCGCGGCGCCGTTCGTCGCGGAGGACAGCGGGCTCGCGAGGTAGGTGACGAGCGCCGCGATCTCGGCAGGGTCGATGAAGCGCTCGAGCAGGCTGGTCCGGTTCTGACCGATGATCGCGGCCTGCATCGCCTCGACCGGAAGAGCCTGCGCCTCGGCGATCGCCTCGACCGTCGTCGCGACACCGTCGGAGTACGTGGGACCGCCGAGGACGGTGTTGATCGTGACCGAGGTCCCACGTGTCTGCTTCGCGAGTCCGTTCGCGAGCGCGATCACCGCGGCCTTGGTCACGCCGTAGTGCACCATGTCCGCGGGGACGTTCACGCCGGACTCGCTCCCGATGAACACGATGCGACCCCACCCGCGTTCGAGCATCCCGCCGAGCAGGTGCCGCGACAGGCGGACCCCGCTCATCACGTTGACCTCGAAGTACCGGGACCAGTCCTCGTCGGCGATCGACTCGAAGGTGGCGAGGCCGAAGAGTCCGACGTTGTTGACGAGGACGTCGACGTCGTCGAGGGACCCGAGCAGTCGGGTGACGTCGCCCGGGTCTCCGAAGTCGGCCGCGATGCCGGACACCGTGGTTCCCGGCTGGTCACGCCGCAGGCGATCGACGGTTGCTTCGACCCGGGCGTCCTCCCGGCCGTTGACGATCACGCGCATGCCCTCGGCCGCGAGTGCGGAGGCGATCGCGTACCCGATGCCCTGCGTCGATCCGCTGATGAACGCCGTTCTGCCTCGGAGTTGCAGGTCCATGGATCCTCCTTCGTCGTCTCGCGTCACTCGACCCGGTGACTTGCCTGAGCAAGTCACCGTACGTCCGTTTACTTGCTCAGGCAAGTCACCGGACGTACGATGCCGTGATGGCACCGCCCGATGAACCACACGGCCTGCGCGGCGAACGACTCGAGATCTGGGCAGCCGTGGCGACGATGCTCGAACGGCTCCCGGTCGCCCTGGACGCCCAACTCCAACGAGACAGTGGCCTCACGCACTTCGAACTCGGGGTCCTCACCGCCCTCGACGCCGCGCCGGACAGGACCCTGCGGATGAGCACGCTCGCCGGGTACGCGAGCTCGACGCTCTCACGACTGTCCCGCGCGGTGACTCGGCTCGAGGCGAAGGGGTGGGTGCGCCGTGTGGTCGACCCGACGGACGGCCGCTTCACCCTCGCGGTCTTGACGGATGACGGGCACGGCAAGGTCCTCGAGTCGACGCCCGCGCACCATGCCCTGGTCGAGCGCCTGGTGTTCGACACGCTCACCGAAACCCAGACGCGGCAGCTCGGGGTCATCGCGCGGAGCATCGGCGACGCAGTGGACGCAGCTCCGGCGTGGACGCCGCCCAGGGCCCGCCAGCCGTGACCGGACCGACACGTCCGGGCCGCACCACGCTGGTGCGGTAGGTTCCTGCCCAACGCATTCCGGACGCGAGAGGGGAGCGCGGATGGCCCAGGGACACCGCTCGCCCCCCACGATGAGTGACGTCGCAGCCGTCGCCGGCGTCTCGAAGAAGACCGTCTCGAACGTCCTCTCCGGCTACGAGCACGTCTCCGCCCGCACCCACGACCGGGTGATGGCCGCGGTGGACGAACTCGGCTACGAGCTCAACGTCTCGGCCCGGAACTTCCGCGCCGGCCGGTCGAAGGTCATCGGCCTGGCGGTGCCGGAGCTACGGCAGGCGTACTTCGCCGAGCTCGCCGACGCCGTCATCCGCGCCGCCGGTGCCGTGGGCTACACGGTGCTCATCGAGCAGACCGCGAGCGGCGTGCGCGAGGCGGACGCGATCACCCGGATGCGCGAACACTCGATCGACGGCATCATCTACAGCCCGCTGACGGTGCGGTCGAGCGATGCTCCTGCGCTCGAGGTGAAGTTCCCCCTCGTGGTGCTCGGCGAGCCGATCCCGGACAGCCCGGTCACGTTCATCACGATGTCGAACGCGGACGCGCTGCACGACGCGACGGCGCACCTGCTCGACGCGGGCCGTCGTTCGATCGCCTTCATCGGTTCCGAACCGTCGGGGCCGGTACGGACGGCGCAGGAGCGGCTCCGCGGGTACCGCGAGGCGCTCGCCGAGCAGGGCGTGGCGTTCCGACCCGAACTCGTCGTGCCCACGGCGCTCTGGCACCGGGCCGAGGGGGCAGCGGCGGCGCGGGCGCTGCTCGACTCCGGCGTCGAGGTCGACGGGATCGTCTGCTGCAACGACGCCCTGGCGCTCGGGGCGATGAGCGCGTTGCAGCTCGCCGGTCGGACCGTGCCGGACGACGTCGCGGTCGTCGGCTTCGACGACATCGAGGAGTCGGCGTACGCGACGCCCGCGCTGACCACGGTGTCGGCCGACCTGGACCGGGTTGCGGCGACGGCGGTCGGGGTCCTCGTCGAGCAGCTCGAGGAGGACGCGGCCGTCGGTCCGGGCGTACTGCGCTCGCCGCATGCCCTGGTCGTGCGGGCGTCGTCGGCGCCCGTCGCCGCGGAACGCACGGTCTCCGCCTGAGGTCTTGACCTGCCCGTCGAGCACGGACTACTGTCCAGATTTACACCGGTGTAAATCCGGCATGGACGAGGTCCCGCACACCGAAGTGCGGGACGGATGGCAGGTTTTCGATGAAGAAGCACATCGCGGTCGTCGCGCTCGCAACAGCGGCGGCGATCTCCCTGGCCGGATGCGCCGGCTCCCCCGGATCGTCCGCGAACGCCCACGTCGACCTGACGTTCTGGCACGGGTACACCGAGGCCGACGGCAAGGTCCTCGACGGCATCGTCAAGGACTTCAACGAGTCGCAGGACAAGGTCACGATCACGACCCAGACGAAGACGTGGGCGGTCATCGACGACACGATGCTCCCCGCGCTGACGGCGAAGAAGGGCCCGGACATCGTCGCGATGACCTCGGACCGACTGCCCGTCTACGCCGAGAAGAAGGCCCTCGTCGACCTGAGCGACTTCTACGACGACGACACCAGCAACACCGGCGAGCTCAAGGAGCAGGCCGTCGCGATGGAGCAGGTCGACGGCAAGGAGTACGGCGTCCCGAGTGGCTTCGTGCCCCTGTCCGTGATCTACAACAAGAAGCTCTTCGCCGAGGCCGGCATCGACGCGTTCCCGACGACGTGGGACGAGTGGGTCGCCGACGCGAAGAAGCTGACGAAGGACGAGAACGGCGACGGCACCCCGGAGCAGTACGGGCTCGTGCTGCCGGACCACCAGACGGTCGGCAACGGCATCTGGCCCAGCCTGTTCGCCGGCAACGGCGGCTCGATCACGAACGACGCCGGCACGAAGTCGACCATCGACTCCGCTGCGAACGTCGAGACGCTCGAGTACTGGGCGAAGGCGATCCGGCAGGACAAGATCTCGCCGACCGGTGTCGACGGCATCGCGGCCGACAAGCTCTTCACCGCCGGCAAGACCGCCATGGAGATCGGCGGCCCGTGGATGGCCGGCGTCGCGAAGGCGTCCGACATCGACTACGGCATCGCCGCGATCCCGGCCGGGCCGAAGGCGCAGGTGGCCTCCGCCATCGGCATCTCGCTCGGCGTGACCGCACAGACCGACGACCCGAAGCAGGCCGCTGCCGAGGACTTCCTGCGGTACTTCAACGAGAAGAACGTCGCGACCAAGTGGGCGCTCGGGTCGGGTTGGCCGTCCCTGCGCACCGACGTGACCGCCGCCGACGTCGACGCGAACCCCACCGTCGCGGCACTGACCGGTCTGCCCGGCACGACGATCCCGCTCCTCCCGGGCGTCGTGAACAGCGGTGACGTGCTCACCGCGCTCGACACCGCAACGCAGAAGTCGATCGCGGGCGGCGACCCGGAGTCGCTCCTCGGCACCGCCGACACCGACGTGCAGTCAGCCCTGAAGTAGAGGACCACGATGACCACGCAGCAACTCGGCCGACGCCGTCGGTACCGTCCCCCGGGACAGCTCGGCGGCCGGACGCCCCTGAACGGGACCTTCCGCCGCCGTGCGACCGTCGTCGGCTTCCTCGCACCCGCGATCGTCATCCTCGGGGCGTTCGTCCTCTGGCCGATGCTCTCGGCACTGCGGCTGTCCTTCACGGACGCCAGCGGCTTCGGTGACCCGAGCTGGGTCGGCTTCGCGAACTACGTCCGGGTCTTCACCGACCCGGACGTGGTCCGCTCGATCGGCAACACGGCGCTGTACTCGGTGCTGTTCACCCCGGTCGCGATCGCCGTGGCGCTGGTGCTGGCCCTGGCGCTCAACCACCCGGCGTTGCCGTTCCGCGGCTTCTTCCGCTCGGCGCTGTTCCTGCCGTTCATCGTGTCCCTGGCGGTCGCCGCGTTCGCGTGGTCGTACCTGCTCGACCCGCAGATCGGCCTGCTGAACCACTGGCTCCAGGTGGGCGGCATCCGGCTCGGCAACGTCCTGCAGGACCCGGCCCTGGCGATGCCGACCGTGGTGCTCGTCGCGGTCTGGAAGAACTTCGGTTTCTACATGGTCATCTTCCTCGCGGGGCTGCAGGAGATCCCGACCAGCCTGTACGAGGCGGCGCAGCTGGACGGCGCGAACGGCCGCCAGCGGTTCGCGAACGTGACGTTCCCGATGCTCAGCAACACCATGGCGTTCGTCGTCATCGTCGCGCTCATCGCCGCACTGCAGGCGTTCGACCAGATCTACGTCCTGACCGGCGGCGGGCCGTACCGGTCCACCGAGACGATCGTCATGCAGATCTACCAGTCCGGGTTCAAGGACCTCGACCTCGGCTTCGCGTCCGCACTGGCCTACGTGCTGCTCATCGCGACCCTGCTGCTGAGCCTCGTGCAGTTCCTGTTCTTCGGCAAGCGCGGAGAGGACACCGCATCATGACCGCACTCCCCCGTCCGGCCACCGCGGTCCGGCGCAGGACCGTGGCCCGTCGCCCACCCTCGATGCGCTGGCTCGGCTTCGCCGCGGTGCTCATCGTCACCCTCGCGGTGCTGCTCCCCGTGCTCGTCATCGTGTTCACGGCGTTCAAGCCGGCGAGCGAGGTGAACGCCTACCCGCCGACGCTGTTCCCGCACTCGTGGACGCTCGACAACTTCCGGGCGATCTTCACGCAGTTGCCGTTCGGCCGGCTCATCCTGAACAGCTTCGCCTTCGCCGGCGGGGTGACCGTGTTCGCGCTGGCGTTCGACGCGCTCGCCGCCTACGCGCTGGCCCGGCTCGACTTCCGGGGCAGCAAGGTCCTGCTCATCGTGATCATCGCCAGCCTGATGATCCCGTTCCAGGCCACGCTGATCCCGATCTACCAGCTCGTGTCCGACCTCGGGTGGGTGAACACCTTCGCCGGTCTCATCGCACCGCGGGCGGCGGACGCCTTCGGCATCTTCTTCCTCCGGCAGTTCTTCGTGTCGCTCCCCCGCGACCTCGACAACGCGGCGCGCATCGACGGTGCGTCCGAGTGGCGGATCTTCCGGAGCATCATCCTGCCGAACGCCGTACCGGCACTGCTCACCCTCGGCATCTTCACCTTCGTCAACAACTGGAACGACCTGCTCTGGCCGCTGGTGTTCACCACGGACCAGGACATGGGGACCATCACCTCGGGGCTGACCCTGCTGACCGGACCCGGCGGCATCATCCCGCAGGGCGTGATGATGGCCGGCGCCCTGATCGCCGTGCTGCCCCTAGCCGTCATGTTCCTGCTCGTGCAACGCCGCTTCATCGAGAGCGTCGCCAGCACCGGGCTCAAGTGACGACGACCCCGCGCGGTCCCCTCGGGGACGCGCCCACCACGAAACGAGACACCATGCACTGGTCCGACGACGGACGGCTGCACTTCGCCCTGGGCATCGAGGACACCTTCGTCCCGCAGGCCCGTCCGGGCGAGCGCCCCATCGACGAGTACGAACTCACCGACCACTACCGGCAGTACGCCGCCGATCTCGGCCTGGCGGTCGACGTCGGCGCCGAGCTGCTCCGCTGGGGCGTGCCCTGGTACCGGGTCGCCCCGGAGCCCGGTGTGTGGGACTGGTCGTGGGTCGACGGTGTCATGCAGCGCTTCCGTGAGACCAGCCTGCGGCCCGTCATCGACCTGCTGCACTACGGCACACCGCTCTGGCTCGACGGTCAGTTCGCGAACCCCGACTACCCGGCGCACGTCACGGAGTACGCCGCCCGGTTCGCCGCCCGGTACGGCGACGCCGCGACCGACTACACGCCCGTCAACGAGCCCGTCATCCACGCCCTGTTCTCGGGTGAGTACGGGTACTGGCCCCCGTACCTGACCGGTGCCGAGGGTTCTGCCCGGATCGCCTCGGCGCTGGCGAAGGGGTTCGTCTCCACCCAGCACGCGATCGCCCGTGAACTCGGAGACGCCGCCACCTTCGTGCACGTCGACGCCGGCATCCGGTACGTCGGCGACGTCGATGCCCCCGAGCACCGCGCCACCGTGGCGCGGCTCCGCGCCCAGACGTTCCTGGTCGAGGACCTCGTGACCGGCGGGGTCGACGACCACCACCCGCTCGTCGGACGGCTGCGCTCCGGCGGGGTCACCGACGCTGACCTGGACTGGTTCCGCCAGCACGCGGTCCGGCCGGACGTGATGGGCGTCAACTACTACCCCCTGCACTCCACCGAGGTCTTCGAGGCCGGCGTCCACCACGGCGGCGGCTTCGCCGACCCGCGTCCGTGCCGGGACACGGGGGCCGAGGGGCTCCGCGACGTGCTGACGACGTACGCCGAGCGGTACGGCGCCCCGGTCATGCTGACCGAGACGTGCGTCACCGGGTCCGTCGACGAACGCATCGGCTGGCTCGACGATTCCGTGGCCGCCGTGCACGAGCTCCGTGCCGAGGGCGTCCCGGTGGTCGGGTACACCTGGTGGCCGCTGTTCGACATGTACGAGTGGACCTGGCGGCACACGGACGCACCCCGCCAGGAGCACCTGCTCACGATGGGCCTCTTCGACCTCGTCGAAGACGGCGACGGCGGGCTCGACCGCCGTCGCAACCCGGTCGCCGACGCCTTCGCCGCGCATGCGCGGCAGGAACGAGCCGTGGCAGCGGCCCTGTCGGCGACCACCTGAGGACGGGAGGCGCGGGTCGGGTCGGTCCCGCGCCTCCCGTCCGTCTCCGCGCACCACCACTGCACCACCAACCGAACGGAGCACCATGTCCCTCCGCCTCGGCGCCGCTCCGGCGCCTCGTCGACGCCGAACGCTCGCGCTCGTCGTCACCGCTGCCGCTGCTGCGGCGGCCCTCGTCGCCGGTGTCACCGGCCCCGCTCCCGCCCAGGCGGTCACGACTGGCAACGGAGCCCTCGTGTACTCGCCGGCAGCGGGCACCGCCTTCAACCCCGAGGGCGGACGTGCTGCCGGCACGACCTACGCCAAGAACATCGTCCTGAAGAACAGCGGCTCGGCGAACGGCCAGCAGTTCGTCACCTTCGACCAGCTCGTGCTCGAGAACGGCGTGCAGGTCTACCCGATCTACCGCAGCACCGACAACGGCACCTCGTGGAGCCGCGTCGCCACCGTGAAGCCGAGCACGCAGTTCCCGACGCTCACCCGCACCGCCCAGCCCTCGCTGTACGAGACCCCGATCCAGCTCGGCACCATGCCCGCCGGCACCCTGCTGCTGAGCGGCATGATCATGCCGACCGACCGGTCGAGCAGCCGTCTGGTCATGTACAAGAGCCTCGACCACGGTCTCACCTGGTCGTTCGTGAGCACCGTCGACACCGGCGGTCCCGCCACCTACGACCCGAGTCCGACGTCCACCACCTCGACGGTCTGGGAGCCGTCCGTCGCGGTCGACGCCAACGGCGGCCTCGTGACGTACTTCTCCGACGAGCGGCAGAAGGCGAACAACGTCCTGCAGGCCGTCAGCTACCGACGGTCGACGGACGGCGGTCTCACCTGGGGTGGCCTGGTGAACGTCTCGGCGCCGACGAACAAGAGTGACCGGCCCGGCATGATCACGGTCACCCGGATCCCGAACGGCAACTACGTGGCGACGTTCGAGGTCGTCAACCGACCGAGCCAGACGAACAACACGGCGCCGGTGTACTTCAAGACCTCGCCCGACGGGTTGACCTGGAGCCCGGAGACGAGCATCGGCACGAAGATCGCACTGCCCGACGGCCGCGGGGTCGGTTCCTCGCCCGAAGTCCGCTGGGTCCCGACGACGGGCAACGCGAACGGCATGATCGTGGTGTCGTCGAAGTGGTCGCTCGACAGCGCCGGCAACATCGACGGCGGGCAGAACTTCGTCGTCAACCGCAACCAGGGCTCCGGCTCGTGGGAGCAGCTGCCCTACGCGGTCACGTACGACGCCCGCGACGCCGAAGGTGGCACGTTCAGCGGCTTCGCCCAGGGCTTCGACTCGAGCGCGGACGGCAAGACGCTCTACCAGGCGACGAACGTCGAGAACCTGACGACGACCTACAACGACGTGCGGGTCGGGTCGATCCCGATCAACGCGCTGCGGTACGAGGCCGAGTCGGCGGTGCGGAGCGACACGAGCACGGTCACCCAGGCCGACGCCGTCGGCGGTGCGAAGGTCGGCAACATCAACAACGCGACCAGCTCCGTGCAGTTCACGGTGCAGGCGGCGACCGCGGGGACGTACACCGTCAACGTCCGGTACGACAACGGCACCGGGGCGACGAGCACGCACGCGCTCGCCGTCAACGGAACGTCGGCCGGGACGGTCAGCTACGCGCCGACCGTCAACTGGGGGCGCTTCGGGTGGGCGCAGAAGACCGTCACCCTCAAGGCCGGCGCGAACACGCTGACCTTCACGAAGGGCACGGGCTTCGCGGAGCTGGACCAGATCCAGGTGTTCCAGCCCTGACGCCGCCCCTGCTGCCCTGGTCGTGACCAGGTGGCGGACGGGCGCACCCGCTCGGCGGCGACGCGAAGCGTCGCGCGGGTGCGCCGACCGAGCCTGCGAGGGAGGATGTGGCGGGCGCGCACCGCGCCTCCCGTCCGTTCTGGCGTTCCGTCTCAGGCCGCGACCGCTCCGTCTGTCGGCTCACGCAGGGCCGGGCAGTGCTCGGCAGTCGGGTGCTCGCTGATGGCGATGACCTCGTCGAGCCGGCCACGCGCGGCCTCGAGCTCCGCCATCTGCGCCGTGATCCGGTCGCGCTCGGCCACGAGCAGCGCGAACGACTCCGGCGTCGCGTGCCCGCTGTCCACGCACGGCAACAGCTGCACGATGGTGCGGCTCGGCAGGCCGGCGGCGAACAGCTGCTGCACGAGCTGGACGCGCTCGACCGCCGGGGTGTCGTAGACGCGCTGCCCGCTGGTGGTCCGCGACGCGGTGAGCAGTCCCTGCTCTTCGTAGTACCGCAGCGAGCGCACGCTGGCGCCCGTCTCTGCGGCGAGGTCGCCGATCCGCATGCGGTCTCCGATCCGGGGCTTGCCCCTGACATGGATGTGAGGTCTTAGCGTAACCGAGCCGCTGCGGGAGAGACCCGCGCGGCAGGAGGAGACACCATGGACATCGCTGGATCGGTCGCACTCGTCACGGGCTCGAACCGGGGCATCGGACGCCGCTTCGCCCTGCAGCTGCTGGAGCGCGGCGCCACCAAGGTCTACGCGACCGCACGCCGACCCGAGCTCGTGGACATCGAGGGCGTCGTGGCGCTGCCGCTCGACATCACCGACCCGGCGTCGGTCGAGGCGGCGGCCGCAGCCGCCGGCGACGTCACCCTGCTCGTGAACAACGCGGGCATCTCGACGACGGGCTCGCTGCTCACCGACGACCTCACCGATGCGCGCCGCGAGATGGACACGCACTACTGGGGGAACCTCGCGATGATCCGGGCGTTCGCACCGGTGATCGAGCGGAACGGCGGCGGCGGCATCGTGAACGTCCTGTCCGCTCTGTCCTGGTTCGTCTACCCGGGATCCGGCGCGTACGCGGCGGCGAAGGCCGCCGAGTGGAACCTGACGAACGCGGTCCGGTTGGAGCTCGCCGGCAAGGGGATCAGCGTGCAGGGGCTGCACCTCGGGGCGGCGGACACGGACATGATGGACGGCTACGAGGGGCCGAAGGTCGACCCGGCCGACGTGGCGCGGGCCGCGCTGGACGGCGTCGAGCGGGGTGCGGCCGAGGTCGTCGTCGACGAGTGGAGCAGCGCGGTGAAGGCGTCGCTGTCGCAGGACCCGTCGACGTTCTACGCGCAGTTCGCCTGAGCAGGGTGACGCCGGGGTGTGGTGGAGCCCCGGCGTCGGGCCGCGGCTGGGAGTGCTCACATCCGCGGGTCCCACACTGACGCCACGGTGTCGCCGTACCGAGTCCGAGATCCTCTCGAGCTCCCGCGGGGATCCGCCAAGGGAGTCATCATGACGGACCAGTCCGAGGCGGCCTCGACGCCGCTCGCGCTCACGAGTGTGGTGGCCTCCGGCCTGCCCACCGAGCTCGGCAAGCCCACGGCGGCGAAGTACTACGACGTCCCGGCGGTGTTCAACCGCCGACCCGACGCAGCCGAGATGGCCGGCCTGCGCGGTGCCGACGGACACGCGCAGCTCGTGACGGCCGGCTACCCCGACGTCACGCTCGACGTGCAGGACCGGCGTCTCGTCATCGGCAACACGAACCTCGGACAGCTCGAACGCGGTCTCGCCACGGTGGTCGCGACGATCGTCGACGTCGTGAGCCGGGCGTCGTTGTTCGACAAGGAGCAGGTCCGTGACGCAGCGCGCATCGAGTTCGACGACCGCACGGCCCGGGCCCGCGAGGTCACGCGGGCGGCGGAGCGGATCCACTTCGTGCCGGAGCCGTCGCGCGTCAGCGCGGGCTGACCGTGTCCGCGCGGGTCGACGTGCCCGGCGGGCGACGCCCGCCGGGCACTGCGCTAGCGTTGCACAACGCGGGGGCCGGATCAGCCCCGCGTTCACGGACCCGGACGGTTTCCTCGCGATGAACGACTTCACGACGGCAGTCTCCGCACTGCAGGCCGCACCCGACGGCACCGACATGTGCCCGCCGTTCCTGGCGACGCTGCCCGTGACCGGGGTCGGCATCTCCACCCTCGGCAACCCACTCGGATCGGCGACGGTGTGCGCGAGCGACGCGCGCGCCGCGCGGATCGACGAGATCCAGTTCGACCTCGGCGAGGGCCCGTGCTGGCAGGCGTTGACGACCCGCCGCCCGGTCCTGGAGTCCGACCTGTCCGGCACGACGAACACCGACTGGCCCCTCGCGCTCGAGGAACTCCTGCGCGCCGGGGTCGGGGCGGTGTTCTCGTTCCCGATGCGCATCGGGACGATCCCCGTCGGCGCCGTCGACCTGTCCGTGGACAGCGAGCGCACCCTGACCGTGGGGCAGATCCGCGGCGCCGTGGAGCTCACCGAGGTCGCAGCCCGTCGGGTGCTCCGTGGTGCCCTGCTCGCTGCGGCCGCCGACGGTCGTGCCGACATGGGCACCAGCCGCTACTCCCGACGAGAGGTGCACCAGGCGACCGGCATGGTCGCAGCACAGCTCGGGGTGGACGTCACCGACGCCCTCCTCGTGCTGCAGGCGCACGCCTTCGCCACCGAACGCACCGTCCGCGACGTCGCCACCGACGTCATCGCTCGCCGCATCGACCTCGCCCGGCCGTACGGTTCCGAGAACTGAGGAGCACGCACCATGGCACCGACCCGCGAGCGCCGGCTCATCGACACCTTCGTCACGCTGACCGACACCCTCGTCGACGAGTACGACGTCGTCGACCTGCTGCAGAACCTGGTCGACAGCGTCGTCGACATCTTCGACGCCTCGGCGGCCGGCATCCTGCTGGCCAACCAGCACCAGGAACTCGAGGTCGTGGCGTCGACCAGTGAACGGTCCAGCTTCGTCGGACTCCTGCAGCTCGACGCTGGCGAAGGGCCGTGCGTGGAGTGCTTCGCGACCGGGCGTCCGGTGTCCGTCAGTGACCAGGCGGAGATGCAACGCCGGTGGCCGACGTTCGCGGCCGCGTCCGCCGAGTCGGGGTACGCGTCGGTGCACGCGATCCCGATGCGGTTGCGGGACACCACGCTCGGGTCGCTGAACCTGTTCCGCGAGACCGAGGGTGCGCTGAACCGCGACGATGCCTTGGCTGCTCAGGCCCTGACCGACGTCGCGACCATCAGCATCCTGCAGCAGCGGACCTTGCAGCACGCGGCGCTGACGCAGGCGCAGTTGCAGCGAGCCCTCGACAGCCGGGTCGTGATCGAGCAGGCGAAGGGCTTCGTCGCGTACACGCACTCGGTCGACACCGAGGCGGCGTTCGAACTGCTGCGGCAGTACGCGCGGTCGAACCAGGAGCGCCTCGCCGACGTCGCCCGGGCCATCGTCGAACGCCGCCTGGTCCTCCCCGCCTGATCCCGTGTGTCCCCGGTCCGGGCCGGCGTACGATCACGAGCAAGTCGTAGCCCCGGACCCCGGTTGCAGGCGCAGCACTGGATCCAGGAGGAAAGCATGGGCGACGAACTGGTCGTACCGACGGGCTACCGGAAGACCGAACGACGGTCGCCTCGGACCGACACCACCTCGACGTACACCGCGCTGCTCGCGCAGGTCCGCACCGCTGGGCTCCTCGGTCGCCGCACGGGCTGGTACTGGGGCCTCATCGCAGTGCTCGCCGCGCTGCTCGGCATCACCGGCGGGGCGTTCGCCGTGCTCGGCGGCTCCTGGTACCAGTTGATCGTCGCGGGGGTGCTGGGCGCACTGTTCACGCAGTTCGCGTTCCTGTCGCACGAGGCTGCCCACCGACAGGTGTTCGCGTCGCACCACTGGAACGACCGAGCGGCCCGGTACGCCGGCACGTTCCTGACCGGCATCAGCTACGCGTGGTGGATGAACAAGCACACCCGGCACCACGCCAACCCGAACACCGTCGGCAAGGACCCGGACATCTCGTTCGACGCGATCTCGTTCCGGCCTGAGGACGCTGCCAGCCGGACCGGGTTCCTGCGTGTGCTCGTCCGCGTGCAGGGGTACGCGTTCTTCCCGATGCTCCTGATCGAGGGTGTGAACCTGCACTGGCAGTCGATCCGCACGTACACGAGCCGTGGCCCGGTGAAGCGGCGGTGGGCCGAGGGATCGGTCTTCGTCGGCCGGTTCGTGCTCTACCTGGGTGTCGTCTTCTGGTTCCTGCCGGTCGGCTTGGCCTTCGCGTTCCTCGGTGTGCAGCTCGCCGTGTTCGGGTTCCTCATGGGGATCGCGTTCGCGCCGAACCACAAGGGCATGCCCGTCATCGAACCCGGCCGCCGCGTGGACTTCTTCTCGCGCCAGGTCCTGACCTCGCGCGACATCGGTGGTGGCGCCTGGGTCGAGTACTTCATGGGCGGCCTGAACCACCAGGTCGAGCACCACCTGTTCCCGAGCATGGCCCGGCCGAACCTGCGGGCCGCCCGGGACATGGTCCGGAAGTACTGCGCGGACCAGGACGTGCCGTACACCGAGACGACGCTGGTGCACTCCTACGTCATCGTGGTCCGTTACCTCAACGAGGTCGGTCTGGCGGCTCGCGATCCGTTCGCGTGTCCGATGGTCGAGCGGCTGCGCTGACCGACCGCGACGGCTGGGCGCTTCCTGTCCTGTCGGCGCAGCCCTGGACCTGACGGGGCTCATCGGCGAGCATGGACCCGATCAGGGACGGCGGGCACAGGGGCCCACCGCGGGAAGGGCAACCATGCGTCCCGTCAGGAACACGCTCACCACCGGGGCGGTCATCGCACTCGTCGTCGGCCTCACCGCGACGGCGGCACCCGCGCAGGCGGCGACGCCGGGGGCATCGACGCCGGCCGCCGGAACCCGCTGCGCCACGGGGACGCTCTCGGTGCAGACGCTCCGGTCGGGGTGCACGGTCTCGTCGGGCACGGTCGCGCTGCCCGACGGCCGCACCTTCGCCGTGCCGGCGCCCGGTGAGAGCGTGATGGCGAGCAGCTCCGCGGCGCCGGGTGCTCCGGAGCTGGCGGAGGTCGTCATCGCGAACACCGGCACCGGCGGTGTCGCGGTCCGCATCGACGAGGGGTGGAGCGGTTCGGCGCCCGCCGTGCGCCGCGAGCAAGCGAGGAGCGCGGCAGCCAGCGCCGCCGCCGGCGCACCCGCAGCACCGGCCGCCACGGCCGCGGCCACCACCAAGTGCACCAGTACGGCCAACGCACGGAACCCGTACCGCTGGCCGAGCACGGTGCAGTGGTACTACAACGAGTCCGGCCAGAAGTCGTCGTACGCCAAGGACGCCCTGCGCAAGGCGGCGAACGCGTGGACCGGCACGATCGCGTCGTGCGACCGCACCGTGACCTCGTCGGCCCGGAACTCCTACGTGCGCCTGGCGACCCAGGTGCCCGGGCTCACCGACAAGGGCGGCTGCTCGAAGAGCAACGGCTACAGCGTCGTCGGATGGGGCAAGCTGCCCTCCGGCACCCTCGGCGTGACGTGCGTCTGGTACGACGGCAACGGCATTGCGAAGGAGTCCGACCAGCGGTACGCCACCAGCTACAAGTGGAGCTCGACGACCGCCTGCTCGGGCGCACGGTTCGACACCCAGGCCGTCGCCACCCACGAGTGGGGGCACCTGTACGGACTCGGCCACGTCAAGACCGGAACCGGTCAGGTCATGGAGCCGTCCGGCGGGTACTGCGACACCGGCTCACGCACGCTCGGGCTCGGCGACATGACCGGCATCGCAGCGATCTACTGAAGCGCGGCTGCGGGCCGCGGGCCGTCGTCAGACCCCGTCGGGGTCCTCAGACAGCGTCGGCGCGGAGGAAGTCCGCGATCGGGGTCGATCCCGAGTTGAACCGGATGGTGTTGCCCGCCGTGCCGGGGGTCTCGAGCACGTCGGCGATCACGTGTGCGACGTCGCCGCGCGGCACGTCGCTCGACGAGCCCGCCCAGTCGACCGAGCCGGTGGCGTCGTCGTCCGTCAGGGTGCTCGGCGCGACGATGGTCCACTGCAGACCGGAGTCGCGCACCACGGCGTCGGCGATCGCCTTCGACTGCGCGTAGGCGAAGAAGTCGTTGTCCTGCGGTACCCCGTGGTCGAGCTGCGACCCGGACCACGACACCATGACGTAGCGGTCGACGCCGGCCTGCTTCGCGCCCTGCACCGACAGGATCGCGGCGTCGCGGTCGATCGCCCAGGTGCGGTCGACGGACCCGCCGCCGGCACCGGCCGACCACACGACGGCGTCGTGCCCGTGGACGAGCTCCGCGAAGTCGGTCAGGGACTGCTGCTGGATGTCCGCGACACGGGGTTCGCCGCCGTGGGCACGGATCTCGTCGGACTGGTCCGCGTCGCGGATGACCGAGGTGACCGAGTGGCCGCGGTCGCTGAGGATGCGGGTGGTGAGGAGTGCGACCTTGCCGTGGCCGCCGAAGACGATGACGTTGCTCATGCGGCGGACGCTACTCGGGCCGGCTCAGTACCCGCAGTCCGTGAGGACCCTCGGAGCGCTCGCGGCCCGCGTGCGTACGGTCGGACCTGATCACGACTGGAGACACGATGAGCACGCAGCACGAGCAGCACACCCTGGTCCGCACCTTGGTGCTCGGCATCCTGAGCGGCGGCCGCAGCGCCACCCCACTCGCGGTGCTGGCGCTGAACCACGACCGGTCCTCGCTGAAGGGGTCGTGGCAGGACTGGAAGGTCTTCAGCACACCGCTCGGCCGCGGACTCCTCGTCGCCTCGGCCGTCGGTGAACTCATCGGCGACAAGCTGCCGATGACCCCGAACCGCATCTCCCCCGCCGGCCTGATCGGCCGCATCGGGTCCGGCGCGCTCGTCGGCGCGGCACTCGGCACGACCGGCAAGCGCGACCTGCGCATCGAGGGCGCGATCCTCGGCGGCGTCGGTGCGATCGTCGGGTCGTTCGTCGGGTGGGGTGCCCGCAAGCTCGTCGGTGCCACCACCCGCCTGCCCGACCCGGTCGTGGCGCTCGCCGAGGACGCCGCGACCATCGCCGGCTCCGTGAAGGTCATCACCGCCGACTGATGCGCATCGTCGTCATCGGAGCCACCGGTCACATCGGCACGTTCCTCGTCCCCCGCCTCGTCCGCGCCGGTCACGAGGTCGTCGCCATCAGTCGCGGCACCAGCACCCCCTACGCCGACTCCCCCGAGTGGCAGCAGGTCGAGCGCGTCACCGCGGACCGTGAGCAGGAGGACCGCGACGGCACGTTCGGAACGCGGATCGCTGCGCTCGGCGCCGATGCCGTCGTCGACCTGGTCTGCTTCACCGAGCCGTCCGCCGCCGCCCTCGTCGAAGCGCTCCGCGGCACGGGCACGCACCTCGTGCACTGCGGCTCGATCTGGCGCGCGGGTGCATCCCGTGTGCTGCCGATCACCGAGGACGACTTCACGCCGCCCTTCGGCGACTACGGCGTGCAGAAGGACGCGATCGCCCGGATGCTCAAGGAAGAAACCGCGTCAGGGGGTTTGGCGACGACGACGCTGCACCCGGGTCACATCAGCGGTCCGGGCTGGATGCCGATCGGTCCGCTCGGCAACCTCGACCCGTCGGTGCTGACGAGGCTGTCCGCCGGCGAGGCGATCGAGGTCGCCGGTCTCGGCGCCGAGACCATGGCCCACGTGCACGCGGACGACATCGCGCAGGCCTTCCAGCTCGCCGTCGAACACCGCGAGGCGGCGGTCGGCGAGGACTTCTTCATCACGGCCCCGACGGCGCTCACCGCGCGTGGGTACGCCCACCTGGCAGCGTCGTGGTTCGGCCAGGAGGCCCGGCTCGAGCCCGTCAGCTGGGACCGGTTCCGCGAGACCACGACTCCAGAGCACGCTGGCGCCAGCTGGGAGCACCTGTCACGCAGTCAGGTGTTCAGCGTCGAGAAGGCCCGCCGTCTGCTCGGTTACGCGCCCGGGTTCACCGCCGAACAGACGGTGCTCGACGCCGTCCGCTGGCAGGTCGACCACGACCAGCTCGAGGTCGCCGGCCCCCTCGTCGTCTGACGGACCGGCCGCGACCTCAGGCGGCGGGCGCGCCCTCGTTCACGGCGGCGAGCCCGTTGAGCGTCCGCGGGTAGCCGATCACCGGCACCAGGACGGTGAGCACGTCGAGCAGTTGCTGCCGGGTGTTCCCGACGTGCAGGTTGCCCGCGACGTGTCCCGTGACCTGCGCGTCCGCACCGCCGAGCGCGACGAGGACCGCGAACGTCAGCAGCTCACGCGTCGGCAGGTCGAGCCCGTCCCGTCCGACGGTGTCACCGAAGCAGTTGCCGGACAGGAACCGCTGGAAGTGCACGGTGTCGTCGGCCGCGTTCTCGTACATCGCGTCGACACGTCCGGCGCCGACGACGGCGCTCTGGACCGCACGGCCCCGTTCGAGTCGGTCGTCGGGGGTGGTCGTCGACTGGCCCGGGAGCGGCAGCTCGACACCGCGCGCGATCAGCACGTCGTTGGTGATCGTGAGGAAGTCCGAGGCGCGTGCGGACCCGACGTAGGCGACGGCCTGGTACCCGATCTCCTTTGCCTCGACCGGGGTCAGCGAGCCGTCGAGCGCGGTGCCGAGCAGCTGTCGGAAGGCCGTCTGCGCGCCGGCGGCGATCATCGCGCCGAGCTGCACGACCGCGCGGTCGTGGCTGCTGAGCGACGCGTGCTGCAGCGTCTCGTCCACGAAGTCGGCGTGGTACTGGCCGAACTCGGGGTCGGTCTCGGCGAACGTCATGTCCCCGACGCTACGACCGCTCCGCCGGCCGAGGGAGGTAAGGGCCTCCCCCCTTTCGCCGTGGGTGACCGGCCTAGCGTGGCAGCCGTGCCCGGCGAGACCCGCGGGCACGGAGAGGAAACCATGGAGTACCGCCAGCTCGGACGCACCGGCGTCGAGGTGAGCCCGCTCGCTCTGGGCACCATGATGTTCGGCCCGTGGGCGAACGCCGACGTCGACGACTCGATCCGGATCATCCACCGCGCCCTCGACGCGGGCATCAACTTCGTCGACACCGCCGACGCCTACTCGGACGGCGTCTCCGAGGAGATCGTCGGCAAGGCCATCAAGGACCGCCGTGACGACGTCGTGCTCGCCACCAAGTTCTTCATGCCGATGGGTGAGGGCCCGAACCGCTCCGGGGGCTCGCGCCGCTGGATCATGCAGGAGGTCGAGAACTCCCTGCGCCGCCTCGGCACGGACCACATCGACCTGTACCAGGTGCACCGTCCGTCCCCGACGACGGACGTCGAGGAGACCCTGGGCGCCCTGACCGACCTCGTCCGCCAGGGCAAGGTCCGGAACATCGGATCGTCGTCGTACTCGGGCGCCGAGATCGTCGAGGCCCAGTGGACCTCCGAGCGCCGCGGGCTCGAGCGCTTCCGCACCGAGCAGCCGCCGTACTCGATCCTGGTGCGTGGCATCGAGGAGGACGTCCTGCCGACCACGCAGCGCTACGGCATGGGCACCCTCGTCTACAGCCCGCTCGGCGGCGGCTGGCTCAGTGGCCGCTGGCGCAAGGACGCTCCCGGCACCCCGACGGCGAAGCACCGCCCCGCGGCCCGGTTCGACATGTCGACGCCCGCGAACCAGCGGAAGCTCGACATCGTCGAGGAACTCGCACTCCTGGCCGAGTCGCAGGACATGTCCCTCATCGAGATGTCGCTGGCGTGGGCGATCCGGCACCCCGGCGTCACGAGCGCGATCATCGGCCCGCGCACCATGGAGCAGCTCGAGTCGCAGCTCCCTGCCGCCGACCGCGTGCTCAGCGACGAGGTCCTGGACCGCATCGACGAGCTCGTCGCACCGGGCGTCACGATCAACCCCGACGACAACAGCTACGGGCAGCACACCCTGGTGCCCGCCGCACGTCGCCGGTGAACGCGACCGACTGACGGACGGGAGGCCCGCGGCCAGCTGGCCACGGGCCTCCCGTCCGCCATCTGGGCACGCGCGCAACGTCAGCGACGTCGGAACAGCTCGCCGAGGTGCCACGGGCCGGGCGCGAGCCGCACAGCGGCCTCGGCACGCACGCGCTCCTCGAGCGCACGGTCGCGGGTCAGGTCGTGGATCTCCTGCTCCGCGCGCCAGCGGAACCGCAACCGGCCCAGGAACCCGAGCGGCGCGGCGGCTGCGGTCGTCGGGACGGACTCGGTCTCGCTCATGCGTCCTCCGGTTCCGGGACGGCTGCGGCCGTCGTGGCGACGAGGTTCGCGAGCAGCTGCAGGCGCTCCTCGGACGGTGAGCCCGGCTCGGTGCCGTAGGCGATGAGCGTCAGACCGGTGTCGGTCGCGAGCTCCATCGTCTCGTACGTCAGGTCGAGGTCGCCGACCTCGGGGTGGTGCACCCGCTTCGAGCCGTTCAGGTGCCGCATGACGCCGTGCGCGGCCCAGCGCTGCCGGAACTCCTCGCTGCGGGTGGAGAGCTCGCCGATCAGGTCGGTCAGCCCCTTGTCGTACGGCGACCGGGCGGCCTCGGCACGGAGCACGGCCACCATGTCGCTCGCGACGACGTCCCAGTCGCGCCAGAACTCCTGACCGCGCGGGTCGAGGAACGCGAAGCGGGCGGTGTTCGGGGTGCCGGCGGGGTCGAGGAAGAGCGGGGAGTACAGCGCACGTGCCAGGGCGTTGCCGGCCAGGAAGTCCGAGCGGCCGTTGCGCACCCACGCGGGCATCGTCATGCCGTCCAGCATGCGCTGCACGTTCGGTCGGACCTTCGACGTCGGGGTCTTCCGCCGCGTGGTCGCCGAGGCGTTCTGCACGCGGGCCAGGTCGAACAGGTGCGCGTGCTCGGCGTCGTCGAGGCGCAACGCGCGCGACAGCGACTCGAGCACGCTCTCCGAGACGCCGGTGAGGTTCCCGCGCTCGAGGCGGATGTAGTAGTCGACACTCATGCCGGCGATGAGCGCGAGCTCCTCGCGGCGGAGACCCTTGACCCGTCGGGCGCCACCGAAGTCGGGCAGCCCGACCTGCTGCGGCGTGACCCGCTCGCGGCGGGTGCGGAGGAAGTCGCGCACTTCGCTCTTGGTGTCCATGCGTCCACGGTAGGACGGTGCCGGGCGGGGAAGAAGGGGTTGCTGGTACCCGTCAGGGTCAGGGGCACCGGCCTAGCGTCGTGGGCATGGACACACTCACCCTCAACAACGGACTCGAGATCCCCGCGATCGGCTTCGGCGTGTTCCAGAGCGCACCCGACGAGACCGTGGACGCGGTCCGCACGGCACTGGAGACCGGGTACCGCCACATCGACACCGCCGCCGCGTACGGCAACGAACGCGAGGTCGGCGAGGGCATCCGCGCCTCCGGCGTCGACCGCGACGAGATCGTGGTCGAGACGAAGATCTGGGTCTCCGACTACGGCTACGACGAGACCCTGCACGCGTTCGAGAAGGCCACCGGCAAGCTCGGGTTCGACCGCGTCGACGTGCTGATCCTGCACCAGCCCGCGCCGGACCGCTTCGAACGGACGGTGCAGGCGTACAAGGCGCTCGAGACGCTGTACGCCGACGGTCGGATCGGAGCGATCGGCGTGAGCAACTTCATGCCGCACCACCTGCAGTCGCTGCTCGACGCGACCGACGTCATCCCGGCGCTCAACCAGGTCGAGCTGCACCCGTACTTCACGCAGCCGGACGTGCAGCGCGCCGACGCGGAGCACGGGGTCCTCGACCAGGCGTGGTCCCCCATCGGCGGGATCACCTTCTACCCGGGTTGGGGTGACGAGCGGGTCAGCGTGATGGACGACCCGATGATCCGGACCATCGCCCAGAGGCACGGCAAGACGCCGGCGCAGGTGATGCTCCGCTGGCACGTGCAGCAAGGGCGGAACGCGATCCCGAAGTCGACGAACCCCGGACGGATCGCGGAGAACTTCGACGTCTTCGACTTCGTGCTGTCCGACGACGACCTCAGGGCCCTGGACGCGCTCGACACGGGCCGCCGGAACGGCCCGGACCCCGACGGTGCGGACACGAGCCGCTTCGAGCGGGTGATCCCGGAGGCCTGACGCGACCAGGAGACGGCCAGGAGGCCCGTGGCGGCGCCGCCACGGGCCTCCTGGCCGTCACGGGGTCGGCACTCAGGCGAGCGGGTCGCCGTCCGGCGGCTCGTCCGTCCTCGTCGGGGCGCCCGGCACGGCGCGCTCCGGCAACCAGATGACGAAGGTCGACCCGTCGGAGCCGCGACTCTCGAGGCGGAGGCGGCCCTCGTGGCTCTCCACGATCTGGCGCGCGATCGACAGCCCGAGGCCGCTGCCGGTGGAGGCGTCCGAGGACTCCCGGTAGAAGCGGTCGAACACCCGTGGCCGGGCATCGTCGGCGATGCCGGGGCCCTCGTCACGCACCGCGAGCCACGCCCACCCACGGACGCTCCCGACGCCGATCGTCACGGTGGAGCCGACGGGTGCGAGCCGGACGGCGTTCGAGAGCAGGTTGCCGAGTGCGCGCGACAGGGCGTCGGGATCGGCGAACACCACCGGGCCGCCGTGGATCCGCTCGCGGATCGTGAGGTCGCGGCGGCTCGCCAGGACCCCGTACTCCGCAGCAGCGGACGCGGCCAGCCGCGCGACGTCGACGTCGCGGTCGGTGAAGGCCTCGGACCGGGTGCGGGCGGTCGCGAGCAGGTCCTCGAGCAGGCGGCTCATCCGCCGGGTGGACTGCAGCACGACGTCGGCTGACGCCTGCCGTTCGGCCGGGGTGGCGGCGTCGTCCGCGAGGACGGCCTCGACGTTCGACTGCACGACGGCGACGGGGTTCCGCAGTTCGTGGGAGACGTCCTCGACGAGCATCCGTTCGGCCCGGAACGCGCGGTCGAGCCGGTCGAGCATCCCGTCGATGGTGTCGGCGAGGGTGTGCAGCTCGTCGGGAGGCCCTGACGCGTCGATGCGGCGTGACAGGTCGGTCGCGGTGATCTCCTGCGTCGCCCGGGTGATCGCACCGACGGGGCGGAGCGCGCGGCCGGCGACCCACCAGCCGATCGCCAGGCTCAGGACGAACATCACGACCAGGGCGATGATCGAGTACTGCTGCAGCGACTGCAGGGACGTGTAGTTGACGGCGCGCTGCACCGTCTCGAGGTCGGCGACCTGGAACTGCTCGCCGGGCTTGTAGACGATCGTGCCGTCGGCGGCCTTGTAGAACTTCTTCACCGTGACGGGGTTGAGGGGCTCGGCGCTGACCGTGCTCGACAGGGCGACGTAGACGGCGGCGAGGGCGAGTGCGGTGATCCCGAACAGGACGGCGCTGTACGTCAGGGTCAGGCGCATCCGGATCGTGCGTGCCCAGGCTGGCAGGCGGAGGAACCGGCGGTGGCCGACCTCGCGCCTGGCGCGGTCGAGCGCGCTCACGACGCCGCGCCGGCCGCGCCGGCCGTGCCGACCGCCCGTACCGGCGCGGCTGGCGCTCCGAGCGTCGACGAGTCCCCGGTGCCGTCCTCGGTGAGTTCCCGGAGCCGGTACCCGCGGCCGACGACGGTCTCGATCGCCGGCTCTTCGTCCGCGACGCTGAGCTTCCGGCGGAGCGTGCCCACCGTGACCCGGACGGTCTGCGTGAACGGGTCGGCGTTCTCGTCCCACACGTGCTCGAGCAGTTCCTCTGCCGACACCACGTAGCCGACACGGCCGAGCAGGTACCGCAGCACCCCGAACTCCTTCAGGGTCAGCGCGAGTTCGCGGTCGCCACGGCGCGCGAGCTGCCGCGCGGTGTCGACGACGATCGGGCCGTCGACGAGCACGGAGGACGCGGCCTCGCCCGAGCGCCGGGTGAGTGCGCGCATCCGGGCGGTGAGCTCGACGAGCGCGAACGGTTTCACCAGGTAGTCGTCGGCACCGAGGTCGAGCCCGCGGACCCGGTCGCGCAGCTGGCCGCGGGCGGTGAGCATGAGGATCCGTGGGCCGGGGCCACCGGACCCACCGGGTTCGCCGGTCGACCGGAGCTCGCCGGCGAGCTCGAAGCCGTCCCCGTCCGGCAGGTTCACGTCGAGCAGGACGATGTCGTAGTCCGTGACGGTGAGCTTCGCGCGGGCGTCCCCGAGCGTGCCGGCGGCGTCGACCGCGTACCCCTCACGCTGCAGGGCGACGCGCAACGCGGTCACCAGACCGGCTTCGTCCTCCACCATCAGCACGCGCATGCCTCACGGTAACCAGGGCGGCTGGGCGACTGACAGGTACTGTCCGTTCCCCCTTTTCGGTCCGGTTTCGATCCGGCTTCCCGTCGTTTTCGCCCCTGGCGACTGGAGTGGGACGCACCCGAACGACAGGAGGACACCATGACCGAAGCCGCCCACGCCGACCCGTACACGACGCCGTCCGCGTCAGCCGTCCTCGAACGCGCACTGTTCGAGGTCAAGCACGTGGTCGTCGGCCAGGACGCCATGGTCGAACGGATGATGATCGGGCTGCTCGCCCGGGGCCACGTGCTGCTCGAGGGCGTCCCCGGCGTCGCGAAGACCCTCGCGGTGCGCACCCTGGCCACCGTCGTCGGCGGGGACTTCGTCCGCCTGCAGTTCACCCCCGACCTGATGCCGTCCGACATCGTCGGCACGCGGGTCTGGCGGCCGTCCACCGAGACCTTCGACGTCGAACCCGGACCGGTGTTCGCCAACCTCGTGCTCGCGGACGAGATCAACCGCGCTCCCGCCAAGGTGCAGTCGGCGCTGCTCGAGGCGATGGCCGAGCAGCAGGTCTCGATCGGTGGGCAGACCCACCGGCTCCCCGACCCCTTCATCGTGCTCGCCACCCAGAACCCGATCGAGAACGACGGCGTGTACGCGCTCCCCGAAGCGCAGCGCGACCGCTTCCTGCTCAAGGTCGACGTGGATCACGCCGACGAGCTCGGGGAACTGACCATCGTGCAGCGGATGAGCGCCGACCGGCCACGCGCGCAGCAGATCCTGACGGTGCCGGACATCGTCCGGCTGCAGGCCGAAGCCGAGCAGGTCTTCGTGCATCACGCCGTCGCGATGTACGCCGTGCAACTCGTGATGGCGACCCGCAACCCACACCGCTACGGCGTGCACACCCTCGACGGAGTGCTCGAGTACGGCGTCAGTGCCCGCGGGTCGCTCGGCCTGGTCGCCGCGGCCCGTGCGCTCGCGCTCCTCCGGGGCCGCGACTACGTGCTGCCCGGTGACATCGCGGACGTCGCCTCCGACGTGCTCGCGCACCGCCTCGTGCTCACCTTCGACGCCGTCGCCGACGGCGTCGACCCCAGGACCGCTGTGGAGGCCGTGCTCGCGGCCGTCCCGCAGCCTCGGATCGCGGCGTCCGAGGACCCGAGCGCGGTCGCGGCGGGCGGTGACGTGCGGTACCCCCCAGCCGCACCGACCCCCGCCGCGGCCGCTTCCACCCCGTACGAGGCGACGCCGTGAGCGACGACGCACGGCTCCGCCGCCTCGAGCTCACCGTCCGGCGCCGTGTCGACGGCACGGTGCACGGCGACCACCAGGGCCTGTCCCTCGGCACGGGCAGCGACCCCGAGGAACTCGTGCGCTACCAGCCCGGGCACGACGTCCGCCGGATCGACTGGAACGCCACGGCTCGCGCCGGCGAACCGTACGTCTGGCTCACCCGCGCTGAGCACGCGCTCGAGACGTGGGTGCTGGTCGACCGTTCGCCGAGCATGGCCTTCGGCACCACCGACCGTGAGAAGGCCGACGTCGCCACCTGGACGGCGGCGGCGATCGGCCTGCTCACCACCGGCGCGGGTGACCGGGTGGGACTCGGCGTCGTCGGCACCGAGGGGATCCGCTGGACCCCTCCGGGCGCCGGTCGCACCACCGCCCGCCGCGTGCTCCGTGCCGATCCGGGCCCCCGCGACGGCGTCCCGACGACCGACCTGGCCGCAGCGCTCCGCGTGTTCGCCGCCCAGGCGCCCCGTTGCGGTCTGCGGGTCGTCATCAGTGACCTGCTCGACCAGCCGGCGACCGACAGCGCGCGGCTGCCGTGGGAACCCGCCCTGCGTCGGCTGTCGGCACGCCACGAGGTCATCGTCGTCGAGGTGCTCGACCCCCGCGAGCTCGACCTGCCCGACGTCGGCGACGTCGTCTTCGTCGACCCGGAGTCCGGCGCCCAACGCGTCGTCGGCACCTCGGACCGGGCACTCCGCACCGCGTACGCCGCCGGAGCAGCCGCCCACCGCGCGGCCACCGCCACCGCCGTCCGCGCCGCCGGGGCCGACCACCTGGTCCTGCGCACCGACGATGACCTCGGCCGCGAACTCACCCGCTTCATCCACCGCCGGCACCGCACGCCCGCCCGATCGGCACGGAGGACCCGATGACCTTCCTCACACCCTGGTTCCTGCTCGCCCTCGTGCCGGTGGCCGCACTCGCCGCGGCGTACCTGCTCGTCCAGCGCCGACGCCGGCGGTACGCCGTGCGCTTCGCGACCCTGCCGATGCTCGACAAGCTCGTCCCGAAGCGGCCCCGGTGGCGTCGGCACCTGCCCGCGGCGCTCGTCCTGGTCGGCCTGACCGCCCTCGGCTTCGCCGGTGCGCGCCCCGAGATCGACGTCCGGGTGCCCTACGAGCGTGCCACGGTGATCGTCGCGATCGACACGTCCGGCTCGATGCAGGCCGACGACGTCGACCCGAACCGGCTCGAGGCCGCCAAGTCCGCCGCCGAGTCCTTCGTCGCCGAGATGCCGGAGACGTTCAACGTCGGGGCGATCGCCTTCGCCGGCGGCGCGGACGTCCTGGCTCCGGCCACCCGCGACCACGAAGCGGTCCGGGAGGCCATCGCCGGGATGGACGACGGCGGCGGTGGGACGGCGATCGGCGAGGCCGTCTTCGAGGCGGTCGGCGAGGTCGACCGCCTCAGTGACGACGGTGCCACCGGCTCGGCGTCGCCGTCCCCGACCCCCGGCGGGTCCGGGGAACCGGAGCGCATCCCGGCGCGACTCGTGCTGCTCTCCGACGGCGCGAACACCACCGGGCGCGAACCCGCCGCGGCCGCCGAAGCAGCTCGCGAAGCCGGCATGCCCGTCTCCACCATCGCCTACGGCACCGACTCCGGGGTCGCGAACCTGTGGGGGACGCAGCAGGCCGTCCCCGTCGACGAGACCTCGCTTCGCCAGCTCGCGGACGAGACCGACGGACGGTTCTACCGGGCGTCCAGCACCGACGAACTCCGCGAGGTCTACCAGGACATCGGCTCGTCGATCGGTTGGCACGAGGAACCCGTCGAGATCACGCCGTGGCTCGCCCTGCTCAGCATGCTCCTCGCCCTCACCGCCGGCGCGCTCTCCCTCCGCTGGTTCGCCCGCATCGTCTGAACACGAGGACACGACCATGAGTGACACCCCTCCCGGCATCGGCCGGCCCGCAGGTCCACAGCACTGGTCCACCGGCGCACCGCCCGAGCGATCTGCGCGACCAGACGGCGGACGGGAGGCCCGGGACCAGCTCGCAACGGGCCTCCCGTCCGTCCCCACGCCCGTCCAGGGCCCCCCACCGGACCCGGCCACCCGCCGGTCCGAGTTCGACGAGCCGGCACCGCGCCGCGAGCGGCGGGGCGGTGGCCGGACCGTGACCGTCCTCGTCGCCGCGCTCGTCCTCGGCGGCACCGCGGGGGTCACCGGCGCCCTGCTCGTCACCCCGGACTCCCCGGTCAGCGCCCCGGTGGCCGGGCGGCAGCAGTCCGGCACGTCCGGCTCGTCGGGGACGTCCGGCTCGTCCGGCGGTACTGCGACCGACGCCGAGGACGCCGCCCAGCGGATGCTGCAGAGCGTCGTGCAGGTCCGCACGACCGGCGGGAGCGGCTCCGGCTTCGTCATCGACGACGCCGGACACGTCATGACGAACCACCACGTCGTCGACGGATCGTCGGCCGTCCGGCTCGTACTGCCCGACGGCACCAGCACCGACGGCCGGGTCGTCGGCAGCGACGAAGACAGCGACATCGCGGTCATCGAGGCGACCGGCCTGACCGTGCCCGCAGCCGACCTCGGACGCAGCGCCGACCTGCGGATCGGCGAGTCCGTCATCGCGGTCGGGTCCCCGCTCGGCCTGAACGGCACCGTCACCTCGGGCATCATCAGCGCCCTCGAACGGACTTCGCAGCGATCGGCGCAGCCGCTCGTGCAGACCGACGCGTCGATCAACCCCGGCAACTCCGGCGGGCCGCTCGTCGGGCTCGACGGCCGCGTCGTGGGGGTGAACACGTCGATCGCGACGCTCGGCTACTCCTCCGGCAACATCGGCATCGGCTTCGCGGTGCCCATCGACGACGCCGCACGGATCGCGGACGACATCATCCGGGGCTGACGCTCCGCGGGGCACCGCTCATCCGGGGCTGACCGCGCTGCGCGCACGTTCCGCGATCTGCTCCGTCGCCGCCCACGAGGCGAGCAGGCGGAGCGCGTCGGCGGTCGGGCTGCCCGGGGTCGCCGGGTAGATCGTGAGCGCGAGCCCGGGGTCCTCGGCGAGTTCGAGCGTCTGGAAGTGCAGTTCGAGCGGACCGGCGACAGCGTGCCGGAAGGACTTCACGCCGGCGTAGTGGCGGCGGACGTCGTGCGCGGCCCACAGGGCGCGGAAGTCGTCGCTCCGCATCGACAGCTCGCCGATGAGGGCTGCGAGGTCGCGGTCGTTCGGTGTGCGGCCGGCCTCGCGCCGCAGGATCGCGACGTTCGTGTGCGCCGCCCGCTGCCAGTCCTGGTAGAAGTTCCGGGCCTGCGGGTCGAGGAAGATGAAGCGCGAGAAGTTCATCGGCCGGGCCAGTGCCGCCACCAGGTCGGAGTGCATCGCGTAGCCGAGCGCGTTGGCGGCGACGATGTCCTGCCGGTTGTTGATGATCATCGCCGGCGCATCGGTGATGACGTCGAGCAGGTACTGCAGCTCCGGGCGGACGGCCGCCACCGGCACGACCTTGCCCGCGCGCCGCGGTGTCGCGTTCTGGTGCCGGGACAGGTCGCGCAGGTGCTCGAGCTCGGCGGCGTCGAGCTGCAGTGCGCCGGCGACGGCCTCGAGCACGCTGTCCGAGACGCCCTGCAGGTTCCCCCGCTCCAGCCGCGTGTAGTAGTCGATGCTGACGCCCGCCAGCCGTGCGACCTCTTCGCGCCGGAGCCCGGTGACCCGACGGCGGGTGCCGAACGTCTCGACCCCGGCTTGCTCGGGGGTGATGCGGGCGCGACGGCTGGACAGGAAGTCGCGGGCTTCGTCGCGGTGGTTCATGCCGTCACGGTAACCGGCTGGACAGCGTGCGAGCGAGGGGCTGCCGGAACCCCTGTGGGGCGAGGTCGCTGGCTCAGCCCGTCGACCGCGTGAGCGGGACCGAGACGATGCGATCGTCCCCCGCGGCCGGGTCACCACGGCCGTCGGTGTTGTTCGTGACGAACCAGAGGGTGTCCGCCGGCCCCTCGAGCACGGTCCGGATCCGGCCGAAGTCGCCCGGGAAGTACTCGGTCGAGGTCCCCGGGTCGTCCGCCGGGATCGCCCGGAGCACCTCGCCGCGCAGGTTGGCCACGAACACGGTGTCGTCGACGACCGTCAGGCCGCTCGGGGACGCCTCGTCCGTCGACCACTGCTGCACCGGGTCGACGAAGCCCTGGTCCTCGCCGCCCTCGCCCTCGACCTCGGGCCAGCCGTAGTTCTCGCCCGCCTCGATCACGTTCAGCTCGTCGAGGGTGTTCTCGCCGAACTCCGACGCGAACATCGTGCCGTCCGATGACCATCCCAACCCCTGCACGTTGCGGTGCCCGAGGCTCCAGACGGGTGACCCGTCGAACGGGTTGTCGTCCGGCACGTCGCCGTCCGGGGTGAGCCGCAGGATCTTGCCCGCGAGCGAGTCCTCGTCCTGCGCGTCACTGCTCGTGCCGGCGTCCCCGACGCTGGCGTAGAGCATGTCGTCGGGGCCGAACGCGATGCGGCCGCCGTCGTGGAACGTGTTCGACGGCAGCCCGTCGATGATCGTCGTGGCGTCGCCGAGCGCCCACGACCCGGCGCTGCCCGTCAGGTCGAACCGCTGGATCCGGTTGCCGTCGTCGGCCGTCGAGTACACGAACAGGTCGTCGTCGTGCAGGGCCAGCCCGAGCAGGCCGCCCTCGCCGCCGTGGCTGACGCCGTCGACGGTGCCGACCTCGCGCGTCGTGCCGTCGTCCTGCAGCTCGAGGACCTTCGCGGAGTCGCGTTCGCTGACCAGGGCGTCGCCGTCGTCGCCGGTGCGGACGACCGACCACGGTGCCTCGAGCCCGGTGACCACGTCGCTGGTGTCGCCGTCGAGCGCGACCTGCCCGGTGGGCAGGTCGGCGGGGGCGGTGGCGCGGGCGCTCGCCGACGAGCCGCGGTCGTCGTCCGGTGCGGCATCGGCACAGCCGCCCAGGGCGAGTGCGGCCACCGCGGCGATGCCCGCCGCGGACCAGGCGCGTCGGGCTCGGGTGGGGTTCGGGCTCGGGTGCGGGTTCGGGTGTTCGCTGCTGTCCACGGTGGTCCTCCCGGATCGTGCGTCGATCACACACGTCGTGTTCGGGAAACGGCTGAGGGGTACGACCGGCACCTCCCTCCGGTGCGCACATCGGCCTACCGTCGGGGCCATGGAGATCCAACCGAAGCAGCCGACCGTCAAGAACCCGGCCGCGCAGTTCACCGGTGACGTGTACCTCGACGCCATCGCCAGCCCGAAGGAAGCCGGCCAGTCGATGACCGTCGCGAAGGTCCGGTTCCTGCCCGGCGCCCGCACCGCCTGGCACTCGCACGCCAACGGCCAGACCCTGCACGTCACCGAGGGCGTCGCGCGCATGGGCACCCGTGACGGCGGCGTGATCGAGGTCCAGCCGGGCCAGACCGTCTACACGCCTGCGGGTGAAGAGCACTGGCACGGTGCGACCCCGACGGACTACATGGAGCACCTCGCGATGCTCGACCTCGCCGACGACCCGGCGACCACCACCACCTGGCTCGAGCACGTCACCGACGAGGAGTACTCCGCATGACCACCATCGCCATCATCGGGGCCGGCAAGGGCCTCGGTCTCGCCGTCGCCGAACGCTTCGGCCGCGAGGGCTTCTCGATCGCCCTCGTCTCCCGCAACCAGGACCGCCTGGACGGCCTCGCCGCGTCGCTGCGCGAGCAGGGCATCACGGCCGCCGGGTTCGCCGCGAACGTCCGTGACGGCGATTCGCTCCGCAGCGCCCTCGAGCGTGCGACCGAGCAGCTCGGTCCCATCGAGGTGCTGCAGTACAGCCCGCTCCCCGCCAAGGAGTACATGCGTCCGGTGCTCGAGACCACCGCGGAGGACCTGGTCGGCCCGATCGAGTTCTCGGTCTACGGCTCGGTCAACGCGGTCCGCCAGGTGCTGCCCGGCATGCGCGCGATCGGCCACGGCACGATCCTGTTCGTGAACGGCGGCAGTGCGGTGCGTCCCGGCGCCCGGGTCACCGGCACCTCGGTCGCCTTCGCTGCCGAGAGCGCCTACGCCCAGCTCCTGCACGACGCCGTGCGCGACGAGCAGGTCCACGTCGGTCAGCTCATCATCCCGTTCGGCATCGACGACGGGCAGCCGGAGCACTCCGGCGAGTCCATCGCGGATCGTCTGTGGGCGATCCACTCGGAGCGCGGCGAGTTCCGCACGTACGCGGAGGCGCTGCCCGACCCCGCCTGAGCGCGATGCGCGCCGCGCCGCTCGCCGCTTCGTGAGCAGGAATGGTCGGGTCCGCGACGGCCACCCGACCATTTCTGCTCACCATGTGGCGGACGGGAGGCCCGGTGCCAGCTGGCACCGGGCCTCCCGTCCGTCCTGGGGTCAGGTCGAGAGCACCGCGACCGCACGCACGGCGCGTGCGGCGACCACCGCGGCCGTCGGTGCCGGAGCCAAGCCGAGCAGGCGCTCGCGGTGGAGCTCCCCGAGCAGCAGGGTGAAGAGCTCGGCGGCGGTCTCCGGAGTGGTTCCGGCGCGGACCAGGGCCTGCTGCGCGGCGAGCGGCCCGGCCTCGTGGAACTCGCGCGCGAGCTCGGGTGACCGCGTCGACTCGGCGATGACGAGCCGGTGCAGGGCGACCGCACGGTCCGAGAACAACGCGCTGCCGATCGCTGTAGCCGTGGACACGAGGTCCGCCGTGGGCTGGTCGGCGTACGGGTGCTGCCGCCGGACGACCGCTCGGAGGATCGCGGGCTTGTCGCCGAACGCCGTGTAGAGCGTGCGCTTCGTGACCCCGGCCTCGGCGGCGACGCGGTCGAGTGCGACGCCCGCGAACCCGTGCTCCAGGAACAGGTCGGTCGCGACGTCGAGGATCCGCTCGTCACGGGCGATCCGCTCGTCGGCGGTCGGACGTCCACGCTTGTTCACAGACCCATCCTAGCGGTAATGATACGCTCCCGTTTCATTACCGAGGAGGGTCCATGACCGATGTGGTCTGTCACGTGGCGATCGCCGACGACTGGGAGATGAGCCGCGGGTTCGGCGAGTATGAGGTGTCCACTCGCGGGGTGCCGCTCGAGCCGGGCGGGTACGTCCGTGCCACCACACCGGACCGGGTGTCCGAGGTCGTCGCCGAGCGGTACGGCGACCTCGCGCTGCCGTTGCTCCGGATCGACCTGAGCGTCGAGGGGCTCGCGGCTGCGGGAGTGCCGGTCGAATGGGTCGACGGGGTCCCCCGGGTGCGCGGTCCGATCCCGATGGACGACGAGGTCGTGCTGGCCGAGGTGTCCATCCCGAACGTGTGACCACTTCGTGAGCAGAAATGGTCGAGTCCGCCGACGGCCACCCGACCATTTCTGCTCACGAAGTACCGCGCCCTAGGCTGGAAGCGATGTCCAGCGTCCTCCTCACCGTGCACGTCGTGGCGGCGCTGCTCACCCTCGGACCCGTCGCGGTCGCCGGGAGCATGTTCCCGAAGCCGGCTCGCGCGCTCGTCGCCGATCCGGGCGACCAGGGGGCCCGAGCGGTCGCCAGGGTCCTGCACCGGATCTGCCACGTGTACTCGATCATCTCGCTCGCCGTCCCGACGTTCGGCATGGCCCTGGCGTTCGAGGTCGGGGCACTCGACGAGGCGTGGCTGCTCGTCTCGATCGGTCTGACCGCGGTGGCTGCGGGGATCCTCGCGCTCGGGGTCCTGCCGGAGCAGCACGAGGTCCTGCGCGGGAACGGGACCGAGCGCTCGCCGCGGAAGCTCGCTGCCCTGGTCGGCCTGTTCAACCTGGTGTGGGTCGTCGTCGCCGTGCTCATGGTGGTGCAGCCCGGCGCCTGACCAGGCTGCACCGGGACGGCGCCACGTGCAGCGCCGCCCCACACCTCAGTGCGCCCGCCGCACCGCCACGCGGCGTCGGCCGTGCGCGGTGAGCCATGCCCCGGCCGTCACCAGGAGCGGCAGACCGATCGCGAGCAGGGCCAGCATCGACCAGTCCGGCACGAACGGCATGTGGTTCGACCCGACCGCTGGCTCCGTGAACCGCAGGGTGAGTGCCCGCATCGGCAGCAGCCCCAGCAGGGTGCCGATCACCGCGCCCACCGAGGCCAGGATCGCTGCCTGCCAGGTCGACACCCGCCGTCGCAGTCGTGGTGCGGCACCGATCGCGTCGAGCACCTCGTCGTCTCGGCGCCCGTCGGACCGCGCGAGCCCGATGGCCACCGCCGTCGCACCGATCGTCACCGCCGCGGCCAGCGCGAGCACGATCGCCCGGATGAGCGCGCCGTTGTCGACCGGCCCGGCCTCGTAGGCGAACTGCGGGCCGTCCCACCGAGCGCGGTCCGCGCCACCGAAGCTCTGCCAGGCGGAACTCAGCTCGTCCCACTGCTCGGGCGCGATGTCCCCGGGCAGCGTCGTCACGAGCATGCCGTCGACGGCGCGCACCCCGTAGTGCGCAGCGGTCGCCTTCGTCATGAAGACGCCGACCTGGATCCGCGGCGACTGCACGTCGAGCACGGCCGGGATCGACACGCTGGCGTCCGGTTTCGTCGTCGTCGTGATCGTCGGGCTCTCCCACGTGCGGTCGTGGAACGTGTCGATGCGGACGGCACCGTCGTGGGCGTACTCCGGCCACAGTGACACCGCCTTGCCGCCCTCGAGTGCATCCCGCACGGCAGCAGACGGTCGGTGTCCGGTGAGCACCGCGTAGTCGTCGACGGTGCCCGTCCAGATGTGCGGGACGGTCGCGTCAGCGGTGTCGAGGTAGTACGAGCACGACGTGGAGTCGTAGCCGTCGCAGTCGAAGTCCGTCCACCGGTGCGGCATCGTCACGGACGACGGGGTGTCGCCCGCCCAGCCCTCGGCCACGCCGAGCACCCGGATCCGGTCGTGGTCGAGCACCCGCGCCACGACCTTCGCCGCGTGCGCCGTCAACGCCGCGTCGTGCCCGCTGGCGGCACCGTCCTCGCTGGACAGCTGCACCTCGGACGTCGCGACCCCGACCGCCGTCGTGTACTCGTACCCGCGGACGTACTGCGCGTGGCTCGACGCGCTCCACGTGATCACGACCGACGCGACGAACACGACGCTCATCACACTGGCGAGCACCGGCACCGTCCGGACCGGGTTGCGCCGGGCATCGCGGGCGGCCAACCGAGCCGACAGGCCCAGGCGTGCGGACATCCGGGACACCAGGGCCAGGAGCCACGGCGAGCAGATCGCGATGCCGAGCTGCATCAGGCACGGCCCGAGCGCGACCCCGGCACCGGCCACCCACGCCCAGTGGTCGTCCTGTACCCGGCGGTCGTTGAGCATGAGCACCCCGGCGCCGCAGGCCAGCGTCATCACGGCACCCGCGATGATGAGCACCGGCCCCCAGATGCGTCGCCGACGACGAGCAGGACGGTCGACGGGCGCGGGTCGGAGTGAACCCCGCAGCGCCGCGAGCACGTTGATGCGGGTGGCGGCCCGAGCGGCGACGAGTGCGGAGACCAGCCCGGCCAGGACGCCGGCGGCCGCGACCACGAGCAGCAGGAGCGGTGGCACGTGCAAGCCGGGGAACGACACGACGTCGCCGTTGTCGATCAGGCGGAACACCGCGACGCCGATCCCGGTGCCCACCGCGACGCCGAGGACGGCGCCGATGGACCCGAGCACGAGGCCGGACCCGGCGACGATCGTCCGGACGAACCGCTTGTCCCCGCCGACGCTCGTGACGATCGCGTACGAACGGGTGTCCGCCCGGGTGCCGACCAGGAACGCGGCCCCGGCGAGCAGCGCGACCTCGAACATCGCGAAGACCCCGAGCAGTGCCATCGCGCCGAGGTACCAGCCGAGTGACGAGCTCATCTGGCCGCCGGGCAGGCGGGCATCCGGCGGATCGAGCACGACCGGGCGGGACTGCACGACGATGCCGTGCGCGTTGAGCTGCCGGATCTCCGACCAGGTCGGCGCGTCCGACGGCAGGTAGACGGTGACGTCGGTCAGACCCGCGTCGTCAGTGGTCTCGGTCGTCGACAGGGTCGTCCCCCACGGCAGGAACACGCCCTGCTCGCTGGGCGCCGAGCCGAGGTCGCGCATCGTCCCGGTGATCGTGAACCGCTTCGTGACGGGATCGGTGATGTCGACGGTGTCACCGATGTGGGCGTCGAGCCGGTCGAGCGTCGCCGGCGTGACCATGAGTTGGTTGCGCGCGGTCGGCGCCGAACCGTCGAGGACACGCCAGTGGCCCTCGAGCGACGGGTCCCAGACGCTGCCCTCCACCGCGGCCAGGCCGACAGGTCCCTTGGGTCCCTGCACCACGACGGGCGTGCCGCCGACCGGGATGGACAGCGCACCGTCCGGCACGTGGGCGAGCACGTTCGCGAACGGCGGGTCCTCGTCGGCCTCCGTGACCGGGCTGTTCCGCTTCGCATCGGTGAACTGCCACTGCACCGGGTCCTGCCGCATGCCGGGCAGGTCCGGGCCGGAGACCCGCATCTGCGCGGCTGCCTTGCCGAGGTCGTAGTCCAGCGACTCCGCGGTCGTGGGCTGCGTCGACTGCACGACGACCGCCACCGCGGCGAACCCGGCGGTGGGGATGCCGATGAGCGCGATGATCAGCGCCGCCCGACCGACCTTCGCGAACGCCAGTCGACGCCCCAGACGGAACGCCGGTCGGAGGGCGAACGGCGTCCGGCCGGTACCTGGACGCCGACGCCGGCTCACGACGCGGTCCGGTCCGACAGGGCGAGCTCCACGCCCGAGTACACGGTCTCGTCGATCACGCGACCGTCGCGCAGGAAGACGATCCGGTCCGCCCAGGCAGCGTGCCGGGCGTCGTGGGTGACGAGCAGCGCGCCGGCTCCGGCATCGACGTGCCGTCGGAGCATGCGGAGCACGACCTCGCCGGTCTGCGAGTCGAGGGCGCCGGTCGGTTCGTCCGCCAGCACGAGCCGACGTTCGCCGACCACGCCCCGGGCGATCGCGACGCGCTGCTGCTGCCCGCCGGACAGGTCGTCCGGGTAGGCGTCGCCGCGGTGTGCGAGTTCGACGTTGTCGAGTGCCAGTTCCGCGGCGCGGCGGGCCTGCGAGGCCTTCCAGCCGTCGAGCTCGAGCGGCAGCGCCACGTTCTCGACCGCGGTGAGCGACGGGATCAGGTTGAAGTCCTGGAACACGAACCCGATGAGGCGACGGCGGAGGGCCGCGAGTTCCTTGGCCGGCCGGTCGGACACGAACTCGCCGTCGATCAGCACTTCGCCGCTCGTCGGCGGCAGCAGGGTGCCGGCGCAGGCGAGCAGCGTCGACTTGCCGGAACCCGAGGTCCCCATGACGGCGACCATCTCGCCGCGCTGGACGGCCAGGTCGATGCCGGCCAGCGCCGTGACGGCCTTCGCGCCGGAGCCGTAGTGCACGCTGACGGCGTCGAGCTGCAGGAGCGGTGCGGCGCTCACCGTGCACTCCGCGCGGTGTCGGCAGCGGTCGCGGACGAGGAGCCAGCGTCCGCCGCCGGATGCTCCTCCGGCCGGTACCGCGCCACGGTCGACTCCACGTGGTCGAGCCACCGCACCTCGGCCTCGGCCTGGAACACCATCGACTCGAGCACGAGCGACCACGCCAGGTCCGTCGCGGGATCGGTCGTGCGCTTGAGCCGGGTCAGGTCCTGCAGGTTCCGGATCGCGGCACCGCGCTGCACCTGCACCAGGCGCGCGACGTCGACGCCGGGCACCGTCACGGCCAGAGCGAACTTGATCGCGAGCTCGTCACGCCCGCGCTTGGCGGGCACCGGCTCGCTGAACCAGCGCGCCACTTCCCCGCGACCCGCGTCGGTCACCGTGTAGACGACGTGGCCGTCGTCGTCGGTGTCGCCGCGGGCCACGAGGCCGTCGCGTTCCAGGCGGTCGAGCGTCGTGTAGACCTGGCCGATGTTCAGCGGCCAGCTCCCGCCGGTGCGGTGCTCGAACTCCCCCCGGAGCTGGTACCCGTACCCGGGTCCCCCCACCAGCAGCGCGAGTACGCCCATCCGTACGCTCATGACACTTCCCCCGTTTCTCGTCCACCATGGACATACCGAGTATGCCCATACCGCGTATGCACACGCAAGCGCGGTGGTGGAACGCGCGGGAGACGGACGGGAGGCACGGTGCCAGCTGGCACCGTGCCTCCCGTCCGCCGTTCGGTCGCGTCCGCGACCGAAGGGTCAGGAACCCAGCTTCGACAGTTCCTCGAACTCGTCGTCGGTCAGCTCGATGGTCGCGCCCTGCAGGTTGTCCTCCAGGTGCGAGACGCTCGAGGTACCCGGGATCGGGAGCACGACGGGCGAGCGCTTGAGCAGCCAGGCGAGGGCGAGCTGCGCCGGGGACGCACCCTTCCGCGACGCGATCTCGGTGAGCGGGGAGTCCTCGCCGGTCAGCCCGCCGGTCGCGAGCGGGAACCACGGGATGAACGCGATGCCCTGCTCGGTCGACCAGTCGAGGAGCTCCTCGGCGTCGCGCTTCTGCAGGTTGTACAGGTTCTGCACGGAGACGATCGTCGCGATCTCCTGGGCCGCCTTGACGTCGTCGACCGACACCTCGGACAGGCCGATGTGTCGGATCTTGCCCTCGTCCTGCAGCTTCTTGAGCTCGCCGACCTGGTCCTCGAGCGGGACCTTCGGGTCGATGCGGTGCAGCTGGAACAGGTCGATGCGCTCGAGGCCCAGGCGGCGGAGGCTCATCTCGGCCTCCTGACGCAGGTACTCCGGGCGGCCGACCGGCGGCCACTCGTTCGGGCCGGTCCGGGTGAGTCCGGCCTTCGTCGCGATGACGACGTCGTCGCCGTAGGGGTGGAGCGCCTCGTGCAGGAGCTCCTCGGCGACGTAGGGGCCGTACGAGTCGGCGGTGTCGAAGAAGTCCACGCCGAGCTCGACGGCGCGCTGCAGCACGCGGACGGCCTCGTCGTGGTCCTTCGGGGGTCCCCAGACGCCGGGGCCGGTGAGCTGCATGGTGCCGTAGCCGAGGCGGTGGACCTCGAGGTCGCCCCCGATGCGGAAGGTGCCGGAGGCGGCGGCCGGACGGTTCGTGGTGTCGGTGCCAGTGGTCATGTCCCCGGTCTACGCCGGAGGCGTTGCCGGTCCCTGAGTCGGTGTCCCCCGGCGCTCCGACCGGTCCGGACGCGGGTGCGGCGTCTCGCCGCGTGCCAGTCCGGCGACGAGCTTCGTCAGCCGGTTGGTCCGCGAGGTCGCACTCGGCGCGGTCGTGATCCGGTGCAGCACGGCGTACCGGTTCGTGCCGTCGAGCTCGGCGAACAGAGCGGCCGCCGCGGGCGAGGCGTCGAGCGCTGCCTGCAGGTCCTCGGGGACGGTGGCGGTCGCCGGCCCGGCGTACGCGCGGTCCCACCGGCCGTCGCCCTTCGCCCGGTCGATCTCGGCCTGCCCGCGCTCGCGCATCCGGCCGTCGGCGATGAGCGTCGCGACGAGTCCGAGGTTGCGCTGCGACCAGAGTGAGGCCTTCCGCCGCGGGGTGAACCGCTGGCGGTAGGTCGTGTCGTCCCGCCCACGCCGCTGCCCGTCGATCCAGCCCGAGCACAGTGCCTCGTCGAGGGCGGTGTCGTAGGTCAGGGTCGTCGGCTCGGTGACGCCCTTCTTCGCGAGCACGAGCCACACCCCGTCGGCGTCACCCTCGTGCAGGTCGAGCCAGGCACGCCAGGCAGCGACGTCCGGCAGCACCAGGTCGACGATGTCCATGCGGTCATCGTAGGACGCGGTCGGCCTGCCGGCCCCGGCTCCTGCCCGAGACTCGGCGTGGGCGACAGTCCTCGCGGTGCGCGCCACGAGAACTGTCGCTCACACCGAGACTCGCGTGCGTCGGGCCGAGACTCGTGCGGCGTCAGACCCAGTTCGGCTGGTCGAGCACGCCCGTCGGATCGGCCTGCTCGGCGATGCGGTGCAGGCGCGAGGTGTTGTCCCCGAAGTACGCCGACGGGTCCGTGATCGCCGCGTCGCAGTAGTTCGCGTACGCCGCGTCGCCCCACGCCGGCCGCATGGCCCGTCGGAACCCCCGCACGTACGCGTCGAACGGTGCGGGGTCCGCGCCGTCGGCGAAGACCGCCGTGTACTGCACGGTCATGAGCGCGGATCGCCACGGGAACGCCGAGTCGGTCCGGCCGATGTCCGCCACGACGCCGCCGAGGGCGTCGAGCGCGACCCCGCCCTCGAGGTTGCCGTCGACGTCGCCCGCCGCGGCCGCCCGGGCGACGAGCACGTCGATCTGCGCGTCGGTGAGCTTCGCCGATCCGATCGACGACGTCGCTGCCTCGGACACCCGCTGCGGCTTCCCCGCCAGCGCGGACATCGCGGCGCCGTAGGTGAGCACCTGCCCGGTGTGGGCGAGGGGCTTCGCACCGGTGGCGGCGATGAAACCGTCGACGGAGGTGTCGGCGCCGGTCTTCGATCCGGTCCACACGCCGGTCACGGTGACCGTCGGGGCGGTGTGCCGACTGCCGTTCAGCAGCTTGAGCGTCGACCACAGCTTCGGGTCGGCGGTGGGCGCCCAGTCCTGCCAGGCGCGCACCACGGCAGCGGCGGCCGACCACGCGAACGTGATGGTGAAGAGCAGGACGGGAGGCGCGGCCTGCGTCCGGTACGTCAGTGCGGTCACGACGCCGACGGTTCCACCGCCCCCACCGCGGCAGGCCCAGAACAGGTCCGGTTCGCTGGACGTCGAGACCTCGTGCACGGCGCCGTCCGGAGTGACGAGCGTCACGCCGGTGAGCTGGTCGCAGGTCAGCCCGAACGAGCGGACGAGCACGCCGACCCCACCGCCGAGGGTGAGCCCGCCGATGCCGACGGTCGGACAGGAGCCGGCGCCGATCGCCCGTCCGGCCTTCGCGAGCGCGGCGTAGACGTCCCCGAGCTGCGCACCCGGGCCGATCGTGACGGTGTCGTCGTCGTGCAGTTCGATGCCGTCGAGGTCCTGCGTGCTGATCACGAGCGACCGCGGGACGTCGGTCCCGGGTGCGCCGCCGGCCGACCAGCCCGTGTACGAGTGCCCGCCCGCGCGCAGTGCGACGGGGGTGCGGGTGTTCCGCGCGAACGCGAGACCGGCCTGCACGTCCGGAGCCCCGGCGACGCGCAGGATGCCCTGCGGGTCGGCGTCGTCGTACCGCGGGTTCTCGAGCACGCGGGCGCTGTCCCACCCGTTCGACCCGGACCGGAGCACCGTGCCGGAGACCGCGGCGGCGAGGGCGTCCCACGAGTCGGGGCCACCGGGTGTCGGTGTGCTCGTCGGCTCGGCGGAGCCGCTGGAAGTCGGTCGCGGCGAACCCGACGGAGCGGGACCCGGCCGGCTGCACGCCGCCAGGACCCCGGCGAGCCCGAGTCCGACGCCCCCGGCGAGCAGGGCGCGCCGGGTCGACGTGCGGCTCACGAGCCGGCGAGTCCCCCGCTGGCACCGGTGATGCCGGGGTGTGCAGACTTCGCGAGGCCCTCGGTCATCGAGTGCGCCGCTTCGGCGTCGGCGAGGGATCGGGCTCCGAGGGTCGGGTCGACGGGTTCGAGGTGGGCGAGGCGCTTCGCACGACGGCGGTTCTGCACCTCGAGCACGGTGAGCAGCGCGGCGATGGCCACGACCACTCCGATGACGATCCACATGACGACCATGACGTTCCCCTTCCGTCCGGGGCATCCACCCCGTGCTCGCAGCGTAGCGCCGGCGGTGCGATGCCATCCAACGGAGCCGGGATCTGTCGCCGTTCCGTGACCGTCAGGCGGTGCTGCTGATCCGGACGGCACCAGCCCACCCGTGCACCCACGCGGGCAGTTCACGGTCGGCCGGTGCTCCGCCGACGGCGTCGAGCAGGTCCGCCATCGGGACCGTCCCGCCGGCGCGGCGCAGGAACCGCGCCTGCACGACGGCACGGGCGACGACGGCTCCGCGACGGACGAAGGTCTGCTCCAGGTACACGGCCCGGTCGTCGACGCCGAGCACCCGGGTCACGAGCTCGAACCGCTGCCCGAGCGTCAGGGACCGCTTGTACGTGATGGTCTGCGCCGAGACGACCGGGTACCAGCCGCGCTCCGCGATCGCGCCCCAGAACCCCGACCGCAGCATCAGGTCGAGCCGCCCGAGGTCGAGCATCGACAGGTACTTCCCGTTGTTGACGTGCCGCAGCGGGTCCAGGTCGGTCAGGGTCACGCGGAACGGTGTGCGTGCCTCGTCCCAGAGCGACGGCCGCCGTCCACCCGTCGTCGGGCGGAGCCGGACACGCAGGCGCAACAGGAACAGCCGGAAGTACAGGTTCACGCCCCGATCACACCAGAAGGCCGCGCTGCCCCGCGTGGACCTTGGAGGATCCACACGAACGGTGCCCGTGTCTGACCGGCACAGGCAGTGCCTTCCTCCGAGCGGTGCTCCCGGAGTAGACCTGCACCATGCAGACACGCAAGCTCGCAGACCTCGAGGTCGGACCCGTCGGCCTCGGCACCATGGGCATGAGCGCCTTCTACACGGGCGCCGGCACCGACGACGCGGAGTCGATCCGCACCATCCACCGCGCGATCGACCTCGGCGTCACCCTGTTCGACACGGCCGAGGCGTACGGCCCCTACACGAACGAGGACCTGCTCCGCCGGGCCCTCGCCGACCGCCGCGACGACGTCGTGATCGCGACGAAGTTCGGCCTCATCACCCACACCGCCGGTGAGGAGACGCCCGCCACCGGCCGCGGCATCAGCTCCGCACCGGAGTCCGTGCGCGAGGCCCTCGAGGGGTCCCTGCGGCGCCTCGGCACCGACCACATCGACCTGTACTACCAGCACCGCGTCGACCCGGCCGTCCCGATCGAGGACGTCATCGGGCAGCTCGCCGGCTTCGTGCAGGAGGGCAAGATCCGGCACATCGGCCTGTCCGAGGCCGGACCCGAGACCATCCGGAAGGCCCACGCGGTCCACCCGATCACCGCCCTGCAGAGCGAGTACTCGCTGTGGACGCGCGACCCCGAGGGTGCGGTGCTCGACACTCTGCGCGAGCTCGGCATCGGACTGGTGCCGTACTCGCCGCTCGGCCGCGGGTTCCTGACCGGTGCGATCACGAAGCCGTCCGACCTGGACTCCGACGACTTCCGCCTGGCGAACCCGCGCTTCCAGGAAGAGGCGTTCGCGCAGAACATGCGCATCGTCGACGCCGTCAAGGCGATCGCCGCCGAGGCCGACGCGACCCCGGCCCAGGTCTCCCTCGCCTGGCTGCTCGCCCAGGGCGACGACGTCGTGCCGATCCCGGGCACGAAGCGCGTGTCGCGCCTCGAGGAGAACGTCGGTGCCGCCGACCTGACCCTCACCGCGGACCAGGTCACGCGCCTGTCGGCGCTCCCGGTCCCGACCGGCGACCGCTACCCCGACATGTCGACCATCGGTCGGTAGACGCGACCGGTTGTCGGCCTGGAGGCCCGTGGCGGATCCGCCACGGGCCTCCCGTCCGTCTCGGCGTGCGTTTCGGGCACTGGTCCGGTGACCGACGCGACCCACGCCCGTCATCCCGGGGAAACACGGGGTGCATAGCGTCCGGAGCACAGGGAAACCACCGCTCGAAGGGGACGCCATGACGACCACGAAGACACCGCGCGCGACACCGACCGAGGACGGCGTCGACTCCGTCCCACCGCTCGCCAGGCTCCTGCCGCTCGGCCTGCAGCACGTGCTCGCGATGTACGCGGGCGCGATCGCCGTGCCGCTCATCGTCGGTGGGGCCCTCGGCTTCGACAGCGCCGACCTCGCCTTCCTCATCAGCGCCGACCTGTTCGTCGCGGGCCTCGCCACGATCGTGCAGTCCGTCGGCTTCTGGCGGTTCGGAGTCCGGCTGCCGCTCGTGCAGGGCGTCACGTTCGCCGCGGTCGGCCCGATGATCGCGATCGGCACCGAGCACGGCATCACCGCCGTCTACGGGGCGACGATCGCGTGCGGCGTCTTCATGGTGGTCGTCGCACCGTGGTTCGCGCAGCTCGTCCGCTTGTTCCCACCGATCGTCACCGGCACGGTCATCCTCATCATCGGTCTGTCGCTCATGAGCGTCGCCGCCGGCTGGGTCACCGACGGCGGCAAGGACGGTGCTGCCGACCCGCTCGACGTCGCGTTCGCCGCCGGGGTCCTGCTCGCGATCGTCCTGGTCGAACGGTTCGCCCCGCGCGGTCTCGCCCGGGTCTCGGTGCTGTTCGGACTGCTGCTCGGCACGGTCGTGGCGCTGTTCGTCCCCGGCATGGTCGACGGGTCGGGCATCGGCGACGCGGGCTGGTTCGCCTTCGTCACGCCGTTCCACTTCGGGCTGCCGACGTTCGACCTCGCCTCGATCGTGTCGATGCTCGTCGTCGGGCTCGTGATCATGACCGAGACCACCGGCGACATGATCGCGGTCGGCGAGGTCACCGGCCGCCCGGTGTCGAAGCGCACGCTCGCCGACGGTCTGCGCGCGGACGGACTCGGCACCGTCGTCGGCGGGGTGTTCAACACGTTCCCGTACACGGCGTTCGCGCAGAACGTCGGGCTCGTCGCACTGACCGGCGTGCGCTCCCGGTACGTGGCGACGGCGGCAGGCGGCATCCTCGTGGTGCTGGGCCTGGTGCCGAAGGTGGCCGCGGTGGTCGAGGCGATCCCGCACGCGGTGCTCGGGGGTGCCGGTGTCGCCCTGTTCGGCATGGTGGCGGCTTCGGGCATCAGGACGCTGTCGAAGGTGCGGTTCGACAACCGGAACGTCCTCGTGGTGGCGCTGCCGCTCGGCATCGCGCTGCTGCCGACCGTCGCCCCGGAGATCTACGGGCAGTTCCCGACCTGGTTCACGCTGGTGTTCGACTCGGGGATCTCGGCCGGCGCCGTCGCGGCGATCCTGCTCAACCTGCTGCTCGGGTCGCGTTCCGTGGCCGAGCGGTACGGCGAGGACCCGGCGGTCGGTTCGTACGACGGGGTGCGGTCGACGGCGCCGATCGCGCTGCTCGGCTCGCGCGGACCGCGCGAGCCGAGCAGCGAGCCCTCGGCCTAGACGAAGGCGGGCAGGTGCTCCCACGCGCGGGGCGCCTCGGCCACGCCGTCGCGGACGACCGTCCCCTCGATCAGCCCGTAGGGACGGTCGGCCGCGATGAACACCTCGTTCTCGTTCGTCAGGTCGAACGGCGACAGGTCCACGACGAAGTGGTGCTTGTTCGGCATCGCGAACCGTACCTCGGCGAGCTCCGGTCGCAGCTCGATCGCCGCGCGGCCCATCTCCCACAGGGTCTGCTGCAGGGCGAGGGAGTGCACCGTGGCGAACTGCTCGAGCATCACGGCGACGACCTCCTCGTACAGGGCGTCGTAGTCGATCCCGGCCTCGACGGCGGACGGCAGGTACCGCCACCGCGCCGTGACCTCGGTCGCCATGATGCGGTCCGTCGTCTCCGGCAGGGTCGTGAACCGCGACCGCGGGAACCCGTGGAACTCGGAGCCGGTCGACTTCAGGACGACCAGGTCCTTGACGCCGCCGGTGACGTGGCGCTCGCCGCCCTCGACGTGCACCGTCGCCAGACGGGTCCCGGTGCCGGTGCGGCGGAACGAGTGGTCGTGCGGCTGCCCGTCGACCGTGATGCGTTCCCACGGGTGCACCTCCGCCTGCCAGAGCCCGCCCTCGACCCAGTCGAACTCGCTCGTGAACTGGTCGGCGAGCAGGGCGAGGAAGTCCTCCGGAGCTCCGACGCCGTGCTCCTTCGCCAGGGCGAACACGGTGTTCTTCTGGGTGTCCGTCGCGACGATCCGGGAGTTGTCGCCGCTGGTGAACGACCCGGCGAACGCCTCGCCGATGAGCTGCGACGTCACGGTCAGGTCGGCGATCTCGTGCCGGTCCCCGTGCCGGGTCACCCGCACCAGGCGGTTCTCGGCCTTGCCGTACTTGTTCGGTCCCAGGTGGACGGTGGTCTCCGACATGGCGGTCAACTCCCTCGGTAGGTGCTGTAGGCGAAGGGGCTCAGCAGCAGCGGGACGTGCAGGTGCTCGGTTCCCGTGACGCGGAACGCCACGGTCACGAACGGGTGGAAGGTCGGCACCCCGGCGGCGGCGAAGTACGGGCCGGTGTCGAAGCGCAGCACGTGGTCGGTGCGCGCGAGCACGTCGGGGCCGAGTGCCGCACGGCCGTCGGTATCGGTCGAGCCGGTCGCGACGACGTCACCGTCCACGGTGCTGAGCGTCAGGCCGACGCCGACCGCCGGGGTGCCGGTGGTGGCGTCGAGCACGTGCGTGGTCAGGTGCGGCACGGCGAAGGTCGCACGGATGCGGTGCAGGGCGATGTCGGCCAGGGCAGCGGCGGCCTCGCGCGTCTCGACCGCCGGGTCGCCCGCGAGGCGCCGGTCGAGCTCGGCCAGCAGCTCCTCGGGCGTCCGACCGGCGGCCCGCACCAGGAACACCCGCCCGAACCGCTGCTCGTACGCGACGTTGCCGTCCGCGATCCGGCCGGCCACCTCGTCGCCGGCGGTGCGCATCGACGACTGTTCGCGGGCGGACGAGGCATCGGCCGTCCGCTCACCGATCCGCGGGTGCTGCGCGAGGGCGTGGTCGAGCTCCGGCGCACCCCACGACGCCGACTCGGCACGTGCCCGGTCGAGCAGCGCCGGTACCGAGCCGAAGGGGCGCGCGGCCACCAGGGCGTCGACCCACGCGGGCACGTCGGCCCATCCCCGGATCACCGCGGCAGCGTCGGGGGCGGTCGCGTCGTCGAGGTCGCCGAGGTCCATGTGGCGAGGCTACGGAACGACCGTTTCACCCGCGTTACCGGGCGGTTTCCCCCGCAACGCGACCCGCGGCCCTGAAACGGTCGCGTCTGCCGGACGGGAGGCCCGTGGCGGCCCCGCCCCGCGCCTCCCGTCCGCCGTCCGTCGCGTTGCGGACGCGAGACGCCGGCGGCTCAGACCTCGGCGGCTCAGACCTCCGTGGCGAAGGACGCTGCGCGCAGCTGCAGGTCCTCGATGCGCCGCAGGCGCGCGGCCTCGACGTCGTAGCCCTCGTAGGCGGGCGGCGGCAGCTTCCGGACGTTCCGCGAGCACTGGAAGTCCTGGCAGACGAGCGTGCCGACGGTGTCGCCGTTCCGCCCCGCCTTGCCGGACCGCTTCGCGCTGTAGAACACGACGTCGTTCGGCAGCTTGACGTCCTGGCACCACGAGCACTGGGCGCGCGAGCGCGACGAGGCCTCGGCCTGCCGGAACACGATGCCGACGAGCGTTCCCTCGAGTGTCGGCACGACGGCGTACGCACGCCGACCGATCTTCGGGTCGCGCCAGCCCAGGAAGTCGAGGGCGTCCCAGCCGATCGTCTCGAAGTCGGCGGGCAGCGTGATGTCGGTCGTCTCCTTGCGGGAGGCGTTGACGAAGGACGTGCGGAGGGTCTTCTCCGTGATGGGGAGCATGGTGCATCGCTTTCGAGCGGGCCCGGGGCGTGCGGACGCACACCGCACCGGGCGGAAGGAGGTCAGGGTTCGACGAGGGCGGCCGTGCCTGCGGGCACGTCCGGGGGCCTCACGCCCTGATGCCGGCGTTACGGGCGCCGACCACCTCCTGGAAGCTCACGCGACCAGCCTACGTCGACGTGTCAAGCGCGGGGACGGCCGTCACCAGGACGAGGGCGCCCTCGTAGGTCGGCTGGATCCGCAGCGCCCCGTGCCGCCGGTCCCACTCGCCGGAGTCGAGCGCGGTACGGAGGGCGGCCACCGATCGCCGGGCGGTGAGCTCGTCGACGAAGCTCCACGCCGAGTTCGCCTTCCGGGCGCCGGGGTCGAGCAGGCGCTCCGGGCGGGCGTAGTACGCCTCGGAGAAGCCGTCGACGCACGTGAACGGGATCGGCAGCGGGGTGTTCGTGACGGTGTCGTCGCCCAGCGCGGCGGCGATGCGGTCGAGCGCCGGGTAGCGCCGGGCCTCGGTCGCCATCACCTCTGGTGCGTACTCGGCGAGCCAGAAGTCCTCGACGCGGGCCGGGTCGCACGTCAGGATCACGACCGGACCCCGGGTCACCCGGCGCAGCTCGGCCAGCCCGCGCTCGAGGTCGCCCCACTGGTGCACCGAGAACGTCGTCATCGCGGCGTCGAACGTGTCGTCGTCGAAGGGCAGGTCCTCGGCGGTGGCGTCGATCGCCATCGACAGGGTGTCCGGTCGTTGGGCACGCATCGACGCCGAGGGTTCGACAGCCGTGACGTCGCGATCGGTCGGCTCGTAGGATCCGGCACCGGCACCCACGTTGAGGACGGTGCGGGCGTCGCCGAGGGCCTTCGCGATCGCCCGGGCGAACGTCGGTTCGGGGCGCCGGTACTGCCGGTAGTCCTGGCCGATGCGGGCGTAGTCGGCGTCCCCCGCTGATCCGTCCGTCGTCCTCGTCACGGCCCCAGCCTACGAACCGTGCGCCGGGCCGACCAGCGGTTCAGTCGACCGACTCGGACTCCGACTCCGCCGCGCGCAGGGCCGCGTACTGCTCGGCCCGTTCCGTCGCGGCCCAGGTGCCGAGCAGGGCCAGCGACCGCTCGGACTCGCTGCCCGGCTCGGCCGAGTACGTGAACAACGTCAGGCCGGGGTCGGCGACCAGGTCGAGCGCCTCGTACGACAACCGGAGCTCGCCGACGATCGGGTGGTCGATGCGCTTCCCGCCGGCGCGCTGCAGCCGGACGTCGTGCGCGGCCCACCAGCCGCGGAACTCCTCGCTGCGGGTGGAGAGCTCCCCGACCAGGGTGATGAGTCCGGGCTCGCACGGGTTCGACACCGCAGCCGCCCGGAGCACGGCGACGGCGTCCTTCGCGGTCTGCGCCCAGTCCGGGAAGAAGTCTCGGGCAGCGGGGTCGAGGAACGTGAAGCGTGCGGTGTTCACGGGACGCCCCGGGCCGGCGAACATGGGCGAGTACAGCGCGCGACCGAGCTCGTTCGTCGCGACGACGTCACCGCGTTCGTTCCGCACCCAGGCAGGCGCGCCGGTGATGGCGTCGAGCAGGCGCTGGACGCCGGGGCGGACCCGCGTGGGGACGGTGCGGTGCATCGTCTTGACGCCGGAGTTCGCCAGTCGGGTGAGGTCCCACAGGTGGACGCGCTCGTCCTCGTCGAGCTGCAGGGCGCTCGCGAGGCCCTCGAGCACGCTGTCCGAGACCCCCTTGAGCGATCCGCGCTCGAGCCGCGTGTAGTAGTCGACGCTCACGCCGGCGAGCATCGCGACCTCGTGCCGCCGCAGCCCGGGGACGCGTCGGACCCCGCCGCCGAACGACGGCATGCCGACCTGCTCGGGGGTGAGCCGCGCTCGCCGTGAGGACAGGAAGTCGCGGATCTCGTTGCGCACGTCGATACCCATGGGGAGAGCGTACGTGGCGGCGCTGTCCGTCCGGCAGGCACTGGCGGTACCCGCCGGGCGGACGGGAGGCCCGTGGCGGCGCCGCCACGGGCCTCCAGGTCAGCTGCGCGGAGTTCAGAGCGTGACGTCGGCCGTGATCCGGACGCGCGCCACGCGGTGACCGTCCATGGCGGTCACCTCGAGGCGGTGTCCGCCGGCGGCGACGACGTCGCCGACCTCCGGCACGCGGTCCAGGTGGACCTGGACGAGGCCGCCGACGGTCTCGTAGTCACCGTCGGGCAGCGCCGGACCGCCGTCGGCGACGAGGTCCTCGAGCACCGTGGACCCGTCCACGCCGTCGTGCTCGGCCGTGGGCTCGTCGTACTCGTCGCGAATTCTGCCGACGAGGTCCTCGAGCAGCGCCTCGAGCGTGACCATGCCCGCACTGCCGCCGTACTCGTCCACCACCAGGGCGATCTGGTGCCCGTCGGTCCGCATGTCCGCGATCGCGCTCGACAGCGACTTCGTCTCCGGCAGTGCGAGCACCGGGCGTACCAGGGTCGACACCGGTGCGGACGGGTCGCTCGGCCGGAGCAGGTCGCGGAGGTGCACGAAGCCGTCGACCTCGTCGCGTCCGCCGGAGGTCACGAGGTACCGGGTGTGCCCGACCTCGATCGCGTGGTCGGTGGCCTCGGCGATGGTCAGCGCGGCGTCGATCGTGGACACGTCGTACCAGGGGCGCATCGACTCGCGCAGGATCCGGTCACCGGCGTCCAGCGCGCTCCGGGCGATCCGGCGGCCCTGCTCGTCGACGCCGGTGTGCTCGTCGACGAGGCCGCGGAGCTCCTCGGTGCTCATCGACTCGCTGCGGGCGTTCGGGTCGCCACCGAGTGCGCGGACGACCAGGTTCGTCGAGGCCGACAGCACCCAGATCACCGGGCGCATCAGGGTCGCGAAGCGGTCGAGGGTCGGTGCGACGAGCATCGAGAAGCCCTCGGCCCGCTGCAGGGCGAGTCGCTTCGGCACCAGTTCACCGAACACGAGCGACAGGTAGGCGATGACGAGGGTCATCAGCACGAGGGCGACCGTCTCGGCGGCTCCCTGGCCGAGTCCGAGCCCGGTGAACACGGGTGCGACGTCGGGCGCGATCGACGAGGCGCCGTACGCGGCGGAGAAGAACCCGGCGACGGTCACGCCGATCTGCACGGCCGCGAGGAACCGGTTCGGGTCACGCCCGAGTTCGGCGACCCGCAGGCCACGGGAGCCCCGGCGTTCGAGTTGCTGCAGCTGCGACTCACGGAGCGAGACGAGTGCGATCTCGGCGGCGGCGAACACTCCGCCGACGAGCACGAAGAGGATGACGAGCCCGAAGGCGATCCAGGTGTCGGCGCCCATCAGCGGGCAGCTTCCTCGGATCGACGACGGGCGGGCGGTCTGTGGTGATCGTCCATGCCTGTGAGTCTGCACAGGGCAGCTGGGACGTCACCCCACCAGCGCTCGACGTCTGCTGTGCGTCCGGGCTGGGTGGTGTCGAGGGCTACGTCGTCAGCGAGCGGCCGATGCGGGCTTCGAGCCACGCCTCGGGGTCGATCGGGGTCACGCCGTCCATCAGGACCTCGAGGTGCAGGTGCGCACCGGTCGAGACGCCGGAGGACCCGACGAGTCCGATGAACTCGCCGGCCTCGACATGGTCGCCGACCTTGAGCGGCGACGACCCGGGGATCATGTGCCCGTAGAGCGTCGACACCTGGCGGCCGTCGATCTCGTGGTCGATGATCACGGCGTTGCCGTACGAGAAGTACGTGCCCGAGATCCGGACGGTGCCCGCGGCGACGGCACCGATGGCCGTGCCCATGCCGGGCGTGAAGTCGAGGCCCTGGTGCAGCGAGGAGCACGCGCCGCACGGTGCCGAGCGGTAGCCGAAGCCCGAGCTCATCTGCACCGGGCCGGGGAACGGAGAGCGGACCGCGCCGCCGTACGAGACGGCTTCGCCTGCGATGCCACTCGTGTCGGCCGTGCCGCCGGTGGTGGTGATCCGGCGCGTCGTGCCGCCGCCGACGGTGAACCCGTCGCGGTCGAGCCCGGTCGCGGTGACCGCCTGGGTGACCGCGTAGTCCTGGGTGCGCACGATCGGCGCGATGGTCGAGGTCGCCATCGAGGTGCCGGCGCTGGCGTGGGCGGGCATCGCCGAGGCGGCGAACATTGCGATCGCCGCAGCCGCGCTGGTCAGGGTGATCCGTCCGGCACGACCGGACCGGGAGGCCCGTGGGGCCTTCGTGACGCTCGTCACGGTGGCAGCGGGGCGGCGGACCACGCGCGTGATGCGGGTGTCGACGTGTTCGGTCGTCGCGCGGGCTGCGGTGGCGCGGCGGCCGACGGGCTTCGTGACCGTTGCTGCCTTGGCAGACTTTGCCGGCTGGGCGGGCTTCGCGACCTTCACTGCCTTGGCGGGCTTCGCGACCTTGGCGGACTTCTCCGGCTTGTCCGCTCGGCGCTGGGGCTTCCGGGCTGCAGCGCGCTCGGCCTCGAGGGCAGCGCGACGGGACAGGTGCACCACCGGGGTCTCCGGGTGCTGGTCGAGTTCGGGTGCAGTCGTCATGGCCGCCCACCATTCTGCACGACTCTGTCGCTTTGTACAGGCCCCACCGTGATCTTTTCGTTACCGCGAGGCTGGGAGGCACCTGATCACCGCGGGCCCCGACGTCCCCCGACCGTCCGACATCGGTAGCGTCGTGGGAAAGCGACGGAAGGACCCGCACCATGGCCCGATCGCCGCGAAAGCGGCCCGCGCAGGTCGACCTCGGCACCGCCGACGTCGTGCTCGCCGGCACTCAGGAACTCCTGCCCGTGCTCCGCGCCGCCGCGGTGCGCGCGGGCATCGACGCCGCACGCATGCGGGTCATCGGGGTCGACGACCTGCCGGACCCCGAGGAGACCTGGGACGCCGAACTCGCGGTCATCGCGATCCGGCGCCCCGGTGACGACCCCGCGTTCCACCGTGCCCAGGCGGCCGCTGAGCTCATCGATCCGCTGCTCGTGCCGCACGCCGTCCGGATCGTGGTGACGGTCTCGGGACTGACACGGCTCGCGCCCAAGGTCGAGCGCACCCTGACGTCCGAGGTGCTCCACCAGATCGACGCCGCATCGGCGCCGTCGGGGTTCGAGCGGCCGTTCCGCAGCATGCGGATGCGGCTCGGGCTCGCAGCACTCCGGGCCGCCGGCGTCCGGGTGTTCCGCGTCTCGATCGGCACCTGACCGGCCTGGCCGTCGTCAGCGGGCAGGCGCCCCGCGGAGTTCGAGGGCGATCTGCTCGGCGTCGAGGTTCTGCAGCATCGACTCGAGCACCTCGGCGTCGAAGGTGCCGTCGTCGCGGGCGTCGAGGATCGCGGCGCGTTGTGCCTCGAGCACGGCGAGCCGCCGCGCCTTCTCGCGGCCCATCCACGCGCGGAGTTCCGCCGGATCGGCTGCCTCCAGTTCCTCGCGCGTCCGGGGGCCGGCTTCGCTGGTACCGGGGACCTGCTCCGCCGCGGTCCGCATGAGTTCCAGCAACCGCCCGCGTTCCTCGGTGTCCTTCGCGGCGGTGTCCGGCACCGGTGCGGCGATCCGACGGAGCAGCGGGCCGATCGTGCTGCCCTGCACGACGAGCGAGAGCAGGGCCACCGCGAACGCGACGAACACCAGGAGCGACCGTTCCGGAGTGTCCGTCGGCAGGGTCTGCGCCGCCGCGACGGTCACCGCGCCGCGCATGCCCGCCCAGACCACCGCCGTGCCCTCGCGCCAGCCCAGCGGTGCCGTCGTGTAGTACGCGATGTCCGCCAGGGTTCGCCGGACGCGTGTCGTGAACCGGTCGAGTTCGCGCTCCGACGGCGCCCGGTTGCCCGGTCGGTGCTCGCGGATCACCTCGCTCATCGCGTCGCGGTCGCCGGCGTGCATCTCGGCGAAGCGGTCCTGCATCCGCTCACCGCGCTTGGCGGCCGCCGACAGCGCGAACAGGAGCGGCACGACGTACGCGGTCCGGACGAGCACGGTGAGCACGAGGGCGCCGACGGCGATGAGCAGCGCCGGGCCGATGCCGGAGTGGTCCTCCTGCACGTCGCGGAGGATCGTCGCGAGTTCGAGCCCCATCGTCAGGAACACCGCGCCCTCGAGCACGAGCTCGATGGTCTGCCAGTTCTGCGCGTCGGACAGTCGGTGCCCCGGCGGGAGCTTGCGCGGTCCGACGATGCCGGTGAACAGCCCCGCGACGACAGCGGCGACGAGTCCTGACCCGCCGAAGTGCTCGGTCGGTACCGCGGCGACGAACGGCACCGCGAAGGACAGCGCCGTGTTCACCGCTGCGCTCGGCACCCGGGAGCGCACGAACACGTTCAGCCAGCCGACGAACCAGCCGATGACCACCGCGATGGCCACGGCGCCCGCGAAGTCGCCGAGCGCTCCCCAGAACGAGAACGACGCGGCAGCGGCCACGATGGCCGTCCGCAGGAGCACCAGTGCGGTGGCGTCGTTGAGGAGCGATTCACCGTCGAGGATCGAGATCGCCCGGCGCGACACCGAGGTCTGCTTGACGATTGACGTCGCGACGGCGTCGGTGGGACTCACGATCGCACCGAGGGCGATCCCCCACCAGAAGCCGAGGCCCGGGACCACCCAGGCGAAGAAGAGCCCGAGCACGAGGCTGCTCGCGACGACGAGCAGCACCGACAGCCCACTGATGGCACCGAACTCGCGCCGGAAGTTCATCGACGGCATCGACACCGCCGACGAGTACAACAGCGGCGGCAGGACTCCGGCGAGGATCCACTCGGGCTCGATCTCCGCGTTCGGGATGAAGGGCAGCAGGCTCGCGACGACCCCGACGGCGACGAGCACGAGTGGCGCCGCGACCCCGATGCGGGGCCCGAGCACGGCGGCACCCGCGATGGCGATGACGGCGATGACGCCGACCACGAGGAGTTCGGTCACCGGTCCAGCGTGGCACCGTCCGCGCGATCAGGTCCTGTCGGGCTCACCGCTGTGGAGAGACCCCGCCTGGACCGAAGGGTGTGGAGGGGCGGCGTGGGCGACGACCGCGATGCTGCCGACGGCGAGCACGAGCGCCAGCGCCCCGGCGCTCACCGCTGTGCCGATGCGGCGGAGTCGGGAGCGTCCACCGCGGTCACGCGGGGCGAACCGTGCCAGCCCCCGGCGCGGTTCCGGCCCGACGAGCCACGGTCCGGAACCGTCGACGTCGTACGAGAACGGCCCCGAGCCGTCCGGCGCGTACCGGTACGGGCCGCTGCCGTCCGAGGCGTAGGCCGAGCGGAGGTCCTCCGCGGTCCACCCGAAGTCCTCCGGTGTCTCACGTGTCGTCGCCATGATCGCCCTCCTGCGGCTCTGGAACTGCGGAAGACCAGTCCACCGAGCGTTCCTATGAGCCGACAGTGCGCCTCCAGGACGTCTGCCGAGTACCTGCCGGACGCAGGCCGGACGATGTATCTTGATGTCGAGACATCCCGCACCACGAGTAGCGTGGACGTACCGACGGTCGAACAAGGGAGTACCCGCCAGCATGGCCAAGATCATCTACACCCTCACGGACGAGGCGCCGTTCCTCGCCACCCACTCCTTCCTCCCGGTCATCCAGGCCTTCGCCGGCACCGCTGGTGTCGACGTCGAGACCCGCGACATCTCGCTCGCCGGCCGGATCATCGCCCAGTTCCCGGAGCGGCTCACCGACGAGCAGCGCGTGGACGATGCCCTGGCCGAGCTCGGCGAGCTCGCGAAGACCCCCGAAGCGAACATCATCAAGCTGCCGAACATCTCGGCGTCGATCCCGCAGCTCAAGGTCGCGATCAAGGAACTGCAGTCGCAGGGCTACGACCTGCCCGACTACCCGGACGAGCCCACGACGGACGAGCAGCGCGACGCCCGCGCCCGCTACGGCCGCGTCCAGGGCAGCGCCGTCAACCCCGTGCTGCGCGAGGGCAACTCCGACCGCCGCGCTCCCCTGTCCGTCAAGAACTACGCCCGGAAGCACCCGCACCGCATGGGTGCGTGGAGCGGCGACTCGAAGACGAACGTCGTCACGATGGGCGTCGACGACTTCCGCTCGAACGAGAAGTCCTGGATCGCCCCCGCCGACGACGTCCTGACGATCACGTTCGTCGCCGAGGGCGGCGAGACCCAGGTCCTCAAGCAGTCGATCCCCGTCGTGCAGGGCGAGGTCGTCGACGGCACCGTGCTGCACGTCGCCGCACTCGAGGCCTTCCTGCAGGACCAGATCCAGCGCGCCGCAGCCGAGGACATCCTGTTCTCCGTGCACCTCAAGGCGACGATGATGAAGGTCTCCGACCCGATCATCTTCGGCCACGTCATCAAGGCGTTCTTCCCGTCGGTGTTCGAGCGCTTCGGTGCCGACCTGGCCGCCGCCGGGCTCACCCCGAACGACGGTCTCGGCTCGATCCTCGCGGGGCTCGACGCCCTGCCGAACGGCGCGGAGATCAAGCAGGCCTTCACCGACGGCATCGCCGCGGGCCCCGAGCTGGCGATGGTCGACTCGGACAAGGGGATCACGAACCTGCACGTCCCGAGCGACGTCATCGTGGACGCCTCGATGCCCGCGATGATCCGCACCTCCGGCCACATGTGGGGCCCGGACGGCGACGAGCACGACACCCTCGCCGTGATCCCGGACTCGAGCTACGCCGGCATCTACCAGACCGTGATCGACGACTGCCGCGTCAACGGTGCCTTCGACCCGGCGACGATGGGCTCCGTGCCCAACGTCGGGCTCATGGCGCTGAAGGCCGAGGAGTACGGCTCGCACGACAAGACCTTCGAGGTCCCCGGCGCCGGTGCCGTCCGCGTGACGAACGCCGCCGGTGACGTCGTCATCGAGCACGACGTCGAGCCCGGTGACATCTGGCGCGCCTGCCAGACCAAGGACATCGCCATCCGCGACTGGGTCAAGCTCGCCGTCACCCGTGCCCGCGCCTCGGAGACCCCGGCCGTGTTCTGGCTCGACGAGACCCGGGCGCACGACGCGAACCTGATCGGTCTGGTCCGCCAGTACCTGGGCGAGCTCGACACCGAGGGCCTGCAGATCGAGATCCTCTCGCCGGAGGACGCCATGCGTTTCTCGCTCGAGCGCATCCGCCGCGGCGAGGACACCATCTCCGTCACGGGCAACGTCCTGCGCGACTACCTGACGGACCTGTTCCCGATCATGGAGCTCGGCACCTCGGCGAAGATGCTCTCCGTCGTCCCGCTGCTCGGTGGCGGCGGCCTGTTCGAGACCGGTGCCGGTGGCTCCGCCCCGAAGCACGTCCAGCAGCTCGTGCAGCAGAACTACCTGCGCTGGGACAGCCTCGGCGAGTTCCTGGCCCTGGCGGTCAGCCTCGAGCACCTCGCCGGCGTGACGGGCAACGAGCGGGCGAAGATCCTCGGTGAGACGCTCGACCGTGCCACCGGGACCTTCCTCGAGCAGGACAAGTCCCCGGGCCGCAAGCTCGGCTCGATCGACAACCGCGGCAGCCACTTCTACCTGGCGAAGTACTGGGCCGAAGAGCTCGCAGCGCAGACGACGGACACCGAGCTCGCAGCGTCGTTCGCCGAGATCGCGGGCAAGCTCGACGCGCAGGAGCAGCAGATCGTCGAGGAGCTGAACGGCGTGCAGGGCCACCCGGCCGACATCGGCGGCTACTACCGCCCGGACGACGCCAAGACGAGCGCGGTCATGCGCCCGTCCGCCACGTTGAACGCGACGCTCGCCGCGCTCTAGACGCACGCACCTGACGGACGGGAGGCCCGGTGCCAGCTGGCACCGGGCCTCCCGTCCGTCAGTGGTCGCGACCAGGGCCGCGCATCGTGAGCAGAAATGGTCGGGTCCGCATCACGAACCCGACCATTTCTGCTCACGAAGTCACGCGGGGCGGGCCCGCCGCCAGCAGCACCACGAAGACCAGAGCGACCGCCACGACCCCGATGACGACCGCGACCGCGGGGCGACGCACCACGAAGAACAGCAGACGGTCCCAGAAGCCCGAGCGCGCGTCGGGTGAGCGGCGCCACGGGCCCTCGAGCATGCCGCGTCGGGCGACCGCGACCTCGAACGGCACCGTGGCGTACGGCACGACGGCACTCGCCCAGCCGAGCACGAGTGCCCCGCCGGTCCAGCGCTGGTTGACCGCGACGACGGTCGTCACGACGAGGTAGGCCAGGAACACGAAGCCGTGCACCCCGCCGCCGATCCGGACGCCCCAGTCGCCGGCGTCCAGGCCGTACTTGAGCACCATCCCGGCGATGAGCATGGTCCAGGTCACGAGTTCGGCGACCGCGGCGGCACGGAACAGGGAGCGGGGAGTCATGCCCACATCGTCGCGGACGCGTCCCGGGAAACCCCCGACACTCCGGTGGTCGTATCGATTCGACGCCCGGGGAGGCTAGCGTTGGGGCCATGTCAGTGCCGACCGAGAACCGTCCCCTGAACATCGTCGTCTGGAACGAGAACGTGCACGAGACCCGCGGTGACGCGACGGTCATCGGGCACTACCCCGACGGCATGCACACCGTGATCGCGGCAGCGCTCCGCGAGCACCACCCCGACGCCACCGTGAGCACCGCCACGCTGCAGGAGCCCGACCACGGCATCACCGCCGAGCGCCTGGCCACGACCGACGTCCTGTTCTGGTGGGGCCACGCCGCCCACGACGAGGTCAGCGACGCCGTGGTCGACCTGGTCGTCGACGCCGTGCACGCCGGCATGGGCCTGGTGGTGCTGCACTCCGGGCACTACTCGAAGCCGTTCAAGCGTCTGATGGGCACCACCTGCTCGCTGAAGTGGCGCAACGACGGTGAGCGCGAACTCGTCTGGACGATCGCGCCGGAACACCCGATCGCCGCCGGGGTGCCGCACCCGATCGTGATCGACCGGCAGGAGATGTACGGCGAGTTCTTCGACATCCCGCGCCCCGACGAAGAGGTCTTCCTGTCGACCTTCGCCGGCGGCGAGGTCTTCCGGTCCGGTGTCGCCTACCGCCGCGGTCTGGGGAAGGTCTTCTACTTCTCCCCCGGCGACCAGGAGTACCCCGTCTACCACCACCCGGACATCCAGCGCGTGCTGTCGAACGCGGCGGCGTGGGCCGCTCCGGTGTCCGAGCGACGCGAGTTGACGGCCGACCAGCACCCGCGGGACTGGTTCCTGACGGAGGGTGCGGGTAGACAGGGCGCATGACCCAGCTGGACCCCGCCGCGCACCGGACCGCCGTCGTCGAGGCACTCGGTGTCCTCGGCAGTGGCCCGGAGGAGCGGTTCGACCGCATCACCCGCATGACCCAAGAGGCGTTCGGGGTCCCGCTGACGTTCCTGAACCTGGTGCACGGCAACGTCGTGACGGCGCAGTCGACGCAGGGCTGGCGGCAGGGCGGGAGCGCCCCGGCGGAGCAGGTCTTCTGCTCGACGACGGTGCTCACGAACGAGCCGATGGTGGTGCCGGACGCGCTGCTGGACCCCCGGTTCCGCGACCTGGCAGCGGTCACCGAGCAGGGCATCCGGTTCTACGCCGGAGCACCGTTGTCGATGCTCGACGGCACCCGTGTCGGCACGCTCTGCATCATGGACGCGACCCCGCGCGAGCTGTCGGCGGCCGACCTCGACCTGCTGCGTGACCTCGCACGGTGGGCGGAGCGCGAACTCGGCCACGCGATCGACCGCGATCGGGTGACCCGCGTGCTCGAGGGCCTGGTCCCCGAACCCGTCGAGGTCCCCGGACACGACCTCGACACCCTGGTGCTCCGGACCGAGGACGGCGGCGGGGACGTCGCCGACTGGCGACTCGCCACCGACTGTGCGCTGCACGTCACCATGGGCAGCGTCGCGGCGGCCGGACGCGCGTCCGGCCTGCTGGCCTCCGCGGTCCGCGGTGCCGTCGTCGCGCGTACCGAGACCGCCATGCAGGACGCGATCGGCGGCCTGGAGGCCCAGATCACCGCCGACCTGTCCGCTGCGGACGCCGTCGGCTCGCTCTTCCACCTGCGGCTCGACCCGACGTCGGGGCACGTCGTCTTCGGGGACGCCGGCCACGGCCTCGCGGTGCTCGTCCGCGCCGACGGCACCAGCCGGGCGCTGCACTCGCTCGACCTGCCGCTCGGCCTGCAGCCGGAGTCCGTGCCGCGGTCCCCCGCGACGCTGGACCTGGCGGCGGGCGACCGGCTGGTGCTGTGCACCGAGGGCGTCCTGGCGCTCGAGGGCATCCGGCACCTTGACGACCTGGCCGACCTGGTGCGGTCCGAGCCGACCGGTACCGCGGCGGTCGAGCGTATCCGCGCGCTCGTGCCGGCGGACAGCCGCCGGGACGTCACCGTCGTGCTGCTGCGCCGCCGCTGAACGACGTGCCGCTGCGCCGCGGTCAGGAGCGGAAGCGGTCCTGTCGTGATCGCGGTGCACCGGTGAGCGCGACGACGAGCAGCGTGGCCAGCAGGCCGAAGCCCGCGAGCTCGATGCCGAGGCCGGCGAGCTGCCAGTAGGCACTGCCGACCACCTGCGGCTGCGTGATCGACTCGGGCCACCACGCGTCGATCAGCGGGAACGAGCCGGGGAACGGGTCGAGGCCGAACACCACGAGCCCGCCGAGCAGCAGGACGACACCAAGCAGCGCCATCACCCCGCGGGAGCGCCCGAGCATGTGCACGACGAGCGCGGCTGCCATCCCGGCGAGCCCGACGACGGCGATCAGGAACGCGAGCACGACGATGGTCTGCGGCGCGAGGGCCACCCAGTCGAGCACCGCGATCGGCAGCAGCAGCCACCGTCCGGTCCGCGCCCACCGCGCGGGGTTCCGCCATCCGTCCATGGCGGCCAACCGTAGGGCACCCGCCCGAACGCGGGCCGTGCGCAGCCCCGGAGCGGGACTACGATCGGGAGGTGATGGCGCAGGACGGACGCACTCGGCAGCAGCGGGCGCTCGAGACCCGCGCGGCGATCATCGGGGCCGCGGCCGCCGAGTTCGACGAGCGCGGGTACCTCGGCGCGTCGATGGACGGCGTCGCCGAGCGGATCGGGCTGACCAAGGGCGCGCTGTACTTCCACTTCGCGTCGAAGGCCGACCTCGCCGGTGCCGTGATCGCGCAGCAGCACGAGGTCTCGCGGCGCTACGGCGAGGCCGCGGTCGCCCGGAGCCGGACGCCGCTCGAAGCCCTCATGTGGATGTCGCAGGGACTGGCGACCCAGATGGTCACCGAGGTCGTCGTGAGCGCCGGCATCCGTCTGTCGACCGAGGTCGCGACGCACGACGTCCCCCGTCAGGACCCGTACACCGACTGGATGGCGCTCATCGCACAGACCGTCCGCCAGGCGATCGACGCCGGCGAGGTCGAACCGCGGTGGGACCCGGACATGGTCGGACGCGTGGTCATCCCCGCGTACACGGGCGTGCAGACGGTGTCGGACGTGCTCGCCGACCGCACCGACCTGTACGAACGCCTGCGGGAACTCTGGACGGTGCTGCTCGCCGCGCTCGTCACCGAACGCCTCCGGCCAGAGGTCCCGCGACTCGTCGCCATCATCGCGCCGGAATGACGCGGGTCCCCCCAGGGAAACACCCACGTCACCGCTTCACGAGGATACCCAGCGGTCGGTTTCCGCACCCGCCCCCGTTCGCGGGCATGTGTCCACCGGCCCACTAGCCTGAGCCGGTGCCCACACCACCGGCAGAGGTCGACGTCGACGTCCCGCTCGTCCGGGCACTGCTGCGCACCCAGCACCCCGACCTGGCGGACCTGACGCTCGTGGTCGTCGCGAACGGCTGGGACAACGTCATCGTGCGGCTCGGCGACGAGCACGCCGTGCGGCTGCCGCGTCGAGAGCTCGCAGCACGCCTGGTCGAGCACGAGCAGCGGTGGCTGCCGGAGATCGCCGCCCGCGTGGCACCCGTCGTCCCGGTGCCGGCTCCGGTGCGCGTGGGCCGTCCGGCGCTCGGGTACCCCTGGTCGTGGAGCATCGTCCCGTGGCTCCCGGGAGCACCCGTCGGTGAGCGTGCTGCCGGTGTCCGGGTCGCCGAGGCCCTCGCGGGGTTCGTGCGACTGCTGCACGTGCCCGCTCCGGTGGATGCTCCGGCGAACCCGTTCCGTGCGGTGCCGTTGGCGACGCGCAGCGACGCCGTCCTGACGCGACTCGCCACGCAGGACGTGCCCCGGGCCGTGGAGCTGGCAGCGGTCTGGCGGACCGCGGCGGCGCTGCCGACGCACACCGGGCCTCCCGTCTGGGTGCACGGCGACCTGCACCCGTTCAACCTGCTCGTGGACCGCACGCCGGACGGCGACGAACGCCTGTCGGCGGTCGTCGACTTCGGCGACGTGACCTCGGGGGACCCCGCCGTCGACCTCGCCACCGCCTGGCTGACGCTCGACCGGGAGGCCCGCCACGCGTTCCGGACGCTGGTCGCCGCTCCGGACGTCACCTGGGGACGCGCGCGCGGATGGGCGATCGCGCTCGCCTCCGCGCTCGCGACGTCCGACGAACGCGCCTTCCGGAGCGTCGCGCGGCGCAGCATCGACGCGGTGCTGGACGGCTGAGACCCCGCGGGGCTATCGTGACCGCACCATCCGTGCACAGCCGATCGGAGGGGCCCTCATGACCCTCGAGTTCCGCGTCCAGCACGACGTCGCCACCGACGCCTCTCCCGCCCCCACCCGATCCGAGCGAACCGGCCTCCGCGGGTTCCTCGACCGCCTCGCCGATCGCCGCGCCGCCGCACGCGTCCGACGGGTCGAAGCCCGGCTGCAGGAACTCGGCGAGCTCGAGCACCTGCTGTCCGACGCGCGTGGCGTCGTCGAACGCGGCTGGATCCAGCACGCCTGGTTCGCGTACCTCGACGAGCACGGCCGGATGCGGAAGGCCACGAGTGCCGCCGCGATGGACGTGCAGGGGCGGCCCCTCGTCGCCGCCTGCCTGGTCGGCGCGGTCGTCTCGGCCGCCGGTGGGCCGCACGCCGTGCACTCGCCGCGGGTCCAGCACTCGCTCGACCTGGTCTGGCACGCGCTCGCCGTGGACGAAGGTGCGCCGGTGCTCTGGTGTCCGGCACCCGACGTCCGGATGGGCCGCGTACGTGACCTGACGAGCTGGAACGACGCCCCCGCGCGCACCTCGGCCGAGGTGGCCGGACTGCTGCTCACCGCGGAGCGTGTGGCCGTGCAGGAATCGGCACGCCTGCAGGACGTCGTGGTGGCACGATCGAGGGCATGAGCAGCACCGACGCCGTCCCCGAGGTCCACCCCGCGACGACCACCGGTCTCGCGTCCAGCGGGAACTCGGTCCTGTCGGACGAGGGCGCGTCGTCGGACACCGATCCCCTGGCCTCGGCCGCTGCGGTGAAGCGGACGCTGCACCGGTACCTGCAGAAGCACCGCGCCGCGCTGCTCGGCAAGCTCGACGGCCTGGCCGAACGGCAGGCCCGCTGGCCGGTGACCCCGACCGGTACGAACGTGCTCGGGCTGGTGAAGCACGTCGCCGGTGTGCAGGCCGGGTACTTCGGCGAGGTCTTCGGCCGGCCGCTGCCCGACGCGCCCGCCTGGCTCGAGTCGGAGGACGGCGAGGACATGTACGCGACGCTCGACGAGACCCTGGACGACGTCGTGGCCTTCCACCACCGCAGTGCCGCGCACGCCGACGCGACCATCGAAGCGCTCGACCTCGACGCCCGCGGCACCGTCCCCTGGTGGCCGGAGGAGCACCGCGAGGTCACGCTCCACCGCATCCTGGTGCACATGGCGTACGAGACGGCCCGGCACGCGGGGCACGCCGACATCGTGCGCGAGATGCTCGACGGACTGGCGGGCGACGGGGACGGCAACCTGGCCGACAAGAGCCCGGAAGAGTGGGTCCTCTGGCGCGAGCAGCTCGTCGACATCGCCGAGCGGTCCGGCCTGCGGGGCTTGGCCATGTAGCCGATGGCCCCTCACGATCGTTACCGTTCTCTCAGGCTCGACGGTCGAACTGGTCGCTGACCAGGGGTTCTCGTCCGGTCGTCTGCACAGGAAACGATCGCTTCCGCTGCACCTCGTCGTGCGACCGGTCCGTGCTCTGCGTAGCTTTGGCGCAGCTTGTGCCCCGACCCGTGGGCAGTTCGGCCGACCGGAAGGGGAGCGCCCACCCGTGTTCCAGTACGTCGTGGAGCGATGGAGCCAGATCTGGTTCTCGTCGTGGCAACACTTCTCACTGGTGGTCCAGTGCACGGTGCTCGCCACGGTCATCGCCGTGGTGCTCGCCACACTCGTCTACCGCAGTCCCCGCCTGACCTCCGTCGCGAACGGGGTGTCCGCCATCGGCCTCACCCTGCCGTCCTTCGCGGTCATCGGCCTGCTCATCGTCCCGCTCGGCTTCGGCGTGCTGCCGTCCGTCGTGACGGTCGTCTTCTTCGCCGCCCTGCCCATCCTGCGCAACGCGGTCGTCGGCCTCGCCGAGATCCCGCCGAGCGTGGTCGAGTCGGCGCGCGGCATCGGCATGAGCCGGTTCCGGACCCTCGTGCAGGTCGAACTGCCGATGGCCTGGCCGATCATCCTGAGCGGCGTCCGCGTATCCGCCCAGATGGTGATGGGCATCGCGGCCATCGCCGCGTACGCCCTCGGCCCCGGGCTCGGCGGCTTCATCTTCTCCGGACTCTCGCGCCTCGGCGGCGCGAACGCCCTGTACTCCGTGGTCGTCGGGGTGGTCGGCGTCGTCCTGCTCGCCCTCGTCCTCGACCTGCTCCTCCTCGGCCTCGGCCGCCTGACCATCTCGAGAGGTATCCGTGTCCAGCACTGACTCCGCCACCACCACCGCGCCCGACGGGGACGTCACCGGCCGCAGCATCCTGCTCGACGAGGTCACCAAGCGGTACCCCGGACAGTCGAAGCCCGCCGTCGACGGCATCACCCTCGAGATCCCGGCCGGCAAGATCGTCATGCTCGTCGGCCCGTCCGGCTGCGGCAAGACGACGACCCTCAAGATGATCAACCGCCTGATCGAGCCCACCGAGGGCCGCATCGTCGTCGGTGACGACGACGTGACCGGCATCGACGCCGACGAGCTCCGCCGCCGGATGGGCTACGTGATCCAGGCGGGCGGGCTCTTCCCGCACATGACCGTCGCGGCGAACATCGCGATCGTGCCGAAGATGCTCGGCTGGTCGAAGGAGAAGATCGCGGCGCGTGTCGACGAGCTGCTCGACCTCGTGTCGCTCGACCCCGCCATCTACCGCGACCGCTACCCCCGCGAACTCTCCGGTGGCCAGCAGCAGCGCGTCGGTGTCGCCCGGGCGCTCGCCGCGGACCCGCCCGTCCTGCTGATGGACGAGCCGTTCGGTGCGGTCGACCCGATCACCCGGCAGCGCCTGCAGGACGAGCTCCTGCGGATCCAGGAAGAGCTGCACAAGACGATCGTCATCGTCAGCCACGACTTCGACGAGGCCGTGAAGCTCGGCGACTGGATCGTCATCTTCACCGAGGGTGCCCACATCGTGCAGTACGACACCCCGGAGCGGATCCTGGCGGAGCCGGCGAACGAGTTCGTCGAGAACTTCATCGGCTCGGGCGCCGGGCTGAAGCAGCTCACCCTGAACCGCGTCCGCGACGTCGAGGTCGTCTCCGCGGTGACCTGCTCCCCCGGCGAAGAGGCGAAGGCCGTCCTGCAGCGCATGCAGGAGGCCGGAGGCCACGGGCACGCCGTCGTGGTCGACCGTCGGCAGCGGCCGATCGGCTGGCCGTCCCGCCGACAGCTCGAGCGCCTGGACCGGATCCCGGACGGCGTCGACCCGGAGCTGCCCATCGTGGGCGAGGCCTCGACGCTCAACGACGCCCTCGACACCATGCTCGTCTCGAGCGCCGGGGCCGCACTGGTCACCGGTCGTGGCGAGGCGTTCCGCGGTGTCATCACGGTCGAGGTCGTCATGGAGGCCATCACCCGGTCGCGTGCAGCGGCCGCCGACGACCGCGCGTACACGCCGGTCGGCACGAACACCAACCAGATCGAGACGCTGCCGTCCTCGCCGGCCGCGCCCGTGATCGCGCCCTCCGGGGAAGACCTGTGAGTGCTGTCACCGCCGGACCCGCCACCGGCGCCAGCACGTCCTGGAAGGGCCTGCTGTTCCAGCCGATCGCGATCCTGGTCGTGCTCGCCGGGTTCGCGGTCTGGCTCGCCACGGCCGACCTCACGCCCACCGAACGCACGACGCTCAACCCGGCCGACATCCTCGACCTGACCGGGCAGCACCTCGTGCTGACCCTGCAGGCGACGGTGCTCGTGCTCGTGATCGGTATCCCGCTCGGCATCGTCCTCACGCGCGGACCGCTGCGTCGGGCGAGCCCGTACGTGCTCGCCGTCGCGAACTTCGGGCAGGCGGCCCCCGCTGTCGGCCTGATCGTGCTGCTCGCCGCGTGGCTCGGCCTGAACAGCTGGTCCGCCGTGGTCGCGCTCGTGCTCTACGCGATCCTGCCGGTCCTCCGGAACACCATGATCGGCGTGCAGAGCGTCGACTCGCGCCTCGTCGAGGCCGGCCGTGGCATGGGCATGAGCGCGTTCAGCGTCCTGATGCGCGTCGAGCTGCCCCTCGCGGTGCCGGTCATGCTGTCCGGCATCCGGACGGCGCTCGTGCTGCTCGTCGGCACCGCGAGCCTGGCCACCTTCGTCGGTGCCGGTGGTCTCGGTCTCCTCATCACCACGGGCGTGACGCTGTTCCTGCCGAAGGTGCTCGTCGCCGGGGCGCTGCTCGTGGCGCTCCTCGCCCTCTCCATCGACTGGCTCGGCCGCGTGGTCGAGACCGTCGCACGTCCGAAGGGACTCCGATGAACCGCCGTACCCGCCGCCTCCGCCGCGGGGCCGCCGTCGCCCTCGCCGGTGCCACCGCGCTCGTCCTGGCCGGCTGCGGCCTGCAGCCCGCGACGTCCTTCGTCCCCGAGGCCGGTCCGGGCACCATCGAGCGCATCGACGACCTGCCGGACGGTGCCCACATCACCGTGACGTCGAAGAACTTCACGGAGCAGCTCGTGCTCGGCAAGATCGCGGTCCTCGCCGCGAAGGCCGCTGGGTTCGACGTCACCGACGAGACCAACGTGCCGGGCAGCGTCGCCGTCCGCGAGTTGATGACCTCGCACGGTGCGGACTTCACGTACGAGTACACCGGCACCGCCTGGCTGACCTTCATGGGCCACGCCGAGGGGATCCCGGACAAGACCGAGCAGTGGGAAGCGGTCAAGAAGGAGGACGCCGGCAACGGGCTCACGTGGCTGAACCCGGCGCCGATGAACAACACCTACGCGTTCGCGGTGCGGGACGAAGCGGTCAAGGAGCTCGGGGACATCAAGACCCTCTCCGACATCGCGAAGCTGCCCGTCGACGAGCGCACCTTCTGCGTGGAGTCGGAGTTCAACTCGCGAGCCGACGGGTTCAAGCCGATGCTCAAGAAGTACGGCTTGGAGCTCGGCGGCTCGGGGGAGAACGGGATCCCGAGCGACAACGTCAGCATCCTCGACACCGGCACGGTCTACACGGCCACCGACCGCGGCAAGTGCAACTTCGGCGAGGTCTTCACCACCGACGGTCGCATCAAGTCGCTCGGCCTGACCGTGCTCGAGGACGACAAGGGCTTCTTCCCGGCGTACAACGTCGCGCCGGTGCTCGACTCGGCCACGCTCAAGGAGTACCCGCAGCTCGCCGACGTCTACGACCAGATCTCGCCGAAGCTCACCGATGCGGTGCTGCAGGAGCTGAACCGTCAGGTCGACGTCGAGGGGCGCGAGCCGGCCGACGTCGCGTTCGACTGGATGGTGAAGGAGGGCTTCATCACGAAGCCGTGACGGCTCTCGACGCATCCACGTCACGGACGGGAGGCCCGGTGCCGGGTGGCACCGGGCCTCCCGTCCGTCCGTGGTTGCGTCTCAGGCCGCAGCGATGCGCGCAGCCGTGTCGCGGATCGACGCGACGACGCGGGCGCGGACCTCTTCCGGGTCGGAACCCTCGTGCCGCGCCGAACTCCGCAGGCCGGTCATGCACATGCCGAGCAGCATCTCGGCGGCCTGCGGGGTCGCGGCGTCCGGCCCCCACGCCGGATCGCGTTCGAGGATCGTGCGCACCGCACCCGTCATCGCCTCGGCCACGGTCGTCATCCGGCTGACCTGGCGGCGCATGAGCTGCGGGAAGCGCACGATGACCTCCTTCCGGGCGAGCCGCTCGTGCTCGTCGCCGAACGACGAGCCGAACACCAGGAACGCGAGGTCGACCACGGCCTGCGCAGCCGGCTCCCCCGCGACGGTCTCGAGGTGCGCTGCCAGGGTCTCGGCGTCCAGGTCGAGCTCGGTGTGCCCGAGGACCGCGTCCTCCTTGCTCTCGAAGTAGTTGAAGAACGTGCGGGGTGACACCTCGGCGCGTGCGGCGATCTGTTCGATCGTGGTGTGGTCGATGTCCTGCTCGAGCGCGAGGGACCGAGCCGCCTCCGCGATGCGGTGGCGTGTCTCGATGCGCTTGCGGTCGCGCAGACCCATCTCGGTGGCGGGCGCGGTGTCGGGCATGGCCCGACTGTAACCGGAACGTCACATGATCTACAGCAAACGCAAACTTGCAGTCGTGCAGTGGACACTACGGTGGGGCCATGACCACTCCCGTGCTCGAGGCCCGTGACCTCGCCAGGACCTACGGCCGAGGCCCGACGCGGTTCGACGCGCTCAAGGGGGTGTCGCTCCAGGTGCACCAGGGCGAGAGCCTGGCGATCGTCGGCAAGTCCGGTTCGGGCAAGTCGACGCTCATGCACCTGCTCGCACTGCTCGACAAGCCGTCGACCGGGCAGGTCCTGCTCGACGGGACCGATGCGGCGACCCTCGGCGCGCGGCAGGTGAACCGCACGCGCAACAGCACCTTCGGGTTCGTGTTCCAGCAGTTCTTCCTGACCCCCAAGACCTCGGTCCTCGACAACGTCGTGCTCCCGCTCAAGATCGCGGGCGTCTCCGGGGCCGAGCGGAAGCGACGCGGCATGGCGGCGCTCGACTCCCTCGGTCTGGCCGACAAGGCGAAGAACGACGCCAACGACCTGTCCGGCGGGCAGAAGCAGCGCGTGGTCATCGCACGCGCGCTGGTCGGTGAGCCGAGCGTCATCTTCGCCGACGAGCCGACCGGCAACCTCGACACGAACACCGGGCAGGTGGTCGAGGACATGCTCTTCGGCCTGCAGCGCGAACGCGGGATCACGCTCGTCGTGGTCACCCACGACGAAGAACTCGCGGCCCGCTGCGACCGCAGCGTCAACGTCCGCGACGGACTCATCGTCGGTGGATCCGACGGCACACCCACCGCCGGTGCCGCCGTCGACCAGCAGGCCACGCACGGAAGGCACTCCGCATGAACTTCCTCGACCTGCTCCGCACCGCGGTCTCGAACACCTTCCGGTCGAAGCTGCGCACGACCCTGACCGTCATCGCGATCTTCATCGGCGCCTTCACGATCACGCTGACCTCGGCGATCGGTACGGGGGTCAGCAACTACATCGACACCCAGGTCTCGTCGATCGGTGACACCGGTTCCCTGACCATCACGAAGGCCGTCGACACCGCATCGACCGACAGCGGGCCGGCGAAGTACGACCCCGACGAGTCCGGCCAGAGCGTCGACCGCGGTCCGGCGTCGTTCTCGTACCTGTCGCAGTCCGACGTCGACGACATCCGTGCGATCGACGGCATCAAGAGCATCCGTCCGGCGGTCGCCCTGGCGCCGAAGTACGCCGAGCACGGCGACGACGGCAAGTACGTCGTCTCCCTGACCGCCAACGCGGGAGAACTCGACGCCGACCTGGCGAGCGGGAAGCAACTCGACGACGACACCGACGCGAACCAGGTGATCCTGCCGACGAACTACCTGGAGAACCTCGGACTCGGCAGCGCGAAGGCCGCCATCGGCAAGGAACTCACCTTCGCGGTGGACGACTACCAGGGCAAGGAGCACACCCTCACCGCGACGGTGGTCGGTGTGCAGAACGAGTCGCTGTTCGGCGGCGGTGCCGGGGCGAACGCCGCGCTCACCGACGCGATGCAAGCCGCGCAGGAGATCGGCAAGCCGGACTCGATCGCGACCTCGTACGCCAGCGCCACGGCGACGCTCGACTCCGGGGCCTCCGCGACCACGGTCAAGAAGGCGCTGTCGGACGACGGGTTCCTCGGGCAGACCATCCAGGACCAGCTCGGCCAGTTCCAGACCGTCATCAGCGGCATCGTCGGGGTCCTGAACGCCTTCGCCGTCATCGCCCTGGTGGCAGCGGGCTTCGGCATCATCAACACGCTGCTGATGAGCGTGCAGGAACGCACCCGCGAGATCGGCCTGATGAAGGCGATGGGCATGGGCGGCGGCAAGGTCTACACGCTGTTCTCGCTCGAGGCGGTCTTCATCGGGTTCCTCGGCAGTGCCATCGGAGCCGGTGTCGCGATCCTGCTCGGGACGGGCATCTCGAACGTGCTCGCGGGCACGGTGCTCAAGGACCTGCCGGGCCTGCAGATCATGCAGTTCGCGCCGAGTTCGGTGGCGACGATCATCCTCGTCGTGATGTTCATCGCGTTCCTCGCCGGCACCCTCCCCGCGCGCCGCGCCGCACGGCAGAACCCGATCGAGGCGCTCCGGTACGAGTAGCGCCCGGCGTGCATAGTCTCTGACGGGTGGCGGCATTCGGGCGGGACCTCGGCGACGGGTACACGCTGACGCTGCGCGACCTGACGACGGTCGACCCGGTGCTGGAACTCGTGCGCGCGAACCTCGACCGGCTCCGGGCGGCCGAACCGTGGGCGTGGGATCCGCAGGACCGCGAGACCATCGGACTGCACACCGAACGGCTGCTCGGCCAGTTCGCGATGGACCGCGCGCTCCCCTGCGTCATCCGTTCCGACGACCGCATCGTCGGGGTCGCGTCGCTGACCTTCGACCCGTACCTGGGCCAGGCGTCACTCGGCTACTGGGTGGACGCCGGACACGAGGGCCGTGGTGTCGCGGGGCGGGCCGCCGGCGTGCTGGTCGAGGTCGCGCGGGCACGCGGCACCGCACGGCTCGAGATCCGGACCGGCGTCGACAACGTCCGCAGCCGCGCGCTCGCCGAACGGCTCGGGTTCGCCCTCGAGGGGACCCTGCGGGGCGCGCTGCCGCTCGGGCCCGTCCGCGCCGACGTCGCCGTCTACGGCCTGCTGCTCTAGGCGCGTCTCCCCCGCCGACGTGCGCGCGCTTCGGGAACTGTGCGTCAGGAGCTGTGCGTCGCGCCCTGCCAGACCGCGAACACACCGCCGACGACCGCCAGCACGAGCAGCAGGATCCAGACGGCGAGCGCGATGAGGTTCAGGAAGATCCCCCAGCCCGCGCGACCACGGGCGAGCGGTTCCCGGCTGCGCGACGCGACGCCCAGGCACAGCCCGACGATCGGCGCGACGAACGTCCAACCGGCGAGCAGCGAGCAGATCCCGAGGACGAGGCTCGCGGTGCCGAGACCGGTGCGGGGGGACTCCGTGTACGTGACCATGCACCCGACGCTACGGAACCACTCGTGGCGTGTCGTCCCTCCAGGGCGTGATCCGGGTCCACCTGCCGACGGATGGTCACCGGACGCCGGTATCGTCGGAGCATGGCCTTGTTCGGACGACGCAACCACGACGTGCGCGATCGACCCATCAGCCAGGTCGAACTGAAGCGGGCCGTCGACGAGGGGTTCCTCATCGCGAAGGCCGCGGTCACGATCGCGGTCGGCAACCGGATCATCACGAACGCGCTGCGCGACCAGGGGTACTTCGACCACGCACTGATCGCCGAGGCCGCGCGCGAGGAGCTCCACCGCATGGCCGAGGAGCAGCGGGGCGACGCCGCGCGCATGCGGGAGATCCGGTCGACGTCGAGCAAGTCGAAGGGCCGTTCACGGCACCAGCACGACTACCGCCGGGGTGACGACCTCAAGCTGCGCACGCGCGAGGCGACGTACGAGCAACTCGCGACGATGCTCGACAAGCGCCGTGACGACCAGCACTTCGTCGACGGCATCGTGCTCGCCGCCCGCGCCCGAGCCTGGGACGACATCGGCACCACGGTGGTCGGGCGTCTCGGATGGGCCCAGCGTCCGGCCGACGACTACGAGATCGGCCGCGACGACCGTCTGCAGCAGATGCTCGACGAGGACTTCGCGACGTTGCTGGCCGAGCACCCCGTGGGCTCGACCCCGGTCGACGCCGACGAACCCGACGACGCCGACGGCGACGAGGACGGCTCCGACCCTGCGGACCCCGACGTCGCACGCCCCTGAATCGGTACTTGAGATATCACCCGGCGTCGCTAGGCTGATCGGGTAACGCCCCAGGACCATTCGGCACCGCCGGACTCCTGGGGCGAACCGTCTCGCGCACCACGAGCCCGTCCACGCGGCTCCGCTCGAACGGATCCGCGATGACATCGTCGCGATCGCGGGGTACGTCGACCACGATGCTGCGGCCTTCATCGCTGGAGCACAACGGATCGACGCCGTCATCGCCCGGAAGCGGATCGCTGTCTCATCCGGAGCCTCGGTCATCTGACCGGGACCACGCGCAGACACGAGTCCCTAGGCTCGGACCATGGTTGATGCGGTGGTCGTCGGGGCCGGACCGAACGGACTCGCGGCGGCGGTGACGCTCGCCCGTGCGGGCTTGTCCGTCGAGGTGGTCGAACGGAACGACACGATCGGCGGTGGTGCCCGCACCGCCGAGCTCACCCTGCCGGGGTTCCTCCACGACGTCTGCTCGGCGGTGCACCCGATGGCGCTGCAGTCCGAGTTCTTCCGGCTGTTCCGGATGGAGGAGCGCATCGAGCTCCGTCTGCCCGAGGTGCAGTACGGGCACCCGCTCGACGGGGGTCGTGCGGGCATCGCGTACCAGGACCTCGAGCGGACGGCCGCCGAGCTCGGTGTGGACGGCCCGGCCTTCCGGAACCTGATGGGCCCGCTCGCCCGCGCTGCCGACCAGGTCGCCGACTTCGCCACCGACGCCCTCCTGCACGTGCCGCGGCACCCGCTCACGGTGCTGCGGTTCGGCCTGCGCGCACTCGAGCAGGGCAGCAGCGCCTGGAACGCCCGCTTCCGCCAGGACGCCGCCCCGGCGATGGTGTCCGGCGTCGCCGCGCACTCCATCCAGCACATGCCCTCGCTGTCGACGGCCGCCGCGGCGCTGTCGCTCGGCGCCTACGCGCACGCCCGCGGCTGGCCCGTGCCGATCGGCGGCAGCCAGGCGATCGTCGACGCGCTCGCCGACGACCTCGTTGCGCACGGCGGACGGATCGTCACCGGGCACGAGGTCCGGTCGCTCGGTGACCTCACCCCGGCGAAGGCGGTGCTGTTCGACACGAGTGTCCCCGGCATGCTGCGGATCGCCGGCTCGCAGATCCCCACGCCGAAGCGCGGTGCGCTCCGCCGGTTCCGGTTCGGCAACGCGGCCGCGAAGGTCGACTTCGCGCTGTCCGATCCGGTGCCGTGGACAAACGAGGCGCTGCGCCGGGCCGGCACGGTGCACATCGGCGGGACCCGAGCCGAGATCGCCGCTGCGGAGGGCTCGGTCGCGCACGGCCAGCACGCCGAACGGCCGTACGTGCTCGGCTCCGAGCCGACCGTGGTCGACCCGACCCGGGCGCCGAAGGGCAAGCACGTCTTCTGGGCCTACGCGCACGTGCCGGCGGGGTCCGACGTCGACCAGACCGAGGCGATCACGCGCCAGGTCGAACGGTTCGCACCAGGGTTCCGCGACACGATCCTGCACACGTCGAGCCGGACGGCCGCGCACATGGCGGACCACAACCCGAACTACGTCGGCGGTGACATCGCCGCCGGTGCTGCGAGCTTCTGGCAGCTCGTGAAGCGCCCGGTGCTGTCCAGCGACCCGTGGCGGATGGGCGGCGGCATGTACCTGTGCTCCGAGTCGTCCGCGCCCGGCCCCGGCGTGCACGGCATGGCCGGTTGGCGTGCCGCGAAGAGCGCACTCCGGCACACCTTCGGGCTGCCCGACGACGTCGACCTCACCCCGGAAGGCTGATCACCATGGCGAAGAACGTCCGCATCCTGCACTGCGCTCCCGAGGACGTCTTCGACGTGCTCGGCGACGGCTGGCTCTACACGACCTGGGTGGTCGGCGCCTCGCGCATGCGGAAGCAGGAGGCCGGTTGGCCGCAGGTCGGCACGCACCTGCACCACTCCTTCGGTGCCTGGCCGCTCGTCATCGACGACGTCACGACCTCGTTGGTGTGGGATCCGCCGCACCGCATGGTGATCCAGCCGAAGGGGTGGCCGATCGGTGAGGCCCGCGTGGAGCTGACCGTGGAGCCGCACCGCAAGGGCTGCAAGGTGACGATCGTCGAGAACGCCGTCGCCGGTCCCGGCGCCTGGGTCCCCGACTTCCTCATGCAGCCGCTCATCTGGGTCCGGAACCACGAGACGCTGCGCCGCCTCGGGTGGGTGGCCGTCGGGCGCGCGACGAACGCCTGAGACGTTCCCACAAAGGCGGACGGGAGGCGCGGTGCCAGCTGGCCCCGTGCCTCCCGTCCGCCCTGTGGGCGCGTCGACTACTCGGCGCGCGAGAACTCGCTGGCGCGCGCCACCTGGTCGTCCGTCAGGGCGACGCCCGTGTACCGCTGGAACTGGCGGGCCGCCTGCATGGCGATGACCTCGGCTCCGGTGATGACGTGCTTGCCGGCGTCCCGTCCCGCACGGACCAGCGGGGTCTCCCACGGGAACGCGACCACGTCGAAGACCGTGTGGGCCGCCTCGATCCGGTCCTGTGCGAAGGCGAGCGCGTCCTGCTGGTCGCCTCGCATGCCGAGCGGCGTGACGTTGACCACCAGGTCGGACGCCCCAGCCTCGCGCTCCTCGGCGACCCACTCGTAGCCGTACTGCGACGCGAGCGCCGGGCCGGTCTGCTCGTTGCGGGCGACGACCGTCAGGCGGTCGAAGCCGGCGCCGCGGAACGCCGCGGTCACGGCCTTCGCCATGCCGCCGGAGCCGCGGAGCAGCACCCGGGACGCGGTGTCGACGTCGTACGACCCGAGCAGCGCGGCGATCGCCTCGTAGTCGGTGTTCGACGCGGTGAGCACGCCGTCGTCGTTCACGACCGTGTTCACCGACTGGATGGCGGCGGCGGACTCCTCGACGTGGTCGACGAGCGGGATGATCGCCTCCTTGAAGGGCATCGACACCGAGCAGCCGCGGATGCCGAGCGCTCGGATGCCGGCAACGGCGCCGGGCAGGTCGGTCGTGGTGAACGCCTTGTACAGGAAGTTGAGCCCGAGCTCGTCGTACAGGAAGTTGTGGAACCGGGTGCCGATGTTGCTCGGCCGGGCCGCGAGCGACATGCAGACCTGCATGTCCTTGTTGAGGATGGGCATGGGGCCAGTCTCCCACCGTCGTGCCGATGGAGCGGTCCACGCGGACCGTTCGTCATGCTCGGGGTACCGTCGGACGCGATGACTGAGATCCCGGAGACCATGCGCGCTGTCCGCTTCGACGAGTGGGGTGACCGCTCCGTGCTGCACGTCGCCGAGGTCCCCGTCCCCGAGGCCACCGCCGGTCGGGTGCTCGTCCGGGTCCGCGCCGCGGGCATCAACCCGGGCGAGTCGGCGATCCGCCAGGGGCTGCTCGACGGCGGGTCCTCCGACGCGCTGCCGTCCGGTCAGGGCACCGACTTCGCCGGCATCGTCGTGGCCGTCGGCGAGGGCGTCGACGGCGTCGACGAGGGCGAAGAGGTCCTCGGGTGGTCGTGGGACCGCGCGAGCCAGGCCGAGTACGTCTCGGTGCCGGCCGAACAGGTCGTGCAGAAGCCCCGGCTGCTCGACTGGACCGTCGCTGGCGGGCTCGACATCGTCGCCACGACCGCTGCCGCAGCCGTCCGTGCCGTCGACCCCCGACCCGGCGAGACCGTCGTCGTGTCCGGTGCCGCCGGTGGTGTCGGCGGGTTCGTCACGCAGCTGCTGACGAACGAGGGCATCGACGTGATCGCGATCGCGTCCGAGGCGAACCACGAGTGGCTCCGGTCGAAGCGTGCACGGCCCGTCGCGTACGGCGAGGGCCTGCAGGAGCGCATCACCGAGCTCGCCACCAACGGCATCGACGCCCTCATCGACACGTACGGTCCGGAGTACGTGCACCTGGGGATCGCCCTGGGGGTGCCGGTCGACCGCATCGAGACGATCATCGCGTTCGAGGCTGCCGCCGAGGTCGGTGCGAAGGCCTCCGGCAGTGCGGACACCGCCGACCCGGAGATCCTCGGCGCCCTGGCGATGCAGGTGGCGAACGGCGAGGTCGAGGTGCCGATCGCGGCGACGTACCCGCTCGACCGGGTGCAGGACGCGTACGAGCAGCTGGAGCAGCGGCACACCCGCGGGAAGATCGTGCTGATCCCCTGACGGGTGTCGGTGGTCGGTGGTCGGGGGCCGGGCGTCGGCGGTGGTTCGGGGGTCGTTCGGGGGTTGTCCCCACCGTGCTCCGGGGTACTGCCCGGATGCCCTTGCTCGTCGCCGGTGCGTAGCGTCGACCCCATGAGCACACTCTCCCGTCCCCGCAACGGCCGCATCCTCGCCGGTGTCTGCGCCGGCCTCGCCGATCGCTTCGGCCTGTCCCGCACCCTCGTCCGCATCGGCTGGGTGATCCTGAGCCTGTTCCCCGGGCCGCTGTGGATCGCCTACGTCGTCCTGTGGTTCGTGGTGCCGGCCGAGGGCAACACCCGCCGCTGAGCCCGGTCCGTCCGGACTGGGCCGTGCGCGGGGGCCGAGTCTCGCGGTGAGCGACAGTTCTCGCGCTCGTGAGTCCGTGATCTGTCGCTCAGCCCGAGACTCGGTGCGGCCAGCTCGAGTCCCGGTCCGTCCGGACGGGCTGAGCCCGGTCCGTCCGGACGGGTTAGTGTGGCGGCGTGCCGGTCTCCGTCTTCGATCTGTTTAGCGTGGGTGTCGGTCCCTCGAGCTCGCACACCGTCGGGCCGATGCGGGCCGGCGCCGAGTTCGCGTCCCTGGTCGCCGGGCTGCCCGTCGCCTCCGTCGCCGTCGACCTGTACGGCTCACTGGCGTCGACGGGGCAGGGCCACGGCACCCTCGGCGCCGTGGTCGCCGGCCTGATGGGGTCCCACCCCGAGACCGTCGACCCGGACGCGATGTCGTCGGCGCTCGACACCCTCGAACGCGACGGCCTGCTCCGGCTCGACGGTGGGGCGACCGTGCCGTTCCGGCTCGCCGACATCGTGCTGCACCCCCTGACCATGCTGCCCCGGCACCCGAACGCCATGCGGCTGCGAGCCCGTGACGGAGCCGGTGCCGACCTGGCCGACGAGACGTACTACTCGATCGGCGGCGGCTTCATCGCTCGCGACAGCGACAGCGACGGCGACAGCGACGGCGACAGCGACGGCGACGGCGAGGACGGCGGTGCCGTGGACGACGGTGCCGTGGTCGCGGGGGCGGCGATCCCGGTCGACGACCGCGTGCCGTACCCGTTCTCGAGCGGCGCCGAGCTGCTGGCCGCCTGCGCTGCCTCCGGTCTGCCGATCAGCGGAGTGGCGCTCGCCAACGAGTCGGTCACCCGCACCGACGCCGACGTCCGTTCCGGGCTGCTCGACATCCACGCCGTCATGGACTCATGCGTCGACCGCTCCGTCCGCCGTGACGGATGCCTGCCCGGCGGGCTCGACGTCCGGCGTCGTGCAGCCACCTGGCACGAGCAGCTCACCCGCGAGGACCCCGACCACGACCCGCTGTTCGCCATGGAGTGGGTGAACCTCGTCGCCATGGCGGTGAACGAGGAGAACGCCACCGGCGGCCGGGTCGTCACCGCACCCACCAACGGCGCCGCCGGCATCATCCCCGCGGTGCTGTACTACGCGCTCACCTACGTCCCCGTGATCACCGCTGCCGACCGCGACGACGCCGTCGTGCGGTTCCTGCTCACCGCCGGCGCCGTCGGGTCGATCTACAAGGAGCGCGCATCGATCTCCGGCGCCGAGGTCGGTTGCCAGGGCGAGGTCGGCTCGGCCGCGTCGATGGCGGCCGCCGGACTCGCCGAGGTCCTCGGGGGCAGCCCGGAACAGGTCGAGAACGCCGCGGAGATCGCGATGGAGCACAACCTCGGGCTCACCTGCGACCCGATCGGCGGCCTGGTGCAGATCCCGTGCATCGAGCGGAACGCGATCGCCGCGAACAAGGCGATCAACGCCGCACGGATGGCCCTCCGTGGCGACGGCGTGCACCACGTGTCGCTCGACCAGGTCGTCGAGACGATGCGGCAGACCGGGGCGGACATGTCGACGAAGTACAAGGAGACCGCCATGGGCGGGCTCGCGGTGAACGTCCCGCTCTGCTGAGCACGGCGGCTGCCCGGGCCGCCACCGCTCAGCCGTGCAGGAGCGTCAGCAGTCGTGCGGTCTCGGTGGAGATCGCCTCGCGCCCCGCCGACACGTACTTCCGTGGGTCGACCAGGTCGGGCCGCTCGTCGAGCACGGTGCGCAGGGCACGGGTGAACAGGCCGTTCAGATGGGTCGAGATGTTGATCTTCGTCATGCCGGCCTGCACCGCGCCGCGCAGTTCGTCGTCGGACAGCCCCGACGAACCGTGCAGGACCAGCGGGACCGGCACCGCGTCACGCAGGCGTTCCACCAGGTCGCGGTCGACCGAGGCTTCGCGGGTCTGCATCGCGTGCGAGGTCCCGACGGCGACGGCCAGGGCGTCCACCCCGGTGTCGGCCACGAACGCGGCGGCATCGGTGGGGTCGGTGCGGACACCCGGAGCGTGCACGCCGTCCTTGCCGCCCACTTCGCCGAGCTCGGCCTCGATGGCGACGCCGGCGGCGTGACACCGGACCGCGAGGGCACGGGTGGCGGCGACGTTCGCCGCGAAGTCCAGGTGCGAGCCGTCGTACATGACGGAGTCCACGCCCAGGTCGATGCCGGCGGCGACGAGATCCGGGTCCTCGATGTGGTCGAGGTGGACCAGGACGTCGACGTCGGCGGCCCGGGCGATCGCCTGGGTCGCGGTCGTGATCGGTGCGAGACCGCCGTGGTACCGGACGCAGTTCTCGCTGATCTGCAGGATGACGGGCAGTCCGGCCCGCTCGGCCCCGGTGACGATGGCCTCGGCGTGCTCGAGCAGCACGACGTTGAACGCGCCCACGCCACGGTGTGCCGTGCGGGCGGTGTCGAGCAGGCCCGTCAGGGCGAGGTCGGTGATCATGCTGGGGTCCTCGTTCGGTCGGGGTGGGTCAGGAAGCGGTGGACGTCGGCGGGGTCGACCTCGCCCGCCACCGGGCGCAGGACGGCGGCGGCGCCGTGGGCGGCGGCGGACCGGAGTGCTCGGCGCAGGGTGTCGTCGGCGAAGGGGGCGCCGGTGCCCTGCTGGTGACCCGAGCGGACCAGGGCACCGACCAGACCGGCGGTCGCTGCGTCGCCCGCCCCGGTCGGGTTGCCCGAGACGCCGGGCACCGCTGGGACCTCGAGCACGTGGTCCGTGGTGTGGGCGGCGATGCCGTGCGCTCCGCGGGAGACCACGACGACGCCCGCGCCGCGTTCCAGCAGCCGGAGGGCGGCGGTGCGTTCGTCCGGGGCGCCCGTGGCCTCGAGCAGCTCTTCGCGGTTGGGCTTGCAGACGGTGGCACTCGCGCTCGCCGCCGCCAGCAATGCGGCACCGGAGCAGTCCACGACGCTCAGGACGCCGTGCTCGTGGGCCGTGGCGACCCAGCGCGCGACGACGTCGGGTGCGGCACCGCCGGGCAGCGAACCGGACACCACGAGGGCGGTGGCATCGGCGCGGCCGAGCAGTCCGTCGACCGCTGCGGCGACGGCGTCCCACTCGGTGAGGGTGAGCACCGGGCCGGGCTCACCGAACATCGTCGGGTGGGCGACGTCGTCGACCACGGTGACGGTCGTGCGGGTCGTGCCGGACACCACGACGTCGGTGTGGTCGAGGCCGAGATCGTCGAGCGCGTCCGAGATCCAGCGGCCGGGCGTCCCCCCGAGGGGCAGGACCGCGTGCGTCGCGACACCCGTCGCCGCCAGGACCCGACCGACGTTCAGGCCCTTGCCACCCGGGTGCCGTGCGACGTCGAGGACCCGCTGGGTCTCGCCGATGCGCTGTTCGGCGACCCGGTACGTGACGTCGACGGCCGGGTTCGGGGTGACGACGACGATCACGAGACCACCGCCGTCCGCAGGGGGTTCCGCACCGCACCGGTGTCGGGGTCGAGCACGAGGAGATCGGCGGGTGCGCCGACCGTGAGCGGCGCCGGCCGACCGAGCAGCCGAGCCGCACGTGTGGCAGAGGCGGCGACGACCTCGGGCACCGCGACCCCGCTCGTCAGCAGCCCACGGACCGCGTCGGCGACGGTGATCGTGCTGCCCGCCAACGACGACCCGTCGGCGAGCATCGCGACACCGCCGCGGACCGAGACCGCGGACCCGGCGATGGTGTGGTCGCCGTCGGGGCAGCCCGTCGCCGACATCGCATCGGACACGAGCACCAGGCGGCCCGGTGCACTCCGCTGGACGAGCCCGATCGTGGTCGGGTCGAGGTGGTGTCCGTCGACGATGCACTCGAGCAGGACGCGGTCGTCGGTCAGGGCGACCCCGACCGGCCCCGGCGTGCGGTGGTGCAGCGGTGGCATGCCGTTGAACAGGTGCGTGACGAGCGTGGCACCGGCGTCGATCGCGCGGCGGGTCTGCTCGGCGGTGGCGTCGGTGTGCCCGATCGCCACGACGACCCCGGCGGCGACGAACCGCGCCACGGTGTCGAGGGCGCCGGGGAGCTCGGGGGCGAGTGTCACGACCCGCAGCGCGCCGTCGGCGGCCGCCAGGTACGCGTCGACCTCGAGCGGGTCCGGCGCGTGGAGCAGGTCCACCCGGTGGGCTCCGCGGCGGGCCGGGGACAACCACGGCCCTTCGAGGTGCAGGCCCGCCAGCGTGCCGTCCGAGGTGAGCGGTCGCAGGCGTGTGAGGGCTGCGACGGTGTCGTCGGGACGCCCGGTCGCGATCGAGGCGACGAGGGTCGTGGTCCCCCGTGACCGGTGGTGCGCGGCCGCCGCTCGGGCGTCCGCTGCGGAACACGTCGCGAAGTCGTGGCCGAGTGCGCCGTGGGCGTGCAGGTCGACGAAGCCCGGCACGACGGTGCCCTCGACGGTGACCGCGGAGTCCGCGCGCGGCGGTGTGCCGGCACCGACCGCGAGCACGGTGGCGTCGTCGCCGAGGACGAGCCACCCGTCGTGCAGGTCGTGGGCGGCGGTCACGATGCGTGGCGCGCGGACGAGCGTGGTCACAGCAGCACCCCGCTCTCGAGCAGCCGCCGTGCGAGCAGACCTGCGCCGATGGCTCCGGCGGCGTCGCCGTGGGCGGCCGGCAGGATCTCCGGGGCGCGGACCCCGACGAGCCGCTCGGCCACCGCCGTGCGGAGCGGCCCGAACAGCAGCGGGCCGGACTCGGCGAGTCCCCCGCCGACGATGACGGTGTGGCAGCCGGCGACCGCGGTCGTCCAGGCGAGGGCGTCCGCGAGCACGGCGACGCAGTCGTCCCAGACGGCGGTCGCCACGGGGTCGCCGTCGCGCACCCGGAGCATGGCTGCGTGCGCCGATGCCGACCCGGAGCGGCGTGCGACTCCCCCGGCCGATGCGATCTCCTCGACCCGGAGCCCCTCGTGCGGTCCGGACGGGATCAGCACCTGGCCGATCTCCCCCGCCCATCCGCCCCCGGACACGACCTGGCCGTCGACGACCAGCGCGCTGGCCAGGCCGGTGCCGACGGGTACGAACGCGACCGATCCGCGGGACAGCGCCGTGTCACCGGTGTGGGTCTCGGCGAGGGCACCGGCGCGGACGTCGTGGCCGAAGGCGATCGGGACGTCGACACCGCGTCGGACGAGCTCGGCCCGCACGAGGTCGCGGACCGGCACGTCCCGCCACCCGAGGTTCACCGCGAGGACGACGGTGCCGGCGGCTTCGTCGACGACACCCGGCGTGACGAGCCCGACGGCGTCGAGCCGACCGCGGTCGAGCGCCCGCACTGCCAGGTCGGCGACGGCCACCGCCAGTCGGAGCCCCGACGGATCGTCGCGGGGCGTCGGGACCCGGGTCTCGTCCAGGACGAGTCCGTCGGCGTCGGTCAGCCGGGCCTTGGTGCCCGTGCCGCCGACGTCGACCCCGAGCACCGCGCCTGCGCCCGCCATCAGGTGAGGATGACCGACCGCGTCAGCGAACGGGGGTTGTCCGGGTCCAGCCCACGACCCTCGGCCAAGGCGACGGCGAACCGGTGCACGACGACGAGGCCGGCGATCGGGTCGAGGTCGTGCTGCACGAAGCGCGCACCGGTGGCGGCGACCTCGTCAGCCAGCCCCTGCGGTGCGGCACCGAGCGACCAGACGAGCCGGCCGGGCTGCGCGATGGCGATCGGCCCGTGCCGGTAGTCCATCGCCGGGTAGGACTCGGCCCAGAACTGCGCGGCCTCCCGCGTCTTGAGTGCGGCCTCGAACGTCAGGCCGACGGCGGCACCGCGGCCCACGAAGGAGACCTGCTCGGCGTCGAGCAGGTCGTCGATCGGCAGGGTCAGCGCGATCTCGGCCTGGGCGGCGAGGGCCTCGACGTCGTCGCCGATCGACGCGCGCAGCAGGGCGAGCGCCGTGGTGGCGAACCGCGTCTGCACGACGGAGCGCTCGTCGGCGAAGGGCAGTGCGACCACGTCGTCGGCGACGGCCGCGGCGGGACTGTCCGCGACGGCCGTGATCAGGACGGTGCGCTGCGACGGCAGGGCCTGCAGCAGGTCGACGATCTCGGTCGTGGTGCCCGAGCGGCTGATGGTGAGCACACGGTCGTACTCGCGCGATGCGGGGTACTCGGAGCCGGCGAAGGCGTCGGTGACCCCGAGGCCGGCCTGCTCACGGGCGACGGCGTAGCTCATCGCGATGAACCAGCTCGTGCCGCAGCCGATGACGGCGACGCGTTCACCGGGCTGGGGGAGCGCGTCCGAGAAGGTCGGCAGGAGTGCTGCGGCGGCGCGCCAGGTCTCCGGCTGGGAGGCCAGTTCGGCGCTCACGAAGGTGTCGGTCATGGGAGCCTTCCGGTCCGGTTCGATCCGGGTGATCGATGATCAGGAAGCGTAGCGAGCGATCGTGCGCGATGGAAGACCAAAGCGTCAATTCCGATCACCGAGCAGTCGCGATGGCACCGTAGGATGGCCGTCATGACCCCCCAACAGCGGCTGAACGCCCTGCTCGAACTGGTGAGCGAACGCGGCAACGTGTCGATCGCCGAGATCGGCGAGCTGCTGGGGATCTCGGCCGCCACGGCTCGACGCGACCTCACGACGCTCGCCGACCAGCGGCTCGTCACGCGCACGCACGGCGGAGCCGCGGCGCTCGGGGCCGGCTACGAACTGCCCCTGCAGTACAAGATCGCGCGCCAGGCCGAGGCGAAGACCGCCATCGCCCGTGCCGCCGCGCGACTGGTGCAGCCGGGCGAGACCGTCGGGCTGAACGGTGGGACCACCACGACCGAGGTCGCGCGGGAACTCGGCAAGAGCGAGCGGTTCATCCGTGCCGACGGTGAGTTCGGGATCACGATCGTGACGAACGCGCTCAACGTCGGGTACGAGCTGTCCGTCCGCGCCAACGTCAAGATCGTGGTGACGGGCGGGGTGGCGCGGCGGCAGTCGTACGAGCTCGTCGGCCCGCTCGTCCGCGACACCCTCGACGAGTTCGCGCTCGACCTCGTGGTCCTCGGGGTGGACGGGCTCACCGGGCAGTACGGCGCGACGACCATGCACGAGGGCGAGGCCGAGGTCAGCCGGCACTTCGCCTCGGTCGGCCGACGGGTCATCGTGGTCGCCGACTCGACCAAGATCGAGCGTTCGACGTTCGCCAGGATCTGCCCGTTGGACCGCATCGACGTCCTGGTCACCGACCAGCCCGTCCCGCCGGCCTTCGCAGCCGACCTCGCCAGCGCCGGCGTGGAGCTCGTCGTCGCCGACTGAGCCGACGGACGAGCGCCCGGATCCCGGGCGCGACGTTTCGATCGTGTAAAACCCTCCCGTCGTGGACCCATGAGCGATCCGTGAGCGCCTATTGTGCATTTATGATCGATTCGGCATCATGGGCGTCACAATCACGCAAGGGAGCGAGATGAGCATGGGCGTTGACAACGGGATCCTCCGCGTCGCGGTGATCGGGATGGGCCAGCGGTCCGCCATCGCACGGCACGTCGCCGAGGCGGTCGCCGCGGACCCGGCACTGCAGGCGCAGGTCGTCGCCGTGGCGGACGTCACCGCAGCGGGCCGCGAGCGCGGGCGGGTCGAGTACCCCGATGCGCTGGTGGTCGAGCACCACCAGGACCTCACCGACCAGGTCGACGCTGCGATCGTGACCACCCCGGACTGGACGCACGCCGAGATCGCGATCGACCTGCTCCGCGCGGGCATCGCCGTCTACCTCGAGAAGCCCCTCGCCATCACGGTCGAGGACGCCGACGCGGTCCTCAACACCGCCGCCGAGACGGGCACCTCGCTCTACGTCGGCCACAACTTCCGCCACGCGGCCGTCGTCCGCCTGATGCGCGAGATCGTCGACCGCGGCGAGATCGGCGAGGTCAAGGCCGTCTGGTGCCGCCACTTCGTCGGCAACGGCGGGGACTACTACTTCAAGGACTGGCACGCCGACCGCGCGAACGTCAACTCCCTGCTCCTGCAGAAGGCCAGTCACGACCTGGACGTCATCCACGCACTCGGCGGCGGGGACACCAGCCGCGTCGTGGGCATGGGGTCACTGTCGGTCTACGGCGACGTCACCGACCGACGGGACCGCAGCGGCGAGCTGATGGGGGACTGGTTCTCCCACGACAACTGGCCGCCGCTCGCCCAGACCGGGCTGAACCCGGTCGTCGACGTCGAGGACGTCTCGATGGTGATGATGACGCTCGACAATGGCGTGCAGGCCAGCTACGAGCAGTGCCACTTCACCCCGGACTACTGGCGGAACTACACGGTGATCGGCACCGAGGGGCGCCTCGAGAACATCGGCGACACCGGGGGTGGCGTCGTGAAGGTCTGGACGCACCGTCGTGGCTGGGACACCGCGGGGGACCGCGAGTACCCGATCGACGGCGTCGAGGACGGTCACGCCGATGCCGATCTGATCACCATGACCGAGTTCCTGCGGTCCGTCGCCCTCGACGAACCGACGGAGCTGTCCCCGATCGCGGCGCGCGCCGCGGTCGCCGCCGGTGCCCTGGCGACCCGTTCGCTGCGCACCGGTTCCGTCCCCATCGACGTCCCGCCGCTGCCGGCCGAGACGATCGCGCACTTCAGCCGGCCCGCCACACCCTCCACACGACCCGCTCCGCACCCCACCCACCCCGCCCAGACCGTCGGTTCCTGACGGCCGTGCGAAAGGACCTCCCGATGACCGCACACATCCCCGCCCGAGGAACCGGCGTCCGCCGGATCCTCGTCGGCGCCGTCGCCGCCCTCGGCGCGGCCGCACTCCTCGCCGGGTGCTCCACGTCCTCCGGGGCGTCGAGCTCCGGCGGCGACTACACCGCCGCCGCGAAGGACACCAAGGCGAACCTGACGTACGCCGTCTGGGACGAGAACCAGGTCAAGGCGATCAAGGCCAACCTCAAGGGCTTCAACGAGGAGTACCCGGACATCAAGGTCAGCGTCGACGTCACGCCGTTCGCCAACTACTGGACGAAGCTGCAGACCCAGGGCTCGAGCAACACGCTGCCCGACCTGTTCTGGATGAACGGCCCCAACTTCCAGCTGTACGCGGCCAACGGCAAGCTCGCGCCGATCACCGGCGAGGTCAAGGCCGGCGACATCGACCCCGCGAAGTACTCGAGCGCGCTGAACGACCTGTACACGTACGACGACACCCAGTACGGCGTGCCGAAGGACTTCGACACCATCGGCGTCTGGGTCAACAAGGCCCTGTTCGAGAAGGCCGGCATGGACCTGCCGTCGAAGGACTGGACCTGGGACGACTTCCAGAAGACCGGCGCCGAGCTCAGCAAGAAGCTCAAGGCCGACGGCGCGTACGGCGCGGCCGGCGGCATGGACGGCCAGACGACCTACTACGACACGATCTTCCAGGCCGGGGGATCGGTCGTGAACGCGGACGGCACGAAGTCCGAGTACGCCTCGAAGGCATCGGAAGCGGGTCTGCAGTTCTGGACGGACCTGATCGACTCGGGCGCTTCGCCGTCGATGAAGCAGCTCACCGACACCACCGCCGACCAGTGGTTCACGTCGGGCAAGCTCGCGATGTACCAGGGCGGCAGCTGGTTCCGCTCGGCCCTGACCGGCACCGCGATGGAGAAGGACATCGTCGTGTACCCCCTGCCGAAGGGCAAGGAGCAGGCGACCGTCATCCACGGTGTCTCGAACGTCGTGTCCGAGGCGAGCAAGAACAAGGCCGCGGCGCAGGCGCTCCAGGTCTACCTCGCCGGCAAGACCGCCCAGCAGCAGCAGGGCGACATGGGCGCCGTCATCCCGGCCTACGAGGGCACGCAGTCCGCCTTCACGAAGACGATGCCGGACGCCGACCTACAGGTGTTCCTCGACGCCGTCGACTACGCCAAGCCCCTGCCGGTGTCGAAGAACACCGCCGCGTGGAACACCCTCGAGACCAACCTCCTGCCGAACGCCTTCGACGGTTCGACCCCGGTCGACGACGTCGCGAAGCAGCTCGCGCAGAAGATGGACGCCGCCCTCGCCAAGGAACAGTGAGTCCCGAGCCGATGACGATCAACACCGAGCGGCCGCAGGCCGCCTCCACCCCCGCCCGGACGACGCGTTCGTCCGGGCGGGGCGCCCCCGGCCCGACGGCCGGCGGCAAGCGCGCACCCCGACGGACCGACGGCTGGTGGCCGTGGCTGTTCGTCCTACCGCTGCTCATCGGCGTCGGCACGTTCTACATCTGGCCGATCATCCAGACGTTCTGGTACTCCTTCACCAGCTGGGGCGTGTTCGGCGGTGCGACGTTCAGCGGCGTCGCGAACTACGTGCGGCTCGCCGGTGACCCGCAGCTGTACCAGTCGCTGCTCAACACGATCGTCTACACGGTCATCGTGCTGGCCGGCATCCCGATCGCGGTGTGGCTCGCCAGCCTGCTGAACACCCCGGGCCTGCGGTTCGCGCAGTTCTACCGTGTGCTCTTCTTCCTGCCCTACGTCGCCATGCCGGCCGCGATCGCCCTCGTCTGGCGCATCATGTTCAACGGCGACTACGGCATCGTGAACTGGTTCATCGGACTGTTCGGCATCGACGGTCCGTACTGGATCTCGACGCCCGGGTTCGCGCTCGTCGCGGTGAGCTTCGTCGGCCTGTGGTCGTCCCTCGGGTTCTCGATGATCATCCTCGGCGCAGGCCTCAAGGACATCCCACCGGAGCTGTACGAGGCCGCCGAGCTCGACGGCGCGAGCCGCTGGCGGCAGTTCCGCTCCGTCACGGTCCCGCTGCTCAGCCCGAGCATCTTCTTCGTGGTCATCGTCACGACGATCTCGAGCTTCCAGCTGTTCGACCTGCTCTACGCCATCCTCGGCAGCACCAACCCGGTGATCCCGAAGACGATGTCGCTCGTCTTCTACTTCTACAGCGCCGGGTTCATCGACAACGACAAGGGCTTCGCGGCTGCGATCGCCATGGTGATCTTCCTGCTCATCGGCATCGTCACGCTCGTGCAGTTCCGTGTCCAACGGAAGTGGGTGCAGGCATGACCGCAACCGTCACACCGCCACGGGCAGCACGTCGGCCCGGTCGTCGCGGCGGCAGTCACTGGTGGATCCACGTCGTCCTCGGCGTCGGCGGCTTCGCGATGGCGTTCCCGTTCGTGTGGCAGATCATTATGTCGCTGTCCACGAACGCCCAGGTGCAGTCCGTCACCCCGACGTTCTGGCCGGGGGAGCTGCAGTGGCAGAACTACGCGCAGGTGTTCGAGCGTCTGCCGTTCCTCAGCCAGCTCGGCACGTCCGTGTACGTCACGATCATCCGCACCCTCGCGCAGATCGTGCTCTGCACGCTCGCCGGCTACGCCTTCGCCCGCATGCGGTTCCGCGGCCGGGCGATCCTGCTCGCGATCGTGCTGTCGATCCTGCTCGTGCCGTCGCAGGTCTACCTGATCTCGCAGTACCAGATCGTGCAGGGGCTCGGATGGCTCGACACCCTGATGGGGATCGTCGCGCCGGGCCTGTTCAGCGCGTTCGGCACCTTCCTGATGCGGACGGCGTTCCTGAACATGCCGCCCGAGCTCGAAGAGGCTGCGCGCATGGACGGCGCGAACCCGTTCCAGACGTTCTGGCGGATCATGCTGCCGCTCGCCCGTCCCTCGATCAGCGTGCTCGCGATCACGACGGTGCTGTGGTCGTGGAACGAGCTGCTCTGGCCGCTGGTCGTCTCGACCCGTGCCGAGGACATGCCCCTCGCCGCAGGACTCGCGACGCTGTCGAGCGACCGGACGATCGACTACCCGGTGCTCATGGCCGCGAGCCTGATGGCCATGGCCCCGGTGCTCATCATGTTCATCGTCCTGCAGCGGCGGGTGATGGACGGGCTCGCCTCGTCCGGTCTGAAGTGACCGCCGACACCCCCGGCCAGGAGGCCCGTCCCGCGTCCGTCGCGGTCCTCGCCGCCGCCGTGGGGTCGCCGGACGACTCCGCCACGGTGGCGGCCGCACTGGCCGCCACCGTGGCCGACGCGGAGCCCGCGCAGCGGGACGCCCTGCTGGTCGCCGCATTCCGCGCGGCCGTGCCCGGCAACGCTGCGGCGCTCGAGGCGCGGGGGCTCCCGCGCCGCCTCGCCGAGGCGTCCGTGGCGGACGTCGACCGCAAACTCGACCGGTACGGTCTGCGTGGCACGGGGGTGGACTGGCTCGTCGCGGTGGCGACCGGTCGCGTGGTGGCCGTGGGGCGCCTCCAGTACGAACTCGGCGACCACCTGCCCGACGGCCAGCCGGCCTGGGGCGTCCACGTACCGGAGGCCGGGCCGCTCGATCCGGACGCCTGCGACCGGTCGTTCGCCCGCGCGCCGGAGGTGCTGCGCGCCCTCGCACCGGCACTCGCCGCCGACCGGTGGCAGTGCCGCTCGTGGATCCTCGATCCCGGTCTGGCCACGGTGCTCGGTCCCGACGCGAACCTGGTGCGCTTCGCGCGACGGTTCCGCCTCGCGCCACCCGGCCCGCACGACGGCGCCGAGGGGGACGAGAGCGTGGCGAAGTTCGTGTTCGGCGTGCCGCTGGCCACCGCGCGGGCCTCGAACGCGTCCGGTCGACTGCCCCGGGCGGTGCTCGACCGGTGGGCGGCGGGCGCGCACTGGACCGAACGGACCGGCACCGCACCCGTCGTCTGATCGCGCGCAGCAGTCAGCGCGTACCGTGCAGCGCATGACGAAGCCCGACCACGACCACCTCGACGACGGCGTGGACATGACGTTCGAGGAACGACGCCAGGACACCTTCCGACGCATGTCCGGGTCCGACGCGCACGACGCCGACCCCCGGGTCGAGGTGTCCCGGGCCGAGGACGGCGACGTCCGCATCGACGTGGCCGACACCGCAGCCGTGCGCCCCGGCGGTCCGAAGCGCGCCTGATCCGTCACCCCGTCAGCCGGTGACGGTGGGGCACGGCATGATCGTTCCGTGCACCTCGTCCTCCGCCGCGTCGACGGCGGCGTCCTCGCGACGCCCCTGACCGACTCGGGGACCGCTGACGGTGAGCCGATGCGCGTGGACGAGTCGGCCCTCCCGGCCTTCGTCGCGGCGCACGACGCACCGAGCGTGCGCTGGGTGTGGGACGACACCGCGCGCTGGTACCCGGCCGTGCTCGCCGCCGGCGGACGCGTGGGGCGCTGCGTCGACCTGCGGTTGTGCCGACGGATCCTCCGCGCAGCGCTGGCCGCGCGTGGCTCCGCACTCGCGGCGGCACCGGCGGACGCGCTCGACGCTCCGGTGGCGGAGGCCCGGGTCGTCCGGCCGACGCAGGCCCAGCTCTTCGACGACGCCCTGTTCACCGCTTCGGTGCCGGACGACGACGTCGACCCGGTCGCCGAGTTCCGGGCCCAGCTCGCGGCGGTCGCGACGTCGACGTCGCCCGGTGCCCTCCGCCTGCTGACGACGGCGGAGTCTGCCGGAGCCCTCGTCGCGGCGGAGATGCTGCACGCAGGGCTGCCGTGGCGTGCCGACGTGCACGAACGCTTGCTCGAGGAGACGCTCGGACCGCGCGTCCCGTACGGCGTGCGGCCGCGCCGGCTCGAGGAGATCGCCACCGTCGTCCGCGAGCGCCTCGACGACCCGACGCTCAACCCGGACTCGCCGGCCGACGTCCTGCGGTCGTTGCGCCGTGCCGGGCTCATGGTGACGAGCACCCGCAAGTGGGAGCTGCAGGAGATCGAGCACCCCGTCATCGAACCGCTGCTCGAGTACAAGCGACTCGCGCGGCTCCTGACGGCGAACGGTTGGACGTGGCTCGACGACTGGGTGCGCGACGGCCGGTTCCACCCGAAGTACGTGGTCGGCGGCGTCGTCACCGGGCGCTGGGCAGCCGACGGCGGGGGAGCGATGCAGCTGCCGAAGGGCATCCGCGGGGCCGTCATCGCCGACCCGGGCTGGAAGCTCGTCGTGGCCGACGCTGCGCAGCTGGAACCGCGCGTGCTCGCCGCGATGGCCGGCGACCGGGCGATGGCCTCCGCGGGCGACGGACGCGACCTGTACGACGGCGTCGTGGCCTCGGGCGCAGTCGAGACCCGGCAGCAGGCGAAGGTGGCCATGCTGGGCGCGATGTACGGCGCCACTCAGGGCGAGGGTGGTCGGCTCGTCCCGCGCCTGGTGCGGGCGTTCCCGCGTGCGCTCGACCTGGTCGAACGCGCCGCACGCGCGGGGGAGCGGGGCGAAGCCGTCACGACGTTGCTCGGTCGGACGTCACCCGTTCCGGAGTCGTCGTGGTTCGAGGCCAGGAACCAGGCCTACACGGTCGAGGGGACGCCGGCGATGCAGCGTGCCGTCGAGTCCCGGGCGCGGAGCTGGGGGAGGTTCACCCGGAACTTCGTGGTGCAGGGGACCGCGGCCGAGTGGGCGCTCGCGTGGATGGGGTCGTTGCGCTCCCGGCTCACCGCTCGGTTCCCCGGGGCGGTTACGGACGGGCCGCACCTGGTGTTCTTCGTGCACGACGAGATCGTGGTGCACGCGCCGGAGGAGCACGCCGAGTGGGTGGCGACGCAGATCCGCGAGGCCGCGGTCGACGCCGGTCGGCTGTTGTTCCAGGACTTCCCGGTGACGTTCCCGCTGTCGGTCGCGGTGGTGGGGGCGTACTCCGAGGCGAAGGACTGACCGGTACCTGGTTGCATGGTGTCGTGACGACTCCGTACCGAAGGTCAGACCACCGGGGTGCCGCCGTACTGCTCACGGTGCTGGTGGTGGTCTGCTGGGTGGCCACGATCGCGTTGCCGATCGTCGCCCTGTCGTTGATGCTCCACGTCGAGGCGCCGGCGGAGCGGGCCGTCCCGATCGTCATCGCGTGGTTCATGACCCCGTTCATGACCGCGGTCGGTGTGACCATCGGGCTCGTCATCCTCCAGCGGTCTCGCCGGGCGAGCAGGCAGTAGTCGCGGCCTCGGCGGTTCCCGGGCGCTTCGGGCAGGCTGGACGGATGGACACCGAACGCGGGGACGCCGCCGACCGCACCGTCGGCGAGGTCGACCTCACCCGCTGGCGCACCCGCGCGGGCCGGGCGACCGCGCAGGGGTGGACCACGCTCGGCCACCGGTACGGCGCGATGCCGCTCCTGCTGCTCACGCTGGCCGTCGGGATCGGCATCGCCGTCGTCGCGACCTGGCTCGCCTCCGAGGTCTACGACGCCGTCCGCGAAGCCGACGACGTCGCCGTGCTCGACCGCCCGGTGCTCGACTGGGCACTCACCCTCCGGTCGCCCGTGGGGGATCGCCTGGTCACGTGGTGGACCGACATCGCGGGCACGATCGGCATGCCCATCGTCGCCCTCGGGTTCCTGGTCGGGTTCACCATCCAGCGTCGGGCGTGGACCCCGTTGGTGCTGCTCGTCGCGGCGAGTGGCGGCTCGCTGCTGATGACGATCGCGGGCAAGGACCTCATCGGTCGAGCGCGTCCGCCGCTCTCCGACGCGGTGCCGCCGTACGAGCACTCGCCGTCGTTCCCGTCCGGCCACACCCTCAACGCGACGGTGATCGTGGGCACGATCGTGTACCTGTTGCTCCTGCGGCAGTCGCGGGTCGTCACGCGGGTGTGGACGATCGTCGTCGGGACCCTGTTCGTGCTGTCGGTCGGGGCCTCGCGGGTGTTCCTCGGGCACCACTGGCTCACCGATGTCCTCGCGGCGTGGGCGCTGGGGCTCGCCTGGCTCGCCCTCGTGATCACGGCGCACCGGCTGTACCTGACGGCGCTCCGCCACGGCGCCGAGCCCACCCCGGACGGCGACATCGTCAAGAAGACTTGAACCGACGCGTTCCCGGTTCCAGTTACTGCTCCAAAACTTGAACGACTCCCCTCTGAGCGGCGTGAGACGACCGGCAGTGAAGCCTCGCGCACATCTCGTGAGCAGAAGACGTCGAGTCAGTCGAATGGACTCGACACCTTCTGCTCACCAAGCGCCGAGACCCGACGGATGAGCGGGGCCGTCAGCCGCTACCGGTAGGTTGCCCGTCATGGAAGAACGGGTCTTCGGCGGCAGGTACCGCGTCACGGGCACGCTCGGACACGGTGGCATGGCGTCCGTGTACCGGGCGGTCGACGAGCAGCTCGGCCGCGAGGTCGCCATCAAGGTGTTCCGCATCGGACCGGTCGACCACGGTGAACGCGCCCGCGCCGAGTCGGAGATCCAGACGCTCGCGACACTGCGCAGCCCGGCCCTCGTCACCCTGTACGACGCTGCCCTCGACGACGAGGACGGGGACTCGTACCTCGTCATGGAGCTCGTGCCCGGCAGCGACCTGGCCACCCGGCTGCGCGAAGGACCGCTCGACCCCACGACCGCTGCCCGCGTCGGCGCACAGGTGGCCGACGGGCTGAGCGCCGTGCACGCCCAGGGCATCGTCCACCGCGACGTGAAGCCCGCCAACGTGCTGCTCGAGCGCGACGGCAGCCACGTCAAGCTCGCCGACTTCGGCATCGCCCTGCTCCGTGACGCCTCGCGCGTGACGGGGACGGGCACCGTGATGGGGACGGCCGCGTACCTCGCGCCGGAGCAGGTCCTGGCGCAGGAGATCACCGGCAAGGCCGACGTCTACGCGCTCGGGCTGGTGCTGCTCGAGTGCTTGACCGGCGGGACACCGTTCCCGGGCAGCGCGATCGAGTCCGCGACCGCGCGACTCACCCGCAGCCCGGAGATCGACCAGCACCTGCCGACGGCCTGGCGCACGCTCCTGCACGTGATGACCGCGCAGGACCCGGCCGAGCGTCCGAGCGCGGCCGAGGCAGCCGAACGACTCCGCGCCCTGGGCCGCGACGAGCCCGGGCCCGCCACGCAGCTCCTGCCCGGCGGTCCCGGCACGTTGACGGCAGCCGGTGCCGGCGCGGCAGCCGGAGCAGCCGCGGCCGGTGCCGCTGCCGCCGCCACGGCTCCGATGGCCTCGCACGCGGACGACGCGACCCGCGTGATGCCGGCGAGTGGTGCCTCCCGTCCGGGTGGACAACCGGGCGCGGACGACGCGACCCGCGTGATGGACGCCCAGCAGCCGAACGCCGCGGACGACGTGTCGACCACCGTCCTCGGTGCCCAGCGCGGCACCGGCGGCCCGACCGGCGGAGGAGGCGGGGTGCCACCCGCGGCCCCACCCGTCCGTCCGGGCTCCGGTGACGACTCGGCGAAGCGCGAGAAGCGACGCAAGGGGCCGATCATCACGGCGATCGTCGTGGTCGTCCTGGTGCTGGTCGGCATCGGGGTCGCAGTGTTCGCACTGAACGGCGACGACGACGGCACACCGGCTCCGACGGACACGAACTCGACCGCGCCGACGGAGCAGCAGCCCAGCGAGGAGCAGCAGCCGAGCGAGGAGCAGCAGCCGAGCCAGGAGCAGCAGCAGCCGAGCGAGCCGGCTGAGCAGCAGCCCTCCGAGCCGGCTGAGCAGCCGTCCGAGCCCGCTGAACAGCCGAGCGAGCCCGCCGAGCCCAGCCAGGAGCCGTCGGTCGGTCCGGAGCCGAGCGCGCCGGTCTCGAACCCGGTGCAGGAGCCGCAGGACGGCGCCGACCCGGCCGACGGCGCAGCCGACACGACGACCGACACGACGACCGACACCTCAGCGGACGCCGGTCCGGGCAACTCGGGGAACGCGCCCGGGCAGAACAAGGGCTGACACGCCGAGCGTTTTCGTCCAGACGCTGGACCAAATACGCTGGACCCGTGCGAGAACTGCAACGGAGCGGTGGGCCGACGACGGCCGTCGCGGCGCGGAACGGTGTCGGCTTCGGATCGTCGGAGGGGTGGCTGGTCGAACGACCCGCGGGTGACGGCGCTGTCGTGGCGCTCGTCCCCGGCTCCGGTGGCCGGGTGGTCGCGTCCGGCGACGAACTGTCGTGGGTCTGGTTCCCCGAACGCACGCTGCCGCAGGGCGCCAACGAGCCCACCGAGGCGGACCTGCCGCACTTCTGGGACGCCACGGCCTTCGCCGTCGACGTCGTCTTCACCGACGGCACACGACTGAGCGAGCACGCGGCCGCGCACGGCGGACACGCCCGCGACCAGTACGGCGACGCGCTCACGCCCGAGGCGCAGGACGCAGCCCGCAAGCAGTGGGTCGACCAGTGGAACCGTCGCGCGGTGGACCTCACGCCGTTCGCGGGGCTGGTCGTCGACCGACTGGAGGCCCGGCTCGGCTCCGACACGCAGCCGTCGGACGCCGACGGGGAGCGTCCAGCCCTGCGCGGCTGGCTCGACGACGTCCGGATCGCCCCGGCACGCCCGGCACCGGTCAGGCCGCTCGACCACGTCCGCACGACCCGCGGCACGCAGGCGTCGTCACGGTTCTCCCGCGGCAACAACGCGCCGCTCGTCGGCATCCCGCACGGCGGGGTCTTCGGCCTGCCGATGACCGACGCGTCGAGCAACCGCTGGCCCTACGCGTACCAGGAGCACTCGCGCACCGACGCCGACGGGCGGGTCCGACCGGCGATCCAGGCGTTCGCGACGAGCCACATCCCGTCGCCGTGGATGGGGGACCGCGGCGTGTTCCAGGTCATGCCGTCGCCGCTCGACACCCCCGACGTCGACCGAGCCGCCCGCGCGCTCGGCTTCGACCACGACGACGAACTCGACGGTCCGCACCGGTACCGGGTCGCCCTCGACCAGGGTGTGACGGCCGAGATGACCGCGGGGGAGTTCGCCCTCGGCTTCCGGTTCACCGGTACCCGCAGCATCGTGCTCGACCACCACGGGTGGGTCTCCGACGTCTCCGTGACCGTGACCGACGGCACCGCCGTGGTCGAGGCCCTGCTCGACGACCGCCCCGGCACCCCGCCGCACCACGTGCACGTCCGGATCCCGCACGTGACCGCGGACCACACCAGCATCGGCGAGCACGAGCTGCGCGGCTGGCTGGCCGTCGACGGCGACGGAGCGGTCGACGTCCTGCTCGGCATCTCGACCGTCTCGATCGAGGACGCCCGCGCGAACCTCGACGACGCCGGCTCCTTCGACGCCATGTGCACCCGCGCCGAGGCGCTCTGGACGGAGAAGCTCGCGACCCTGTCGTTCGACGGAGCCACCCCGGACCAGCTGGTGAGCCTGTACTCCGGCCTGTACCGGCTGTTCCTCTACCCGAACCGTGCCGGCGAGGCCGCCCTGACCGGGTCGCCGCACCACCGTTCCCCGTACGGAGCCGTCCTCGCCGACCCGATCCGTGACGAGCCCGGGCCGGAGGTCGTCGAGGGGCCGTTCACCACCACGAACGGGTTCTGGGACACCTACCGCACCGCCTGGCCGCTCCTCGGACTCCTCACCCCGGAGACCGCCGGCGAGCTCGCGCAGGGCTTCGTCGAGCACCACCACGACGGCGGGTGGACCCCGCGCTGGAGCGCCCCCGGCGCCGAGGACTGCATGACGGGCACCACGAGCGACACCGTCTTCGCGGACCTCGCGGCGAAGGGCGTCACCGGGTTCGACCTTGCCGAGGCGTACCGGAGCGCGGTCCGCAACGCGACCGTCCCGCCGCGCGACGAGCGCGTCGGACGCAAGGGGAGCCTCCCGGGCGCCTTCCGCGGCCACGTCGACACCGCGACGTCCGAGGGGATGTCCTGGACCCTCGACGCCGCCATCAACGACTGGGGGCTCGCGGTGATGGCGGGGCTGCTCGCGTCGCGGGCGGGCACGCCCGCCGACCTGTCCCGGTACGAGGCCGAGGCGGAGTGGTTCGCCCGTCGATCGCTGCAGTACCGGCACGTGTTCGACTCCGAGCGGGGCTTCTTCATCGGCCGCGACCCCGACGGCTCGTGGCGGGTCGGCACCGAGTTCGACCCGCGCGACTGGGGCGACGACTACACCGAGACGAACGCGTGGGGTACGGCCTTCACCGCACCCCACGACGGTGCCGGCATCGTGGACCTGCACGGCGGCCCGGCGCGGTTCGACGCCACGATCGACGCCTTCTTCGCGACGCCTGAGACCGGCGCGACCGTCCGCTCCGGCGCGTACGGCTTCCCCATCCACGAGATGACCGAGGCCCGCGACGTCCGGATGGGCATGCTCGGCCTGTCCAACCAGCCGGCGCACCACATCCCGTTCTTCCCGATGTTCACCGGTCGGCACGACGACGCGCACCGGATCGTCCGGGAGTCGCTCGAGCGGCTGTTCGTCGGCTCCGACCTCGGCCAGGGCTACCCCGGCGACGAGGACAACGGCGAGATGAGCGCCTGGTACGTCTTCGCGACGATCGGCCTGTACCCGCTGGCGCCGTCCACGGGCACCTACGTGCTCGTGCCGCCGTCGGTCCGCAGGACGGTGCTGCAGCAGCCGGGAGGAACGCCCACCGTCATCGAGGTCGCCGACGGTTCCGCAGGGGCGTACGTCGCGTCGGTGACGGTCGACGGCTCGCCCTGGACGTCCGTCAGCTTCCCGCACCACGTGGTGGTGTCGGCGTCGCGCATCGTCTTCACGCTGTCGTCCGAACCGCAGGGCTGGGCATCGGACACCCGGCCGGTGTCGGCCTCCGAGGTCCACGGCTACCGGGACGCCCCGGTCGACCTGCTGCCCGTCGGGACGTCGTCGGAGGGCTCGTCGGCACTGGTCGACGACACCGGGCGGACCGTCACGGCGCTCGCCGCGGGGGAGTCGGTGGCGTTCGACGTGGACTGCCCCGCCGCGTCGCTGTACACCGTGACGGTGGCGACTCCGGGGTCGTACTCGTGGCAGGTGTCCCTCGGCGAGACCGTCACGGCCGTCGACGGCGCCGAGTTCACCTGGCCCGGGCAGACCCGGGTGTTCCGGATCATCGGCGGCGGCTCGTCGTTCGTGTTCACGGCGGGTACCGACGTCGCTCTGACGCAGCTCGAGCTGATCGCGGCGGACGGTGCCTGATCTCGACCGCTGATCGGGTCTTCTGCGGCGGTTCAGAGGCGGCACTCAAGGTCGCCCGGCATGCTCGTCGGCATGTCGATCGCGAACTCGTGGGACCCGTCTGGTGGCCGTGCAATCCCGGAGGACCAGGTCCGCGAGGACGGGCTGGAGCTCGACGAGGACCCGGCGATGCTCGGGATCTCCTTCGACGTCGTGGGTGGTGCCTCCGCCGACCCCGCCGCGGTGTCCCCGGTCGACGTGCGCGTCCCGTCCTCGGGGACCCCGGCGTCCTCCGACTGAGGCGTACCTGGTCGAATCGGGCGTACCTAATCGGAAGTTTCGACCAGGTACGCCCGAAACCGTCTTGCATCGCGCGCGCTCTGGGAAAGAACGTCAGCGCGCGAAAGAGTCTGGGACGCGGTACTTGAAGCCGACGTGCGATCCGGTGAAGCCGAGGCGCTCGTAGAACCGGTGCGCATCCGTCCGGGCGGCGTCCGAGGTGAGCTGCACGAGCGGGGTCCCGAGGTCCGGCGCTGCGACGTCGGTCACCCAGCGCATCAGCGCGCTGCCGATGCCTCCCGAGCGGAGCGCACTGCTCACGCGGACGGCCTCGACGAGCAGCCGCGTCGAACCCCGGCGAGCCATGCCCGGGATCCGGGTGAGCTGCAGCGTGCCGACGAGCCGACCGGACTCGTCCTCGGCGACGAGCAGCGCGTTCGCCGGGTCGTCGGTGATCGATCGAAGGGCCGCGGCGTACTGCGGGCGGTCCTCCGGGGCGGCGACATCGCCGCGGGCGGCACTGATCGGGTCGTCGGACAACAGCGCCATCAGGGCGTCGAGGTCGCCGTCGACCGCGTTCCGCACCACCACCGAACCGGCGCGGGCGGACAGGCGGACGGGCAGGGTGAGGTCGTGGAGCACGACTCCACCCTGCCCGACGGACTCACGGAACGGTGTGCCCCGCAGCGGTGAAGATCCGGTACCACTCCTCGCGCGACAACTCGACGTCCGAGCCGGCCGCCGAGTCGCGCACGCGCTGCGGGTTCGTCGTGCCGAGGACGACCTGGAAGTGCGCGGGGTGCCGGGTGATCCAGGCGACCGCGATGCCGGTCGGGGTGACCCCGTGCGCGGCGGCGATCTCCTCGAGGACGTCGTTGAGGTCGGCGTACTGTTCGCGGTCGCCGAGGAAGACGCCGTCGAAGAACCCCTTCTGAAACGGCGACCAAGCCTGCAGCGTGATGTCGTTGATCCGCGAGTAGTTGAGGATGTCGTTGTCGCGGGAGATCGACTGGTCGAGGCCACCCATGTTCGCCGTGAGGCCCTGCGAGATGACGTTGGCGTGCGTGATGCTCAGCTGCACCTGGTTGAAGGCGAGCGGCTGCTGGACGTGCTTCTTGAGCAGGTCGACCTGGCCAGGGGTGTGGTTCGAGACGCCGAAGTGGTGCACCTTGCCGGCGGCGTGCAGCTCGTCGAAGGCCTTCGCGACCTCTTCCGGCTCCACCAGGGCGTCGGGGCGGTGCAGGAGCAGGATGTCGATGTACTCGGTCTGCAGCGCGGTGAGCGATTCCTCGACCGACTCGAGGATGTGCTCGTACGAGAAGTCGAAGTACGCGCCGTTCGGGGTCGGACGGATGCCGACCTTGGTCTGCAGCACGATCTCGGCGCGCTCCGCCGGCGACAGCGTCACGGCGGCACCGAACCGCTCCTCGCAACCGTGCCACTCGCCGTACACCGCGGCGTGGTCGAACATGTTCACGCCCGCGTCCCGCGAGGCGCTGTAGAGCGCGCGGATGTCCTCGTCGCTCATGTCGTTGATCCGCATCAGGCCGACGACGACGTCGGATGCGGTGAGGTCCGTCTGTGGCAACTCCAGTGTCTTCACACCATCGATCCTGCCAGCCGGTCCCCGGCGCAGGCAGGCCCTGCCAGTACCTCAGGCGCGTTCGGGCAGCAGGACGGCGAGCACTCCGGAGCCGTCCGTCCACGTACCGGTTAGCTTCTCGCCCTCGGGCAGGGCGGTGCCGACGACCCGAGCGATGACGATCGTGCCGTGGTCGGTCGCGATCGACGTCACCGCGCCCGTCGTGGTCGCGTGCACCGAGGTGACATCGGGGGAGTCGGGTTCGGAGCCGCTGCCGCTGGCCCAGGCGTCCTTCGGCCGCCGTCCGGCATCGTTCGCGAGTTCGAGCTCCGCTTCGTGCCCGCCGGTGACGATCGCCCGGCGCAGGACGTCGGCGTGGACGGGATCGCCCACGGCGTCGTACACCCAGCGTCGCCCGAGCACGGAGTGGTCCATCTCGGTGACCAGGAACGCGTCGGCGCCGGGCAGCGGTGCGTCCCGGTAGGTCAGTGGCGCCTGCAGGACCCGGCCGTCCTCGGTGCGGGCGAGCAGCACTTCGACGCCGACCTCGCCGGCGGGATCGTCGAACCGGAACTGCCCGACGACCTGCAGCGGCGCTCCCGCGACGACGCCGCTCCACGCCTGGTCGGGCAGCCAAGCGGCGAGCGCTTCGGCCTTGGAGGGGCGGAGCGTTGCCTGCTCGATGACTGCCATGCCCCGACCGTACTGCTGCGCAGCACCCTGCCGTCGGCGCACCTCGAGGTCAGTGGACGGAGAACCCGCCGTCGACCGCGATCGACTGCCCCGTGACGTACGCCGAACCGGGGCCGGCGAGGAACACGGCAGCGGCGGCGAAGTCCGACGCGAGTCCGTTCCGGCCGACCAGCGTCCGCGCCGCGAGGGCTGGCACCGCGGCCGGGTCGGACCCGAGCCGCTCGTTGAGCGGGGTGCGCACGAAACCGGGGATGAGGACGTTGGAGGTGACCCCCTGCGCGGACCAGGCCTCCGCTTGGGACCGGGCCAGTGCCTCCAGGCCGGCCTTGGAGACCCCGTACGCGCCACTCGAGGCGAACGGACGGTGCGCCTGCTGCGAGCTGATGCTGATGATCCGGCCGTGGCCGCGCGCGGCCATGCCGGGTGCGAGCCGCTGGCCGAGCACGAAGGGTGCGTCGAGGTTCACGGCCATCGTGGCGTCCCAGGTGTCCTCGTCGAGGTCGGCCATCGGCGGCCGGAGGTTGATCCCCGCGGAGTTCACGAGGACGTCGACGTCACCCGCCGCGTCGGCGAGGGCGTGTGCCCCGGCACGCGAGGACAGGTCGGCCACGATGCCGTCGGCCGATCCTCCAGCGGCGCGGACGTCGTCGACCGTCGCGTCGATGGTTGACCGTGTCCGAGCAGCGACGAGCACGTGCGCACCCGCGTCGGCGAGTGCGGTGGCGATGGCGCGTCCGATGCCGGAACTGCCTCCTGTCACGAGGGCGGTGCGTCCGTCGAGACCGAAGAGCTGCTGCAGCGACATCCGGCCAGGCTAGCGAGGCCCCGTACGCTGGGCCGGTGCGTGACGACCTGCTGCCGATGCTCGCCTGCCCCGTGTGCGCCGAGCCCCTCGGTCGGGTCGACGGCGGCCAGGTCGGCTGTGCGACCGGGCACCGGTTCGACGAGGCCAAGCAGGGCCACCTGACGCTCCTGCCGGCGAAGCGTCGGGCGCTCACCGCGGACACCCCGGAGATGGTCGACGCGCGGCTGCGGTTCCTGGGACGGGGCCACTACGCGCCTGTCGAGCGGGCGCTCGCCGACGCCGTCGCCGAGGCGACGGCCCCCGGCATCGTGCTCGACGTCGGGTCCGGTCCGGGGACCTACCTGGCGCATGCGCTGGACGCAGCGCACGTTCCGGACGGTGCGGACGTTCCGGACGGTGCGGACGGGAGGCTCGGGGTTGCGCTGGACCTGTCGGCCATCGCGATCCGACGGGCGGCCCGCGTCCACGAACGTGCCGGAGCCGTCGTCGGGGACGTGACCGAGCGCCTCCCGGTCGTCGACCACGCTGCCACCGTCGTCCTCGACGTCTTCGCTCCGCGCAACCAGACCGAGTACGCCCGCGTCCTGCACCCCGACGGCGTGCTGGTCGTCGTGACCCCGCGCACCGGCCACCTGGCGGAGCTGGCCGAGGCGACGATCTCCGTCGACCCGGAGAAGGAGCGGCGGCTGCTCGACTCGCTCACGCCGTCGTTCGTCCTGCGGTCCTCCGAGGACCTGACGTGGACGATGGACCTCTCCGCCGAGGACGTCCACGACGTGGTGCACATGGGGCCGAGCCACCACCACGTCGCACCGGACGCGGTGTTCGCCCCAGCGACGGTGACGGCCGCGGTCACCGTGTCGACGTGGACGCCGACGCGCTGACCGCGGCCCTCGGAACGCGCTAGCGGTCGGCCGGGGCGACGTCGAGCTGCCAGACCACGCCGAACCGGTCGCGGAGCTGCCCGGCGAGCGGCGCCCAGGCCGAGGGAGCGAGGGGCTGCCGGATCTCGGCGCCGTCGGACAGCACGGCCCAGTACCGCTCGATCTCAGCGGAGTCGTCGCCGTGCACGAACACGTAGAACGCGTTCGATCCCCGGTCGTAGGGCTGCCCGGGCCAGACGTCGAAGGCCATGACCCGGAACCCGGCGTCGGTGGAGACCTGGCCGAAGACGATGCGGTCGGCCCAGGCCTGGTCGTCCAGGGCGCCCATCTGGCCGTAGGTGGCGGCGGTGACCTCGCCGCCGAAGACCGATGCGTAGAAGTCGAGGGCCTCGCGGGCATTGCCGTCGAAGTTGAGGTGGGGTGTCGTTTCGATGCTCATGGAACGAGGATGACCGGCAATGCGGTCAGATCATGTCCGCTTCTCCGACGAGAATGCTCGACATGGCCGGACCCTCCTCGCGCATGCTCGCGCTGCTGTCGCTGTTGCAGGTGCACCGCGACTGGCCAGGCGACGAGCTCGCCGGACGCCTCGAGGTCAGCCCCCGCACGGTCCGCCGCGACGTCGACCGGCTCCGCGAGCTCGGGTACCGGGTGGAGGCGCTCCGCGGGCCGGCCGGGGGCTACCGGCTCGCAGCGAGCTCGGACCTTCCGCCGCTGCTGTTCGACGACGACCAGGCCGTGGCGATCGCCCTGGCGCTCGCCGTCGCACCCGCCTCGGGCGCGGACATCGCCGAGTCGGCCGCCCGGGCGCTTGCGACGATCCGGCAGGTCATGCCGGGGCGGCTCCGGTCGCGCATCGACGCGGTGCAGGCCGTGACCGCGACGAGCCGCACCACGACCGACCCGGACGTCCTGGTGGCGGTGAGCGAGGCCGTCCACCTGCGCGAGGTGTTCCGCTTCGGCTACGGCGAGGACGAGACCCCGCACCGGGTGGAAGCGCACGCCGTGATCGCGCGGAACGGCCGCTGGTACCTGCTCGACTGGGACCTCGACCGCGACGACTGGCGCACCCATCGCATCGACCGGATCACCCCGCGGATGCGTACGCGGGTGCCGTTCACCCCACGGCCCGTACCCGGTGGCGACCCCGTGGTCTTCGTGGCGGCGCGCTTCAAGGGATCGGCGCAGGCCGACGTGTGGCCGTGCGTTGGTGCGGTCACCATGACGGCCGCCGAGGCCCGGACGATCGCGCACTACCTGCCCGAGGGCGCCGTCGTCGAACCCCTGTCCGACGAGCGGAGTCGTGTCACGCTCGGTTCGTGGTCCTGGCCGGGTCTCGCCGGAGCGTTCGCGGGCTTCGCGATCGACTTCGTGGTCGAGGGTCCCGAGAGCCTCCGCGACGCCGTCGGTGCGTTGACCACGCGCCTCCAGGCGGCGAGCGCGCGTTAGCGGGGCGCATGCGTCCGCCAGGGCGGCGTGAGGAAACCGTTAGGAGCGCCCAGGAGGCCCGGTGCAGGATCCAGCATCGGTCCAGGCACCACACGTGGTGCCGTCCGCGTCGCCCGACGCGGACACCGCAGACCTTCTGGAGTCCCTCGTGTTCGACGTGTTCGTCGTCGCCGGTGTCCTCGCCGTGTTCGGCGTGGTGGCACTGATCGCCAAGGGGGTGGAACGGCTGTGATCGGCATCACCATCGCGGCCGCCGTCCTCGGCATCGCCGCTGTCGTGTACCTCGTCTGGGCGCTCGTGCGTCCGGAGCGGTTCTAGTGGGCGCCGTGGGCGCGTCGGGCGCCGCGGACGTCTGGGCGGGGATCGTCCAGGTCGCCACGCTCGTCCTGCTGCTCGTCGTCGCCTACCGGCCGCTCGGCGACTGGATGGCCCGGGTCTTCACGCCCGTCCGGCACAACCGGGTCGAGCGCGGGGTCTACCGGCTGATCGGGGTCGACCCGGACGCCGAGCAGTCGTGGGCCGTGTACCTGCGCGGCGTGCTGCTCTTCAGCGTCGTCGGCCTCCTGCTCGTCTACCTGCTGCAGCGCATCCAGGTCGTGCTGCCCGGCGACCTCGGGCTCCCTGCCGTCGGCCCGTCGCTCGCGTTCAACACCGCGGCGTCGTTCGTCGCGAACACGAACTGGCAGTCCTACTCGCCCGAGGTCACCGTCGGGTACAGCGTGCAGATGGCCGGCCTCGCGGTGCAGAACTTCCTGTCCGCAGCCGTCGGCCTCGCCGTCGCCGTGGCACTGGTGCGCGGGTTCGCCCGCCGCAAGTCCGGCACGCTCGGCAACGTGTGGGTGGACGTCGTCCGCGGTGTCGGCCGACTGCTGCTGCCCGGGGCGTTCGTCTTCGCGATCGTGCTCGTCGCCGGCGGCGTCATCCAGTCGTGGGGGAGCGGCACCGACGTCACCACGCTGGTCGGTGGCACGCAGCACCTGCCGGACGGGTTCGTGGCGTCGCAGGAGGCGATCAAGGAACTCGGCACGAACGGCGGTGGCTACTTCAACGCCAACTCGGCGCACCCGTTCGAGAACCCGCAGGCGTGGACGAACCTGGTCGAGGTCTTCCTGATGCTCGTCATCCCGTTCTCGCTGCCGCGCACCTTCGGCCGGATGGTCGGCGACGACCGCCAGGGCTACGCGATCCTCGCCGTGATGGGCGCGATCTTCCTCGTGTCCCTGTCGGTGATGTCGATCGCCGAGCTCAGCGGTGGGGGGCTCGCCACACACGCAGCCGGTGCCGCGATGGAGGGCAAGGAGACCCGGTTCGGGATCCTCGGCACCACCCTGTTCGGCACGACGTCGACCGCGACCTCGACCGGTGCGGTGAACGGCATGTTCGACAGCTTCACGCCGATCGGCGGGATGATGGCGATGCTCAACATGATGCTCGGCGAGGTCACCCCCGGCGGTGTCGGTTCCGGTCTGTACGGCATGCTCGTGCTCGCCGTCATCACGGTGTTCATCGGCGGGCTGCTCGTCGGCCGGACCCCGGAGTACCTCGGCAAGAAGATCCGCGCCAAGGAGATGACCTTCGCGGCGCTGTACATCCTGGTGACGCCGACCCTCGTGCTCCTCGCCACCGGACTGTCCCTGGTCATCCCCGGCGTCCGCGAACAGGTACTCGGCACGTCGATCTTCAACCCCGGCAACCACGGGCTCTCCGAGCTGCTCTACGCCTTCACCTCGGGTGCGAACAACAACGGCTCGGCCTTCGGCGGGCTCACCGCGAACACCACGTGGATGAACTCCGCGCTCGGCGTCGTGATGCTGCTCGGGCGCTTCGTGCCGATGGTGTTCGTCCTGGCGCTCGCCGGGTCCCTCGCCGCCCAGGACCGCGTACCCGAGACCGCCGGCACGCTGCCCACCCACCGCCCGCTGTTCATCGGGCTGCTCGGCGGCGTCGCCGTCATCGTCACCGCACTCACCTACTTCCCGGTGCTCGCACTGGGCCCGCTCGCAGAAGGACTGTCATGACCGTGACCACCGAGCCGGAACCGCGCACCGCAGTGGAGCCGGCCACCCGCTCGTCCGCATTCGGACCCCGTCAACTGGTGGCGGGCCTCCCGGGAGCCCTGCGGAAACTCGATCCGCGACTGATGTGGCGGAACCCCGTCATGTTCATCGTCGAGGTCGGCGCAGCCCTGACGACGGCGGCCGCCGTCGTCGAGCCGTCCGCGTTCACCATCGCCATCGCGGTGTGGCTCTGGCTCACCGTCGTCTTCGCGAACCTGGCGGAGTCGGTCGCCGAGGGCCGTGGGAAAGCGCAGGCCGACACGCTGCGGAAGACCCGCTCGACCACGAGCGCCCGACGGGTGCTCGGCTACGACCCGGCCGACGCAGCGGCGATCGGCAACGAGACCGAGGAGGTCGCGTCGGTCGACCTGGCCAAGGGTGACGTGGTGGTCGTCGTCGCCGGCGAGGTGATCCCCGGTGACGGTGACGTCATCGACGGCATCGCGTCCGTCGACGAGTCGGCCGTCACGGGGGAGTCCGCACCGGTCATCCGCGAGTCCGGCGGCGACCGCAGTGCCGTCACCGGCGGCACCCGGGTGCTGTCCGACCGGATCATCGTGCGCATCACCTCGACCCCTGGTGAGACCTTCATCGACCGGATGATCCGCCTCGTCGAGGGTGCAGCCCGGCAGAAGACGCCCAACGAGATCGCGCTGAACATCCTGCTCGCCTCGCTGTCGATCGTCTTCGTGATCGTCTGCCTGACGATGCAGCCCATCGCGGGACTCGTCGGTGCCACGGTCAGCGTCCCCGTCCTGATCGCCCTGCTCGTCTGCCTCATCCCGACCACCATCGGCGCCCTGCTCTCCGCGATCGGCATCGCCGGCATGGACCGGCTCGTGCAGCACAACGTGCTCGCGATGTCGGGCCGCGCGGTCGAGGCCGCCGGCGACATCACCACCCTGCTGCTCGACAAGACCGGCACGATCACGTACGGCAACCGTCGGGCGTCCCGCGTGGTGCCGGTGCCGGGCGTGAGCGAGGCTTCGCTGATGGCGGCAACAGCCCTGTCGAGCGCGGCAGACTCGACGCCCGAAGGCCGCTCGATCGTGTCGCTCGCTGCCGACGCCGGGGTGACGCCGGCACTGCCGGACGGTGCCGTCGAGGTGCCGTTCACGGCGCAGACGCGCATGTCCGGTCTGGACCTGCCGGACGGGTCGCAGATCCGAAAGGGTGCCGCTGCGGCCGTACTGGCCTGGGCAGACACCCCCGAAGCCGGTTTGGTTGCCGCGATCGACTCCACCGTCGCGGAGATCTCCGACCAGGGCGGCACCCCACTGGTCGTCGGCCGCCGCTCCTCGGACGGCGCGGTCGCCCTGCTCGGCGTCGTGCACCTGAAGGACGTCGTCAAGGACGGCATGGCGTCACGGTTCGCCGAGCTCCGGTCGATGGGCATCCGCACGGTGATGATCACCGGTGACAACCCCCGAACCGCGGCCGCGATCGCGCACGAGGCCGGCGTCGACGACTTCCTGGCCGAGGCCACCCCGGAGGACAAGCTCGCGTACATCAAGCGCGAGCAGGAGGGCGGCAACCTCGTCGCGATGACCGGCGACGGCACCAACGACGCCCCGGCCCTGGCGCAGGCCGACGTCGGCGTCGCGATGAACACCGGCACGACGGCGGCGAAGGAGGCGGGCAACATGGTCGACCTCGACTCCGACCCGACCAAGCTCATCGACGTCGTCCGGATCGGCAAGCAGCTGCTCATCACCCGTGGTGCCCTGACCACCTTCTCCATCGCGAACGACGTCGCGAAGTACTTCGCGATCATCCCGGCGATGTTCCAGGCGGCGTTCCCCGGGCTCGCGGCGCTCAACATCATGGGGCTGCACAGCCCGTCGTCCGCGATCCTGTCCGCCGTCGTCTTCAACGCGCTCGTCATCGTGGCGCTCATCCCGCTGTCACTGCGCGGCGTCAAGTACCGCGCCGCCGCAGCGTCGTCGATCCTCGGCCGCAACCTGCTCGTCTACGGGCTCGGCGGCGTGATCGTCCCCTTCATCGGCATCAAACTGATCGACCTCGTGGTCGGTCTCATCCCGGGGTTCTAGTCATGGCATCTGCACGTTCCACCGTCCGTTCCGCTGGTGTGGCCATCCGCCTCACCCTGCTCGCCACCGTCGTGCTCGGCGTCGGCTACCCGCTCGCCGTCTGGGGCGTCGGCCAGGGGGTGTTCCACGAGCAGGCCAACGGCTCGGAGATCACCGATTCGTCCGGCGCCGTCGTCGGGTCCTCCCTCATCGGGCAGTCGTTCTCCGGCAAGCAGGCTGATCGCTGGTTCCAGTCGCGGCCCTCCGCAGCTGGCGAGGACGGCTACGACGCCGGGGCCTCGTCCGGCTCGAACCTCGGGCCGAACAACCCGGACCTGCTCAAGGCCGTCAAGGAGCGGCAGCAGGCGGTCGCGAAGGCCGACGGTGTGTCCGTGTCCGAGGTGCCGGCCGACGCCGTAACGGCCTCGGGCTCGGGTCTCGACCCGGACATCAGCCCGGCGTACGCGGCGCAGCAGGTGGCGCGTGTGGCTGCGGCGCGGGGGCTGTCCGAGGACCGCGTGCGTGCACTGGTGGTGCAGCACACCGAGTCGCGCCAGCTCGGGTTCCTCGGCGAGCCCGTCGTGAACGTGCTGGCCCTGAACCTCGCGCTGGCGAAGGCATCCTCGTGATCGATCGCGCCCCGCGGTGGTCATCGCGCCCCGACTCACCGGGGCGCGATGACCACTTGGGGGCGCGATCCCGCCCTGCGCCCGGCTTCGCGCCCGCTGCGGAACTCGACGCGAGAGGATGAGCACGTGAAGCGCGGCAAGCTACGGGTCCTGCTCGGTGCCGCACCGGGCGTCGGCAAGACGTTCACCATGCTCGAGGAGGGCCGCCGGCTGCTCGACGAGGGACGGGACGTCGTCGTCGCCGTGGTCGAGACGCACGAACGTGCTGCCACCGCCGCGCTCGTCGACGGCCTCGAGGTCGTCCCGCGCCGCACCGTGGACCACCGCGGCGTGGAGCTCGACGACCTGGACCTCGACGCGGTGCTCCGGCGAGCGCCCGAGGTCGCCCTCGTCGACGAACTCGCGCACACGAACGCTCCCGGCAGTCCGAACGAGAAGCGCTGGCAGGACGTCGAAGCGCTGCGGGCCGCCGGCATCGACGTCATCTCGACGGTCAACGTGCAGCACATGCAGTCCCTCGGCGACGTGGTCCGCGAGATCACCGGCACCGTGCAGCGCGAGACCGTCCCCGACGCCGTGGTGCGCGCGGCCGACCAGATCGAGGTCGTCGACCTGGCACCGGCCGCCCTGCGCGAGCGGCTCTCCGACGGACTCGTGTACCCGGCTGCCCGGATCGATGCGGCCCTGTCGAACTACTTCCGGCTCGGGAACCTGACGGCGTTGCGCGAGATCGCGCTGCTCTGGCTGGCGGACGAGGTCGACGACGCGCTCAAGGCCTACCGCGCCGAGCACGGCATCGAGCACCGGTGGGAGACCCGGGAGCGCGTACTGGTCGCCCTGACCGGCGGCCCCGAGGGCGAGACCCTCCTGCGCCGCGGTGCCCGCATCGCTGCCCGCAGTGCCGGGGGTGAACTCGCGGCCGTGCACGTGACGACGAACGACGGCCTGCGCGAGCGCCACCCGGGGGCGCTCGGTGCCCAACGCACCCTGCTCGAACAGCTCGGCGGGACGTACCACCAGGTGGTCGGCGACGACGTGCCGTCGACCCTCGTGCGGTTCGCGCGGTCGATCGACGCGACCCAGATCGTCATCGGCGTCAGCCGTCGCAGTCGGCTCGCCGCGGCCCTGACCGGCCCGGGCATCGGCAACACGGTGATCCGGGAGTCGGGCGACATCGACGTGCACGTCGTCACGCACGAGCGCGCCGGTGGTGGCTTCGCCCTGCCCAAGCTCGGCGGCAGTCTGTCCCGCGGACGGGTCCTCGCTGCGTTCGTGCTCTCGGTCCTGGTCGGGCCCCTGCTCACCTGGGTCCTGTTGATCGGCAGCGACCCCGACGCCATCACCGTGGACGTCCTGGCGTACCAGTTGCTGGTGCTCGTCGTGGCGCTCGTCGGCGGGATGTGGCCGGCGGTGTTCACGGCGGTGCTGTCCGGACTGAGCCTCGACTTCTTCTTCGTCCAACCCCTGCACATGGTCACGGTGCAGCAGCCGTGGCACCTCTTCGCCCTGGTCATGTACGTCATCAGTGCCGTGCTCGTCAGCTTCGTGGTCGACCGGTCCGCCAGACGTTCGCGTGCTGCCCGTCGCGCCGCGGCGGAGTCGGGTCTGCTGATGGGGATCGCCGGCAGCGTCCTCCGCGGCGACGACGCCCTGCAGGCCCTGCTCGAACGCACCCGCGAGGCCTTCGGGTTCGCCGGTGTCCGGATCCGGCAGGGGAACGAGGAACCGGCCACGTCGGGGACGTTCGGCGAATCGCCGGACGCGTCCACGAGCCTCCCGTCCGGTGCCGTGCTCGAGTTTGCGGGCGCTCCGGACGACCCGACGCAGCGCCGGTTGCTGCGCGTCGTCGAGCAGCAGCTCGACGCCGCGGTCGAACACCGCTCGTTGACGCGCACCGCGCTGGACGCGGAGCGGATCGCGGCGGCTGACCGCGTCCGCAGTGCGATCCTCGCGGCCGTCGGCCACGACGTGCGTCGGCCGATCGCGGCCGCCTCGGCCGCCGTCCAGTCGTTGCGTGCGCTGGACGTCGACCTGTCCAGGGCCGACCGGGAGGCGCTGCTCGCGACCGCCGACGAGAGCCTCGGTCAGCTGGCGGTGCTGTTGGCAGACCTGTTGGACGTCAGTCGTGTGCAGGCGGGTGTGCTCGCGGTCGCGTCGGGGCCGCTGGCCCTCGACACCGTGGTCGCACCGGCGCTCGACGAGCTCGAGCTCGGGCCCGACGACGTCGACCTCGACCTGCCGGCGGACTTGCCGCCGGTGCTCGCCGACCCCGTCCTGCTGCAGCGGGTCGTCGTGAACCTGCTCGCGAACGCCGTCCGCTACGCACCCGACGGCACCCGCGTGCGCGTCGCGGCGAGCGCCTTCGGAGGCGGGGTCGAGCTCCGGATCGCCGACCACGGTCCGGGTATCCCGTCGGACCGGGTCGACGAGGTCTTCCAGCCGTTCCAGCGGCTCGGCGACACCGACAACGAGACGGGCCTCGGGCTCGGGCTCGCACTCGCGCGGGGCTTCACCGAGGGCATGGGCGGCACGATCGAGGTCGACGACACCCCGGGTGGTGGGCTCACCGTCGTGGTGCGGCTTCCGATCGCCGGGCACGTGGGAGTGGAGCTCCGGTGAAGGTCCTGATCGCGGACGACGACGCGCAACTCGTCCGAGCGCTCACCGTCACGCTCGCCGCCCGCGGGTACGAGGTCGTGACGGCGAAGGACGGGCGCGCGGCGATCGACGCCGTCATCACCGAACGGCCCGACCTGGTGCTGCTCGACCTGGGCATGCCCCGGCTCGACGGCATCGGGGTGCTCGAGGGCATCCGGGGGTGGTCGCAGGTGCCGGTGCTCGTGCTGTCCGGCCGGACCGACTCGTCCGACAAGGTCGACGCACTCGACGCCGGCGCGGACGACTACGTGACGAAGCCGTTCCAGATGGACGAGCTGCTGGCGCGGTTGCGAGCCCTCGGACGACGCCGTGCCCCGGCCGGCGTCGACAGCGCGCCGACGATCCGGATCGGCGACCTCGTCGTGGACCTCGTCGCGAAGCAGGTCACCCCGGCCAGCGGTCCCGCGATCCGGCTGACCCCGACGGAGTGGCGCCTGCTCGAGGTGCTCGTCACGAACCCCGACCGGCTGATGACCCGCGAGATGCTCCTGACCGAGGTGTGGGGGCCGTCGCACGGCAACGACTCCGGGTACCTGCGGCTGTACATGGCGCAGCTGCGGCGGAAGCTCGAGCCCGACTCGGCGACCCCGCGGTACCTGGTGACCGAGTCCGGCATGGGCTACCGCTTCAGCCCCTCCGGGGTCACGCCCGGGAACTGAAGGCGGCGAGCTCGGCACGGGTGCGGGCCCCGTGCTTCCGGAGCAGGTTCGCCACGTGGTACTTCACCGTGTTGACGCTGATGCCCAGGCCCTCGGCGATCTCGCGGTTGCCGATGCCCGTCGCGAGCAGCCGCAGCACGTCGCGCTCCCGCGGGGTGAGGTCGTCGTCCGCGACCGAGTCCACCTCGGTCGGCGACGGGTCGAGGGGCAGCGAGATGTCGAGGACCGAGCCCCAGTCCGGCGTACTCGACACCTGGACCCGGCCGTCGAGGGTGACGACCCGTTCTGCGATCGGCCGCATGGCGTCGTCGTGCACGTCGAGGGTGCCGGAGCCGTCGTCACGGAGCTGCATGAGCAGGTTCCGGCCGTCGCAGTCCCACTGGATGCGGACCCGCTTGGCCGCACCGCCGTCGACCAGGGCGAGCACGGCGGTCCGGACGATGGCGCGGGCCGCGTGAGCGACGTCGCCCGGCAGTGCGCGGCCGGTGGTCGGCGGCTCGACGAACTGCACGTCGAGGTCGCCGAACCGGACGAGCGGGCGCAGGTCGGCTCGGAGGCGCGAGAACGCCCCGGTGACCGGCTCGAGCAGGGTGCTGCGCTGGTGGTCGGTCTCGGTGCGCAGGTCGACGAGTGCTGCCGACGCGATCTCGACGGCCTCGGCCCGCGCGGCGGCGTCCGACACCCGTGGTGACCGGAGCACGGCGAGCACGGACTCGAGGGTGAGCGCCTGACGGTCCGCCTGCTCGGCGACGGTCCGGGCGTGCTCCGAGGCGGCGAGCCGACTGGCGGGCTCGCCACGGGCCTCCCGGTCGGGTGCGATGGCGTCCATGGGAGCCGAACCTACCTGTCCCACCCGTGCGGACGGGGCCACCCGATCGGGTGGGATGCCTGCCGACGCGGGTAGCGGTGCGGCGGGCCGCGCGACGGCATGCTCGTGGACATGGCAGAACCCACCGTCCCCGCAGCGTTCGACGTGATCGTGCGCGAGGTCACCGACCTCGCCGCGAACGTCGACGACGCGGCGGCCGAGCGCGCCCTCGACCTGATCGACCGCTCCCACCGTGTCTTCGTGCACGGTGCCGGCCGTTCCGGACTCGCACTGCGCATGACCGCGATGCGGCTCATGCACCTCGGTCGCGACGTCCACGTCGTCGGAGAGGTCACCACGCCCGCGATCCGGCCCGGGGACGTGCTCCTCGTCGCGAGCGGTTCCGGCACGACCACCGGCATCGTGCAGGCCGCCCGCACCGCGCACGACGTCGGCGCGTCCGTCGTCGCCCTGTCGACCACCGACGACTCCCCGTTGTCCGAGGTCGCGGACGTCACCCTCGTGCTGCCGGCAGCGACGAAGACCGACCGCTCCGGCACGGCCTCGGCGCAGTACGCCGGCAGTCTCTTCGAGCAGGCCGTCGCCCTGGTCGGCGACGCCCTGTTCCACACGCTCTGGTCCCGCGGCGGGCAGTCCGCCGACAACCTCTGGCCCCGACACGCAAACCTCGAATGAAAGGCATCCACATGCAGCTCCAGTTCGCCATGGACACCCTGACCACCGAAGCCGCCCTCGAACTCGCCGCCGCGGCCGCGCCGCACGTCGACGTCCTCGAGCTCGGCACGCCCCTGATCAAGAGCGCCGGCCTGTCCGCCGTCACCGCGATCAAGGAAGCCCACCCGGACAAGATCGTCTTCGCCGACCTCAAGACGATGGACGCCGGCGAGCTCGAGGCCGACATCGCGTTCTCGGCGGGCGCGGACCTGGTGACCGTCCTCGGTGTCGCCGGTGACTCGACCATCGTCGGTGCCGTCAAGGCCGCGAAGAAGCACGGCAAGGGCATCGTCGTCGACCTGATCGGCGTCTCCGACAAGGCCGCCCGTGCCCGCGAGGTCGTCGCGCTCGGCGCCGAGTTCGTCGAGGTGCACGCCGGGCTCGACGAGCAGGCGGAAGAGGGCTTCACCTTCTCGACGCTGCTCGACGCCGGCAAGGAGTCGGGTGTGCCGTTCTCGATCGCCGGTGGCGTGAACGCGTCCTCCGTCGCCTCGGTGCAGGAGGCCGGTGCGCGCATCGCCGTCGCCGGCAGCGCGATCTACAGCGCGTCGGACGTCGGCGCAGCAGCCGCGGAGATCCGCGCCGCGATCACGGCGTAGCGCCCGCGGCGCGTGTGCCCGCGGCGGCCGCGCCGCGATGGTGAGCAGAAATGGTCGAGTGCGCATCACGCACCCGACCATTTCTGCTCACCGAGGGACCTCCGCCGGTACCGTCGAGGCGTGACGATCGAGCTGCGCCGCGTGACCGCGGACGACTGGCACGTCTGGCGACCCGTCCGGCTGCGGGCGCTCGCCGACTCCCCGCACGCGTTCGGCTCGACGCTGCAGGACTGGGCGGACGCCCCCGAGCACCGCTGGCGGACACGCCTGTCGATCCCCGGTGCGCTCGACCTGCTGGCGGTCGCCGGCGAGGGTGACGTCGTCGGGATGGCGAGCGGTGTCCCGGGCGCCGACGCCGGTGCGCCAGCCCAACTCATCTCGATGTGGGTCGACCCCGCAGCCCGGGGCCGAGGCGTCGCACGTGCCCTGATCGAGGCGATCGCGGAGTGGGCAGCGGCCTCCGGTGGCAGGGCGCTCGAACTCTCCGTGATGCCCGACAACACCGTCGCCCGGCACACCTACGAACGCGCCGGGTTCACCGCACTCGACGAACCGGGCGATCCCCTGCCCGACGGTCGGAACGAGGTGCTGATGCGCCGTACGGTGGTCGCATGAACCGAGTACTGCGGTGGACCGCGTGGATCGTCGCCGTGCTGTTGGTGGTCGTGGTGGTGTTCCTCGTCTGGGCGCACATCGTGATGCAGGGCACCCGGAGCGCTGCGCTGCAGGTCTGGCGCGACGACCGTGTGTCGGTCCAGGATGCCGGTGACTCCGTGGTGATGACGCCCACGGGGCGGGCCGACGGCAAGGGCATCGTGTTCATCCCGGGTGCGAAGGTCGATCCGTACGCGTACATGGCGACCTTCCGGCAGGTGGTCGCGAACGGCACGACGGTCGTCATCACGAAGCCGACCCTGAACCTCGCGTTCTTCGACACCCGACCGCTCTCCACCTTCGAGGCGCACGCGCCGGACGTCGCGACCTGGGCGGTCGGCGGGCACTCGCTGGGCGGGGTCCGCGCCTGCCAGCTCGCGCAGGACGCTGACGGCCTGCTGCTGCTCGGCAGCTACTGCGCGAACGACATCAGCAGCTCGTACATCGACGTGCTGAGCGTCTCGGGCTCGCGTGACGGGCTCTCGACCCCCGACAAGGTCGACGCGGCCCGGCACCTGTTGCCGTCGACCGCGACGATGACCGAGGTCCAGGGTTCGAACCACGCCGACTTCGGCGCCTACGGGGACCAGCCGGGCGACCGCACGGCGACCATCAGCCGCGAGGCCGCCCGCGAGCAGATCTCCTCGGCGATCGAGGAATGGGCGCGCGACCTGCCGCCGGCCCCTGGCCTGCGCTGACCGGGATGCCCGTGGCGCGTCGCGTCAGCGGATGACGCCCGCCTCGTGGTCGCGTCCAGAGCGTCGCCCGGTGATCCGGGCGACGAAGTACAGCACCACGCCGACGGCGAGCAGGATCGCCGCGTAGAGCCAGACCTGCCCGCTCTGCTGCGTCAGCAGCAGCACGCACGACGCGACGCCGAGCACGGGGACGAACGTCCACACGCGGAAGTGGTCGTGGTCGACGCGGTCGCGGCGCAGCACCAGCACGGCGACGTTCGTGCTGATGAACACGAAGAGCAGCAGGAGCACGACGGTCTCGGCCAGGACGCCCACGTCGCCGACCAGGGTGAGGAGCATCGCGACGACGGTGGTCGCCACGATGGCGGTCCACGGGGTCTTCCGGTTCGGCAGCACCTTGGCCAAGAGCGCGGGCAACAGACGCTGCTCCGCCATGCCGTAGGTCACCCGGCTCGACATGATCATGGTGAGCAGGGCGCCGTTCGCGACGGCGACCAGGGCGATGAGGCTGAAGACCCAGTCCGGGATCGGGACCCCGCTGGCCGACACCACGGCCAGGAGCGGCCCGGTCGAGTCCGACAGTTCGGACGCCGGCAACGCGATCGAGCTGGCGAGGCCGACCAGGACGTAGACGACGCCCGCGGTGGCGAGGGCACCGAACAGGGCCTTCGGGTAGACCCGGCTCGGCTCGCGGACCTCCTCCGCGACGTTCGCCGAGGTCTCGAACCCGACGAACGAGTAGTACGCGACGATCGCCGCGCTCAGGGTCGCGAGCGCCGGGTTCGCCTCGGTCGGGAACTCGCCGATGCGGGAGACGTCGCCGCCTCCGCCGCCGAGCATCACGGCGACGACCACGATGACGATCACGAGCCCGGAGACCTCGATGACGGTCATCACGACGTTGCTCCTCAGCGAGTCCGAGATGCCGCGGGCGTTCAGGCAGGCGATCAGCGCGAGGAACACGATCGCGGTCGGGACGGGCGGCAGGTCGACGAACGTGCCGAGGTAGTCGCCGGCGAACGCGAGCGACAGACCCGCAGCGCTCGTGACACCGGCCGCGAGCATGCTGAACCCGACCAGGAACGACACGATGGGCGTCTTGTAGGCACGCTCGGCGAACACCGCAGCGCCGCCGGCCTTCGGGTACTTCGTCACGAGCTCCGCGTACGAGCCCGCGGTGAGGAGGGCCAGCAGCAGTGCCAGCAGGAGCGGTGCCCAGAGTGCACCGCCCACGTCCTTCGACAGGGTGCCCATCAGTGCGTAGATCCCGGCGCCGAGGACGTCGCCGAGGATGAAGAGGTACAGGAGCGGCCCGGTGATGGCCTGCTTGAGCTTGGATCCGGCGCCGTCGTGCTGGGGCGCCGCGGTGTCGCTGGTCATGGTGGAGCCTTCCGTCCGGACCAGCGTGTCGACCGGCGGCTCAGGGAGTTCACAGGCCGCCGGCCGCGGTTGAACACGCGTGCTTGAGCGGTCCTAGACTCGACGAGAGCAACGTCCACGAACCCCGTTCCCTGAAGGGCTGCAGATGACGACGCCGACCCGGCGCACACCCGCGCGACTCGCGGACACGCGAGCGCTCCTGTTCGACCTGGACGGTGTCCTCACCCCCACCGCCGACGTGCACATGCGCGCCTGGAGCCGGCTCTTCACGCCGTACCTCGAAGCGCACGGGGTCGCGCCGTACACAGAGGCCGACTACTTCGCGTACATCGACGGCAAGCCGCGGTACGACGGCGTGCGGTCGCTCCTCGAGTCGCGGGGCATCGACCTGCCGCAGGGCACCCCGGACGACGGCCCGGACGACGACACCGTGTGCGGTCTCGGCAACCGGAAGAACGCCGAGTTCACCGCCGAGCTGGACGAACACGGCGTCGAGCCGTACCCCGGCTCGCTCCGGTTCCTCACCGCCGCGATCGACGCCGGCTTCCACGTCGCGGTCGTCTCGAGCTCCGCGAACGCCGTCTCGGTGCTGCGGACCGCCGGCATCCTCGACCGGTTCACGGTCGTGGTCGACGGGCTCGTCGCCCGTCAGGACGGCCTGGCCGGCAAGCCCGCCCCCGACACCTACCTGGACGCGGCCGGGCGCTTCGGACTGACCGCCGCCGAGTGCGTCGTGGTCGAGGACGCCACCAGTGGTGTCGAAGCCGGCCGGAACGGGGCCTTCGGGCTCGTCGTCGGGGTCGACCGCGGAGCGGGCGCCGACGCGCTGCGTGAACACGGTGCCGACGTCGTCGTGACGGACCTCGCCGACCTGGTCGCGGACCTTCCCCACGCGACCACCAGCACGACGTAGCCAGCGCGCCGGAGGCGAGCCGCGCCTCCCGGTCGAACCGACGTCCCCACGCCACCCTCCCTTCCCACGGAGCACCATGAACCCCATCACCTCGGACCCGCTCGACCGCGTCCGGTACCCGATCGACGAGTGGGCCCTCGTCGAGACCGAGTACACCCCCGACCAGCAGGGCGTCGCCGAGACGAACTTCGCCGTCGGCAACGGGTACCTCGGCCTGCGCGGCAACCTCGACGAGGGCCGCGGCGGTGTGCAGTACGGCACGTACATCAACGGGTTCCACGAGACCTGGCCGATCCGGCACGCCGAAGACGCCTTCGGGTTCGCCAAGACCGGCCAGACGATCATCAACGCGCCCGACGCCAAGGTGATCCGGCTCTACGTCGACGACGAACCCCTCGTGCTGGCCGAGGCGGACATCCTCCACCACACGCGGCGCCTCGAGTTCCGCGGCGGCTACCTGTTCCGCGAGACCGAGTGGTCGACGCCCTCCGGCAAGCGCGTGCTGATCCGGTCCCGCCGCCTGGTGTCGTTCACCGATCGGCACCTCGCCGTCATCGACTACGAGGTCACCGTGCTCGACGCGGACGCCTCGATCCTGCTGTCCAGCCAGATCCTGAACCGCCAGGACGTGCAGGACGAGTACCACGCCGGGATGCGGGCGGCCGCGAACGCCTTCGACCCGCGCAAGGCCGAGGCCTTCACCGACCGGGTGCTCGAACCGAAGCTCAAGCGCAGCACCGGTGCCCGCTCACTGCTCGGGTACCAGGCGTCGAGCTCCGGCATGACCATCTGCGTCGGTGTGGAGCACCACCTCGAGACCGAGAACAGCTGGGACGAGTCGTCGTCGATCGACGACGACCTGGCGAAGCACGTCTACCGCGTCCAGGCGCGTGCCGGGCAGCCGATCCGACTCGTCAAGCACGTGGTGTACCACACCTCCCGCGGTGTCCCGGTGCGCGAACTCGCCGACCGCTGCGACCGCACGCTCGATCGGGCGCACGCCGAGAACATCGACGAGACGTTCGAGAAGCAGCGCGTCTGGCTCGACGACTACTGGGCACGCAGCGACGTCGAGATCGCCGGGCAGCCGGAGATCCAGCAGGCCGTCCGGTGGAACCTGTTCATGCTCGCGCAGGCCACGGCCCGCACCGACGGGCACGGCATCGCCGCCAAGGGCGTCACGGGCTCCGGCTACGGCGGGCACTACTTCTGGGACATGGAGATCTACGTCCTGCCGTTCCTGTCGTACACGGCGCCGATCGTCGCCCGGAACGCGCTGCGGTTCCGCTACAACATGCTCGACGCCGCACGCTCGCGGGCACGCGAGCTGAACCAACGGGGTGCCCTGTTCCCCTGGCGCACGATCAACGGCGAGGAGTCGAGCGCGTACTACGCCGCCGGCACCGCGCAGTACCACATCGACGCCGACATCGCCCATGCCCTGATGCAGTACGTGCGGGCGTCCGGTGACACCGAGTTCCTGAAGCGCGGGGCGATCGACGTGCTCGTCGAGACCGCTCGGCTGTGGGCCGACCTCGGCTTCTGGCGCTCCAACGGCGACAAGAAGTTCCACATCGACGGCGTCACCGGTCCCGACGAGTACACGACCGTCGTCGACGACAACCTCTACACGAACGTCATGGCGCGGGCGAACCTGTGGTTCGCGGTGAACGCGTGCCGCGAACTCGCCGCCGACGACGTCGAAGAGTACGACCGGATGGTGCGCCGCACCGGTCTGCGCCCCGACGAGCTCGTCGAGTGGGAGCACGCCGCCGAGTCGATGGAGATCCCCTTCGACCCGCACCGTGGCATCCACCCGCAGGACGCCCAGTTCCTCGACAAGGAACTCTGGGACCTCGAGAACACCCCCGAGTCCAAGCGTCCGCTGCTGCTCCACTACCACCCGCTGGTCATCTACCGGTTCCAGGTGCTCAAGCAGGCCGACGTCGTGCTCGCGCTGTTCCTGCAGGGGCACGAGTTCACCGCGGCCGAGAAGCGTCGCGACTTCGACTACTACGACGCGCTCACCACGGGCGACTCGACGCTGTCGGCGGTCGTGCAGTCGATCATGGCGGCCGAGGTCGGGTACCACGACCTCGCCGACCAGTACTTCCAGACGGCGCTCTACGTCGACCTGGCCGACCTGCACGGCAACACCTCGGACGGCGTGCACATCGCGTCGACCGGTGGCATCTGGGGTGCGCTCGTCAACGGGTTCGGCGGCATGCGCGACCACGGCGGCCGGATGACGTTCAACCCGCGACTGCCGCGGCACTGGGACTCGTTGACCTACCGTCTGACCGTGCGCGGGTCGCGGGTCCGGGTCGACCTCGGGCAGGACGCCATGACCTTCACGGTCGAGTCCGGCACGGGTTTCACCGCCTGGGTGCACAACCAGCAGTGGGACATCGAGGCCGGCGAGCCGACCGTTGTTCCGTTGCCGCACCAGGGGCCGCGGATGTCCGGGCACGCACCGACCACGAGCGACATCCAGGGCACGCTCCGCGCCGACGGCTCCGTGATCACGGCCTCGATCCCGACGATCTCGCTCCAGCGCGACTTCGACGTGGACGAGACGACCGCTTAGGGCGGCACGTCGGCCGTCGGCCGACGAGACGACCGCGTAGGGCGTCACGTCGGCTGTCGGCAGGGGCCCGCTCGACCCCGTCAGCTCGCGACGAGCTCGACCTTGAAGCGTTCGGCGTCCTCCAGGAAGGCAGCACGGTGGTCTGGACCGCCGGCGTACGGGTGCCGGTCCTCGTAGAGGCGGGTCCAGCCGTGCGCCGGTGCGTCCGTCCACAGCTGCTCGACCTGTCCGGCGTCGCCGGCGTGGAACGCGAGGTGGCTCAGCCCGGGCCGTCGGCGGTCGTGCGCGCCGTCGAGCGGTGCGGCCTCGAGAACGAGGTAGACGTCACCGAGTCGCCAGCTCCGGCCCGCTGGCCACTCCTGGAACGGCGTGTACCCGAGCTCGCCGAGCAGCCAGCCCCACGCCCTGCTCGCCGTGTCGAGGTGGGCGGTGCGGAGCTCGACGTGGTGCAGGGCTCCCCGGGTCACAGGAGCTTCCGGAGCGTGTTCGTGTTGCGCGTCGTGGTCGAGCGCTTGAAGCGTGCTGCCCCGGCCCGCTTCGCGAACACGGTGTCCGTGCTCGACCCCTTCGGGCACGACCAGTACACGACCCCGTCACTCCGGGCGACCTGCTCCACGGCGGCGTCGAGCGTGAGGTCGGCGAGCAGCGCATCGAGGGCGTCGTCGTCGGAGCCGAACACCACGTAGTCGTGCCGATCGTCGGCCCGGTCGAACGGGAACCCCTCGACGATGCGTTCGAGGTCGTCGTGCGGGACGAGCACGATCCACGCGTCGTAGCCGAAGCGGTCACGGAGTGCCTGCTCGATCGTGGCCTTCAGGGTCGGCGCGTCGGCGTCCGTCCCGAACACCACGTTGCCGGATGCGAGCACCGTGCGGACGTCGTCGAAGCCGAGTCCACGGAGCAGTTCCGCGAGCTCGGCGTTCTTGATCGTGATGCCGTTGACGTTCACTCCGCGCAGCAGCGCGATCCACTTCGCCATGCCGGAACCGTAGCGCGGTGGCGGCCGTCTCAACCGATCAACTACACAAGAAGCATTGCGCAAGAGTTCTTGTGCATCTATCGTCAGAGCATGACCGTGCGCAGACTCGACGACGCCGCCCACATGCGTGCCCTCGCCCACCCGACCCGACTGCGGATCGTCGGGCTCCTGCGCTCCGGTGGTCCACAGACTGCGGCGATGCTCGGCGACGAGATCGACGAGGCACCCGGCACGATCAGCTACCACTGCAAGCGCCTGGCCGACGCGGACTTCATCGAGCCGGCGCCGGAGCTCGGTTCGGACCGGCGGGAGCGGTGGTGGCGTGCGACTGCGGACCACACGTCGTGGGACCTCGCCGATGCGTTCGACGACCCGGAACGGATGCTCGCCACGACGGCACTCGACCACACCGTCGCCGATGCGTACGCGGCCGAGTACGGGCGGTTCATCGACCAGGCGCCGGTACTCGGCCGTGAGTGGGTCGCGGCGTCGACCAGCTCCGACGAGGTGCTGCGGCTGACCGCCGAGGAACTCACCGGCCTCGGCGCCGAACTGCGTGCCGTCGTCGAGCGATGGACGGCCGTGAGCGACGCGCACACGCCGGGTGACGGGTCGGAGCGCGTCATCGCCGTCACGCAGAGCTACCGGATGGGGCGACCGTGAACGCCCGGGCACGGTTGCGGGCGCTGCTCGCGGTCCAGGTCGTCTCGCGGACCGGCAACGTCGTCACGACCGTGGCCGTGCCCTTCGCCGTCCTGGCCCGGGGCGGCTCGGCGACGGACGTCGGGATCGCCGCCTTCGCCGCGACGGTGCCGATCGTCCTCGGCGGCCCGTTCGGCGGGGCGCTCGTCGAGCGGGTCGGGTTCGTCTGTTCGAGTGTGGCGTCGGACCTCGTCAGCGGTGCGACCCTCCTGGCGATGCCGATCCTCGCCTGGACGGTGGGTCTGCCGTTCTGGGCACTCCTGGCGCTCGTGTTCGTGAGCGGCCTGTTCGACCTGCCCGGGGAGTCCGCACGTCGGGTCCTGCTCCCGGGACTCGCACGATCGGCCGGCGTTCCGCTGGAGCGCGCGGTCGGTCACTTCGAGGCGTCCCAGCGACTCTCGGTGCTCATCGGCGCGCCGCTCGGCGGGGTGCTCGTCGCGGCTGCCGGACCGATGGCCGCACTCGTCTGCACCGCGGTGGCGTTCGGCACCGCAGCGCTGCTCGCTGCGGTGCTGGTCCGGCCGGCGGACGGCGACGGGGCGGCGGCGACCGTTGATGCGGCTCCGACCAACGGGTACTGGCGGGACATCGCCGAGGGGTTCCGGTTCTGCGTCCGCGATCCGTTCTTCCGGCTCGTGATCGCCCTCGTGCTGATCACGAACCTGCTCGACGCGGCCCGGTCGACGACGTTGCTCCCGCTCTACGCCGCCGACACACTCGGCGGGGCGCAGGCGCTGGGCTTCGTGACCGGGACCTTCGGCGGTGCGGCGTTCCTCGGCTCGGTGGCCTTCGGGTACGTCGCACACCGCGTCCCCCGTCGGATCACGTTCGTCGTGTGCTTCGTGCTCGCCGGTGGGCCCTCGCTCCTGGTGCCGGCGCTCGGCCTCGGGCTGCCGTGGATGCTCGCTGCCTCGGCGCTGTCGGGCCTCGCCGCCGGCGCACTCAACCCGATCCTCGGTGCGGTCGAGCTCGAGCGCATCCCGGCGCACATGCGCGCCCGGGTGTTCGGGCTGCTCGGAGCGGGGTCCTGGGCGGGCATCCCGCTCGGCGGACTGCTCGCCGGGTTCGCGGCCGAGGGCGTCGGTGTGCAGGCGACGTTCGGAGCGGTCGTCGTGCTCTACACCGTCGTGACGCTCGCGCCGCTGACGGGTGGCGCCTGGCGCCTCATGGAACGACCGGCTCCGGAGCGGGCGCCGGTCGAGCGCGCGACGACGTAGTCCGCATCCGGGGCGGCGCTCACGTCCACGTCCGCGCGACGCCCCAGCCGGTGCCCTCGGGCACGATGTCGACCACCAGCGTGTCCCCGTCGTCGGCCGTGGCCTGGAACCGCCAGCCGACCGTGCGCTCGGGGGCGTGGGTGATGGCGGTCGGCAGCTCGGCCCGCGTCACGGTCAGACGGGTCGGGGTGTCGCTCACCCGCCAGCGGCGCCCGCCCCAGACCAGCCGGCTCGGTGCGCCCTCGGACCACCACACCGTGGCGGCCGTCTCCGTGATCATCATCGGGTCTCCTCGTTCGAACGTGTGTTCGAATGCTAAGTCGCCTGGCGAGACCCCGCAAGCGCTCCCCGACGTGACGGCGGGTCGCGGACGAGACCGTCCGCGGTCGCAGATGCCCTCGTGTAGACGGGGAGCATGACGAACGACGATCAGGGCCCCGACGAACATCACAAGGTCCCCGCGGGGGTCTCCGACGCCACGGTCGAGGCGCTCGGCACACTGTCGGCTGCGGTCGAGGTCATCGAGCACGCCCGCGGCCTGCTCTACGGCTTCCACCGCCTGACGGGCACCGCCGACCTGAACCTCGGCGAAGCCGTCGAGCAGCTCCGGAAGGCCGGCCACACCGAACTCGCCGACCGCATCGACACCGAGCTCGTGGGTCGCAACGTCATCGCCGGCCGCTGGACGTTCCAGGTCGTCGAGGACTACGACGACGGGTACTACGCGCTGGCGAAGGAGCTGGAGCGCACTGCGCGGGACGAGCTCGTGCAGGGGCGCCGCCACCTGTTCGAGGCGGGCATGAAGGAGGACCGGCGGTCCGGCGGTCGACGCCACCACGAGGCGACGCCGGACGACCTGCCGGACTGATCACGGGCCTCCCGGCCGGCCCGAACGCGAAAGCGACAATTCTCCGCGGATGTTTCGCGGACAACTGTCGCTTTCGTGGACCACCCTCGGACGGCCCCACAGGAACTGTCGCTCTTGCAGACCGACCGGGCCGGCGCCCCGGCCTCAGCCGACGCCGAGCAGTGCCTCCAGCGGCCCTCGTGCGAAGTACAGCAGGAAGCCCGCGGCGACGACGTAGAGCAGCCACGACACCTCGCGGCCCCGGCCGGACAGCAGCTTGATGAGGACCCAGCTGATGAACCCCACGCCGATGCCGTTCGCGATCGAGTAGGTCAGCGGCATGACGACGATCGTCAGGAACGCGGGCAGGGCCGAGCCGAAGTCCGTCCACGAGATGTCCGCGACCTGCGCGACCATCAGGGCGCCGACGACGACGAGTCCGGCGGCGGCGACCTCGAGCGGGACGACCTGCGTGAGCGGGGTGAGGAACATCGACGCCAGGAACAGCAGGCCGGTGACGACCGACGCCATGCCGGTGCGTGCGCCCTCGCCGATGCCGGAGGCGGAGTCGATGAAGACGGTGTTCGACGACACCGAGGCGCCGCCGCCGGCGATCGCGCCGACGCCCTCGACGACGAGCGCCGACTTCAGGCGGGGGAACGTGCCGTCGGGCTTCGCGACGCCGGCGGCCTTTGCCAGGCCGGTCATGGTGCCCATCGCGTCGAAGAAGTTCGTGAACACGAGGGTGAAGACGAGCATCGACGCGGCCAACGGCCCGATGCGGCTGAACGCACCGAACAGGTCGGCGTGGCCGACGAGCGACAGGTCGGGGAACGCGAAGAGCGCACTCGGCAGGCCGGGGGCGTTGAGGTTCCAGCCGGTCTTCGAGTCGACCGAGGTCGGCACCTGGAAGATCGCCTGCAGGATGATCGCGATGATCGTCGTCGCGACGATCCCGATGAGCAGCGCGCCCTTGACCTTGCGGGCCATGAGCGTGCCGATGATGACCAGGCCGATCAGGAACACGATGGTCGGCAGGGCGCCGACGGAGCCGTCCTCACCGAGCTGCAGGGGCGGCGACGCGAGCCCGGACGAGCGCACGAAGCCCGAGTCGACGAGGCCGATGAAGGCGATGAACAGGCCGATGCCGACGGTGATCGCTGCCTTCAGCTGCGCCGGGACGGCGGTGAAGATCATCGTCCGGATCCCCGTCAACGCCAGGACCACGATGATCACGCCGTTGATGACGACGAGTCCCATCGCCTCGGCCCAGGTGACCTGCTGCACGACGCTGACGGCCAGGAACGAGTTGATCCCGAGGCCCGCGGCGATGCCGAACGGCAGGTTCGCGATGACGCCCATGGCGATGGTCATCAGGCCGGCGACGAGACCGGTCGCGGCGGCGACCTGCGCGTTCTCGAGCCAGCCGCCGGAGACGTCCTTGGCGGCTTGGTCGGCGCTGAACCCACCGAGGATCAGCGGGTTGAGGATGACGATGTACGCCATCGTCACGAACGAGACGAGTCCGCCTCGCACCTCGCGCGGGATCGTGGATCCGCGCTTCGTGATGGAGAAGTATCGATCGAGGCCGGTCGCGAAGCGGTTCCGGGGTGGGGTGTCGGTCTTCGTGGCGCTCACCGAGCAAGTTTAAAGCCTGCTGGGTTTCCGGCATGTCACAGGATCCTCACAGGGCGCGCAGGGTGCGCCGATGTTCGACCGGGAGGCCCGACCCGCGTGATCGGGGGACGTCACGCCGTGCGCCGGCTCGCGTTCTCCGGCCATGGCTGGTGTTGGATGGACCGGTGACGTCACGCATGGACCGTGCCCGCGTCGAGGCCGCGGTGCGCGAACTCCTGCTCGGCATCGGCGAGGATCCCGACCGCCCCGAACTCGAACGCACACCCGCTCGGGTCGCCGACTCGTACGCCGAGTTCTTCGCCGGCATCGGCACGGACGCCGTTGCCATCGCCCGCGACGGCACGGTGCACGCCGAGGACGGTGAACGCGGCCGACTCGTCATCGTCCGCGACGTGAAGTTCCGGTCCGTCTGCGAGCACCACCTGCTGCCGTTCCTCGGGGTCGCGCACCTGGCCTACGCGCCGGGTGACCGTCTGATCGGGCTCGGAACGCTCTCGCGGGTGCTCGACGCCGTGGCCTCGCGTCCGCAGCTGCAGGAACGACTGGGCGAGCAGGTCGCTGCCACGATCGCCGAGGGGCTCGGCGCCGAGGGGGTCCTCGTGGTCCTCGACGCGCAGCACCAGTGCGTGACGACCCGCGGGGAGCGCCAGACCGGCTCGACGACGGTCACGGTCGCGGCGAACGGCTCGCTGGCCGACGCCGCGGGCCGGGCGGAGGCGATTGCGCTCATCGGTGCGGGGCGTGTACCCGACCCCGAGGCGGACGCGTGACGACTGAGGGGGCCGCCACGGGCCTCCAGGCAGGATCGACCGCACCCGGCTGGGTCGTGCCGGACCTGCGGCAGCCGGTCCGTACGATCGGACGCAGAACGTTCGACTTCGACCACCGCATCGCCGTGATGGCGATCGTGAACCGCACGCCCGACTCGTTCCACGACCGCGGTGCCACCTTCGAGCTCGACCGCGCCGTCGCCGCCGCCGTCCGGGCTGCCGAACAGGGCGCCGACTGGGTCGACATCGGCGGCGTGAAGTTCGCTCCGGGGCCGGAACTGCCCGCTGCGGACGAGGTCGACCGCGTCGTGCCCGTCGTCGAGCAGCTCGCCCAGGAGTCCGACGTCACCATCAGCGTCGACACGTTCCGCCCCGAGGTCGCCGCAGCGGCGATTGCAGCTGGCGCGAGCGTGGTCAACGACACCACCGGCCTGTCCGATCCCCGGATGGCGGCCGTCGTCGCGGACTCCGAGGCGACGATCGTCATCACGCACTCGCTCGCCGAGCCCCGGCGGCCCCTCGCAGCGCCGCCGCAGTACGACGACGTCACGGCGTCCGTCGTCGGGTTCCTGCGGGAGCGCGTCGACCGGGCGCTCGCCGCGGGGATCCCGGAGTCGCGGATCGTCGTCGACCCGGGCCACGACCTCAACAAGAACACCGTGCACACGCTCGAGGTCACCCGGCGCCTGCCCGAGGTCGTGGCGCTCGGCTACCCGGTGCTCGCGGCGGTGTCGAACAAGGACTTCGTGGGGGAGTCGCTCGGACGCCCGCGCGGCGAACGCCTGGCGGGCTCGCTCGCCGTCGCGACCGTGAGCGCGATGCTCGGGGCGCGGATCGTCCGGATGCACGACGTCGCCGAGAGCGTCGACGCGATGCGCATGGTCGAGGCGACGCTCGGTTGGCGCGCCCCAGTGGAAGCGCGGCACAACACGTGAACCTCCTGCCCCCGTCGATCGCGGACCTGTCCGACGACGACCTCATCGACCTGTACACCGCGGGTGCCTCGGCGCCGTGGCTGCGGGTGAACTTCGTGGCGACGCTCGACGGGTCCGCCTCGGCCGCCGGGGTCTCGGGGTCGCTCGGCGGCCCGGACGACCTGCGCGTGTTCGACCTGCTCCGCCGGGTCGCCGACGTGGTGCTCGTCGCAGCCGGCACCGTGCGGGACGAGGGCTACGGGCCGATGGTCCTGCACGACGCCGACGTGGCCTGGCGCCGGGCGCACGGCCTGCCCGACCACCCGGTGTTCGCGATCGTGTCGCGGTCACTGTCGCTGGACGCCGGATCCCGGGTGTTCACCGAGGCCCCGGTCCGGCCCGTCGTCCTGACCTCCGCGGCTGCGGCGGCGTCGGACGTCGGGGTCGCGCTGTCGTCCGTCGCCGACGTCGTGCCCTGCAGCACCGACACCGACCCCGACTCGGTCGACGTGTCGCTCGTCCGCGACGCACTGGTGGCGCGGGGGCTCGGCACGATCCACTGCGAGGGTGGCCCGTCGTTCCTCGGGTCGCTCATCGCCGCGGACGCCGTCGACGAGCTGACCCTGACGATCGACCCGTCGCTCGAGGGCGGCGCCGGGCCCCGGATCGCCCGCGGCAGTTCCTCAGAGCTGCGACGGATGCGGCCCGCGCACGTGCTCCGCGGTGCGGGTGACGTGCTGCTGACCCGGTACGTCCGGGCGGAGCCGCCTGCCCGAGTCCCGGCCTGAGCGCCCGAGTCCCGGTGCCGGCCGACCGCGTCGGCTAGGGTCGGGCGCGTGATCGACATCGTGGCGTCCGGGGTCCTCTTCGACATGGACGGGACCCTCGTCGACTCGACCGCGGTGGTCGAGGCGACCTGGACCCGCTTCGGTCAGGACCGCGGCATCGACCCGGCCGACATCCTCGCCTTCTCGCACGGCCGTCAGGCGATCAGTACGATCGAGCACTTCCTGCCCGACCTGGACCGCGACGAGCAGCTCCGCATCGCCGCGGCACTGGTCGCCGAGGAGAGCGCGAGCAGCGAGGGCATCTTCGAGATCCCCGGTGCCGCCGCCTTCGTGGACCGGCTCCTCGACGCCGGGGTCCCGGTGGCGCTCGTGACGAGCGCACCGCGCGACCTGGCCGCCGGCCGGATGGCTGCAGCGGGCCTGACCATGCCGACGGCGTTCGTGCCGTCCGAGGACGTCGAGCACGGCAAGCCGCACCCCGACGGGTACCTGCGGGGTGCCGCGCTGCTCGGTGTCGCGGCCACCGACTGCGTCGCGTTCGAGGACGCCCCCGCCGGCCTCGAGTCGGCCATCGCCTCGGGAGCGACCACGGTCGTCGTCGGCCCGCACGAGTCGGACGTCACGGCCGGGCTCTACCGGGTGTCGGGGTACGACGGCATCACCGTCGAGGCCGAAGGGTCCGCTTTCCGCATCCGCGGCTGAGGACCCGCTGCGTCCTGCGGGCACGCCCAGCGCTCCCCGACGACCCTCGGGTGTGCGGCCGGAACCACCGGGCCGCACGTGCGGCCGGAACCACCGGGCCGCGGAAGGAGCGACCATGGCAACCCTGGACGGCAAGAAGGTCCTCGTCATCGCGACGAACTACGGCGTGGAGCAGGACGAGATCGTCGTGCCCGTCGACCAGCTCCGCGAGCGCGGCGCGACGGTGACCGTGGCGGCGCAGGACTCCGGTTCGATCGCGACCCTCGTCGGCGACAAGGACCCCGGCAAGTCCCTCGACCCCGACACCACCATCGCCGGTGTCAACGTGACCGGGTACGACGCGCTCGTGGTCCCCGGCGGCACCATCAACGCGGACACCCTGCGACAGGACAACTCGGCGGTCTCCCTGGTGACGGCGTTCGTCGAGGCGAACAAGCCCGTCGCGGCGATCTGCCACGGCCCGTGGACCCTCATCGAGGCCGGTGTGCTGCGCGGACGGACGATCACCTCGTTCCCGTCGCTGCAGACCGATGTCCGGAACGCCGGCGCCGAGTGGGTCGACCAGGAGGTCCAGGTCGACGGCGGCATCATCACCTCGCGGAACCCCGACGACCTGCCGGCCTTCGTCGACGCGATCGAGAGCGCGCTGACCGCGTGAGCGCAGGGCGCTGCCGCTGACGGCGCTGCCGCTGTCAGCCCAGCGCGACGGGGCGGGTCGTCCGGAGCACCGCGGGTCCGAGGGCGAGCACGCCGTCGGACTCGGGGTCGCACCGCACCCCGCCCCGTCCACGCATCGCCCGGAACGCCCCCGGAGCCACCTCGTGGTCCATCCAGGCGCACGGGTTCGCCGGCCGGTACCCGCGGAACAGCACGGCACCGCTGCCGGGGCTCTGCAGCGAGAACGGCTCGCCCCGGAGCGCTTCGACGTCGGCGCCCCGCAGGAACACGTTCCGCCGGGTCGCCACGGGATCGACCGGCACGCCGAGTGATCGTCCGACCTCCTCGAGGCCCTCGAGCCCGATGACCGTCACCGAGGCGTGCACGTGCGCCCGCGCCGCGAAGTAGCGGTCGCCGACGATGCCGAGGCCGGCGCGGAGTTCGATGCGGTCGCGCAGCTCGTCCGGGTCGTCCGACCGGACCGGCAGGGCACCGTCGGCCGGCCTGCCCTCGTAGCGGTGGCGGCGCGACACGAGCAGCAGTGCGATCTCGACGTCGGTCCGGAACGGCAGGTCGGCGGAGTCGGCGAGCACGTCGGAGCCGACCCGGTGGTCAGACCCGGCCACGTCGTCTCCGGAGGTCACCCGCCCAACGCTAGCCGGGCCTCCCGGTCGACCGTCGTCGGTGCCCCGGCGCCGAGGTTCCACAACACGCCGTCGGTGTGGCGCCGAGGTTCCACGGGTGGGCACACGGAGCGCCGACATGCCGAGATCTCGGAACCTCGGGCCCGCCCGGACCACGCGACGCGCCACGCAGGCGCGCCCGCACGCGACTGCCGTGCCGTCCGATTTCCGCCAGTCGCGGTCGGTGGTGCGTGTCAGGCTGGGACCGTGACCATCCCCGGAACCGACCAGCTGCACGCCGAGCGCTACCGCGTCGTCGCCTCGCGCGACGCACGCTTCGACGGCCAGTTCGTCACCGCCGTGCACTCCACGGGCATCTACTGCCGACCGAGCTGCCCGGCACGCACGCCCCGCGAGACCGGCGTCACCTTCTACCGCACGAGCGCAGCAGCGCACCTGGCAGGCTTCCGTGCCTGCAAGCGCTGCCTGCCCGAAGCGACCCCCGGCAGCCCCGAGTGGGACCTGCGCGAGGACGTCGCCGGCCGCGCCATGCGCCTCGTCCTCGACGGCGTCGTCGAGCGCGACGGCGTCCCGGGGCTCGCCGCACGGGTCGGCTACTCCGAACGCCAGCTCAACCGCATCATGACGGCCGAGCTCGGTGCCGGCCCGAAGGCGCTCAGCCGCGCACACCGCGCCCAGACGGCACGCACGCTGCTGACGTCGTCGGACCTGCCCATCGCGGACGTCGCCTTCGCGGCCGGGTTCGCGAGCGTCCGCCAGTTCAACGAGACCGTCCGCGAGGTCTTCGCCGTCACCCCGTCCGAGCTGCGCGCCCGTCGGACGCTCCGGCCCGCGTCCGACGGCGCACTGCACGTGCACCTGCCCGCGCGGCCGCCGTTCGACGCGCAGGGGCTCCTCGACTGGCACGCACTGCACGCCCTGCCGGGCCTGGAGCAGGTGGACACCGACGAATCCGGGCGGGTCACCTCCTACGGACGGCTGCTCGACCTGCCGGGAGGCCCGGGCTGGTTCAGCGCATCGGCCGCGGTCGCGGGGGCGGCCGGTTCCACGGCCGCCGGTCGCGGTACCGGGATCGACCTGCGGGTGCGCGTCACCGACCTGTCCGACCTGCCGACGCTCGTCGCCCGCGTCCGGTCGTACTTCGACCTCGATGCCGACCCGGTCGCCGTCGACGCGGTGCTCGGCTCCGTGCCCGAGCTCGCTGCGGCGGTGCAGCGGGTCCCCGGCCTGCGGCTACCCGGTGCCGTCGACGCGCACGAGATCGTGTTCCGCACCCTCATCGGGCAGCAGGTCTCCGTCGCCGCGGCCCGGACGGCCCAGACGCGGCTCGTGGCGGCGCTCGGTGCCGCCGTGCCGTCGGCGATCCTGCCGGGGGGCCTGCTGTTCCCGTCCGCCGAGGTCATCGCCGCCCGCGGCCACGAGGTGCTGCGCGGTCCGGCCGCCCGCGTCGACACGATCCTGCGGGTCGCCGCGGCGCTCACTGACGGGTCGCTCGTCATCGACGGCGGACAGTCCCTCGACGAGCTGCGCGAGCGGCTGCTGGCGGTGAAGGGCATCGGGCCGTGGACCGCCGACTACGTGGCGCTCCGGGTCCGGCACCACCCCGACGTGTTCCTCCACAGCGACCTCGCGGTGCGCAACGGTGCACAGGAACTCGGACTGCCCGGTACGGCGCGCGAGCTCTCCCTATGGTCGGAGCAGGTGGCGCCCTGGCGGAGCTACCTGACGATGCACTGCTGGCGACCGATCATCGACCGCGCGATCGCGACGGCCGCCGGCGCGCGAGTGCACGGCACCGGCCGTGCGCGGCACGCAGACAACGACCCTCGGAAGGACGAACGATGACCGACGCAACCATCCAGACCCTGGACACCCCGGACGGGGCCTTCACCGTGCTCGAGGACGCCGAGGGCCGTGTCCTCGCCTCGGGCTGGACCGACTCCGTCGACCGGATCCTCGGGCGGCTCGCCGACCGGTACCGGCCCAGTCGCATCGTCGACGGCACGGTCGCCGCCGCTGATGCCGTGGACGCCTTCTACTCGGGCGAGGTCGAGCACGCCATGCAGGTGCCGGTCCGGCAGTTCGGCACCGACCTGTTCACCGAGGGGTGGCGGCAGCTCCGCCGTATCCCGGCCGGCGGCACCCTGACCTACACCGAGTTCGCGGGGGCGATGGGCCGTCCGGACGCCGTGCGGGCCGCCGCCAGCGTGTGCGCACGGAACGCTCCCGCACTGTTCGTGCCGTGCCACCGGGTACTGCGGTCCGACGGCACACTCGGGGGCTTCGCGTGGGGGCTCGACGTCAAGCGATCGTTGCTCGAACGGGAGTCGGTCGGCACCACGGCGCTCGTCTGAGTTGTACAAAACGCTCTAGAATGTACAGGTGAGCGAAGTGTCGATCTCCGAAGCACGTGGCCGCCTGGCGTCGATCATCGATGACGCCCGGCACGAACCCGTCTACCTGACCCGGCGCAACAAGCGCGTCGCGGCGGTGGTGGACGCGGATGTCCTGGACCGCCTGCTCGAGGCGGCCGAGGACCTCGACGACCTGGTCGCGTACGACGCTGCCATCGCGGAGAACAAGCGCATCGGCGGCGAGAACGTGCAGTGGGACGATCTCAAGCGCGAACTCGGACTCGGATGACCTGGTCGGTCGAGGTCATCCCGTCCGCGCAACGTGTCATCCGCAAGCTCCCGCCCGACGGTCGTCGGCGGATCGAGGGACTCCTCGCGATCCTCGCCGACCACCCGCGGCCCCCGGCAGCTCGGAAGCTCGTGAACCGACCCGGTTGGCGGGTGCGATCAGGTGACTACCGTCTGATCTACGAGATCGACGACGGCCGACTCATCGTGATCGTCGTCGATGCCGGCCACCGCCGAGCGATCTACCGCGACCGCTGAGCGGAGCCGGACCCGGACCCGGATCGGTCGTCTCCCCCTGGTTGCGGGTGGTGACGTGGGAGCGCTCCGATGCCATGCTTCGAGGACCGACCCGCCCGGTCCCTCCCGAGGACCCGACGCAGCGCCGTCGAACCACCCTCGGAAGGCCCCCAATGGACCAGCACGTCGACCGCACGGTCGTCTCCGCCGACGGCACGGTGATCGCCGTGTCCGACGCGGGGACCGGTCCGGCGCTCGTCGTGGTCGGTGGCGCCTTCGACCACCACGGCACCCCCACCGTCGAGCACCTGACCGGCGGCCTGCAGGACCGCTACCGGGTCATCACGTACGACCGGCGGGGCCGCGGTGCGAGCGGTGACACCACCCCGTGGACGATCGAACGCGAGGTCGAGGACCTCGCGGCCGTCGTCGCGAGTGTGGACGGACCCGTCGCCGCGCTCGGCCTCTGCGTCGGCGCGGGGGTGGTCCTCCGGGGCCTCGCCGCCGGCGTCCCGCTCGGGGCCGCCGTGCTGTGGGAGCCGCCGTACCGAGCGACGGTCGACCCGCACGCCGACGACGTCGTCTTCGCCGACCTGCTCGACGAACACGTCGCCGCCGGCCGTCGCGCCCAAGCGGTCCGGGCGTTCCTCGCGCACGTCCTGGGGGTGCCGATGGGGCAGATCTCGGCGCTGCGGCTGAAGGGTGCGCTCTGGCGGTCGCTCGTCGTCGACGCCCACGTGCTCAGCCGCGACGTGCGGGTGCTCAACGGCCTGGCGATCCCGGAGCGGGTGGCAGCAGCGGTCGGTGTCCCGGTGCTCGTCGCCGCGGGCAGCGACGGCCACGAGTGGATGCGGCAGGCGGCCCGAGCGGTCGTCGAGGCCGTGCCGGGCTCGGGCTACGTCGAGGTCCCCGGGCAGGGTCACGTGCCCGACCCGGCTGCGATCGGCGCGGTGCTCGACGGGTTCCTGGTCCGGGTCGTCTCACCGAGCAGCTGACTGCGAGAGGATGGCGTGGTGAACGCACCTCGTCTCGGTCTCCTGCTCGACGTCGACGGGCCCATCGCCAGCCCCGTCTCCCGCACCATCGCGATCCCGAGCATCATCGAGGACCTCGTCGCCCTCGCCGCCGAGGGCATCCCCGTCGTCTTCAACACCGGCCGGAGCGACGCATTCATCCGGAGCGAGGTGGTCGGTCCGTTGCTCGCCGGTGGTCTCGCCGAGGGTGGCCGCGTGCACGCCGTCTGCGAGAAGGGCGCCGTCTGGTGCTCGATCGGCCCGCAGTACGAGGGCGGCATGAGCGAGCTCACCGTCGCCGACGACCTGGCGCTCCCGCGCGACTACGCCGACGAGATGCGCGAGCTCGTCCGCACCGAGTACGCCGACCTGGTGTTCTTCGACGAGACGAAGCGCGCCATGGTGTCGATCGAGCAGCGGGTGGAGGTGCCGAACGCCACGTACCTGGCTCGGCAGCCCGAGTTCGACGCGAAGGCGATGGCGGCCCTCGAGCGTCGCGGCCTGGGTGTGCGCCGTCTCGACGACGTCCGACCCGACGCCGACGGTGCCGTGCAGTGGCGGATCGACCCGACGATCATCTCGACCGACGTCGAGTCCGACCGCAGCGGCAAGGACATGGGCGCCGAGCGGTCGCTCGAGCTCCTGGCACAGGACGGCGAGCTGCCGGCGGCCTGGCGCACGATGGGCGACTCGCGCAGCGACTACGCGATGGCGGACTGGCTGCACGCGAACGGCCACGAGGTCGCGCACGTCGACGTCCGTCCCTCGGACGGCGTGCCGGCGACGCCGTACCCGGTGCTCACCGCGCCCGACGGGGTGATCCACGACGAGGCCGGAGCGCGGTTCCTGGCGGACTGGCGCCGATCCGCCTGAGCCGAGCCGGGCCTCCCGGTCGACCCGCCCTGCCCACGGAACCTGGTTCCGGACACTGCACCGCGCCGTTCCCTGGTTCCGCGTCCGGAACCTGGTTCCCATGTGCCCAGCGGCTCCGCTGTTTGCGTGTCGGGGTGGTACACCAGTAATGTCACGGGGTCCGCCGCCCAGTCGATGACGGGATCCACCCCATGGCAACGAAGCTCCGCATCAAGTCGATCGAGGCCTCACTGGCCGACTCCGAGGAGCAGGGCCGGTCCCTGAAACGCTCCCTGAAGACGTTCGACATCGCCGCGATGGGCATCGCGGTCGCCGTCGGCGCCGGCATCTTCTCGGTCGGCGCGAACGCCGCCGCGAACTTCGCCGGGCCCGGCGTCATCATCTCGTTCCTGCTCGCCGCCGTCACGTGTGGCCTGGCGATCATGTGCTACGCCGAGTTCGCCTCGACGATCCCCGTCGCCGGCTCGGCCTACACGTTCACCTACGCAACGATGGGCGAGCTCCTCGCCTGGATCGTCGGCTGGGACCTCATCCTCGAGACCCTCACCGCCAGCGCCGTCATCGCGAAGTACTGGGGCATCTACCTCAGCACCGCGTTCGACGTGTTCGGTGTGACCCTGCCGAGCACGATCCAGCTCGGCCCGATCCCGTTCACCTGGGGCCCGGTCCTGATCGTCGGCATCTTCACGGTGCTGCTCGCCTTCGGCACCCGCCTGTCGTCGCGGGTCTCGGCGGTCATCACGATCATCAAGGTCGCCATCGTGGTGTTCGTCATCGTCGCCGGCGCGTTCTTCGTCAAGGCCGCGAACTTCACCCCGTTCATCCCGCCGTCGGAGCCCGCCAAGGGCGCGGAGGGCAGCGTCTGGACCCAGTCGCTCGTGTCGTGGTTCACCGGTTCCGAGCCCGCGCAGTACGGCGTCTTCGGGCTGCTCGCCGCGGCGTCGCTCGTGTTCTTCGCGTTCATCGGGTTCGACGTCGTCGCGACCAGCGCGGAGGAGACCGAGAACCCGCAGAAGACGCTGCCCCGCGGCATCTTCATCGGCCTGGGCATCGTGACGCTGCTCTACGTCGGCGTCAGCATCGTCATCACCGGCATGGTCTCCTACCAGCGCCTCGCGCAGGAGGACGCACCGTCCCTGGCCTCGGCCTTCGACATCGTCGGGTTGCCGTGGGCTGCCGGCATCATCGCCATCGGCTCCCTGATCGGTCTGACGACCGTCGTCATGGTGCTGCTGCTCGGTCTGTCCCGCATCGTCTTCGCGATGAGCCGTGACGGCCTGCTGCCGCGCTGGTTCTCGAAGACGAACCCGAAGACGCAGACGCCGGTGCGCGTGCAGGTCGTCGCGGGCGTCGTCGTCGCGCTGCTCGCCGGGTTCACGGCGGTCGACAAGCTCGAGGGCATGATCAACATCGGCACGCTGTCGGCCTTCGTGCTGGTGTCGATCGGCATCATCGTGCTCCGCAAGTCGCGCCCGGACGCCCCGCGCTCGTTCCGGGTGCCGTGGTCGCCGGTGATCCCGATCCTGTCGGCGGTGCTGTGCTTCTGGCTGATGCTGAACCTCGAGGTCGAGACCTGGCTGCGGTTCGTCGTCTGGCTCGTCATCGGCTTCGCGATCTACTTCGGCTACAGCCGCCGCAACAGCCGGGTCGGCAAGGGCCAGCAGTAGCGGGCTCCGGCGTCCTATGCGCCGACGACCAACAGGACCCCGAAGCCCAGCATCACGACGGCGACCAGACCGTCGAACACCCGCCACGTCAGCGGCTTCGCGAACAGCGGTCGGAGCAGTCGCCCGCCGAACCCGAGCGCGCCGAACCACAGGCAGCTCGCCGCAACCGCGCCGACGGTCCAGAGCCAGCGGTCGTCCGGGCCCTGCTGGTTCGCGACGGACCCGAGGAACACCAGCGTGTCCAGGTACACGTGCGGGTTCGCCCACGTGAAGACGAGCATGGTCGCCACTGCCGTTCGCATGGTCACCGCTTGGCCGGGAGGCACGGTGCGCGTCCGCCCCGCCACCACCGTCCCCGGGCGCTCGGGTCCACTGCCCGCGGCCGGCTCCGGCACGCCGTCGTCCGCCGCCTGGTCGGCGACGCGAGTCGCGATGGTCACGTCGTCCGCCGCGTCGTCGGCCACGCGCATGGCGTCGCTCGACGGCCGCAGTGCCCGTCGCGCGGCGAGCACGCCGTAGGTCACGAGGAACGCGGCCCCGACGAACCGCACGACGACGAGCGCCACCGGGAACCGCTCGACCACGGCCCCGACGCCGAGCACCCCGGCGACGATGAGCACGGCGTCCGACACCGCGCACACGACGACCGCCGCCGTCACCACCCGCAGGCCCGAGCTGACCGCCAACCGGAGCAGGTAGGTGTTCTGCACACCGATCGCGACGATCAGGGCGAGTCCGGTGCCGAGGCCGGCGAGCAGGGGGAGGAATGCGGTCATCTCCACGACGCTAGGCGCGCCCCCGTCTGTAGACCAGCTCACGTTCCTACAGCGCCGTAAGCTGCACTGCATGGTCCGATTCCAGCGCGAGCACCTCGAGACCCTGTTGATCGCCGTCGACCACGGCACCCTCGACGCGGCCGCCCGAGCCCTGGCGATCACCCCGTCGGCGGTCTCGCAGCGCATCAGGTCGATGGAGCAGCAGGTCGGCCGGGTCCTGCTGCAGCGGACGACCCCGGTCACCCCGACGGCCGACGGCGCCGTCGTGCTCCGGCATGCACGCCAGGTGCGGCTGCTCGACGACGAGACCGCCCGCGCACTCGGCGAGACCGATGCCGACGGATCGGGGACCGCGGTGCCGTCGATCCCGCTCGCCGTCAACGCCGACTCGCTCGGCACGTGGTTCCTCGACGCGCTCGCACTCGTCCGTGTCGACACCGAGGTGGTCTTCGACCTGCACCGCGAGGACCAGGACCGCACCGCCGAGCTGCTGCGCGCCGGCACGGTGATGGGTGCGGTGACGGCCGAGGCGGACCCCGTGCAGGGCTGCTCGTCGGTACCGCTCGGCATCGACCGGTACCGGGCGGTGGCATCGCCGGCGTTCGTCGACCGCTACCTGTCCGACGCCGACACCGAGCGGCGGATGCTGAGCCGCCTCGACCGGGTGCCGCTCGTCGACTACGACCGTGACGACGACCTGCAGCAGGGCTACCTCCGCCGGGTGCTCGGCCACGCGCCCTCCGGTCCACGCCACTTCGTCCCGACCTCGGCCGACTTCGCACGGGCGGTCTCGCTCGGCTTCGGGTGGGGGATGCTGCCCGAGGCGCAGTGCATCGATGCCCTGGCGCGAGGCGAGCTGCTCGAGCTCACCCCGACCCGCCGGGCCGACGTCGCCCTGTGGTGGCAGCGGTGGAACCTGGCATCACCCTTGCTCGAGCGGGTCACGGACGCGGTGCGATCGACCGCCGCCGAGCGCCTGCACCCCGTCACCCGGTGAGCAGGCACGTGCCGGTGCTCGTCGCTGCGACCGCGGTTCAGGTCTGGCAGCGCGGGCACCAGTAGGTGTCCCGCAGGGTGAGCTCCGAGTCACCGAGGTCTCCTCGCCGGATCCGGGTGCCGCACCGCAGGCACGGCTTGCCCGCTCGTCCGTAGACCCAGAACCGACGCCCCGGGCGGTCGATCCCCGTCGTCACCCGGTGGCTGCGGTCGCGGTTCGCCAGGATGAGCCGGCTCGCCAAGGAGATCGTCCGGCCGGCGTCGTGCACCTCGGCCACCGGTCGGGTCGGCAGGACCCCGCGCAGGAAGCAGAGCTCGTTGCGGTAGACGTTGCCGAGGCCGGCGAGCACCCGCTGGTCGAGCAGCGCCAGTCCGACCGGACGTGCAGGATCCCGCGTCAGGTTCTCGAGTGCCAGGTCGGCGTCCCAGTCGGGCCCGAGCAGGTCCGGGCCGAGGTGCCCGACGACCTCGGACTCCTGGTCGCGCGGGACCACCTCGAGCACCCCGAGTGTGAACCCGACGGTCGAGACGTCCTCGGCATCGAGGATCGCGCGTGCCTGGTGCGCCGGACGCCGCCAGCGCTCACCGGGGGCGTACACGTCCCACCGCCCTTCCATCTTCAGGTGCGAGTGCACGGTCAGGTCCCCGATCCGGTGCAGCAGGTGCTTGCCACGGGGCACGACCTCGTCCACGGTGCGGCCGACCAGGTCGACGGTCGCGAACGCGGGCACCCGGAAGTCGCTCCGGGTCAGGACCTTGCCCGCGAGCGCCGTGTGCAGCCGGTGCGCTGCCCGGTAGACGGTGTCGCCCTCAGGCACGGAGCCGGAGTCCCTGCGGGGTGGCGGTGAACCCGGCGTCGCCCAGCGCGGTGCCGAGCGGGGTACCGAGCACGAACTCGCCGTCGACCCGCTCGACCGCGAGCTTCCGCAGTCCGGTGCGCACGATGCCCGCGATGGACGCGGCTGCGACGGCCAGGTCGGCGGGGTCGTCGGTGAAGGTCAGCACCGACTTGCCGCCCCGCTCGACGTACACCGCGAGCCGGCCGTCGACGGTGGTGACGAGTGCTCCGGCCTTGCGCCCGGGCCGGTGGCCGCGCGCGCCGGTGGTGGCCGGTGCCGGGGCCTTCTGCGCAGCCGCAGCGACAGCAGCGACGTCGGCGCCCGTGACGTCCGTGTCGTCCGCCGCGCGGTCGTCGGACGGCCAGGGCAGCGACGCCCCGTACGGGTTCGCGGGGTCGGTCGCGGCCAGGGTCAGTGCCTCGCGCTTCCGGTCCGGGTCGACGCGTTCGTCGTCGTCGAGGTCACGGGCGTAGGTCCGCAGCCGGTCGATGGTCGGGCCCGTGGCGAACTGTGCGGCCCCGAGCCCCTCGATGAAGTAGCCGCGGCGCGCCCGCCCGGACTCCTCGAACCGCGAGAGCACCCGGTACACGCCCGCGAACCCACCTCGGACCCCCTCGACCTGGACGGCCCCGCGCGTGACGACCCCGTAGCGCTCGAGCAGCTGCTCGGCGGTCGCGGCGGCCCGCACGGTCGAGTCGGACTCGGCCAGGGGGAGCAGGGACCAGCGGCCACCGACGGACGGCGGGCCGGACTGCGTCGGCATCGTCGGACGGCGGCGCCCGCGGTACGCACGAGCCCGCGGGGCGCTGCTGCTCTTCGCCTTGCCGCCGAGCATCGAGCGGAGCGGAGCGAACGTGTCGTTCGTGATCTGTCCGGCCCAGACGAGGTCCCACAGCGCCGTCGTCAGGGCCGGGTCGTCGGTGCTGCCGACGGCCTGCCCGAGCTGGCGGAAGAAGTACGCGCCGCCGCCGGCCAGGGCACCGAGCACGTCGCGCTGCAGCTCGGTGGTCTCGTCGCCGGAGGGCTCGGCGAGCGTCGTCGACGCCGTCTCGGCGAGGTGCAGGCGCACCCACCCGTCGTTGCCGGGCAGGGTCCCGCCGCCGGACCACAGGACCTCGCCGGTGGCGGTGAGCTCGTCGAGCATGTTCGTGGAGTAGTCGGTCACCCGCGCGGGCAGCACCAGGGTCTCCCAGGCGCTGGCGGGCAGGGCGACGCCGGCGAGCTGGTCGATCACCTGCAGGACCCCGTCGACCCCGCGCAGGCCGCCGCGGGTGCCGGGGGTCTGCACGTGCTGCCAGGCGGGCAGGAAGCGCGCGAGCGTGTCCGGCGACACCGGCTCGACCTCGTGGCGGAGCGCGGCGAGGGACTTCGTGCGGATCCGGCGCAGGACCTCGGCGTCGCACCACTCGGCGCCCTGCCGATCCGGGCGGAACTCGCCTTCGACCACACGCCGGTCGGCGACCAGACGGCGCAGGGTGTCCTGCACGACGGCGACCCCGAGGCCCAGGCGGCCGGCGGCTTCCTGCGCCGAGAACGGCCCGTGCGACCGGGCGTACCGGCCGACCAGGTCACCGAGCGGGTCGGCGACGGGTTCGACGAACGCGGTCGGCACGCCGATCGGCAGCGGGACCCCGAGGGCGTCGCGCAGGCGCGAGGCGTCCTCGATGACGGCCCAGCGGGTGGACCCGGCGTGCGAGAACGACAGGACACGGCGGTCGCGTTCGAGCGCGGTGAGCACGGTCTGCACCTCGGTCGCAGCGGCGGAGCGGTCGTCCGACGCCGCCAGCCAGCTCCGGTCGACGGCTTCGTCGAGGTCGAGCGCGCCGACGAGCCGCAGCACGTCGACCAGCCCCTCGGCGTCGCGCGCCCGGCGGTCCGGCGACAGCCGCTGCAGGTCCTCTTCCACCGAGGCGATGACCGCCGGGTCGAGCAGCTCCCGCAGTTCGGCGCGGCCGAGCAGTTCGCCGAGCAGGGTCGAGTCGAGCGACAGTGCCGCGGCCCGGCGCTCGGCGAGCGGGGAATCGCCCTCGTACATGAACGCGGCGACGTACCCGAACAGGATCGAACGGGCGAACGGGGACGGCGTCTCGGTCTCGGTCTCGACCAGGCGGATGCGGCGGCCGGCGATCTCGTCGGCGATGCCGAGCAGGGCGGGCACGTCGTAGACGTCCTGCAGCACTTCGCGCACGGTCTCGAGCACGATCGGGAACGACGGGTACTTCCGGGCCACCTCGAGCAGCTGCGAGGCGCGTTGCCGCTGCTGCCACAGGGGCGAACGCTGCCCGGGGTTCCGACGGGGCAGCAGCAGGGCGCGCGCCGCACACTCGCGGAACCGCGCGGCGAACAGCGCCGAGCCACCGACCTCGTCCGTGACGAGTGCCTCGAGGTCGTCGCGCTCGAACACGAACAGGTCGGCGCCCGGCGGTTCGGCGTCGGTCTCGGGGATGCGCACCACGATGCCGTCGTCGGCGGCCATCGCGTCGCCGTCGATGCCGTGGCGTTCGCGCAACCGTGCCGCGACCGCCAGGGCCCACGGCGCGTGCACCTGCATGCCGTACGGCGAGTGCAGGATGAGCCGCCAGTCGCCGAGTTCGTCGCGGAAGCGCTCGACCACGAGCGTCGTGTCGTTCGGCACGTGACCGGTGGCCGCCCGCTGGTCGCGCAGGAAGGTCAGCAGGTTCGTGACGGCACGCTCGTCGAGGCCGCCAGCGGCGACCCGGGCGCGGGCGTCGTCGTCCGAGGCGCCCTCGACCTCGCGCACGAACGCCCCCGTCGCGCGACCGAGTTCGGCGGGGCGGCCGATGCCGTCGCCCTTCCAGAACGGCACCCGACCGGGCTGTCCGAACGCCGGGCTCACGATGACCCGGTCGTGGGTGATCTCCTCGATCCGCCAGCTCGTGGCACCGAGCGCGAAGACGTCCCCGACGCGGGACTCGTAGACCATCTCCTCGTCGAGCTCGCCGACGCGGGAGGCCTTCTCGCCGACCATGAACACGCCGAACATGCCGCGGTCCGGGATCGTGCCGCCGCTCGTCACCGCGAGCCGCTGGGCGCCGGGGCGTCCGGTCAGGGTGCCGTGCACGCGGTCCCACACCAGCCGCGGGCGGAGTTCGGCGAACTCGTCGCTCGGGTACCGCCCGGTGATCAGGTCGAGCGTGGCGTCGAACGCCGAGCGGGGCAGCCCGCTGAACGGAGCGCTCCGCCGGACCAGGTCGAACCAGTGCTCGACGTCGACGGTGTCGATCGCTCCCGCGGCGACGGTGTGCTGCGCCAGCACGTCGAGGGGGTTCGCCGGCACCGAGATCGACTCGATCTGCCCCGAGACCATCCGTTCGACCGTGACCGCACTGTTGACGAGGTCGGCGCGGTGCTTCGGGAACAGCACTCCGCGGGAGATCTCGCCCACCTGGTGCCCGGCACGCCCGACGCGCTGCAGACCGCTCGCGACCGAGGGCGGCGCCTCGACCTGGACGACGAGGTCGACCTCGCCCATGTCGATGCCGAGCTCGAGCGAACTCGTCGCGACGACGCACCGCAGCCGACCGGACTTCAGGTCGTCCTCGATGATGGCGCGCTGGTCCTTCGACACCGAGCCGTGGTGGGCGCGGGCGAGCACGGGCACTGCGGTGTCGGAGCCGCCGCCACCGGTCTGCCCGGACGCGCCGATCATCTGCGCCGGCGGCCGCTTCGTGCCCTGGGGTGCGACCGCGTGCGCCGAGGTCCGTGCGGGCGACTGCGGGCGACCCCGCGCCACCGGCAGCCCGTCGTCGGCCGGCGAGACACCTGCCGGCACCAGCGCATCGCCCACCGCGGCCGAAGCCGGAGCCGCCGCAGCGAGGACGCGCTCTTCGTGGATCTCGTTCAGCCGCGCGGTGAGTCGCTCGGCCAGTCGCCGCGAGTTCGCGAACACGATCGTCGACCGGTGCTCCTCGATGAGGTCGACCACACGCTCTTCGACGTGCGGCCAGATCGAGCCGTTCGCGGGCGCATCGGACGCGTCCGCACCGACCGGCGGAGCACCGAGCTCGGCCATGTCGTCGACCGGCACGACCACGCGCAGGTCGAAGGTCTTCTGCGCCGGCGGGGCGATGATCGTCACCGGCGCACGGCCGCCGAGGAACCGGGCGACCTCTTCCGGCGGCCGGACCGTGGCGGACAGCCCGATGCGCTGCACCGGCTTGTCGAGCAGGTCGTCGAGCCGTTCGAGCGAGACGGCCAGGTGCGCTCCGCGCTTGGTCGAGGCGACCGCGTGCACCTCGTCCACGATGACGGTGTCGACGTTGACCAGGGTCTCGCGCGCCTGCGAGGTGAGCATGAGGTACAGCGACTCGGGTGTCGTGATGAGGATGTCCGGCGGCTGGCGGAGCAGCTTCTGCCGGTCCGTCGACGGGGTGTCGCCACTGCGCACCCCGACGGTGACCTCTGGTGGTTCGGTACCGAGCCGCCTGGCCGTCTGCGTGATGCCGACGAGCGGGCTGCGCAGGTTCCGCTCGACGTCGACGCCGAGGGCCTTGAGCGGCGAGACGTACAGGACCCGTGTGCGCTGCTTGGCCGGCGGCCGGTCGGTCGCGCTGATGAGCCGGTCGATCGACCACAGGAACGAGGCCAGGGTCTTGCCGGAACCGGTCGGCGCGATGACGAGTGCGTGCTGCCCCGTCGAGATGGCGTCCCAGGCGCCCGCCTGCGCCGGTGTCGGGGCGTCGAACGCACCTCGGAACCACTCCGCGGTCGCGGGGGAGAAGCGCTCGAAGACGTCCGTCATGGTCCGCCCATCCTGCCCGCCACCACCGACAGCAGGCCGAGCGGGGAGTACCCCTTGACAAGACGATAGTTAGCGATCTATCGTAAACACATCGCGATACGACGAAGACGAAACCGGTCAGACCGATCGCGAGCCGACTCAGCAACAAGGAAGGACGCACCATGCGCCCCATGCACAACGACAACGACAGCAACCACCACCCGCGCGGCCCCCGTTTCGGCGGCGCGCGGCAGCACCACGGCGCCGGCTTCCCCGGCCGCGACCGCGGTGACCACGAGCACGGCGGCCGAGGCGGCCGTGGCTTCGGCCCGGGCTTCGGGCCGGGCATGGGCTTCGGCCCCGGCTTCGGTGGCTTCGGCGGACCCGGCTTCGGTCGCGAACGCCGCCGCCGCGGTGACGTCCGCCTCGCGATCCTCGGCCTGCTGGCCGAGGGGCCGCAGAACGGATACGCCGTGATCAAGACCATCGCCGAGCGCACCGGCGGCGCCTGGAAGCCGAGTCCCGGCTCGGTCTACCCGACGCTCCAGCAGCTCGTCGACGAAGACCTCGTGGTCTCGTCGGGCGACGGCCGCAAGACGCTCTTCGAGCTCACCGACGCGGGCAAGGCCGAGGCCGAGGCGAAGGCCGACGAGATCGCAGCGGCACTCGACGCGGCCCCCGGGATCCCGGACGCGCAGCGCGAGTTCTTCGAGGCGCTCCGGAAGACCATGGGCGTCCTGCAGATGTACCGGACGACCGCGACGGAGGACCAGGCCAAGGCCGCCACCGCCAAGGTCGACCAGCTCCGCAAGGACCTGCTGCAGATCCTCGCCGACTGACGGCGGAACCCACGGACGGGAGGCACGGTGCCAGCTGGCACCGTGCCTCCCGTCCGTCGTCGCCGGGGCTGACCCCGGCGCATCGTGAGCAGAAATGGTCGAGTCCGCAAGCCTGGACTCGACCTTTTCTGCTCACCAAGCGGGCTGCGCGTCGCACCAAGCGCGCCCCGCGCCTACGCCCCGATGAACGCCGCGACGTCCGACAGCTCCGCTGCCGACACCGCGTGCGACAGGCCCTCGTACGTCCGGTCCGTCACGGTGGTGTTCGCCGCCGCCCACGCCTGCGTCCGCGCGGTGGCCTCCGCCGGGATCACCGGGTCGAGGTCGCCGTGCCCGAGGAACACCCGCGGCCGGACGGCGGCGACGGCCTCGTCGCGCGAGTCCGTCACCCCCGGCACGACGAACCCGGACAGCGACACCGCGAACGCGAACGCCGCGGGCCGTGCGCGCAGCAGCTGCAGCGCCATCGACCCGCCCTGCGAGAACCCGAGGAGTCCGATCCGCGGGTGGTCGGCGGCGACGGAGTCGATCCACGCGAGCACCCCGGCAACCGCGGCGTCGACGGGCTCGAGCGCGGGGGAGCCCGGCGTCCCGAGCGGGTACCAGCTGAACCCCTGGCCCCAAGCCATCGGCGCCCGCAGTGACGCCATCGTCCAGGCCGCCGGCAGCGCGGGGGCGAGTCCGAGCAGGTCGCGTTCGTTCGACCCCACCCCGTGCATGGTCACGAGCAGCGGTGTCCCTGCGCGTTCTTCCGCGGGACGGGTCCACTGCACCAGGTCTGCATCGATCATGTGGACAACGCTAACCATCCCCAAGTCCCGCGCCTTCCGCCGAACTCGACGCCGTCCCTGGTAGACACGGTGCATGGCCTCGTTGCAAACCCCCGACCCCGACTCCGGCTGGCTGTCCGACGAGGAACTCGCCAACGCGCGTCGTCGACTCCCCATCTGCTACGTCGAGGCGATCCCCGTCCGCACCGACGGGCTCGGCGTTGTGACCGAGGTCGGGGTGCTGCTGCGCGTGGCCCCGAGCGGCTCGATCGTCCGCACCCTGGTGTCCGGTCGCGTGATGTTCGGCGAGTCCATCCGCACGGCGCTGTTCCGGCACCTCGAGAAGGACCTCGGTCCGATGGCGTTCCCGCAGCTGCCGTCGAGCCCGACGCCGTTCACGGTGGCCGAGTACTTCCCGCTGCCCGGCGCCTCGGTGTACACCGACGAACGGCAGCACGCGATCTCGCTGGCCTACGTCGTTCCGGTCACCGGCACGTGCGAGCCCCGGCAGGACGCCCTCGAGCTCACCTGGATGACCCCGATGGAAGCCGCGTCGGACGGCGTCGCCGACGACATGGAGGGTGGCCGCGGCGCCCTGCTGCGCGCGGGCCTCGCGTCGGTCGGCGCGCTCATGTAGCGACCGGCTCGGTTCCCGAACACGACGGAGCCCCCCGAACACGACGAAGCCCCCGGATCCGATCGGATCCGGGGGCTTCGCAGCGCGGTGCTTGACCGGCTTGTTACTTCGTGTCGCGGTCGCTCTTGAGGCTGTCGGCGACGCCGGAAGCGGCGTCCTTGACGTTCGTACCCGCCTGCTTGGTGTCGGCCTTGACCTGATCGGTCTTGCCCTCAGCCTTGAGGTGGTCGTTGTCCGTCGCGTTCCCGACGGCCTCCTTGACCTTGCCTGCCGCCTTCTCAGCGGCGTTCTTGATGTCTTCGATCCCAGCCATAGGCACTCCTTCCAACAGCGGACGTTTCCCCGTCAGCCGCTCGCGCGGCATCCGGTGAAGGAGAACCTACGCCTCGGGGGCGTCCGCTTCGCAGGCGCCCCCAAGGTTGTCCCCCGCTGGTCAGCGCGGGCCGGGTCGACAGGTCAGTGGCGGTCGGCAGCGCCGGCCGGACGGGAGGCACGGCGCGACGAGCCACGACGGCCCCCGCCCGACTCCTGGCCGGCTCCACGGCCCGCGGCGTAGCCACCGTCCGAGGACCAGACGGCAGAGGACCCACCGCGCACGGTGTCGCTGCCGGCGCGGCGGCTGCCGCCGGTACGGCGACCACCCGTCGAGCCCGCGCCCGCGGCGGCGGAGCGCCCGGTGCCCTCGGAACGTGCGCCACGAGCCGGACGGCCCTGACGGCCCCCGGCCGAACCGGCGGACTCGGAAGCCGAGCCGGCACGCGCGGGCTGACCCGAGCCTCCCGGACGGCCGCCGCGACCACGACGACCACGGTCACCGGCGGAATCGGCGGAGCGCTGCTTCGGCTGACGCTGCTGCTGCGCGGGCTGGTCCTCGGCGACGTGGCGGATCGGGGCGATCTCGCCGACGAGCGTGGTGACCGCCGGGGAGGTCGCGGTGACCTGCTGCGGGGTGACCTTGATCGCGGCGGCACGCATCATCTGCGCGACGTCGCGACGCTCGGCGGGCATCGTCACCGTGACGACGTCACCGGACGAACCGGCACGGGCGGTACGGCCCGAGCGGTGCAGGTACGCCTTGTGCTCGGTGGGCGGGTCGACGTGCACGACGAGCTCGACGTTGTCGACGTGCACACCACGGGCGGCGACGTCGGTGGCGACGAGGACGAGGGCCTCGCCGGACGAGAACTTCGCCAGGTTCCGCTCACGGGCGCCCTGCGACAGGTTGCCCTGCAGGTCGACGGCCGGGATCCCCTGGCTGCTGAGCTGCTTGGCGAGGCGCTTGGCGTGGTGCTTCGTGCGCATGAAGAGGATGCGGCGACCGTTGCCCGAGGCGAGGGTGCTCACGAGGTGCTTCTTCGCGTCGGCGTCGGCGACCTCGAACAGGTGGTGGGTCATCGCCTCGACGGGGCTGTTCGCCTCGTCGACGGAGTGCATCACCGGGTTGTGCAGGAACTTCTTGACGAGCTTGTCCACGCCGTTGTCGAGCGTGGCGGAGAACAGCAGACGCTGTCCCTGCTCGGGCGTCGCCTGCATGATCTTGGTCACGCCGGGCAGGAAGCCCATGTCGGCCATGTGGTCGGCCTCGTCGAGGACGGTCACCTCGATGTCACCGAGGTTGACGTGGCCCTGCTGCATGAGGTCGGCGAGGCGACCCGGGCAGGCCACGACGACGTCCACGCCGCCGCGCAGGGCGTCGACCTGACGGCCCTGTCCGACGCCACCGAAGATGGTCGTGGTGTTGAGGCCCATGGCCTTGGCGAGCGGGGCGAGGGCGACGTCGATCTGGGTCGCGAGCTCACGGGTGGGGGCGAGCACCAGGGCGCGGGGGCGGCCGGCGCGGCGCTTGCGGCCACTGGCGGCGAGGCGCGCGACGAGCGGGATCGCGAACGCGATCGTCTTGCCGGAGCCGGTGCGGCCACGGCCGAGGACGTCCTTGCCCTGCAGGGAGTCGGGGAGCGTGTCCTCCTGGATCGGGAACGCGGTCTCCTTGCCCTGGTCGGCGAGGACGGCGACCATCGGCGCGGGGACGCCCAGGTCGGAGAAACGGAGGTCATTGGTGGTCATGGTGACCTTTCGAGCCGGATGAGACCGGCTGTGGGCGCGCTCTGAGGCAGCGCGCGGGCGGGATGCGCGCCAACAGAGGTGGCTGGCGCAGTCGCCGCAGCAGAGAAGCCTGGGCACCTTCGGGAGGTGCTCGATCATCGACCAGAGGATCAGTGGAACGTGGTCGGGAGTTCGGGGCGTCCGTACGACGCACGAGACGATCGGCGTCTCGAGTACCACCAGCATAGCGTGTGGACCCCGCAGAACCCAGGACCGGTCCGTTCGCCGTGCGCATGCGAGGATTCCCGGGTGCGTACGCGAACCGTCCTGATCACCACCGCGATGGCCCTGGTGGCCGTCCTCGGCACGGCCGGCTGCGCCGAGGCTGCTCCGACCAGCGCTGCGGCGAGCTACCGCAACCTGCCGACCTCGGGGCGCCCGGACTACCAGCTCGGCGGCTCCTACACGCCGCCGTCCGGTGTGACGATCGTCGAGCGGGACAGCACCGCGAAGCCCGCGAAGGGCAAGTACGACATCTGCTACGTCAACGGGTTCCAGACGCAGCCCGAGTCCGCCCGCACGTGGACGGGGTCGTACCCGTCGGCGATCCTGCGCGACCGGGCCGGCAAGCCGGTGTCCGACCCGGGTTGGCCGGACGAGATGCTCCTCGACACCCGGACGGCGGCGAAGCGCGCGCTCATCACGAAGGTGCTCGCGAAGTCCATCGCCCGCTGCGGCGACCGCGGGTTCGACGCGGTCGAGTTCGACAACCTCGACTCGTGGACCCGGAGCGGGAAGCGTCTGACGCGCGCCGGCAACCTGGCGCTGGCGAAGTCACTCGTCGACACCGGGCACCGCCACGGCCTGGCCGTCGGGCAGAAGAACACGCCGCAGCTCGGGGCCTCCGGCCGGAAGCAGACCGGGTTCGACTTCGTCGTCGCCGAGGAGTGCGTGCAGTACCGGGAGTGCTCGGCGTACACGAAGGCCTACGGCAAGCGGGTCATCGACATCGAGTACGCGGACACCCTCGAGCGCTCGTGGGGCTCGGTCTGCGGGCTGAAGAGCCGCCCGGCGATGACGATCCTGCGCGACCGCGACCTGGTCACGCCGACCGACGACGCCTACGTCTTCGAGCACTGCTGAGCGCGGGTTCCTTCCCAGAACGCCCGCGATGGGAAGTCGAATCGGGCGTACCGGGCCGGAACTTCTGACCAGGTACGCCCGGAAGCGCCAGGTACGCCCCCGAAGCCCCGCGCCTACGCGGGCCAGGCGTCCTTGAGCGCGGTGGCCGCCTGGTCGGCCGACAGTCCCGCCGCGCGGGCAGCGGCTGCGAGCGCACGTGCGGCGTCGGCGACCGCGTCGGGCACCTCGGCCGGCCGCACCACCCGGGTGCCGGCACCACGAGCGGTGTGCACGAGCCCGGCCTCCTCGAGCAGCTGGTAGGCCTTCGCGACCGTGCCGGCCGCCAGCCCGAGCTCGTCGGCCAGCCCCCGCACGCTCGGCAGCCGTTCGCCGTCGACGAGGTACCCCGCGCCGATCTGTGCCGCGATCTGCGAGCGGACCTGCTCGAAGGGCGGCACGCGTCCGCCGGCGTCGAGTGCGACCAGTCCTGCCATGCGTTCCACCCTAGAAGTCGTACTGCTCGCCGACCGGGATCGGCACCGGCACGGTGTTGCCGGGAGGCGCGAGCGGGCACGCCCACGCCGGGTCGTACGCGCACGACGGGTTGTACGCGAAGTTGAAGTCCAGCACGAGCGAGTCGGCGTCGTCGCCGCCCAGGTCCGAGCCCTTGATCGTGTCGAGCAGGTAGCGTCCGCCGCCGTACGTGCCGCGGGCCTTGCCGGCACTGGAGTCCTTCACGGGGACGAACAGCCCGCCCGCGTAGCCGCCGTGCGACCAGACGTCGAGCGTGCCGACGCCCGGGACCGTCACGACGCCGAGGCGGTCGAAGTGCACGGTGCCGTCGGTGCCGGTCTCGTAGTCGAACTCGGCGGGCTCGGCCGGTTCGATGCGCACCTGGAACCGCCAGGCGGGGTCGTAGTCCGGCACGGGCAGCGACTCGAAGTCGCGGGCGTCCTCGTCCAGGAGCGGCGACGCGGGGTGCTCGGCGAACATCGCGTCGCGGGTCTCCCGCCACAGCGCGTGCGCCGTCTGGGGATCGGGCGTCGCGCGGACACGGCGGTACAGGTCGAACGTCATGCGCCGCCAGTCCACGGTCGCCAGCGTGCTGCGCACACGGTCGTCGGTCGTCGGCTCCTGGGGGCGCGTCTGGCTCACGTGGTCGAGGCTACGCCCGCTCCGCGGTGGACGGGAGGCCCGACTCGCCTCGGTCAGGCAGAATCCGTCCGCCAGGTGGGCGCGAGCGCACGCATCCGGTACGCCCGCCACTGCCAGATGACCCACATCCCCGGCCACAGCAGTGCGCCGAGGGGCCACGGCCGCATCCGGTAGGTCAGGCGGTCGATGAGCAGCGTCCGGTCGCCGGGAGCCGGCACGACCGCCATCCGGTGGCGCATCGTCATGCGGCCGAACAGCCCGCTCGTACCGCCGCCGTTGTCACGCTGCACGGGGACGCCGTCGATCTCGTACAGGTCGAGGTCGACGTGCGTGTCGCCGCTCGGCACGAGGCCGAACGCACTCGCGGTGATCGGGTGCGGGTGCCCCGGTTCCCACCGCTCGGGGAACCCCTCGGGGCTGCGCGAGCGGTACACCAGGAACGGCTTCGTCACCGCGACCATCACGGACGGGGACAGCAGGGCATCGCGCACGGCGTCGACCGGCGCATCGAGGACGATCCGGATACCGACGTGCATGCCCAGGACCCTACGCTCGCGGCCGACGACCGCTCTCGGCAAATGTGAAATACGAGTATGTCAATCTGGGAGGCATGCGTTCCGTTCACTCTCGTCTGCCCCTGCTCCTCGCTCCTGCCGCCCTCCTCGTCCTCGCCGGGTGCGCCACCGACTCGGCGTCGGTCGTCCCCGCACACGACGAGGGCGCGGTGTGGTCCTACGACGGCGCGAGCGGGCCGGCGCACTGGGGGGAACTGGCGGACGACGACGCGCTGTGCGGAACGGGTGTCCGGCAGTCCCCGATCGACCTGCCCGAGGCGGACGACGGCCCGGAGCTCGACCTCGTCGGATCGGGCCCGGTGCGGGGAGCGACGGCGGACAACGGGCACACCGTGCAGTTCACCGCCGACGACGGCGCCTCGACCACCATCGACGGAGACGCGCTGGACCTGGTGCAGATGCACTTCCACGCCGGCTCCGAGCACGCCGTCGACGGCGACCGCTTCGCCGCCGAGTTCCACTTCGTGCACGCGGACGACCGCGGAGCCCTGACGGTCGTCGGGGTCCTCGCCGAGCGGGGCGCGCACAACCCCGCGTACGACAGCTACGTCGCCGGCGCCACGGCCGGAACCGGTCGGGAGAGCACCGTCGACGTCGAGGCGATGCTGCCGGACGATCGCTCCTTCGTGACCTACGACGGTTCGCTCACCACGCCGCCCTGCACCGAGGGAGTGCGGTGGATCGTGTTCGAGGACCCGATCGAACTCGGCGCCGACCAGCTCGCCGCCCTCGAGGCCGTACACGACCACAACGCCCGGCCGGTCCAGCCGCTCGGGGACCGGATCGTGCGCGACCGGCTCTGACGGTCAGGCGTGTCGGGCGGACCGGCGGCGGGACCCCTCGGCGCGGTCGTGCCGCCGGAGCCGCTCGGCCAGGGACAGCCGGACCGCCGGCCACTCCGAGGCGATGATCGAGAACACCACGGTGTCGCGGAGCGTGCCGTCGCGACCGATCGAGTGGTTCCGCAGCACGCCGTCCTGCTTCGCGCCCAGACCGGCGATCGCGGCGCGGGACTGGTGGTTGTGCCAGTGCGTGCGGAACTCCACCGCGATGCACTGCCAGGCCTCGAACGCATGGGACAGCATCAGCAGCTTCGCCTCGGTGTTGATGCCCGATCGCTGCGCCGACTTCGCCAGGAACGTGCTGCCGATCTCGACGTGCCGGTTGCCCGCGTCGATGTTCATGAAGGTCGTCGAGCCCACCACACGGCCGGTCGGACGGTCACGCACCGCGAAGGGCACCATGCGGCCGGCCTCGTGCTCGGCGAGGCGTCGGTCGATCTCGTCCTCGACCTGGGCCGGCGCGGGGACCGAGGTGTACCAGGTGCGCCACAGATCGCCGTCCGTCACCGCTGCCCGCAGGTCGTCCGCGTGCTCCTGCGCGAGGGGCTCGAGCGTCACACGGTCGCCGGTCAGGGTGGGCGCGGGGGCGATCTCCATGGAAGTGCATCCTACGGTCGTCGACCATGGTGGAGCCTGTCGGGACGGCCACCCTGTGGAGAGGGACAGCATCGCCCGGACGGCTATCGTGACGGACGTGGCAGAACGCACCCAGGAGCAGTACCAGGTCCGGTTCGCGTGGGGCACCGGTGGTGCGGCACGCATCGCCCACGGCGCACACCTCGTCGTCTGGGTGGACGTCCTGCCGAGCTCGCCGGACGCGGCGGCGCAGCGCCGCGCGTTGCGGAACGCGACCGCCCAGCTGCCGGACGGTCCGGAGGTCGTGCTCGGCCACCTCGGCAACGCGAGTGCGATCGCGGAACGGGTGACGGGCCTCCAGGCCGATCGTGGCGACCGGTGCGTCGTCGCGGTCGTCGCCGCCGGGCTGCACCATCCCGGAGCGCTGGATGACGCGGCCGAGGCCGCGGGCGAGACCGTCGACGTGCCCGACGCACCCGACTTCGCCGTCGAGGACCTGCTCGCCGCCGGCGCCGTCGTCGACGCGCTCGCCGCGGTCGGGATCGACCACACCTCACCGGAGGCCGCCGCGGCCTGCGCGGCGTACACCGGGGTCCGGCGCGCGGTGAAGCACCTGGTCACGGCCTCCGAGAGCGCGGCCGTCCTCGGTCGCGAGCCGGTGCACGCGGCGCTCGCCGTCGGACCGGAACTGGTCGTCCTGCGGGAATCGTGGGGCCGGGCGTAGCGTTCGGGCGGACAGGGACCGGAGCGCCGTCCAGGCCGTCCGGCACCAGCGAGCGAAGGAGCAACGCATGAAGGCAGTCGTCGGCGACACGGTGATCGCGGAGGCCCCGGAAGAGGACCTCATCAAGATCGAGGGCAACTGGTACTTCCCGCCGTCGAGCGTGAAGTCCGAGCTGTTCACCGAGAGCCCCACCCAGTACCACTGCCCGTGGAAGGGCGACACCCAGTACTTCACGGTGAACGTGGACGGACAGGCGCTGCAGGACCGCGCGTGGTCCTACCCGACGCCGATCCCGTCGTCGTTCGACCGCGTCGGCAAGGACTACTCGGGCTACGTCGCGTTCTGGAAGGACGTCACGGTCGTCGAGTGACGACCAGCGTCCCGGCGCTCACTGCGTCACCGTGAGCACGATCAGCGCGACGTTGAGCGCCACGATGACCGCCGCGATCACCCACGCCACCACGCGGGTGGTCGCGGCGTTCACGTCCGTGCCCATGATGCTGCGGCGCGACGTGTAGACGACCAGCGGGACGATCGCGAAGGCGATCCCGAAGCTCAGCACGACCTGGCTCACCACCAGCAGCATCGTCGCGTCGGCACCGATCGCGAGCAGCACGATCGCCGGCACCAGGGTGATCACACGCCGCGCCACGAGCGGGATCCGGACGTGCAGCAGCCCCTTCATGATCTCGGCGCCGGCCATGCAGCCGACCGAGGTCGAGGCCAGCCCCGACGCCAGCAACCCCACCGCGAACAGCACCCCGACGACGGGCCCGACGTGGTCGGCGATCGCCCGCTGGGCACCGGGGATCGAGTCGGTGTCGGCGACGCCGGGCAGGGTCGCCGCGGCCAGGACGAGCATGCAGATGTTCACGCCGCCGGCGACCACCAGCGCGAGACCGACGTCCCACCGGGTCGCGACGAGCACGCGGCGGCGCTCGGGGCCGGCGGGGACGTCGCCGTGCCGGTCGCGGGCCAGCGCGGAGTGCAGGTAGACCGCGTGCGGCATGACCGTCGCGCCGAGCATCGACGCCGCGAGCATCACCGACTCGGAGCCCTCGAACCGCGGCACCAGGCCGCTGACGAGCTCGGCGGGGGAGACCTGCGCGAAGAGCAGCCCGGCGCAGAAGCCGACGGTCAGGATCGCGAGCATCGCCGTGACGACGGCTTCGAAGGTGCGGGTCCCGCGGCGGCTGTGCAGGGTCAGCAGGAGCATCGAGACCACGCCCGTGATGAGCCCACCGGCGACGAGCGGCAGGCCGAAGAGCAGGTGCAGGGCGAGTGCGCCGCCGATCACCTCGGCGATGTCGGTCGCGGCCGCGACGATCTCGGCCTGCCCCCAGAACAGCAGCCTCGGAGTGCGACGCATCCGCAGGCCGAGGTGCTCCGGGAGGGACCTGCCCGTGACGACGCCGAGCTTGGCGGACAGGTACTGCACGACGACCGCGCTCGCGTTCGCGGCGACCAGGACCCAGAGGAGCAGGTAGCCGTACTTCGCCCCGGCGGTGAGGTTGGCCGCCACGTTGCCGGGGTCGACGTAGGCGATGGCCGCGACGAACGCCGGGCCGAGCAAGGTGAGGCCGGCGGCGCGGCGGCGCGGCGTGCCGGAGGGCTGCTCGGTGGTCCTGGCGGCGGCGGTGTCGGTCACGGGACCAGCATGCCAGAGAATTCGGTGCGCCGAATCTTTTTCTTCGCGCTACCTTGTCGGCTGGCTGGAGGGTGGTTCAGACCGCCGCGCGCCGAGCGCGGTGCGCACGGACCTTGGCGCGGTTCCCGCACCGCTGCATCGAGCACCAGCGACGCGTCCCGCCCCGCGAGGAGTCGTAGAAGACCAGCGCGCAGTCGTCGGCCGAGCAGCGGCTCAGACGCGTCGGTCGGCCGTCGGCCTCGACGTCGTCGAAGCCGACCTCGGTGAACAGCGCGACGGCGTCGCGCGCGACGCTGGACAGTGCCTGGGCCAGGCGGACACGGTTCGCTCCGGCACGGCGTCGGCCACCCGGGAGGCTCGGGGGCACGTCCGGCAGGGCGGCGAACAGGTTGACGGTGTCGATGTCGTCGGGCGCGGGGCGCGTGCGGCCGGTCCCGGCACGAAGGCCCGCCGCGACGGCGGTGCGCTCGGCCGCGGTGGTCGCCGGGCCGGGGGCCGCGGCGACGGCGAGTCGGGCGATCGCCGCGCGGAGCGCGCGTGCGTCCTGCAGCTCGCGCGCGCTCGCCCCGACGTCGATCGGTTCGGTGTGGTCGCTGAGCCACTCGTCCAGGTCCGCCGGGCTCGCGAGCAGCTCACCGAGCTGCGATCGAGGGCGTCGGCCGTCCGGGTCGTCGGCGAACCCACCGGTGTGCGCGAAGTCCAGGGCGATCCGACCGGCGTCGAAGAACCAGGTGGATCCGGCGTCCGTGCGGATGTGCTGCCCCGTGTGCATCCGTCCAGGCTAACGGGTTACCGGCGCGCCTCCGCGCGCGGACGGACTCATGCGGTAGTCGAGGCCACTGTCGACGGGGTGTCAGCCTCGCTCCGGCGCCGCCAGACGATGGCGTTGCGGGGATCGAACCGGCGGGAGCACCGGGCACAGGCGAGCTGGCGGGTGGGCGTCCGGTAGCGGAAGTGCTCGTGTCCGGCGGGGCAGGTCCCGATCCACGGTGCGAGCTCGCTGGCGATCGGGCCGTCGTGCAGCCGCGAACCCGTGTACCCGATGGCGGACGCGGTCCGCTTCCACTTCGGGCCGTGGCCCGCACGTGCTCCGGCGAGGGCGTGCGCGACCTCGTGCAGCAGGACCTGCTCGACGTCGTCGTCCGAGAACCGTGTCGCCAGGTGCCGGCTGACGGTGATGCGCTTCCGGGCGAAGTCGCACTGTCCTGCGCGGGTCTTCGCGTGGTCGAACCCGAAGGCCCACGAGCCCGCGCCGAGGTGTTCGGTGATGAGTGCCTCGGCTCGGGAACGGACCGTCTCGAGTGCGGTCACTGGTCGGCGCGGGGGTCGGCCTGGCCCTTCTTGGCTGCCCGCGCGGCGATCCGTCCCCAGATGTCGTCGGCCTCGGTGCGCGCGGCGTCCGGCGCCCCGAGCACCCGGCGGCGGATCGGCGGGACCTGCTTGACCGGCTCGGCGACGCGCATGGTCGGTTCGTCGTCCTCGGCACGGCGGGCGGCGACCTCGCGGGCCGTCCGCGGCTTGTCAGCGGGTTCGGCGGGGTGCGTGATCGAGGCACGCATCGCCGCCTCGACCGCGGTGCGCAGCGCGTCGGTGCGCTCGGACGGGGCACCGGCCTGGCGGAACGCCTGGTAGGCGCGGGACAGCGCGGCGCGGGCCTCCTCGAAGCGGTCGTTCTCGAACAGCGACCACCCCTCGATCTCGGCGGCGGCGCCCTCGAGCTCCGGCCACTCCTCGGTCGCGGCGGTGTCGCGGGCCAGAGCGGCCTCGGTCGCGGCACGGTCGTGGCGACCGAGGTCGTGCAGGATGTGCGCGCGCCGGATCCGGGCGGCGACCTTGTCCTGGCGCTCGCCCGTGAACATCGCGAGGCGGAAGACCTCCTCCGCGACGACGAGGGACTCGTCGAGACGGCCGAGCAGGCGGAGGAGTTCGGCGCGTTCCGCGAGCGCCTCGGTGCTGCGGCTCTGACCGAGGTCGCGCAGACGCTGGTGCACGGCGTCGACGTCGACCGCCGGCCGCAGGCTGATGGGTGCGAAGGTGCTGCCCGGGCTGACCCCGGCCGTCACGGGAGCCGCGTGGCGCGGTTCACGGGACGGGTCGGACGGGTCGGGCTGCTGACGGTCGTCGGGCGGGAGGGACATCGGTTCGAGGGTAGCCGCGCTCTGCCGGGAGCGGCCGGTGCGACGCGCTCAGGCTTCGCGCCGGTGGACGGAGAACGGCCCGCCGTGCCGGAGCACGACGGGCCGTTCCGGACCGGCTCGGCGGATCAGGACATCCCGCTCGCCGCGACCGCAGCGACGCCGACCGCCACGACGAAGACGATGAGCGCGACGACGGCGAGGACGATGGCGAAGACGCCCCAACCGCGGCCACGCTTGGTGACGGCAGCGATGATGCCCTGCACGATCGCCCACAGGCCGAGGGCCGTGCCCAGGTAGAACATGAGGGACCCGGTGATGACGTTCGACGAGGTCATCAGCTCGGTGATCTGCGCGTCGCTCGGCGTCGCTCCGCTGTTCTGCATCGAGTCGCGGAAGGCGTCGGAAGCGCCGAACGACTGCCCGAACAGGTACCCGCCGATGGCTCCCACGACCAGGGCGGCGAGGCCGACCACGAACGCGATCACGCCGACGGTCTTCTTCTTGGCCTTCGGTTCCTCGTAGCTCTGCCACGCGGGCGAACCGGAGCTCGCGGGCGCCGCGGCGTACGGCTGCTGGCCGTACTGCTGCTGCTGCTGCCCGTACTGGTCCTGCTGCTGCCCGTACTGCTGCTGCTGCCCGTACTGGTTCTGCTGCTCGCCGTACTGCGGGGCGGACTGCCCGTACTGCGGCGTCGGGTCGCTCCGCTCGCCGTACCGCGGTGCGTCGGCGGCGGGCTGCTGCTGCGGGGCTTCGCCCCAGCTCGGCGCCTGGCCGTCGCCCGTCCGGTCCTGGTTGCTCCGGTCGTCGTTCGTCATCAGGGGATCCCATCGCTCGGTCGCGCACCTGCGCGGTCGTTCAGACCATCCTGACAGCCGCACCCGCCGAGTGCCCGGGAACGGCCTGGCGCGCCTCCCCGTCGCCACCGCGGGGTCAGGCGCCGAACACGCTCCGGTTCGGCTCCGGTGACGCCACGGCCGTCGCGTCGGTGACGATCGGCGCCCCGGCGATGAACGCCCGCAGCTCGGCCCCGTGCACGACCTTCGCCGGCATCGGGTCCGACGAGTACCGCCGCGGCATCTCGGCGATCGGCAGGTCGGTCGGCGAGCCGAGCAGCACGATGTTCCCGAACCGACGCCCCTTGAGCATGCCGGTGTCCGCCACCGCTGCGACCGACGGCAGTACGGCCTGCAGCGTCGACGCCTGCCCCCGTGCGAACGCGAGACCAGCGCCGTCGGCCACGTTCACCGCGACGATGCCGGTCGGCGACAGGAACGCGGCGACCTCGCGGTAGAACTCGATGCTCGTCACGTGCGCCGGGATCTGCGAGCCGCCGAAGACGTCCACCACCGCCAGGTCCACCGTGCCGCGCAGCCCGGAGGGGAGCTTGCCGAGCACCTCGCGCGCGTCGCCGTACCGCACCCGGATCGACGCACCGCGGGGGAACGGCAGGACCTCGCGGACGTGGTCCACCAGGTCGCGCTCGAGCTCGATGACCTGCTGGCGCGAGCCCGGCCGGGTCACCGCGACGTACCGGGGGAGCGTCAGGGCACCGGCGCCGAGGTGCAGCGCCGTGACCGGGCCGGACGGCAGCAGGTCGATGGCGTGCCCGATCCGCCGGATGTACTCGAACGCCAGGTGGGTCGGGTCCTCGAGGTCGACGTGCGACTGCGGCGTGCCGTCCACCACGAGCGTGAAGGACCCGGGGCGGTGCCGGTCCGGCTCGACCACCGAGTAGCCCGCACCGATCCGGAACCCGTCGAACGCATCAGCCATGCGGTCAATCGAACACCACCCGACCGGCACCGCGATCACCACCCGGGCCCCCACCCCTGGTTGGTGTGCCCGCGGACGCACCGGAACGAGGCTGGATCCATCGGTCGGGGACGTCCCGCCGGGTCACCTCGAAAGGCACACCATGTCGGTCCAGCTCCTCGTCAACGTCCTGATCGGCGTCGCCCTCGTCGGCTTCCTCGGGTACCGCCAGGCCACCTGGCAGTACCTCGACCCGGCGCGCATCTGGCGTACGCCGATGATCATGGCGATCGTCGGTGTGGTGGTCCTGGCGCAGTCGGGGGCGACGATCACCACGACCGACGTCGTGTTCCTCGGCATCGAGGCCCTGATCACGATCGGTGTGGGCCTGACGATGGGCACCATCACCCGGTTCCGCACGGTCGCCACCCCGGACAGCAAGGGTCGGACGATCCAGTCCCGCACGGGGTGGCTCGGTGCGTCGCTCTGGATCGTGCTCATCGCCGTGCGCGTCGGCCTCGATGTGCTCGGCGGCCACCTCGGTGCGCACCTGCTCACCTCGACCGGCGCGATCCTGCTCGTGCTCGCCCTGAACCGCGCCGCCCGCGCCGTCGTCATCGACCAGCGCATCCCGCGCGGAGACCGCGGAGACCGGACCGCCAGCCGCCGCACCACCCGCGGCATGATGGTCCGGTGACCCTGCTGAGCGGACAGGACCCGACCGACCTCCCCGGGGGTCGGTCCCGTTCGGCAACCGCCTGGGGACTCAACGCCCTCGGCATCGTGATCGTCGGGTTCTGGTTCGTGAAGAACGGACTCGAGCTGCAGCCGCCCGCGTGGGTGTGGGTGCTCGGCGCGGTGGCGCTCGCCGCGTGGGCGCTCCGCGAGTTCGGCCGGACGCCGCAGCTGCTCGTCGTCGCGGGCGTGGTGATGATCGTCGCCGGCTCCCTGACCGTGGTGGCGACGGACTCGCTCATGATCGTCCCCGTGATCGTCGGGATCGTCCTGCTCGGCGCGAACCTCCGGGTGCCGGTCTGGCTCGCGGCGGTGGCGGCGGTGGGGGCGATGGTGGTCATCGCCGTCTGCGCGACGATCGAGCACGCCTCGGTCCAGTTCGTCCTCGGCACGAGCGGCGGGCTGCTGCTCGGCGTGCTCATCGGGTTCAGCCGCCGGCAGTTCCGGGTCGCGGCGCAGCGCGCGCGGCAGGCCGAGCAGGACCAGCAGCGGGCACAGCTCCTCGCCGATCGGTCCCGGGCCTCGCGGGACATCCACGACGTCCTCGCGCACTCGCTCGGCGGTCTCGTGCTGCAGCTCGACGCGGTCGAGGCCCTGCTCGAGGCCGGCCGGGTCGACGACGCGACGAAGCGTGCCGGCGAGGCCAGGACCCTGGCGGCGGACGGCCTCGCCGAGGCCCGCCGAGCCGTGCACGCCCTCCGCGACGACGCGGACGCCGAGCCCGGTGCCACCCCGGACGGGGCCGCGACCCCGGACCGGGCCGCCCCCGACCCGACCACGACCGCGGACCGCGCCACCACCCCGGGCCGGACCACGGCCCCGGACACGGCCACGCGGACCACCGGAGCCGACGTGCCGGACGCGAGCCGCGCCTCCCGGCCGTCCACCGACCAGGTGCCGGACCACACCGACCAGACCGACCGCACCGACCACGTGCCGGACCGCACCGACCTGACCGCCCTGGTCGCCGCTCACCGCTCGTTCGGCGGCACCATCGTGGTGCAGGGCGACGCGACCCTGGCCGCACTCGACGAGGCGCACCGCGCCGCCGTCGTCCAGGTCGTCCGCGAGGCCCTCAGCAACGCCCGTAGGCACGCCCCCGGCCGCCCCGTGTCACTGTCCGTCGTCCGCGACGGCGACGCCGTGGACGTCGTCGTGGCCAACCCGCTCACCGGCGGCGGCCAGGGGCTGCTCGGGATGCGCGAGCGCGTCGAGGAGCTCGGCAGCGGTGCGACGGTCGAAGCGGAGCGGTCCGACGACGAGTTCGTCGTCGCGCTGCACCTGCCGGTGGACCGGGTGGCCGAGCACGAGGTGGACGCCTCGTGACCATCCGTGTCCTCGTCGTCGACGACCAGGCGATCGTCCGCGACGGCCTGGTGACGGTGCTGTCGCTCGTGCCGGACCTGCAGGTGACGGGTGAGGCCGCCGACGGTGCCGAGGCGATCGCAGCGGTGGACCGTGACGCTCCCGACGTCGTGCTGATGGACCTCCGCATGCCGGGCACCGACGGGCCGACGGCGACCGCGCGCATCGTGGCCGACCACCCGCAGGTGGCGGTGCTCGTGCTGACGACCTACGCGGACGACGAGTCGATCGTGACCGCGCTCCGGGCCGGTGCGCGCGGGTACCTGACGAAGGACGCCGGACGGACCGAGATCGCGACGGCGATCCGGGCGGTCGCGTCGGGGCAGTCGACGTTCGACGCGACGGTGGGGGCGCGGCTGGTGGCGCAGCTCGCCGGCGGCGGGGCGACGGGGCCCACACCCGCTGTGCCGGCGCTGCGTGACCGGTTCCCGGACCTGACCCCGCGCGAGGCCGACGTGCTCGAGCGCATCGCGGCCGGCCGGACGAACCCGCAGATCGCGGCGGAGTTGTTCCTGACGGTGCCGACGGTGAAGTCGTACGTGAACCAGGTGTTCGCGAAGCTCGGGGTCACCACCCGCGCCGAGGCGGTCGCGCGCGTCCTGCGCTGACCGGTCCTGGCCGGTACGTGAATGCGTACACATGGACGGCCAGCGGACGCCAAGACTCGTTCCGTACTGTTCATCCGGTCGTCACGCGGGACCGCGTCGATGCGTGCAGTGCCCCACACCTCGCGCGTCCGCCCTCCCGACGTGACCACGACGTGCCGTCGAGCGCCCCCACCGCTCGAGCGTGCGCGCCGTCGGCACGCGTCCGCGTGCCCCTTCCGGTCACCCGCGCGCGCTGGCCGTGATCACATCGCACCCGTCATGTAAAATACGGGATGCAACACTCCGCCGAGCCGCAGGAGACCCGACATGACCGCTGACACGATGAGCGTGCCCACCGCACGCCCGGCCGCACCGACGACCCGCGACACCACGCGCACGACCGCGAGCCGGACGACGCGGGTGCCCCGCGCCTCCCGTCCGGCCCACGCCGACCACGAGGCGGCGCCCACCTGGATGCGTGTCGTCGGCGCGGTCCTGCTCCTCGGTGGCCTCGGCCTGACCGCGGCGGTGACCGCCTGGCCCGGCGACGCACCGGAGACCGCGCTCATCGTTCCGGCGTTGGTCGCCGTCGTGGCGGGCGTGCTGCTGCTGCTCGCACGAGCCGGGTTCGCTGTCACCGACACGCACGTCACGCTGCACTTCCGGCCGCTGCCGCCACGGCGCATCGCACGTCGGCGCATCGCCGACGTCCGACTCGTGGAGGCGGACGCCCGCACCTACGGCGGCGTCGGCCTGCGGATCGGTCGCGGTGTGCGCGCCCTGATCCTCACCCCCGGACTCGGGATCGAGCTCACCGACGACCGTGGTCGCGTCACCTTCGTGCGCACCCGTCGACCCGAGGACGCCTTCCGTGCGCTGGCGGGGCGGCAGGTCCAGCCGGGAGGCGCGGCGCACGTCGAGCGCGAGCGCCTCGGCTGAGCGCACGGCCGGGTCCACTGCGCAGGCCGGGTGCGCAGGCCCGTTGCGGGCCGTTGCGGGCCGTCGCGGGCCGGGCGCGGGCCGTTGCGGGCCGGGCGCGGGCCGGGAATTCCGCGGGCACGGAGCGGCTTATACACGCCACTGCCGAATCTGGTCAAGCCAGGACTGGACAGCACGACTCGGCGCGAACTATGATGGCAGTTCGCGCTCCCTGGCATCCGTGTCGTCATATTGCGGTCGACGCAGAGTTCTGAGTTGGACAAGCTCAACTCGCCCTGGTGCAGCCGGACCCGTATATGGCGGCGGGTCCCGCTCACGGAGATCATCCCACACGTGCACCGACGTTCCGCGTCAGGCACGCGTCGGCGTGGTCGCAGGGCAAGAACTCGCGGGGATCGCCGAGCGATCATCTACTCACCTACATGCTGCTCGTCAGTATCGGCCCGACGGGGCCTACGGAGGTCACACCCTTGGCTGCTGCGCCCAACGCATCCACCAACCCCAAGAACGGTCGCAACCACTCGCGACTCTCGTTCGCCAAGATCACGGACACCCTCACGGTTCCTGATCTGCTCGCACTCCAGACGGAGAGCTTCGACTGGCTCGTCGGCAACGACGTCTGGAAGGCCCGTCTCGCAGAGGGACAGGAGCAGGGTCGCACCGACCTCGCCCTGCACTCCGGGTTGGAGGAGATCTTCGAGGAGATCTCCCCGATCGAGGACCTCGGCGAGACCATGCAGCTCTCGTTCACGGCGCCCGAGCTCGAGGACCCCAAGTACTCGATCGACGACTGCAAGGAGCGCGGCAAGACCTACGCCGCTCCGCTGTACGTCAACGCCGAGTTCATGAACCACATGACGGGTGAGATCAAGACGCAGACGGTGTTCATGGGCGACTTCCCGCTCATGACCGAACGCGGCACGTTCATCATCAACGGCACCGAGCGCGTCGTCGTGTCGCAGCTCGTCCGTTCGCCCGGCGTGTACTTCGAGCGCCAGCAGGAGAAGACGTCCGACAAGGACATCTACTCCGCTCGCGTCATCCCCTCGCGTGGTGCGTGGCTCGAGTTCGAGATCGACAAGCGCGACCAGGTGGGCGTGCGCATCGACCGCAAGCGCAAGCAGTCGGTCACGGTCTTCCTCAAGGCGCTGGGTCTGACCAGCGAGGAGATCATGGAGGAGTTCCAGGGCTTCGCCTCGATCGAGTCGACCCTCGAGAAGGACGCCATCCTCACGAAGGAAGAGGCGCTCAAGGACATCTACCGCAAGCTGCGCCCGGGCGAGCAGGTCGCTGCCGAGGCCGCGCGTGCGCTGCTCGACAACTTCTACTTCAACTCGAAGCGCTACGACCTGGCGAAGGTGGGCCGTTACAAGGTCAACCGCAAGCTCGGGATCGACGCCCCGCTGTCCGACTCGGTGCTGACCGTCAAGGACATCGTCGCGACGATCAAGTACCTCGTGTCCCTGCACGCCGAGAAGACCACGCTGAACGGCGTGCGTGACGGCGAGCCGGTGCAGCTGCGCCTCGACGTGGACGACATCGACCACTTCGGCAACCGTCGCATCCGCGCCGTCGGCGAGCTCATCCAGAACCAGGTCCGCACGGGTCTGTCCCGCATGGAGCGCGTCGTCCGCGAGCGCATGACCACGCAGGACATCGAGGCGATCACGCCCCAGACGCTCATCAACGTGCGTCCGGTCGTCGCCGCGATCAAGGAGTTCTTCGGAACGTCCCAGCTGTCGCAGTTCATGGACCAGAACAACCCGCTCGCGGGCCTGACGCACAAGCGTCGTCTCTCGGCCCTCGGCCCGGGTGGTCTGTCCCGTGAGCGTGCCGGCGTCGAGGTCCGTGACGTCCACCCGTCGCACTACGGCCGCATGTGCCCGATCGAGACCCCGGAAGGCCCGAACATCGGCCTGATCGGTTCGCTCGCGTCGTTCGGTCGGATCAACTCGTTCGGCTTCATCGAGACCCCGTACCGTCGCGTCGTCAACGGCGAGGTCACGAAGACCATCGACTACCTGACCGCCTCGGAAGAGGACGAGTTCGTCGTCGCGCAGGCCAACGCGCCGCTGACCGACTCGTTCCACTTCGCCGACGACAAGGTCCTCGTCCGCAAGAAGGGTGGCGAGGTCGAACTCGTCGCCAAGGGCGAAGTCGACTACATGGACGTCTCGCCGCGCCAGATGGTGTCGGTCGCGACCTCGCTCATCCCGTTCCTCGAGCACGACGACGCGAACCGCGCCCTCATGGGTGCGAACATGCAGCGTCAGGCCGTCCCGCTGCTCCGTTCCGAGTCGCCGCTCGTCGGTACCGGCATGGAGGGCTACACCGCGATCGACGCCGGTGACGTCGTCACCGCCGACAAGGCCGGTGTCGTCTCCGAGGTCTCGGCAGACGCCGTGACCCTGCAGCTCGACGAGGGTGGCACGCAGACCTTCTACCTGCGCAAGTTCGACCGCTCCAACCAGGGCACGAGCTACAACCACCGCGTGGTCGTCTCGGCCGGCGAGCGTGTGGAGCAGGGCGAGGTCATCGCCGACGGTCCCGCGACGGAGAACGGCGAGCTCGCGCTCGGCAAGAACCTCCTCGTCGCGTTCATGCCGTGGGAGGGCTACAACTACGAGGACGCGATGATCCTGTCGCAGAACCTCATCAAGGACGACACGCTCTCCTCGATCCACATCGAGGAGTACGAGGTCGACGCCCGCGACACGAAGCTCGGCAAGGAGGAGATCACCCGTGACCTCCCCAACGTCAGCCCGGACCTGCTGGCCGACCTCGACGAGCGTGGCATCATCCGCATCGGTGCCGAGGTCCGCCCCGGCGACATCCTGGTCGGCAAGGTCACGCCGAAGGGCGAGACCGAGCTCTCCGCTGAAGAGCGCCTCCTCCGCGCCATCTTCAACGAGAAGTCGCGCGAAGTCCGCGACACCTCGCTGAAGGTGCCCCACGGTGAAGAGGGCACGATCATCGGCGTCAAGGTGTTCGACTCGCAGGACGGCGACGACGAACTCGGCTCTGGTGTCAACCAGCGCGTGGTCGTCTACATCGCCCAGAAGCGCAAGATCACCGCGGGTGACAAGCTCGCCGGTCGTCACGGCAACAAGGGCGTCATCTCGACCATCCTCCCGGTCGAGGACATGCCCTTCCTCGCCGACGGCACCCCGGTCGACATCGTCCTGAACCCGCTCGGCGTCCCCGGCCGCATGAACTTCGGCCAGGTCCTCGAGATCCACCTCGGTTGGCTCGCCAAGCAGGGCTGGAACGTCGAGGGCATCCAGGAGTGGGCATCGGCCCTCCCCGAGGCAGCGCACAGCGCCGCTCCGGGCACGAAGGTCGCCACCCCGGTGTTCGACGGTGCGTACGAGCGCGAGATCGAGGGCCTCCTCGACTCGACCCTCCCGAACCGCGACGGCGAGCGCCTGATCGGCTCGTCCGGCAAGGCGCAGCTCTTCGACGGTCGCTCCGGCGAGCCGTTCCCCGAGCCCGTCTCGGTCGGCTACATGTACATCCTCAAGCTGCACCACCTGGTCGACGACAAGATCCACGCTCGTTCGACGGGTCCGTACTCGATGATCACGCAGCAGCCGCTGGGTGGTAAGGCGCAGTTCGGTGGCCAGCGATTCGGTGAGATGGAGGTGTGGGCGCTCGAGGCGTACGGCGCCGCTTACGCCCTCCAGGAGCTCCTGACGATCAAGTCCGACGACATCCTCGGCCGCGTGAAGGTCTACGAGGCGATCGTCAAGGGCGAGAACATCCAGGAACCCGGCATCCCCGAGTCCTTCAAGGTCCTCATGAAGGAGATGCAGTCGCTCTGCCTGAACGTCGAGGTCCTCTCGGCCGACGGCCAGGCGGTCAGCCTGCGCGACAACGATGACGAGGTCTTCCGCGCTGCGGAGGAGCTGGGCATCAACATCTCCTCGCGGTTCGAGTCGTCGTCCGTCGACGACATCTGATCCCGCCCGTACATCGAAGCCTGAATCAAGCAAGAGAGAAGAACATTGCTCGAAGCAACTTCCTTTGACGCCATTCGGATCGGCCTCGCGACCGCCGAGGACATCCGTCAGTGGTCGTACGGCGAGGTCAAGAAGCCGGAGACCATCAACTACCGCACCCTGAAGCCCGAGAAGGACGGTCTGTTCGGCGAACAGATCTTCGGTCCTTCCCGCGACTGGGAGTGCGCCTGCGGCAAGTACAAGCGTGTCCGGTTCAAGGGCATCGTCTGCGAGCGCTGCGGCGTCGAGGTCACCAAGTCCTCGGTCCGTCGTGAGCGCATGGGCCACATCGAGCTCGCTGCCCCCGTCACGCACATCTGGTACTTCAAGGGCGTCCCGTCGCGCCTCGGGTACCTCCTCGACATGGCGCCGAAGGACCTCGAGAAGGTCATCTACTTCGCGGCGTACATGATCATCGACATCGATGAAGAGGGCCGTCACGCGGACATGCCGGGCCTCGAGAACGAGATGCGTCTCGAGATCAAGACCCTCGAGGGCCAGCGCGACTCGATCATCGCCGACCGCCTCAAGAAGCTCGAGGACGACCTCGCAGCCCTTGAGGAAGAGGGTGCGAAGGCCGACGTCAAGCGCCGCACCAAGGACACCGCCGAGAAGGAGATGTCCCAGGTCCGCAAGTCGTTCGACGAGGACATCACCCGTCTCGAGCGTGTGTGGGAGGACTTCCGCAACCTCAAGGTGGGCGACCTCAAGCCCGAGGACGCCGTCTTCCACGAGCTCCAGGACCGGTTCGGGATCTACTTCGACGCCTACATGGGCGCCGAGGCGATCAAGCTCCGGCTCGAGGCGTTCGACCTGGCTGCCGAGGCCGAGGCGCTGCGTCTGCAGATCGCCGAGGGCAAGGGCCAGAAGAAGATCCGTGCGATCAAGCGTCTGCGCGTCGTCAGCTCCTTCCTCGCCACCGGCAACTCGCCGGCAGCGATGGTGCTCGGCGTCGTGCCGGTCATCCCGCCGGAACTGCGCCCGATGGTGCAGCTCGACGGTGGCCGTTTCGCCACGTCGGACCTCAACGACCTCTACCGTCGTGTGATCAACCGCAACAACCGTCTCCGCCGCCTGCTCGACCTCGGTGCCCCCGAGATCATCGTGAACAACGAGAAGCGCATGCTGCAGGAAGCCGTTGACGCGCTGTTCGACAACGGTCGTCGTGGACGTCCGGTCACGGGTACCGGTAACCGCGCCCTGAAGTCCCTGAGCGACATGCTCAAGGGCAAGCAGGGTCGTTTCCGCCAGAACCTGCTCGGCAAGCGCGTCGACTACTCGGGCCGTTCGGTCATCATCGTCGGCCCGCAGCTGAAGCTGCACCAGTGTGGTCTGCCCAAGCAGATGGCGCTCGAGCTCTTCAAGCCGTTCGTGATCAAGCGCCTGATCGACCTGTCGCACGCGCAGAACATCAAGTCGGCCAAGCGCATGGTCGAGCGTTCGCGTCCGCAGGTGTGGGACGTGCTCGAGGAGATCATCCGCGAGCGCCCCGTGCTGCTGAACCGTGCGCCGACGCTGCACCGTCTGGGCATCCAGGCGTTCGAACCGCAGCTCGTCGAGGGCAAGGCCATCCAGCTCCACCCGCTCGTGTGTGCTGCGTTCAACGCGGACTTCGACGGTGACCAGATGGCCGTGCACCTGCCGCTGTCGGTGGAGGCCCAGGCCGAGGCCCGCATCCTGATGCTCGCCTCGAACAACATCCTGAAGCCGTCCGACGGCCGCCCGGTGACCCTGCCCGCACAGGACATGATCATCGGTCTGCACCACCTGACGACCGTCCGCGAGGGCGCCGTCGGTGAGGGCCGTGCGTTCTCCTCGGTCGCCGAGGCGATCCTGGCCAACGACCAGCACACGCTGCACCTCAACGCCATGGCGAAGATCCGCATGACGGGTGTCCACTTCGCCGAGGGTGAAGCTCCCGAGGGCTACGAGCAGGGCGACACCGTCCTCCTCGAGACGACCCTGGGCCGTGCGCTCTTCAACGAGACCCTCCCGGCGAACTACCCGTTCGTCCAGAAGGTCACCGACAAGGGTGTGCTGTCCGCGATCGTCAACGACCTCGCCGAGCGGTACTCCAAGACCGAGACGGCCGCTGCGCTGGACCGGATCAAGGACGCCGGCTTCTACTGGGGCACGCGCTCCGGTGTGACCGTCGCCCTGTCGGACGTCGTGACGCCTCCTCGCAAGAAGGAGATCATCGCGGGCTACGAGATCCAGGCCGCCAAGGTGCAGGGCGAGTTCGACAAGGGTCTGATCACCGACTCCGAGCGTCGCGCCGACCTGATCAAGATCTGGACCGAGGCCACCAACGAGATCGCGCAGGAGATGCGGGACAACTTCCCCGTCGACAACACGATCAACCGCATGGTGTCGTCGGGTGCTCGTGGTAACTGGCTGCAGGTCCGCAACATCGCGGGTATGCGTGGTCTGGTGAACAACCCGAAGGGCGAGATCATCGCCCGCCCGATCATCAACTCGTACCGCGAGGGCCTGACCGTGGCGGAGTACTTCATCGCCACCCACGGTGCTCGCAAGGGTCTTGCCGACACCGCGCTCCGTACCGCGGACTCCGGGTACCTCACCCGTCGTCTCGTGGACGTCTCGCAGGACGTCATCATCCGCGAGGACGACTGCGGTACGACGCGTGGCCTCGAGCTGCCGATCGCGACCGTGGACGCGGACGGCAAGCTGGTCCGCGACCCGCGCGTCGAGAACACCGTGTACTCGCGCACCCTGGCCACCGAGGCCGTGGACGCCAAGGGCACGGTCGTCGCCGAGGCTCGTGAGGACGTCGGTGACGTGCTCCTCGAGAAGCTGCTGGCAGCCGGTGTCGAGAGCATCAAGGTGCGCTCGGTCCTGACCTGCGAGTCGGCCGTCGGTGTCTGCGCGAAGTGCTACGGCCGTTCGCTCGCCACCGGCAACCTGGTCGACATCGGTGAGGCAGTCGGCATCATCGCCGCGCAGTCCATCGGTGAGCCCGGTACCCAGCTGACGATGCGTACCTTCCACACGGGTGGTTCGGCCTCGGCCGACGACATCACCCAGGGTCTGCCGCGTGTCACGGAGCTCTTCGAGGCCCGTACGCCCAAGGGCGCGTCCCCGATCGCCGAGGCCCCCGGCCGCGTCGTCGTAGAGGACACGGACAAGGGTCGTCGGATCATCCTCACGCCGGACAACGGTGACGAGCCGTTCATCTACCCGGTGCTCAAGCGTGCGACGCTCCTCATCGAGGACAACCAGCACGTCGAGCTCGGCGAGCAGTTCATCGCCGGCACCGTCGACCCGAAGGAAGTCCTCCGGGTCAAGGGTGTCCGAGAGGTCCAGAAGCACCTGGTCAACGGTGTGCAGGACGTCTACGGCTCGCAGGGTGTGCCGATCCACGACAAGCACATCGAGGTCATCGTCCGTCAGATGCTCCGCAAGGTCACCGTCGTCGACCACGGCGACACCGACCTGCTGCCGGGCGAGCTCGTCGACCGGTCGCGCTACAACATGCTGAACCGTGCGGCGCTGCAGGAGGGTCGCAAGACCGCCTCGGCTCGCCAGGAGGTCATGGGCATCACGAAGGCGTCCCTCGCGACCGAGTCGTGGCTGTCCGCCGCTTCCTTCCAGGAGACCACCCGCGTGCTCACGCAGGCGGCCATGGAGGGCAAGCAGGACCACCTCGTCGGCCTCAAGGAGAACGTCATCATCGGTAAGCTCATCCCCGCCGGGACGGGCCTCAGCCGGTACCGCGACGTGGACGTGAACGCGACGGAAGAAGCGAAGGCAGAGCGGTACCCCAACCGCATCTTCGCGGACGACTCGTCGTTCTCGGACGCCGACCTGAGCTTCGTCGACTTCGACAGCTTCTCGTCGGACGACTTCACGCCGGGCACGTACAACTGAGTCTGATGTGATCCCACGAAGGCCCCGTCTCCGCAAGGAGGCGGGGCCTTCGTCGTGTCGTCACCACGTGACGGACGGGAGGCGCGGGGCGGGGCCGCCACGGGCCTCCAGTCCGTCAGGCGGGTGCGTCTAGAGCGCGCGGTCCGCGCCGTTGTCGCGTCCCGAACCGCGACCGGTCTCGTCCACGAGGGAGAACAGGCTGAGGACGTTGCCGTCGGGATCGCGGACGTCGAACCAGTTCACGGCGCCGTCGACGCACTCGACCGGTCCGATGTCGATGCCGAGTGCGCCGATGCGGGCGTGCTGCGCCCCGACGTCGTCGACGCCGAACCGGACGCTCACCGGGTTCTCCTCAGCGGAGTCGTCCTCGTAGAGCTGGATCCAGATCCCGCCGACCTCGTACTCGGCGACACCGTCCTCGGGTTCGAGGTCTGGTTCGGTGCGCTCGAAGACGGCGCCGTACCAGAGGCAGGACGCCTCGATGTCGGTGACGGGCAGCCCCACGGTCACGCTCGTGATGTCCATGACTCATCATGGTCCCGGTCGGGCCTGCTCGTCGAGGGGCTTTCCGCGGCGTCTCGCTGCGCGACGGAACTGGCAGGCTGGAGGGATGGCGACCCTGCGCGAACGGATCACGGCCCCGGCACCCCTCTCGTTCCCCACGCCGATCAGCGGCTTGACGTTCCGGGCGGGCGGGCTCGACGACGTCGGCGCGATGCACGCCGTCGCGGTCGCGTCGGCCGCGGTGGACGACCCGCACGCTCGTCCCTCCACAGCCGACCTCGAACGGTCGTTGTCCACCGAGGGGCTGGACGTCACCAGGGACACCGTGGTGGGCGTCGATGCTGGAGGGCATGTGCAGGCCTACGGCATCGTCATCGACGTCCCCTCCCGGGTCACCGCTGCGCGCGCCGTGCTCGACGGGGCGGTCCACCCCGACCTGCGCGGGCAGGGGATCGGACGGCGGGTGCTCGGATGGCAGGTCGGCCGGGCCCGGCAGCGCCTGGCGACGCTCGACGTCGACCTGCCGGCGACGCTCGACGTCGGTGGGCGCCGGGGGTCCTCGGCGCTCCGGCTGGCGGCGCACCACGGCTTCGCGCCGGTGCGCACCTGGCTCGACATGCAGGTCGTGTTCGACGACCGCGGTCCGGACACCGACGGGGTGCCCGTGCTGGCGGACGGGTTCGTCCTGCGGCCCGTCACCGCGGACGACATCGAGCCGCTCCGGACGGCCAAGAACGACGCCTTCCGCGACCACTGGGGTTCCCAGCCGATGGTCGCGTCGGACTGGCGGGGGTTCCTCACCTCGGACAAGAGCCGGCTGGACCTGTCGCGGGTCGTCGTCGGTGCCGACGGTTCGGTCGTGGCGTTCACGATCGTCGAGGTGGAGCCCGACGGGTTCGCTGCCCGGGGCCGTTCGTACGGGTACGTGCACTGGGTCGGCGTCGTGCGTGCAGCTCGGGGGACGGGGCTCGCCCCGATCGTCCTCGACGCCACGCTGCAGGCGATCCGCGCCGACGGGTTGTCCGCGGCGGTGCTGCACGTCGACGCCGAGAACCCGAGCGGAGCCGGGCGCATCTACGAGCGACTCGGGTTCGTCGCCGGCGAGGTCCACGTCACCGCGTCGACGTCGCTCTGACCGTCGCGTCGGGGGTCCTGGACCCCAGTTCTGGGTGCATCCAGACCCCCTCCGCCCCCTCCTTCTGGGACTGCGGCCGACGACTGACGCAGAAGTAGCGTGGTCGAGCGCCACATCCCTGGTGGTGCGCAACCCGACCACGTCTCGCCGCGCGCGAGTCCAAGGAGGCACAGGACTCATGGCGACCCTGTCCGAGATCCTCATCCTGAACGGCGCCCTGCCGATCGAGCACCTCGACTCGATGACGGGCGACGAGGACCTGGACGAGCGCGCGATCCGCGGCCTGGTCGACCAGGGCGTCGTGAGCGAGGCGCAGTTCATCACCGCCCGCGCGGCGTCGAACAACTCCCGCACCGTCCCGTTGACCGACTACCCGGTCGACGGCACCGCTGTCTCGATCCTCCCCGCTGCGCTCTGCCGGCGCCACGGTGTCCTCGGCGTCGGATTCGAGGGCGAGCTGCTCATCCTCGCGATGGTCAACCCGACCAACGTGCTGGCGATCGACGACGCCCGCGCTGCGTCCGGCCGGCCGATCAAGCCCCTCCAGGTCGACGAGCGCGACCTGCTCACCGCGCTCGACCGCTACCTGCGTGCCGACGACGAACTCAACGACCTGACCTCGTCGCTCGAAGAAGAAGCCTCGGTCAGCTCCTCGGCCCAGGTGGACCTGGCCGACGGCGCCCTCGACGACGTCCCGATCGTCCGCTTCGTGAACCTGCTCGTCTCGCAGGCGATCCAGGACCACGCCTCGGACATCCACATCGAGCCCGGTGAGCACGAGGTCCGGATCCGCTACCGCATCGACGGTGTGCTGCACGAGATGGCCCCGGCGCCGAAGAACATCCAGAACGGCGTCATCAGCCGCCTGAAGATCATGAGCGACATCGACATCGCCGAGCGTCGCAAGCCGCAGGACGGCCGCATGTCGGTCCGCCACGGTGGCCGCCAGATCGACCTCCGCGTGGCGACGCTGCCCACCGTGTGGGGCGAGAAGGTCGTCATGCGGATCCTCGACAACACGAACACGTCGCTGACCCTCAAGGACCTCAACCTCCTCGAGCAGAACTTCCAGGCGTACCAGCGGTCGTACTCGAAGCCCTACGGCATGATCCTGGTCACCGGGCCCACCGGCTCCGGCAAGTCCACGACGCTGTACACGACCCTGAACGCGGTCGCGAAGCCCGAGATCAACGTCATCACGGTCGAGGACCCGGTCGAGTACCGGATGGCCGGCATCAACCAGGTGCAGGTCAACCCGAAGGCCGGGCTGACCTTCGCCTCGGCGCTGCGCTCGATCCTGCGATCCGATCCCGACGTCGTCCTGCTCGGTGAGATCCGCGACCACGAGACCGCCCAGATCGCCATCGAGGCATCTCTCACCGGCCACCTGGTGCTGTCCACCCTGCACACGAACGACGCCCCCTCCGCCGTGACCCGACTCACCGAGATGGACATCGAGCCCTTCCTGGTCGGCTCCGCGTTGGACTCCGTCGTGGCCCAGCGTCTGGCGCGACGGCTGTGCGACCGGTGCAAGGCCCCCGCCGTGTACGAGGCCGAACAGCTCCGCACCCTCGGGTTCCTGCGCCCCGGCGACGAGGTCCCGGCGTTCTTCGCCCCCATCGGCTGCGCGGTCTGCTCGAACACCGGGTACCGCGGCCGCATCGCCCTGCACGAGGTCATGACCGTCACCGAGGAGATCGAACGCCTCGCCGTCTCGCGCGCCTCGAGCGCCGAGATCAGCCGCGTCGCCCAGGCGCAGGGGATGCTGACGCTCCGCCAGGACGGCTTCGAGAAGGTCAAGCTCGGTCTCACGAGCGTCGACGAGATCCTGCGCGTGGTCGCGTAGTCACGAGAGAGCGCAGCAGATGACCGACTCCGTGTACGACATCACGCACCCCGGCGACGAGCCCGTCGCCGGCTGGCACCCGGGCAACCCCGGCACCGAGGTGGGCTCCCGCCGTGCAGCACGCCTGGCTGCCGCCGCAGCGTCGGCCCCTCCGGAGCAGGTGTACGACCTCGGGGACGACACCGCCGGCTGGCCGGCACCGTCCGGGTCGCCCGTCGCCGTGCCCGTCGCGCAGCCGCTCGCCGCTCCGGCGACGCCGCCCGCCGGGGTGCCGTCGTCGATCGCGACCTACGGCTACGCCGAGGCGCCGACGCAGCAGCTCCCCACGGCTGGCGCCCCGGCACCGACCGCCACGATCGGCGGCGACATCGAGTTCTCCCGCCACGCGCGCGAGGTCGCCGACCCCGACCTGATCACCGCGCTCGCCCAGGTCGTGTACCAGGGCGCGTCCGACCTGCACGTCACCGCCGACGCCCCGCCCACCGTCCGCGTCGACGGCTCGCTCCGTCCCGCAGTCCCCGGGGGCGCGTGGTCGCGCGGCAAGGTCATCGCCGCACTCAAGACGATGCTGTCGGTCGAGCAGGCCGGCCAGTTCGACCAGGAGCAGGAACTCGACTTCGCGTACTCGCTGTCGCCGGAGTACCGCTTCCGCGTGAACTTCTACCAGCAGCGCGGCAACTGGGGTGCGGCCTTCCGCATCATCCCCACCAAGATCAAGACGCTCAAGCAGCTCGGCATCCCCGAGCACGTCGGCGACTTCGCCGGCCTGCCCCGCGGACTCGTCCTGGTCACCGGCCCGACCGGCTCCGGCAAGTCCACGACCCTCGCCGCCCTGATCGACCTGGTGAACGAGAGCCGGGCCGACCACATCGTGACGGTCGAGGACCCGATCGAGTTCATGCACGAGCACAAGAAGGCGATCATCAACCAGCGCGAGGTCGGTGCCGACACGCACTCCTTCGCCGCCGCACTGAAGCACGTGCTGCGTCAGGACCCCGACGTCATCCTGATCGGGGAGCTCCGCGACCTCGAGACGATCTCGGTCGCGCTCACCGCGGCCGAGACCGGTCACCTGGTGTTCGCCACCCTGCACACGCAGAGCGCCCCCGGCACGATCGACCGTGTCATCGACGTCTTCCCGCCCCACCAGCAGGGCCAGATCCGCACGCAGCTCGCGGCGACCCTGCAGGGCGTCGTCTGTCAGACCCTGGTGCCGAAGGCCAACGGCGTCGGCCGGGTGGTCGCCACCGAGATCATGACGATCACCCCCGCCATCGGCAACCTGATCCGCGAGGGCAAGACCTACCAGATCACGTCCGCCATGCAGGCCGGCCGTGACCTGGGCATGCACACCATGGACCAGGACCTCGCCGAACTGGTCAACGTCGGCACGATCTCGCGCAAGGCCGCGATGGACAAGGTGCACGACGAAGAGGGCTTCGACCGGCTGGTGCAGCGCGTCGAGTCCCCGTCCGACTCCTCGGCAGCCGCGATCGCCGCCAGCGGGATCGACTTCGGCGACAAGTTCTCCGGAGGCTACTGATGTCCCTCGCATTCGACTACCGCGGGCGCGACGGTGCCGGCAAGCTCGTCAAGGGCCGTCTCGACGCCTCGTCCGAGGGCGCGGTCGTCCAGCGGCTCCGGGGCATGGGTGTCTCGCCGATCGCGATCACGGAGTCCAAGGCCGGCACCGGCCTGCAGACCGAGATCAAGATCCCCGGGTTCGAGAAGGGCGTCGGGCTCAAGGACCTCGCGATCATGTCGCGGCAGGCCTCGACGATGCTCACCTCGGGCCTCTCGCTGCTGCGCGCGCTGTCGATCCTCGCCGACCAGACCGAGAACAAGAAGCTCAAGGACATCCTCGGCAAGGTCCGCGACGACGTCGAGCGCGGCGTCTCGTTCTCCGACGCGGTGGCGAAGTTCCCGGTCGACTTCCCGCCGATCATGATCAACATGATCCGCGCGGGCGAGACCGGTGGGTTCCTCGACCAGGCCATGGACTCCATCGCCACGAACTTCGAGAAGGAGCACAAGCTCCGGACGACGATCAAGTCGGCGATGACTTACCCGGTGGTCGTGCTCGTGATGTCGCTCCTCGCCGTCGCGATCATGCTCATCTTCATCGTGCCGATCTTCCAGGACATGTTCTCGTCGCTCGGCGGCAAGCTCCCACTGCCGACGATGATGCTCGTGTACCTGTCCCACGCCATGCGGTACATCGCGATCCCGCTCGCGATCGCCATCGCGGCCTTCTGGTTCTGGTGGCGTGCGAACAAGAACACCGACCGGGTCCGCGCCTTCGTCGACCCCATCACCCTGAGGCTGCCGGTGTTCGGACCGCTGCAGAAGAAGATCGTCATCGCACGGTTCTCCCGGAACTTCTCGAACATGATCGGCGCCGGCGTGCCCATCCTGCAGGCATTGCGCATTGTCGGCGAGGTCTCGAACAACTTCGTCGTGAAACGCGCGCTCGACAATGTCGCAGAAGCCGTGCGAAAAGGCGAATCAATTGCTGAGCCATTGTCCAAGGAAGCAGTCTTCCCGGCGATGGTGACGCAGATGGTCGCTGTCGGTGAAGACGCCGGATCGCTCGAGATCATGCTCGAGAAGATCGCGGTGTTCTACGACGCCGAGGTCGAGGCGACCACTGATGCCCTGACATCGCTGATCGAGCCGCTGCTGATCGCGTTCCTGGGTGTCGTCGTGGGTGGCATGATCATCGCGCTCTACATGCCGATCTTCCAGATCACCAACGTCGTCCAGAACGCCTCCTAGTCATTCCACCCCCAGTGCGGGGGAGGTGCGCAATTGCCGCATCCCCCGCACTGGGGGTGTTTTGCGCCCTGGTTGCCCCCCGTTCTCGGGATTACCCGGTGGATTCGCCGCCAATACGCTGATGTGCGGCGGCCGAGCAAGCCCCGAAATTCAATTCATCCTCATTCCCGCAGAATGGAACAATCATGTACTTCGCTCTCATGGGCAAGCTCGACGCTCGCCGCAAGGGTCTCCTCAAGGACGACGAGAAGGGCTTCACCCTCATCGAGCTCCTGGTCGTCGTCATCATCATCGGCATCCTCGCCGCGATCGCCATCCCGGTCTACATCAGCGTGCAGAACAACGCGAAGAACTCCGCTGTGAAGTCCGACATCTCCAACGCGAAGACCGCGGTCGTCACTGTGATGACGAACGGAGCGACGAGCACCCTCCCGGCATCTCTGACCGCGGATCAACTCACGTCGGGCGACTACAAGGCCGCGGGGAGCACCTCTGGCGTTGACACGACCCTGACCTACACGGTGACCACCGACAAGAGCGCGTTCTGCATCCAGGGGAAGAGCACTTCCACCGGGAAGACCTTCGGCGCCACCGACGCGTCGGGCGTTGCTGAGGGTACGTGCAGCGCAGGCGTCTTCACGAAGGCCTCCTCGTAACCAGTCCCGGATGGGCTGTGGTCCCCGGATCGCAGCCCTTCTGGGCGTCTCGGCAACCGACACGAGGAAAGGAACGCCATGATCTCGCGCATCGCCGATCGACTGCGTTCCGCCCGTGGCAACGAGGACGGCTTCACGATCATCGAGGTGATGGTCGCGATGACCATCTTCGCCGTCATCGCCGCCGGGATCGCCGCCGGCATCACTGCGTCGCTCGTCCTCTCGAAGGACACCCGCGCTCGCGAGGTCGCGTCGACGGTCGCGATGGAGGACATCGACAGCCTCCGCGACCTCCCCAGCATCTTCGACATCAAGAGCGGCACCGCGACGCCGACGGTCGGCAACCAGACGTTCGCGTTGACGCGGGAGGTCTCCTGGACGCGTTCCTCCGGCAGCGCGACCGCATGCGGAACCGGTGACGGCTCGCTGTCGTACAAGGCCGTCACCGTCACGGTCAGTTGGAAGACGAGCGCGTCGTCGTCTGGTTCGCAGCAGGTGACGATGTCCAGCGCGATCGCCCCGCTCACGAACATCAACTCGGACACCACGGGCTCGATCCTCATCGGCGTGGCGAACGCGAACGGCGTCGGGGTCTCGGGAATCGTCCCGACGATCACCGGTCCGGACGGCGTCACCGTCCCCGCGACGGACGCCGAAGGGTGCACCTACGTCTCCGGTGTCGCGCCCGGCACCTACACGGTGAAGGTCGCCCGGACCGGGTACGTCGACACGAACCAGCAGGCCAGCCCGTCATCGCAGACGGTCACCGTCGCTGCTGGCGCATCCGGAGCGGCTGCGTTCAGCTTCGACGCGGCGGCGAAGTACACCTTCGGGTACACGACCACACCATCGGTCGGTGCGGTCCTCCCCACGAACATGCCGACCACGCTCATCAACCCGGCCTCGGGGACGACACAACTGACGAACACGGCTGGGTCCGCATCATTGTTCCCCTTCGGGGTCGGCTACCGGGCGGTTGCCGGCACCTACGTCGTGGATGCGTCGGGCTCCGCGTCCTCGACGACATGCATCGCCCCCGAGCCGGGATCCTGGACGACCCCCAACGCGAAGGGCAAGGTCGGAACGCCGTCCGAACCTGCGAACAACACGTCGACCGTCGCAGTGCAGATGGGCGCGGTCAAACTCTCCAAGCTCACCGCTGGCCAGTACCTGACCGCGAAGACCACAACGCCAGTGAACGGTGACCCGGGGTGCGCCGTGGGCATGACCCTGCAGTTCCCCGTGCTGAAGGCGGACACCGCGACGATTGCGCTGCCGTGGGGCACGTGGAGGCTCTACTCGGGGTCGTCGGCCGGTTCCACGACCAACGCCCTGACGCTCAAGACGGAGAACGCCGCCATGGTCACCAACGGGGTCGTCACCGGTGGCGCCGTCATGGTCGACCCGCGGCCGGCCGGCTGATGCGCGCGCTGCTCCGCCGTCTCCACCGCGACCAACGCGGGATCACCCTCGTCGAACTCCTCGTTGCGATGCTCATCACGTCGCTGCTCCTCACGCTGGTCGGCAGCTTCTTCGTGTCGATGCTCAAGGCGCAGCGGACCGTCTCCTCAGTGAACGAGAGCACTCGCCAAGGAACGACCTCGATGACGCAGGTGAGTCGCTACCTGCGCGAAGCATCGCGGTGGCAGGTCACGAAGACGACGAACCGAGCGGCGTTCGAGAGCGCCTCGGCGACGAGCATGCAGTTCTACTCCGGCGTCGATCTCTCGACGTCTCGAGCCGGACTCACCAAGGTCACCATCGACGTGCAGGGCACCAAGCTCCGCATGCAGCTGCAGCGTGGAGACTGTCCTGCGAGCGGGTACTGCACGTTCACCGGCACGACGAAGACCGTCGTCCTGGCCGACGTCGTCCGGACGAGCGGCGCCAACAGCGCCCTGTTCGGCTACGTCAACGCGTCGGGGGACACGATCAGCCCGACGTCCGCCACCCTCGACTCCATCCGGTCCGTCGACGTCAACCTCAAGGTGGCATCCGCATCGGGCACGACGGCGAACGACACCACGTTCCAAGCCACCATCAACCTGCGCAACCTCGACTACGGCGCAGCGACGGAGTCATGATGCTCATCCGACTGGTCCGCGCCCTGCGCGAACGCGACGACGAACGCGGTGTCGCTCTGGCGGCGGTCATCGGCCTCGGCGCGGTACTCATGATCGTGCTGTCGCTCGTCGTCGCCACCGCGACGAGCGGTGCGACGAAGGCGTCGAACGACGACGACTACAACAAGGCCATGGCCGCGGCGTACGCAGGCCTCTCCGACTACCAGGGCCGCCTCGCCGCGGACAACTCCTACGTCAACTACGGCGTTCGCACCGCATTCTCGAGTACGAGTACCTACTCTCTCGACAGCACCAACAAGGCGTTCGGGACCGCACTGGGCGGGACCTGGGCCCCGGTCGTCGGCAGCACCGACCAGTTCTTCCGGTACGAGGTCGACAACTCCGACTACGCGAACACCGGCAAGGTGCGACTGCGGGTCACCGGCAAGGCGGACACCGCGACCCGCACGCTCGTCGTCGACCTGCGCGGCGACGGGTTCGTCAACTACCTCTACTTCACCAACTACGAGTCGCAGGACCCGAGCCTCACGGGCGAGACCGTCACCGGCGGATCGGCGCGGTGCACGTCAGCGCACCGCAACGACAGCAACTGGAACCAGACCACCAGCTGCAACGCCGTCCAGTTCGCCTCCGGAGACACACTCGACGGCCCGGTGCGGACGAACGACGTGATCACCGCCTGCGGCGCGACCTTCAACTCGACCGTGCAGGACACGGGCGCCGCCGGCTTCTTCTACACCAGCAAGGAAACGGCGATCAGCTCGGCCTGCAAGACCTCGACGAAGTTCAACGGCGGCCCGATCACGACCGCGGGCACGCTGCCGATGCCGAGCACGAACGCGAACATGAAGCAAGAGGCCCGGACCGACATCCCGGACAAGGTCGCGAAGCCCGGGTGCGTCTACACCGGACCGACCTCGATCACCTTCCTGGCCGGGGGCAAGATGCGAGTCGTCTCGCCGTGGACGAAGAAGACCCAGCTGACCGGGGCGACGAACGGCACGATCACCGGGGGCAGCACCAATGACGCGCTGTGCGGATCCGTGTCGGCGCTCGGGGGTTCGGGTGCGGTGATCCCGACCCTGCCGGCGAACCTCGTCTACGTGCAGACGGTTCCGAGCGTCAGCGGCGATCCGAACTACTGGGCCGCCAACACGACGCCGAGCGGAACGGTCAACGGAACCGTGACCGCGGGGGCACCGGTGTACTGCCAGCAGAACGTCAAGAGCGGAAGCGGGAGCAACGCGACGACGACCTCCGACTACGGCAACGGACTCGGGTACCCGAAGAACAACGAGTTCACCGGGAGTCTCGGTGACTCCGGGTACTACGGGTGCCGAAACGGCGACGTCTTCGTGTCCGGTTCGTTCGGCGGGCATATGACCCTCGCGGCCGAGAACTTCGTGTACGTGACCGGCAGCATCGTCTACCAGAACGGCCGGAGCTCGGACGACATGCTCGGCATCGTCGGGCAGAAGGCCGTCTCGATCTACAACCCCATCTCGTGCTCCTCGGGAACCAGCAGCGCCTGCTCCACGTCGAACGGATCGTCCGCGAACCTGGCGGCGACCACCAACATCGAGGTCGACGCCGCGATCGCGAGCAACCTCGGGACCTTCAACGTCCAGAACGGCGCGTTCGGCGCGAACCTCGGCACCCTCACGATCTACGGTTCCATCGCGCAGCAGTTCCGCGGATCGGTGCGTACCTCGTACTCGGGCGGCAGTAGCTGGTCCACGGGCTACGCGAAGGCCTACTCCTACGACCGACGACTGAAGACCTCCGCCCCGCCCAAGTTCCTGCAGCCCGTCTCGACCACCTACGGCGTGACCACGGAGACCGAGTCCGCCACGGCATACCGCGCCGACGGCACCCCGACGGGCAAGTGACCATGACCGCGCTGTCGTCCGTCGCACCGTTCGTCACCGTCCTCGTCGGGCTGCTCGGACTGGCGATCGGCTCCTTCCTGAACGTGGTCGTGTACCGCGTCCCTGCGGGCATGTCCGTCGTTGCGCCGGCGAGCGCGTGCCCGGGCTGCGGACACGAGATCCGATCACGCGACAACGTGCCGGTGCTGTCGTGGCTCCTCCTGCGCGCTCGGTGCCGAGACTGCGGTGTGCCGATCTCGGCCCGGTACCCGCTCGTGGAAACCGCCACGGGCCTCCTGTTCGTCGCGGTGACGATCTTCTCGGCGCTCGCGCCGTGGTCGCCGCTTGCCGACCTCGACGGCACCCGGGGTGTCGTCCACGGCGTGTTGCTGCTCGCAGCGTTCCTCTACCTGATGGCGACCAGCGTCTCGCTGGCACTGATCGACCTCGACACGCACACGCTGCCGAACCGCATCGTGCTGCCGGCCTACATCGTGCTGCCGCTGCTCCTGCTCGCTGCGTCGGCGGTCTCCGGTGACTGGGCTGCTGCGCTCCGGGGCCCCATCGGTCTCGTCGTCCTCGGGTTCGCCTACCTCGCGCTCGCGGTCGCGGTGCCCGGCGGGATGGGGCTCGGCGACGTGAAGCTCGCCGGCGTCCTCGGCTTCGTGCTCGCGTACCTCGGATGGGGACCCCTCGCAGTGGGTTCTTTCGGGGCGTTCCTGCTCGGCGGTACCTTCGCAATCGTCCTCCTGGTCGTACGCCGGGCGGGCCGCCGGAGCGGGATCCCGTTCGGCCCCTGGATGCTCGCGGGCGCCTGGCTCGGCATCGCCGTCGGTGCGCCGGTCTGGGACCTGTACCTGGGTGTGCTCGGGCTCGCCTGACGTCGGACCCACGACGCCGCACCGCACCATCAGACCGACCCGAAGACGGTCACGGAAGGACCAGCAATGCCGAAGAGCATCGTCGGAGTCGACATCGGCGCCGCAGCGATCCGCGCGGTCGAGGTGCAGGACGCCGATCGGCCGAAGCCGACCATCGTGCGGTTCGCCGAGGTCCCGGTCCCCGAGGGCGCCACGCGTCAGGGTGAGGTGGTCGAGCCCAACACCGTCGCCGGTGCACTCCGCCAGCTCTGGTCGATCGGACGCTTCCGGTCCAAGGACGTCGTGCTCGGCATGGGCAACCAGCGTGTGCTGTCGCGGGACCTGACCGTGCCACGTGCCCCGATCGCGCAGATCCGTGAGTCCCTGCCGTTCCAGGTGCAGGACATGCTCCCGGTGCCGGTCGGCGACGCCATCCTCGACTTCTACCCGACGGGTGAGGGCTTCGGGGAGAACGGCCCCACCGTCACCGGCCTGCTCGTCGCCGCCGTGAAGGACGCGGTCCTCGCGAACGTGCGCGCCGTCCAGAACGCTGGCCTCAACCCGGTCGGCGTGGACCTCATCCCGTTCGCGCTCGCGCGGGTGCTCGCTCCGACGAGCAGGCGGGGAACGGTGGCCATCGTCGAGTGCGGTGGCAACACGACGACCGTGGTGGTCGTCACCGACGGGGTTCCGAAGTTCGTCCGCATCATCCCGACGGGTGGCGACGACATCACGCGGATGCTCGCTGGACGGATGTCCATCAACGAGAACGCTGCCGAGGCCGTGAAACGACACCTCGGCATGGACCCGCTCACCGCGCAGACGGGCGACGACGCGCTCGCCGTCGCTGCAGTCCGCGAGACGGTGGGCGAGATGCTCGCGAGTCTGCGGAACACGATCAACTACTTCGCGAACACCCACCCGGAGGAGCCCGTCGCGGAGATCCTGCTCAGCGGTGCGGGAGCGGCCCTTCCCGGATTCGCGGTCGCGTTGTCGGAGTTCACCCGGACGCCGGTCCGGTTCGGTGCCCCCTTCGCCAACGCGGCCGTCGCGAAGTCGGTCCGGACTGAGGACCTGCACGCGCACGGCGCGTCCATCGCGGTCGCCTGGGGACTCGCGGCCGGAGGGAAGGCAGCATGAGCCAGACGACCAAGTCGATGCTGCCCACGGTTGCTCGTCGACGCGGCAACGCGGACAGCGCCGCCGCCCGGGTGGCGGTGGACAGTGCCGAGCGTGTCAGGCGGCAGAGTCGGGGCAACGCGAACGAGATCGTGATCGGCAGACGTCCCAGTGCGGACCTGCTGCCCACCGAGGTGCTCGCCGATCGCCGAGCGCGCAGGGTGGTCCGCCGCATGTGGGCCGGTGTCGTCCTGGTCGCCGTCCTCGTCGGCATCGCGATCGGCGGCGCCGATCTCCTCAGCACGCAGTCGCACGACGACCTCGTGGACGCGCAGAACCAGACGCTCTCCCTCCTGCGACAGCAGGCGCAGTTCAAGGAGGTCCGCGAGACCGAGACCGGGACGGTGCTGCGCGAGGCCGCACGGTCCGTCGGCGGCTCCACCGAGATCGCCTGGCAGCCCTACCTGACGTCGCTGAAGTCCTCACTGCCGGCCGGGGTCGCGATCACCGGTGTCGCCATCGATTCTGCGACGCCGCTCGAGGCGTATGCCCAGGCGGACACTCCCTTGCAGGGGCAGCGCGTCGCGACCCTGACGATCGACGCCCAGAGCCCGACCCTGCCGTCGGTGCCGGAGTGGCTCGACGCCGTCAAGGGGCTGACCGGCTTCGTCGACGCGACCGCGAACTCGGTCACCCTCGACGAGACGACCGGCACCTACACGGTGAACATGACGATCCACGTCGACGATGCCGCCTACGACGGCAAGTACCAGGACAAGGGCGAGTGAGATGACCCGCAACCGACTCAACATGCTGATCGCCGTGGTGGCGATGGTCGTCGTGGCGCTCGCCGGGTTCTTCCTCGGTGTGCAGCCGCAACTCGCTCAGGCCGCGAACGACCGGGTCGAGCAGACCTCGGTGGACGCGACGAACCGCACGACGGCGGCGGAGTTGGCCCGGCTCAAGGACCGCGCAAAGTCCCTGCCGGCGCTCAAGGCCGAGCTCGCGAAGCTCACGGCCTCGGTGCCGTCGGGGGCGAACATGTCGTCCTTCTACGGAGCGGTCGACGGGGTCGCCGCCACCTCCGGCGTCAAGGTCTCCGCGATCACGACGTCGGACGCGGTCGCCTACACCGCACCCGTCTCGGCCGGTACCGCCACGGACGCTGACGCAGCCCCGACCGACGAGGCGACGGAAGGGGCGACGGCTGAACCCACCGCCGCGGCCACCACGCCGCTCACCGACCCGGCGATCTCGGGCGAGAACTTCTCCGCCATCCCGGTCTCCGTGTCGGTCGACGGGTCCTTCGACCAAGCCCTCGCGTTCGTCGGTGGACTCCAGGACGGAGCCCGTCTCTTCCTCGTCAACACCGTCTCGTCGTCGGCCACGCAGGACTCCACCGACCAGGCCGCAGCCGCCTCGACGACGTGGACCTTCGGCGGGTACGTGTACGTCCTGACGACCGAGGCGAGCGCCTCGGCCAAGGGCTGATCCGACCCCCTCCCACTGGGGTGTGACGCGCCACGCCGACCCCTCTTCCGCGACACCCGTCGGTGTGCGTACGATGCTCACGACGCCGTGATCGCGGCTGCTCATCCCCCTCTCGAACGGTCGGCTCGAACCGGCCGTTCCCGTCGTGCCCGGAGTCGCGCGTGTTGGTCGGAATCGTGGAATTCCTTGGTTGGTTCGGCGCTGTAACCGTGCTGGCTGGTTACATTCTCTTCTCCACGGGGAAGCTCCCGAACGGGCCGGTCTACCAGCTCTTCAACCTCGTCGGCGGGCTGGCCGTCGCCGTCAACGTGGCCGCGCACCACGCGGTGCCGTCCACCATCGTCAACGGCATCTGGGCGATCGTCGCCGTGGTCGTCCTGGTGAAGATGGGACGCGCCCGTCGCGCGGCGAAACGCGGCGAGCCGGCGGCCTCCGAGGCGACCGTGCTGCACGCCGAGCCGGCGTCGACCACCGGCGTCCTGCCGATCATCGGCCCGGCCCTGCGCGACCACGAACCGGAGGAGCCCTCCGAGGCGGACGCAGCCCCGGGCCTCCAGGCAGCGCCGACCACGAGCACGACGCAGGTCGCTCCGATGACCGAGACCGTCCCGATCATCACCGCGACGATCGCACTGGCCCTGGTCGCCGCAGCGCAGGGGCACGTGGAGCGTGCAGACAGCGCGGAGAGCGCAGGCTCCCCTGAAGGCGCCGACCACGCGGAGCGGACCGAAGCCACCCGCTGACGGTCCCGTCGGCGATACGATCACCTCATGTCCCGGTGGTTGATCGCGACGATGACGTCCGTCCTCTTCATCGCGCTCGTCGTCGCCGTCGCGGGGTTCGAAGCGCTCCTCGCTGACGTCGAGGCGATCGCGCAGCCGGACGCGACCCCGTACCTCGGCCCGGCCATGGTGATCGGCGCCGCAGTGGTGGTGTTCCTCGCGACCGCGGTCGGCGCGCGAGAGGGCAACCCCGGTGTCACCGGCCTGGTCGCCGCCGCGACCGCCTACCTGGTCATGCTCGGCGTCGGTGCCGTCGGGTACGCGGCGATCCGCCGCGACCTGACCGAGCTCCTCGTCTTCCCGGCCGGCTACGCACTCGGGCCGTTCGTCGTCGGCTCCGTCGTGGTGGCGCTCCTGTCGGTGATCGGCGGGATCTCCATGGCCCGGCACCAGGCCCGGACGACGGGCTCGACATCCACGGCAGGGCAGCGGCAGGAGCCGACCGTCGCGGGTGACGACACCGTCGGGCGGTAGTCTGCCCGGGCACGACGCACACGCAACGGGGGAACGATGAGCGACCAGCACACGCCGGATCCGGACCAGCAGGACGGTTGGGGAGCCGTGCCGTCGGTGGCGTCGATCCGCGGGACGCAAGAGACGCCCGCGGCCGCGCAGAACGCGCCGGCCGGGTCGACGGCGCAGGTCGGGACGACCGCGCACGGCGCGCAGTACGCTCCGACCGCGTCGCGCGCTCCGCGCCGGAAGCTCCGCCGCGGCCAGGTCGTCGGGATCATCGCGGGCATCGCGGCGTTGTCGCTGCTCCTGGTCGGCGGCATCGCCGGGTCGCTGATCGGATCGGCCACCCACTCGGCCGACCGCCCCGTGCGGGCGTTCCTCGACGACCTGACCGCGGGGAAGGTCACCGACGCCCTCGACGCAGCGGGCATCGACCGGACGAAGTCGGACGTGCTCCTCACCGACGCCGCGTACGCGAAGGCGACCGCGAAGGTCACCGGTTACCGGGTGGCCGCGACGCGCACGGACGGCGACACCGCCACCGTCCGCGCCTACCTGCGCCAGGCCGGCCGTGACGTCGCGGCGACCTTCACGCTCGACAAGACCGGCACCGACTGGGGCGTGTTCCCGGTGTGGGAGCTGCAGGCGCCGGAGCTCGGCAGCGTCGACGTCAGCGTCCGGGGTCCGGCCGGCGCCTCGGTGCAGGTCGCGGGCACGTCGACGAAGACCCCGAAGGACGGCACCGTCGGTCTCCGCGCCCTCCCCGGCACCTACGCGGTCACGTACGACGGCGGCAAGTGGACGAAGGCCACGGGTGGCAGCGCCGTCGTGGGCGGGTTCGGTGGCAGCACCTCGACGCCCGTGCAGATGACCGCGACGCTCACGAACGCGGGCGACCAGGCGGCGAAGCGGGCCGTGGACGCCTGGGTGGACGGCTGCATCGCCTCGAACGACGCCGCACCGGCCGGGTGCAGCTTCTACGCGTACGGCGAGAACCCCGCGTACACCTACACGAACGAGAAGTGGACGCTCGAGTCGCGGCCGACCGTCGCCGTCGGCAGCTGGACCACGAACGGCTGGCTCGTCTCCACCACCACCTTCGGCCGGGCCACCTTCACGGCGGACATCGCCGGCGCGGGCGGTACCGGGACGGCCACGGCCGGACCGCTCAACGTCAACGCGAGCGGGTACATCACGGGGTTCTCGAGCTCGGGCGCGACGTTCCGGTCGGCGGTCGGCAACGGGTCCTCGGACACCGGCTCATGACGGTGTCCGGCGTGGTGCCGGCCCGGATTGATTTCGTCCCGTTACGCGGGTAGTCTCTTCTGGGTGTGCGCCCTCGGGCGCGCCCGAAAAGTCCGGCGAGCGAGATCGCCCAGTCGGACCACTCCGTCCCCCCGCAGGTTCCTCCGCCGTCAGGCGGTCATCAGCGTGGGACGAGGAAGCCGGCGGATCGCGCCGGCCAGAGAGCACGAGCGAAGAACCAGGAGAACAGTTGCCTACTATTCAGCAGCTGGTTCGCAAGGGTCGTACGCCGAAGGTCACCAAGACCAAGGCGCCCGCCCTGAAGGCGAACCCCCAGCAGCGTGGTGTGTGCACCCGCGTCTACACCACCACCCCGAAGAAGCCGAACTCTGCACTGCGCAAGGTCGCTCGTGTGAAGCTCTCGAACGGCACCGAGGTCACGGCGTACATCCCCGGTGAGGGCCACAACCTCCAGGAGCACTCGATGGTGCTCGTCCGTGGCGGTCGTGTGAAGGACCTCCCCGGTGTGCGGTACAAGATCATCCGTGGCGCCCTGGACACCCAGGCCGTGAAGAACCGTAAGCAGGCTCGTAGCCGCTACGGCGCGAAGAAGGGTTGAGTTAGATGCCTCGTAAGGGTCCCGCCCCCAAGCGTCCCGTCGTCGCCGACCCGGTCTACGGTGCGCCGATCGTCAGCCAGCTCGTCAACAAGATCCTGCTCGACGGCAAGAAGGGCCTCGCCGAGCGCATCGTCTACGGTGCACTCGAGGGCGTCACTGCCAAGAACCAGCAGGATGCTGTCGTCACGCTCAAGAAGGCGCTCGACAACGTCCGTCCGACCCTCGAGGTCCGCAGCCGCCGCGTCGGTGGCTCGACCTACCAGGTCCCGGTCGAGGTCAAGCCGCACCGCGCGAACACCCTCGCGCTCCGCTGGCTGACCTCGTACGCCAAGGCCCGTCGCGAGAAGACGATGACCGAGCGTCTCATGAACGAGATCCTCGACGCGTCGAACGGTCTCGGTGCCGCGGTCAAGCGCCGCGAGGACACGCACAAGATGGCCGAGTCGAACAAGGCCTTCGCCCACTACCGCTGGTAGTCCCGGCACCGTCCGGGCACCGGTGGTCAAGAACCCCGGCGCCCGGACGGCCGCCAACCTCTCCTACAACTCTTCCGGAGGAACCCTGTGGCACAGGACGTGCTCACCGACCTGAACAAGGTCCGCAACATCGGCATCATGGCGCACATCGATGCCGGCAAGACCACGACGACCGAGCGCATCCTGTTCTACACGGGCATCACGCACAAGATCGGTGAGGTCCACGACGGCGCTGCCACGATGGACTGGATGGCGCAGGAGCAGGAGCGCGGCATCACGATCACGTCGGCCGCGACGACCTGCTTCTGGGACAACAACCAGATCAACATCATCGACACCCCCGGTCACGTGGACTTCACGGTCGAGGTGGAGCGTTCGCTCCGCGTCCTCGACGGTGCGGTCGCCGTCTTCGACGGCAAGGAGGGCGTCGAGCCCCAGTCCGAGACCGTGTGGCGTCAGGCTGACAAGTACAACGTCCCGCGCATCTGCTTCGTCAACAAGATGGACAAGCTCGGCGCGGACTTCTACTACACCGTCGACACGATCATCAACCGCCTCGGTGCGGAGCCCCTCGTGCTCCAGCTGCCGATCGGTTCGGAGAGCTCGTTCGAAGGCGTCGTCGACCTCGTCCAGATGCGTGCACTCACCTGGCGCGGCGACGCCAAGGGTGACGTCGCGATGGGTGCGAAGTACGAGATCGAAGAGATCCCGGCCGACCTGCAGGACCGCGCCGCCGAGTACCGCGAGAAGCTCATCGAGCGCGTGGCCGAGGCGGACGACGTCCTCATGGAGCGTTACCTCGAGGGCGACACCGACTTCTCGGTCGACGAGATCAAGGCCGCGATCCGCGCCCTCACCGTGAGCAGCACGCTCTACCCGGTGCTGTGCGGTTCCGCGTTCAAGAACCGCGGTGTCCAGCCGATGCTCGACGCCGTCATCGACTACCTCCCGTCCCCGCTCGACGTGCCGCCGATGATCGGCCACGACGTCAAGGACGAGGAGAAGGAGATCATCCGCAAGCCCGACGCGTCGGAGCCGTTCTCGGCTCTCGCGTTCAAGGTCGCGGTGCACCCCTTCTTCGGTCGCCTCACCTACGTCCGCGTGTACTCCGGCTCGATCGAGTCCGGCGCACAGGTCATCAACTCGACCAAGGGCAAGAAGGAGCGCATCGGGAAGATTTTCCAGATGCACTCCAACAAGGAGAACCCGGTCGCCAACGTGACCGCTGGCCACATCTACGCGGTCATCGGCCTCAAGGACACCACCACCGGTGACACCCTGTGCGACCCGACCAACCAGGTCGTCCTCGAGTCGATGACGTTCCCGGAGCCGGTCATCGAGGTCGCGATCGAGCCGAACACGAAGGCTGACCAGGAGAAGCTCTCCACGGCCATCCAGAAGCTCGCCGAAGAGGACCCGACGTTCCGCGTCGAGCTCAACGCCGAGACCGGTCAGACGACGATCAAGGGCATGGGCGAGCTCCACCTCGACATCCTCGTCGACCGCATGAAGCGCGAGTTCCACGTCGAGGCGAGCGTCGGCAAGCCCCAGGTGGCCTACCGCGAGACGCTCACCAAGATCGTCGAGCGCTACGACTACACCCACAAGAAGCAGACCGGTGGTTCCGGTCAGTTCGCGAAGGTGCAGATCGCGCTCGAGCCGATGGAGGTCACGAGCGAGAAGGTCTACGAGTTCGTCAACGCGACTTCCGGTGGCCGTGTCCCGCGCGAGTACATCCCCTCGGTCGACGCCGGTATCCAGGACGCCATGCAGGTCGGCATCCTCGCGGGCTACCCGACCGTCGGCGTGAAGGCCATCCTCAAGGACGGCGCGGCGCACGACGTCGACTCGTCCGAGATGGCGTTCAAGATCGCCGGTTCCATCGCCTACAAGGAAGCGGCCCGCAAGGCCGGTCCCGCGATCCTCGAGCCGATCATGGCCGTCGAGGTCCGTACTCCTGAGGAGTACATGGGCGACGTCATCGGTGACCTGAACTCCCGTCGTGGCCAGATCGCCTCGATGGAGGACGCCTCGGGCGTCAAGGTGGTCCGCGCGAGCGTGCCGCTGTCCGAGATGTTCGGCTACGTCGGCGACCTGCGGTCGAAGACCTCTGGTCGTGCGGTCTACTCGATGACCTTCGAGACCTACAGCCAGGTCCCGGCCAAGGTCGCCGAGGAGATCATCGCGAAGAACGCGGGGGAGTAGCGCTCAGCGCTTCTCCACAGGCGGGGGTGCCCGGCGACGGGCCCCTCGCCACCAAGTAAAGTACAGACACACACCGCGCATCAACGGTCGCGAGCCCATCCAGGGCCGGCCGGGGATGACGCTTCCGAGTCCTGAGGAGGACCCACAGTGGCCAAGGCCAAGTTCGAGCGCACCAAGCCGCACGTCAACATCGGAACCATCGGTCACGTCGACCACGGCAAGACCACGCTCACGGCGGCGATCACCAAGGTTCTGCACGACCAGTACCCGGACCTCAACGAGGCCCGTGACTTCGCGCAGATCGACAACGCTCCCGAGGAGCGCCAGCGCGGCATCACGATCAACATCTCGCACGTCGAGTACCAGACCGAGAAGCGTCACTACGCGCACGTCGACGCCCCCGGTCACGCCGACTACGTGAAGAACATGATCACGGGTGCGGCGCAGATGGACGGCGCGATCCTCGTGGTCGCCGCCACCGACGGCCCGATGCCCCAGACGCGTGAGCACGTGCTGCTCGCCCGCCAGGTCGGCGTCCCCTACATCGTCGTCGCGCTGAACAAGTCCGACATGGTGGACGACGAGGAGATCCTGGAGCTCGTCGAGCTCGAGGTCCGCGAGCTCCTCGGCTCGCAGCAGTTCGACGAGGACGCCCCCGTCGTGCAGGTCTCGGCGCTCAAGGCGCTCGAGGGCGACGAGAAGTGGGTCAAGTCGGTCCAGGAGCTCATGGCCCAGGTCGACGAGCACGTGCCGGACCCGGTGCGCGCCACCGACCAGCCCTTCCTGATGCCGATCGAGGACGTCTTCACGATCACCGGTCGTGGAACGGTCGTCACCGGTCGTGTCGAGCGTGGAACGCTCAACCTGAACGCCGAGGTCGAGATCGTCGGCATCCGCGCGACGCAGAAGACCACGGTCACGGGCATCGAGATGTTCCGCAAGCTGCTCGACCAGGCGGTCGCCGGTGACAACACCGGTCTGCTCATCCGTGGCCTCAAGCGGGAGGACGTGGAGCGCGGCCAGGTCGTCGTGAAGCCGGGTTCGGTCACGCCGCACACCGAGTTCCAGGCGAACTCCTACATCCTGACCAAGGAAGAGGGCGGGCGTCACAACCCGTTCTACGCGAACTACCGTCCGCAGTTCTACTTCCGCACCACGGACGTCACCGGCGTCATCACGCTGCCCGAGGGCACCGAGATGGTCATGCCCGGTGACACCGTCGCCATGACCGTCGAGCTGATCCAGCCGATCGCCATGGAAGAGGGCCTCCGTTTCGCCATCCGTGAGGGTGGTCGTACGGTCGGCGCCGGTACGGTCGAGAAGATCCTCAAGTAACTCCGGTTACCTGCCGCAGCGGGGTCGAGCCTTCGGGCTCGGCCCCGCTGTGTCGTTGCCCCGGTCGACGTGGCAGCGCTCGGAGCCACTGTCGGCCGCTCACGGCCCTGGCGGGCGGCGGACGGGAGGCCCGGGGTACGCCCGCCACGACGGCGTCCGTCCGCCCCGTACGGCGTCCCAGGCAGCGGGGAGTTGGCTCGGCCGGGTGACTCGTCTGCGCCGTTCCACGACCTCCGGTCGTGGCTACCACCGTGTCCGGAGCGGCCGCGGCTTCTCGTACCGTGACCCCGACGGTGCGACCGTCACCGATGCCTCGGTGCGTCAGCGGCTCGAGGACCTCGTCATCCCGCCGGCCTGGGACGACGTCTGGATCTCGCCGTACGAGAACGGGCACGTCCTCGCGACCGGCATCGACGGAGCCGGACGCCGCCAGTACATGTACCACCCGTCGTGGCGCGAACGGATGGACCGGATCAAGTACGACCGGGCGCTCGCCCTCGCGGAGTCGCTGCCGGTCGCACGGCGCGGGGTCACGCAGGACCTCCGACGACCGGAACCCGATCGCCGCCGAGCGCTGGCCGCAGCGTTCCGGATGCTCGACCAGGGCTCGCTGCGGGTCGGATCGGAGCGGTACGCCAGCGAGCACGGCAGCCGCGGACTGTCGACCCTGCTGTGCGCGCACGCCCACGTCTCCGGTGACGACATCGAGCTCGACTTCCCCGGCAAGAGCGGGCAGGAGTGGTCGTCGTCGATCCACGACGCCGACCTCGCGACGGTGATCGCCGGCATGAAGCGCCGTGGGCCGAACGCCCGACTGCTGTCGTTCCGCGAACGCCGCGGTGACGAGTGGGAGCCGTTGTCCGCCGAGGACATCAACGCCTACGTCAAGGAGCGTGCTGGTGACGACTTCACGGCGAAGGACTTCCGCACCCTGCACGGCACGGTGGCCGCGGCCGTCGACCTTGCCCAGACCGGTCCGCTGTCGTCGCAGGCGAAGCGGAAGCGTGCGGTGTCCCATGCCGTGAAGGCCGCGAGCGACGAGCTCGGCAACACCCCGACGGTGTGCCGGCAGAGCTACATCGACCCGCGGCTGCTCGACGCCTACGAGCACGGCGAGACCATCGATCCGGCCCGGATCCACGCCGCCGAGTCCGAGGTCCGGGCACTGCTCTACCGACAATGACCCCGGGAGCGTCCGGATGACGTAGCGTTGGTCGACGTGCCGGACCACCCCACACGGCACGGAAGGACCCACAACAGTCGTGACTGACGAGTGCATCCACGGTTTCCCCACCGAGCTCTGCGACATCTGCGCGCCCCGGCAGCGTGAGGAGTCGGCGATCCCAGCCGCTCCGGCGCCACGGCGGACCCGCATCACCACCAACCTGCGCGTCGACCCGCCGGCCTCCGGCCCCGGGACGTCGCTGCGCTCACCGACGTCGCTCCGGTCGTCGTCGGCCGACCTGCCCGAGGCTCGGGTGTTCGCGTCGCTGCGTGCGCACCACGTGACCCACATCGACAACCTCGACGGCATCGTCGGGTCCGGCGCCATCCTGGCGGCCGACCAGGCGGAGCCCGCCGTCGACGTCAGCAGCCCCGAGACCCGGGCCGCACGCGCCGAGGCCGAAGCGCCCGACGGCAGCACCATCGCGAGCCACGTGCCGTTCACCCTGTCGCCGGATGCCGTCCGGTGGGACGAACTCCGCACCGGCGCCGTCGGGGAGCGGTGGTCCGACGCCGCCCGACGCACGCGCGCGGTGGACTACGTCGTGCTCGTCGTCCCGGTCTCGGCGTTCGGTGGCTCGGTGGTCGTCGCCGACCAGGACGCCGACGCCGACGACGTCCGGTTCGCCGTCGGCCCCGACGCCGGGACGAACCTGATCCGCCGCACCGACTTCTCCGACCCCGAGATGCTCGGACTCGAGCTCCTCGCGGGGCCGAGCGTGCCGTTCTCGTCCGTCGCGGTGATCGGTGTCCCGAACGACAAGGCCCGTCAGACGGTCCGTGCGGTGCTCGCCGACCACGGCGGCCACGCGCCGCGCGTGGCGGTCTTCCCGCCGTGGTTCGTCCCTCCGGTGACGGCCGAGTAACCGTCTCCACGAGCGCCCTCCGGACCATGTCCGGAGGGCGCTCCGCGTTGCGGCGGCGACCCGTGCCTCCAGGCCGTCCGATCCGCGTGGATCCGGGGAAGCGAGCCGGTGTCGACACGCCCGGCACATCGCGACACGCCCGGGTTGCACGTGGGCTCGGGACATGCGAGACTTGTCCGGTTCCGAATTCCCCGCGGGTGCGAGTCCGCAGGATCACTGCTCTGGCAGTGCACAACCCCCCTGTTCAGCAGGGCTGGGTTGGGCCGCAGGCAGCAGAACACGACTCCCCGAGGTCATGACGGACGCGACACTGTTGCGCCCGGAGTGCGAGGAAGTCGATTGCCCACGCTGGACGGCCAAGGTCGCCCGCGCGGTTGACAGGTGAACAGCGGTCATCCCCAGCGGATGCGGCCGGTTGGTTCAGGAAAACAGCACGGTCTGCAGCAATGCGGAGCCGAGCGGCGTCAGGCGGCCTGCGGGTGCGCGGCGCAGAGAGAGGACAAGAGACACATGGCGGGACAGAAGATCCGCATCCGGCTCAAGTCGTATGACCACGAGGTCATCGACACGTCGGCCCGGAAGATCGTCGACACGGTGACCCGTGCCGGTGCAACCGTGGTCGGCCCGGTGCCACTCCCCACCGAGAAGAACGTGATCGCAGTGATCCGTTCCCCTCACAAGTACAAGGACTCGCGCGAGCACTTCGAGAAGCGCACGCACAAGCGGGTCATCGACATCGTCGACCCGACGCCGAAGGCCGTTGACTCGCTCATGCGACTCGACCTGCCGGCAGACGTCAACATCGAGATCAAGCTGTAAGGGGGCTGACCAATGGCGAACTCAACCAAGACCGTCAAGGGCCTCCTCGGCAAGAAGCTCGGGATGACCCAGGTGTGGGACGAGAACAACAAGTTCATCCCCGTCACCGTGATCGAGGTCGGCCCGAACGTGGTCACCCAGATCCGCAACGCTGAGCGCGACGGCTACGAGGCGATCCAGATCGCCGCCGGTGCCATCGACCCGCGCAAGGTCAACAAGCCGGCCGCTGGCCACTTCGAGGCCGCTGGCGTGACCCCGCGTCGCACCCTCACCGAGATCCGGACCAACGACTCCGCTGAGTACACGCTCGGCCAGGAGCTCACCGTGGACGGCACGTTCACGGCGGGCCAGAAGGTCGACGTCGTCGGTACCTCCAAGGGCAAGGGCTTCGCCGGTGTCATGAAGCGCCACGGCTTCCACGGCGTCGGCGCCTCGCACGGTGCACACCGCAACCACCGCAAGCCCGGCTCGATCGGTGCTTCCTCGACCCCGTCGCGTGTCTTCAAGGGCATGCGCATGGCCGGTCGTATGGGTGGCGACCGCGTGACCGTCCTCAACCTCACGGTGCACGCCGTCGACGCCGAGAAGGGTCTGCTGCTCGTCAAGGGCGCCGTCCCCGGTGCTCGTGGCCGCTCCGTCTTCGTCCGCACCGCCGTGAAGGGTAAGTGATCATGGCCACCACGACCGCAACCACGATCGACGTCCTCGACGCATCGGGTGTCAAGTCCGGCACCGTCGAGCTGCCCGCAGCTCTCTTCGACGTCGAGACCAACGTCCCGCTGATCCACCAGGTCGTCACCGCGCAGCTCGCAGCCGCGCGTCAGGGCACCCACAAGACCAAGAACCGCGGCGAAGTCCGCGGTGCCGGTCGCAAGCCGTTCAAGCAGAAGGGCACCGGCCGCGCCCGTCAGGGTTCCGTCCGTGCTCCCGAGCACACCGGTGGTGGCGTCGTCCACGGGCCGACCCCCCGCGACTACTCGCAGCGCACCCCCAAGAAGATGATCGCCGCAGCGCTGCTCGGCTCGCTCTCGGACCGCGCCCGCGGTGGCCGCATCTCGGCTGTCGACGGCTTCGTCGAGGCCGACGTGCCGTCGACCAAGGTCGCTCGCACGCTCCTCGAGAAGGTCGCGCCCGTCAAGCACGTGCTGATCGTGCTCGAGTCGAACGACGAGCTGACGCTCAAGTCGATCCGCAACCTGCCGAACGTCCACGCGCTCTCGTACGGCCAGCTGAACGCCTACGACGTCCTCAAGTCGGACGCCGTCGTCTTCAGCAAGAGCGCCCTCGACGCCTTCATCGCGTCGAAGACCGCGAAGGAGATCACCGCATGAGCGGCTTCAACAAGGACCCGCGCGACGTCATCATCTCGCCGGTCGTCTCGGAGAAGAGCTACGCGCTCATCGACCAGGGCAAGTACACGTTCATCGTGGACCCCCGTTCGAACAAGACCGAGATCAAGCTCGCCATCGAGAAGATCTTCGAGGTCAAGGTCGCGAGCATCAACACGCTGAACCGCCCGGGCAAGACCCGTCGCACCAAGTTCGGTCTCGGCAAGCGCAAGGACACCAAGCGCGCCATCGTGACGCTCAAGTCCGGTTCGATCGACATCTTCACGGCTGTCGGCTGAGGACCAGAGGGATAAATCATGGCTATTCGTAACTACAAGCCGACGACCCCCGGTCGTCGCGGCTCGTCGGTCGCCGACTTCGCTGAGATCACCCGTTCGACTCCGGAGAAGTCCCTGCTTCGTCCGCTGCCGAAGACCGGTGGTCGCAACAGCTCCGGCCGCATCACCACGCGTCACATCGGTGGTGGCCACAAGCGCCAGTACCGCGTGATCGACTTCCGTCGCTCCGACAAGGACGGCGTGGACGCCAAGGTCGCTCACATCGAGTACGACCCCAACCGCACTGCGCGCATCGCGCTCCTGCACTACGTGGACGGCACGAAGCGGTACATCATCGCGCCGAACAAGCTCAAGCAGGGCGACGTCATCGAGCAGGGCCCCGGCGCCGACATCAAGCCCGGCAACAACCTGCCGCTGCGCAACATCCCCGTGGGTACCGTCGTGCACGCCATCGAGCTCCGCCCCGGTGGCGGCGCGAAGATGGCCCGCTCGGCCGGCGCCTCGGTGCGTCTCGTCGCCAAGGACGGCCCCTACGCGCAGCTCCGTCTGCCGTCGGGCGAGGTCCGCAACGTCGACGCACGCTGCCGCGCCACGATCGGCGAGGTCGGCAACGCCGAGCAGTCGAACATCAACTGGGGCAAGGCCGGCCGCATGCGCTGGAAGGGCGTCCGCCCGACCGTGCGTGGTGTCGCGATGAACCCGGTCGACCACCCCCACGGTGGTGGCGAGGGCAAGACCTCCGGTGGTCGTCACCCGGTCAGCCCCTGGGGCCAGGCCGAGGGTCGCACGCGCAAGCCGAACAAGCCGAGCGACAAGCTCATCGTCCGTCGCCGTAACGCCGGCAAGAAGCGCAAGTAGGAGTTCAGAAGATGCCACGCAGTCTGAAGAAGGGCCCCTTCGTCGACGAGCACCTGCTCCGCAAGGTCGTCACGCAGAACGAGGCCAACACCAAGAACGTGATCCGTACCTGGTCGCGACGGTCGATGATCGTCCCGAACATGCTCGGTCACACCATCGCGGTGCACGACGGCCGCAAGCACATCCCGGTGTTCGTCACCGAGTCGATGGTCGGTCACAAGCTCGGCGAGTTCGCGCCGACCCGCACCTTCCGTGGTCACGTGAAGGACGACAAGAAGGGCCGTCGCCGCTAACGCGGGGACGCAGAGGAGGAACGAAATGGTGGAGTCGATCGCACGCGTGCGACACATCCGCGTCACGCCTCAGAAGGCCCGTCGCGTCATCGAGCTGATCCGCGGCAAGCAGGCCCACGAGGCGCTCGCCATCCTGAAGTTCGCCCCCCAGGGCGCTTCGGAGCCCGTGTACAAGCTGGTCGCCTCGGCGATCGCGAACGCCCGGGTGAAGGCTGACTCGACGAACAGCTTCCTCGACGAGCGCGACCTCTACGTGAGCCGCGTCTTCGTCGACGAGGGAACGACCCTGAAGCGGTTCCAGCCGCGCGCCCAGGGCCGGGCCTTCCGCATCAACAAGCGCACCAGCCACATCACGGTCGTCCTCGCGACGCCGGAAGAGGCCGAGGCTGCCGCGACGAGCAAGAAGGCGAGCAACTAATGGGCCAGAAGGTCAACCCGTACGGCTTCCGTCTCGGGATCACGACGGACCACGTCTCGCACTGGTTCACCGACAGCAAGAAGGCCGGTCAGCGCTACGCCGACTACGTGGCCGAGGACATCAAGGTGCGCGAGTACCTGAAGAAGACCCTCGACCGCGCCGGTGTCGCTCGCATCGAGCTCGAGCGCACCCGTGACCGTGTCCGCGTGGACATCCACACGGCGCGTCCGGGCATCGTCATCGGCCGCCGCGGCGCCGAGGCGGAGCGCGTTCGTGGTGAGCTCGAGAAGCTCACCAAGAAGCAGATCCAGCTGAACATCCTCGAGGTCAAGAACCCCGAGACCGAGGCCCAGCTCGTCGCGCAGGGCATCGCCGAGCAGCTCTCCGCTCGTGTCGCGTTCCGTCGCGCCATGCGCAAGGGCCTGCAGGGTGCACAGCGCGCCGGCGCCAAGGGTGTCCGCATCCAGGTGTCGGGCCGTCTCGGCGGCGCCGAGATGTCCCGTTCGGAGTTCTACCGCGAAGGCCGTGTGCCGCTGCACACCCTCCGCGCGAACATCGACTACGGCTTCTACGAGGCCCGGACCACGTTCGGCCGCATCGGCGTGAAGGTCTGGATCTACAAGGGCGACATCACGAACAAGGAGCTCGCTCGCGAGCAGGCGAACCAGCGTTCGTCGCGCCCCGAGCGTCGTGGCGGCCCGCGCGGTGAGCGTGGCGACCGTGGCGGCGACCGTCGTGGCGGCGACCGCGGTGACCGCCGCCCGCAGCAGGCCCCGCAGGACGCGCCGGCCGGCGCAGGAGTTGAGGCGTAACCATGCTTATTCCCCGTCGAGTCAAGCACCGTAAGCAGCACCACCCGAAGCGTTCGGGTCAGGCAACCGGTGGTACCAAGGTCAGCTTCGGCGACTACGGCATCCAGGCCCTCACCCCGGCGTACGTGACCAACCGTCAGATCGAGTCCGCTCGTATCGCCATGACGCGTCACATCAAGCGTGGCGGCAAGGTCTGGATCAACATCTACCCGGACCGTCCGCTCACGAAGAAGCCGGCTGAGACCCGCATGGGTTCCGGTAAGGGCTCGCCCGAGTGGTGGGTCGCCAACGTCAAGCCGGGTCGTGTGCTCTTCGAGCTCTCCGGCGTCACCGAGGACATCGCCCGTGAGGCGCTGACCCGTGCAATCCACAAGCTGCCCCTCAAGGCACGCATCATCAAGCGCGAGGAGGGCGACGCATAATGGCGATCGGTTCCAAGGAGCTCCGTCCGACGGAGCTCGACACGTTCGAGAACGAGCGTCTCGCTGACGAGCTGAAGAAGGCCAAGGAGGAACTCTTCAACCTCCGCTTCCAGTCGGCCACCGGCCAGCTGGAGAGCCACGGTCGTCTCCGTGCCGTCAAGCGCGACATCGCTCGCATCTACACCGTCCTCCGCGAGCGCGAGCTCGGCATCCGTGCCACTCCCGCGCCCGTCGAGACCGCCACCAAGGCCAAGAAGACGACGAAGAAGGCTGACAAGCCGGCTGAGTCGACCGAGGCCGAGACCGCCGAGGAGAAGTAATGGCGAACGAAGAGAAGACCTCCGCCGCCCTCACTCGCGGCTACCGCAAGACGCGTCGCGGCTACGTGACCAGCGACAAGATGGACAAGACCATCGTGGTCGAGGTCGAGGACCGCGTGAAGCACGCGCTCTACGGCAAGATCATCCGTCGCACGTCCAAGGTGAAGGCCCACGACGAGCTCGGCACCGCTGGTGTCGGCGACCTCGTCGTGATCAGCGAGACCCGTCCCCTCAGCGCTTCCAAGCGCTGGCGCCTGGTCGAGATCCTCGAGAAGGCCAAGTAGGCCTCGGCCTGCTTCGGAATAGGAGACAGCAGTGATTCAGCAGGAATCCCGCCTGAAGATCGCCGACAACACGGGTGCCAAGGAGATCTTGACCATCCGCGTGCTCGGTGGTTCGGGTCGTCGCTACGCCGGTCTCGGTGACGTCATCGTCGCCACGGTGAAGGACGCCATCCCCGGCGGCAACGTGAAGAAGGGTGACGTCGTCAAGGCGGTCATCGTTCGCACCAAGAAGGAGACTCGTCGTCAGGACGGCTCCTACATCAAGTTCGACGAGAACGCGGCAGTGATCCTCAAGGCCGACGGCGACCCGCGCGGCACGCGCATCTTCGGTCCGGTCGGTCGCGAGCTCCGTGACAAGAAGTTCATGAAGATCATCTCGCTCGCGCCGGAGGTGCTGTAAGCCATGGCGAACATCAAGAAGGGTGACCTCGTCCAGGTCATCACGGGCGCGACGCAGGAGCGTGGCGGCGACCGTGGCAAGCAGGGCAAGGTCATCGAGGTCCTCAAGGACAAGCAGCGCGTCGTCGTCGAGGGCGTGAACTTCGTCACGAAGCACGTCCGCGTCGGCCAGACGCAGCGCGGCTCGAAGACGGGTGGCATCGAGAAGCACGAAGCCTCGATCCACGTGTCCAACGTCGCTCTCGTCGACCCGAAGACGAAGAAGCCGACCCGCGTCGGCTTCCGTACCGAAGAGGTGGAGAAGGGCGGGGTCAAGAAGACCGTCCGTGTCCGCTACGCCAAGAAGTCAGGTGAAACGCTCTGATGACTGACACGACTGCAACGACTGAGGCCCCCAAGGCCCAGCCGCGCCTCAAGCAGAAGTACAAGGACGAGATCAAGGCCACGCTCACCGAGCAGTTCGGCTACGCGAACGTCAACCAGGTCCCCGGCCTGGTCAAGGTCGTCGTGAACACCGGTGTCGGCGAGGCCGCTCGCGACTCGAAGATCATCGAGGGGGCCATCAAGGACCTCACGGCGATCACGGGTCAGAAGCCCCAGGTCAACATCGCTCGCAAGTCCATCGCGCAGTTCAAGCTGCGCGAGGGTCAGGCGATCGGTGCGCACGTCACCCTCCGTGGTGACCGCGCCTGGGAGTTCCTCGACCGCCTGATCTCCCTCGCACTGCCCCGCATCCGCGACTTCCGCGGTCTCAGCGACAAGCAGTTCGACGGGAACGGCAACTACACGTTCGGTCTCTCGGAGCAGTCCGTGTTCCACGAGATCGACCAGGACCGCATCGACCGTGTCCGCGGCTTCGACATCACTGTCGTCACCACCGCGAAGACGGACGACGAGGGACGCGCGCTGCTCCGTCAGCTCGGCTTCCCGTTCCGCTCCAACGAGCAGACGGTCTAAACTACTTCGGGCGGTGCGGGCCGGAGGATTCACGTCCTCCGGCCCGCACGCACGAACACACCGATCCTGGGGAACCGCCCCGGGATCACTCGATCGCTCAGGTCGGCATTCGTGGAACGGGTGTCGAAACCAGGCGAGAAATGGACGAACATCATGACGATGACCGATCCGGTCGCAGACATGCTGACCAGATTGCGGAACGCGAACTCCGCGCACCACGACGCCGTCGCGCTCCCGAGCTCCAAGCTCAAGAAGAACATCGCCGACATCCTCAAGCGTGAGGGCTACATCAGCGAGTGGAAGGTGGAGGACGCCCGAGTCGGGCAGACCCTCACCATCGACCTGAAGTACGGCCCCGAGCGCGAGCGTTCGATCGCCGGCATCAAGCGCGTGTCGAAGCCGGGCCTCCGGGTCTACGCGAAGTCGACGGAGATCCCCCAGGTCCTCGGTGGCCTCGGCGTGGCGATCCTCTCGACCTCGTCCGGCCTGCTGACCGACCGCGAAGCCGAGCAGAAGGGCGTGGGTGGGGAAGTCCTCGCCTACGTGTGGTGATCGACAATGTCACGAATCGGACGTCTTCCCATCGACATCCCCGCCGGCGTGACCGTCTCCGTTGACGGTCAGAGCGTGGCGGTCAAGGGCCCGAAGGGCGAGCTCGCGCTCGTCATCGCGGAGCCCATCCAGGCCAAGGTCGAGGAGAACCAGGTTCTCGTCACCCGTCCGGACGACGAGCGCGAGTCGCGTTCGCTCCACGGCCTGACCCGTACCCTCATCGCCAACAACATCATCGGCGTGACCCAGGGCTACACCAAGGGCCTCGAGGTCGTCGGCACCGGTTACCGCGTGCAGGCGAAGGGCTCGAACCTCGAGTTCGCGCTCGGGTACTCCCACTCGATCACGGTCGAGCCGCCCGCGGGCATCAGCTTCGCGGTCGAGGGCAACAACAAGGTCACGGTCGCCGGCATCGACAAGCAGGCAGTCGGCGAAGTGGCGGCGAACATCCGGAAGCTCCGGAAGCCCGAGCCGTACAAGGGCAAGGGTGTCCGTTACGCCGGCGAGAACGTGCGCCGCAAGGCCGGAAAGTCAGGTAAGTGATCATGGGACTCCTCAAGACACGAGGCAAGAGCAAGGCGGCCGCCAAGGCGCGTCGTCACAACCGTCTCCGCAAGAAGATCACCGGCACCGAGGCTCGTCCCCGTCTCGCCGTCACCCGCTCGTCGCGTCACGTGTTCGTGCAGGTCATCGACGACGCGAAGGGTCACACCCTCGCAAGCGCCTCGACGATGGAGGCAGACCTCCGCTCGTTCGACGGCGACAAGACCGCCAAGGCCCGTCGCGTCGGTGAGCTCCTCGCCGAGCGCGCGAAGTCGGCTGGCGTCGAGGCCGTGGTCTTCGACCGCGGTGGCAGCAAGTACGCCGGTCGCGTCGCCGCGATCGCCGATGGTGCCCGTGAAGGAGGGCTGAACCTGTGAGCGACAACGCGAACACCAACGAAGACGCCAAGACCGAGGCCGTCGAGGCCACGGACGCCGTCGAGACCACCGAGGCGACCGCTGAGGGCACCGAGGCAACTGCTGAGGGCACCGAGGCAGCCGCTGAGGGCACCGACACCGCCGCGAAGGGCAAGGAGGCGGAGGCACCTGCCGTCGCCGAGCGTCCCGTCGAGACCGCTGCCGGTTCCGCATCGAACAACCGCGACTCGGCTGACAACCGCGGCCGTCGTGGTGGCGGTCGTGACCGTCAGCAGGGCCGCGACCGCAACAACCGCGGTGGCGACAGCCAGTTCCTCGAGCGCGTGGTGACCATCAACCGCGTGTCGAAGGTCGTCAAGGGTGGTCGTCGCTTCAGCTTCACGGCGCTCGTCGTCGTGGGTGACGGCAACGGCCTCGTGGGCGTCGGCTACGGCAAGGCCAAGGAGGTCCCCACGGCGATCTCCAAGGGTGTCGAAGAGGCGAAGAAGAACTTCTTCCGCGTCCCCCGCGTCGGCAACACCATCCCGCACCCCGTGCAGGGTGAAGCCGCTGCTGGCGTCGTCCTCCTGCGTCCGGCTGGCCCGGGTACCGGTGTCATCGCCGGTGGTCCCGTCCGCGCCGTGCTCGAGTGCGCCGGCATCCACGACGTCCTGAGCAAGTCGCTCGGTTCGTCGAACACCATCAACATCGTGCACGCGACCGTCGAGGCTCTGAAGCAGCTCGAGGAGCCCCGCGCCGTCGCGAGCCGTCGTGGCCTCGACGTCGAGCGGGTCGTCCCGGCTCGTCTGCTCCAGGCCGAGGCCGCAGCACTGCGTGCCGCGACCGAGAAGGCAGGTGCGTGATGGCGACGCTGAAGATCACGCAGATCAAGTCCGTTATCAGCGAGAAGCAGTACCAGCGCGACACGCTCCGCAGCCTGGGTCTCAAGCGCATCGGCCGTACGGTCGAGCGTGAGGACAACGCCCAGAACCGCGGGTACATCGCAACGGTGGCGCACCTCGTGAAGGTCGAGGAGGTCGACGCATGAGCGACGAGAAGAACGAGCGCGTGCAGGTGCTGAAGCTGCACCACCTCCGCCCCGCAGAGGGCGCCAAGAAGGACCGCACCCGTGTGGGTCGCGGTGAGGGCTCGAAGGGCAAGACCGCTGGGCGTGGTACCAAGGGCACGAAGGCCCGCTACCAGGTCCGGGTCGGCTTCGAGGGTGGGCAGATGCCGCTGCACATGCGCACCCCGAAGCTCCGCGGGTTCAAGAACCCGTTCCGGGTCGAGTACCAGGTCGTGAACCTGGACAAGATCTCGGAGCTCTACCCCGATGGTGGCGACGTCACCGTTGCGGGCCTGGTCGCCAAGGGCGCCGTCCGCAAGAACGAGAAGGTCAAGGTTCTCGGTCAGGGTGACATCACCGTGAAGATCACGGTCACGGTCGACAAGGTCTCGGCGTCCGCCGCCGAGAAGATCGTGGCTGCTGGCGGCACCGTCTCCCAGTAACCCCCGTCGGCGGCCCGTGCGTTTGCGCACGGGCCGCCGTTACGGTTTCCTTGACAGTGGCCGGCATCCGCCAGCCTGGTCGGCCCTGCCGACCGACACCGGAACGGCCGCGATCGACGGCCCCGGTCCCAGAAGTTCGGAGTCCTCGTGTTCAGAGCGGTCGCGCGCATCATGCGCACCCCTGATCTTCGCAAGAAGATCGGCTTCACCCTCGCGATCATCGCGCTGTTCCGCCTCGGGTCGTACATCCCGGCACCGTTCGTCGACTACGCGGCCGTGCAGAGCTGTCTCGCCAGCGCCTCGTCGTCCGGCGGTCTCTACGACCTGATCAACCTGTTCTCCGGCGGCGCGCTGCTGAAGCTCTCGGTCTTCGCGCTCGGCATCATGCCGTACATCACGTCGTCGATCATCGTGCAGCTCCTGCGCGTGGTCATCCCGCACTTCGACTCCCTCTACAAGGAGGGCCAGTCCGGTCAGGCGAAGCTGACGCAGTACACGCGCTACCTCACGATCGCGCTGGGCGTGCTGCAGTCCACCACCCTGATCACGGTCGCCCGCTCGGGTGCCCTCTTCGGCACGAACGCGTCGTCCTCCTGCTCGTCGATCATCTCGAACGACAGCTGGTACGCGATCATGCTCATGGTCGTCACGCTGACCGCCGGTACCGGCCTCATCATGTGGATGGGCGAGCTCGTCACCGAGCGCGGCATCGGCAACGGCATGTCGCTCCTCATCTTCACGTCGATCGCGGCGCAGTTCCCGTCGGCGCTGTGGGCCATCGAGCAGTCGCAGTCGTTCGAGCTCTTCCTGTTCGTCATCCTGGTCGGACTGGTCATCATGATGGCCGTCGTGTTCGTCGAGCAGTCGCAGCGGCGGATCCCGGTCCAGTACGCCAAGCGCATGGTCGGCCGACGCACGTACGGCGGCAACAACACGTACATCCCGATCAAGGTGAACATGGCCGGCGTCGTGCCCGTCATCTTCGCGTCGTCGCTGCTGTACCTGCCGGCCCTGGTCGCGCAGTTCAACAAGCCCTCGGACGGCTCCGAGCCCGCGGCGTGGGTCACCTGGATCGAGAACAACCTCGTCTCCGGCGACAACCTGTTCTACATGGTGCTGTACTTCCTGCTCATCGTCGGGTTCACGTACTTCTACGTGGCGATCACCTTCAACCCCGAAGAGGTCGCCGACAACATGAAGAAGTACGGCGGGTTCATCCCCGGCATCCGTGCCGGTCGTCCGACCGCCGAGTACCTCGACTACGTCCTCACCCGGGTGACGCTGCCCGGCTCGCTCTACCTCGGTTTCATCGCGCTCATCCCGCTGGCAGCACTGGCGCTGTTCGGCGCGAACCAGAACTTCCCGTTCGGTGGCGCGAGCATCCTGATCATCGTGGGTGTCGGTCTCGAGACCGTGAAGCAGATCGACTCGCAGCTGCAGCAGCGTCACTACGAAGGGCTTCTCCGTTGAGCGCACGTCTCATCATCGTCGGACCCCCCGGAGCGGGGAAGGGCACCCAGGCCGGGCGGATCGCCGAGTCCTTCGGGATCCCGGCGGTCTCGACGGGCGACATCTTCCGCAAGAACGTCGCAGAGGGCACGCCGCTCGGTGTGCAGGCCAAGGCGATCATGGACGCCGGCGACTACGTGCCGGACTCCTTGACGAACGAGCTCGTGAAGTCGCGCCTGAACGAGGCCGACGCAGCCGAGGGGTTCCTGCTCGACGGGTACCCCCGCACGGTCGGGCAGGTCGAGTACCTCGACGCGCTGCTCGCCGAGCAGGGCACCGGGATCGACGCGGTCGTGCAGCTCGTCGCCGACCAGGACGAGCTCGTCGGCCGGTTGCTCAAGCGTGCCGAGCAGCAGGGCCGCAGTGACGACAACGAGGAGACGATCCGTCGTCGCCAGCAGGTCTACACCGAGCAGACCGCCCCGATCGTCGGTGCCTACGGCGACCGTGGTCTCGTCCTCGACGTCGACGGCCTCGGCGCGATCGACGAGGTCGGCGACCGCATCCAGGCCGCGCTGTCGGCTCGCGGGCTGACCGCGGGCGTCTGACCCGGCGTGGTCCGCTTCCGCAAGCCCTCGATCTACAAGACGCCGGACGAGCTCCGCGCCATGGTGCGCCCCGGGCTGCTGACCGCCGAGGCGCTCGACGCCGTGCGTGCGGCGATCCGTCCCGGCATCACGACGGGTGAGCTCGACGCGATCGCCGAGCGGACGATCCGCGACGGCGGAGGGATCCCGAACTTCCAGCTCGTGCCGGGCTACCGGCACACGCTGTGCGTGTCCGTGAACGACGAGATCGTGCACGGCATCCCCGGTGACCGCGTGCTCGCTCCCGGTGACATCGTGTCGGTGGACGCCGGTGCCGAGGTCGACGGCTGGAACGGCGACAGCGCGTTCACCACGGTCGTCCCCGGTGGTGACGCGGAGGTGTCCGCAGCACGCCAGACGCTCTGCGACACCACGGAGCGCTCGCTCTGGCACGGCATCGCGGCGCTCGCCCACGCGAAGAACCTGCACGAGGTCGGTTCCGCGGTCGAGGACGCGATCGACGAGACCGGCGCCTGGGGCATCGTCGAGGACTACACGGGGCACGGCATCGGTCGCTCCATGCACGAGGACCCGCCGGTCTTCAACTACCGCGTCCGCGGTGCCGGTCCGGCGGTGAAGCCCGGCCTGGTGGTGGCCATCGAGCCGATGGTCACCGCGGGCACGATCGACAGCTCGACGGACGACGACGACTGGACCGTCCGCACGATGGACGGCAAGGACGCCGCGCACTGGGAACACAGTGTCGCTGTGCACGCCGACGGCGTGTGGGTCCTGACGGCCGCCGACGGCGGCGCTGCGGGCCTGGCCCCGCTGGGCGTGACGCCCGTCCCGATCCCGTAGGACGGGCCTCCAGGCTGCCTCGGTCGCGACGGCCAGGAGGCGCGGGTCGTCCCCGCCTCGTCGCCCGCCGCGCGCAGACGCGTCTGCCCAGTGCCCGGAGGGCGCCGCGCCGTCAGCCCTGTCCGGCGGTCAGTTGCCGACGGAGCAGGTCTGCTCGGAGGCGCTCTGCCCGGTGATCGACGACGGCAGCGGGGTCGACGTCGCCGTGCTCGTGGCGGACGAGCTCGGTGCGGACGACGTCCCCGACGATGCGCCGCTCGACGCGGGCGCCGACGCTGTGTCGGACGGTGTGGTGCCGGTCGACGGTGCGGTCGTCGCGGTGCCCCCGGCGGTCGGTGACTCCTCGGACGCGCGCCCGGTGCTCGAGTCGCTCAGCGAGGACTTCACGTCGTTCTGCAGCGCCACGTTGAGCGTGTGGGCGGTCTCCTGGTCGACGATCACCCGCGCGCTGTCGTCGGGGTCGTCGGCGACGGGGTACTGCACGAAGAGCATGTTGGCGGTGCTCATGCCGCGCAGTGCCGAAGCGAGGCCGACGAGGGTGCGGGTCTGGGCCAGGCCGTCGGACAGCGTCATGTTCGACAGGGCCGCGCCGGCGAGCTTGTAGAGCGTGATGGGGTTCGACAGGGTCCCGTCGGAGGTGACCTTGCGGAGCAGCGCCGACAGGAACACCTGCTGCGAGCTGATCCGGGCCAGGTCGCTGCCGTCGCCGACGCCGTGGCGGGTGCGCAGGAAAGCGAGGGCGTCGGAGCCCTCGAGGTTGTGCGAGCCGGCCGTGAGGTGCAGCCCGGTGAAGGTGTCGTCGATGGGCTCCGCGACGCAGACGTCGACGCCGCCCAGGGCGTTCGACATCTCGATCACGCCGTCGAAGGTGATGAGCCCGGCGTAGGGGATGCTCAGGCCGGTGAGGTTCTCGACGGTGTCGACGACGCACGAGACGCCACCGTTGCCGAGCGCCGTGTTGAACATGGCGGAGGTCGAGGCCGGGTACGTCGTCCCGCTCGCGGGGTTGGTGCAGGCCGGGATCGGGACCATCAGGTCGCGGGGGAAGCTGACCGCGGTGAGCTGCTGGTGGTCCTCGGAGATGTGGATGAGCATCGTGACGTCGTTGCGGGCGCCCTCGACGTCCTCGTCGGAGTCGAACTGTCCGACGCGGGTGTCGCTGCCGATGAGCAGGATGTTCGCCCCGCCCTTGATCGCCGTGATGTCGGCGGTCTTCGCGGTGCTCTGGTCGTCGGTGCTGAGCTGCACGGTCTGCGGTGCGGTGGCCAGCTGGGCGCCGGCGATGGCGGCGACGCTCGTCCCGCTCACGAGCACGACGGCCAGCGCCGAGGCCACGACGGTCACGAGCGTGGTCCAGCCGCGACGGCGGGCCTGCTTGCCGTGTGCGGCGAAGGGGCGTCGTGTGGCGTCGGGCACGTGGTCTCCGTTCGGTGGTCCGCGCAGGGTACGTGGGCGGCGGACGTGGCTGCGGAGCAACGCTACGGTCCGGGCACAAGCTCCGGCCCGGAGCACGCCGTCAAACCACTGTGGAACACTCAGGCGTGCTCGCGGAAGCCCCAGGTGAGGGGGCGTGCCGCGCCTGCACTTGGCAATTGCGGGTTTACCACATAAGATCGATCTTTGGTGTGTCATGCCCTCTCGGGTGTGGCGACCGACCCGCAGACCGGTTCGGGGATCACACCTGTTCCACAACCAAGCGACAGTGAGGCTATGGCCAAGAAAGACGGCGTCATCGAGATCGAAGGCTCGGTGCTCGAAGCTCTGCCCAACGCGATGTTCCGCGTTGAGCTGACGAACGGACACAAGGTCCTCGCGCACATCTCCGGGAAGATGCGCCAGCACTACATCCGCATCCTCCCCGAGGACCGCGTGATCGTGGAGCTGAGCCCGTACGACCTGACCCGCGGCCGGATCGTCTACCGCTACAAGTGATCCGCGAGCTGGAAAGGAACGGCTCGGCAATCCTGCCGCGCACGAAGCCAGCGAGCACGAGGAAAGAACAATGAAGGTCAACCCCAGCGTCAAGCCCATGTGCGAGCACTGCCGAGTGATCCGCCGCAAGGGCCGCGTCATGGTGATCTGCAAGAGCAACCCGCGTCACAAGCAGCGCCAGGGCTAGTCCCGGGCGCGTGACCGGCGCCGACGCTGTCCCTCGGACAGCAGGCTGCTCGAGCACGACCCACAACTGAAGATCGACAACGCAGTACCAGAACCCGGTCGCACGACGGCCGGGGGACACCTCGGGTCGGAGGCCCGGGCACCGGTACTGCTCCACACCTCCATCGACAACAGGAGCAGCCATCACATGGCACGTCTAGCAGGCGTCGACATCCCGCGCGAGAAGCGCGTGGAGATCGCACTCACGTACATCTACGGCGTCGGCCGTACCCGCGCGGTCCAGGCACTCGCCGAGACCGGTATCTCCGGTGACATCCGCGTCAAGGACCTGACCGACGACCAGCTCGTCGCCCTCCGTGACTTCATCGAGGGCAACTTCAAGGTGGAGGGTGACCTCCGCCGCGAGGTGGCAGCCGACATCCGTCGCAAGGTCGAGATCGGTAGCTACGAGGGTCTTCGCCACCGTCGTGGTCTCCCGGTGCGCGGTCAGCGCACCAAGACCAACGCGCGTACCCGCAAGGGACCGAAGCGCACCGTGGCAGGCAAGAAGAAGGCTCGATAGGAGACCCCGATGGCTACCCCCAAGACTGCCGCGCGCAAGCCGCGCCGCAAGGAGAAGAAGAACGTCGCAGTGGGCCAGGCCCACATCAAGAGCACGTTCAACAACACGATCGTCAGCATCACCGACCCGTCGGGTGCCGTCCTCAGCTGGGCGTCCTCGGGTGCCGTGGGCTTCAAGGGTTCGCGCAAGTCGACGCCGTTCGCGGCGCAGCTCGCCGCCGAGTCCGCTGCGCGTCAGGCGCAGGAGCACGGCGTCAAGAAGGTCGACGTCTTCGTGAAGGGTCCGGGTTCGGGCCGCGAGACCGCGATCCGTTCGCTCCAGGCCGCTGGCCTCGAGGTCGGTTCGATCAACGACGTCACTCCGCAGGCGCACAACGGTTGCCGCCCGCCGAAGCGTCGTCGCGTCTGACGCGAGGAGCAACCGGCCGCGCCCTGCTCGTCCCCTGACGGGGTCGGGCAGGGCCCGCGGCCATTCCTGGTCGTTCGATCGCGCACATCGGTGCGCGTGATCACAACTCAACAGACCCGTCGGGGCCCACGCGGCCCCGTCGTACCGCCAAGTGTCATATAGCGGACACTTCGCCGAAAGGAATCCCACAGTGCTCATTGCACAGCGCCCCACCCTGACCGAGGAGTCGATCTCCGAGCACCGCTCGCGCTTCGTCATCGAGCCGCTCGAGCCGGGCTTCGGTTACACCCTCGGCAACTCGCTGCGCCGCACGCTCCTCTCCTCGATCCCCGGCGCGGCTGTCACCAGCATCCGCATCGACGGTGTCCTCCACGAATTCAGCACCGTTCCCGGTGTGAAGGAAGACGTCACCGAGATCATCCTCAACATCAAGAGCCTCGTCGTCTCCAGCGAGCACGACGAGCCGATCACCGCGTACCTGCGCAAGCAGGGTGCCGGTCAGGTCACCGCAGCGGACATCTCCGCTCCGGCCGGCGTCGAGATCCACAACCCGGAACTCGTCATCGCGACCCTGAACGACACCGCGCGGTTCGAGCTCGAGCTCACGATCGAGCGCGGCCGCGGCTACGTCTCGGCCACGCAGAACCGTTCCGAGTTCTCCGAGGCCGGTCAGATCCCGATCGACTCGATCTACTCGCCGGTCCTCAAGGTCACCTACCGCGTCGAGGCGACGCGTGCCGGTGAGCGCACGGACTTCGACCGCCTGGTCGTCGACGTCGAGTCGAAGCCGGCGATCACGCCGCGCGACGCCATCGCGTCGGCCGGTCGCACGCTGGTCGAGCTGTTCGGGCTCGCTCGCGAGCTCAACACGGCCGCAGAGGGCATCGAGATCGGCCCCGCGCCGGTCGACGCTGTCCTGTCGAACGAGCTGCAGACGCCGATCGAGGACCTCGACCTGTCGGTCCGCAGCTACAACTGCCTGAAGCGCGAGGGCATCAACACGGTGTCCGAGCTCGTCGCCCTGTCGGAGACGCAGCTCATGAACATCCGCAACTTCGGTCAGAAGTCGGTGGACGAGGTCAAGGACAAGCTCACCGAGCTCGGCCTGTCCCTCAAGGACACCGTCCCCGGATTCGACGGCGCCCACTTCTACAGCGGGTACGACGAGGACGAGTCCAACAACTGATCTCGCGCTCACGCGCAAGCGCGCTGACACCGCGCGCACCACTTTCACCACTGGAGAACTGACATGCCGAAGCCCACCAAGGGCCCCCGCCTCGGTGGCGGTCCCGCTCACGAGCGCCTGCTCCTGAGCAACCTCGCCAACGCCCTCTTCACGCACGGTCGCATCACGACCACCGAGACGAAGGCCAAGCGCCTCCGTCCGGTCGCCGAGCGGCTCATCACGTTCGCGAAGCGCGGCGACCTGCACGCTCGTCGTCGGGTCATCGCGACCCTGCGCGACAAGTCCGTCGTGCACACGCTGTTCACGGAGATCGCCCCGCAGGTCGAGGACCGTCAGGGCGGCTACACCCGCATCACGAAGCTCGGCTTCCGCAAGGGCGACAACGCCCCGCTGGCGTCGATCGAGCTCGTCCTCGAGCCGGTGTCGGGCACGCCCGCCCCGGTGAAGCGCACCGCGGCTCCGGCCGCCGCCGCTCCGGTCGAGGAGCCGGCTGCCGACGAGACCACCGAGGAGGCCCCGGTCGAGGAGACCGAGACCACCGAGGAGTCCGCGCCGGTCGAGTCGGAGACCGAGACCGAGGCTGCCGCCGAGGTCGAGGCCGACGCCGCCGAGAAGAGCGACGACACCAAGTAGGACCCCGCGTCACCACGAAGCCCCCGCGACCCAGGTCGCGGGGGCTTTGTCGCGTTCTGGAGCGCTACCCCTGCTCCCCGACGTCCGGAGAACGCAGGACCGTCGCCTTCCCAGTGGGCGCCCCGTAGCGTGTCCGCCCGACAGGGAGAGTCACCACATGGAGTTCCAACACATCGCGGGCGTCGGTCGCCGCGCGTGGCGGTGGAGCCGTACGTCCGGCACACAGCCGCGACTGCTGCACGCAGCCAAGGCCGCCGGCGCCGCGGCACTGGCCTGGTTCATCGCCAGGCACGTGCCCGGGGTCGCGTCCGACTACCCGTACTACGCACCGCTCGGGGCGATCGTCGCGATGCAGACGACGGTCTACGCGGGGCTGCGCAACGGCATCCAGACGCTCGTCGGCATCCTGCTCGGCATCGCCGTCGCGGGCTTCACGATGATCGTGGGCGACCCGGGGATCCTCGCCGTGGCCCTGGCGGTCGGCATCGGCGTGCTCGTCGGCGGGTTCCGGGTGCTCGGCGAGGGCAGCACCTGGGTCTCGACGGCGGCGTTGTTCGTGCTGCTCGTCGGCGGGGCGAACGCCGAAGGCTACTCGTTCGGGTACCTGGTGCAGATGGGCGTCGGCGTCGTCGTCGGCCTGCTCGTGAACTTCCTGGTGTTCCCACCGCTGCACTTCTGGGACGCCGAACGTCGGATCGACGAGGTGAACGCCGTGTTGGCCGAGCACCTCGAGGGGCTCGCGCGCGTGCTGGAGACCGGCAAACGCGACGAGGACGCCTGGAACCGGCAGCAGGACAAGCTCGACCGTGCGATCGCCGACGTGCGCGCGCGGGTGTCCGTCGCGCACGAGAGCCGGAAGATCAACCCCCGCGGGGCGCTCCGCGGGTCACGGGCTCGGCTCCAGCAGGACGGGGCACGCTTCCGGGCGCTCGAACGGGTCGCCTGGTACACGACGGACCTCACCGAGCTCGTCGCCCGGTCGGGTCCGGTGTCCGCGAACATCGGGCGTCCGGATCCGGCGTTCACCGAGCCCCTCACGGAGGCGCTCCGTCAGCTCGCGTGCATGATCCGCGGGGAGTGCCCCGAGGACGAAGGCGACAAGGCGATCGAGCGACTCGAGCAGGCGCTCGACGCTTCGCGCGAGAACCCCTCGCACGTCGCGGTGACGGCGTCCGCGCTCGTGGCGCTCCGCGGCATCGTGGAGTCCGAGCGCCGTGCGACGGACAACCTCGACACCCGCACGGGGCCGTCGGCGTTCCACCGTCCGCGCGGCTGACGCGAGGACCCCGTGACACCGGCGCTCCGTAGACTCGCACCGTGACCGTCCCGCCCCGAATCAACGTCCTCGGACCGGTCACGGTGACGGGTGCGGACGGCCGGCAGTCGCCGGTGCCCGGTGCGCTCGCTCGGTCGTTCGTGACGGCGCTGGTGCTCGCGCGCGGCCACGCCCTGACCACCGAGTCCCTGATCGACGACCTCTGGCCGGACGTGCAGCCGCGGGGTGCCCGTGCGGCGCTGCAGACGCTCGTGTCCCGACTGCGCCGGAGCGTGGCGGACGGCCTCGTGGTGTCGACGAGCACCGGGTACGCGTTGGGCGGCGACCCCGAGGACGTCGACCTCGCCCGCGCCGAGCGTGCGGTGGGCGAGGCAGAGCCGGCAGCGGTCCGTGCCGCCCTCGACCTCTGGCGTGGTGAACCGGGCGCCGACGTCGACGGCGACCTGGGCGCAGCACTCGCGGACCGTGCGGCAGCGCTCCGGCGGACACTCCGACGCGCGCTCGGCGGTGCACTGCTCGACGAGGGCGACGCCGACGAGGCCGCCGCACTCTGGGCAGCAGAGGCCGTCGCCAACCCCTACGACGAGGTCGCGGTCGCCGGTTCGATGCGTGCCCTCGCCGCGGCCGGCCGCACGAGCGAGGCCATCGCGGCCTTCGCAGCGCACCGTGACCGGCTCGCCGACGAACTCGGCGCCGACCCCTCGGCCGACCTGGTCCGCCTCAACGCCGAGTTGCTGCGTCGGTCCGGCCCCGCCACGGGCAGCGTCCGCCGCGTCGGCCTGCGTGCTGCGCCGAACACCTTGGTCGGGAGGGAGGCCGACCTCGCCGCCGTCTCGGACCTGCTGTCCGCCGGACGGCTCGTCACGATCCTCGGTGCGGGTGGGCTGGGGAAGACCCGCCTCGCGCAGGCGGTCGCCGCCGGCCTGCCGCCGACACAGGGCGTCGTCGTGTTCGAGCTCGCGCCGCTCGCCACGGCTGACGACGTCGTGCCAGCCCTCGGCGCGCTGCTCGGGATCGCCGAGTTCCGCTCCACCAGGTCGCTCCGGGACGCCGTCGCGGCCGACCTGCGCACCCGGGTCGTGCGGGCGCTCGCCGACGGGCCGACCGTGCTCGTCCTGGACAACTGCGAACACCTGGTGGCCGAGGTCGCCGCCTTCGCCGCGGACCTGCTCGCGACCGTGCCCGAGCTGCGGATCCTGACGACGTCACGCGCGCCGCTCGCCATCGCCGGCGAGGTCGTGGCTCCCCTCGCGCCCCTGCCCGTCGAGGCCGACGGGGCGGCCGTCCGGCTGTTCACCGAGCGGGCGCGGGCCGCACGACCCGGAGCCGTGCTGCCGGTGGACGCGGTGCGCCGGATCTGCACGCGGCTCGACGGGTCACCGCTGGCCATCGAGCTCGCGGCTGCACGCATCCGGGGGATGAGCGCCGACGAGATCGAGCGCCGGCTGGACGACCGGTTCGCGCTGCTGCGCGGCGGCGACCGGAGCGCCCCGGAGCGGCACCGCACCCTGCTCGCCGTGATCGAGTGGAGCTGGCGCCTGCTCGACGACGGGGCCCAGGACCTGTTGACCCGGCTGGCGCTCTTCCCGGACGGACTCGCGGTCGACGCCGTCGAGGCCGTCGCGGCCCCGGACCGCCGGGTGGACGCGCTCGACGACCTCGCCGAGCTCGTGGAGCAGTCGCTCGTGCAGCTCGTCGAGCAGGAGGGCGAGCCCGTGCGGTACCGGCTGCTCGAGACGGTGCGGGAGTTCGGTGCGGCCCGGCTGGGGGACCGTGGCGCCACCGAGGCCGTCCGTGCGGCCATGATCAGCTGGGGCCGTGGGTTCGCAGCCGAGCGCAACCTCCTCACCATCACGGGTTCCGCCCAGCTCGAGCGGTTCCGCGAGGTCGCCCGCGAATCCGACAACCTCGTCACGCTGCTCCGCTGGAGCCTGGCGGCCGACGACACCGCGGCGGTCGCGCACCTGTTCGCGGCCCTCGGCGGCTACTGGTCGCTGCGCGGGGCCCACGGCGAGGTCGTCGCACTCGGCCCCGAGGTCGTCCCGGTCCTGCGCCGTACCGGACCCGCGACCGAGGACCGTGCCGCGACCGTGCTCGGACTCGTCGTCACCGGCGGGTCGTCCGCGTTCAGCGACAAGCGCACCGCAGCCCTCGCCGTGTCGACCCTGCGCCGCGTGATGCGCGACGGCACGACCGGGTTCGCGGTGCTCGACGCCCAGGCAGCGCTGCTCCTCACCCTGGGGCGACCGGCCGACGGGTACGCCCTGCTCGCCCGCTACCGCGACGACCCGGAGCCCGGGGTCGCCTGCCTGGCGAACATGCTCAGCGCGCCGCTCGCCGAGAACGACGGGGAGTCCGCTGTCGCCCTGCGGTACGCGACCCGCGCCGAGACGCTCTCGCGGTCGAGCGACGACGCCTGGACCACCGGGTCGATCGCCGTCACCATGACCCAGCTCCTGGCGCAGACCGGCCGGCACGCCGACGCACTGCGGTCCGCCGAGGTCGCCCGCGAGCAACTCGAACGGTTCGGGGCCGACGACGACCTGTACGAGATCGGCTGGACCGTCGGCCTCTGCGCCGCGAGCACCGGCGACGTCGTCCGTGCCCGGCAGGTCGCCGACGACCTGCAGCACCGTCCGGTCGAGGCCCGCGGCGGGTTCGACGAGGACCGGGTGCAGATCGGCGTGCTCGCGATGGCCATCGGTGCGGAGTGCTCGCGCTGGGAAGGAGCCCTCGACGACGCTGCGGCGGAGTACGCCCGCGCCTGGGACTCCGTGCTGCCCCTGCGGAAGCAGACGCCGCACTGGACGCTCATGGCGGGCTCGGCGCGGATCGCGGCGCGGGACGAGGCGGCGGTGCACCGGTCCGACGGAGCCGCGCCGGGCCTCCCGGTCGACGACGTGGCGGTCGCGAGACGCCTGCGCGTCGGTGCGCTCGTGATGCTGCGCGTCCACCCGTGGTGGCTGGACCTGCCCGTGATCGGGACCGCCCTGCTCGGCCTGGCGCTCGCCGCCGCCCGTGACGGACAGCCGGAGCACGCCGCTCGCTGCTGGGGGCTGGCGACCCGACTCGGTTCGCGGCAGGACTTCGGCGTGCTCGCGCACCCACGGATGCGGTCGGTGCTGGCCGACGCCCTCGGCGACGCGGTGCTGGCGGACGCCGAGACGGCCTCGGCCGGATCGAACCGGACCGAGGCCGTCTCGGAGGCGCGGCTCCTGCTCGAGGAGCTGCGGTTCCGCGCGCGCTGATCCGCGCCCGTCAGGCCTTCCGCATGTACGCGCGGACCGTCAGTGGCGCGAACACCGCGACCACGACCGCTGCGCCGAGCAGGCTGATCCAGAGGTCGACGCCCACCGTGCCGTGGTTCACGAGCTCGCGGACCGCCGTGATGAGGTGCGAGATCGGGTTCACCTCGGAGAACCAGCGCAGCCAGTCCGGCAGGGTGTCCGCCGGCACGAACGCGTTCGACAGGAACGTCAGTGGGAACAGCACCATGTTGGAGATGCCGGAGACGCTCGACGCCGTCCGCGCGACGACGCCGAAGTAGGCGAAGATCCAGCTGATCGCCCACGCGACGACGATGACCAGCAACCCGGCCAGGACGACCGCACCGAAGCCGCCGGCCGGACGCAGACCCATGATGATGCCGACCGTGAAGGTGATCGTCGTGGCGATCGCGTACCGGACGGTGTCGGCGAGCAGCGCACCCGCGAGCGGGGCGATCCGGGCGATGGGCAGGGACTTGAAGCGGTCGAAGACGCCCTTGTCCATGTCCTCGCGCAGCTGCACGCCCGTGACGATCGACGACGTGATGTTCGTCTGGACCAGGATGCCGGGGATGATGATCGGCAGGTAGCTCGCGACGTCACCCGCGATCGCACCACCGAAGATGTACGTGAACATCACGGTGAAGATGATCGGCATCAGGGTGACGTCGAACAGCTGCTCGGGGGTGCGCCGGACCTTGATCAGCCCGCGGTACGCCATCGTGAGCGACTGCCGGACGGTGGCGCCGAGGCCGGTCGCACCGACGCCGGGGCGCGGGGTGATCCGGGGCGCAGCGGTGCCCGTGGTGGTGGTGATGGTGGTCATGCGATGCTCCCTGCGAGTTCGCGGTCGGTGCTGTCGTTGTCGTCGTCGGTGCCGTCGTCGTCGGTGGTCGCCGGTGCGCCGGTGATCGTCAGGAAGACCTCGTCGAGGGTGGGCTTCTGCACGCTCATCTCGGCGAGGGTGATGCCGGCCTCGCGGAACGACACCAGCAGGTCCGTCACGCGGTCGGGGTCCGACATCGGTGCGGTGAGACGCGAGCCCTCGGGGCTGGCCACCGCGTCGACACCGAGGGTGTTCCGGACGATCGTGCGCGCGGCGTCGAGCCGGAGCGCATCGGTCAGGCGGAGCTGCAGCGACGAACTGCCGATCGAGGCCTTCAGCTCGTCGCTCGTGCCCTCGGCGACGACCTTGCCGTGGTCGATGACCGCGATGCGGTCGGCGAGCTGGTCCGCCTCGTCCAGGTACTGCGTCGTCAGCAGCACCGTCGAACCCGTCGCCACGAGCTCGCGGATGGTGTCCCACATCTGCGCACGGGTGCGGGGGTCGAGCCCCGTCGTCGGCTCGTCGAGGAAGATCAGCGGCGGCTGCGCGATGAGGCTCGCAGCCAGGTCGAGCCGGCGACGCATGCCACCGGAGAAGCCCTTGAGCGGGCGTGACGCGGCCTCGGTCAGCCCGAAGCGTTCGAGCAGTTCCACGGCCTTCCGCTTCGCGTCCGCGCGGGACAACCCGAGCAGGCGCGCGAAGATCACCAGGTTCTCGGTCGCGCTGAGCGTCTCGTCGACGCTGGCGTACTGGCCCGTCACCCCGATCAGGGTGCGGACCGTCTGCGCCTCGCGCCGGACGTCGTGCCCGAAGATCCGGGCCTCGCCGCCGTCCGCCTTGAGCAGGGTCGCGAGCATGGAGATGGTGGTGGTCTTGCCGGCGCCGTTGGGACCGAGCACGCCGTAGACCGTGCCGGCCTCCACACGGAGGTCGACACCGTCCACTGCGCGGTTCGTCCCGAAGGTCTTCACGAGGCCGGAGGCCTCCACCGCGAGCGGTGTCGTGGTCATCGAAATGTCCTTTCGTCGATGTCGAGGACGATGGTGCCGCGGGGCGCTCACGCGGCACTGACGTGGCGCTGACACCGGTGGACAGCGCGCGTCAGCGGCGCAGCGGCCTTCGGTTGTGCAGACGGGTGTCCGCCGACTGCCGGGAGGCGCGGTGCAGCCCCGGTACGGTGGTCGCGTGGACGAGACGGCGGGCCCGCAGGGCGGCGGCGAGGCTGCCGGGATCCGGCTGCGGCTGGACATCGCGTACGACGGGGCCGCGTTCTCCGGGTGGGCCCGGCAGCCCGGGCTGCGGACCGTGCAGGGCGCGCTCGAGGCCGCCCTCGCCACCGTCTTCACCCGGTGGGGCGAGCCGCCACTGCTCACCGTCGCCGGACGCACCGACGCCGGCGTGCACGCCACCGGCCAGGTCGCCCACCTCGACCTGTCCGCCGAGCAGTGGGACGCGCTCAGCGCCAAACGCGGCACGGGGCGCTCGCCGCTGGACGGGCTCGTCAAACGCGTGAACGGCATCGCGGCACCCGAGGGCGACGTCGTCGTCACCCGGGCGTCGGTCGCACCCGACGGGTTCGACGCACGGTTCTCGCCGCTCTGGCGACGGTACGAGTACCGGATCGCGGACGCCGACGCCCCGCGCGATCCACGTCGGCGCGGGCACACGGTCTGGCACGGGGCGAGCCTCGACCCGGCAGCGATGGAGCGCGGTGCGCTGACGCTGTTGGGGCTGCACGACTTCGCGACGTTCTGCAAGCCGCGCGAGGGCGCGACGACCATCCGGACGTTGCAGGAGTTCCGCTGGGACCGCGAGCCGGACGGCGTGCTGGTGGCGCGCCTCCAGGCCGATGCGTTCTGCCACTCCATGGTGCGCGCGATGGTGGGGGCGACCATCGCCGTCGGCGAGGGACGGTTCGGGCCGGAACGACTCGAGGAGCTCCGCGTCGCCGAGACGCGGACGAGCGCGTTCAAGACCGCTCCGGCGAAGGGGCTGACCCTGACCGAGGTGGGGTACCCGGCCGACGCGGAGCTCGCGGGGCGGGCGGAGCAGACGCGGGCGCGGCGGGAGTGAACGCCCCGTCCTGATGTTGCCGAACGCAATCATTTACCTCGACGCAACCTGAGGGACTCCGCAGGTCGGTAGCGTGCGGGCATGCCCAACTCCCTCGGGCGCACTCTGCTGTGCGCCACGGCTGCCGCGACACTCCTCGCGGCCCCGCTCGTCACCGTCACCGCAGCGACCGCGAACCCCGAGGGGAGTGGCCTCGTCATCGAGGAGGCCTACCTGAAGGCCGGCAGCAACGGCGCCTTCTACAACCAGAAGTTCATCGAGATCGGCAACCCGACCGACGCCCCGGTGTCGCTCGACGGCTGGTCGCTGCAGTACCGCTCGGCGACGAGCACCGGCACCTTCTCGACGAGCGCGCTCGAGGGCACCGTGCCGGCCGAGGGCACGTTCCTGGTGTCGATGGCCGGCAACGGTGGGGCCACCGCGGTCGGTGCGGACCTGCCGACGGCGGACGACACCGCGTCGCTGAACCCCTCCGGCACCACGGGCACGATCGTGCTGTCGAACGCCGCCACACCGGTGGCCCTCGCCGCGGGTCCCGTGGCGACCGGCACCGCGGGCGTCGTCGACCTGCTCGGCTACGGCGCCTCGAACACGTACGAGGGCACCGTGCGCACCGTCGAGGGTGCGAACGCCGTGCCGAACGGCCTGGTCCGCCAGGGCACCGCGGACACCGACGACAACGGCGCGGACTTCTCGGTGACGACGACCCTGACCCCGCGGAACGCCGCGGGTGAGACGGCTGCGCCGACCGACCCGACGGAGCCCACCGACCCGACGGACCCGACGGAGCCGACGGACCCCGGCGCCCCTGCCGAGGCCGTGACCATCGCGCAGCTGCAGGGCACCACGGACACCTCGCCCTACGCCGGCAAGACCGTCACCACCGACGGCGTCGTGACCGCGGTCTACGCGTCCGGCGGCTTCAACGGCTACACGATCCAGACCCCGGGGACCGGCGGCGCGATCGACTTCGGCACCCACACCGCGTCCGACGCCGTCTTCGTCTTCTCGTCCGCGACCGCCGGGTTGGTGGCCGAGGGCGACCACGTGCGGGTCACCGGTGCGGTCTCCGAGTACTTCGGCCTGACCGAGCTGACGGTGTCGGGGGCATCCTCGCTCGAAAAGCTCAGCGACGCCGTCGCCGCCCCGCAGCCCGCCGCGGTCGCGTTCCCGTCGTCGGACGCGCAGCGCGAGTCGCTCGAGAGCATGCTCATCGCCCCGCAGGGCTCCTACACCGTCGCCGACAACTACACGACGAACCAGTACGGCGAGGTCGTGCTCGCCAGCGGCGCCGGCCGGCTCGTCCAGCCGACCGAGGTCGGTCGCCCCGGCAGCGCCGAGGCGACGGCTGCCGCGGCGTCCAACGCCGCGCGCAAGGTCACGCTCGACGACGGTGCCAGCACCAACTTCCTGACGAAGGCCAACCAGGGCATCCCGGTGTCCTGGCTCACCCAGGGCCCGGTCACCGTCGGTGCGACCGCCACGTTCGAGGGTCCGGTCGTCCTCGACTACCGCAACAGCGGGTGGAAGTTCCAGCCGACCGCGCCGATCACCGGTGCGACCCCGGCGGCGGACCTGCCCGCGTCGTTCTCGAACGTGCGGCAGGCGAAGCCGCAGGACGTCGGCGGCGACCTCAAGCTCGCCGGGTTCAACGTGCTGAACTACTTCCCGACCACGGGCGACCAGCTCACCGGGTGCTCGTACTACACCGACCGCGCGGGCGACCCCGTCACGGTGAACTCCGGCTGTGACGCCCGCGGTGCTGCTGAGGAAGAGGACTTCCTGCGCCAGCAGGTCAAGATCGTCAAGGCGATCAACGGCCTCGGTGCCGACGTCGTCTCGCTCGAGGAGATCGAGAACTCGGCGCGCTTCGGCCAGGACCGCGACGCCGCGGTCGCCACGCTCGTCGACGCCCTGAACGCCGCCACCGGCGAGGACACCTGGGCCTACGCGAAGTCGCCCGCGACCGTCCCGGCGAGCGAGGACGTCATCCGCCTCGCGCTCATCTACAAGCAGGACCGCGTCGAACCCGTCGGTGCGTCGACGATCCTGCTCGACGACGCCTTCACGAACGCCCGGCAGCCCGTCGCGGACGCGTTCCGCCCCGTCGGCGGCACCGCGGACGACGACTTCCTGGTGATCGCGAACCACTTCAAGTCGAAGGGCTCCGGCACCGGCGAGAACGCCGACCAGGGTGACGGCCAGGGCGCCTCGAACGCCGACCGGGTGCGGCAGGCCAAGGCCCTCGTGACCTTCTCCACCGACATGCAGGCGCAGTACGGCACCGACAAGGTGTTCATGCTCGGCGACTTCAACGCCTACAGCAAGGAGGACCCGGTGGTCGTCCTCGACGACGCCGGCTACACCGACCTCGGCCCGGCGCTCGACGCCACCGAGTACTCGTACGTGTTCTCCGGCCTGAGCGGGTCGCTCGACCACGTGTTCGCGTCCCCGGCCGCCACCGAGACGGTCACGGGCGTGGACATCTGGAACATCAACTCGGTCGAGTCGGTGGGTCTGGAGTACAGCCGCTACAACTACAACGCGTCGGACCTGTACACCGACGACGTGTTCCGCGCGAGCGACCACGACCCGATCCTGGTCGGCTTCGACCTCGATGCTGCAGGCACCGACCCGGGCACGGACCCCGGGACCGACCCGACCCCGGTGCCGACCCCGACCCCGACGCCGGGTGACGGCGGCTCGACCCCGACCCCGACGCCCACGTCGAAGCCGACCCCTGCTCCGACCCCGTCGGCTCCGGGAGCGGTGCCGCCGGTGGCCCCGTCGGAGACCGGTCTGACCGACGCGAACCGCGGGAGCGTCTCGGCGCCGTCGTCGGCTCGTGCGGGGGAGACCATCACGGTGACCGTCGGTACGCAGTACGCGGGTGACGTCGTGAACGTGTGGCTGTACTCGACCCCGACGCTGCTCGGCACCGTGACGGTCGGCGCTGACGGCACGGTGCGCGTCACGATCCCGTCGGACACCCCCGCTGGTGCACACCGCCTCGCGGTGACGGCCGCGGACGGGAGCCTGATCGGCTGGACCCCGATCACGATCACCGCTGACGGGCAGCTCGCGTTCACGGGTGCCGAGGGCCTCGGTGTCGGTGCGCTCATCGCGTTCCTGCTGCTCGCCGCGGGTGCGGGTGTGCTGATCGTCCGCCGTCGCAAGGCGGCGGCTGCGGAGTAGTCCCCACGCCCCACTGGGGTACTTCGTGAGCAGGAATGGTCGGGTTCGCCGTGCGCGACCCGACCATTGCTGCTCACCATGCGGGGGTGGGCGCGACCCACGGACGGACGGGAGGCCCGTGGCGAGGCCGCCGCGGGCCTCCCGTCCGGCAGTGGCTGCGTTTGACCGGCGCGACCCGCGTCGGCTAAGCTCTCACCTTGGTCTGTGCGCCACGCGCGCCGGACAGTCAGATGAGCCCTCCATCCGGGCGTTCCGCCGGCTTCTGCCGTGGGGAACCCCGACCGGAGTGGGATTCACGGACTCCTCACCTCGACACGAAAGCAGCACTCCTGTGACTCGCACGTTCTCACCGAAGCCGGCAGACGTCCAGCACGACTGGATCGTCATCGACGCGACCGACGTCGTCCTCGGCCGTCTCGCCACCCACGCCGCGGCGCTCCTGCGCGGCAAGCACAAGGCCACCTTCGCCCAGCACATGGACATGGGTGACTACGTCATCATCGTGAACGCCGACAAGGTCGCCCTGACCGGTTCGAAGCTCGCGAAGAAGGTCTACTACCGCCACTCCGGGTACCCGGGCGGCCTGACGGCGACCTCCTACCCGGAGATGCTCGAGAAGCACCCCACCCGCGCCGTCGAGAAGGCGATCCGCGGCATGCTGCCGAAGAACACCCTCGGTCGCGAGCAGCTCAAGAAGCTGAAGGTCTACGCCGGCGCGGAGCACCCGCACTCCGCGCAGCAGCCCAAGGCGTACATCTTCGACCAGGTCGCACAGTAGTTCCGGCCACGACGACTTCAAGGACATAGAGAAACTCATGGCTCAGATCGCTGATTCCCTCGACCAGACCCCGGAGAGCTTCACCACGGAGAGCGCACCCGCCGCTGCCGAGGCTGCTCCCCGTCAGATCCTCAACGTCTCCGGCGGTGCCGTCGGGCGCCGCAAGGAGGCCATCGCGCGCGTTCGCCTCGTTCCGGGCTCCGGCACGTTCGTCGTGAACGGTCGCTCGCTCGAGGACTACTTCCCGAACAAGCTGCACCAGCAGCTCATCAACGACCCGTTCAAGGTCCTCGAGCTCCTCGGCTCGTACGACGTCGTCGCCCGCATCACCGGTGGCGGCCCCTCGGGTCAGGCCGGCGCACTCCGCCTCGCCATCGCCCGCACGCTGAACGAGATCGACCGCGAGAACAACCGCGCGACCCTCAAGAAGGCCGGCTTCCTCACCCGTGACGCCCGCGTCATCGAGCGCAAGAAGGCCGGTCTCAAGAAGGCCCGCAAGGCTTCGCAGTTCTCGAAGCGCTAGTCGTCACCGGCTGAAGATCGCAATGCCGCGTCTGTTCGGTACCGACGGGGTTCGTGGTCTCGCCAACGGCGAGCTGACGGCCGCGCTCGCACTGGGTCTTGCCCAGGCGAGCGCGGCCGTCCTCACACACGGACACCATGCCGACGCCCGCCGGGCGTCCGGTCGACCGCGCCCGCGCGCGGTCCTCGCGCGTGACCCGCGCGTCTCCGGCGAGTTCCTCGGTGCCGCCGTCGCGGCCGGGCTCGCTTCCGCCGGCGTCGACGTGCTCGACGCCGGAGTCATCCCCACTCCCGCTGCGGCGTTCCTCGTCGCGGACATCGACGCCGACTTCGGCGTGATGATCTCCGCGTCGCACAACCCTGCCCCGGACAACGGGATCAAGTTCTTCGCCACGGGTGGTCGCAAGCTGCCGGACGAGGTCGAGGACCGCATCGAAGCGGCCATGCACGACCACTCCGCGCCGACCCCCACCGGCATCGACGTCGGCCGGATCACCCGGTTCGCCGACGCCGAGGACCGCTACGTCGTCCACCTGCTCGGCACGCTGCCGCACCGGCTCGACGGCATCCACGTCGTGCTCGACTGCGCCAACGGTGCTGCCGCCGGCGTCTCGCCCGAGGTGTTCGTGAACGCCGGGGCCCGCGTGACGCTCATCGGCGCCGAGCCCGACGGCTGGAACATCAACGACGGCGTCGGCTCGACCCACATCGACAACCTGTCCCGCGCCGTCCTGGCTGCCGGCGCGGACATCGGCATCGCGCACGACGGCGACGCCGACCGCTGCCTGGCGGTGGACGCCGCGGGCAACGCCATCGACGGTGACCAGATCATGGCGATCCTGGCGCTGTCGTTGCAGGAGCGCGGCCGGCTGAAGGACGACACCCTCGTCGCGACGGTCATGTCCAACCTCGGGCTGAAGCGTGCCATGGCGGATGCGGGCATCACCGTGATCGAGGCCGGCGTCGGTGACCGCTACGTGCTCGAGAAGATGAACGAGGGGGACTACTCCATCGGTGGCGAGCAGTCCGGCCACATCATCTTCAACGAGTACGCCACCACGGGTGACGGCATCCTGACCGGGCTGCACCTGGTCGCCGAGATGGCGCGCACCGGGAAGTCGCTGCAGGAGCTCGCCTCGTGCATGACGGTGTTCCCGCAGGTGCTGCTCAACGTGCGCGGGGTCGACCGGCACGGTCTCGCCGACCAGGGTGTGCAGGACGCGGTCGCCGCGGCTTCAGTAGCGCTCGGTGACACCGGTCGCGTCCTGCTCCGTCCGTCGGGCACCGAGCCGGTCGTGCGCGTGATGGTCGAGGCCGCCTCGCAGGACGATGCCCAGCGCATCGCCGAGGAGCTCGCCGCCGTCGTGCAGGAGCGCCTGGCGCTCGACGCCGCGTAGGGCGGGCGCGACTTCGCGCTGCGCGCGCGCCGCGTTCGCGCCCCGCTGCGGTCGTTGCGCCCCGACTCTGCGGGGCGCGATGCCCGTACCGGGGCGCAATCGGGCGAGCACGCGACCGCGTCGCGCCCCGCTTGCGTCGCGCGCCCCGCTGCGGTCGTTGCGCCCCGACTCTTGGGGGCGCGACGCCCATACCGGGGTGCAAGCCCGCGCACCCGCGCGCGCCCGCGCTAGATCTTGCGGAGCAGGACCGAGTTCACCTTGTGGTCGGCGGCCTTCTTCAGCACCAGGGTCGCCCGGGACCGGGTCGGCAGGACGTTCTCGAGCAGGTTCGGCTCGTTGATCGCCCGCCAGACCTCGGTCGCCGTCCGCACCGCGTCGTCGCGCGACAGCGAGGCGAACCGGTGGAAGAAGGAGTCCGGGCTCGAGAACGCCTCTTCCTGCAGGGCCAGGAACCGGTCGACGTACCAGGCCTCGATGTCCTTGGTCTTGGCGTCGACGTAGATCGTGAAGTCGAACAGGTCGGACAGCGCGAGCCGCCCGTGCACCGGCGGGGCGAGCACGTTCAGGCCCTCGACGATGAGGATGTCCGGCTGGCGGACGACGATCTCGGCGTCCGGCACGATGTCGTAGACCAGGTGCGAGTAGTACGGTGCCCGGACCTCGGTCGCGCCGCTCTTCACCTGGCTGACGAACCGCAGCAGGGAGCGACGGTCGTAGGACTCCGGGAAGCCCTTCCGGTCCATGATCCCGCGACGCTCGAGCTCGGCGTTCGGGTACAGGAAGCCGTCGGTGGTCACCAGCTCGACGCGTGGGGTGTCCGGCCAGCGCTTCGTCAGCTCGCGGAGCAGTCGGGCGACGGTCGACTTGCCGACGGCGACGGAGCCCGCGACGCCGATGACGAACGGCGTGCGTCCGGCGCGGTCACCCAGGAACGCCGATGTCGACGCGTGCAGGTTGCGGGCGCCGGCCGCGTAGAGCGTCAGCAGCCGTGACAGCGGGAGGTAGACCTCCTGCACCTCCTGCATGTCCAACCGGTCGCCGAGCCCGCGCAGCTGCACGATCTCGGTCTCGGTGAGCGACAGGTGCTCCTTGGGTGCGAGCTGCGACCACTCGTGCCGCGGGATCTCCACGAACGGGGTCGGGTGCGCGACGGCGGTCTCCGGGATCGGCATGGGGACGAGCGTACAGACGGGTGACCGTCAGGCGGGCAGGGCGGCCTCGATGGCCGCGATCACCTCGGGAGCGTCCGGCTTCGTGGTCGGACGGAAGCGCGAGACGGTGCCGTCGGGGGCGACGAGGAACTTCTCGAAGTTCCAGCTGACCCGACCGGCCTTGCCGTCGGCGTCCGGGGTCTCCTTGAGCGCCTGGTACAGCGGGTGCGCGCTCTTGCCGTTGACCTTGACCTTCTCGGACATCGGGAAGGTGACGCCCCACGTGGTGGAGCAGTACTCGTCGATGGCCTCGGACGAGCCGAGCTCCTGCAGGAACTGGTTGCTCGGGAACCCGAGGACCGTGAAGCCGCGCGGGCCGTACTGCTTCTGGAGGGCCTCGAGCTGCTCGTACTGCGGAGCGAGACCGCACCGCGACGCGACGTTCACGACCAGCACCGCCTTGTCCGCGAACGAACCGAACGTGGTGTCCTCGCCGTGCAGCGTGGTGATGGCGATGTCGTCGAAGCGTCCCATGGCCGAAACGTTATCCCCAGCCCTGCTGCTTCGCAGGGTCCGCGCTCAGGCAGACCGTAGGATCGCTTCCATGTGTGGAATCGTCGGCTACGTCGGCAGCAACAGCAGCCAGGACGTCCTCCTCGGTGGCCTCCGTCGCCTCGAGTACCGCGGCTACGACTCGGCGGGCATCGCCGTGGTCGATCCTGCGGGGGACCTCGTCTCCGCCAAGAAGGCGGGCAAGCTCCAGGCCCTCGTCGACGAGCTCGAGTCGTCGCCGATCCCGGACGGCACCACGGGCATCGGGCACACCCGCTGGGCGACCCACGGCGGCCCGACGGACGGCAACGCCCACCCGCACCTGGCCGACGGCGACAAGCTCGCCCTCATCCACAACGGCATCATCGAGAACTTCTCCGAGCTGCGCGCCGAGCTGCAGGCCGAGGGCATCGAGTTCCGCAGCGAGACCGACTCCGAGGTCGCCGCGCACCTGGTCGGTCGGGCTTTCCGCGAGACCGGTGACCTGACCGCCGCCATGCAGCAGGCCGTGCAGCGACTGGACGGGGCGTTCACGCTCCTCGTCGTGCACGCCGACCAGCCCGGCGTCGTCGTCGGCGCCCGTCGCAACTCCCCGCTCGTGGTGGGCCTGGGCGACGGCGAGAACTTCATGGGCTCGGACGTCGCCGCGTTCGTCGCCTACACACAGCGCGCGCTCGCGATCGGTCAGGACGAGATCGCCACGATCCGCCCCGACCGCGTCGACGTCATCCACTTCGACGGCACCCCGGCCACCCCGAGCGAGTTCGAGGTGAACTGGGACGCCTCCGCCGCCGACAAGGGCGGCTGGTCCTCGTTCATGGCGAAGGAGATCAGCGAGGAGCCCGAGGCCGTCGCCAAGACGATCCTCGGCCGCGTGCACGACGGTGCCGTCACCCTGACCGACCTCGACCCGATCGCCGAGCGTCTGGCCACGGTCGACCGCGTCATCGTGATCGCCTGCGGCACCGCTGCGTACGCCGGCATCCTCGGCAAGTACGCCATCGAGCAGTGGGCCCGGATCCCGGTCGAGGTCGAGCTCGCCCACGAGTTCCGCTACCGCGACCCGGTGCTGAACGACCGCACGCTCGTCGTCTCGATCAGCCAGTCCGGCGAGACGATGGACACGCTCATGGCCGTCAAGTACGCCCGCGAGCAGGGCGCGCAGGTGCTGTCGATCTGCAACACCCAGGGCGCGACGATCCCGCGCGAGTCCGACGCCGTGATCTACACGCACGCCGGGCCCGAGGTCGCCGTCGCGTCGACGAAGGCCTTCATCGCCCAGGGCGTTGCGCTGTACCTCCTGGGGCTGCACCTGGCCACCCTTCGCGGCACCATGACGGCGGAGCAGATCGCCGAGCAGGTCGCCGAGCTCGAGGGCCTGGCCCCGAAGCTGCAGCAGACCATCGAGGACGCCGCTGGCATCAAGGACCTGGCGCGCTGGATGGCGGACACCCGCAGCGTGCTGTTCCTCGGTCGCCACGTCGGCTACCCGATCGCGCTCGAGGGCGCGCTCAAGCTCAAGGAGCTCGCGTACATCCACGCCGAGGGCTTCGCCGCCGGTGAGCTCAAGCACGGCCCGATCGCGCTCATCGAGCCCGGGCAGATCGTCTTCGTCATCGTGCCGTCGCCGCGTGACCCGCGGTCGCTGCACCCGAAGGTCGTGTCGAACATCCAGGAGATCCGCGCCCGTGGCGCTCGCGTGATCGCCATCGCGGAAGAGGGCGACGCCGCCGTGCTGCCCTTCGCCGACGAGGTCCTGCGCATCCCGCTCGCGACCCCGCTGTTCGAGCCGCTGCTCGCCGTGGCGCCGTTGCACATGTTCGGCATGGAGCTCGCCGCGGCCAAGGGCCTCGACGTCGACCAGCCGCGCAACCTCGCGAAGTCGGTCACCGTCGAGTAGTCGCACGATGATCATCGGCATCGGGGTCGACGTGGTGGACCTGGAGCGGTTCGAACGGGTGCTGTCGCGCACGCCGGCGATGCGTGCGCGGTTGTTCACCCCGGCCGAGCAGGTCCGCGACGGCGAACAACGGCCGATCGCGTCGCTCGCTGCGCGGTTCGCGGCCAAGGAAGCCCTGATCAAGGCGTTCGGCTCCAGTGCCGGGCTCAGCTGGCAGGACCTCGAGGTCGTGTCGGACGACCAGCGCAACCCGTCGCTGACGCTGCACCAACAGGCGCGACAGGTGGCGGATGCGCGTGGCGTGACGAGCGTGCACCTGTCGCTCTCGCATGATGGAGGCATCGCGACCGCGTTCGTGGTCCTGGAGGGAACAACGAAGTGAGTGCGTTCACCGGCATCACGGTCGATCGTGAAGCGCTGATCGAGAACTACGCGACGATCGCCGAGCAGGTCGCACCGGCCGGCGTCATCGCGGTCGTCAAGGCCAACGCCTACGGCCACGGCGCGCTCGACGCCGCACGGGCCTTCGTCGACGCCGGTGCCGAGTGGATCGGCGTCGCGGACATCGACGAGGCCGTCGCGCTCCGTCAGGGCGGCATCGACGAGGACGTCCGGATCCTCGCGTGGTTGCACGCCCCCGACGAGGACTTCCGCCGGGCAGCGCAGTACGGCATCACCCCGGCGGTGTCGAGCGTCGAGCAGTTGTCCGCCGCTGCCGACTCCGAGGTCGGCGCCGTGCACATCTGCGTCGACACCGGCCTGAGCCGCAACGGTGCGGTCGAGTCCGAGTGGACCGAACTCTTCGCGACCGCCGGGGCCCTCGCCCGTGGTGGCAACCGCACCCGTGTCGAGGGGCTGATGTCCCACCTGTCGAACGCGTCGCGCACGGACGACCTCGACCAGGACGCCGCACTGCAGCGCGCACTCGACGGCCTCGCCGCCAACGGCATCGTGCCCGACCTGGTGCACCTCGCCGCGAGCGCCGCGAGCATCGCCGTGCCGGAGACGCGCCGCGACCTGTCCCGCGTCGGGCTCGCCCTGTACGGCCTGAGCCCGTTCACCGACCGCACGTCGGCCGACCTCGGCCTCCGCCCCGCTATGCGTGTGACCGCTGCCGTGCTCCGCACCGTCGACGTCCGCGCCGGCGAGGGTGTGTCCTACGGATACACCTGGCGGGCGTCGACCGACACCCGCCTCGCTGTCATCGGCCTCGGGTACGCCGACGGCTTCGACCGCGACTTCGGCAACCGGGTCTCGGTCCGCATCGGCGACCGCACGTTCCCGGTGGTCGGCCGGGTCGCGATGAACGCCATGCACGTGGACATCGGCGACGCCGACGTCAGCATCGGCGACGAAGCCGTGCTCTGGGGTGACCCGGCGAACGGCGACCCCGCGGTCGAGGACTGGGCCGCCGCGATCGGCACCATCAACTACGAGGTGGTCGCCCGGGTCGGCCACAGCGTGCACCGGAGGACGACGTGAGCTCCGCACCCCTGCGCCAGGCACGGATCGACCTGGACGCCTACCGCGCGAACCTCGACCTGGTCCGCGAGTGGATGGACCCCGTCGCGGTCATGGCGATCATGAAGGCCGACGCCTACGGCCACGGTCTGGAGCCGATCGCGCTCGCCGCGGTGGACGCCGGCATCCGGTGGATCGGGGTGCTCACGGTCCCCGCGGCCCTGCGTCTGCGGTCGATCGGCGTCGGTGAGGACGTCCACCTCTTCACCTGGCAGCACGACCCCGCCCTGGACTTCCGCGACGCCATCGACTCCGCCGTCGACCTCGGTGTCTCGAACGTGCCGGAGCTGCGGCGCGTCATCGACGCCGTCGACCAGCGACCCGCGCGCGTGCACCTCGGCTTCGACTCCGGGCTGCACCGCGACGGAGCGACCCCGGCGGCCTGGCCAGCGCTCGTGTCGCTCGCGCTGGACGCCCAGCGCGCCGGCCGCATCGAGGTCGTCGCGGCGTACACGCACCTGGCGGAGTCCTCGGACCAGGACGACGCCGACGCCGTGGCGCTCTTCGACGCCGCCGTGGAGCAGGCCGACGACCTCGGGCTCGACCTCCCGATGGAGCACGTCGCCGCCTCGCTCGCCGGGTTGGAGCGCAAGGAGTTCCGCAAGGACATGGTCCGGATGGGCGCTAACCTGTTCGGCATCCCCGGCGCGGACGGTGTCTCGGCGGCCGACCTCGGGCTCGAACCCGTGATGACCCTGACGGCGTCGGTCGCGAAGACCAAGCGGGTGCCCGTCGACACCGGCGTCTCGTACGACTACACGTACCGCACCGCCTCGGAGACCACCCTCGCGCTCGTGCCCGTCGGGTACGCGGACGGCGTCCCCCGTCTGGCGCAGGGCCGCATCGAGGTCGCGATCGGCGGCAAGCGCTACCCGGTCGCCGGCCGTGTGGCCATGGACCAGTTCCTGGTCGACGTCGGCGACGACGACGTCCGCACCGGCGACACCGTGACCCTGTTCGGCACCGGCGAGCACGACGAGATGACCGTCCTCGACTGGGGCCGTGCGCTCGGCACCATCGGCGAGGAGATCGTCTGCCGCATCGGGCCCCGCGTGCCACGGTTCTACGAGGGTCACGACATCGAGGGACACGTCGGGGAGTACCTGCGGGGCGACCAGTCGTGACCGGCGCCGCTCGGGTCCTGCTGGACACGGCCGTCGACGGCACCGATGCGATGGGCCAGCTCGGGGCGCGGCTGGCCGCGGTCCTGCGTGCCGGGGACCTGGTCGTGCTGACCGGGCCGCTCGGCGCCGGCAAGACGACGCTGACCCGTGGCCTCGGCGCTGCTCTCGGCGCGCGTGGCCAGGTGTCGAGCCCGACCTTCGTCCTCGCCCGGACGCACCCCACCAACGCCGGCCCGGACCTGGTGCACGTCGACGCCTACCGGCTGTCCGACCCCGTCGAGCTCGACGACCTCGACCTCGACTGGGATGCGTCGATCGTCGTGGTCGAGTGGGGCCGCGGCATGGTCGACGGCATCAGCGACAGCGTGCTCGACGTCGAGATCACCCGTGCCACCGGCGCCGACGCCTCCGGCACCTCCGAGTCCGACGACCCCGACGACGTCCCCGATGAGCCCCGCCGTGTCGTCGTCACCGCGACCGGCCCGCGGTGGGCGGGCGTTTCGCTCTGACCCTGCGGCCCATCGGCCTCGACGACGTCGAACCGCAACGGCGGCGTGTTCAGCCCTCGGGGACGTACTCGTGGCGGAAGCGGGGGACGACCGCAGCGATGTGCTCGAAGTCCTTGTCAGCAGCGAGCACGGTGGCGTCGTTGGCGATCGCGTACGCGGCGATCTGGGTGTCCGTGACTCCAGCGCCGCGGACGTACCCGCCCGCCCAGAGCGCCGCTTGCACCGCGAGCACGTCATCGGTGGTCGGGTGCTCCTCGGCAGACAGGTACAACGCCATGTCGGCCTGGAACTCGACGTGCTCGGCCGCAGTCCGAGCTGAGAAGCAGTACTCGAGGACCTGCGGTGGGCAGGTCAGGATGAGGTCGCGCGTCGAGATTGCTCGGAGACGGGCCGCGATCCCGGGGGACCGCCCGGCCTTCCACCACACCGAGTTGTCGACGATGTACGCGCTCACAGCCCGGCGGGGGTGTGCGGAGCTGTGTAGTGCACCGTGCTGGCAGCGATCTGCTCGTCGGTGAACTGCCGCTCGATGACCCGTTCCACCGCGGCGGGCTGACGTCGGATCGCGATGAGGGTCTGCAGTGCTCGGGTGACGACGTCGCGGTTGCTGCGCGCGCCGGTGAGTTCCTTGGCGAGGCTGAGCACGTCGGGATCGAGATCGATGGTGGTGACGGTCATGGCGGACCTCCTTCGCGGCTGCGTCCGAATATACATCGCTTTATATAGAAACGCGAGTGATGGGACGGCCCGCTGGTTCCACCGACCGCCGGAAGCCCCGTAAGCTCGTCCTCCGGTCCACCACCGGCTGGCGAGATCGCCGGAGGACGACCGACGGAGGACCGCGTGCTCGTGACGCTCTCGACCCGGGGCGAGGCTGCCCCGGACTTCTCCCACCTGCTGCACAAGCACCCCGGCCGAGCGCAGGCCTTCGACCTGAGCGTCGGGACGGCGCACGTGTTCTACCCCGCGGACAAGCCTGCGGTGTGCACCGTGGCGCTGCTGCTCGAGGTCGACTCGATCGCCCTTGCCCGGAGCAAGCGCTACGGTGCCGACACCCAAGCGCTGTCCCGCTACGTCAACGACCGACCGTACGTGTCGACGTCCATGCTGGCCCTGGCGATCGGGCAGGTGTTCCGCAGCGCGATGGCCGGCTCGAGCGAGTCCCGCCCAGAGCGGGCCGCTGCACCGATGGAGCTCGACATCACTCTGACGAGCGTGCCGAGCGAGGTCGACGAGCACGGTGTCGGGCTCGCGACCCGGCTCTTCGCGCCCCTGGGATGGGACGTCGACGAGGTCCGGCGTCCGCTCGACGAGACCCGTCCGGAGTGGGGTGACGCGGCGACCGTGGGGCTGCGGTTGCGGGGGAGCGTCCGCCTGTCCGACGCCCTCCGGCAGCTCACCGTCCTGCTGCCGGTCCTCGATGACGCGAAGCACTACTGGGTGGGTGACGACGAGGTTGGCAAGCTCCTGCGCCGCGGCGAGGGCTGGCTCGCCGAGCACCCGCTGCGGGACCTCATCACCACCCGGTCCCTCGCGCACCAGCGTTCCCTGGTGGCCGATGCGACCACCCGGTTGACCGGGTCCGAGGAGGACGCGACGACCGGGCCGGTCGCCGAGACCGAGACGACGACCGCGACGAAGACCGAGACCGAGACCCCGCTGTACCGCCGCCGTGCCGAAGCCGTGCTCACGGCCCTCGCCGACACCGGTGCCCGGACGGTCGCGGACGTCGGCTGCGGCGAAGGTGCGCTGCTCCGGCACCTCGTCGCCGACCGCACGTTCACCACGATCATCGGCACCGACGTCGCTCCGCGCGAACTCGAACGCGCCGAGCGACGGCTGCACCTCGACGAGGCCGGTGACGCGCAGCGTGCCAGGGTCCGCCTGCTGCAGTCGTCGGTGACCTACTCGGACGACCGCCTGGCAGGGTTGGACGCGATCGTCCTGATGGAGGTCGTCGAGCACGTCGATCCCGAACGGCTGCCGGCGCTCGAGACCTCGGTCTTCGCCGCCGCCCGACCCCGCGCCGCAGTCATCACGACGCCGAACGCTGAACACAACGTCCGGTTCGAACGCCTCGCCGCCGGATGCTTCCGGCACCCCGACCACCGGTTCGAGTGGACGCGTGCGGAGTTCCGGTCGTGGGCCACGGCGGTCGGCGACCGGCACGGCTACACGGTCGAGTTCCGCCCGATCGGCGACGACGACCTCGAGGTCGGCCCACCCACCCAGCTCGCCCTGTTCCGCCGCCTCGACGGCTCGGAGACCCGCGCATGAACGCCCACGACGACCGCGACCGCGCCCTGACGATCCCGGAGATGTCCCTGGTGCTCCTCGTCGGCACGAGCGGTTCCGGCAAGTCCACGTTCGCCGCGCAGCACTTCGGCCGGTACGAGACCCTGTCGAGCGACGTGTTCCGCGGCCTCGTCTCGAACGACGAGAACGACCAGGCGGCGACCCCGGCGGCGTTCGCGGCCCTCAAGCACGTCGCCGCGCAGCGTCTCCGCGACGGCCTGCTCACCGTGGTCGACGCGACGAACGTCCAGCCGGAGGCTCGCCGCGACTTCGTCCGGCTCGCCCGCGACCACGACGTCCTGCCGGTCGCGATCGTCCTCGACGTCCCGGAGTCCGTGTGCGTTGCGCGGAACGCCGCCAGGACCGATCGTGACTTCGGCGCCGATGTGGTGCGCCGCCAGCAGGGGCAGCTCCGACGCGGGCTGAAGGGCCTGAACAAGGAGGGGTTCCGCCGGGTGCACGTGCTCCGTGGCGAGGACGCGATCGCGGCGGCGACGATCGTCCGGCAGCCGCTGCTCAACGACCGGCGCGACGAGCACGGCCCCTTCGACGTCATCGGCGACGTGCACGGCTGCCGGTCGGAGCTCGAGGCGTTGCTCGGTCGGCTCGGCTGGACGCTGCTCCGTGACGAGGCGGGCCGCCCCGTCGACGCCGTGCACCCGGATGGCCGACGGGCGCTGTTCCTCGGCGACCTCGTCGACCGTGGACCGGACAGCCCCGGCGTCCTCCGGCTGGTGATGGGCATGGTGCGGAACGGGCACGCGCTCGCGGTGCCGGGGAACCACGAGGACAAGCTCGTCCGCGCGCTCGACGGCCGCAAGGTCCAGACCTCGCACGGTCTCGCCGAGACGCTCGCGCAGCTCGCGGCCGAGTCCGAGGACTTCCGCGCCGAGGTCCGGGAGTTCTGCCGCGGACTCGTCGGGCACCTCGTGCTCGACGACGGTGCGCTCGTGGTCGCGCACGCCGGCATGCTGGAGCAGTACCAGGGCCGGGCGTCCGGTCGGGTGCGCTCGTTCGCGCTGTACGGCGACACGACCGGTGAGAGTGACGAGTACGGGTTGCCCGTGCGGCTGCCGTGGGCGGATTCGTACCGGGGTTCGGCGATGGTGCTCTACGGGCACACCCCGACGGTGGACGCCGAGTGGATCAACGGCACGATGTGCCTCGACACCGGCTGCGTGTTCGGCGGGAAGCTCTCGGCGCTCCGGTACCCGGAGCGCGAGCTCGTGCAGGTGGACGCGGAACGCGTCCACTACGAGGCGGCCAAGCCGCTCGAGCCGTTGCGTGGCCCGACCGAGTCCGGTCCGACGACGAGCGCGACGGACGGGAGGCCCGGTGCGGCCCCGTCACCACGTCGCGTCCCCGGCGTGCTCCCGATCGAGGACGTGACCGGCCGGCAGATCGTCGAGACCCGGCACCACGGGCGGGTCGGCATCCGTGCGGAGCACGCCGCCGGCGCCCTCGAGGTGATGAGCCGGTTCGCCATCGACCCACGCTGGCTGCCGTACCTGCCGCCGACGATGAGTCCCGTTGCGACGTCCGCGCTCCCTGACCACCTGGAGCACCCCGCCGAGGCGTTCACGTACTACCGCGACCAGGGCGTGCAGTCGGTGCGGATGGAGGAGAAGCACATGGGCTCACGGGCCACCGTGCTGCTCGCCAGAGACCCGTCGCGCTTCGACGCTCCCGTCGGCTGGAACGGTGTCGCGTACACCCGCACCGGCCGGTCGTTCTTCGACGCGGCGACGACCACGACGTTCGCCGGACGGTTGTCCGAGGCGTTCGAGCGGGCCGGACTGTGGGCGGAACTCGACTCGGACTGGGTGCTGCTCGACGGCGAGGTGCTGCCGTGGGCGGTGAAGGCCGAGGGGATGATCCGCGATTGGTACGCCGAGGTCGGTGCCGCAGCCGCTGGGGCGTTCCCGACCGCCGTCGCCGCGCTCGAGTCCGCACGGGACGCCGGTGTCGACGTCGCCGACCTGCTCGACCGGACCCGCCGACGTGCGGCCGCTGCGGACGCCTACACGGCGTCCTACCGGCGGTACGCGACGCCGTCGACCGGCATCGACGAAGTCCGGTTCGCGCCGTTCCAAGTCCTCGCCGCCGAGGGGCGGACGTTCGCCGACCGACCGCACGGCTGGCACCTCGACGTGTCCGAGCGGTTGGCGGCGGCGGCTCCCGACGCGGTCCGGGCCACCCGCTCGGCCTTCGTCGACGTCACCGACGATGCCAGCCGCGCCGCCGCGACTGACTGGTGGCAGGCGATCACGGAGGCCGGCGGCGAGGGCGCGGTCGTCAAGCCCGAGGCGAACCTGGTCCGCGGGCCGAAGGGACTCGTCCAACCCGGGGTGAAGGTCCGCGGCCGCGAGTACCTGCGGATCATCTACGGGCCGGAGTACAGCGAAGCCGAGAACCTCGCTCGGCTGCGCGACCGCGACCTGCGGCACAAGCGGTCGATGGCGCTGCGCGAGTACGCCCTCGGGCTGGAGTCCCTGGAACGCTTCGTGGCCGGCGAGCCGCTGTGGCGGGTGCACCAGCCGGTGTTCGGGGTCCTGGCGATGGAGTCCGAGGCCGTCGACCCGCGCCTGTGACGCGCGCCTACGATGGACGGGTGCTCCTCGCCATCGACACCTCCGCCGGAACCTCCGTGGCCGTCGTCGACCCGGCCACCGGCACGCCCCTCGCGACCCGCGACACCGAGGGCAGCCGCCGGCACGCCGAGGTGATCGGCCCGTTCCTGGCCGAGGCGCTCGCCGAGGCCGGCATCACCGGCGCGGACGTCACGGGCGTGGTCGCCGGCATGGGCCCCGGCCCGTTCACCGGTCTGCGCGTCGGCATCGCCGCCGCCCGCACCTTCGCCGCCGCCGTCGGCGTGCCCGTCCTGCCGCTCGTCAGCCACGACGCGGTCGCGGCCGACGAGCGCGACGGCCGACGGGACGGACCGTTCGTCGTCCTGACGGACGCCCGCCGGCGCGAGGTCTACTGGAGCGCGTACGACCAGACCGGCACGCGCGTTGCGGGTCCGGGTCTCGCCAGGCCCGCCGATCTCGACGAGGCGATCCGTGCCTCCCGGCCCGAAGCGGTGGGCTGGGACCGCGTGACGGCCCTGTCCATCCCTGCCTGGAGGCTCGGATCACTCGCCGCGGACCGCCTGCGGTCCGGCGCGGGGTTCGACCAGGACACCCCCCTCTACCTGCGGGAACCCGACGTCACGGTGCCGGGTGCGCCGAAGCGGGTGAAGCAGTGACGGTGCCGGACGGGCTCCGCCTGCGGCGGGCGCACCCGCAGGACCTCGACGACATCATGTGGCTCGAGCACGTCTCGTTCCCGACGGACGCCTGGTCGGCGTCGCAGATGTCGGGCGAGCTGTACTCGCCGCACGGGTACTACGTCGTGATCGAGACCGTCGACGACTCGGCCGCGCCGTCGGTCGTCGGGTACGCCGGACTGTCCTCGCTGGCAGGCAACCCGGTCGCCGACGTGCAGACCATCGCGGTCGCAGCCGAGCAGCGCGGCAAGGGACTCGGGCGGGTGCTCTTCACGGACCTCCTCGACGAGGCCCGTCACCGCGGTGTGCGCGAGGTGTTCCTCGAGGTCCGCGCCGACAACCCCGTCGCGCAGTCGATGTACACGGCGTTCGGGTTCGAGCACATCGCGACCCGGCCCCGCTACTACCAGCCGGACGGCGTCGACGCGTGGGTGATGCGGGCGGAGCTGCCGGTCGCGGCAGACGCGGCGCCGACGCCGACGGCGTCGACGGTCGGCCCGATCGGACAGGAGGCGCTCGATGAGCGTGGCTGAACCACTGGTGCTCGGCATCGAGACGAGCTGTGACGAGACCGGCGTGGGCATCGTGCGGGGGAGCACCCTGCTCGCGAACGTCATCGCGTCGAGCATGGACGAGCACGCTCGGTACGGCGGCGTCGTGCCCGAGGTCGCCGCACGCGCGCACCTCGAGGCGATGACCCCGACGCTGCACGAGGCCCTCGAGCGGGCCGGGGTCACCCTCGACGAACTCGACGCCGTCGCGGTCACCGCCGGGCCGGGTCTGGCGGGCGCGCTCATGGTCGGGGTGGGTGCCGCGAAGGCGCTCGCCGTCGCCACCGGCAAGCCCCTGTACGGCGTGAACCACCTGGTCGGGCACGTCGGTGCCGACGTCCTGCGCACGGACGGCAGTGACATCGAGCTGCCGACGATCGCCCTGCTGGTGTCCGGCGGGCACACCTCGCTGCTGCTCGTGAAGGACCTGGTCGGCGACGTCGAACTGCTCGGCGAGACCATCGACGACGCCGCGGGTGAAGCGTTCGACAAGGTCGCACGGCTGCTCGGCCTGCCGTACCCCGGCGGGCCGCAGATCGACCGGGCCGCGGCCGACGGCGACCCGAAGGCCATCCGGTTCCCCCGCGGCCTGACGCTGCCGAAGGACCTGGCCGCGCACCGGTACGACTTCTCGTTCTCCGGGCTGAAGACCGCCGTCGCGCGCTGGGTCGAGCGCTGCCGCGACGAAGGGCGCGAGGTCCCGGTGGCCGACGTCGCCGCGAGCTTCCGCGAAGCCGTCGTCGACGTCCTGCTGACCAAGGCCCTGAACGCGTGCCGCGACACCGGCGTGGACCGACTCCTGCTCGGTGGCGGTGTGGTCGCGAACGCTCGGCTACGGCAGGTCGCCGAGGAGCGGTGCGCCGCTGCGGGGGTGCAGCTGCGGATCCCGCCGTTCGACCTGTGCACGGACAACGGCGCCATGATCGCGGCCGTCGGCGCACGCCTGGTCGCCGAGGGGCACGCGCCGAGCGACCTCGGGATCGCGGCCGACTCGACGTTGCCGGTGACGACCGTCCAGGTCTGAACCGTCCGGGCTCCGACCGGTCGGCCCTCGGGTGCCTGTGGGAGGATTCACGTGGCGTCGGAGAGACCGGGCGCCGAGAGGGGTTGACGGTGTCCGATCAGAACGAGTGGCCGAAGCCGGGCGAGACGACGCCGGGCGGCACGACCGGCGGGCAGCCCGAGGGGACGCCCGCTCCGGATGCACCGCAGGCCCCCGACGCACCCCAGGCCCCGTCGGCTCCCGAGCAGCCGCAGCAGTCCAACCCGTACGGGCAGCAGCAGCCGTCGAGCCCGTACGCGGCACCGCAGCAGCCGAACCCGTACGGTCAGCCGCAGCAGTCCAACCCGTACGGCCAGCCGCAGCCGGCGAACCCGTACGCGGCTCCGCAGCAGCCGCAGCAGCAGAACCCGTACTCGGCACCGCAGGCGCCGCAGGACCCGTACGGCGCCGCCCAGAACCCGTACGGCCAGCAGAACCCGTACGCGCAGCAGCAGGGCGGTCAGAACCCCTACGCGCAGCCGCAGCAGCAGCAGCCGCATCAGCAGCCGTACGCGCCCGCGGGTGCCTACGGTGCGACGGGCTACCAGCCCTACGCGCAGCGCCCGAAGACGAACACCCTGGCGATCCTGTCGATCGTGTTCGGTCTCGCCGCCGTCCCGATGTGGTTCATCGCGATCCTGCTCGGCCCCGCCGGCGCGATCCTCGGCCACGTCGCGCTCGGCAAGATCAAGCAGAACGGTGAGGCCGGCCGAGCGCTCGCCCTGACCGGCATCATCGCCGGCTGGGTGATGACCGGCATCTGGCTGATCTGGATCGCCTTCATCATCTTCCTCGGCGTGATCGGCCAGAGCTCGTACTCCGACTACGGCTACGACTCGGGAACCGGCGCGTTCCTCAGCTGAGCCGCTCGCACAGGATCGCGGCGTGCCGGCCCTCCAGCCGGGTGAGCACGAGGGTCACACGACCGGTCCCGCGTAGCCGCAGGCGCTTGCGGAACTGCGCCGGGTCGACGTCGACGCCGCGCTTCTTGATCTCGACGGTGCCGATGCCGTCGGCGGCGAGCCGCGCTGCCAGCCGCTTGACGTCGAGCGGCATGGTGTCGAGCACCCGGAAGCCCTGGGCGAAGGGCGTCGACACGGCACGGTCCGAGGTGACGTACGCGATCCCGTCGGAGAGCATGTGGCCGTCCAGGGTGCGGGCGAGGTCGCCGATGAGCCGTGCGCGGATGACGGCGCCGTCCGGCTCGTACAGGTAGGAACCGAGCGGCCCCACCTCGGCGTCCTCGGAGTCTGCCGGGCCGGTCATCTCGGCGATGCCGTGTGCACCGATGACGGTCGCCGCTCGGCGGATCCCCGGCCGGGCGAGGGGCCCGAACCACAGCGCGAGCTCGACGACCTCGCGGTCGACGGACGTCCACTGCGCCTCGGCGGTGTCCGGGATCAGGTCGCGGTCGATGCCCGGCCCGAGCTTCACGCCGGTCGGCGTCGTCGTCGCGGTGGCGAACACGGTGTCCAACGAGGGTGACCAGTCGTCCGGGTCGGCCAGGCGACGGGTGTCCGAGTGGCCGGAGGTCCGACGTGCGGGGTCCATCCAGATGCCGTCGACGCGGGAGGCGTCGAACGAGGCCGCGTCGCCGAGTTCGACCCGGGCGTTCGGCCACACCGCGAGGTTGTGCGTGGCGACCGCCGCGGTGACCTCGTCACGGTCGACCGCCGTGACGTCGAGTTCGAGGGCCGCCATCGCCATCGCGTCGCCGCCGATCCCGCACCCGAGGTCGGCGACCCGGGTCAGCCCGGCTGCGGCGAAGCGCCCGGCGTGCTGGGCGGCGACCTGCAGGCGGGTGGCCTGCTCGAGTCCGGCCTCGGTGAAGAGCATGCGTCCGGCGAAGTCGCCGAACTTGCCACGGGCCTTCTGCCGGAGCTTTGCCTGGGTCAGGACCGCCGCGACGAGCTGCGGGTCGTGCCCCTCGGCACGGAGCCGCGACACCACCCGGACGATCTCGCCGCCGTCCGAGACGCCGGGGGTACGGTCGAGCAGGGCCATCCCGTCGGGGGTCAGCAGTGCGGCGAGTTCGGCGGCTTCCATGTCCCGATCCTCCCAGGTGCTGGATGTTCCCCTGATGTGCTGGCACTCGGATTGACCGAGTGCCAGTGTCCCCCTAGAGTTGGCGTTGGCACTCTCCTGTGCGTAGTGCCAACCCGGTTTTCATCTGTACCGAGTCCGTACCGAGAAAGAAGAGGTCACCGTGGCCGTCAGCATCAAGCCGCTCGAGGATCGCATCGTCATCCGCCAGGTCGAGGCGGAGCAGACCACTGCATCCGGTCTGGTCATCCCCGACACCGCGAAGGAGAAGCCCCAGGAGGGCGAGGTCGTCGCCGTGGGCCCCGGTCGCATCGACGACAACGGCAACCGCGTCCCGCTGGACGTCGCCGTGGGTGACAAGGTCATCTACTCCAAGTACGGCGGAACCGAGGTCAAGTACTCGGGCGAGGACCTGCTGGTCCTGTCGGCCCGCGACGTCCTCGCGGTCGTCGTCAACTGAGTCCAGTACTCCACGCGAACGCCCCGTTCGGCCTGTCGGCCGGCGGGGCGTTTGTACGTCTGCGGGCTTCCGGCGGGTCCGTCGCGTGCACGTGCTCCGACCGGGAGGCCCGTGGCACGCCCGGCCCGTCGGTGGCCGTTCCTAGGATGGTTCCGTGAGTGAACCGAGTCCCGCGCGACCCGTCCGCAGCGAGGCATCCGTCGGCGTGGTGCAGGCGATCATCGCGTACGGGCTCTGGGGCCTCATGCCCCTGCTCTTCGCGGCGATGGCCCCGGCCGGCGCGTTCGAGATCGTCGCCTGGCGGATCGTCTTCGGGCTGGTGTTCTGCGCGGTCGCGATCGCCGTCACCCGCTCGTGGCTCCGGACCCGCACCCTGATGGCGCAGCGCCGGGTGATGGCCGTGATGGGGCTCGCCGCGGTCCTCATCCTGGTGAACTGGACCGTGTACGTCCTGGCGACCACGACCGGCCACACGGTCGAGGCCGCCCTCGGGTACTTCATCAACCCGCTCGTGACGATCGCGCTCGGCGTCGTCGTGCTCCGCGAACGCCTGCGGCCGGCGCAGTGGGCCGCGGTCGGCATCAGCGTCGTGGCGGTCGTCGTGATCGCCGTCGGCTACGGGCAGGTGCCGTGGATCTCGCTCGTGCTGGCGTGCTCGTTCGGCCTGTACGGCCTGGTGAAGAAGCGGGTCGGCGGCACGGTCGACGCGCTGAGTGGTCTGACGATCGAGACCGTGTGGCTGCTGCCGATCGCGGTCGTGGCGCTGGTCGTGCTCGGCGCGACGGGGCTCGGCGGCGGCGTGACGTTCACGAGCGAGGGCTGGGTGCACGTCCTCGTGACGGTGCTCACGGGTCCGGCGACGGCGGTCCCGCTCCTGCTGTTCGCCTCGTCGGCGCGGCGGGTGAGCCTGTCGACCCTCGGGCTGACGCAGTACCTCGCGCCCGTGATGCAGTTGCTCGTCGGTGTCGTGGTGCAGCATGAAGCGATGCCGCCCGCGCGCTGGTTCGGCTTCGGCATCGTGTGGTTGGCGCTCGTGGTGCTGACGGCGGACTCGTTCGTCGCCGCGCGGGCGTCCCGTCGCCTAGCGCTCGCACCTGCTCCGGCCGAGCCCGCCTGACGGACGCACCCCGGGCCTCCCGTCCGCCCGTCCCACACGCGAAAGCGACAGTTCCCTGCGGATGATCCGCAGGGAACTGTCGCTTTCGTGAGGTGGTGCTGGTTACTTCTTGACCGCGCCCTGGATGGCGCTCTGGTAGACGGGCTTGTTGTCGCCGTCGAACTTGTAGATGCCGATGTAGGCGCTCGACGGGTCGTTGTTGTCGTCGAACGGACCGATGCCGGACGGGCCGGTGTAGTGGATGTCCTTGCCGTCGTCGAGGAGCGCGACGCATTCCTTGAACGTGGCGCACTCGGTGCCGCCGTCCGCTCCGGAGACCGCGGCCATGTTGGCCTGGATCGTGCCCGAGTCGGTGCCCTTGCCCTTCACCGCAGCGAGCGCGGCGAGGACGGTGGCGTCGTAGGACTCCGCCGCGTACGAGTAGTCGGCGAGCGTCTTGTTCGACGAGTCCTTGTAGAAGGCGGACAGCTGCTTCTTGAAGTCGTCCTTCGGCGAGGCACCGGGGATGGTGCCCTGGGCGCCGGTCAGGGTGCCCTTGTCGAAGTCCTTCGAGTAGTCGGCCGTGTTGCCGTCGGACATGTAGATCTTCGCCGTGTTCCCCTGCGAGACGAGCTCCGGGATGATCGACTTCGTCTCGTCGAAGGCCAGGACGACGATCGCGTCCGGCTTGGCTGCGAGTGCGGCCGTCACCTCGGACGAGAACGTGGTCTGACCGGGCGGGAACTCCTGGCCCTCGCCCTTGCCGCCGTAGACGACCTGGCCACCCGAGGCCTCGACCGCGGACTGCACCGAGTTGCGGAGGCCCGTGCCGTAGGTGTCGTTGAAGACGAGGAACGCGACCTTGGCGTTGCCGTCACCGGTCACGAGCTGACCGAGCGCCGAACCCTGCACCGAGTCCGGCGGAGCGGTCCGGTAGTAGTACGACGAGTAGCCGGACAGGTCGCTCGCGGTGTTCGCGGGCGAGATCTCGACGATGCAGTTGCTGGTGAGCTGGTCGATGACGTTGAGCGTGACCGACGACGACTCGGCGCCGATCGCGACCGGGACCTTCGCGTTCACGAGCTTCGTCGCAGCCGAGCTCGACACGGTCATGTCGTTGCTGTCGCCCGAGTCCGTCGCCGGGTCGATGGTGACGTCCTTGTCGAGGACGCCGCCCGCGGCGTTGATGTCCTTGACCGCGAGGCCGACACCGGACTCGGCGGGCGGGTTCAGGTACGCCAGCGAACCGGTGAGCGGCAGGATCGTGCCGATCTTCAGTGCGTCGGTGCTGGGGGTGTCGGGGGCCTTGCAACTGGCGGCGGGGTCCTTCTTCGCATCGCTCGACGCCGAGCTGGAAGGGGAGTCGCCGCTGCTGGTGGTGGAACACGCGGCGAGCAGGACGGCTGCTGCGCCTGCCAACGCCAGTGCCGTGGTGGCACGGGTGGTTCTGATCATCCGTGGAGCCCTTTCTCTGCGCGGAGGCCGTGCCGCTTCGGGTCGAACGCGGCGCCTCCACTGGATGTCGAGAAACGTAGGGTCCCGGTGTTTCGCCCGTGTGACGGGGCGGTACGGAAAGTGTTTCGTTACCGAGCCGTGATCGTTTCTGTGCGGAGGATCAGGGATCGGCGAGCCGCGCAGCCCGCGCGTCAGCCGTCGAGTTCAGCCACGGAACGCAGCACGCAGAACTCGTTGCCCTCCGGATCGGCGAACACCACCCACCCACCGTCGTCGTGTCGGAGGTCCGCGAGTTCGGTCGCACCGAGCCCCCGCAGCCGCTCCACCTCGGCATCGCGCGTGCGGTCGGTGGGACGCAGGTCGAAGTGGATCCGGTTCTTCACGGACTTCGCCTCGGGCACCTGGATGAACAGCACCTGGTGCGAGCCGTCGGGAGCGGTGATCATGCACTCCTCGTGCCCGGGGCCGTTCGGGTCGTCGGCGATGTCGACGTAGCCGAGGACCTGCTTCCACCACTCCGACAGAGCGAAGGCGTCACGGCAGTCGATCGTGGTGTGGGAGACGGCGCTGACCATGCCGTGACACTACTGCCGGCAGACGACGAACGCCCCGCTCCGGTGGGGAGCGGGGCGTTCGGGGTGCAGTCGGCTCAGCTGCGGTAGTTCGGTGCCTCGACGACCATCTGGACGTCGTGCGGGTGCGACTCCTTGAGCCCGGCAGCCGTGATGCGGACGAACTTGCCGCGGGCCTTGAGCTCCGGGATCGTGCGGCCGCCGACGTAGAACATCGACTGCCGGAGTCCACCGGTGAGCTGGTACACGACGTTGCCGACCGAGCCGCGGTAGGGCACCTGGCCCTCGATGCCCTCGGGGATCAGCTTGTCGTCGTTGGGGACGTCCGCCTGGAAGTAGCGGTCCTTCGAGTACGAGGTCTTCTTGCCGCGGGTCTGCAGTGCGCCCAGGGAGCCCATCCCGCGGTACGCCTTGAACTGCTTGCCGCCCACGAAGACCAGGTCGCCGGGGGACTCGTCCGTGCCGGCCAGCAGCGAACCGAGCATGACGGTGTCGGCACCGGCCACCAGGGCCTTGGCGATGTCGCCCGAGTACTGCAGGCCACCGTCGGCGATGATCGGCACGCCGGCCTCGCGCGCAGCCAGGGACGCCTCGTACACCGCGGTGACCTGCGGGACGCCGACGCCGGCGACGACGCGGGTGGTGCAGATCGAGCCGGGTCCGACGCCCACCTTGACAGCGTCGACACCGGCGTCGATGAGCGCCTGCGCACCGGCACGGGTCGCCACGTTGCCGCCGATGACGTCGATGTCCGCGAAGGACGGGTCGGCCTTGAGGCGGCGCACCATGTCGAGCACGCCTTCGCTCTCGCCGTTGGCGGTGTCGACCACGAGCACGTCGACGCCCGCGTCACGCAGGGCCTCGGCACGCTGCCAGGCGTCGCCGAAGAAGCCGATCGCGGCACCGACGCGCAGTCGGCCCTCGTCGTCCTTGGTGGCGTCCGGGTACTGCTCACTCTTGTCGAAGTCCTTGACGGTGATGAGGCCGCGGAGCTTGCCCTCGGCGTCCACCAGCGGGAGCTTCTCGATCTTGTGCTGCGCGAAGATCGCGATGGCTTCTTCGGGGTCGATGCCCTCCATCGCGGTGATCAGCGGCGCCTTGGTCATGACGTCGCGCACGAAGGTGGTCGACTGCTCGAACGTCGCCACGAACCGCATGTCGCGGTTGGTGATGATGCCGACGAGGGTGCCGTCCGCTTCGACCACGGGCAGGCCGGAGACGCGGAACTGACCGCAGATCGCGTCGACCTCGGCCACGGTGGCGTCCGGGGTGGTGGTCACCGGGTTGGTGATCATGCCCGACTCGGAGCGCTTGACCTTGTCGACGTAGGCCGCCTGGTCCTCGATGGAGAGGTTGCGGTGGAGGATCCCGATGCCACCCTGCCGCGCCATGGCGATGGCCATGCGGGCTTCGGTGACGGTGTCCATCGCTGCGGAGAGCAGCGGGACGTTGACGGAGATCCGCCTGGTGAGCCGGGACGCGGTGGACGCCTCGCTCGGGATGACGTCGGTGTGCCCCGGCAGGAGCATGACGTCGTCGTACGTGAGTCCGATGAATCCGAACGGATCCGGCTGGTCCATGGGTCCCCTTCGTGGGCGAGTGAAGTGGTCGAGACACCGAGAACGCAACGGCGGGTTCCGGATAGGACATGGTAACGCGCGTGGGCCGTCCCGCTATTCCGCGTTCCGCCTGGGAGAACGGATCGCGGCTCTCCTCCACACAGGTCACGGTTGCGCGACGACTCACAGCGGGAACGAGTTGGAAACACGGGTGTCACACAATCCCCATAGCGTCACTCGACATCCGAACGAGAGGCTCTTCCGTGGGATCCATCACTCCTCCGGGACGGGCGCAGCCGCGCCTGTTCCGCCTCCGCCAGGCCCGGCGACGACCGGTCCTGGCGGCCGTGCTCGTCGCCGCGTTCCTGGCGACCTTCCTGATCGACTGGGCGGTCACCCTGCCGGCCTTCAGTGCCACGTCGGCACCGGCGACCAGCCAGGCCTGCACCGTCAGCCCGACGAACGGGTGCATCCAGGGCACGATCACCGACTCCGAGCGGGAACCGGCCGACGACGTCGACGTCGACGTCGCCGGGCCCGGCGGCTTCGCCGAGACCGCCACCACGAACGCCGACGGCCGCTGGTCGGTCAGCGTCGACGAGGCCGGTGAGTACACCGTGAGCGTCGACCAGGACACCCTGCCGAAGGGCCAGTACCTGACGAACGCGGCGGACGCGGAGCGCAAGGTCCAGGCGACCCTGAACGCCAACGTCGGGCAGATCTTCCAGCTGTCCGACCAGAAGGGCGCCACCACCACGACGGACTCGTCGAGCGTCAGCCCGCAGCGGGCCTGGCAGCAGTTCGCCTCGGGGATCCGCCTCGGCCTGCTCATCGCGCTGGCGTCGATCGGCCTCTCGCTCATCTACGGCACGACGGGGCTGTCGAGCTTCTCGCACGGCGAGCAGGTCACCCTCGGCGGGCTGCTGGCCTACGTGTTCGCGAACCAGCTCGGCTGGAACATCTGGGTGACCGGCATCGTCGTCACGCTGCTGTGCGCGGCGACCGGGTACCTGCAGGACGCCGGGATCTGGCGGCCACTGCGGCGCAAGCGGATCAGCCTCACGCAGCTCATGATCGTGACGATCGGTCTGTCGATCGCCGCCCAGTACGCGTTCCAGTACTTCTTCGGCGCCGCGACCGTCCGGATCCAGCAGGGCAACCCCGAGACCGTCCGGTTCGCCGGGGTCACGCTCACGGTGCAGTCCTACGTGGCGATGGGCATCGCGCTGGTCGTCCTGATCGCGACCGGCCTGTTCCTGGCGAAGACCCGCTTCGGCCGGGCCACCCGCGCGGTGTCGGACAACCCGGCGCTCGCCGCGGCGTCCGGCATCGACGTCGACCGGGTCATCCGGTTCGTGTGGACCCTCGCCGCGGGTCTCGCCGGCTTGTCCGGCGTGATGCTCGGCCTGGTGCTGAACGGCGTGAACTGGCAGACCGGCCTGCAGCTGCTCCTGCTCATGTTCGCCTCGGTGACCCTCGGTGGTCTCGGCACGGCCTACGGCGCGCTGGTCGGATCGATGATCATCGGCGTCGTCGTCGAGCTCACGAACCTCGTGCTCCCCGGTGACTTCAAGTACGCCACCGCCCTCGTCATCCTCATCCTCATCCTGCTGTTCCGGCCGCAGGGCATCTTCGGCCGCGCCGAGCGGGTCGGCTAAGGGAGCACGCGCATGGACTACATCCTCAACCTGCTGTCCTCGCTCACCCAGGAGGCCCTCGCCCCGACCACCGCGGCGTTCGCCCTGGCGGCCATCGGACTGAACGTGCACTTCGGCCTGACCGGGCTCGTGAACATGGGCCAGGCGGCGTTCCTGCTGCTCGGCGCCTACGGATTCGCGATCTCGATCACGAACGGGCTGCCGTTCGTGATGGCCGTGCTCATCGCCCTGCTCGTCGCCATCGTGTTCGCGATCATCCTCGGCGTCCCGACGTTGCGGCTCCGCGGCGACTACCTGGCGATCGTGACGATCTCCGGCGCCGAGATCATCCGCATGGTCGGCCGCTCCAGCCTGCTGACCACGACGACGGGTGGCTCCAACGGCATCACCGGGTCGAGCTACCGCGACCCGTTCACCGCCCTGAGCCCGCTGCCGGACGGCACCACGACCATCCTCTGGTTCACCTACGCGAACAACGGCGTCAACGGCTGGTGGATCCGCATCGCCGCCTGGGCCCTCGTCGCGCTGTTCACCTTCGTGCTCTTCCTGCTCATGCGCAGCCCCTGGGGCCGTGTCCTGAAGGCGATCCGCGAGGACGAGGACGCCGTCCGCTCCCTCGGCAAGAACGTGTACTCGTACAAGATGCAGGCGCTCGTCTTCGGTGGTGCGCTCGGAGCGCTGGCGGGGATCATCTACGTCCTGCCGAGTTCGGTGCAACCGGACGCCATGGGCCGCTCGATGACGTTCTTCATCTGGACGGCACTCATCCTCGGTGGTGCCGCGACGGTGTTCGGACCGGTGCTCGGCGCGGTGCTGTTCTTCGTCGTCCGGCTCTTCATCCGCACCCTGGCCGGCGACTTCATCCCCGACTCGATCATGAACGCCCAGCAGGCCGAGCAGTTCTCGTACGTGCTCGTCGGCGTCGCGCTCATGCTCCTGATCGTGTTCCGACCACAGGGCCTGCTCGGCAACAAGAAGGAGCTGACGTTCAGTGTCTGAGACCTACGGCTACACGAAGGCCGACCCGATCCTCACGGTCGACGGCGTCACCCGGCACTTCGGCGGCATGACCGCCGTGGACGTCGACCACCTCGAGGTCCAGCGCGGCTCCATCACCGCCCTGATCGGCCCGAACGGCGCCGGCAAGACGACCTTCTTCAACCTGCTGACCGGCTTCGACAAGCCCAGCCCCGGTGCCAGGACGCAGTTCAACGGCGCCACGCTGCAGAAGACCAGCGCGACCCACATCGCCAACCGCGGCATGGTCCGCACCTTCCAGCTGACGAAGGCGTTGTCGCGGCTCACCGTGATGCAGAACATGCTGCTCGGCGCCCGCGACCAGCCCGGCGAGAACTTCTTCGCCGCGCTGATCAAGCCGGTGTGGGCGAAGCGCGAGCGGGAGATCACCGCGAAGGCCGAGGACCTCCTCGCCCGCTTCAAGCTCGACGACAAGGCGGACGACTACGCCGGGTCGCTGTCGGGCGGCCAGCGGAAGCTCCTCGAGATGGCCAGGGCACTGATGTCCGACCCGACGATGATCATGCTCGACGAGCCGATGGCGGGCGTGAACCCCGCGCTGACCCAGTCGCTGCTCGGGCACATCCAGTCCCTTCGCGACGACGGCATGACCGTGCTGTTCGTCGAGCACGACATGCACATGGTCCGGCACATCTCGGACTGGGTGGTCGTGATGGCCGAGGGCAAGGTCGTCGCCGAGGGCCCGGCGGACACCGTGATGGACGACCAGGCGGTCATCGACGCGTACCTGGGCGCGCACCACGACACCGACCTGGGTGACGACTCGCTCCTCACCGAGGAGACCTTCGAGGAACTGGCGGAGGAAGTCGCGGAAGAAGACGCGGCGGACGCAGCAGCAGAGGAGAAGACCCGATGACGGACGCAGTCGACCCCACGAACGCGAGCAGCGCCTCCAGTCCGGAAGCGCCGAAGGCGAGCACCGCCACGCTGGAACGCGAGCCGGTGCTGAGCGCGAAGAACCTCGTCGCCGGCTACCTGCCGGGGGTGAACATCCTGAACGGCTGCGACCTGGACTGCTACCCCGGTGAGCTGATCGGGATCATCGGGCCGAACGGCGCGGGCAAGTCCACGCTGCTCAAGGCCCTGTTCGGTCTCGTGTCGATCCGCGAGGGGTCGGTCACGCTGCAGGGCGAGGACATCACGAACCTCAAGGCGAACAAGCTCGTGCAGGCCGGCGTCGGCTTCGTCCCGCAGACGAACAACGTGTTCCCGTCGCTGTCCATCGAGGAGAACCTGCAGATGGGGCTGTACCTGCGGCCCCGCAAGTTCGCCGAGCGCCTCGAGGTCATCTACGACCTGTTCCCCGTGCTCGCGCAGCGCCGCGGTCAGCGGGCGGGGTCCCTGTCCGGCGGCGAGCGGCAGTCGGTCGCCATGGCACGTGCGCTCATGATGGACCCGAAGGTGCTGCTGCTCGACGAGCCGAGTGCCGGGCTGTCCCCGGTGCGCCAGGACGAGACGTTCCTGCGGACCCGCCGGATCAACAAGGCCGGTGTGTCGATCGTCATGGTGGAGCAGAACGCGCGACGCTGTCTGCAGATCTGCGATCGTGGGTACGTGCTCGACCAGGGGAGGAACGCGTACTCGGGCACGGGGAAGGAACTCGCGGACGACCCGAAGGTCATCGAGCTGTACCTCGGGACGCTCGCCAAGGACGTCGACGCAGGGCGCTAGCGCGCTGTGTCGACTGCGGGTACCGCTGTGGGGGTGGTATCCGCGACGGGTGGGGCCGTGCGTGGTCGCTTCGCGCCGCACGGCCCCGCTCCTGCATGCGGTCGTCTGTTGGCCCACCCCGGTGCGTGGCCGGCTCCGGTTCTGACGGGAGGCCCGCCCCGCGTCCGCCGGGTCGGTATCGTTCCGCAGGTGCAGAGACTGTCGGCGGGCGCGATGGACGCCCTGGTGTGGGTGGTCTTCATCGCGCTGTTCGTCGGTGCGGCGCTGCTCGTGAAGGTGGCGGCTGCGCTCCTGGTCGTGCTCGTGGTGCTCGCGCTCCTGCTCGGCTTCGTGCTGCGGGTGCTCCGCAAGCGACGCCGGACCCCGCGCCGCCCCCGCTGACCGCGCCCCGCCGTCCGGTCCGCACCGTCCGGTCCGTGCACGCCCCCGGACCTGCCCGGTAGGCTTGCCGGGTGAGCGAAGTCGAGATCGGTGCAGGCAAGCGCGGACGTCGGGCGTACGCGTTCGACGACATCGCGGTGGTCCCCTCCAGGCGCACGCGTGACCCGCGCGACGTCAGCGTGCAGTGGTCGATCGACGCGTTCACCTTCGCGTCGCCGATCCTCTCCGCGCCGATGGACTCCGTGTCCTCGCCGGCCACGGTCATCCAGATGGGCAAGCTCGGCATCCTGGGCGTCCTCGACCTCGAGGGGCTGTGGACCCGCTACGAGGACCCGACGCCCTACTACGACGAGATCAAGTCGCTCACCGACGGCAACGTCACGAAGCGCATGCAGGAGATCTACTCCGAGCCGATCAAGCCGGAGCTGATCACCGCGCGCCTGGCCGAGATCCGTGCCGCCGGGGTGCCGGTCGCCGGCTCGCTCAGCCCGCAGCGCACGCAGGAGTTCTCGAAGACGGTCGTCGACGCCGGTGTCGACCTGTTCGTCATCCGCGGCACGACGGTCTCGGCCGAGCACGTGTCGCAGAACGAAGAGCCCCTCAACCTCAAGAAGTTCATCTACGAGCTCGACGTCCCCGTGATCGTGGGCGGTGCCTCGACGTACACGTCGGCGCTGCACCTCATGCGCACCGGTGCTGCCGGCGTCCTCGTCGGCTTCGGCGGCGGTGCTGCGTCCACCACGCGTGCCGCGCTGGGCATCCACGCGCCGATGGCCACCGCGGTCGCCGACGTCGCGGGTGCGCGTCGTGACTACCTCGACGAGTCGGGTGGCCGCTACGTGCACGTCATCGCCGACGGCGGTCTCGACACCGCCGGCGACGTCGTCAAGGCGATCGCGGTCGGTGCGGACGCCGTCATGCTCGGTACCGCGCTCGCCCGTGCCACCGAGGCGCCGGGTGGCGGCTTCCACTGGGGTGCCGAGGCGCACCACCCGGAGCTGCCCCGCGGCCGCCGGGTCGAGGTGGGCACGATCGCCCCGCTCGAGAACGTGCTGAACGGCCCGACCCCGACCTTCGACGGCCGCGCCAACCTCGTCGGTGCGCTGCGCCGCTCGATGGCGACGACCGGATACTCCGACGTCAAGGAGTTCCAGCGAGTAGAAGTGGTCGTGGCGCCGTACCACCAGTGATCCTGGTGGCACCCGCGCACCGACGCGGGTGACGCTTCGGCGCCGACCGTGACCCGGAGGCGACGATGGCGAAGTCCAGCACCACGAAGCAGACCAGTTCGGCCGGACGTCCTGGCGACGTCGTGCCGGGGGCGGGGTTCGACCCCGCGGCCAAGCTCGGCCCCGACGAACGCGCGGCGGCGATCGAGACCCTCAAGACGAAGGAACTCGACGTCCTGGTCGTGGGCGGCGGCATCGTCGGTGCGGGTAGTGCGCTCGACGCCGTCACCCGCGGCCTGACCGTCGGCATCGTCGAGGCCCGTGACTGGGGCTCCGGCACGTCGAGCCGTTCGTCGAAGCTCGTGCACGGCGGCATCCGCTACCTGGAGCAGTTGAACTTCGGGCTCGTGCGCGAGGCCCTCATCGAACGCGGCCTGCTGCTGCAGCGGATCGCCCCGCACCTGGTCAAGCCGGTGCGCTTCCTCTACCCGCTCAACCACCGCGTGTGGGAACGGTTCTACATCGGCATCGGCATGGCGATGTACGACGCCTTCAGTTGGTCCGGCGGTCGTCCGCCCGGGGTCCCGCACCACCGGCACCTCAGCCGCACGCAGGTGCTCCGTTCCATGCCGTCGCTCAAGAAGGACGCCTTCGTCGGCGGCATGACCTACTACGACGCCCAGGTCGACGACGCCCGCTACGTCGCTTCACTCGTCCGCACGGCGGCGTCCTACGGCGCGCACGCCGCGAGCCGGATCCGGATCGAGGGCTTCATCAAGGTCGGGGAGCGCGTGGTCGGCGCGCAGGCCCACGACATCCAGACCGGCGAGCGGTTCGAGATCCGCGCGAAGCAGGTCGTGAACGCCACGGGCGTCTGGACGGACGACACCCAGGCGATGATCGGCACCCGCGGGCAGTTCAAGGTGCGGGCGTCGAAGGGCGTGCACCTGGTCATCCCGCGCGACCGGTTCCAGTCGAACATGGGCATGATCCTGCGCACCGAGAAGAGCGTGCTGTTCGTGATCCCGTGGGGCCGGCACTGGCTGGTCGGCACGACCGACACCGACTGGTACCTCGACAAGGCGCACCCGGCGGCGACCGCGGCCGACATCGACTACATCCTCGAGCACGTCAACAAGGTGCTCCGCGTCCCGCTCACCCGTGAGGACGTCGAGGGCGTCTACGCCGGCCTCCGTCCCCTGCTGGCGGGGGAGTCCGACCAGACCTCGAAGCTCAGCCGCGAACACGTGGTGGCGCACACGGTGCCCGGGCTCGTGGTGGTCGCCGGCGGCAAGTGGACCACCTACCGGGTGATGGGCAAGGACGCCATCGACGAGGCCGTCGCCGCGATGGACGGCAAGGTCCCGGCGTCGACGACCGAGGACATCCCACTGCTCGGCGCCGAGGGCTACCCGGCCGCGTGGAACCGCCGCGCACGGACCGCCCGCAGCTTCAACGTGCACAAGGTCCGCATCGAGCACCTGCTGAACCGCTACGGCACCCTGGCCACCGAGGTGCTGCAGCTCGTCGAGCAGGACCCGACCCTGGCCGAGCCGCTGCCGGGAGCCGACGACTACATCGGTGCCGAGGTCGTGTACGCCGCCTCGCACGAGGGGGCCCTGCACCTGGAGGACGTCCTCGCCCGCCGCACCCGCATCTCGATCGAGGCCTGGGACCGTGGTGAGTCGGCGGCCCCGGTCGCCGCGAAGCTCATGGCCGACGTGCTCGGCTGGGACCAGGAGACCACCGAACACGAGGTGTCGAACTACCTGAAGCGTGTGGCCGCGGAACGCGAGTCGCAGCTGCAGCCCGACGACGAGAGCGCGGACCGGGTGCGGCTCGAGGCACCGGACATCGCGTTCGGCTTCGACGAGGACGACGTCGTCGTGGGCGGCGGCCGCAGCAGCGGCGCGGAGGGCGCGAAGGCGTCCGACGAGCAGGTGGTGGGGGAGAAGACGAGCGAGCCGGAGTAGCGACCGCGCGTTGCGGACGCGGCCACGGGCCTCTCCCCACCGGCACGGCCGTGACGCCGCTGGCGCGTCGCCCCGGAACCGGCGGCGTGGGCCCCGACCGGGAACACCGGACGGGAGGCCCGTGGTGTGTCCGTCAGGCGGTCAGCGTCCCCGACACGGCGCGGCCACGGCGTCGCTCGCCGACCACGAGCACGACCGGGATCGCGAGCAGCGCGACGAGGCTGGTGACGTAGAGGACACCGGCCCAGATGGTGTGGTCCTCGCCGCCGATGCCGTACCCGTCGGCCACGTCCATCCCGAGCTGGAAACCGGAACCGAACACCTGGACGGCGCCGGCGGCCACGATCGCCAGCAGCCAGGCGGCAGCGAAGTGCGCCATCGTCCGCCGGACCAGCGTCACGATCAGGACCGTGACCGCCAACGCGATGCCGACCGCCGCGATCACGAGCACGGCCACGACGTCGGTCCGCACCCGGTACCCCTGCGCGTCGAGGTGGCCGTAGATCGCACCGAGCGACTGCCCCGGCACCGCGCCGAGCGGATCGAGTACGAGCGCGTTGAGCGCCAGCAACCCCGCGTACAGCGTGACGACCAGCGTCCCGACGACCCCGACGACGATCCGAGTTCTCCCCATCCACAGAACAGTAGCGACCGGAATGCGCGGGGCCGTGCGGTGGTTAGCATGGGCGTACTCGAAAAGGGAGCCATCATGGTCGACGTCCATCGCGTCAAACTCCCCGGAGTCGGCGTGCTGCACAGCTTCTACACCGACGACGGTGGCAAGTGCGGTGTCATCACGCACCGGTCGGGTCACTCCGACCTCATCTCGTTCGCCGACGTCTCCGACGGCGCCGACAAGTCCGAGAAGGTCTCGCTGCGCCTCAGCGAGGACGAGGCGCACACCCTCGCCGAACTCCTGGGTGGCACCCGGATCACCGAGGGCCTCGACAAGCTCGACGAGATCCCCGGGCTGTCCATCGACTGGTTCTCGGTCGACTACGACGACGCGATCGCCGGCAAGCCGCTCGGCGACCTGCACGACTCCGGCTTCATCGGCCTGACCGTCGTGGCCGTGGTCCGTGGCGACAGCGCCAACCCGGCACCCTCGCCGGACTTCGTCGTCTTCCCCGGTGACACCATCGTCGTCGCCGGTTCCCCCGAGAAGGTCGCCAAGGCCTTCTCCTTCTACCGCAGCGGAGAGCTTGCGGCCGCATCGGCCGAGGCCCCGCGGAAGAGCTAGCGCATGCACCTGGGCGGTGAACTGCTCACCATCGGTGTGCTGTTCGTCATCGCCTACGTGCTCGGGCGGCTCGGCAAGACCATCGGTCTGCCGGCGATCCCGATCTACATGATCGTCGGGCTCATCGCGAGCCCGCACACGCCGTGGATCGGCCTGAACGTCGAGTCGCACACGATCGAGCTCATCGCGACGTTCGGGCTCATCCTGCTGCTGTTCAACCTCGGGTTGGAGTTCGACCAAGAGGAGTTCTACGGCAACGCCGGCAAGCTCCTGGTGTCGGGCGGCACCTACGTCGTCATCAACATGGGCGTCGGGTTCGCGTTCGGGTTCTCGCTCGGCTGGGGCACCCGGGAAGCCCTGATCATCGCCGGCATGACGGCCACCTCGTCGAGCGCGATCGTCACGAAGCTCCTCATCGAGCTGCGACGACTCGCGAACGACGAGACCCCGATGATCCTGGGCGTCACGGTCATCGAGGACGTCTTCATCGCCGTCTACCTGGCGATCGTCTCCGTCGTGCTGTCCGGCGACACCAACGCCTGGGCCGTCGTCGGCAAGCTCGCGCTCGCGTTCGGCTTCCTCATCGTGATGTTCACGCTCGCCCGGTTCGCCGGCAAGTGGGTGTCGAAGATCTTCGCGACGCGTGACGACGAACTCTTCACGGTGCTGTTCTTCGGGCTGGCCGTGATGTTCGGTGGCATCGGCGACCTGCTCGGCGTGACCGACGCCATCGGCGCGTTCGTCATCGGGCTGCTCTGCGGCGCCACCCGGTACCGCGACCGCATCGAACAGCTCGCCCTGCCGATGCGTGACGTCTTCGCCGCGTTCTTCTTCGTGAACTTCGGCCTCGGCCTCGACCTGTCGACCTTCGGCGAGGTGCTCTGGCCGGTCCTCGGTGCGATCGGCATGACGGTCGTGCTCAACGCGGTCGCCGGGCAGATCGTCGCGCGCATGAACGGCTTCAACGTCCAACAGGGGATCAACACCGCCGTCATCCTGGTGAACCGTGGCGAGTTCGCGCTGATCCTCGCGACGCTCTCGGCTGCCGCCGGACTGGAGGCCCGGATCACCGCGTTCGCGGGCCTCTACGTCCTCGTCATGGCGATCCTCGGGCCGCTGCTCGCGGTGAACTCGGAGCGGATCGGCCGCCTCGTGGTGCGTCCCGCCCGCCTCGCCCGCCTGCGCGGACGACTCGGTGGCCGCCGAGCGGTCGCCGCGGCTGCCGCCGCCGAGGCAGCAGAGGCCGAGGAGGCCGAGGCAGCGTCCGCCGCCGCGGTCCGCCGTGCCGAGCGGGACCGCCAGTTCGCGGAGGAGTTCGCGCTCGTGGAGGCCGCTGGCAGGGACGAGCAGGAGAATGGGTCACCGGAGGCGACCGACGAACCCGTCACGTCGCCCGTCGAGATCCCCACCGAGCGCCCTGAGCGTCCGGTCCGACAGCGCGATCCGGAGTACTGATACAGATGTGGGCCGTTGCCCGACGACCGAGGTGGATCGCGCTGCTGTTGCTGGCGCTCGTGCTCGCGGCGGTGTTCGCCGGGCTGGGCAAGTGGCAGCTCGAGCGGAGCATCGCCAACGGCAAGCCGCTGCCGGCGACCACCGAGACCCGCAAGACGCTCGAGGCGGTCACCGCCCCGGAAGAGCCCGCGAGCGAGACCATCGCCGGCCAGAAGGTCACCGTCACCGGCACGTTCGTCGCCGGCGACACCACGATCCTGACCGGCCGCACCGGGGGTGGGACGTACCAGACCGTCGGGCACTTGGTGGACTCGGATGGTGGGGCGAGCCTCCCGGTCGTCATCGGGTGGTCCGACCAACGGTCGGCCGCCGTCGCCGGTGGTGACCGCCTGACGGACGGGCAGACGCTCACGGTGCAGGGCCGGTACTACCCCGCCGAGTCGCCCGACCAGGACACCTACAAGCAGGCGGAGTACTCCGCCGTGGCACCCGCGCGCTTCGTGAACACCTGGAAGGCGTTCGACGACCGGATGTACCTCGGGTACGTCGTCGCCGACGGTGCCACCGCGCAGGCCGCCGACCTCGGCACCATCGCCGACCGGGCGCCGTCGCGCGAGGTCCAGTTCGACTGGCTGAACCTGTTCTACGCGATCGAGTGGGTCGTCTTCGCCGGCTTCGCGGTGTTCCTCTGGTACCGGTTCGTGAAGGACGCCTGGGAGCGCGAGGAAGAGGAGCGGCGTGAGGCTGCCCTCAGCGTCGACGGGGCCCTCGCGGACCGACGGTAGGCTGGTCGTCATGGCCTTGACCGTCCGAACCCGCGACATCCCGAAGATCCCGGGTGCGGTGAAGTGGTACCGCGTCTCCGCGTACATCACCGGTGTGCTGCTGCTGGCCCTCGTGATCGAGGTCATCATCAAGTACACGCCGCTCCAGCTCGAGATGCAGCTCGGCAACGGCCCGTTCTTCGTGCCGAACGGCACGGCCGGTGAAGCACCCGGCACGTTCAACCTGTCGATCGCGATCCTCATCGCGCACGGCTGGCTGTACGTCCTCTACCTCTTCACGGACTTCCGTCTGTGGAGCATCATGCGCTGGAAGCCCCCCCGCTTCCTGCTCATCGCCCTCGGTGGCATCATCCCGTTCATGTCCTTCGTGGTCGAACACCGCATGCAGCAGAAGGCCATGGACACCTACCACGAGCTGATCGCTGCCCAGCAGCGTGAGAAGGAGGCCGCTCGGTGAGCGAGACCGAACAGCGTCCCGTCCTCGTCGTCGACTTCGGGGCCCAGTACGCGCAGCTCATCGCGCGTCGGGTCCGTGAAGCGAACGTCTACAGCGAGATCGTCCCGCACTCCATCACGGCGGAGGAGATCCGCGCGAAGGACCCCGCAGCCATCGTGCTGTCCGGTGGGCCGTCGTCCGTGTACGAAGAAGGTGCACCGTCCCTCGACGGCGACATCCTCGACCTCGGCGTCCCCGTGCTCGGCATCTGCTACGGCTTCCAGGCCATGGCGACCGCCCTCGGTGGCGAGGTCGCGAACACCGGCCTGCGTGAGTACGGCGCGACGTCCGTCGACGTCAGCGGCACCGACAGCGTCCTGCTCGGCGGGCAGCCCGGGTCCCAGGTCACGTGGATGTCGCACGGCGACTCCGTGGCGAAGGCCCCCGAGGGGTTCGAGGTCCTCGCGTCGAGCGCGTCGACCCCCGTCGCCGCCTTCGCGTCCGACGAGCGCAAGCTCTACGGCGTGCAGTGGCACCCCGAGGTGAAGCACTCCGAGCACGGCCAGGCCGTCCTCGAGAACTTCCTGCACCGCGCCGCCGGTCTGCCCGGCGACTGGAACTCGAGCAACGTCATCGACGAGCAGGTCGCCCGGATCCAAGCCCAGGTCGGGTCGAACCGCGTGATCGCCGGCCTGTCCGGCGGGGTCGACTCCGCCGTCGCCGCAGCCATCGTGCACAAGGCCGTCGGTGACCAGCTCACCTGCGTCTTCGTCGACCACGGGCTCCTCCGTGCCGACGAGCGCAAGCAGGTGGAAGAGGACTACGTCGCCTCCACGGGTGTCCGGCTCATCACGATCGACGCCGAGCAGCAGTTCCTCGACGCCCTCGCCGGTGTGAGCGACCCCGAGCAGAAGCGCAAGATCATCGGGCGCGAGTTCATCCGCACGTTCGAGGCCGCTGCCGAGGCGCTCGTGCTCGAGGCGCGTGGGGACGGTGACGACGGCGAGGTCAAGTTCCTCGTGCAGGGCACCCTCTACCCCGACGTCGTCGAGTCCGGCGGCGGAGCGGGTACCGCGAACATCAAGTCGCACCACAACGTGGGCGGCCTGCCCGAGGACATGACCTTCGAGCTCGTCGAGCCGCTCCGTGCGCTCTTCAAGGACGAGGTCCGTGCCGTCGGTCGCGAGCTCGGCCTTCCCGAGGTCATCGTCGGCCGCCAGCCGTTCCCCGGACCGGGGCTCGGCATCCGCATCGTGGGTTCGGTCGACAAGCAGCGGCTCGAGCTGCTCCGCGCCGCCGACAAGATCGCGCGCGAGGAACTCTCCGCAGCGGGTCTCGACGGGGAGATCTGGCAGTGCCCGGTCGTCCTGCTCGCCGACGTCCGCTCCGTGGGTGTCCAGGGTGACGGCCGCACGTACGGGCACCCGATCGTGCTCCGTCCGGTCTCGTCCGAGGACGCCATGACCGCGGACTGGACGCGCCTGCCGTACGACGTGCTCGCGAAGATCTCGAACCGCATCACGAACGAGGTGCCCGACGTCAACCGGGTCGTGCTCGACGTCACGTCGAAGCCGCCGGGGACGATCGAGTGGGAGTGACGCTCCCCTGAACGACCGGAGGCCCGGCACGCCCTGCGTGCCGGGCCTCCGCGCGTGCGGGGGCGGCGCTGCCGGGGGAATGGGTGCTGCTGGGGGTGGTCGAGTGGCGACAACACCCCGCGGGCCCGGGGCCGAGCGGTCACGAACTGTCGATTGGCCCCGGCCCGGGCGACACTTCGTGACCACTCGCCGGGCGACCGGCGGGGTGTTGCGACCACTGGCGCTGCCGCCGCTCCCGCCCACAGCACCCCGGGAACGACGAAGGGCCCCGGCAGCGCCGGGGCCCTTCGTGTACGCGGTGGTACTAGTTGCGCGCGCTGCTCGCGACGATGGCGAGGATGCGCAGGATCTCGAGGTACAGCCAGACGAGCGTCACGATGAGGCCGAACGCCGCGGTCCACGCGTAGATCTTCGGGGCGCCACGCTGGACACCGGTCTTGATCTGGTCGAAGTCGAGGATCAGCGAGTACGCCGCCATGACCACGACGAAGATGCCGATGAGGACGCCGAGCGGGATACCGAACAACGTCACACCCATGAGGCCGAAGGCGCTCTGGGTCACACCGGTCCACATCAGGACGAGGTTCACGAGCGAGAACGCCATGTACCCGACGATCGCGATGAGGAAGAAGCGGGTGGCCTTCGGGGTCGCACGGACCTTGCCCGACAGGAACAGGAGCAGCGTGACCGCGAACACCCCGAGGGTGCCGAACACGGCCTGGGCGACGATGCCGCCAGTCTGCGTGAAGTTGTACTCGAAGAAGTTCGAGATCCCGCCGACGAAGAGCCCCTCGAAGAACGCGTATGTCAGGATCAGACCCGGCGACGGCTTCTTCTTGAAGGTGTTCACGAGCGCCAGGACGAACCCGACGATCGCGCCGACGATCCACACGATCGGGGGCAGGTTCCAACCGGCCACCGCACCGACGAGCAGCACGCCGAAGGCGAGCAGCGTCTTGACGATGGTGTCCTCGTACGACATGCGGTCGGTGTCGACCGTCGATGCCGCCGGGCGGTCGTACATGTACTGCAGCTGCTCGGGGGTCATCCCGCCCTGTGCCTGCTGCGGGGTCTGTCCCCAGCCGGCCTGCTGCTGACCAGCGCCGCGCCCGCCCCAGGTGTTGGGTCCCTGGGCGTTGAAGGCGGGGGACTGGTCGAAACCGGGCTTGAAGGCCATGGTGTCCTCTTCCTAGGAGATATGAGTCCTCTCAGCCTAGGTGCGCTCGGTCGCGGAAGGCTGAGGATTCGCGGCGAGCGGACGCGGGCGCGGAGGCCCTGACGACGGCAGCCTATGGGCACCCGCTGCGCGCGCGCCTCGAAGTCGTCGAGAGTCCGCCGTCCAACGCGCCGAGCCGGACGGCAGCGCCGAGCCCGACGGCACCGCCGGGTAGAGCCAGGTGACGAGCGCGACCGAGATCGTCATGAGCAGGAACCACGCCACGATCTTCGTCGGGGCCACCGGGTGCCAGACGGCGAGCTGCGCGGGGTAGCTCCACGCTCCGGCCCAGGTCGCAACGTTCTCGGCGAACCAGATGAACACGGCGACGAGTCCCATGGCGACGAGCACCGGCATGCGCATCGTCGCTCGGTGGATCCGGACGTGCATGGTCGTGCGGGCGAAGAGCAGCACGACGAGTGCGAGCAGGACCCAGCGGGCGTCGGGCAGGAAGTGGTGCCCGAAGAAGTTCAGGTACACGCCGGCAGCGACGACGGCGAGCAGCCACTGCCGCGGGTACCGGTCGAACCGCAGGTCGAACAGGCGGTGCACACGGACCATGTACGACCCGACCGCGCCGTACATGAACCCGGAGAACAGCGGGACCCCGGCGACCACGAACAGCCCGCCGGGTTCGTACGACCACGAGCCCATGTGCGTCTTGAAGACCTCCATGGCGGTGCCGACGACGTGGAAGAGCAGGACGACCCGGAGTTCCCGCACGGTCTCGAGCCCGAACACGAGCATGCCGAGCTGCAGCAGCACCGCCACGACGGTCAGCGCGTCGTTCCGGAACGCCGCCGGCACGGTCAGTGAGGCCACGGCCATCGAACCGAGCAGCAGCGCCCCGAACGCGCACGCCCACGCCTGCTTCGCACCGAACACCAGGAACTCGGTGACGAACAACCGGACGGGCCGGTGCGGCTGGTGCCCGGCGTCGAGCAGTCGGCGGGCGGCACGGTCGATCCGGGCCTCGACGGCGGTGGAGAGCGATCGGACGGTCATGCAGCGATGGTCAGCGCCGATGCTGAGATGCACGGGCTCCGGCCGGGCGCGTGTGTCCCGCGACACAGGGCGGCCCGCCGTCACCCTGGCCCAGTAGGGTCGCGCCATGACCCTCGTGATCGCCCACCGCGGTGCGTCCGGCTACCGCCCCGAGCACTCGCGGAGCGCGTACGAACTCGCCATCGAGCTCGGTGCCGACGCGATCGAGCCGGACCTGGTGCCCACGAAGGACGGCGTGCTCGTGCTCCGCCACGAGAACGAGGTGTCCGGCACCACCGACGTCGCGGACCACCCGGAGTTCCGGCACCTGCGTACGACGAAGACCGTCGACGGCCAGAGCCTGACCGGCTGGTTCACCGAGGACTTCACCTGGGCCGAGCTGCAGACGCTCCGCACCCGGGAACGTCTTCCCGCGCTGCGGCCCGGGTCGGCCGAGCACGACGGCGAGGAGCCGATCCTGCGCCTCGAGGACCTGCTCGCGATCCTCGACGCCGCGCCTCGTCCGGTCGGGCTCGTCGCCGAGGTCAAGCACGCGGCCTTCTTCGACCGCGCGGGCTTCCCGATGGACGAACTCGTCGACCGCGCGCTCGGGGACGCCGGGTGGCGCCGTGACGAGCGGCTCACGGTCGAGAGCTTCGAGAAGGGCGTGCTCCGCGACCTGCGCGAGCGGCACACGGGTGGCCGGCTGGTGTACCTCCAGGAGGCCCGTGGCAGCGCCGCCGACGAGGTCGCGTCCCACGGATCGCTCGCCCCCACCTACGCTGCGGAGCGTTCCGAGGACGCGCTCGCGTCGTTCGCGACCGAGTTCCACGGCATCAGCGTCGACCTCGGCACGCTGATGGCCGGGGTGGACAGCGTCGCGCTCGAGGACCCGACGCCGGTCCGGAGCGCGGTCGTCGACCGGGCGCACGCCGTGGGCCTCGCGGTGTACACGTGGACGCTCCGACCGGAGAACCGGTTCCTGCCCGGGCCGCTGCGCCGCGGTGGGGACGTCGCGGCCTTCGGTGACTGGGAGCGCTGGTACACCTCGGTGATCCGGACCGGCCTCGACGGGGTGTTCGCGGACCACACCGACCTGGCGGTCCTCGCCCGGTCGGCTGTCGGGGGTCCCGCTTAGACTGTCCCGAACATGACGATCGTGCTCGACCCCTTCGAATCGACGCCCGAGCCGGGCGCCGGTGCCCGTGCGTACGAAGACCCGTTCACCGCGGGTCTGAACCCCCAGCAGAAGGAAGCCGTCGAGTACCGCGGCGAGTCCCTGCTGATCGTGGCCGGTGCCGGATCCGGCAAGACGAGCGTCCTCACGCGTCGCATCGCGCTGCTGCTCGCCAACCGTGAAGCCTGGCCGTCGCAGATCCTCGCGATCACCTTCACGAACAAGGCCGCGGCCGAGATGCGTGAGCGCGTCCGGGCCCTGGTGGGTGGCGAGTCCGACGGCATGTGGATCTCGACGTTCCACTCGGCGTGCGTGCGCATCCTCCGGCGCGAGGCGGAGCGGTTCGGGTTCGCGCAGTCGTTCACGATCTACGACTCCGCCGACTCCAAGGCCCTGCTGAAGCGGATCATCAAGGACCTCGAGGCGGACACGCTCGGGCTCACGGTGGGCGCCGCGGCGTCGAAGATCTCGAAGCTCAAGAACGAGCTGCAGGACATCGACTCGTACGCGCGCAACATCAACGTGAACGACCCGCAGGAAGTCATGTTCACCGAGGTCTTCCGTCGGTACACGAACGACCTGCGCCGGGCGAACGCGTTCGACTTCGACGACCTCATCGGTCAGACCGTCTTCCTGTTCCGGGCGTTCCCCGAGGTCGCTGCGCTCTACCAGCGGCGCTTCCGCTTCATCCTGGTCGACGAGTACCAGGACACCAACCACGCGCAGTACTCCCTGATCCGCGAGCTCACGCGTCCGGTGCCGGTCGAGCAGGTCGACAAGCTCGAGGACTCCGGCCAGCACGTCGCCCGCATGCGCGAGCGCGACGGGTCGATCGCCGGAGCGTCCCTGACCGTCGTGGGCGACTCGGACCAGTCGATCTACGCGTTCCGCGGGGCCGACATCCGCAACATCGTCGAGTTCGAGCGCGACTTCCCGAACTCGAAGGTGATCCTGCTCGAGCAGAACTACCGCTCGACGCAGACCATCCTCGACGCCGCGAACGCCGTCATCGCGAACAACTTCGACCGTCAGGCGAAGAACCTGTTCACCGACGTCGGCGCGGGCGAGAAGATCGTCGGCTTCACCGGGTACACCGGCCACGACGAGGCCCAGTTCGTCGCCGACGAGATCCAGCGCCTGCGCGAGGACGGCATGGACTACCGCGACATGGCGGTGTTCTACCGGACGAACTCGCAGACCCGTGCGCTCGAGGAGATCTTCATCCGTGCCGCGATCCCGTACCGGGTGCTCGGCGGCACGAAGTTCTACGAGCGCGCCGAGATCAAGGACGCCATGGCGTACCTGATCACCGTGGCGAACCCCGCCGACCCGATGGCGCTCCGTCGTGTGCTCAACGTGCCGAAGCGCGGCATCGGCTCCGTCACCGAGACGACCCTGCAGCGCTACGCCGACGAGCACGAGACCACGATGCGTGATTCCCTGCGGCACGCGGGTGAGCTCGGCTTCGGGCCGAAGGTGCGGAACGCCATCACCGAGTTCGCGGCGCTGCTGGACTCCGTGTCCGAGAAGGCCCCGACGCAGCCGGTCGTCGACACCCTGACCCAGCTGCTCGACGGCTCCCACCTGCTCGAGAACCTGCGGAAGTCGCCCGACGCGCAGGACGCCGCCCGGGCCGACAACATCGACGAGCTCGTGGCGGTGACGCGCGAGTTCCAGAAGAACAACCCCGAGGGCACGCTGACGGACTTCCTGACCGAGGTCTCGTTGGTCGCAGCGGCGGACGAGCTCGACGACTCGTCCGGCACGGTGTCGCTCATGACCCTGCACACGGCCAAGGGACTGGAGTACGAGGCCGTGTTCCTGACCGGCGTCGAGGAAGACCTGCTGCCGCACCGGATGTCCGCGAACGAACCGGGTGGTCCGTCGGAGGAACGCCGGCTGTTCTACGTCGGCATCACCCGCGCGAAGAAGGTCCTGTTCCTGTCGCTGGCGATGACCCGCGCCCAGTTCGGTGACGTCAACGTCGCCATGCCGTCGCGCTTCCTGCAGGAGATCCCCGAGGGGCTCATCGAGTGGAAGCAGTCGCCGGGCATGGCGAACAGCCGTGGTGGCACGCAGCCCCGCGCGCTCAACGCGAAGCGCGAGGGCGGCATCGGCGGCGGCGGTGGCGGTGGTTACCGCGGCGGTGGCGGCTGGGGCGGTGGCTCGTACGACCGCGCGGCCGCTGCGTCGAAGACCCGCCCGAAGACCGAGTGGGCGAACCGGGTGTCCGGCCAGGTCCGCGACAACGGCGACATGGAACTCGTCGCCGGCGACCGGATCAAGCACGTCGACTTCGGCGAGGGCACCGTGTCGGCGGTGACCGGCCAGGGCGCGAAGCGCATCGCCGAGATCGCGTTCGACTCCGCGGGCCGCAAGAAGCTGCTCATCAAGATCGCGCCGATCGAGAAGCTCTAGCCGGAGCTAGCTGAACGTCCGTACACCCCGCCGGTTCCCCGGCGGGGTGCGTTCGTCGTGGGCACGAGGACGTCTCGCCACGCCCGAGACCTGGGAGTCCACCCCTGTTCGGGTGACACCGAAAAGCAGGTGAGGTTAGCCTTACCTAACGTGACACCCATCGAACTGCTGACCACTGCCAACGCCGAGCGCTACCGGTCGACCGTCGGGTCGACGGTGGACCAGCTCGCCGACCGACTCGCCACCGTCGACCGCCCGACGACCGCGACCGCCCCGGACGCGCTGCACGACCGCGTGCGCGCGGTCGACCTGGACGCCGCTCCCGTCGGGACGGCACAGGCGCTCGCCGAACTCGACGACCTGTTCGTCCGCGAGGCCGTGTGGTTCCACGACCCCGGCTACCTCGCGCACCTGAACTGCCCGGTCGCACTGCCCGCGGTCGCCGCCGAGTCCGTCCTCGCCGCGGTGAACCCGTCGGTCGACACCTGGGACCAGTCCCGCATCGGCACGGACATCGAACGCCACGTGGTCGACTGGCTGGCCCGTCGTGCCGGGTTCGCTGCCGGCGACGGGGTGTTCACCTCGGGCGGATCGCAGTCCAACCTGCAGGCGCTGCTGCTGGCGCGCGAAGCCGTCGGCGTGGCCGGAACCGTGTTCACGACGGCGGAGACCCACTTCAGCATCGCGAAGTCGGCACGACTCCTCGGTCTCGAGGCCGTGGTCGACGTCGCCACGGACCACGCCGGTCGGATGCGACCGGCAGCCCTCGCGGAGGCGATCGCCGCGACCCGGGCAGCGGGCGGGACGCCGATCGCGGTCGTCGCGACCGCCGGCACCACCGACCGCGGGGTCATCGACCCGATCGAGCCGATCGCCGACGTCTGTGATCTGGAGGACGTCTGGCTGCACGTCGACGCCGCGTACGGCTGCGGGCTGCTCGTCTCCCCGACGCGTCGGCACCTGCTCGCCGGCATCGAGCGGGCGCGCAGCGTGACGACCGATCTGCACAAGTCCTTCTTCCAGCCGGTGTCCTCGAGCGCGCTGCTCGTCCGTGACCCGGCCGACCTGCGCCGGACGGCCTGGTACGCCGACTACCTCAACCCCGAGGACGCCGCCGAGCCGAACCAGGTCGACAAGTCGCTGCAGACCACCCGCCGCTTCGACGCCCTGAAGCTCTGGGCGACGCTGCGCGCGACCGGGGCCGACGCGATCGGCACCGCGTTCGACGCCGTCATCGACCTCGCTGCCGCCACCCACCGGATCGTCGAGGAGCACCCCGACCTGGTGCTCGTCGCCCCGACGCAGCTCAGTACCGTGCTCTTCCGCTGGCAGCCGGCCGGCGTGACCGACGAGCAGGCCGACGCGCTCGTCGCCCCGATCCGTGCGGCGCTGCTCGCCGAGGGCCGGGTCCTCATCGCGAAGACCGTGATCGACGGCCGACCCTGCAACAAGCTGACGCTGCTCAACCCCGAGACCACCCCGGCGCAGATGCGCGCCTCGCTCGACCACGTCGCCGCGACGGCGGAGCGCGTCCGAGCCGTCACCACCACCACGGAAGGAGCGATCCGATGAGCCACGATGAGCAGCCCGTCCACGACCTGATCGGCATCGGCATCGGCCCGTTCAACCTCGGCCTCGCCTGCCTCACCGACCCGCTCGACGACCTCGACGCGGTGTTCCTCGACGCCGCCGACGGCTTCGCCTGGCACCACGGCATGATGCTCGACGACGCCACGATCCAGGTGCCCTTCATGGCGGACCTGGTGACGATGGCCGACCCGACCTCGCCGTTCTCGTTCCTCGCGTGGCTCAAGGAGACCGGCCGCCTGTACCCGTTCTACATCCGCGAGGACTTCCACCCCCTGCGCAGCGAGTACGACGCCTACTGCCGCTGGGCCGCCGACCGGCTCGACACGCTCCGGTGGGGCCGGTCCGTCACGGCGGTCGAGCACGACCCGGCGACGGACGTGTTCACGGTGCACGCCGAGACCGATCAGGGTCCCGAGACGTACCGCGCACGCCACGTCGTGGTCGGCATCGGGACGGAGCCGTCGGTCCCCGCCCCGCTGCGCGGGATCGCCGGACCGGTCATCCACTCCGCCGAGTTCCTGCCGAACCGTGACGCGCTCCGCGGTGCCGCCTCGATCGCGGTGGTCGGCAGCGGGCAGTCCGCTGCCGAGGTCTACCGCGAGCTGCTCGAGGACCTGCGCCAGGACGGCTACCGACTCGACTGGATCACCCGGTCGCCGCGGTTCTTCCCGATGGAGGACACGAAGCTCACGCTCGAGATGACGAGTCCGGAGTACACGGACCACTTCCACGGCCTGCCCGAGGATGCTCGCGACCGCCTCGGGCGCGAGCAGCGCGGGCTGTACAAGGGCATCAGTGCGGACCTGGTCGACGAGCTCTACGACCAGCTGTACCGGATCAGCGCTCGAGGCCCGATCCCGACGACCCTGCGCACCGAGACCAGTGTCGTCGACGCCGAGTGGCTCGCCGACCGGGGGACGTACCGGCTGACGCTCCGCCACGAGCAGCTCGACCAGACGTACGAGCACGAGGTCGAGCGGCTCGTCCTGGCGACCGGCTACACGCCGCGCACGCCACGGTTCCTCGACCCCGTCGAGCACCTCGTCGCCCGTGACTCCCGTGGTCGCCTGGCCGTCGCGCGCGATCACCACGTCGACACCCTCGGCGGACGCATCTGGGTGCAGAACGCCGAGGAGCACTCGCACGGCCTGACCGCGCCCGACCTCGGCATGGGTGCGTGGCGGAACGCATCGATCATCCGGTCCGTCACGGGTCGCCCCGTGTACGGCCTGGAGGCCCGGATCGCCTTCCAGGAGTTCGGCCTGCCCGCCACGGACCAGTCCACCGCCGCTCCCGCCGGTGCGCACCGCGCGCCGGCCCGGCAGGCGACCGAGCGCACGGAGGTGCCCGCATGAGCGCGCACGTGACGGGCGCCGATCTGACGGGCACGGATCTGACGGGCACAGATGTGACGCGCACTGCACTGGCCGGTGCGCCCGAGGCGACGGTGTCTGCCGGAGCTGCTCCGGGCCTCCTGGCCGTCGAACCCGTGGACCCGGAACGCGACGCCGCCGTCGTCCAGTCGTGGCTCGCCCACCCGGCGTCGTCGTGGTGGGAGATGGGCGACCTCGACGTGGACGGCGTCCGGGACTACCTGACCGGCGTGCAGGCGGACCCGGCGCAGGCTGCGTGGCTCGGCCGACGCGACGGTGAGCCGTGCTTCCTGGTCGAGACCTACGACCCCGCCGCCGTCCTGCTCACCGACGTGTGGGCGGCCGAACCCGGCGACGTCGGGATGCACCTGCTCGTCGCGCCGGCGCCCGCTGACCGTCGTGTGCACGGACTGACGAGCGCCGTGATGCGCGCCGTCGTCGAGCACTGCCGCGACGTCCTCGGCGCGCGGCGGGTCGTCGTCGAGCCGGACGTGCGGAACACCGCGGTGCAGGCGAAGAACGCCGAGGTGGGCTTCCGCGCGCTGCGCCAGGTCGACGTCGACGGCAAGCGGGCACTGCTGTCGGTGCTCGACACCGACCGGATCGGCGTGCCCGACGACGACGGACCGGCCGCGCACCTGCGACCCGAGCACCTGGAACCCGCTGAACGCCACCTGGTGGCGAAGGCCATCGCCGAGTTCACCCACGAGCGGCTGATCGAACCCGTGCCGGACGGGGAGGGGTGGCGGCTCGACGCGGGGGACTCGACCTACCGGTTCCGGGCACGGCAGCACGTGCTCGAACACTGGTCGATCGACGAAGCCTCGCTGACGCGCACTCGCGCTGGGACGCCGGCGTCGCTCAGTGCGCAGGAGTTCGTGCTCGAACTGCACGAGGTGCTCGGGATCCCCGACGAGCTGCTCGGCACGTACCTGGAGGAGATCGCGTCGACCCTGGCGAGCGCGGCTGCGAAGCACCGGCGGGGCGGCCCGTCCGCCGCGCAGCTCGCGCGTGGGCGGGCGGGCGGTTCCGTCGAGGCTGCCGTCGCCTCGTTCCAGGACGTCGAGGCGGCGATGACCGAGGGTCACCCAGCCTTCGTCGCCGCGAACGGGCGGATCGGGTTCGGGCTCGACGAGTACCGGGCCTTCGCGCCGGAGGTCGGCGGCCGGTTCCGCTACCGATGGCTCGCCGCCCGACGCCAGCACACGCACCTGGCGCTCGCCGCGGACCGGACCGAGCGCGACCACTGGTCGGCCGAGCTCGACCCGCAGACCATCGCTGGGTTCCGGGCCGTGCTCGTGTCCCGCGGCCTCGACCCCGACGACTACGTGTGGATCCCGGTGCACCCCTGGCAGTGGCAGCACCGGATCGCCGTGACGTTCGCACCCGACCTGGGCCGGCAGGACCTCGTCGACCTCGGCGAGGGGCCGGACGAGTACCAGCCCCAGCAGTCGATCCGCACCGCGTTCGACCGCTCGGACCCGACGCGCTCGTACGTCAAGACGGCGCTCGCCGTGCAGAACATGGGGTTCCTGCGGGGGATGTCACCCGCGTACATGCGGAACACTCCGGCGGTGAACGACTGGGTCGAGTCGATCGTCACCGCCGACCCGACGCTGACTGCCGCCGGCTTCTCGGTGCTCCGTGAGCATGCCGCCATCGGCTACACCGGCGACGCGTACCACCGGGTCGACGTGTCGTCGCCGCAGCGCAAGATGCTCGCGGCCCTGTGGCGGGAGAGCCCGCTGCCACGGGTGACGGACGGCGAGCGGCTGCTGACGATGGCGGCGCTGCTGCACCGGGACGCCTCGGGGAACGCCGTCGTCTCAGCGCTGATCGAGGCGTCGGGGCTGCCTGCCGACGAGTGGGTCCGGCGCTGGCTCGACGCCTACCTGTTGCCCGTCGTGCACTGCCTGACCGTGCACGACCTGGTGTTCATGCCACACGGCGAGAACCTCGTGCTCGTCGTCCGCGACGGTGCCGTGGTCCGTGCCGTCATGAAGGACATCGGGGAGGAAGCCGCGGTGCTCGGGCGGCACGACGATCGCCCCGTGCCCGCCGACATCGACCGGATCGTGCACCCGGTGTCCGACGACGAAGCCGCGCTCGCGGTGTTCACCGACGTGTTCGACGGGGTGCTGCGGTTCGTCGCGGCGATCCTCGACGACGACGGAGTGCTGCCGGAAGGCCGGTTCTGGGAGGTCGTGGGGGAGTGCATCGACGCGCACGCCGCCGCGCACCCGGACCGCCGCCGTCCGTTGGACCTGCGGGTGCCGACGTTCGAGCACTCCTGCCTGAACCGGCTGCAGCTGCGGAACACCCTGTCGATGGTCGACCTGGCGGACCAGTCGTCGTCGCTCATCCGGGCGGGGGCGATGGCGAACCCGATCGGACGGTAGGGGCTGCGCGGCGGACGGCGGACGGCGGACCTACTCGGTGCGAGGTTGACCACTCCGTGCAGCGCAAGAAGCGCGCACGGAGTGGTCAACCTCGCACCAGCCGGAGCGGCGCCGGTGCGGGGTGCGGGGTGCTGGACGGGTGCAGACGGGCGGGGGCGGCGCGACGGGTGAGGTCACGGTCGACATCGGGCACGTTGTCGACGCGGATCAGACCTGGCGCCGTGCATTCCGGCTAGTCAGGCGCATCCGAGGCGCCGGACTGTTGCTCGGCGGGGCGGTCCTTGTCGGGGGAGTCGTCGTCGCGGACCAGCCGAGAGACCGCGGTACCGCAGTGGTCCTGGTCGGCACGGTGCTGGTTGCCGCGGGGCTCATCGCCCTCGGGTACCTGGTCACGCGACGCCGGCTACGGCTGGCCCGGGCCGCGCGGTCGACGGCCGTCGATGCTGGTGTCGCTCGTGTCCTGACGCAGGCACGGGCTGCTGGCGTTCCCGAACTCGACCCGGCCAGCGTTCGGCGCGCGCTGGTCGAGAGCGACAACGGACCGGGGCCGTGGTACGACCCGAAGCTCGGTCCGCACACGTGGCCGGTGTGGCGCTTGATGGCCGCGGACCCCACGGCGAGGGTGTTCGTGGTGGGCAGGAAGTCCGACGACGCGCGGTCGCTGACGATCACCGTCGAGTCCGCGAAGCCGTCGTGGTGGCAGCGGGACTGACCGGGAGCGGACTCGACTACGGCTGCAGGCGGGTGGCCGACCAGGCGCCGTCGGCGAGCACGTACTGCAGGCGGCGGTGCATCCGGTCGCGGCTGCCGTGCCAGAACTCCACCACGTCGGGCTCGAGCCGCCACGCGACCCACCCAGCCGGCCGTGGCACGGCGTCGTCGGACTCGTCGAGCAGCACGTTGGCGTCGTCGATCAAGTCCTGCAGCGTCCGCGGTTCGAGCACGGCGGACTGGTCCGCGATGGCGGTGGCGGCGCGGGACTTCGGCGACCGGTCGGCGAACAGCGCGTCGGATTCATCGTCGGACAGCTGCACCGCCCGGCCCTCGAACCGGAGCTGTTGCATGGTCTCGCGCCAGTAGACCTGCAGCGCCGCGTGCGGGTTGTCGGCGAGCTGACGACCCTTCGGACTCAGCGTCGAGGTGCCGAACACGAGCCCGCGGTCGTCGAGTCGCTTCACGTCGACCGTGCGGGCGGACACCCGGCCGTCCGCACCGGCCGTGGCGAGGGTCATCGACTTCGGCTCGGAGACGTCGCGTTCGTCCGCGGCATCCAGCCACTGCTGCGCGAGGTCGAGCGGCGACGCCGGGGGTGCGTCGAACTCGGGCAGGTGCAGAGAGTCGTCACCGGACAGGGAAGAGGACATGGGTCCACCCAACCGTGCTCAGTCCTGCCACGTCCAGGCTGCCGGGGGACGCCCGCCCCGGGGTCCCGCACTCGCTGGGAGGTCGACCCGGGCAAGCGCAGTGTTCGTACGGAGCGTCCGGTTGAGGTTGCCCGGGTCTGGTGTGGTCCCTGTCAGGGCGATCCGCAGCCGAGCGGCGTCCGCCGTGGTGAACGGATCGCCGAGCAGCGCTCGCGTGAACGGCAGGTCAGACCAGAGGAGGACCCGTGCGCGCTCGAGCGCCGAGTCGACGATGCGGTCGTGGTCGAACGGCAGCCCGAGCGGCAGCCTGCCGACGTCGTGCCACGTCGCGTCGGCGTGCGCTTCCGGGTCGATGACCGCGAGGAACGCGATGCTGATCGCGGCGCTCCGTGGATCGCGGTCGGGTCCGTCGAACGCGCCGACCTGCGCGAGGTGGCGTACCGCCGTCGAGCCGACGCCGGTCTTGGTCCGCAGGGCGCGCCGCGCACCGTCGGCGAGGATCTCGGTGCCGTCGAGGAGCACGCCGGGGAGCGCTTCCTGTCCGGCGTACGGTGCGTACGCCCGACGCGCGGTGGCGACCCGTAGACCGTCCGTCGTCACGAAGGACACCGGGACGACGTCGATCGCGATGAGCGGTTGGTCGCGGATCGCCGCTGCGGCGTCGGTCACGCGGTGGCCCCCCGGCGGGTGGCACGAGCCGAACGCTCGTCGCGGAGCGTCTGGCGGACGTCGGCGAAGGACTGGAGGCGCGTGAAGCGGCCGTCGGCCCACACCGGCTGGAGCAGGCTGGTCGCCTCGTCGTCGGCCGTGGCCTGGTCCGTCTGCCGGATCTCGCCGGTCTCGTCGCGGTGCAGGGCGATGCGGCCCTTCGCGCTCTTCTTGCCGCTGCCGGTCTTCGGGTCCTTCTGGATGTCGACGGGCTCGCCGTCGACGAGTGCCCACGTGGCCTTGACCGCGCTGCCGAGGTTGTCGCGGGTCATGTACTGGTACGTGTACGACCCGATGCCGAGCACGATGTTGTCGCTCGAGTACCCCTTGGCGGCCAGGCGCTCGTAGATGCGACGGGCACGGTCGAGCGTGATGCTGTCGCCGTAGATGACGCCGATGTGCTGGTCGAGGACCTTGAAGCCCTGCTCGTTCACGGTGTGCCCGAAGATCTCGTCGAGCAGTTCGACGACGCCCTTCTGCTCGTGGCTGCGGTCGGCGGCGAACAGTTCCGCCTCGTCGACACCGTGCACGGTGCCGGTGACGATGTCGACCGGGTCGCCCGAGTCGGGTCGGATGACGAGCTTGCCGTCACGACCGGTGATGCGGTCCTTGAGCTGCGGCAGGGTCTCGGTGATGACCTTGAACAGGTCGAAGCCGTCGCTGACCGCCGACACGATGCCCGTCGGGTACACGTCGAGGATCTGCTCGAAGGTCGCCAGCTCGCCGTCGGCGCCGCGGACGCACATCACGCTGTGCTCGGTGGCGGGCACGCTCGCGGCCACCCAACCGTTGTCGCCCGGGTAGTAGCGGTCGATGAAGTCGAGCGACGGCATCGAGTCGGTGCCGAGGAACGACAGGAGGTGGCCCGCGCCGCCCGCTGCGGCCGACTCGATGCTCGACTGCCCACGGAACGAGAAGTCGTGCGCGGCGAAGTCGATGCCGGCCGGGACCGCGCCGGTGCGGGCGGCCCAGTCCTCCATCAGGTCGCGGTACTCGAGCGCCTTCGTTGCGACCGTCGACGGGTGCCAGATCGACGCCGACAGGGCGGTCTCGATGTAGTTGGGCAGCCAGTAGAACTCGTCGATCGTGTTCTCGACGGTCAGGGTCGCGACGCCGATCGGTGCGAGGGTGCCCTCGGGCAGTGCACGGATCTCGAGGGGCAGGGAGCCGAGGCGGTGCAGGGCCCGGACGTGGTCGGTGCCGATGTGGTTCGGGCCGAAGTAGCTCTGCAGCGCTTCGTCGAAGAGCCGGACGACCTCGTCTTCGTCCGCCGCGAAGAACGGTGCCCAGGCCTCGACGAGCGAGCGCTGGATGAACGCCTGCAGCCCGAAGACCACGGCGTGCGTCGACTCGGGCATGTGCGCGTTCGACCGGTTCGTCCAGTTGATCAGGATGCGGGTGGTGCCGGCCGGGTAGACCTGCCGGTGCGAGTGCTTGTAACCGTCGACGGCCAGTAGCGGCGCGATCGGGCTCGCCGTGGTGATGCGCGGCTCGATCCCGGTGGTCGTTCCGGCGTTCGCGGTGGTCGTGGTGCTTGTGGTCTGCGTCATCGGATCTGCTCCGTCAGGTAGGGGGTGAGTGCGATCGTGCGCAGGCCGTCGATGGCGTTCTGCGCCGGGTACGAGTCGGTGGTGACGATCTCGCCGAAGTGGTCGGCGAGCTGTGCTGCCCGGCCGGAGAAGACGCCGTGCGAGACCCAGAGGCCGAGGCGTTCCTTGGGTAGGCCCGTCGAGCCCGCGAGCCCCATGAACGTGCCGCCGCCGTCGCAGATGTCGTCGACCACCAGGAACCGGCCGGTCTCGGGCAGGGGTTCGCAGGTGAAGCCGTCGAGCTTGCCAGTGTCGGGGTTGCGGTGCTTCTCGGCCCGGTAGAGCGGCAGCCCGCACGCCTCGGCGACCGCGGTTGCACGGGGGACCGCGCCCTTGTCCGGAGCGATGATGCCGGTGTACTGGGCGCCGCCGTCGTGCTCGGGTGCGCCGACCACGGCGTCACGGACGACCTGCTCGCTCGTGACGACGGTCAGGTTGTCGACCAGGCCGACGATGACCGGCGAGTGCGGGTCGAACGCGATGACCTGGTCGAGGTGGAAGCCGTTGAGGACGTCCGCGTAGACCTTCGCGCCGAACGGCAAGCCGCGGTCCTGCCGGGCTCCGGGCAGGTAGGGGACGAGCGCGACGGACCTCGATCCGCGCTGCCGCACGGCGTCCGCCCACATGCCGAGCATGATCAGGTCGTCGCCGCTCGTGCCGCGCAGGGTCGCGATCTCGATGAGTCCCCCCGGCTCGGCGGTGTCGTTCGCGACCTTGACGTGGGCTTCACCGGCGGGGAACCGCATGGTGGAGAACGTCGGTGTCATCTGGTTGCCCTGGGCGTCCCAGGTGCTGAGTTCGACTGCCATGGCTCGACCGTACTACGGTATTTGTCAGAAGGACAAGAACGCGGCCTCGATCGCTGCCTGCGCTCCAGCCCGCCACGGCCGCGGCAGCCCTGAGGGACGTTCCACCACGAAGATCGCCGGGTGCGGGCGGTCGCCGAGGGCGTGTCTGATCGCCGCAGCCGTCGCCCGGGGGTCTCGGGCCAGCACCACGGGGAGCGACCACCGACCCGAACGGAGCATGAGCAACCGCCCGGGCGAGACGGTGTCGGCGGTGATCGCGGCCCAGAGGCCGGCGGCCGTCCCGAGCGGCGTCGGCGTCACGGACCGGAGCGTGGCGAGCACCGGCGGCCGAGGAGGTGGGAGGAACTCCGTACCGGCGCGGGACGGGCCCGCCGGGTCGATGACGAACCGTACCGAGCCCGTGGCCTCGCGCTGGCGGAGTGTGTCGCTGGAGATGCACTGGGTCCCAGCACCGGTCGGACGGTCGGTCGGATCGCTGTAGGCCCACTGCACCGCGGCACCGCGGTCGGCCTGCTCCCGTTCCGGTCGGCCACGCGAGTCGACGACCACGTGCAGTTCTACCGGGACGCCGACCCGCTGGACCACGACCGCCGGGTGTCCACGGTGCATCGGGCTCAGTGCCGTTCGACGTGCGCGAGCGGCGGCTGCTGACGCACCCACGTGGCGTGCTCGACGGGGAGCTCGTCGATCCAGGCGGTGAGGACCGGCACCGGCACGTCGTGCGCGCGTGCGACCTCGAACACGATCTCGGAGAAGGCGAACGCGGCGTCACGGTCCGCCGTCGCCACCACGACCATGAGGTCCTCGGGCACGATGTCGACACCGTGGCGGAACAGCCACACCCGGACCACGCCCGGTGTGAGCGGAGCTCGTTCGGCGAGTGCGTCGGAGAACCCCTGGGACGCGGACGGTGCCGGGCGGAGCGTGACCTCGGCGCCGTCGGGGAACGGACCACCCGCGGCGATGACCGTCTGCTTCTCGTCTGGCTGCACGACCTGCGGGTAGGGCTGGTCGATGTCGAGCACGAGACCCCAGTCAGTGGGCAGGCCGGCGACCAGACGTGACATCGGCAGTGACAGCGGCGTCGCGGCGACCCCGGCCGGGATGCGGGCGACGGCCGCTGCGGGATCGGTGAAGGCCAGCGCGAGGGGGATGCCCTCGGGGCTGACGACGCCGAGTGGGATTCCCTGCTCGTCGTGTCGGAGCGCGACGACCTCGGCAGCTGCGAACGCGAACCGCGAGCGCACCATCAGGGCGCGTCGCTGTGCGGAGGTGAGGTTCGTGGTGGTGCTCATCAGGAGAAGATCCTCGCGAACAGGCTCGGTCGTGCTGCCGACGGGGGTGTGAACACGAGCGCGAACGTCGGGTGCAGCGGGTCGCCGGGGTGGGGGATGTCGCGGATGATCGCGTACCCGTCGGAGAGTACCTCTGACTGGACGCCCTGCGGGAACACGAACCGGGCGAGCAGTTCGGCCCAGTCGTCGGCTCCGCGGATCTCGGTGCCCCACGTCGGGCGGACGACACCGGACAGCGTCGCGTACGCGCCGAGGTCGGGACGCACGTCGTACCCGAGGTCGCCGATCGTGCGGACGATCGGAGCGAGTCTGCCCCAACCCTGTTCGTACGGGCCGGTCGACGGCACGGTGTACGTTCCGCGGGCATCGGCCGGCAGGGGTTCCACGGTCTTCTCGATGCGGGACACCGTCGTCGGCACCACCCCGGGTTCGTGGCGGTCGATCGCTGCTCGGTCCGGACTCAACGTCGTGCGGAAGCGGCGCGGTTCGTACTCGTTCCGCCAGCCGTCCTCGATGTTCGCGTCGGTCCGGCCGTCGACGGCGAACGATGCGACGTGGAACGAGTCCGGCAGGGCCACCGACTCGAGGACCGCGGGTGCGGAAGTCGTGTGGACGAGCGCCGCGCGCGGGACGACGACCTGTCGCCCGCGTTCGAACAGCGTGCCGTCGAGATCCTCGACCTCGTGGCCATCGTCCGACAGGGCGTTGAGCAGTCGCAGGCTCGCGCCGTACTCCGGCCACAGTGGGTCGACGGTGTCGGTGATGGTCCACCGGCCGTCCGCGGCGCGCTCGGGCAGGGCGTTCCAGGACGGTGAACGGTCCAGGAGCTCGTGACCCGCCCGGGTGACGCCGCTGCGGGTCACCGCAGTCGGTCCTGGACGGACTGCGTCGCCTCGCTGATGTCCCACGGCGCCGTCACGATGCCCGCCGCGACGGCCGGCCCGCGCGAGCCGAGGTCGTGCAGCGCGTTCGCGTACTGGTTCGTCGTGAGGACCCCCGGCTGTGGACTCCGCGTGGCCGGGTCCATCAGCACCTGGTTCATCCCGTCGGGGACGACGTTCCCCGCCTGGTCGACCGGGCTGAGCACGCCGGTGTTCACCAGGTCGCTCGTCGACTTGTCCGTGAAGAGCTGGTGCTGCCCGCCACCGCCGAACTGGGTGTTCGCCTGCGCGGTGCCCTCGGCGTGTGGCAGCGGTTGGTTCACCAGGTAGCTGTCGCCGGTGTTGCGGTAGTCGGGGTGCGTGGACGCTCCTGCCGGGACGCCGTCGTGACCGGCGTGGGACTGGACGCCCACCTGCACGGACTCGCTGTAGTTCGAGGCGCTGCCGCCGGCGTGCATGGTGCCGTCAGGGACGTAGAAGTTGCCGTGGCCAGGACCGCTGATCTGGAGCGTCTGCCCGACGAGCGAGTCGGCGTCGCCGTTCGCCCAGCGGTCGACACCGAGGTAGCCACTCTGGAAGCCGCCCTTGCCACCCTGCCAGTGCCGCGCGAGCTCGGCGAGGGAGGACCCGCCGTTGTCCCAGTACGCCTGCGTGGCCTTGTTCGCGATCTCCGGCATCGACCGGACCGAGGCGATGAAGCCGTCGCCCGGACGTCGGAGTGCACCGACCGCCGCGGAACCGCCGTGCACGGCGAGGGCGCGGAGCGACTCGACCGAGCGGAGGGCTGCACCGTGGCGCAGGTTGTTGACGAGGTGCAGACCCGGCGCGAACAGCTGTCGGCTCTCCGAGGCGACGTGTCGACCGGCCGAGCTGAACTTGGCAGCGAGTGAGGCGCCCTTCGCGAACTCCTCGCCGATCTTCGCCGCGGTGGTGATCCCCTTCATCCCCGGGATGCAGTCGAGCAGCGCGAAGGCGAGGTCCCACCCGTCGGCGGTGCCCTTCGACATCTTGTACAGGGTGTCGGCGAGGACGAGCAGGGCTGCGCCGAGCACGATCCAGGCGAGTGGCCCGCCGATGATCATGACGATGATGCCGCCCACGGCGACGACGACCTTCGCGATGGAGACGATGGTCTCCCACGCCTCGGACCCGAAGATCTTGTCCCACGTGGACTGCTTCCCGAGGCCCGCGTCGGCTGCTTCACCGATCTTCGTCGCGGTCCGCTGCTCGGCGTCCTGCCAGTCACCCTTCGCATCCGCGACGAGCCGCTTCGCCGCGTCGATCCGCGACTGCGCCGCCGCGATGTCGCCCTGCGCGGACGACACGGACCCCTGCGCGACGGAGGCGTTGTCGGACGCCGCCCGCAGCTGCGCCGGCGAGGGTACGTCCACCCCGTCCGGCACCTCGGAGCCGGCCGGGTAATCGTCCGCGACCTTCGACAGGTCGGACGATGCCGATTGGTAGTGCGACAGGTTCGACTGCGCGTCGGAGAGCCGGTCCTGCGCCGCGGCGAGGTCCCCGGAGGCGTCCTTCGCGTCCGCGAGCGCACCGTCGGCCCGGTACTGGGTGTCATCGACCGTGTCCGCCCACCCCGACAACGCGGTCGCGGCGAGTTCGTACGAGTCGACGAGCTTGGTCAGGTCCGACGGGGTGTCCTCGATCGCATCGACGAACACGTCGGCGGCTTCACCCTCCCAGTCGGTCAGCCACCCGGACCCCTTGACCGACTTCAGCCGGGTCGAGGCGTCATCGGCTGCGTCGGAGATGCGCTGGTACTCCCGCGACATCATCCGCAACGTCGACGGATCACCCTTGACCGGATCATCACCCTGATCGACGACATCCCACCCCGACGGCCGCCCCATGACTACTCCGCCCTCGAGGCAGCGGGTCCGCCGCCGCCGTTCTCGTCGTTGACCTGCAGTGCCTGTGCGAGCTGCTCGTCGGTCTCGGTGTAGGTCTCGACGGACGCGCTCAGCATGTCCGCCAGCGCCTTCGTCGAGTCGCTGATCTTGTCGCGCTTGTCACCCCAGCGGTGGTCGAAGTCGTGCAGGGCGTCCTGCACGGTGCCCGAGCCGATCTCGTCGTCGGACGCGTCGACGCGCTTGTGCGCCTGTTCGAGCGTGCTGTGCACGGTCGACAGGTCGGTCTGGAGCTCCCCGAGCCCCATCAGGTCAACGAGCAGTCTCGAAGCCACGGAACAATCCCTCCCCGATCACGAACCGGAAGCCACCGCCACCGGAACCGCGTCGACCCCGTGCCCCACGCGATCGCGGGACACGGGGTCGTCAGCGGTGTCAGCCCTTGAGGCCGGAAGCGAGCGACTCGTCCGTCTCGGACAGGGTCTGCGACGCCTTCGACAGGAACGTCGACAGGCCCTCGAGCCCCTGGACGGTCTGGGTCACGCCACGGTTGAACTCGTCGTAGGACTCGCCGAACGCGACGGACGACTTGTCGGTGACGTAGCCGTCGGAGATGAGCTGCTGGATCTTGCGCTGCAGGGCGGAGAGACGGTCTTCGATGTCCGCCTGACCCGCCTTGAGGTCGGAGGCTGCTGCCTCGAGGTCTGCGTACGAGACGTTGATGTTCGCCACGGTGTGACTCCCTTTCCCCGGAGTTTCGTCATGTCCCCCCAACGGGGCGTGTTGCAGGGGACACTACCATCGTCCTGCGACATGTAGTCAATGCTACGGGGGATGCCATGACCTTCACGTTCACGATGGTCGACCGCGAGAGCGGTCAGACCGCCAACGTCTACGTCGACGGGGACGACACCCGTGCGGTCGGCGAGCTCGTCGCCGAGGCCGAACGCCTCATCGCGACGGACGTCGTGGCCTCCGGACGGACCCCGGCGTACTTCGTCGGCGAGCAGCCGCTCGACCTGGCGGCGACGGTCGCCGAGTCCGGTGTGCGCGAGGGCGTGGTCGTGGCCCGCAGCCTCGAGCAGGTGCCGCCGCAGCCGCTCCGTCCGCTGACCGACGCCGAGATCCGGATCGTCTCGGGCCTGCACGCCGGCACCATCGTGCGGGTGGGCACCGGCACGGTGACGATCGGCACGGCGACGAACGCCACGGTGCGCATCCCGGTGAGCACCACCGCCGAGGTCGAGGCCGAGGCCACCGGGGCCGAGACCGTCCCGGAGGTCGCCCTGCTCGTGTCGGTCACGGCCGACGGCGCGAAGGTCCGTCCGGCGAACGGCTTCGCCGGGGCGGTGCTCGACGGTGCTGCCGTCACCGAGGAGACCGACTGGCCGGAGACCGCGCAGCTGGCGATCGGCGGGGTCCTGCTCGGCTTCGGTCGGGCGCCGGACCGTGGGGCGCACCTGTCCCTGGCCGACGACGGCATGTCGCTCGAGTACAACCGCCCGCCGCGCATCCTCCCGCCCGACGAGCACACCCGCTACCAGCTGCCGGCCCCGCCGACCGAGCCCCCGGCGCGGGCGCTGCCCATCCTGATGGCGCTGGCGCCGATGGGCATGGCCGTGATGTTCGTGTCGACCACCGGTCGCTGGATCTACCTGCTCATCGCCCTGCTGTCGCCGATCCTGATGATCATCACGGGCCTCCAGGGTCGCCGTCAGGGCAAGAAGACGTACCGCCAGCGGATCGTGGAGTACGAGGACACCAAGGCGCGCATCGAGGCGGACGCGACCGAGAGCCTCCAGTCCGAACGGGCACGCTGGATCGCGAGCGCCCCCGACCCGGCTGCCGTCTACGAGACGGCGGTCACGCCGCTGCCGCGCCTGTGGGAGCGGCGTCGGACCGACCCCGACCACCTGCTCGTCCGCGTCGGCACGGCGACGCAGCGCTCCGAGGTGACCATCGAGGACCCGGAACAGCTGTCGCACAAGCGGACCGTCGCGTGGGAGGCGACCGACGTGCCGGTCCGGATCCGCCTGGCGGAGCGCGGCGTGATCGGCATCGCCGGCCCGGACGACGACGCCCGACGGCTGGCGAACTGGGTGGTCGCGCAGCTCGCGACGCTGCAGAGCCCGAAGGACGTCACCTTCACGCTGCTCACCGACACCACCCGGACCGCGCTGTGGGAGTGGATGTCCTGGTTGCCGCACGTCCGCCGCGACGGCGCCGACCAGCCGATGACGAGCATCGCCTCGAACGCCGCGACGACCGCGCGGGCCATCGCCGAGCTCGCGGCGGTCATCGACGCCCGGAAGGAAGCCGGCATCGGCAAGAAGACGCCGCCGGCCGACGAGATCGTGGTCGTGATGGACGGCGCCCGACGCCTGCGTGCGATGCCGTCGCTCGTGCAGGTGCTGAAGGAGGGGCCGTCGGTCGGGGTGTTCAGCATCTGCCTCGACCTGGACGAGCGGCTCCTGCCCGAGGAGTGCGACGCCGTGGTCGTGGTCCGCGACGACCGGATCCGGGTCACGCAGCAGCGCAGCGAGCGGATCGACGATGCCCGACCCGACCTGGTCGACCAGGACTGGCTCGAGTGGGTCGCCCGGTCGCTGTCGCCGATCGTCGACGCCAGCCCGGACGTGCAGGACGGCGCCATCCCGTCGTCGGCGCGGCTGCTCGACGTCCTCCAGCTCGAACCGCCGACGTCCGAGGCCGTGCAGGCCCGGTGGCTGCTCGGCGGACGCAGCACGACCGCCGTCATCGGCGCCTCGATCGACGGGCCGTTCGCGATCGACCTGCGGAACGACGGTCCGCACGGACTCGTCGCCGGCACGACCGGTTCCGGCAAGTCCGAGTTGCTGCAGACGATCGTCGCGTCGCTCGCCGTCGCGAACCGGCCGGACGAGATGAACTTCGTGCTCGTCGACTACAAGGGCGGTGCGGCGTTCAAGGACTGCGTCGACCTGCCGCACACGGTCGGCATGGTCACCGACCTCGACACCCACCAGGTGGAGCGGGCGCTGGAGTCGCTCGGCGCGGAACTGCGCACCCGCGAGCACGCCCTGGCGGAGGTCGGCGCGAAGGACCTGGAGGACTACCAGGACCTGCAGGCGAAGCGCGCGGCGTCGGGCGACGCGATCCCGAGCCTGCCGCGGCTGCTCATCGTCATCGACGAGTTCGCCTCGCTCGCCCGCGAGCTCCCGGACTTCGTCAAGGGCCTGGTGAACATCGCCCAGCGCGGTCGGTCGCTCGGCATCCACCTCGTGCTCGCCACACAGCGCCCCGGCGGTGTCGTGTCGCCCGAGATCCGCGCCAACACGAACCTGCGGATCGCGTTGCGCGTCACCGACCAGTCGGAGAGCCAGGACGTCATCGGCGCGAACGACGCCGCGCGGATCGCGAAGACGACGCCCGGTCGCGCGTACGTGCGGCTCGGCGCGGCCTCGTTGCTGCCCTTCCAGTCCGGTCGGGTGGGCGGGCGTCGGCCCGGCACGGACGACCAGGAGGCCCGGCCCGCCCTGGTCCGCGAACTCACCTTCGCCTCGTACAGCGAACCAGCCCCCCGCCCGGCAGCCGTCGAGGCCGCCGCCAGCGACGTGGAGGTCACCGACCTGAGCGTCCTCGTCGCGTCGATCGGCGACGCCACCCGCGCCCTCGGCACCCCCGAGCAGCGGAAGCCGTGGCTGCCGCCCCTCGGTGCGGTCGTCGGACTCGACGACGTCGAAGCCGCCGGTGCTGCCGGTGCCACCGAGCTGCCGCCGCTCGCCGTGGCCTGGGGCATCGAGGACCACCCCGCCGACCAACAGCAGCGCCCCGCCGTGTTCGACCTCGACGCCGACGGCCACCTGTTCGTCATCGGGTCGCCGCGCTCCGGCCGCAGCCAGACGCTCCGCACCCTGGCCGGTGCGATGGCCCTGCGCCTCGGCGTCGGTGACGTGCACATGTACGGGATCGACTGCGGCAACGGCGCCCTGCTCGCGCTCGGGGCCCTGCCGCACTGCGGTGCCGTGGTGCAGCGGCACGAGCCTGACCGGGTCTCGCGGTTGCTCGGCATCCTGCTCCGCACCGTGCAGGAGCGCCAGGCGGCCTTCGCGAGCGGCGGGTACTCGTCCATCGCCGAGCAGCGGTCCGACGAGCACACCACCCCGCTGCCGCACGTCGTCGTGTTCCTGGACCAGTGGGAGAGCTTCATGGCGACCCTGGCCGACGCCGAGAACGGTGCGCTGCACGACGCCGTCCAGACGCTGCTGCGCGAGGGCGTCGGCGTCGGCGTGCACCTGATCGTCTCCGGTGACCGCACGCTGACCTCCGGCCGGATGTCGAGTCAGGTGGAGCGGAAGCTGCTGCTCGCCCTGGCCGACCGCGGCGACTACAACTACGAGGGCATCAACGGCAAGAAGCTGCCGGAGTCGATCCCGCCCGGCCGCGGCTTCCGGAACGCCACCGCGACGGAGACCCAGGTCGCCGTGCTCCCCGGTGGCCTCGGCGGACGCGACCAGGCAGCGGCGATCCGCGGCATCGGCGACGAGGTCCGCGCCCACGTCCCAGCAACCGTGCCGAAGCCGTTCCGGATCGACGTGCTGCCGCGGTCCATCACGTTCGAGGAGGCCGTGCGGTACCTGCCCTCGGCGGACGCCTCGGTCGGCCGGGTCGCGCTCGGCGTCGGCGGCGACGAGCTCCGGCTCTTCACCCACGACTTCGTGCACGACACCCCGGTGTTCATCGTCGCCGGCAGCCCGCGCTCCGGCAAGAGCACCGCGCTCGTCGCGATGGCCCGGCACGTCCTGTCCGCAGGTGGGTCGGTCGTCGCGGTCACGCCGCGGGACTCCCCGCTCCGCGCACTCGAGGGTGCACCGCGCGCGACCGTGGTCACCGACGGCGGGATCGGGGCCGAGGGCCTCTCCGCCGCGATCGACACCGGCTCGGACGGCTTCACGCTCGTGCTCGTCGACGACGCCGAGGCGCTCAAGGAGACCCCGGCCGAACCGGTGTTCCGGGCGGTCATGGACTCCGACCGGGGTCGTTCGGTCGGGCTGGTCATCGCCGGCGACGTCGAGGGCGTCGCGAGCGGGTTCCGTGGCTGGCAGGTCGACGCGAAGAAGGCCCGTCGCGGGATGCTGCTCGCGCCGCTCAGCACCGTCGACGGCGACCTGATCGGGACGAAGCTGTCGAAGAGCCTGGTGACGCAGGACCGCGTGCCGGGTCGGGCGCTGCTCAACGACGCCGACCAGGCGCTGCGGCTGATGCAGGTGCCCGCCGACTGACGGGGACAGCGCGACGTCGCGCGCCAGCGTCGCGCCGCCGCGCCGCTCGGCGTCAGCCGAGTGGGGCTTCGCCGACCAGCGCGGTCTGCGGCTCGGCGCGCAGCGTGTGGCCGCCGAACACGACCACGTCGCCCGGCTGCACCACGGTGCGCTGCGCCGGCGGCACCATCGTCGCCGGGAACCCCGGCCGCTGCAGCTCGACCCCGTTCGCCGACGCCGTGTCGAGCACCCAGAGCGACCCCTCGGCACCGAAGCCGAACTCCAGGTGCGTGCGGCTGAGCAGCTTGTCCGGGTCCTCGAGCGCGATCATGTGCGCGTAGCCGCCGTCCGGGTGGGCGCTCGCCGGGTCACGGCCGATCAGCCCGCCACCGGACACGGTCACCCGCTGGTGGTCGTCGAGCACCAGGACGGCCGCCGCGGTCTGCCGGGCCGGAGCCGCGTCACGGCGAGCCGTGCCACCGGCGGAGCCCAGGGGACGCCCGGGCAGCTGCGCGACGGTCGCCCGCACCCGGTCGGCGCTGGCGCGGGGAGCCGGCGGCGGCGTGACGACCGCGCGGGCGAGTTCGCCGCGCTGCGCCATCCGCGCGAGGTCGTCGACGGTGACCCGCTCGACGACGGGCCCGACGGGCTTCCGACGCTTCCGGAACGGCCAGATCCGCATCAGTCGACCCCGCCGCCGACGGTGGCCGAGTCGATGAGCTCGAAGGTGTCGGTCACGGTCTCGAACAGTTCGTACAGCGGCTCGGCCAGGTCGGTCGCGGGCGAGGACACGCTCACCAGCGCGACCTGGTCACCGGCCGGCACGAACGTCTGCATCAGCACGACGTCGAACGAGCCGCGGCCGTCCGGCGCCTGCACGGTCGAGACGCCCCAGACGCGCGGCACCCGACCGACGCGCGGGACCTCGTGCACGTCGACGTGCATGCCGTCGTCGTCACCGCCGAGCGCGGCGACGTGGTCGGTCAGGGCGGCGAGCGGGTCGCCCCCGGCCTCGGGCGCCGGCAGGACCGTGACGGTCAGGGCGCCGGAGACGATGCCGTCCTCGCTCGGCTCGGCGAAGGCCGCGCAGTACCGCGCACCGCTGTCCCACGCCGACCGCGCGAACCGACGGAGGGCCCGGACGATCTCGGTCCGGTGGTCCCAGAGCTCGCGCTGGTCCTCGATGCGCTCCTGCACCAGGGCGCTGATCCGGTCGTCGCGGCGCTCCGGCTCGACGGGCAGCTCGAACCAGGAGCGCGGGACCGTGATGGCGAAGTGGTCGACCGACATGCCCGCTACCGTACCGTGGCGTGTCGCCCGGCCGTCCGGCGCATCGCCCGCAGCAGCAGCGGACCCGGCAGCCGCAGCAGGGCCCCGGGCAGGACCGACCGCACGCCGCTGACCGCGACGACCGTCCGCTGGAACCGCCGTTGCTCGCGCGGCCCCCACGCGAACCCGTACGCGGTCCGCAGCCGCTCCGGCAGCATCCCGACCGTGACGATCCGGACGAGCGGCATCGCGGCACGCACCCAGAGCGGCGCGAACCGCGGGTGGAGCAGGTCACGTACCACCCCGCGGGCGTCGTCGGTGACCTCGAGCCGGTCGAGGGCGTCGGCCCAGTACTCGTCGAAGGCCGCGACCGAGGTCGGCCAGCGCTCGGCGGGCACCCGCAGCGTCGTCGCGATCGGGGCGTACGCGGCGAGCACGGCTTCGGCGCGTTCCGCCGTGACGGGAGCGCCGAACAGCTCGTGCGCCCGACGAGCCGAGTCGAACAGGGTCGCGGCCACCCACAGCTGCCGGTCGACGTCGTCCGCGCCGGTCACGGGGGCGTGGGCCCGGTTCACGAAACCCGCGGCGATCGCGGCGTCCTGCTCCGTGCCGGAGACGACGGCGTACACGAACATCAGGGTGTGGGCCAGCCGCTGCTGCGGTCGACGGGCGAAGTCCGAGTGCCGACGGACCCCCGCCGCGACGACCGGGTCGGCGATCTGCAGCAGGATGGCGCGGCCGCCCGCGGCCACGGGCGTGCTGTCGGCGAGGAACCGACGCAGGCTGCGGTCGTGGACGCGACCGGACGACGGACGGGAGGTGGGCCCCACCAGCCGGTTCCGGCGCACCGCGCCAGCGGGGTGACGGCCGTGACTGGAGGGACGTGGCGGGCCCGGCACCGGGCCTCCAGGCCGTGGGGTGGTCACGGTCCACCCCGTCGGCGTCGCGCCCGCAGGACGGGGACGAGATCAGCGGCGATCGCCGCGACGAGCGCGACCGCGCCGGTCACGAGGGCGGCCACCAGGTACGTGCCGTCGACCCGGACGTCGCCCGTCAGGGCGAGCAGGGTGGCCACGAGCCAGATCGCGGGGAGCGGCCAGAGGCGGCTCGGTGCTCCGGTGACGACGGCTCCGACCACCGCGACCGCGAGGAGCGGGACCCATCGACCTGCCGGCTCGGACTGCGCGGCGAGGTGTGCGGAGGCTGCGACGAGCAGCATCGCCGCGATCGCCACCAGGCGGGCGGCCGACGGCATGCTGCGGACGCTGGCTCGGACACGACGGAACACGGCCCGATGCTACGGGCCGTGTTCCGCGGATCCCTGGGGGCCGCTGGTCATGCGGTGCCAGTCAGAGCGGCTTGGTGCCGAGGTCGCCCCCCAGGTCCGGCCGGTCCTCGTCGGCGTCGTGCTCCCACAGGTCGGGGGAGCCCTCGCGTGGGGAGCCGCCGGTCGGGCCGTCGTCGGTACCGTCACCGGGCTGCGGCTCGACGGTCTCGCCGGCGACCGCGTCGTTCGTCACGGTCTCGAGGGACTCCTCGGACTCGTCCACCTCGTACGGGCCGACGTGCTCGCGGTCGATGTCGTCGTCGCGGCGCTGCTGGGCCTCGAAGTCGTCGACGGGGCTGATACCGGGATCGCTCATGGTGTCCTCCTGGGTGTGGGTGGTGCCGGGTGTCCGATGGTGTTCAGGCGCTGACGAAGTGGACGTCGCCGGAGCCGAGCGCGAGCTGCTCCGCCAGACCCTTCTCGTCGGTGGCACCCCAGCGTTCGGCGATCTTGCCGTCACGGAACTTCGAGACCTGGATGCCGCGGACCTCGAAGGTGCGACCCGTCGCCGCGTGGCCCTGGAACGGACCGGTGTGGGTGCCGCGGATCGTGAACACCGCGGTGATGTAGTCGTCCGTGACGACGAGCGGGTCGGGTTCGAGCGTGAGGTCCGGGAACGCGGTGGTGAACTCGGTCCAGAAGTCGACGATCCCCGCGAGGCCGGGCTGCTGGCTGGGCGCGGGGTCGTGGTCCACGACGTCCTCGGCCCACACCTCGGGGAAGCGGTCGAAGGCCCGCGCCTCCAGGATCTCGCCGAGTCGTTCCTGTGCCTGCTGGTTCTGTTCCGCGGTCATGCGCGCTCCTTCGTTCGGGCCATCCGGTGGTTCGGGCCTGCCGGTGGTTCGGGCTTTCCGGTGTACGCCGGGTCGGTGAGAGCGGCGTCCAGGGTGCGCGAGTTCACCTGCGGGACACCTCCCCGTCACGGTGGCCGTGCACACTGCCGGTGCTCGGGGGAGTGGAGCGCGGTCGCCGACGGGTGGTCGAGCGACCGCGCCTTCCCCTGCGTCCCGCGCCGCCCGTTGTCTCGACGTCCATGTCGCCGCGCTAGGCTGCGTGACGGCCGTTGTCTCGACATCGAGCGACCCTCGATGTGGAGTGCGCGACCGGGAAACCGATGCCGATCGCACGAACCGTGCGGGAAGAAGAACAGCGTGGATCTTTTCGAGTATCAGGCCAGGGACCTCTTCGAGTCCTACGGCGTCCCCGTCCTCCAGGGGATCATCGCCGACACCCCGGAAGAGGCGAGAGCGGCGGCCGAGAAGATCGGTGGCGTCGTGGTCGTCAAGGCCCAGGTGAAGGTCGGCGGGCGCGGCAAGGCCGGCGGCGTCAAGGTGGCGAAGACCCCCGACGAAGCGTTCGAGCACGCCCAGGTCATCCTCGGGCTCGACATCAAGGGCCACACCGTGCAGCGCGTCATGATCGCCCAGGGCGCCGACATCGCCGAGGAGTTCTACTTCTCCGTGCTGCTCGACCGGGCCAACCGCTCCTACCTCTCGCTCACCAGCGTCGAGGGCGGCATGGAGATCGAGCAGCTCGCAGTCGAGAAGCCCGAGGCGCTCGCCCGCGTCGAGGTCGACCCGCTCACCGGGATCGACGCGGCCGCCGGTCGCGCGATCGCCGAGCAGGCCGGCTTCCCGGCGGAGCTCGTCGACCAGGTGGCCGACGTCTTCTCGAAGCTCTACGACGTCTACAAGGGCGAGGACGCCACGCTCGTCGAGGTGAACCCCCTCGTCCGCACCGGCGACGGCCAGATCCTGGCGCTCGACGGCAAGGTCTCGCTCGACGAGAACGCCGACTTCCGCCACCCCGCGCACAAGGACCTCGAGGACTCCGCCAGCGAGGACCCGCTCGAGGCCAAGGCGAAGGCCCACGGCCTGAACTACGTCAAGCTCGACGGTCAGGTCGGCGTCATCGGCAACGGTGCGGGCCTCGTCATGTCGACGCTCGACGTCGTCGCCTACGCCGGTGAGCGCCACGGCGGCGTGAAGCCCGCGAACTTCCTCGACATCGGCGGCGGCGCCTCGGCCGAGGTCATGGCCAACGGCCTCGACGTCATCCTCGGCGACCCGCAGGTGAAGAGCGTCTTCGTGAACGTCTTCGGCGGCATCACCGCCTGCGACGCCGTCGCGAACGGCATCGTCGCCGCCCTCGGGATCCTCGGTGACGCGGCCACCAAGCCGCTCGTCGTGCGCCTGGACGGCAACAACGTGGAAGAGGGTCGTCGGATCCTGGCGGAGGCAGCGCACCCGCTCGTCACCGTCGCCGCGACCATGGACGACGCGGCCGAGCAGGCCGCCGAACTCGCCGCTGCCGCGGCCTGAAGGGACTGACCATGTCGATCTTCCTCAACAAGGACTCCAAGGTCATCGTCCAGGGCATCACCGGCGGCGAGGGCACCAAGCACACCGCCCTCATGCTCAAGGCCGGCACCCAGGTCGTCGGTGGCGTCAACGCCCGCAAGGCCGGCACCACCGTCACCCACGGGGACGTGTCGCTGCCCGTCTTCGGCACCGTGCGCGAGGCCATCGACACCACCGGTGCCGACGTCTCCATCGTCTTCGTGCCGCCGGCCTTCGCCAAGGACGCCGTGCTCGAGGCCATCGATGCCGCGATCCCGCTCGTCGTCGTCATCACCGAGGGCATCCCGGTGCAGGACGCCGCCGAGTTCTGGGCGCACGCCAAGGCGCTCGGTGGGACGACCCGCATCATCGGCCCGAACTGCCCCGGCATCATCACCCCGGGGGAGTCGCTCGTCGGCATCACCCCGGCGACGATCACCGGCAAGGGCCCGATCGGCCTCGTCTCGAAGTCGGGCACCCTGACCTACCAGATGATGTACGAGCTGCGGGACCTGGGCTTCTCGACCGCCATCGGCATCGGCGGCGACCCGGTCATCGGGACGACGCACATCGACGCGCTCGCCGCGTTCGAGGCCGACCCCGAGACCGAGGCCATCGTGATGATCGGTGAGATCGGTGGCGACGCCGAGGAGCGCGCAGCCGAGTTCATCAAGGCGCACGTCACGAAGCCGGTCGTCGGGTACGTCGCGGGCTTCACTGCCCCCGAGGGCAAGACGATGGGCCACGCCGGAGCGATCGTGTCCGGTTCCGCCGGCACCGCCGAGGCGAAGAAGCAGGCGCTCGAGGCCGCAGGCGTGAAGGTCGGCAAGACGCCGTCCGAGACCGCTGCGCTGCTGCGTGAGGTCGTCGCCGCCCGCTAGCGGTTCGTCCGTTCCGCAAACACCGGTGTTCGTCCGTCGAACCGCGTCCTGCGCGTGTTCGGTCGACGAGCACCGGTGTTTTGCGTGGGTGGCCAGCGCGGCTGACCAGCGCAGGGCACGCCTCCACGTATCCTCGCTGCGATGAACCGCCTGGGAACCGCTCTGCTCGCCGCGATCGAGGCGGTCGTGACGGTCGGCGTCGGCATCGGGATCGCACTGGTGCCGCTCACCCTGCTGTGGGGCTTCGAGTACGGCCTGCAGATCGACTGGGACGTGTTCTGGAAGGCCACCGGCAGCGTCTGGCTCGTCGGCCACGGCGTCGACGTCTCGTTCCTGCTCGGGTCCGCGCTGGCGAAGAGCTCCGGGGTCAGCGGTGCCGCCGATCCCATCCACGTGACGCTCGCGGCGCTCGGCTTCGCGGTCGTGACCGCCTGGCTCGGCGCCCGTGCGGGTCGACGCTTCGCGGAGACCGAGCACCGCACCACCGGCCTGCTGGTCGGGACGGCGGTCGTCGCGGCGCTCGGCCTGGGCGTCGCGCTGTCGTCGACCTCCGCTGCCACGCAGCCGACGATCTGGCAGGCCGTGGTCCTGCCCGCACTGTGGTTCGGGATCCCGGCGCTCATCAGCTCGGAGGTCTGCCGACGACGGCGCGACCTGCCGGCGGACCCCGCCACCCAGCGTGTGCTCGACCTGCTCGACCGCGTGCCCGTGCTCTGGCGTGCGATCGCCGGGTTCGGTCTCCGTGCCGGGACCGCCGCCACCGGAGTCGTCGTCGCGTTCGCCGGGGTCGTCGTCGCGTTCCTGCTCTTCACCTCGTTCGCCGAGGTCATCACCCTGTACGAGCAGTCCCACGCCGGTGTGATCGGCGGCATCGCCCTCACCGTCGGGCAGCTCGCGTTCCTGCCGGACTTCGTCGGGTGGGCGACGTCGTGGCTGATCGGCCCCGGGTTCGCCATCGGCACCGGTTCGAGCGTGTCCCCGATCGCCACGACCCTCGGACCGATCCCCGGACTGCCGGTGTTCGGCGCACTGCCGACCTCGGGCCACACCTTCGGCCTGGTCTGGATCCTGGTACCGGTGATCGCCGGCTTCGCGATCGGCGGCTCGATGCGCCCGCGACTCGTCCGTGCGCTGGGGAACGCCGACTCCGCACTCCACCGAGCGCTCGCTGGTGTCGCGACGGGCATCGTCGCGGGTGTCCTGACCGGGCTGATCGCCTGGGTGTCGTCCGGATCGTTCGGCCCCGGACGACTGGCCGACGTCGGCCCGCACGCCCTGGTGGTGGGTGGGTTCGCCGCGCTCGAGATCGGCCTGCCGGCGGTCATCGCCCTCGCCGCGGGCAGCGACCTCGTCCGCCTGCCGGACCGGGGCTGGACACGGGAGCGCTGGACCGAGACGGACGACGACGACGCAGACCGGACCGGAGCCGAGGCCGGGACGGGATCGCTGCTCGCCGCGCTCGACCAGGCCGGCGCGGGACGGACCACCGACGTGCACCGGTTCGTGGTCGAGGAGTCCCACGACGGGTCGACCGCTGCCCGCCCCCGCACCGCCGTGGACAGCCCGACGGAACCGATCGCCGACGAGCCGGTCGCGCCGGCGCCCGTCGCAACGCCTCGGACGCCCCCGCGCGATCCGGACCACGACGTGGAACTGCCGGCCTGGGCGAAGACCGACGCTGTCGCCTCGGAGCGCCTGGCCGACGAGAGCCCGAGCGAACCCCGTTCGTCGGGACGCGCCGCGATGGGTGCCCTCCGCGATCGACTGCACGGTGCCGCCGACGGTGTGCGGGAGCGTGCCGGTGGACTCCGCGAGCGAGCCGGTGGACTCCGCGACCGCGTGACCGGTGCCGACGCCGTAGCGGAGCAGCAGCGCCCTGCGCCCGCTCCGGAACGGCCCGCCACGTCGACGTCCACGCCCGACCACACCGACGCGCAGCCGGCGTTCCCGTGGAGCACCGAGGAGTTCGTCGCCGGACGGGACGACGTCGACGACGAACCGGCCGCACCCGAGGCCCCCGCAGCCGTTCCCACCCAGGCGGCCCGTCCGACGAACTGGGACGTCACCGACCAGATCCCCGACGAGGAGCTGCCTTGGTGGCGCCGCCCGAAGGACGATCGCTAGCGCCGACGTCACGTCGCGCGGGTCCCGGTAGGGTTGGTGCCGTGCTCGAACTGGTCGTCCTGATCTCCGGTACCGGGTCGAACCTCCGAGCCCTGCTCGAAGCGACCTTCGACGCCGAGTACCCCGCCCGTGTCGTCGCCATCGGTGCCGACCGCGATGCCGAGGGTCTCGGTCTGGGTGAGGAGTTCTCGATCCCCACCTTCACGGTGCCGTTCTCCCGCTTCGACTCGCGCGCGGCCTGGGGCGACGAGCTCGCCGAGCAGATCCGCCCGTGGTCGCCCGACCTGCTCGTGCTCTCCGGCCTGATGCGCCTGCTGCCCCCGGCCGTGGTGTCCGAGTTCGCCCCGGGCATCATCAACACCCACCCGGCGTACCTGCCCGAGTTCCCCGGCGCCCACGGCGTGCGGGACGCCCTGGCAGCCGGCGTCACCGAGACCGGCGCGAGCGTCATCGCGGTCGACGACGGCGTGGACACCGGCCCGATCCTGGCCCAGGAGCGCGTCCCCGTGCTCCCGGGCGACTCCGAGTCGACGCTGCACGACCGCATCAAGCCGGTCGAGCGCCGCCTGCTCATCCAGACCATCCTCGACATCGCCAACGGCACCACCGACCTGAAGGGCACCCCGAGCGCATGAGCGTGCACGCAGCCGACCCCAGCCTCTACCGCGACCGTGACGTGGTGCCGGTCCGCCGCGCACTCATCTCGGTGAGCGACAAGTCCGGCCTGCTCGAGCTCGCCGGTGCCCTCGCCGAGTCGGGTGTCGAGATCGTGTCGACGGGGTCCACCGCCCAGACGATCCGTGACGCCGGGTACGCCGTCACCGACGTCGCGAGCGTCACCGGGTTCCCGGAGTCGCTCGACGGCCGGGTCAAGACGCTGCACCCGTCGGTGCACGCCGGTCTGCTCGCCGACCTGCGCCTCGAGTCGCACGAGCAGCAGCTCGCCGACCTCGGGATCGCGGCGTTCGAGCTCGTCGTCGTGAACCTGTACCCGTTCGTCGAGACGGTGGCCTCTGGTGCCGACACCGCGACCGTGGTCGAGAACGTCGACATCGGCGGCCCCGCGATGGTCCGTGCGTCGGCGAAGAACCACCCGAACGTCGCGATCGTCGTCTCACCGTCGTCCTACGCCGAGGTCGTCGAGGCCATCCGCGCCGGCGGCACCTCGCTCGAGCTCCGCAAGCGTCTGGCGGCCCAGGCCTTCGCGCACACCGCGGCGTACGACACCGCGGTGGCGTCCTACTTCGCCAGCGACGTCGTCGCGGCCGCTGCGGCGCCGACGACCAGCGGCGACATCCAGACGCCCGGCGCGTTCGACGAGCACCTCGGCTTCACCGCCGACCTGTCGGCCACGCTCCGCTACGGCGAGAACGCGCACCAGGCAGCCGCGTTGTACACGAGCACCGACGGCGCCGGCATCGCGCAGGCGACGCAGCTGCACGGCAAGGAGATGTCGTACAACAACTACGTCGACGCCGACGCGGCCGTCCGTGCGGCGTTCGACTTCGACACCCCCGCGGTCGCCATCATCAAGCACGCCAACCCGTGCGGCATCGCGATCGCCCCGGCGGACGCCGCCGACCCGATCGCCTCGGCCCACGCCGCCGCGCACGCCTGCGACCCGCTGTCGGCGTTCGGCGGGGTCATCGCCGCGAACCGTCCGGTCACCGTGGCGATGGCCGAGACCGTGAAGGACATCTTCACCGAGGTCGTCGTCGCCCCGGGCTTCGACCCCGAGGCGCTCGAGATCCTGTCGCGCAAGAAGAACATCCGCCTGCTCACGCTGCCGGCCGACTTCGCCCTGGCGCCGCGCGAGGTCAAGCAGATCTCCGGCGGCTTCCTGGTGCAGGACGCCGACCGCTTCACGGCGTTCGACCAGTCCACGTGGACCCTGGTCGCCGGCGCGCCCGCCGACGACCAGACCCTCGCCGACCTGGCCTTCGCGTGGAAGGCGAGCCGTTCGGTCAAGTCGAACGCCATCCTGCTGGCGAACCAGGGCGCGAGCGTCGGGGTCGGCATGGGCCAGGTCAACCGGGTGGACTCGTGCCACCTCGCGGTCAACCGTGCCGGTGACCGCGCGACCGGCAGCGTCGCGGCGTCCGATGCGTTCTTCCCGTTCGCCGACGGCCTGCAGGTGCTGCTCGACGCCGGTGTGCGCGCGGTGGCCCAGCCCGGTGGCAGCGTCCGCGACGACGAGGTCATCGCCGCGGCGACGGCCGCGGGCGTCACGATGTACTTCACGGGCGAGCGCCACTTCTTCCACTGAGGCGAGCACTGAGGCGAGCACCACTTCCTCCACTGAAGTGAACAAATCGCGGCACCCTATTGCGCGCTGAGAGTCACTGTGAATAGTCTGTAAGGCTCCGCGACAGGCAGCCGACGGTCCCTCGGGACCGGTGGCACCGCGGACACAACGGTGACGAAGACGACGACTGGAGTGACGATGGACAACATGACCGGAACCGTGGCGACGGCCGCCCGTGCAGGTCTCGTGTCCGTCGTGGGGACCACTCCCGCACGGCGATCCCTGATCGCACCGCGACCGCGCGTCGCGGCCGCCGTCTAGCCAGGCCGTTCCCACGGCCTCGCGGCGCCGCACGACCAGCGTCCGCGAACCACCCGCCTGAACCCGGGGGACGAGTGTCTCCCGGTGCCCTCCGGCCCGACCGACGTCACGCGAGTGACGGCGGAGGCGCGACCACGCGCCCGGCCGACGATCACCACGCAACGCCACACCGAGCCTCCAGGTCGAGGCCGCGCACGCACCGCACGCCAGCAGCAAGCAAGCAGCAGGCGGCCAGGGCGCAGCGCGACCCGGGGACCCGGCAGACGCATGAGGACGCAACGCATGTCCAAGTCGCCCACCACGGCGCGCCCGTCCACCTTCCGCGCGATCGCGCGGATCTACCCCTACGTGAAGCCCTACCAGGGGCGCCTCATCGGCGGCATGGCCGCAGCGATGGGAGCCTCCTTGGTGGCGCTCGCAATCCCCTACGTCCTGCAGTGGCTCGTCGACGGCCCGCTGTCATCGAAGGACGGCGCACAGATCTGGCCCGCCGGCCTCGGCGTGCTCGCCCTCGGTGTGCTCGAGGCGTTCTTCATCGCCTCGCGCCGCCGGATGGTGATGCGCCCCTCGACGCGGATCGAGGCCAGCATGCGGAACTCGCTGTACGCGAAGCTGCAGGACCTGCCCGTCGCGTTCCACGACCGGTGGGAGTCGGGGCAGCTGCTGTCCCGTTCCGTGTCGGACCTGTCGTTGATCCGCCGCTGGCTGGCCTTCGGTGTCGTTCTGCTCGTCGTGAACGTCGTGACGATCGTCGTCGGCTTCGTCGTGCTGTTCACCTTCGGGTGGCTGCTCGGGCTGATCTTCCTGATCGCGTCGATCCCGCTGTGGATCAACGGGCTGCTGTTCGAGCGTCGGTACTCCGTCGTCGCGCGCCGCAGCCAGGACCAGGTCGGTGACCTCGCGACGAGTGTCGAGCAGTCGGTGCACGGCATCCGCGTGCTCAAGGCGTTCGGCCGCGGCGGGTCGAAGCTCGAGGAGTTCAGCGAGCAGGCCGAAGCCCTGCGCGGCACGGAGATCAAGAAGGCGAAGGCCATCGCGAGCATCTGGCTGTGGCTGCTGCTCGTGCCGGACGTCGCGTTCGCGCTGTGCCTGCTCGCCGGCATCTGGCTTGCGTCGCAGGGCGAGATGACCGTCGGTCAGCTGTTCGCGTTCTTCGCGACGGCGACGGTGCTGCGGTTCCCGATCGAGTCGATCGGCTTCCTGCTCTCGATGACGTTCGACACCCGCACGGCGGTCGACCGCTTCTTCGAGGTCATGGACTCCGAGAACACGATCACGGACCCGCAGGACCCGAAGACGATCGCGGAGCCGCACGGTGCACTGTCGTTCAACGGCGTGCACTTCCGGTACCAGGACTCCGCGCCGCAGTACCCGGACCTGATCAACGGCGTCGAGCTGCAGCTGCAGCCGGGCGAGACCATGGCGCTCGTCGGGCTCACGGGCTGCGGCAAGACGACGCTGCTCTCGCTCGTGCCGCGTCTGTACGACGTGACCGGCGGATCGGTGACGATCGACGGGGTCGACATCCGCGACCTCACCCGCGAAGAACTGCGCCGGCACGTCGGCGTCGCCTTCGAGGACGCCACCCTGTTCTCGTCGACCGTGCGTGAGAACGTGCTGCTCGGTCGACCGGACGTGCAGGGTGCCGAGGCCGAGGCGCTCATGCGCGAGGCACTCGACATCGCGCAGGCGTCCTTCGTGGACGACCTGCCCGACGGCGTGGACACCCGGGTGGGCGAAGAGGGGCTGTCGCTGTCCGGTGGACAGCGCCAGCGCCTGGCGCTCGCTCGCGCGATCGCCGCGCGGCCGTCGGTGCTCGTGCTCGACGACCCGCTGTCGGCGCTCGACGTCGACACCGAGGCACGGGTCGAGGCGGGCCTGCGGCGCGTGCTCGCCGACACCACGTCGCTCATCGTGGCGCACCGTCCGTCGACGGTGACGCTGGCCGACCGGGTCGCCCTGATGGAGAACGGCGTCGTCACCGCCGTCGGGACCCACCACGACCTGATGGCCACCAACGAGCACTACCGCTACGTCATCTCGTCGCTCGACGACGACGACGCGACCGCACGACAGGAGGCGATGGCATGAGCCAGCAGACGGACCAGAACCTGCCGGGAGGCACGGCACCGGTCACCGACGACGCTGCGGACGCGCAGTCTGCCGCGCCCGTCACCGCCTCGATCACCACCCTGGGCGTGCGCGGCGAGGAGCGCGAGGACTTCACCAAGGCGGAGAGCAAGCGCCTGCGGCGTCGCTCCCTCGCCCTGCTCGGTTCCCTCGCGGCCCCGCTGAAGCTCCGCCTGGTGCTGCTCGGGATCGTCGTCGTGGTCTCCACGGCGGGCACCGTCGCGGGCCCGGCGCTCATCGCGTGGGGCATCGACAACGCCCTGCCCGCCGTGATGGACCAGAACGACTGGGTGCCGGCGTTCGGCGTCGTCGCGACGTACATCGTCGTGGCCGTCCTCGGCGCGGTGCTCACCGCCTGGTACACCGTGCTCGCCGCACGGATCAGCCAGGCGATCCTGTTCGACCTGCGCAAGCGGGTGTTCCTGCACACGCAGCGGCTGTCGCTCGAGTTCCACGAGACCTACACGTCCGGCCGGATCATCTCCCGCCAGACGAGTGACCTCGACTCGATCCGTGAGTTGCTCGACTCCGGCCTGAACCAGCTCATCCAGGGCGTGCTGTACATGGTGTTCACCGCCGTGGCCCTGGTGCTGCTCGACCCGACGTCCGGGCTCGTGCTCGCGGTGTCGCTCGTGCCGCTCTGGTTCCTGATCCGCTGGTTCCAGAAGAACTCGCAGACGCTGTTCCGCGCCACCCGCGTCACCTCGGCGCGCGTGATCGTGCACTTCGTCGAGACGATGACGGGGATCCGTGCCGTGCAGGCGTTCCGCAAGGAGTCGCGCAACAAGGACGAGTACGGCGGCTTCGTCGAGGACTACCGGCTGGCGAACACGAAGGTGTTCAACCTGTTCGGGACGTTCGACCCGGTGCTCGTGCTCATCGGCAACGCCACGCTCGCCGCGGTCGTCGTCGTCGGCGGCTTCCGGATCGTCGGCGGGACGCTCGAGGTCGGTGCGCTGCTCGCGGTCGCGCTGTACGCCAAGCGCTTCTTCGACCCGGCGCAGGAGCTCGCGATGTTCTACAACGGGTACCAGTCGGCCTCGGCGGCGATGGAGAAGATCTCCGGCGTCCTCGAGGAGCGGCCGAGCGTGCCGGACCCCGTGAAGCCGACCAAGCTGGCCGACGCCACGGGCAAGATGGACTTCGACGAGGTCGTGTTCGCGTACAACGCGGGCAAGGTCGTCCTGCCGGAGTTCGACCTGCACATCCCGTCCGGGCAGACCATCGCGCTCGTCGGATCCACCGGCGCGGGCAAGTCGACGCTCGCCAAGCTCATGGCGCGCTTCTACGACCCGTCGCACGGTTCCGTGCGGCTCGACGGCGTGGACCTGCGCGACCTCGACACGAAGGACATGCGCCGCGCGATCGTCATGGTCACGCAAGAGGCCTACTTGTTCTCCGGCACGGTCGCGGACAACATCGCGCTCGGCAAGCCGGGGGCCTCCCGCGCCGAGATCGAGGGGTCCGCCAAGGCGGTCGGCGCGCACGAGTTCATCATGGCGCTCCCCGACGGGTACGACACCGACGTGAACAAGCGCGGTGGTCGTGTCTCGGCGGGACAGCGGCAGCTGCTCTCGTTCGCGCGGGCGTTCATCGCGGACCCGAAGGTGCTCATCCTCGACGAGGCCACGGCGTCGCTCGACATCCCCTCGGAGCGGCTGGTGCAGGAAGGGCTGGAGACCCTGCTCGCCGACCGCACCGCGGTGATCATCGCGCACCGCCTGTCCACGGTCGCGATCGCCCACCGCGTGCTCGTGATGGAACACGGGAAGATCGTCGAGGACGGCACCCCCGCCGACCTCATCTCGGGTACCGGGCGGTTCGCCCAGCTGCACGCGGCCTGGCGCGACTCGCTCGTGTAGGACGCAGCCGGGCTGCACCACGTGGTTGGCTTGCTCCATGAGCAACGACAGCGTGCAGCCCGGCGGCGTCGCCCTGCGCGACCCCTTCTACGGCGCACCCTTCACCGAGGCCGTCCGGCGGTTCTGGCGGAAGTACACCGTGTTCACCGGACGGGCCTCGCGTGCCGAGTTCTGGTGGTGGTGGATCACGTCGCTCGCGATCGGACTCGTGCTGCAGCTCGTCCCGCAGGCGTTCACGCCGGACACCGCGCTGTTCGAGAACCCCGTTGGGTCCTACCTGTTCGTCCTCTGGGGCCTCGCGACCCTGATCGGGTCGCTCGCCCTCGGCGCCCGACGGCTGCACGACGCCGGCCTGTCCGGCTTCTGGCAGTTCCTGCACGTCGTGCCCGGCATCGGCTCGCTCGTCGTGTACGTGCTGTGCCTGATCCCGACCAGCCCGAAGGGCGAGCGCTTCGACCGCTGACCGCCGGCGGACGGACGGCCGACGTGCGTGGGCCGGGCGTCAGAACGGGTCGTCCGCATCCGTGGACGGCGACCAGCGGGCACGACGCATGTCGAGCTTCCAGGCCGCCGTCCCCTGCACGAGCGGCGTGCCCTCCGCGCGGTAGTGCTGGAGCGCACGGGCCTCGTGGTGCAGCGGCGGGTGCCCACCCGCGCGCACCACGCGCCACCAGGGCAGGTCGGCGCCCTCGTGCGCCATCACCTTGCCGACCGCACGCGACGCGCGTGAGCCGAGCGCCGCGGCGACGTCGCCGTACGTCATGACGTGACCCGGCGGGATCATCCGGACCACCTCGGCCACCGCCGCCCCGAAGTCCTGCTCCGGCGCGGGGGCGTCGTCCTCGGGCACGTCGTCGGTGAGTACGTCGTCGGAGACGTACTAGAGCGTCAGGACCGCGAAGTGGTCGCCGTACTGGGTCTCGCGGACGACCTCGAAGCCGACTGCACGGAAGAACGCCTCGGGGCTGTCGTCGCCACCGGGCTCGTACACGACCGTCAGGCGTTCCTGCCCACGGCTGCGGGCCTCGTCCGCCAGGCCGTGCACGGCGAAGCGGCCGACGCCGCGACCCTGCGCCGTGCCGGCGACGTTGACCCGCCAGATGGCGCTGCGCAGCTCTTCCTGCGCGTTGTCCGCGTCGAACGAACCGATGATGAGGCCCAGGACCTCGTCGCCGTCCAGGACCACCCGGGTCCACGCGGAGCTCGGCTTGACGTCGGACTCGGCGACCCCGTAGGTGGTCGGCTGCACGAACTGTTCCTGACCCGGCTTGAGCGTCAGGGAGTTCGCCGCGGCAGCGGTCTTCGCGGAGAGTTCTTCGAGACGCAGGTCGGCCATGCGGCCAGGGTAACGGTGCGACCCGTGTGGGGGCCAGCGCGGACGGCAGACCGAGACCGCACCGTTGCCGCGGTATGGTCGCGGAATGGCAGAACATCGGCGTGGAGCGAACCTCCCGTCGATCGGCGGGTTCAACCGCACGGTCGTGCTCGATGCCGTCCGACGCTCGCCGGACGGCCTGAGCCGCGTCGAACTCGCCTCGCGAACGGGCCTCAGCGCGCAGACGGTGTCGAACGTCACCCGGTTCCTGATCGAGGCCGGCATGATCGTCGAGTCCGGCACCGTCGTCGCCGGTCGGGGCAAGCCGCGCACCATCCTGCGGCTCGAACCCGGCAGCCGCTACGCGGTCGGCGTGCACGTCGACCCGGCCGTCGTCACCTACGTGCTCCTCGACCTGGCCGGCACCGTCGTCGCCTCGTCCACCACCTCGACGCCGACCGCCGACGACCCGTCCGAGGTCGTCCGCACCATCGGCTCCGCCGTCGACGGTCTGATCGCTGACGCCGGCGTGGACGTCGACGGGGTGCTCGGCGTCGGGATCGCCAGCCCCGGCCCCATCGACGTCGACGCCGGCATCGTCGTTGACCCGCCGTTCCTGCCCCGGTGGCGTGACGTGCCCCTGCGCGACGCGCTCGCCGAGGCCACGGGCTACCCCGTCCTGCTCGAGAAGGACGTCACGGCCGCCGCGGTCGGCGAGATGTTCCTGGCGGGGGAGTCGTCGGCGCGCAACTTCGCGTTCGTGTACTTCGGCACCGGGTTCGGCGTCGGGCTCGTCGTCGACCACGAACCCGTGCGCGGGGTCGGGTCGAACGCCGGGGACGCCGGGCACATCATGGTCGACCAGCGATCACTCGCCGGCACCCCGGACGGGTCCGGCACCCGGGGAGAGGTGGGTGCGGCCGTGGCGCCGGACCGGCTCGTGCGGATCGCGCGGGAGCGGGGGGTGGCGTTGTCCGGCGGCGGCGACGCTGCCGGTGCGGTCTCGCCCGTGCCGTCCGACGGGTCGGTCGACGCGGTGAACCGTGCCTGGGACGAACTCGCCGAGGCCATCGCTGCCGGCGACAAGGCCGCGATCACGCTCGCCGCCGAGGCCGGCACCGTCATGGGCGACGCCGCCGTCGTCATCGTGAACCTGCTCGACATCGACCGGGTCGTGTTCGGCGGACCGTTCTGGTCCCGCATCGCGAGTGCCGCACTGCCGGCCGCCCGCGCGGCGATCGTCGGGTCGCCGTTGCTCGTGCCGAAGCACGCGGTCGACGTGGTCGAGAGCGACCGCGGTGCCGACGTCGCCGCGGTGGGAGCAGCGTGCCTGGTGCTCGACGCCGCGTTGTCCCCGCGGGCGAGCGGGCTGCTCATCCGCCGCTGACGGCGGTCAGGGGCGGCTCGCACCGCCCGCTACGCTGCGAACCGACGGATCCGCCAGGTGGGCGGCGAACGACGGGGGACACATGACGGACAACGGCGCCGCGGGCACGATCGACCGACGCTGGGCGAAGGTCCGGCCACTCGTGTTCCGGACGATCATCGGCGCGGTCGTCGCAGCCGGGCTCGTCGGCATCGTGGCGGTGCTGGTCGGCGACTTCGGACGGGTCGCGGTGCAGCTGCTCCTGACGATCGTCGTGGTGGTCGTCTTCGCCCTGCTGTCCTGGTACGACGCCGACGTCTCGTCACGCCGATCGGGCACGTTCGCGTTCGTCAGCATCGCCACGTCGATGTACCTGCTCGTCGCGGGGCTGTACAAGGTGTGGCTCGCCCCGACGGACTCCTCCGGCGAGGACGGCCTCTGGCTCGTCGGCGAGCGGTTCTGGCACTGGATCTGGCTCGTCGGCGTCGCCCGCGTGGCGCTCCTGCACGTGCACCTGCTGCTCGTCATCCACCGCCGGTACCCGACACCGGCGCTCCAGGTCGTCGCGAAGGCCACCGTCGGGGTCATCGCCCTGCTCGCACTGCTGCTGTCGATCCCGCTGCTCGCACCCGACGTGGACTACGCCCGCGGCTACTGGCGACTCGTCTGGGTGGTGGTCATCCTCGACCTGCTCGGAACGGTCGTCGTCCCGCTCAGCAACGCGCTCTTCCGCCCGCGGGGCGCCGTCCCGGCGGGGGCGGTCGGAGCGTGGCCGACGCCGGAAGCGCCGCCGGCAGCACCCCCGACGGCGCCCGCGACACCGATCGCGACGTGGGCCGCCACTCCGGTGCCCGATGCCCCGACGGCTGCCACGGCTGTCACGGCTGTCACGGCTGCCACGGCCGCCGGCCCGGTCAGCGCGGACCGGTACCGGTACGAGCCGCGTCCGACGTCGTCGCGTGCCCTGGCGTGGCCGCGGTACGTCGACGGCACGCCACTGCCGGCGCTGCCCGACGGGTCGCCCGACTTCTCCGGAGTCGCGCAGGGCTGAGGGATCCCGGGCACTGCGGGGTCGCGTCACCGAGGGATCCCGGCGCTCGGGCGCCGCGCGACACCTGTCGTTCACCGGGCGGCCACCGGTCGGATGCCCGGGTGCTGAACAGTCGTGCAGGTCTCCCCTCCCCTCCCGAGAAGGACCTGCATGCGCACTCCTGCCCTGCGCCCCCGCTCCGTGCAGCTCGGTGCTGCCATCGTCACCGCGCTGGCCCTCGGCGCCGGTGTCGTCACGGCCAGCCCGGCACTCGCCGCCGTCGGTGACGACGACCCGAGCGTCGGCGCCGCCGCCCCGAACGGCCTCGTCGTCAACGAGGTCGAGTCGAACGGCGACGACACCGACTGGGTCGAGCTCGCGAACACGTCGTCGGCGTCGATCGACCTGACCGGGTACGCGTTCCTCGACGACGACAGCACCCACGACGCCTACGTCCTGCCCGCCGGCTCGACGATCGCCCCCGGCGGGTACTTCGTCATCGACCAGCTCTCGGCGACCGCGCCCGGGTTCGACTTCGGACTCGGCGGCGCCGACACCGCGCGGGTGTACGACCCCGCCGGCGACCTGGTGCTCCGGTACTCGTGGACGAGCCACGCGGTCGTCACGTACGGCCGGTGCGCCGACGGGACCGGTGCGCTGGTCGACACCACCGCGTCGACGAAGGGGGCCGCCAACGACTGCTCCTCGCCCGTGCGCATCAACGAGGTCGAGTCGCAGGACGGCACCCCCGGCGACTGGGTGGAGCTGACGAGCGTCGGCAGCACCACGGTCGACCTGGGCGGGTACGTCCTCAAGGACAGCGAGGACGACCACGCGTACACGATCCCTGCCGGCACGACGATCGCGGCCGGGGGCTTCACCGTCCTCGACGAGGCGGACTTCGGCTTCGGGCTCGGCAAGGCCGACTCCGCCCGGGTCTTCGATCCGCGGGGTGCGCTGGTCGACTCGTACTCGTGGACGGCCCACGCTGCCGCCACGTACGGCCGCAACCCGGACGGCACCGGCGACTTCGCCGAGACCGCCGAGTCGACGAAGGGCACCGCGAACCGGTTCGCCGGAGTCGTCACCGCCGAGCCCTGGCCCGGCGGCCCGGACGAGACCGTGCTCGACGACGAGGACACCTTCACCGGTGACCTGAGCGGCATCGACTGGACCGCGTCCAGCACGTCCGAGGACGGCCAGCTCTGGGCCGTGCAGAACGGCGACGGCCTGCTCTACCACCTGACCTCGGACGGGCAGGGTGGCTGGGCGCCGTCGAACGCCGCGGGCACGGACCTGCGGTACGCCGACGGCACGGGGACCCCGGACGCCGAGGGCGTCACCGTCACGAGCGACGACCCGGGCGCCGTGTACGTGTCGACCGAGCGGGACAACGACGTGTCGAAGACCAGCCGTCCGTCGGTCCTGCGGTACGCCACCACCGACGGATCCGAGTCGTCGCTGCGCGCCACCGACGAGTGGAACCTCGCAGCCGACTTCCCGGGGCTCGGCGCGAACGCCGGTCTCGAGGGCGTCACCTGGATCCCGGACTCGTGGCTCACCGAGCACGGCTTCGCCGACGAGCACACCGGCGCGGCCTACACACCGTCGACGTACGCCGGACACGGCGAGGGGCTCTTCTTCGTCGGCGTCGAGGGCACCGCGAGCGTCTACGCCTACGCCCTGATGGCGGACGGTTCGTCCCAGCGCGTTGCCACCATCGGGTTGCCGTTCGCGGTCGTCGCCGACGTGCAGTTCGACCCGACCCTCGACGCGCTCTGGGTGGTGTGCGACGACGCCTGCGCCGGACGCACCGCGCTCTACGAGCTGACCGACGGTGCCTTCACCGCCGCGAAGGTCTTCGAGGCGCCGTCGAACGCGGACCGGACGCTCGCCAACGAGGGCTTCGCGATCTCCGGCGTCTGCGCCGACGGGCAGCGTGCGACCTTCTACGCCGACGACAACGACACGAACGGGTTCTCGCTCCGCACCGGGACGTACCCGTGCGAGGGCGGCGGCACCGACCCGGGCACGGACCCGACGCCGACGCCGACTCCGACCCCCACGCCCACCCCCGCTCCGGGTGACGGCGGATCGACGCCTGCGCCGACCCCCGGGACCGGTGGACCGACGCCGACCCCGTCGCCGACCGCTCCGATCGCCCCGGTCGCTCCCTCGGAGACCGGCCTGACCGACACGAACCGTGGGAGCGTCTCGGCCCCGTCGTCCGCCCGCGCGGGGGAGACCATCACGGTCACGGTGGGCACGCAGTACGCCGGCGACCGGGTGAACGTGTGGCTGTACTCGACGCCGACGCTGCTCGGCACCGTGACGGTCGGCGCTGACGGCACGGTGCGCGTCACGATCCCGGCCGATGCTCCGGCTGGCGAGCACCGCATCGTCGTGACCGCGGAGGACGGCACGGTGCTGGGCTGGACCCCGATCACGATCACCGCTGACGGGCAGCTCGCGTTCACGGGTGCCGAGGGCCTCGGTGCCGGCGCACTCATCGCGTTCCTGCTGCTCGCCGCGGGTGCGGGTGTGCTGATCGTCCGCCGTCGCAAGGCGGCGGCGGCGGAGTAGCCCCCACGCCCCACGGGGGCACTTCGTGAGCAGGAATGGTCGGGTTCGCTCAGCGGACCCGACCATTCCTGCTCACCATGCGTGATCAGCAGTCCTCGCCGCCCCCGCAGTAGCGTCGCAGCATGAGCATCGACGTCCTCCGGTACACCGCCTTCGCTGCCGAGCCCGGGGGCGGCAACCCCGCCGGCCTGGTCCTCGACGCAGCAGCGCTTTCCGACGACGAGATGCTCGCCGTCGCCCGCGAGGTCGGCTACCCCGAGACCGCGTTCGTCGTCGGCACCACGGCGACCGGCCCGCACGTCCGCTACTTCTCGCCCGCCGCCGAGGTGCCGTTCTGCGGGCACGCGACGGTCGCGCTCGCGGTGGCGCTCGCCGAACGGCAGGGGCTCGGCCGCCGAGTGTTCACGACGGCCGCCGGCGAGGTCGCCCTCGACGCCACCACCGGCCCGGACGGAGTGGTCCAGGTCGCGATGACGAGTGTCGAACCGGCGACGCGGGACATCGACCCGGCGCTCCTCACGCGGTTGTTCGACCTGCTCGGGCTCACGGCCGACGACATCGCGCCGGGCTTCCCGGTGCTCGAGTCCTTCGCCGGCAACTGGCACCCGGTGGTCGTGCTGCACGACCCGGAGCTCTTCCATCAGTTCCGGTTCGCACCCGGCCCGCTCGCCGACCTCAAGCGCGAGGCCGGCTGGCAGGGGACGGTCACGGTGCTGCTCCGGACCGGGGAGCGCGAGTACGAGGCGCGGAACCTGTTCCCCGCCGGCCGCATCACCGAGGACCCGGCGACGGGTTCGGCTGCGGCGTCGACCGGGGCGTACCTGCGCGAGGTCGGTGCCGTCGAGCCGGGGGACCGCGTCGTCATCCGGCAGGGGCGCCACGTCGGTCGTCCGAGCCTGCTGCTCGTCGACGTGCCGGAGTCCGGCGGGATCACCGTGACGGGGAGCGCGACCCCGATCGACTGACGGCCGTTCCTTCCCAGAGCGCGTGGGATGGGAAGCGGAATCGGGCGTACCTGGTCGAAAGTTCCGACCATGTACGCCCGATTCGGCACGGCACGCCCGATTCGACCACGCGCACCCGACGCGCGCGGCGCGAAAAACTCCTTGACACGGATAAGTCCATACGCTGGACTAATCCTGCGCGCGGGCGATGGAGCCCGCGGATGTCACCCGTGCAAAGGAGCACCGATGAAACGCACCCGCATCATCGCCGGACTCGCAGCCGTGGCCGTCGCCGCGGTCGGCCTGGCAGGCTGCTCAGCCTCGGGGTCCGCCTCGAGCGACACGATCAAGATCGCGTACCAGAAGTTCGGAGCCTTCCAGCAGCTCGACGCCCAGATGAAGGTCGTCAAGAAGGAGTACGAGAAGGACAACCCGGGCAAGAAGGTCACGCTCGTCCCGATCCAGGCCCAGGGCAACGACTACTACACGAAGCTCGCGCTCATGAACAAGGCGCCCGCGACGGCTCCCGACGTCATGTACGAGGACACGTTCCTCGTCAAGGCCGACGCCGAGGCCGGCTACCTCCTGCCGCTCGACAAGTACACGGCGAAGTGGAAGGACTGGGACCAGTTCTTCGACAACGCCAAGCAGGCCGGCCAGGGTGACGACGGCAAGATCTACGGCGTCCCGATGGGCACCGACACCCGCGCGCTTTGGTACAACAAGGACATCTTCAAGTCCGTCGGCCTGCCCGTGCCGTGGCAGCCGAAGACCTGGGACGACGTGCTCGCCGCGGCGAAGACGATCAAGGACAAGAAGCCCGACCTCATCCCGTTCAACATCTACTCGGGCAAGGCGCAGGGCGAGGCGTCGACCATGCAGGGCTTCGAGATGCTCCTGTACGGGGCGGACGGCTCCGGCAACACGCTCTACAAGGACAAGAAGTGGGTCACGGGCTCGAAGCAGTTCGAGGACTCGCTGCAGTTCGTGAAGGACGTCTACCAGGGCGGCCTCGGCCCGACACCGCAGCAGGCGCTCGACACGAACGTCGGCACGACCATCGCGCAGACGTGGCTGCCGAAGGGCAAGCTCGCGATCGACCTCGACGGTTCGTGGCAGTCCGGCACGTGGCTCAAGTCCGGCACCGCGCCGTGGGCCGAGTGGAACGACGTGATGGGTCAGGCACCGATGCCGACGCAGAACGGTCAGGACCCGGGCTACAACTCGATGTCCGGCGGCTGGACCCTGGCGGTCGGCGCGAAGTCGAAGAACCCGCAGGCGGCGTTCGACTTCATCACGAGCTTCCTCGACAAGGACGGCTCGCTGCAGTACGACACCGAGAACAGCCAGATCGCCGTCCGCAAGGACGTCGCGGACGACACCGCGTACACCGACGCCAACCCGACGTTCAAGTTCTTCTCCGGACTGGTGGAGAACACGAACTTCCGCCCGGCGACGAGTGACTACTCGCAGGTGTCCAACGCGATCCAGGTCGCGATGGAGTCGGTGATGACCGGACAGCAGACACCGAAGCAGGCGGCTGCCGTGTACGACAAGGCCGTCACGCAGGTGGTCGGCAAGGAGAACACCGTCTCGGCTGGTTGACGGACGTCACCCACTGACGGACGGGAGGCGCGGGGCGGCCCCGCACCGCGCCTCCCGGTCCGTCCTTCCCCACCTTCGGAACCCCTCCGCACCCGGAAGGCACCCATCGTGTCCAGCACCCCCCTCGCGCCGACGCTGTCGGCGCCCGGTGCGCCGAAGCGCACCGATCCACCCGTGCCGCGCAAGCGGCGACCACTGCGGAACGTCGGTCGAGCGGTCCCGCTCCTGCCCGCCCTCGTCCTGCTCGTCATCTTCCTGCTCGGCCCTGTCATCTCCTCGTTCTACGGGTCGTTCACGAACTCCGCACTCACCGGCGCCGGCGCTGCTGACCAGCAGTTCGTCGGCTTCCAGAACTACGTCGAACTGTTCCAGGACCCGGACTTCCCGAAGTCCGTCATCCTGACGGTCGTGTTCCTGCTCGCCTCGGCGGTCGTGGGACAGAACGTGCTGGGGCTCGGCCTCGCACTCCTGATGCGCTCGGCCAACAAGGCCGTCCGCGCGATCGTCGGTACCTTCGTCGTCGCCGCCTGGGTCCTGCCCGAGATCGTCGCCTCGTTCGCCGCGTACGCGTTCTTCAACGACGAGGGCACGCTCAACGAGTTCCTGAAGTCCATCGGCATCAGCGGACCGAACTGGCTCTACACGTTTCCGATGTTCGCCGTGATCCTGGCGAACATCTGGCGCGGTACGGCCTTCTCGATGCTCGTCTACTCCGCCGCCGTGCAGGAGGTCCCCGAGGAGATCACCGAGTCCGCCGAGGTCGACGGGGCCACCGGGTGGCAGCGCCTCGTCTACATCACCCTGCCGGTGATCCGACGGAGCATCTCGACGAACCTGATGCTGACGACGCTGCAGACGTTGTCGGTCTTCACCCTCATCTTCGTGATGACCGGGGGTGGGCCGGGCACGAACTCGTCGACCCTGCCGATCCTCGCCTACCAAGAGGCGTTCAAGTTCTCGCAGCTCGGCTTCGGGACCGCGATCGCGACCATCCTGCTCGTGGTGGGGGCGGTCTTCTCGATCATCTACATCCGAGCCCTCAAGCCGGAGGTGGACTGATGGCCATCGCTGCCCCGTCCCTCGACCCGACCACCACCCGCTCGGTGACCGCTCCCGGTTCGCTGCACATGACGTCGCCCCGCGGCCGCACCATGCGGTGGGTGGCGAACACCGTGCTGCTCGTCATCGCGGTGTGCTTCGCGGTCCCGCTGCTCTGGCTCGTCCTCGCCTCGGTCGACACCCAGGCGTCGCTGTCCGTGAAGCTGCCGACGCAGTTCACGCTCGACAACTTCACCAAGGTGCTCACACCCGAGCTGTCGTTCATCCCGCTCGCGAACAGCCTGCTGCTCTCCGGCGGCACGGCAGTCGTCACGGTGGTCTTCGCACTGCTCGCCGCGTACCCGCTGTCCCGCTACAAGATGCGCGTCAACAAGCCGTTCCTGTACAGCATCCTGTTCGGGACCGGCCTGCCGATCACCGCCATGATGGTGCCCGTCTACGCGCTGTTCGTGTCGCTCAACCTGATCGACAACGTGTGGGGCTGCATCTTCTTCCTCGCCGCGACGTCGCTGCCGATGGCGATCTGGATGGCGAAGAACTTCATGGACTCCGTGCCGATCTCGCTCGAAGAAGCTGCGTGGACCGACGGGGCGTCGATGATGACCACCCTGACGCGCATCGTCGTCCCACTCATGCGTCCGGGCATCGCCGTCGTGTTCATCTTCGTGTTCATCCAGGCGTGGGGGAACTTCTTCGTCCCGTTCGTCCTGCTGCTCTCGCCCGACAAGGTGCCCGCCGCGGTGAGCATCTTCAACTTCTTCGGGCAGAACGGGGCGGTCGCGTACGGACAGCTCGCCGCGTTCTCCATCGTCTACTCCGTGCCCGTCATCGCCCTCTACGTGATCGTGTCCCGAGGCCTCGGCGGCGGCAACGCCCTCGCCGGCGGCATCAAGGGCTGATCTGCTGGCCCCGGCCGGCTCTCTCGAAAGGAACCACATGCACCAGGACGAACCGCTCGTCGAGGCCCGGATCGCCCGCCTCGTCCGCGACCGTGTCGACCCCGCCGTCCACCGCCGCTCGGCGCCGGTGACGATCGAGGCGTGGGAGGTGCCGGACGAGCCGGTGCCGTTCGACTCCGCCGTCCAGCAGGCGTACACACCGTTCACCGTGGGCAGCGCCTGGGGTGGCCGGCCGTGGGGGACCACCTGGTTCCGGATCACCGGCACCGTCCCCGCCGACTTCGGTACCGCGCCGGGGACCACTGCGGAACTGCTCGTCGACCTCGGGTTCACCAAGCGGCACCCGGGGTTCCAGGCCGAGGGACTGGCGTACCGGCCCGACGGCTCCACGATCAAGGGCGTCGAGCCGCGGAACGACACCGTGCCGGTCGAGGTCGGCGCAGGGGAGTCGTTCGAGATGTACGTCGAGGCCGGCGCGAACCCGGACATCGGCGGCGACTCGTTCCAGGGCGCGACGCCCCTCGGGTCGCGCTCCACCGCGGGTGACAAGCCGATCTACCGCGTGCGCGCCCTCGAACTCGTCGAGCGCGACGACACCGTGTGGGAGCTGCAGCAGGACTTCTGGGTCCTGCGCGGCCTGATGGCGGAACTCCCCACGGACGGCACCCGCGGCGCTGACATCCTGCACGCGCTCGAGCTGGCAGCGGACGCGCTCGACCCCGACGACGTCGCCGGCACCGCAACCGATGCTCGTCAGGTCCTCGCACCCGTGCTGGCCGTCCCCGCCAGTGCCGCCGCACACCGGGCGATCGCCGTCGGCCACGCCCACATCGACTCCGCCTGGCTCTGGCCGGTGCGCGAGACGATCCGCAAGTGCGCCCGCACCTTCTCGAACGTCCTCGACCTGATGGACCGCGACCCGGACTTCACCTTCGCGTGCTCGTCGGCGCAGCAGTACGCGTGGATCCGCGACGGCTACCCGTCGATCTGGGCCCGGATCAAGCAGCGCGTCGCCGAGGGCCGGTGGATCCCGGTCGGTGGCATGTGGGTCGAGTCGGACACGAACCTGCCCGGTGGTGAAGCGCTCGCACGACAGTTCGTCGCCGGCAAGCGCTTCTTCCTCGAGGAGTTCGGCATCGACACCCCCGAGGCCTGGCTGCCCGACTCGTTCGGCTACTCCGGTGCGCTGCCCCAGATCGTCCGCGCCGCCGGCTCGAAGTGGTTCGTCACCCAGAAGCCGTCGTGGAACGAGACGAACGTCATCCCGCACACCTCCTTCCACTGGGAGGGCATCGACGGCTCGCGCGTCCTGACGCACCTGCCGCCGGCCGACACCTACAACTCCGACGTCTCCGCCGCCGATCTGCACCGGGGCGAACGGAACAACAAGGAGCGCGGCGTCGCCAACACCTCGATGCTGCTCTACGGCTTCGGTGACGGTGGCGGCGGACCCACCCGCGAGATGGTCGCAGCCGCCCGACGCCAGCACGACCTGGACGGCTCGCCGCGCGTGCAGCTCGGCACCCCCGCCCAGGTCTTCGAGGAGCTCGAACGGGTGCTGCCGACCCCCGGCGTGTGGTCCGGCGAGATGTACCTCGAGTTCCACCGTGGCACCTACACGTCGCAGATCCGCACGAAGCAGGGCAACCGTCGCTCCGAGCACCTGCTCCGCGAAGCCGAGCTGTGGGCGTCGACCGCGGCCGTGCGCCTCGGGCTCGACTACCCCTGCGAAGAGCTCGAGCGCGCCTGGCACACCGTCCTGCTGCAGCAGTTCCACGACATCCTGCCGGGGTCCTCGATCGCCTGGGTCTACGAGAACGCCGAGGAGAACTACGCGCAGATCGCCGAGGTGCTCGAAGGGCTGATCGGCAACGCGACGACCGCGCTCGCGAACGGGGGTGCTGCGGCGCTCGCCGGGGTCGGGGCCTCGTCGTCGGCCGCCGCCGGCGGCAGCAGCGCGCTGCTCGACGCGCCGTCCGGCGCCGACGCCGTCGGCGGGAGCGGCTCGTCCGGGAACGTCGTGCGCTTCAACGCCTCGCCGGTCGCGGCGGGAGACGCGGCCGCCCTGGGTGGTTCGCTCGGCTCGGAACCGCGACCCGTGCCTCCCGTCCGCTCTGGCGACCACTTCGTGTTCGACACGGGCGTCGTCACGGCGACCATCGACGGCGCTGGCCACGTCGTGTCGCTCGTCGACCGCGCCAGCGGGCGCGACGCGATCGCACCGGGTGCGGCAGCTGCCGAGTACACCGTCTTCCGCGACACCCCGAACCAGTGGGAGGCGTGGGACATCGACCGCGCGTACCAGCGCAACGGCACCGTCCTGTCAGCGTCGTCGGTCGCGATCGACGGCTCCTCGCTCGTGGTGGAACGGTCCTTCGGGTCGTCGACGCTCACGACCCGGTACTCGGCGGTCGCCGGGCTCGCAGAGCTGGTGATCGAGACCGAGGTCGACTGGCACGAGCACCAGAAGCTGCTGAAGCTCGCGTTCCCGGTGGACGTCCGTGCGTCGTCCGCCTCGAGCGAGATCCAGTTCGGGCACATCGACCGGCCGACCCACCAGAACACCTCGTGGGACCACGCCCGCTTCGAGACGTCGGCGCACCGCTGGGTGCACGTCGCCGAGCCCGGGTTCGGCGTCGCGGTGGCGAACGACTCCACCTACGGACACGACATCACACGCTCGACGCGGCCCGACGGCGGGACCACGACGCTCGTGCGCGAGTCGTTGCTGCGCGGACCGACGTTCCCGGACCCGAACGCCGACCAGGGGCACCACGTGTTCCGGACCGTGCTGCGGGTGGGGGCGTCGGTGCTCGACGCCGCCGACTCCGGCTACCGGCTGAACCTGCCGGTGCGCTCGGTCGAGGGGACGACCGGGGTTGCGCCGCTGGTCTCGGTGTCGTCGCCGCAGGTCCTGGTCGAGGCCGTGAAGCTCGCCGAGGACCGCTCCGGTGACGTGGTCGTTCGACTGTACGAGGCCTCCGGCGGTCGGGCGACCGACGTCGGGGTGTCGTTCGGGTTCGACGTCGCTTCGGTGGCGACGGTGGACCTGCTGGAACGCCCGCTGGGGGACTCGTGGGACTCGGGGGAGCCGGTCGTGCTCACGCTCCGGCCCTTCGAGATCGTGACCCTGCGGGTACGCCGGGCCTGAGGCAGCGGGGCCGGTCCCCCTCGGGGGAGAGACCGCGGCGCCGGACGGGACACGGGTGCGTTCCGTCCGGCGCCGCTCTGTGCGTGGTGCGGGCGTGGGTGGGTGGGTACCTGGTCGATTCGGGCGTACCTGGTCGAAAGTTCCGACCAGGTACGCCCGATTCCGCTTGGCATCGCGGCCGTTCTGGGAAGGAACGTCCTCCCTCCCCAGGCGGGCAGGCCTGGAGGCCCGTCCACAGACCTCGACGTCAGCCCGCTGGGCGCGTGGCGGGTCGGGCAACGTCTCCTCCATGAACCAACCGCTGCCCATCCTCCGGGCCTCGGCCACGCGTGAGGCCGGACTCGACGCCACCACCCTGCGCCGCCGGACCCGACTCCAGGGTCCGGGCCGACTCGTCCGGGCAGGGCCGAACGCGTTCGTCGACGGCGCAGCGTGGGACGCGGCCGGGCCACGGCAGCGGTACGTCACCCGCGTGTACGCGCGGCTCGGCCGGCTCGGCTCGCGGGCGACGGCATCGCACGACTCGGCGGCCGCGGTGCACGGGCTGCCCGCGCTCGGCGGGTGGAGCGTCCCGGTGCACGCCACCGTGCCGGAGTCGATGTACCGGGGCAGGACCCCCGAGCTGGTCCTGCACACGAGACCGGTGTCCGGCGCTGAACGGGTCCGGATCGGTGACCTCGCCGTGACCGCGGTCCCGCGGACGGTGATCGACATCGCGATGAGCGGGGACCTGCGCACTGGGGTCGTCATGGCAGACGCTGCGCTGCGCAACGGGACCGAGCGCGACGAGCTGTGGCGAGCGGTGCACCCGAGTGCTCGCGGGCGGGCCCGGGCCGCGCAGGTCCTCGACCTGGCCGACGGGCGTTCGGGGTCGCCGGCGGAGTCACTCGCGCGCGTGGTCTTCCGCGAGCTCGGGTTGCCCGCCCCCGTGCTGCAGCAGGAGTTCGTCGTCGACGGTCGCCGGTCCGCCGTCGACTTCTGGTTCCCCGCAGAAGGCGTCGTCGTCGAGATCGACGGACGCGCGAAGTACACGCAGGACCGGTACCTCGGCGGTCGCAGCCAGACCGAGGTGTTCCTGGACGAGAAACGTCGCCACGCCAGGCTGCTCACGGTGCCGGGTGTGCGGACGATCATCCGGCTCGAGTGGCGGGACCTGTTCGACCTCGATGCGCTGGCGCTCCGGTTCCGCGCCGCGGGGTTGCCGTGTGCGATCCGCCCGGTCCGGAGCGCCCGCCGCACCGCAGTCGGTGGGCGTCGGTGAGCCGGCTCAGCGCGGCGTGGTTAGCGTGGCGGCATGGCAGTGCAGGAGATCTGGCTCGTCCGCCACGGTGAATCGCTCGCGAACGTCGCCGCCGCCCGAGCAGAGGGCGCGGGCGACGACGTCATCGACGTCGAGTACCGGGACGCCGACGTCCCGCTGAGCCCGCTCGGCGAGTCGCAGTCGCGGTCGCTCGGACAGGAACTCGCCGATCGTGGCATCGACGAAGTCCCCGTGGCGCTGTGGGTCTCGCCGTACCTGCGTGCGCAGCAGACCATCGAGATCGCGCTCGGGGCCGGCGGGCTGGCCGAGCCCGAGAAACGGGTGGACGAGCGGCTCCGCGACCGCGAGCTCGGTGTGCTCGACCTGCTCACCCTGCGGGGTGTCCGGAACCGGTACCCCGACGAGGAACGTCGCCGGCAGTGGCTCGGCAAGTACTACCACCGGCCGGCGGGCGGCGAGTCCTGGGCCGATGTGATGCTCCGGCTCCGATCGGCACTGGTCGACGTCGAACGGATCGAGGGCACCGAGCGGCTCGTCGTCGCGGCGCACGATGCCGTCGTGATGCTGGTCGTGGCGGTGTGCCTCGACCTCGACGAGCCGGCGCTCATGGAGTTCGCTCGGACGCACGCGGTCGCGAACGCCTCCCTCACCCGACTCCGCCGCGAGCGGGCGGGCGCACCGTGGGTGCTCGAGGAGTTCTCCTCCGTCGGGCACCTCGACGACGACGAGGTCACTGCGCACACCGGCCGGAAGGACGACGAGCATGTCCGCTGAGACCGTCACCCCGAACTTCCTGCGGGACTGGCCGCTCCCCGAGCCCGGCGCCGGCAAGTACGGTCGCGGGCAGGTGCTCGTGGTCGGCGGCGCAGCGCGGACGCCCGGCGCCGCGATGCTCTCGGCGCTCGCTGCGCTCCGGGTGGGAGCGGGGCGGCTCACCCTCGCGGTGGGGCGGAGCATCGCGAACGAGGTCGCGGTCGCCGTGCCCGAGTCCGGTGTCGAACCGCTCGACGAGGACGCGGACGGTCACGTCGCCGTGGGCGCCATCGAGGGCATCGCCACCTCCGCCGCGAGTGCGGACGCGCTGCTGGTCGGCCCGGGACTCGACGAGCCGAACGGCACCCGTGACCTGGTGGCCGGACTCGCCGACGTCGTCGGACCACAGACCACCGTCGTGCTCGATGCGTTCGCCCTCGGGGTGGCGGCCGACGTGCGGGACCGTCTGGAACCGCTCCGGGGTCGGCTGGTGATGACGCCCAACTCCGGCGAAGCCGAACGGCTCCTCGGTCGGGAGGGCAGCGACGACGACGTGGCCGACGCGATGGCGATCGCGCAGCGGTTCGGTGCGGTCGTGGCCCTGGGGGACGCCATCGCGACTCCCCAGGGGCGGAGCTGGATCAAGGGCACCGGCTCCGGAGGACTCGGCACCAGCGGCAGTGGCGACGTCCTGTCGGGTGCGGTCGCCGGCCTGCTCGCTCGTGGCGCGGAACCGGCACAGGCGGTGGCGTGGGCGTCCTACGTGCACGCGGCTGCCGGTGATCGGCTCGCGGTGCAGGTCGGGCCCCTCGGGTACCTGGCGAGCGAACTCGTGACCGAGATCCCGCGGGTGCTCGTCGAACTCGGCGCCTGAGCTCGCCCGTTCTTTCCCAGAGCGCGCGCGATACCTCATGCTCTCGGGCATACCTGCCAGGAACTTCTGACCAGGTATGCCCGAATCGACCAGGTACGCCGCCGCCCCGCGCCGCCCGCCCCGCGCCGCCCCGCCCCGCGCCGCTCAGCCCCGCAGCGCCTCCACGGCCTTCGCGATGCGCCGCGCTCGGGTCTCCGGCGCCTTCGCCTGCGACACCGGGTCGGCGAGCGCTCGCTGCCGCGAGTTCGACAGGGTGTCGAAGGCCGCACGGACCCCGGCCTCCTGCAGCGCCGCCGCCAGGTCGTCGGGCAGGTCGATGACCCGGGGCTGCGTGTCGACGACGAGCGTGACCTCGACGGTGTCCCCGGCAGCGATGCCCGCGGCCTCGCGGTGCGACGCGGACAGCGGCACCAGGAACTGCTCGTCCATGACCCCGACGGTGGACCGGTAGGTGTAGCCGCCGTTGATCGTGACCACCACTGGCGGGCGCTTCCCCGCACCCAACGCATCGATCACGGACGACGGGACCGGGAGCCCTGTCGCCGTCTTCCTCGCCAGCAGGACCGTCGTCGTGAACTGCATCCGTGCCTCCAGGCCGTGAACCGGAGCACGCACCGAGCGTGCCGCCAGGCGAGATCGTACAGCCGCACCCGCTGTTCCGCAGCCGTTCACCGGCGCAGCACGGGCCGGAAACCGGCCGCCTCCACGATCGTCCCGGGCCGAGAACCGCGGCCCCGCCTGAAGCACCCGCAGCACCCACCCGAAAGGCACCTCCCGTGCAGCACAAGCGCACCATCGCCGGCATCGCCCTCGCCGCCGCAGCGATCGTCACCCTCGCCGGATGCTCGGCCACGAGCTCGGCCAGCACGACGAAGGACGACACGAACTGGAAGACCGCCACGAGCGCCGAGGCCTCCGGTGGCATGGACGCCCTCGTGAAGGCCGCGCAGGCCGAGGGACAGCTCAACGTCATCGCGCTGCCGCCGTCGTGGGCCAACTACGGCAAGATCATCGACGGCTTCACGAAGAAGTACGACATCAAGGTCAACTCCGCGAACCCGAACGGCTCCAGCGCCGACGAGGTCGCCGCGGTGAAGTCGCAGAAGGGGCAGTCCACCGCTCCCGACGTGCTCGACCTCGGCAACGCCGTGCTGCAGGAGAACCTCGACCTGCTGACGGACTACAAGGTCGCGAACTGGAGCGACATCCCGGACACGCTCAAGGAGCAGGACGGCGCCTGGACCCGCGACTACACGGGCCTGATGTCGATCGGCTACGACTCGTCGAAGATCACGGACGCCCCGAAGGACCTGACGGACCTGCTCGGCTCCGAGTACAAGGGCAAGGTCTCCATCGCGGGCGACCCGACGCAGGCGAACCAGGCTGCGTCCGCGGTCTACCTGGCCGCGCTCGAGAACGGCGGCTCGGCCGACGACATCACCAAGGGCGTCGACTACTTCGGCAAGCTCAAGCAGGCCGGCAACTTCCAGAACGTGCTGCCCACGCAGGCCACGGTCGCCTCGGGTGAGACCCCCGTGGTCATCCAGTGGTCGTACAACAACCTCGCGTGGGGCCCCGCAGCGGGTGCGAGCGGCAACAAGGACTGGAAGACCGTCGTGCCCGAGGGTCAGGCGCTCGGTTCGTACTACTCGCAGGCCATCAACAAGGACGCCCCGCACCCTGCCGCAGCGCGCCTGTGGCAGGAGTACATCGCGAGCCCCGAGGCGCAGAACCTGTACCTGCAGGCCGGTGCGTTCCCGTCGACCCTCGCCGCCCTGGAGGAGTCCGGCAAGGTCGACCAGGACGCCCTCGACGCCGCCGGTGGTGCGCCGAAGGACTACGTCGAGCTGACCGACGCGCAGGTGGCAGACGCCGCGAAGGTGCTGTCGGCCAAGTGGTCCTCGACCATGGGGTCCTGACCAGCATGACCACCGCATCGGCGGGCGCGCCCGCGCCAGCGGCGAGCGCACCGGCGACGAGCGCGACGAGCCCCGTGCTCCCGCCGTCCGCACGAGCGTCCGCCGATGCCGTCCGTCACGGCGCCGGACCCCGTGTCCGGCGCCGTGTCGGCCTGGCCTGGCTCGGCCTCACCCCGTTCGCCGCGTACGTCCTGCTCTTCCTCGCCGTCCCCGCGGTGATCGCGGTCGGCAGCGGGTTCTTCACCGACGACGGCGCGTTCACCCTCGCGAACCTCGCAGCGTTCGCCGAGCCCCCCGTCCTGCGGGCCTTCGGCGGCTCGTTCGGCCTGTCCGCCGTGTCCGCCGTGATCGGCGCCGTCATCGGAGCGCTCGTCTGCTGGGCACTGTCGGCACTGCGGCCCGACGGGCTCGTCCGGTCGATGATCGACTCGGCCGCGAGCGTCCTCGCCCAGTTCGGCGGCGTCATGCTCGCGTTCGCGTTCATCGCCACGATCGGCGTGCAGGGCCTCGTCACGACGTGGCTGGTGTCCCTCGTCGACGTCGACCGCAACGCGACCGGCGCCTTCCTCTACACGGTGCCCGGTCTCGTGATCCCCTACGTCTACTTCCAGGTGCCGCTGATGGTGCTCACGTTCATGCCCGCACTCGAGGGCGTGAAGACGCAGTGGGGCGAGGCCGCCGCCACCCTCGGCGCCTCCCGCGCCACGTACTGGCGCCGGATCGCCCTGCCCGTGCTCGCACCGGCGTTCTGGGGCTCGTTGCTCCTGCTCTTCGCGAACGGCTTCTCGTCGTTCGCCACCGCCGCGGCACTCATCTCGCAGGGCGGCATCGTGCCGCTCACGATCCGCACGCAGCTCACCAGCGAAACGCTCATCGGTCTGCAGAACGTCGCCGGGGTGCTCGCCTTCGGCATGGTCGTCGTGATGGCGGTCGTCATGGGCGCGTACTCGTTGCTGCAACGCCGGGCCGCAAGGTGGCAGCGATGAGCGCGGCAACGCCGGTGGGGCCGTCGCGTCCGACGTCGGTCGCGTCCGGTCGGACGGGAGGCCCGCCCCGCGTCGGCCGCTTCGGCACGGCCCCGTCACGGGGCACCGCCACGGCCGTGCTCACGGTCGTCGGGATCGTCCTCGCCGTCCCGCTGGCCGCGCTGGTGCAGTTCACCTTCCGCCAGGGCACCGACGACGGTCTGACCTTCGCGCACTGGGCGGCCATCGTCGACCCGGTCAACGCGTCCACCTACCAGCCGGTGTTCGACGGCCTCGGGGCATCGCTGCTCATCGCGGTCATCACCGTCGGCATCGTGCTGTTCGTCCTGCTGCCCGCCCAGATCATCACGGCGTTGCGCTACCCGAAGCTTCGCCGCGTGCTCGAGTTCGTCTGCATCGTCCCGATCACGGTCCCCGTGGTGGTGCTCGTCGTCGGCTTCATCCCCGTGTACCAGGTGGTCTCGCGGGTCTTCGGGTCCGGTGCCTGGACCCTGGCCTTCGCGATCGGCATCGTCACGCTGCCGTTCGCGTTCCGCCCGATCGCCGCCGCCATCACCGCGACGGACATGACGGTGCTGTCCGAGGCCGCCCGGTCGCTCGGCGCCTCGTGGTGGACGGTCACCTGGCGGGTGCTCCTGCCGAACCTCCGCCGGGGCATCACCGCCGCGTGCTTCCTCACCATCACGGTGGTCCTCGGCGAGTACACGCTCGCCGCGTTCCTGTCCCGCACCACCTTCCAGACCGCCCTCGTGCTCGTGCAGCAGACCGACCCGTACGTCGCCGCGATCTTCTCGGTCGCGGCCCTCGTGTTCGGCTTCGTCCTGCTCGTCGTCATCGGCCGCATCGGGACGGGCCGTCGTGGCGGCCGTACCCGCACCGTCCGCACCACCCGCGTCAAGGAGTCCGCATGACCGTCACCGCACCGGCAGCCCCGGCGTCCCTCGCCTCCACCGGCGCCGTCGTCGAGCTCGAGGCCGTCGAGAAGCACTACGGCACGCACCGGGCCCTGGCCGGACTGTCGCTCCGCGTCGAACCGGGCGAGTTCGTGTCCCTGCTCGGGCCGTCGGGCTGCGGCAAGACGACGGCGCTCCGAGCGCTCGCCGGCCTCGAGGCCATCGACGCCGGCGCCATCCGCATCGACGGCCAGGACGTCGCCACCACCCCGGTGAACAAGCGCGACATCGGGATGGTGTTCCAGCAGTACTCGTTGTTCCCGCACATGACGGTGCGGCAGAACGTCGCGTTCGGCCTCGAGATGCGCCGTGTCCCCGCCGCCGAGCGCAGGAGCCGCGTCGTCGAGGCACTCGACATGGTGCACCTGGGCGAGTTCGCCGAGCGCTACCCGCACCAGCTGTCGGGTGGCCAGCAGCAGCGCGTCGCCCTCGCCCGGGCCCTGGTCACGCGGCCCCGCGTCCTCCTGCTCGACGAGCCGCTGTCCGCCCTCGACGCCAAGGTGCGGGTCTCGCTCCGTGAGGAGATCCGCCGCATCCAGAGCGACCTCGGCATCACCACGGTGTTCGTCACCCACGACCAGGAAGAGGCGCTCGCCGTCTCCGACCGCATCGCCGTGATGAATGCCGGCGACATCGAGCAGATCGGCACGCCGGAGGAGCTCTACCGTTCTCCGTCGTCGGCGTTCACGGCGGACTTCGTCGGCCAGTCGAACCGGCTGCAGGGCGACCTGCGCGGCGGCGACGTGTTCGTGTACGGCTTCCGCGTGCCCGCGCTCGACGCCTCGGCCGCCGACGGGCCGGTGCTCGCCTACGTCCGACCGGAGGACGTCGCCTTCGCCCCGGAGGGCATCACCGGCACCGTCGTGTCGTCGAGCTTCCTCGGCTCGATCCGCCGCACCACGGTCCGGCTCGACGACGACACCGTCGTGACCGTGCAGCACGAGGTCGGCGACCGTCGCGCCGCCGGCGAGTCCGTCGCCGTCCGCCTGCTCGGCGCCCCCGTGGCGGTGGCCCCGCTCACCTGACCGCGACTGCTCGTTCGACGAAAGCGACAGTCCTCGCCGGGCCAGGCGCGTCCCCTCCGCGAAAGCGACGGTTCCCCGCGGAACGTCGGCGGCACACTGTCGCTTTCGCGGGGTGGACGCGACCACGGGCGGACGGGAGGCGCGTGACGGCCTGGCACCGGGCCTCCCGTCCGGTGGGGTCAGCGCTGGAAGCGCGCCTCGCGCTCGTCGGACAGGGCGGCCGCAACGCGGGCCCGCATGTTCGCGGGCATGTCGGGCAGGTCGTCGAGCCGGGCCCAGAACGCCTCGGTGTTCTCGCCGTCCGCCGGGTTCGGCGTGCCCGAGACGTACCGGCAGGCGAACACGAGGTCGAGGTACTGCGCCCGGTCGCCGTTCGGGTACGTCATCTCCGGCAGCACCTGCACCCACGCCAGCCGTTCGGCCACGGCGACGACGTCCGCCTCTTCCAGGACCTCGCGCTCGGCGGCGACGGCCGGTTCCTCGCCCGGGTCGACGATGCCGGTGACCGGGGTGAAGGCGCCGTTGTCCGCACGACGGACCACGAGCAGCTCCTGGTCGGCACCGGAACCCCGCGTGACCACCGCGGTGACGCCCGTCAGCCACAGCGGATCGGTGCCGATCCTCGAGCGGAGGGACAGGACGAAGTCGGGGGTGGGCATGTCCCCACGCTACCGATCCCGCCCTGTCGGAGACTGGTCATGACCAGTAGCATGGGCGTGTGGAGATCATCATCCTGCCCACGCCGGCTGAGGTCGGTCGCGTCGCCGCGGCCAAGATCGCGTCCGTCGTCGCCAAGAAGCCGTCCGCCGTCATCGGTCTCGCCACCGGATCCAGCCCGCAGGGCATCTACACCGACCTGCAGCGTCGGGTCGGTGCGGGCGAGATCTCGTTCGCCGAGGCTCGCGGGTTCGCCCTCGACGAGTACGTCGGCATCCCGCTCGAGCACCCGGAGTCGTACGCCAGCGTCATCGCGCGCGACGTCGTGGCGCCGCTCGGGTTCGACCCCTCGCGGGTGCGGGTGCCCGACGGTCGTGCCGACGACCTCGAGTTCGCGGCGAAGGAGTACGACGCCGCGATCCGTGCCGCCGGCGGGATCGACGTGCAGATCCTGGGGATCGGAGCGAACGGGCACATCGGGTTCAACGAGCCGACGTCCTCGTTCGCCTCGCGCACCCGGATCAAGACCCTGGCACCGTCGACCCGTGACGCCAACGCCCGGTTCTTCGACTCGCCCGAGCAGGTCCCGACGCACTGCATGACGCAGGGGCTCGGCACCATCCTCGACGCCCGGCAGCTCGTCCTCGTCGCGCAGGGCTCCGCCAAGGCCGACGCGGTCGCCGCCGCGGTCGAGGGGCCGCTCAGCTCGTTCGTCCCCGGTTCGGCGCTGCAGCTGCACGAGCACGCGACGGTCGTCGTCGACGAGGAAGCCGCGGCCGGCCTGCAGCTCGCCGACTACTACCGCTACACGTACGCGAACAAGCCGGCCTGGCAGGTGTTCGAGTAGGACCGACGATCAGCCGTCTGCACGCTGCCGGAACGCGGTGCGCAGGCGGCTGAGGCCGTCGTCCAGGGTCTCGGCCGAGCACCCGAAGTTCAGCCGCGCGAAGCCCTGACCCTGGCGTCCGAACGCCGGGCCGGAGGCGAGCGCCACCTTCGCCTCGTCGACCAGCAGCGCCGCGGGGTCGTCGCCCCACGGCAGGGCGCGCAGGTCCAGCCACGCCAGGTAGGACGCCTGCGGCTGCCGGTACTCCGCCCCGGGCAGGACGTCACCGATCCGCTCGGCCAGGGTGCGGCGGTTCGCGGCCAGCTCGGTGAGCAGGGACGCGAGCCACGGCCCCCCTTCGCTGAACGCGGCGACGCTCGCGGTGTACCCGAGGATGCCCGTGCGCTCGACGACCTCGGTCGGCAGGGCGTCGAACCAGGCACGGGCCCGCTCCGAGGCGCCGACGATGAGCGCGCACTTCGTGCCCGCGAGGTTCCAGGCCTTGCTCGCGCTCGTCAACGAGACCCCGAGCGCGGCGCCCTCGGGGCAGGACTCCAGGAACGGCGTGAAGACCGCGTCGGCGTGCACGAGCGGCGCGTGGATCTCGTCCGAGACGACCACGGCGTCCCACTCGGCGGCGAGCTTCGCGAGTGCGACGAGCGACGAGCGGTCGTGCACCAGGCCGAGGGGGTTGTGCGGGTTGCAGAGCAGCACGGTACGCGCGCCGTCGGCGAACGCCTGCGCGAGGCCGTCCAGGTCCATCCGCCAACCGGCCGTGGTGTCGAACGGGTCCGCGGGGCCGTCGGGTGCGAGCAACGGGACCTCGGTCACGGTGCCGCCGGCCTCGGACACGTACTCCCAGAACGGCGGGTACACGGGCGGCATGATGACGACCTGGTCGCCCGGCTCGATGATCCGGCGGAGCATCTCCACCGCAGCGACCGACACGTCGGTGGTGGTGCGGACGAGGTCGGGGTCGACGCGCCAGGCCCACCGGCTCTCGGCGAAGTCCGCGAACGCCTCGGGCAGCGCACGACCGTGGCCGACGTACCCGGTGTCACCGTTGGTGACCGCGGCGACGAGGGCGTCGCGCACCGGCTCCGCGAGCATCGAGTCCATCTCGGCGACGAACATCGGCAGGACGTCCGGCGGGTAGGCGGTGTACTTCTCGCTCGTACGGCTGCGGTGCGCATCGAACACGGAGACCATGACGCTCATGCGCCCATCCTGACAGTGCCCGCCGCCGCCCGGCAGGATGAACCCGTGGAACACCGCTCGCGCACCGTGCTCCGGGCCGCCCGTGATGCGGTGCTGGTGGTGGCCGGCAGCGTCGCGATCGGCCTGGTGATCGTGATCGCCGGACTGGGATGGCTCGACGACATGCCCTACCGGGGGTCCTCGACCGAAGCGGCCTACATCGCGGTCGCGGTGGCGGCGGTGGCCGTCTGCGGGTTCGGGGCGCTCGTCGGCCTCGCCGCGATCAGGGCGTCGGTCAGCTCGTCGGACGGAGCCCGGCGAGCAGGATCTCGACGTAGCGCTCCGGATCGCTGACCCGGGTGCCGCCGGCGACGGCCGCTTCGCGCAGCCCGCACAGCAGTCGGCGGAGGTCGTCGGCGTCGACGTCCGTCCGGACGATCCCCTCGGTGCGTCCCCGCGCGAGCAGCGCGTCGACGGACACCACCAGGTCGCCGGCGAGGGCAGCGGTGTCCGCACAGGAGAACCCGCCGTTCGTCAGCAGGTCACCGAGGGCTGCGTCGTCTACCATGCTCCGGAACGCGGCCGTGACGACCCCGCGGAGCGCATCGGCTGCGTCCGGCAGCACGACGGCGTCGCGGACCTGGTCGAGCATGTCCTCGAGCGCGTCGATCGCGAGCGCTTCGAGCAGGTGCTGCTGGCTCGGGAAGTGCCGGTAGGCCGTCCCGACCCCCACTCCGGCCTCGTGCGCGACGGCGTTGAGCAGGGCCGGTTCGCCCCGGTCGACGAAGGCGCGGGCGACGTCGAGCAGTGCCGTCCGGTTGCGTTGGGCGTCGGAGCGCAGCGCCTCGGGTCGGGCCATCGCGATCGTCATGTGGACACTCTATCCGGTTGTGCTAGCGTTCCGGATGAATCATCCGATTGGGTGCGCCGAACGAGCAGGAGACGACGATGGACAGCTTCGAGTGGGAACCGGCAGCGATGCCCGACCAGCACGGCAGGACCGTGGTGGTCACCGGCGCGACTGGTGGGCTCGGCCTCGTCGTCGCCACGACCCTCGCGTCGGCCGGCGCCCGCGTCGTCGCCGGCGTGCGTGACCTCGACAAGGCGGCTCGCGTCCTCCCCGTGGGGCTCGACCTGGAGGCGCGGCTCGTCGACACCGCGTCCGTCGCGTCCGTCACGGCGTTCGCCCGGCAGCTCGCCGAGGACGGCATCGCCGTGGACGCCCTCGTCAACAACGCCGGTGCGACGATCGGCACGTTCGGGCGAACCGACGAGGGCATCGAACGGACCTGGGCGACGAACGTCGTCGGGCCGGCCGTGCTCGCCGAGGCGATGCTCCCGCTGCTCGGCGGGCCGTCGCCCCGCATCGTGCTCGTCGGCTCGAACCTGTCGCAGCGCACCCGCCGAGTGCCCGGTCCGGGCGGGGTCGACGGTCCGGACGACTACTCGCAGTTCGGTGTGTACACCGACTCCAAGACCGCGGCCGCAGCGCTGAGCGTCGACCTCGGTGAACGACTCCGTGCTGCCGGTTCGGACATCCGGTCGGTGATCGCGCACCCCGGCATCGCGGCGACGGGGATGAACGGCCAGGCGGAGACCCTGACACAGCGCCTCGGCGGCATGGTCGCACGCAGCTTGGCCCGGACCGCTGCGGACGGCGCTCGTTCGACCCTCTGGGCAGCCACCGCCCCGGACGTCACCGAGGGGGTGTTCGTCGGACCTGCCCTCCGCCGTGGTGACCGGCGGCTGCACGTCGTGCCGGTGCAGGGCCCGGCGGCGGACCCGGCGTTCCGCGCTCGCGTCCGGGCGTTCGTGGACCAGGTCGCGGTGCGCGACGGGTCCTGATCATCCGTTCACGTGGGCAGCAGGTGCCGGAGTGCCGCTTCCGTGATGCGCGCCGGCATCGTGTGGCCGCCGTCGAACACCTCGGTCGTCGCGACACCCGGAGGGAACGCGTCGAGGACGCGCCGGACGCCGGCGAGGGGGAACAGTCCGTCGTCCCGTCCCGCCGCGACGAGGACCGGTTGATCAACGGCCGACGCGACCAGGGGGATGTCGCCAGCGGCGGTGAGTCCCGGGACGAACCAGGCCGGGTTGTGGCGGATCCGAGCGTCCTCGAACGAGGCCAGCGTCCCGAGTCCGCAGCTGACCACGCCCCGCGTGAGTCGGGCGTCCACGGCGAGTGCGAACAGCGCCACCTGTCCGCCGAGGGAGTGTCCGACGATGCCGAGTTCGGTGTCGGCAGTACTCGTCTCGATCATCCAGGACGTCACCGTGGCGATGTCACGCGAGTGCTTCGCCTGCAGGCTGCTGCCGTCCGCCACACGGAAGAGCGCGTCGAGGCGTTCGTCGGCCGCCGGGTCGTCAGTCCAGTCGCGTCGGCGTTCCTCGAAACCGATCAGATCGGGGATGACCACGCGGGCCCCACTGCGAGCGAGCACCACGCCGTAGGCGAGAGTCGGATCCCCCGCCCGCCCGGCGGTCTCGCTCTTCCCGGAGGTGAAGTCGCCCGCGTGCTGGTGGACGGCGATGACGTCCGTTCCCGTGCCGTGGTCCGGGGTCAGGAGGAAGCACGGGATGGTGTCGCCGTCGGCCGTGTCCAGCTCGACGCGTGCCCACCGCACCGACCCGTCGCGTCCGAGCGGCTCCAGGCGGACCGCCACCGGACGGAGCTCGTCAGGGGACGGCAGCCCGAGCAGGTCGCGGACGCGTCCTCGGGCCGGTTCGTCGGTCGTCGACACCATGCCCGGACGCTACCAGCGGCGGTGAACCCGCCTGCGGGCCCCGAACACGCCGACCGTGGTGAACAGCAGGAGAGGGCTCGGTGACGGATCGCGCGTCCCCCGTCCGAGGGGGCTAGCGTCGCCGACGTGAACCGTTCTCGCGTGCACCGTCGCCCGCTCGTCCGCCCGCTCCCGCTCGCCGCGGTGGCCACGATCGCCGCGCTGCTGGGGACGGGGGTCGTCGCCGCGCCGGCCGTCGCCTCGCCGTCAGGGCAGGCAGCGCAGGCGGGGCGGACTGTCTCCGATCCCGCCCGGTACGTCGACCCGTTCATCGGCACGAGCGGCGACGGCAACACCTGGCCCGGCGCGACCGCACCGTTCGGCATGCTCCAGTGGAGTCCCACCGGCACCGCGGGCGACCAGACCTCGACGCCGGTCGCGAACGGCTACTCGTACGACGTGAACCGGCTGCGCGGGTTCAGCCTGACGCACCTGAACGGTGCCGGCTGCGCGCCGGGGGCCGCCGGTGACGTGCCGATCATGCCGGTCACGACCCCGATCACGACGTCGCCGTCGGCCGACAGCACCGACGCGGTCTACGCCGCCGGCTACTCGCACGACGACGAGTCCGCGAGCCCCGGGCGCTACGGCGTCGCACTCGACAACGGCGTCCGCACCGACCTCGCCGTCACCACCCGGGCCGGGATCGGCGAGTTCGCGTTCCCCGCCGGGAAGGCCGCGAACCTGCTCTTCCGGACCTCGAACTCGATCAACGGCAGCGAGGCCGCGACCACCCGCGTCGACGCCCGCACCCGCACGGTGAGCGGCAGCGTCCTCACCGGCGGCTTCTGCAGCCGCCGGGCGAACGGCGGCGGGGCCACCAACCCCGACCGGCGCAGCTACTACCGGCTGTTCTTCACGGCCACCTTCGACAAGGCCTTCACGAGCACCGGCACCTGGCAGGACGGCACGGTCCGACCGGGAGGCACGTCCTCCTCCGGTGGGGAGGGCTACCTGACCGGCGCCGACCGTGCCGGACGCGGCTCCGGCGCGTGGGTCGGGTTCGACGCGCGTCGCGGTGCGACGGTGCACGCGAAGATCGGCATCTCGTACGTGAGCGCCGCAGGAGCGATCGCGAACCGCGACGGCGAGGTGACCCAGCGCTCGACCGTCGCGAGTGTGGCGGCCGGCACACGGGCCTCCTGGAACCGCGAACTGTCGCGTCTGCGCGTCGGAGGCGGCACCGCGGACCGCACCACCCAGCTGTACACGTCTGTGTACCACGCGCTCATGCAGCCGAACACGCTGAACGACCGCGACGGCCGCTACCTGGGGCCGGACCAGCGGGTGCACCGCATGGACCGAGGGCACCGCGCCGTCTACGGCACGTACTCCGGGTGGGACCAGTACCGGGCGCAGATCCAACTGCTCGCACTGCTGCGGCCGGACGTCGCCGGGGACATGGCGCAGTCGATGCTGCGGTTCGCCCAGCAGAACGGTGGGGTGTGGGACCGCTGGCTCCACCTCGGGGCGCCGACGCACGTGATGACGGGTGACCCCTCGGCCGCGACCCTCGCCACCTGGTACGCGATGGGGGTCCGGAACTTCGACGTGCGGGCCGCCTACGCCTCGCTGAAGCACCAGGCGACCGTCGAGAACGCCGACGCCGAGAGCGACATCGGGTGCCCGGGCCAGTGCCTGGCGCAACGCCCGGCGCTCGACGAGTACCTGCAGCGCCAGTACGCCGCGAACGACGACTGCTCGTGCTGGGGCGGCGCTGCCGAGACGCTCGAGGACTCGATCTCCGACAGTGCGCTCGGGTACTGGGCGGGTTCCCTCGGGCTGCGCTCCGATGCCCGGATGTTCAGCGTTCGTGGCGAGTACTGGAAGAACACCTTCAACGCCGCCGTCGGGTACCAGGCCGCGCGGCAGGCCGACGGATCGTGGACGCCCGACTGGTCGCCCTCGACCGGCACCGGGTTCGCACAGGGGACGAGCGCGCAGTACACGTGGCTCGTGCCGCAGGACGTGCAGGGGCTGTCGACCGCACTCGGTGGCGACGACGCGGCGGTCGCGCGACTCGACGCGTTCTTCCACGACAGCACTGGTGCGTTCGCGGTGACCGGCGGCGACGCCACGAAGTTCGACCCGACCAACGAGCCCGACATCCACACGCCGTGGATGTACAACGCGCTCGGCAAGCCGTGGAAGACGCAGGAGACCGTGCGCCGGGTCGTCGACGACGCGTACTCGACCGGGCCGAGCGGGCTGCCGGGCAACGACGACCTCGGCACGATGAGCGCCTGGTACGTCTTCGCGTCGATCGGGTTGTTCCCGCAGACGCCGGGGCGGGCGGAGATGCTCATCGGGAGCCCCACGTTCAGCTCGGTCGACATCCGGCGGTCGAGCGGGGAGCGGATCGTCGTGCGGTCCTCCGGCACGGCGCCCTACGTGCACGGTGCGCGGTTGGACGGGCGGACCCTCGAGAAGTCGTGGGTCCCGGCGTCCTTCGTCACCCGCGGCGGCACGCTGTCGCTCCGGGTCGGGGACACGGCGGACACGACGTGGGCGAGCGGCACTCGGGGACGCCCGATCGACCGCTGAACAGCGCTTGACACGTCGTACTCCAGTACTGATATGTTGACCCCGTCCGGAGGGCGGAAGGGGCAGCATGGGGGATCTGGTGGTCGACCTGTCGACGATGCAGGAGGTGTCACGAGGGGTCCTGCAGGCGGCTGGTGACTTCCGGTCCGAGCGTGCGCTGTCCGGGGCGGACAGCGGCACGTTCGGGTCGGCGACGGTCGAGTCGGCGTTCGTCCAGTCGGCCCGGGCCCTCGACGCGATGATCGGTTCGCTCGGTGACGACGCGGACACCCTGGGTGGGTACGTGACCACCGCTGCCGAAGCGGTCCTGCGTGCCGACGCCGACCTCGCCCGGCGGGTCCGGTGAGTGCCGACCCCACCGCCGGAGACCCGGACGGCATCCAACGCGTCGCCCGCCTGCACGACGAGCACGCGGATGCCGTCCGCGACGGAGCCCGTCACGTGCTCGTCGCGGCGGAGTCCGCGGCGGCCGGGTGGCAGGGCGCAGCGCAGCAGCAGTTCCTGACGGTCGCAGCGACGGTGCCGGCGAGTGCGCACCGCGTCGCCGCACGGTTGGACGCCGCGGCGACGGCGCTCGCCGACTACGCGCGCGAGGTCCAGCAGATCCAGGACGAAGCCGCTCGCCTGCAGACGGCGCTCCGGAACACGGCCGACGACATCGTGGTGAACGCGCGGGCGGTCCGCGCCGCGACCCGGACGGCGGCCGGACCCGATGCGGTCGAGGCGGACGAGGTCCTCCTGCAGCAGGTGCAGAACAGCGGCGTCTGGCTCGCGGGGCTCGAGGCGAGGTTGTCGGCGCAGTGGGACGAGCTCGTCGCCCGACGCGCTGCCGCGGACCGTGCGGCGGCGTCTGCGCTCGACGACCGAGCGGTGCTCGGCGGCCTGGTCTCGGCTGCGGCCGCCCGGGCGATGAGCGACGGGCAGTTCACCACCTGGCTCGGCACCCTCGACCGCGAGAGCATCGCGGCGCTGCGGGACGACCCGCGCATCGCCCGGCGTCTCGCAGGGCTCGACGCCACCGACGTCGCCGGGTGGTGGCAGGCGATGTCCGGCCCGGACGGAGCGCCGTCGGCAGCCCAGCGGGCGTTCGTCGTGGCGTTGCCCACGGTGATCGGGAACCTGAACGGCGTCGCGTACTGGGCACGGGTTCGGGCGAACACGACGGTGCTGGTCGACCGGCTCGCCCACGCGGAACGGCAGGTCGCGCACTGGCGGGAGCAGCTCGACGCCGCGAAGACCCCGGCCGGAGCTGCCGCCGCCCGAGCGGAGCTGTCCACGTGGTCGCGGCAGCGCGATGCCTACCGGAACATCCAGGACACCCTCGACACGACCCCGGTGTCGCTCGTGTCACTCGTCGACGACCGTCCACCACTCGCGCAGATCGTCGCTGGTGACCTCGACCGCGCCGCGCACGTCAGCGTCATCGTGCCGGGCATGAACACCGCGACGGACCAGCGCGGAACGGTGCAGAACTACAGCGCGATCGCACGGGGCATGCGCCGCGAGCAAGCTCGCGTGGGTGGTGTCCGACGCAGTGACATCGCCGTGGTGTCCTGGATCGGCTACCACCCGCCGATGGCCGACGACCCGTCGTTCGCGGCCGTGGTCGCGAACGGCCGGGCGCACGAGGGCGCTGACCGGCTCGTGGCCGACCTCGACGGGTTCCACGCGGCACGCGCCGCCGCCGGACGCGACGCCGACCTGACCGTGCTGGGGCACTCCTACGGCACGAACGTGGCGACGATCGCGTTGACGAGGACCCACGCCGACCACGTGGTGCTGCTCGGCTCGGCCGGGGTCACGGACGTCGCACCGAAGGCTTCGGCGCTGCACGTGCCGGCGGGCGAGGTCTTCGCCAGCCAGGGCGCTAAGGACGGCTGGGCCGTCACCGGCCAGAACCTGTCGGGTCGGCGGGATCCGACCGAGTCCTCGTGGGACGCGCACGAGTTCAGCTCGGAGACCCAGCGGGGCAGTGACGGCACGCTGCACGGCGTCACGCAGCACGGCCCCTACGTCGGTGGGAACGGCGACGGCCGGTACTCGTACTTCGACGACGGCACCACGGCGCAGCACAACAGCGCGCTGGCCGCCATGGGGCGTGGCGACGAGATCCCCGAACAGGGCGGTCCCTTCGACCGGATGCGGCAGCAGACGAAGGACGATTGGCTCATGTACGGCTGGCAGACAGGACTCACCGGTGACCCGAGGCTCTGAACGGTGGGGCGGAGCCGTCGTGGCATCGATCGCCGTCACGATGCTGTTGGCCGGGTGCGCCGACGTCGCCCCGTACTCCCCGATGCGGAAGGACACGTCGATGAACGTCGAAGAATCCCACCAGGACGTCTTGGACGTCTTCGCTGCCGTCCGGTCGGTCGTCGGCGAGGACGGCTGGGGCGATGACGATCCAGCCTGGCTCATCTGTGGCAGCGACGGCGAAGACGCAGCCCAGTACACGTACGCCAGCACCCGGAGACTCCCGCTCCCCGGGACGCCCGACGAGGTCGCCGAGCGGGTCGTGACGGCGCTCGCCGGGATCGGGTACGACGGTGCGGTGGTGGAGCACGACGAGGAGCTCACGCCGCGGCGAACCGTCATCAGCTACCCACAGGGATACCTCCGCGGCACCGCTCCGGACGGGTTCGCGATCTTCTTCCAGGCGTTCGACTCCTACGCCGACGTGTCCATCGACGGGCACTGCGTGCCGGGGAAGGCACCGAAGTTCGGTGAACCACTGAACCCACGCCCCACCGACCTGCCCTGACCGACGGACCGGCAGGCCCTACGATCGACCCGACAGAGGGGGAGCACCATGACCGAACTCGCCGACTGGGAGACCGAGGGCGCCAAGGCCCGACCGACGACCCCGGACGATCGCAACCGGCCACCAGCACCGGCCGCCCTGCGTGCCACGACCTGGATCGGGGGGCTGCTGCTCATCGCGGCGGTGTTCGTGTTCGTGGGTGCGTCGTCCCTCGGCGTGCGCGAGGACGAGTCCGAGGTGCACTTCCTCACCCGGCTCGTCATCGTGGTCGTCATCGGGGTCGCCGTCGCCGGGCTCGGCGCGGTCGCCCTGCTGCTCCGGCTCGTCGCGGGGGCACTCGTCCGGCGCTGATCAGCGCAGCTCGCGCCCGCCGCCCCACACCCGCTGCACCTCGAGCGCCGGGGACAGCGCCACGAGGTCGGCCGCGTACCCCGGCGCGAGCCGCCCCAGTCGGTCGCCGAGCCCCAGCGCCGCGGCCGGCACGCTCGTCAGGGCCGCGACGGCCTCGGGCAGCGTCCGTCCGGCGAGCGAGACCGCGTTCCGCAACGCCACGTCCTGCGTCAACGTCGACCCCGCGATGGTGTCGGTCCCGGCGACGTGCGCGACCCCGTCGGTCACGGTGACGTCGAGCGATCCCAGCCGGTACGAGCCGTCGGCAGCGCCCGCAGCGCCCATGGCGTCGGTGATGAGCGCCACCCGGCCCGGGGCAGCGCGGAACAGGGTGTCCGCGACGACCGGGTGCACGTGCACGGCGTCGAGGATGAGCTCGAGTGTCACCCGGTCGTCGGCCACCGCGGCACCGATCGGCCCCGGTGCACGGTGGTGCAGCCCCGGCATCGCGTTGAACGCGTGGGTCAGCAGCGTCGCACCGGCGTCGAACGCGGCACGGGCCTGGTCGTACATGCCGACGGTGTGGCCGACGGCGACGGTGACCCCGGCGGCGACGAACCGGCGGACGGCGTCGAGCGCGCCCGGCAGTTCCGGCGCGATGGTGACCTGGCGGATGACGCCCTCGCCGGCCTCGAGCAGCGCGTCGACCGCTGCGGGCGACGGGTCGATGAGGAACGACTCGTTGTGGGCGCCCTTGTTGTGCGGGGACAGGAACGGCCCCTCCAGGTGCACGCCGAGCACGAGTGGGTCGGTCGCCATCACGGAACGGATCCGCGCGAGCGAGTCCGCGAGGGCGGGGACCGGGTTCGCGACGAGGGACAGGACCGACCGGGTCGTGCCGTGCGCCCGGTGGACGGCCAGCGACTCGGCGAAGGAGTCGTCCTCGTACGACTCGGTCGCACCGCCGTGCCCGTGCAGGTCGGTGAACCCGGGCGTCAGGACCGCGTCGCCCAGGTCGACGACCTGGTCCGCCGCGGGGGCTTCGGGGCCGGAGCCGACCGCGTGCACCACGTCACCGGCGAGCAGGACCCAGCCGTCCGCCGTGGACCCGGCCGCGTCGACGACGCGGGATGCGCGCACCAGGGTGCGCTGGGCCTCCCGGCCGGCCTGGAGGCCCGTGGCGGTCATGCGGTCTCCCTGCGGAACGCGATCACGCCGCTCAGGGCGGCGATCACGATGAAGACGAAGCCCACGACCGGGTGGCCGATGGAGATCCAGGTCGCGCCCGCGGCGATGACCAACGCGACCTCGACGATCGTCTTGCCGACGATGTCGGTCTCGATCGGCGACGCCGGCGAGCGGAAGAAGTACCAGACGACGGCCGCGAACAGCGGGGCGCCGACCATGAACAGGTAACCGGGCAGGGGGAGCTGCCACGACCAGTAGCCCCAGAACGCCAGGGAGAGCAGGCCGAACGTGCAGACCAGGACGCGGAGCACGCGCCAGACGTCGAACGGCCGTCGCTGCCTGCCGGCGGGTGCCGGGCCGGGGACTGCTTCCCAGTCGACGGGAGACTGCGGGGCGTTCGTCATGGTGCTGCCTACTTGAAGATGATGGTGCGGGCGCCGTCGAGCAGGACGCGGTCCTCGGCGATCCAGCGCACTGCCTGGGTGAGGGTGCGGGACTCTTCGTCCTGGCCGATGGAGACCAGCTCGGCGGGGTCCTTCGTGTGGTCCACGCGCACGACGTTCTGCTCGATGATCGGGCCCTCGTCGAGGTCGCTCGTGACGAAGTGGGCCGTCGCACCGATGAGCTTCACGCCGCGTGCGTGCGCCTGGCGGTAGGGGTTCGCGCCCTTGAAGCCGGGCAGGAACGAGTGGTGGATGTTGACCGCACGGCCCTCGAGCGCCGCGCAGAGCTCCGGCGACAGGATCTGCATGTAGCGGGCGAGCACGACGAGTTCGATGTCGTGCTCCTCGACCGCTTCGAGGACACGGCGCTCCATGGCCGCCTTGCTGTCCGCGTCGGTGACCGGACGGTGCTCGAACGGCACCGAGTAGAACGACGCGAGCTCGGACAGGTCCGGGTGGTTGGACAGCACGAGCGGGACCTCGATCGGCAGCTGCCCACCGCGCTGGCGGTAGAGCAGGTCGTTGAGGCAGTGGCCGGCCTTCGACACGAGGACGAGGCTGCGCAGCGGGCGACCGACGACGTCGAGCTGGACGCGGGCGTCGTACCGGGCGGCGACGGGGGCGAGGGCTGCCTCGAAGGTCGCGCGGTCCACCGGCGCCATGACCTGCAGGCGCATGAAGAACGTGTTCGTGTCGACGCTCGAGAACTGCTGCGACTCGGTGATGTTGCCGTTGGCGGCGACGACCGCTCCGGAGACGGCGTGCACGATCCCGGGCTGGTCGTCGCAGACGAGCGTCAGGGTCCAGTGCGTGGGGGTCGGGTCGGTCACCGGATCAGGGTACCGGGCGCGGCGAGCGCGGTGCTTCGTGAGCAGAAATGGTCGAGTGCCGTGACGCGACCCGACCATTTCTGCTCACGAAGCGGGCGTGGCGGCGGCGGCCGTGCGGAGGCGGCGGTCGGCCAGGGTCAGGACCGTCAGGAGCACCGCGACGCCGAGGATCACCCACGCCAGCACGTGCAGGTCCGGTGTGGTCGGGGCCTGGCCGAACACACCACCGATGAGCGACGAGGCCCCGATCGCCCCGATGTACACCGCCGTGCGGGACAACCCGGCCGCGGTGCCGATGTACGACGCGGGCACGAGCCGGTACAGCGCCGCCTGGTTCGACACCGACGCCAGGGCCTGCGGGACGCCGAACAGCGCCGGCGCCAGCGCGAGCAGCACGACCGGCGACCCGGTGTGCAGGAAGAGCAGGAGCGCCCCGCCGACGATCGGCACGACGGCCGCGACGATCAGGGGTCCGCGCACGGCGGTCTTCCGGGCGACGACGAACGACGCGATCCCGGCCACGATCGCGGCCGGCAGCTGGATGTACCCGGCGACGTCGCTCGAGTACCCGGCGACGTCCTGCACCCACTGCGAGAACCCGTAGGTCATCGTGTACGCGAGCAGGTAGGTCAGGAACAGTCGCACGTAGGTGCGGGACAGCGCGCCGTTCCGAGCGAGCATCCGGACGTCCACGAACGGTCGGACCGCGCGCAGCTCCCACAGCACGAGGGCGACGAACAGCACGATCGCCACCGCGAGCAGCCACCACAGGCCGGCGGACAGGTCGAGCAGGAACACGAGCAGCGCCGAGACGGTGCCCGTCATGAGCAGCATGCCGAACGGGTCGAGCGCCTGCAGGACGGGCAGGGCCTCGTCGTCACGCGGACGGTGACGGTCGGACGGCAGCCACATCGACGCCACGACGATGCCGAACCCCGCCAGGGGCACGTTCACCAGGAAGATCGCGTGCCAGCCGAACGCTGCGATCAGCGCGCCGCCGAGCGGAGGCCCGGCCGCCGCCGACACGAGCGAGGTGATGGACAGCGCTCCGAGCACGAGCGGCGGGGTCGGCTTCCCGATCCGCGCCGAGTGCTGTCGGAGAGTGGTGAGTGCCGCCGGGTACGCCGACGAGGTGCCGATGCCGATGAGCACGCGGGCGAACACCGCGCCGCCGAAGCCGGTCAGGAACTCGGGCACGACCCCGGCGACACCGACGATCACGAGCCCGGTCAGGAACACCTTCTTCGGGCCGAAGCGGTCGGCGAGCTTGCCCATCGTCGGCTGCGCGATCGCACTCGCCAGGTACAGGGCGGCGACGAGCCAGATCGCCTGCGCCGCACCGATCCCCAGGTCGCGGGAGATCGGCGTGAGCGCGACGGACACCATCGTGGTGTTGATCGGGTTGAGCAGCGGCCCGACGAGCACCGGGATGAGGAGCTTCGGGCCGAAGCCACTGCCGGTGCTGCCCGGGGTGACGACGGGGGTGGGAGTGGTCGAGGTGGACGTGGGAGTGCTTCTTCCGGGGTCAGCGTTCGGTGAGCGGGGCGAGGATCGCGATCGCTCGGGCGACGGTGTCGCGGTCGGCGTCGGGCAGCGCGGCGAGCCGGTCGGTCAGGACGCGGGTGCGGGTGGTCCAGGCGTCCTCGCGGGCACGGGCGCCCTGGTCGGTCGCGCGGACGAGCGCACGGCGGCCGTCGGCGGGGTCTGGACGTCGTTCGACGAGGCCGAGGTCCTCGAGCGCCTGGACGGTCGCGCCCATCGACTGCGGCCGGACGCCCTCGGCGCGGGCGAGCTCGGCGACCGTGCTCTCGCCGTACCGCAGCAGGCGGCCGAGCGCGGCGGTCTGGGACGCCGTGACCTCGTCGGCCTTGCCGGTCAGCAGCGTGCGACGGATCCGACCGTAGAGCGTCAGCAGGTCGCCGGCGAGCGCGGTCGGATCGGGTGATTCCATACCGACACGGTACTACTTCGACAGTGCAACTTGCAAGGTCGCCTTGCGAGTTCCGGGTCCGCCGCTCCGGATCGGCTCAGCGCTCGAACACGATGCGGCGCTTCGTCACCACGAAGCCGGCCCGTTCGAACGCCCGGCGCATCGGGGTGTTCGCCGCGTCCGTCGTGCCGACCACCTTCGGCTCCCCGGCCTCGGCGTGCACGCGCAGCCCCTCGGCGAGCAGCCCGTCGACCACACCGCGCCCACGGTGCTGCGGCAGCACGCCGATGAAACTGATCGCCGCGTCGTACGCCGTCCGCGTCGCCAGGACGAACCCGACCACCAGGCCGTCGGGGTCGAGCGCGACCCGCCAGCCGTCGCGCGACCCCGGCAGCGAGCGGTAGAACTCGAGGTCGTCGGCGGCGGCGCCCCGCGGGCCGAGTTCGTCCACCGACGCCACGGTGTGGGCGTCGAGGCTCCCCACCGCGACGCGGGCGAACAGGTCCACGAACTCGTCGTCGTCACCGGCGCGGAAGCGCAGCGAGGACGGCATCGGCAGCCCTCGGTCCGGCGTCCACGCCACACTCACCCGCTCCGTCGACCGTCCGAGCCCCGCCGACCGGGCGGCCGCCGTGCGCCACGACACCGCGGCGACGGCGTCGGGGTCGTCGTGCCAGTCCACCGCGACGTCGACGATCCACTCCGGTCGCGCCCCGAACGCAGCGGTCGCCGCCGTGATCAGCCCGGCGGCGATCGCCACCTGCTCGTCCTCGGGCACGTCCGGAGCCACCAGCAGGTCGTCGAGGGTCGACGGCACCTCGGCGTCCGCGCCACCCCACCAGAGCGCCCGTGCCACCGGACGGCCGTCGCGCTCGGCCAGCCACGACCACCCCGGGCGGTAGTTGTCCGTACCCGACTCGGCGCGGTACCGGTCCGGACCGATCCACGCGACCGGTTCCGACGTCGAGAACGCGAGCAGGGCCTCCTGGTCGTCCTCGGTGGCAGCGCGGAAGGCGACCGTCACCGCGGGGCGTTCATCGTCGTGATCAGGTGCTCCTGCACGTACCCGAGCCAGTCGTAGACGTCGCGCAGGCCGACGCCCGCGTCGGCCTCGACCGAACGCTCCTCGTCGTCGGCGTCGACGATCCCGAGACGGTCGGCGATCGTCAGCCGCAGGTCGGTCAGGGTGCGGAGCCAGGCCTGCTCGTCCTCGGGGGCGAGGGCGCCGTCGCGGGTGCCCGTCAGCCACTCGTGCACGGTCGTCGCGTTCGTGGTCTTCTGCGCCAGCAGGTCGGACTGCGTGTACCTCCGGAACTCCGCGCTGGCGTCGTCGTCGTCCGGGTAGGCGTCCGGGAACATCCGCTCGGTGACCGGGTCCGCCGACAGATCGCCGTCGAGCACCTGGCGCAGCTGCTCGGTCAGGGACGTGAGCAGCCCGCGCTCGCCGGAGGACATGCCGAGGTGGACGCCGTCGGCGCGGCGGACGAAGGGGATCACGCTTCGGGGGCCTTGTCGACGGTCGCCTGCAGGCCGTAGCCGTGCATCGACTGGACGTGGGCCTCCATCGCCTCGCGCGGACCCGTCGCCACGATGGCCCGACCCTCCGTGTCCACCTGGTGCATGAGCCGCTCCGCCTGCGCGCGACCGAAGCCGAAGTGCCGCTGGAAGACGTACGTGACGTACGACATCAGGTTCACCGGGTCGTCCCACACGACGGTGACCCACGGGGTGTCCGCGCGCGCACTGGTGCGTTCGTCCGGGGTGGTCCGTTCGTCCACGTCGGGCGAGGTCAGCGTCATGCAACCAGGGTGACACAGGGCGGGCGGCTCGGTACGATCGTCACGTCGCGACTGGCGTTGGATGGGTCACCATCGGGGAGCGACACCTGACACGGTGCGCGGCCGTACGCCTGGGCTGCACCGACCGATCGTCCGTGCGCGACCCACCGGTCGTCGCCAACCCACGTAGGAGAACCGTGTCCATCACCGATCTGCCCGCCGTCGACGGCTCCGTCGACACCGACCGCGCAGCCTTCAACGCCCCGCTCACCGAGGTCGACCCCGAGATCGCCGCCGTCCTGCAGCAGGAGCTCGGCCGTCAGCGCGACACCCTCGAGATGATCGCGTCCGAGAACTTCGTGCCGCGCGCCGTGCTCGAGTCCCAGGGCTCCGTCCTCACCAACAAGTACGCCGAGGGCTACCCCGGCAAGCGCTACTACGGCGGCTGCGAGTACGTCGACGTCGCCGAGCAGCTCGCCATCGACCGTGCCAAGGCGCTCTTCGGTGCTGCCTACGCGAACGTCCAGCCGCACTCGGGCGCCACGGCCAACGCCGCGGTCCTGCACGCCATCGCCAGCGCCGGCGACACCATCCTCGGCCTCGAGCTCGCGCACGGCGGTCACCTGACCCACGGCATGAAGCTCAACTTCTCCGGCCGCATCTACAACGCCGTCGCGTACGGCGTCGACCCCGAGACGTTCGAGGTCGACTACGACGACATCCGCGCCAAGGCCATCGAGCACCAGCCGAAGGTCCTCATCGCCGGCTGGTCCGCCTACCCGCGCCAGCTCGACTTCGCGAAGTTCCGCGAGATCGCGGACGAGGTCGGCGCCAAGCTCTGGGTCGACATGGCGCACTTCGCCGGCCTCGTCGCCGCCGGTCTGCACCCGTCCCCGGTCCCGCACGCCCACGTCGTCTCGTCGACCGTGCACAAGACCCTCGGCGGCCCCCGCTCGGGCATCATCCTGTCCAACGACGAGACCCTGTTCAAGAAGCTGAACTCCGCGGTCTTCCCGGGCCAGCAGGGCGGCCCGCTCATGCACGTCATCGCCGCCAAGGCCACCGCGTTCCTGCTCGCCGGCACCCCCGAGTTCAAGGCCCGCCAGGAGCGCACCATCCGCGGTGCCCGCTTGCTCGCGGATCGGCTCACGCAGCCGGACGCCCGCGCGGCCGGCGTCGACGTCCTCACCGGTGGTACCGACGTGCACCTGGTGCTCGTCGACCTGCGCACCTCCGAGGTCGACGGCAAGCAGGCCGAAGACCTGCTGCACGAGGTCGGCATCACCGTGAACCGCAACTCCGTGCCGTTCGACCCGCGTCCGCCGATGGTCACCTCGGGTGTCCGCATCGGCACGTCGGCGCTCGCCACGCGTGGCTTCGGCGACGCCGAGTTCACCGAGGTCGCGGACATCATCGCGCTGACCCTCATGCCGAACCCGGACATCGCAGCGCTCTCGGCCCGGGTGAAGACCCTGACCGACGCGTTCCCCCTCTACGCGTGAGCGACGCTCTGACCCCCCTGCCCGTCGAGCGATGGGCGGGGGAGGGGTCGGCGGTCCGCATCGACGGCACCGCCCTCGCTGCCCGGACGCTCGACGAACTGCGGGTCCGCATCGATCGGTTGCACGAGCACGGCATCCGTCCGGGGCTCGGCACGATCCTGGTCGGGGAGAACCCCGGTTCCCTGTCCTACGTCGCGGGCAAGCACCGCGACTCGGCGCAGATCGGGCTCGACTCGCACCGCATCGACCTGCCTGCGACGGCATCCGCCGCAGACATCCGAGCCGCGATCCTGCAGATGAACGACGACCCCCGGGTCACCGCGTTCATCGTGCAGCTGCCGCTGCCGGAGGGCATCGACCCGACGCCGATGCTCGAGCTGATGGACCCGTCGAAGGACGCCGACGGCCTGCACCCGACGAACCTCGGTGAGCTCGTACTCGCCGTGCCCGGTGGTGCCGGCACCATCGACGCGCCCCTGCCCTGCACCCCGCGGGGCATCGTCGCGATGCTCGAGGCGTACGACATCCCGATCCGGGGCGCGCACGTCACGATCATCGGGCAGGGCCTGACGGTCGGCCGGCCGCTCGGTCTGCTGCTCACCCGCCTCGAGGCCACCGCCACCCTGACCCACTCCCTGACGGCGGACGTCGCCGCGGAGTGCCGTCGCGCCGACATCGTCATCGCGGCGGCCGGGGTCGCCGGGCTCGTCAAGCCGGACTGGGTCCAGCCCGGTGCGGCCGTGATCGACGTCGGCATCACCCGCGTGGTGAACGACGAGACGGGGAAGGCCAAGCTGCACGGCGACGTCGACCCCGCCGTCGCGTCCGTCGCTGGGTTCATGTCGCCGGTGCCCGGCGGCGTCGGCCCGATGACCCGCGCGATGCTCATGAAGAACGTGGTCGAGGCGGCGGAGCGCCACCTGAAGTAGGTGCGGCGGTCGGCTCACGAGGCGCGCGTTGGCATCGTGAGCAGAAATGGTCGGGTCCCGTCGTGGGACTCGACCATTTCTGCTCACCAGATGCGGCCGGGAGGCGCGGCTCGCCCCCGCCCCGCGCGTTCGGGGGACGGGTGCGGAGCCGCCCCCAGTGCTACGGTCACCGCATGGGGGAGAACGTCCAGACCGCGCCCGTGATGGCGGCCACCGGCAGGAAGCTGCGTCCGCGTGCGTGGGGACTCGTACTCGTCGGGACCGTCGCACTGGTGCTGTCCCCGAACCTGGTGCTCTGGAGCACGTCGACGGGCTACGGCGGGGTCGACGCCGACGACAACTGGATCGACAACGGCGGCAAGGTCCTGGAGACCGCGCCCATCACGGTGCAGGTCGAAGCGCACGTCGCACCGGCCGCACTCGCACTGTTGCTGCTCGTGGTCGTCGTCGGGATCGTCCTGCCGCCGACGCTCGCGCGCTACGGGCACCGCACCCTCGGCGACATCGTGCGGTACTCCGCGTACCTGGCGGTCCCGGTGTGCATCGTCGTCGGCGTGCTGGTCTACACGGTGTGGCAGGGCCACGTCGTGATGGACCAGCTCCAGCACGAGGTGCTGCACCCGCACGGGTTCCCGTGGGGCGGCTTCACCGTCACCACGGGTCACATGACCCGCTGACGCACGGCCTCGCGCTGGATTGCGCCGAAGTTTCGCGGTCAGCGACACCTCACGGGCCGTGCGCCGCGTGACGTGTCGGTGAGCGCGAAACTCCGCCGGTCAGGCTCAGTCGCGGCGGGCGCCCTGCGCGGCGTGCACCGTGAAGACGTTCGGCTCGCGGTACCCGGCGGCTGCGAAGGCGGCGGTGACGGCCTCGGTGATCGCGCCACGGGCCTCCCGGTCGACCAGCGCGATCGCCGCACCACCGAACCCACCACCGGTCATCCGCGCACCGACGGCGCCGTGCTCGACGGCGGTCGCGACGGCCAGGTCGAGCTCCGGCACGGAGATCTCGAAGTCGTCGCGCATCGACTCGTGCGACGCGACGAGCAGCGAGCCGATCGCCCGCGGGCCCTGTTCGCGCAGCGTCCGGACGGTGTCGAGGACTCGTTGGTCCTCGGTCACGACGTGGCGCACGCGGCGGAAGGTCTCGTCGTCGAGCAGCTCCTGCGCACGGGGCAGGTCATCGACGCTCAGGTCACGCAGGGCCTCGACACCGAGCACCTGCGCACCCTTCTCGCACGAGGCCCGACGAGCTGCGTACCCACCGGTGGCGTGGGCGTGCTCGACCCGGGTGTCGATGACCAGGACCTCGAGCCCGTTGGCCTCGAGCGCCAGGTCGACCACGGCGGTGTCGAGCGTGCGGCAGTCCAGGAACACGACGGCGTCCTGCTCGCCGAGCAGTGACGCGGACTGGTCCATGATGCCCGTCGGTGCGCCGACGGCGTGGTTCTCGGAGTACTGCCCCACGCGGGCGAGGGTCTTGCGGTCGAGCCCGAGCTCCCACAGGTCGTTGAAGGCGAGCGCGACGCCGCACTCGATCGCGGCGCTGGACGACAGGCCGGCCCCGACGGGGACGTCGGACTCGATGAAGACGTCGAACCCGGTCTTGTCCGACAGGTCTGCGCCGGCCTGCTCGCGGAGTGCCCAGGCGATGCCGAAGACGTACGCCGACCAGCCGGTCATGTTCGACGGGTCGAGGTCGTCGAGCGACAGTTCGAGCACCGTGTCGGCGTCGAACGCGGACGAGACGCGCAGCAGACGGTCCGGCCGCGGGGCGATCGACGCGGTGGTGCGCCGGTCGATCGCGAACGGCAGGACGTACCCGTCGTTGTAGTCGGTGTGCTCACCGATCAGGTTGACCCGGCCGGGGGCGGAGTACCGCACCGCCGGCTCGTACCCGTAGACCTGCTGGAACGTCATGCTCGCTCGATTCCCTGTCGGATGAACTCGGCTGCCTTCTCGGGCACGAGGTCCCCGATCCAGGCGCCCATGGCGGCTTCGCTGCCGGCCAGGAACTTCAACTTGTCCGCCGCCCGACGCGGCGACGTGATCTGCAGCATGAGCCGCACGGTGTCCCGCCCGACGTGCACCGGTGCCTGGTGCCACGCGGCGATGTACGGGGTCGGGTCGCCGTAGAGCTCGTCGATGCCCCGCGTCAGGCGCAGGTGCATGTGGGCCAGTTCGTCCTTCTCGGCCTCGGTCAGGCCGGCGAAGTCGGGGACGTGGCGGTGCGGCAGCATGTGGATCTCGATGGGCCAGCGTGCGGCGAACGGCACGAAGGCCGTGAAGTGCTCGCCCTGCAGGACGACCCGGTCCGAGGCCCGCTCGTTCGCCAGGTGCTGTTCGAACAGGTCCGGTCCGAAGCGCTCGATGGAGTCGAGCAGACGCTGCGTGCGGGGCGTGACGTACGGGTACGAGTAGATCTGCCCGTGCGGGTGGTGCAGCGTGACGCCGATCGCTTCGCCGCGGTTCTCGAACGGGAACACCTGCTGGATGCCGGGCATGGCGGAGAGCGCGGCGGTGCGGTCCGCCCAGGCCTCGACCACGGTGCGGGCACGCGACTCGGAGATCGACGCGAAGGACCCCTCGGTCGCGGGCGAGAAGCACACGACCTCGCACCGGCCGACGCTGCGCAGCTGCCGGTTCAGGCCGACGTCGCTGAGCGAGTCGAGCGACGACGGAGCGTCGTCCGCCGCGAGCGCGGGGCCGAACGACGGCGAGCGGTTCTCGAACACGGCGACGTCGTACGTGCTCGGGATCTCGGACGGGTTCTGCGGTGACTGCGGCGCGAGCGGGTCCTGGTCGGCTGGCGGCAGGAACGCACGGTTCTGCCGGCTCGCGGCGATGGAGACCCACTCGCCGGTCAGGACGTCCTGGCGCATCCGCGCGGTCTCGGGCCGAGGGTCGAGCGCACGCTCGTCGATGGCACGCTCCGCGGGCAGGGTGCTGTCCGCATCGTCGAAGTAGAACAGGTCGCGGCCGTCCGCGAGCTTCGTCACGCGCTTGGTGATCACCGGAACAGCCTATCGCCGATCCGAAGCGTTGCGAAAGGCTTCGGAAGCAAGCGAAACTAGGGCCGTGACCGATGACGACCTCTCCTTCCTGGCCGGATCGCTGCCCGCGCCGCTGCGGCAGGACCGCATCGTCTCCATCGTCGAGGGCGCGCCCGGCATGGTCCGGACCGCCGCGCTGGCCGCGTCGCTCGGCACGAGTGAGGTGACGGTCCGGCAGGACCTCGCGGTCCTCGACCAGGAGGCCCGGATCCGCCGGGTGCACGGCGGAGCGGTCCGCCTCGGGGCCGGGTCCACCGAGCGCCCCTTCGAGGAGACCGCCGTCGAGCACCAGGTGGCCAAGGCCGCCATCGGCCGCGCGGCCGCAGCGCTCGTGCGGTCCGGCGAGTGCGTCGTGCTCGACGTCGGCACCACCCCGGCAGCGGTCGCCGAGGCGCTCGTCGCCCGCACGGAGCTGTCCGACCTCACCGTCGTCACGAACTCGCTGACGACCGCGCTGGCCCTCGAGCGCGCCGTGCCGCGGTTCACGGTGATCGTCACGGGCGGCACCCTCCGACCGCTCCAACACTCGCTCGTCGCACCGTTCAACAACACCCTGTTGCCGGTGATCGCCGCTGACGTCGTGTTCCTCGGTGGCACCGGTGTCGACGTCGCGCACGGTCTGACCAACGTCAACCTGCCCGAGACCGAGGCGAAGCGGGTGCTCGCGGCCACGGCTCGGCGTACCGTCGTCGTCGCGGACGGGTCGAAGTTCGGCCGGGCCCACATCGGGGTCGTCCGCGCGCTCGAGGACATCGACGTCGTCGTCACCGCCGAGGCCGAAGCCGACGCGGTCGCCACGATCCGGGCGGCCGGCGTCGAGGTCGTCGTCGCGGACGGCGAGGACACAGCCGGAAGGAACCACACCCCATGACCGCAGCACCCACCGGTGGCCAGTACCGCCTGCACCACGCCGGACCGGACGGCGTCGTCGAGGCCGTCGTGACCGAGGTCGCCGCCGGCATCCGAGAACTCCGCGTCGCCGGCTTCGACCTGACCGAGCCGTTCCCCGTCACCGAGCAGCCGCCCGGCGCCAACGGCATCGTGCTCGTACCGTGGCCGAACCGCGTCGCCGGCGGGGTCTGGGAACTCGACGGCAAGCGGCAGCAGCTCGACATCTCGGAGCCGAAGTACGGCAACGCGTCGCACGGCCTGCTCCGCTTCGCGCCGTACCGCGTGGTGTCGCAGACCGAGACGGGCATCGTGCAGGAAGCCACGATCCACCCGCAGCACGGCTGGCCGTTCACGCTCGAGACCCGGGTGCACCACGAGCTCGTCGACGACGGCATCCGGGTGACGCACGAGATCACGAACCGTTCCGGTGCCCGCGCACCCTTCGCCGTGGGGGCGCACCCGTACCTGCGCGCCGGTGACGCCCCGGCCGATGACCTCGTCGTCACGCTCGACGCCGCCACCGCCTTCACCGTCGACGAGCAGAAGGTGCCGAACGGGTCCGTGTCGGTGGAGGGCACTTCGTTCGACCTGCGACGGGGACTGCGTGCCGGTGACGCGGATCTCGACACCGCGTACTCCGACATCACCCCGGACGCCGACGGGGTCCGTCACACGACGCTGCACGGCCCCGAGGGTGACGGCGTGCAGCTCTGGCAGGACGCGTCGTTCCCGTACGTGCAGGTGTTCACCTCTCGGGAGTACCCCCGCGGCGACGGGAAGGGTCTGGCCGTGGCGGTCGAGCCGATGACCGCTCCGGCCAACGCCCTGAACTCCGGCGAGGGCCTGCGGTGGCTCGAGCCCGACGAGACCTGGACGGGCACCTGGGGCATCCGCCGCGTCTGGTCCTGATCGCCCCCACGCTGCCGGCTCCGCCAAAGCGACTCCGTCCCGCCGAAGGTTCGCGGCACAGAGTCGCTTTCGCGGGGTTGTCGCGGGTGCGACCGTGGATCTGTCGCTTCGGCCGGGGATTCACTGCTCCACTGGACACACGAACGCCGCCCCGGTGTGGGGACGGCGTTCGTGGCGGGGAGCTGCTGGTCAGCCGCGGCGCATGCGGAGTGCCTCGACCGCGAGTGATTCGCTGGCGTAGCGCCCGACCTCGTGCGCCCAGGCCGGGTCGTCCCCGCGCAGGGCGATGAAGTCCTTGCGCTGTCGGCACACGTAGCCGAGCACCGCGGTGGCCGTCGCGACCTCGATGAAGTCCTTGCGGATGTGCCGGGTCGTGACCTGCGCGTTGCGACGGAGCGTGTCGAGCAGGAGCTCGTTGCTCATCGTCGTGTTGGTCGCTGCGGCGAGCTCGACGATGCGGCGCGCGTCCCCGGTGCTGCTGGTCTGCGTGGCTTCGATGGGCTCGATCACGGTGTACCCCGTTCGTTCGTGGTGGTGCGGTGCTGCAGGATCCGGTGATCGGATCCGGGAACGACACTATCGGCGGCAGCCCAACAGTCGGCTGTGCGCGGGCTGATGTGTGCAGGGGATCTGCCATGAGCCAGCTGGGGACGACTTGTACCCCGAATCCGAACCCGAGGTCAGGCGCAGCGTTCGTCGTCGGAGGCAGCGAGTGCGTCGAGGGAGTCCGAGACCCGGTCCGCCAGGTACTGGTAGCCGGCGTCGTTGAGGTGTCCGCCGTCGATCGCCGCGTAGCCCGGGCTGTTCGCCGCGGTGAACCACTGCCCGGCGAGCGCGTCGATGTACGGCACGCCCGCTGCTGCCGCCCCCGCGGAGACCGAGGAGGCGACCCCGACCGTCGACTTCGCCCACGGCAACGGCGCTGACGGCCCGAGCGCGACGATGACGGCGTCCGGCCAGGTCTGCTCGGCGTCGCGGAGGGTCTTCTCGACGCGGGCCTGAAGGACCGACGAGTCGACGAGCCAGTCGTTCTGGCTGCCCTGCACGATGACGAGTTCGGGATCGACGGTCGCGGCGTGCCGTTCGAGGCGGGGGCCGAACGTGTAGTGCGAGGACCCGGTGCGGCCGGTGTCGACGTAGCCCGTCCCCGGGTAGCCGTCGATCGTGGCCTTCCAGTCCCGGTCGGCCGCGAGGTCCTGCGCCCACCCGTCGATGCCGCTGGTCGAGCCGCGGCCGGAGGTGTACGAGTCGCCGACGATCAACACGTGCGAGCCGGGGGCGATCGCGTCGGAGACCTCGGCGGAGGAGACGCTCGACGACGTCGTGACGGGCTGGCAGGCACTCGAGACGGTCGGCAGGATGACGAGCAGCCCGCTCACGCCGAGAGCCATAGCTCCGAGCGCGATGCCGGGGAGGAGTCGTCGTGCCATCCGCCACATCTTAGACAACGCACTTGGTGTGGGCCCCGTGGGGCTCGAACCCACGACCCTCGGATTAAAAGTCCGGTGCTCTACCAACTGAGCTAGAGGCCCTCACCCGCAAGGCTAGCGGGTGAGGGCCTCTGGGAAGAACCTGGTGTCGATGGTCAGCCGCGACGCCCGGTGAGCGTTCGCAGCAGCCACAGGACGACGGCCACGATGAGCAGCACGATGCCGACCCACAGCAGGAACTTGAGGCTCGCGGTGAAGCCACCGACGAACAGCAGGATGACCGCGATGACGGCCAGGATGATGAGCAACGGGTTCATGGGGGAGTCCTCTCCTTCACGTTCGGGAGGAGCGCCTCCCGACGAGACACCGTACCCGCGGCGCTGCCGTTGCGTTCTGGGCGAACGGAGGGCGGGCGTGTCACCGGCCGTGCCTACACTGACGCGGTGCCTCGCGATCACCACCGTCCTGTCCACTTCACCGATGCCGAGTTCGCCGCGATCCAGGGCGGCGAGGACCCCGCCGTCGTGAACCGTGTCGCGCACGAGACCGCGAACGCGCTGCTGCACCGGGTGCGTCAGGACCCGGACCCCGCCGTGGTGGAGCGGCTCGTCACCTACACGGACGTGCACGGCATCGACGCGATCGCCGAACTCTGGGCGCGGGTGGGTGCGCACACCCTGCCGGGCGCCCTGTGGCGGGTGTACCTCGTCCGCACCGTGATCCGGCAGAACCCGGATGAGATCGCGTACTTCTTCCAGCGCGGCACCGAGCGCATCGGCACGATCGACCAGGCCGTCGCGGGGGCGGAGCAGCCGACCGGTCCTGCCGAGATCCTCACCCTGGCGGACCGCATCCTGCACGGGCTGTACACGGGCGACTTCGCCGTGGCGCTCGACCGTGGTGCGGCGTTCTGCCGGCTGACCGCGGCCGGTGCGACGGCGGTGGCGGACGACTCCGACCTGACGGCGACCGATCGTGCGAGCGAACTGACGCGGCGGGCGCTCCGTCTCACGGAGCTGGCGGCCGACCTGACCGAGGCGGCGGCGCTCTGGCGTCGCGAGAGCCTGGACTAGCGAGCGAACGCGCCGGACCCGCACCGGGCCTCCCGGCTGGCTGCGCACGGTGAGCAGAAGATGTCGGGTCGCAACGAGGCAAGCGACCATTTCTGCTCACGAAGCGAGACCGGACGAAGCGAGACCGGACGACGCAAGACGAGACGACGCAAGACGGCAGAGAAAAACCGGGCCGCAGAAGCGCCTCTCGGCGCGAGGCCGCTCGAAGCGGCGAATTTTGGAGCCCGGGGCTTGCTGCGGCCCGGCAACACCAACTCTACGACCCGTCGGCTGAGTCTGCTGCCCTGTTCACTCTCGGTGGACAGATCCGGACCCGGGCGTGCCCGGCAGACGGCCCGGACGCGGCGTCCCGACAACTTCTCGGCATCCGATCCAATCCACCACGGGCACCGCGCCGAATCATCAGCGTGACGGACTTGATGACCGTCACGAACGCGAGAGGCCCGGCGTGACCCGGACCGGTATCCGCCGGTCAATTCCCTGTGGGTCACGCTGGCCTCTCGTCTCGACCGCACGACGCGGCGGCTTCGTCCTACCGGGGGCGCGACCGCAGCACAGCACCACCGCAGCACAGCACCACCAGCACCACCGCATCACGCAGCACCCCTGACAGAACGGCCACAACCGGTCGCCGACGCACCCGAGAGGAGGGAAACCTGCAATGCTTGCCCTCGTGGATAGCGACACCGAACGCTGGAGCTCGTCAGAGCCAGCCCAGGCATCGCCGGACGACCTCTTGGCGCGGGTTGCCTCCGGTGACCAAGCCGCCTTCGCGGACCTCTACGACGCCCTCTCCGGCCGGGTCCTCGGACTCGTGACGCGGCTCCTCCGGGACCGCGCCCAGTCCGAAGAGGTCACGCAAGAGGTCTTCCTCGAAGTCTGGCAACAAGCCACCCGGTTCGACCGGAAGCGCGGGACCGCCTCCAGCTGGGTCCTGACCATGGCGCACCGCCGAGCGGTGGACCGGGTCCGGGCGTCGCAGGCCTCGCACGACCGGGACACGAAGATCGGTATCCGCGACCTCGAGTCCGGTTTCGACCAGGTCTCCGAGTCGGTCGAGATCCGCATCGAACACGAACGTGTCGGCAGGGCCCTGGCCAAGCTGACCGAGTTCCAGCGGCAGGCCGTGCAGCTCGCGTACTACGGAGGCTTCTCGCACAGCGAGATGGCCGAACAACTCGGTGTCCCCATCGGCACCGTCAAGACCCGTCTCCGTGACGGGATGATCCGACTCCGAGACGAGATGGGGGTGACCTCATGACCGAACGACACGACGACCCCGCCCTGCTGACGGGTTCCTACGCACTCGACGCGCTGTCCGACGATGAGCGCATGCTCCTCGAGGACGTCCTCACGACGTCGCCCGAACTCCAGGCCGAGGCCGACTCGCTGCGCGAGACCGCGTTGCAGCTGGCTTTCGCCGCCGCTCCGATCGAGCCGCCGACGTCGCTCCGCGCGTCGCTGCTGGCTCAGATCGCGACGACCCCGCAGGCTGCTCCGCTGGCCGAGACGGCTCCTGCCGTCGACACGACCTCCGTCCAGGAGGCCCGTCCCGAGCCCGCCAGGCACGTCGCCTCGATCGCCGACGGCTCCACCGCCGGTGGCCGGGCGACCTCCGAGGCTCGCCGCCGCTGGTTCCAGCGTCCGGCAGCCATGCTCACCAGTGCTGCTGCGGTCGCCGTGGTCTTCCTCGGTGTCGGCCTGGGGGTCGGCGTCGCGAACGGTCCGGCCGACGGACCGGGCACCGGCACCACGCAGGCATCGAGTGGCCTCGACCGCATCTACGCCGCGTCGGACTTCCAACGCAGTACCACCAAGGTCGAGGGCGGCGGCACGGCCACGGTCGTGTGGTCGGGCGACCTCGGCAAGTCCGCGGTGATCCTCGACGGTGTCGCCCAGGCACCGAAGGGCAAGACGTACGAGCTCTGGTACATCGGCTCCGAGAACGAGGGCGGCACGATCAAGTCGGCCGGCCTGGTCGACGGTGTCGCGGACGGCGTGCACTCGGCCGTGCTGAAGGGCTCGATGTCCGACGGTGCGACGATCGGCATGACGGTCGAGCCGGCCGGTGGTTCGGAGCAGCCGACCACGACGCCGATCATGGCGGTCCCGACCACCTCGGCCTGACCCTCCCGGAAGGTGCTCACGCGATCGATGCGTGGGCACCTTTCGTCGTTCCACGAGGCGATCGACGCGTGGAACGTCGGAACATGCGCACGCACCGTCTGCGTGCGCATCGAGCGACGAACCACGAGACGATCGACGCGTGGATCGTCGGAGCATGCGCACGCACGCACCCCGCACGGCCCCCGCACCCAGCGCAACCACGAAGGCCCGGTGCGCGTCCGTTGCGGACGTGCATCGGGCCTCCCGGTCGTCCGTCAGCACGACGGACGGACAGCGATCAACCGAAGCGACCCGAGACGTAGTCCTCGGTGGCCTGGACGGACGGGTTCGAGAACATCGTGGCGGTGTCGTCGAACTCGATGAGCTTGCCCGGCGCACCGGTGCCGGCGATGTTGAAGAACGCCGTCTTGTCGCTGACGCGCGAGGCCTGCTGCATGTTGTGCGTGACGATGACGATCGTGAACTCCTTCTTGAGCTCCTCGATCAGGTCCTCGATGGCCAGGGTGGAGATCGGGTCGAGCGCCGAGCAGGGCTCGTCCATCAGCAGGACGTCGGGCTGCACCGCGATGGCGCGGGCGATGCAGAGACGCTGCTGCTGCCCACCGGACAGGCCCATACCGGGCTTGTCGAGGCGGTCCTTGACCTCGTTCCACAGGTTCGCGCCCTGCAGGGAGCGCTCGACGATGTCGTCGGCCTCGGACTTCGAGACGCGCTTGTTGTTGAGCTTCACGCCCGCGAGCACGTTGTCCTTGATGGACATCGTCGGGAACGGGTTCGGACGCTGGAAGACCATGCCGACCTGGCGACGGACGAGCACCGGGTCGACCCCGGGGCCGTAAAGGTCGTCGCCGTCGATCTTGACCGAGCCCTCGACCCATGCGCCGGGGATGACCTCGTGCATGCGGTTCAGGGTGCGGAGGAAGGTGGACTTGCCGCAGCCGGACGGGCCGATGAAGGCGGTGACGGTGCGGGGCTCGATGGTGATGTCGACACCCTCGACCGCCTTGAACTTCGAGTAGTAGACGTTGAGGCCGTCGACCTCGATGCGCTTGGACACGTTGATCCTTCTGGTGGGTGGGGAAGTGGGTTCGCTAGCGCGAGAGCTTGGGGGCGAAGAGTCGGGTGACGAACCGGGCGAGCAGGTTGAGCGCCATCACGATGAGGATGAGCACCAGCGCGGCGGTCCAGGCACGGTCGATGAACGGCTGCGGGTTGGCGCCCTGCTGCGAGTACTGCGTGTACGCGTACACCGGCAGGGTCATCATCGGGTCCTTGAACAGGTCGTAGTTCATGCTCGCGGTGAAGCCGGCGGTGACGAGCAGCGGAGCCGTCTCGCCGATGACGCGGGCGATGGAGAGCATGACGCCGGTGGTGATGCCGGCGAGCGACGTGGGGAGGACGACCTTGAGGATCGTGAGGTACTTCGGCACCCCGAGGGCGTAGGACGCTTCGCGGAGCTCCATCGGCACGATCTTCAGCACCTCTTCGGTGGAGCGCACGACGATCGGGATCATCAGCACCGACAGGGCGACGGAGCCGACCAAGCCGAAGCGGGCACCAGGGCCGAGGAACAGCGCGAACAGCGAGTACGCGAACAGACCGGCGACGATCGAGGGGATGCCCGTCATGACGTCGACGAAGAACGTGATGCCCTTCGCCAGTGCACCGCGGCCGTACTCGACCAGGTAGATCGAGGTGAGCAGCCCGATCGGCACCGAGATGAGCGCCGCGAACAGGGTGATCTCGAGCGTGCCGACCAACGCGTGGATCGCGCCGCCGCCCTCGGAGATCACGCCGCGCATCGAGTACGAGAAGAAGTTCGCGTCGAAGCGGGCCAGGCCGTCGGCGATCACGGTCCAGAGCAGCGACACCAGCGGCAGGACCGCGATGACGAAGGCGGTGATGACGAGCGACGTGACCAGTCGGTTGACGGCCTGACGACCGCCCTCGACGATGCGCGAGACGACCACGATCAGGACGTCGAACAGGACGGTGCCGAGGAACAGGGCGGCGACGACGTTGAAGTCCTTGACCGCACCGCCGGCGTTGAGCAGGGCGAACACGGCCACCAGGGCGACCCAGCTGCCGACCAGCAGCAGCCACGGCACCGAGCGGTGCAGCTTGCCGTTGGCGTAGACGTTGCCGGCGGTGCCGGTGTGACGGAGCGCGAGGGACATCGGGTGCGACCTCTCAGCTGACCCGCGTGCGGACGATGTACCGCGCGAGCATGTTGATGACCAGGGTGATGACGAACAGGATCAGGCCCGTCGCGATCAGGGCGTTCAGGGCGGTCCCCGATGCCTCGGCGAACTGCAGCGCGATGTTCGCGGCGATCGTCGAGGGGTTCTGCGAGGTCAGCATCTGGAAGGTGACGTTCGTCGAGACCGACAGCACCAGGGCGATCGCCATCGTCTCGCCCAGGGCACGTCCGAGCCCGAGCATGATCGCGGAGACGATGCCGGACTTCGCGAACGGCAGCACGGACAGGCGGATCATCTCCCAGCGCGTCGCACCGAGGGCCAGGGCGGCTTCCTCGTTGAGCGTGGGCGCCTGCAGGAAGATCTCGCGCATGACGGCCGTCATGATCGGGATCGCCATCACGGCGAGGACGATCGACGCGGTCAGGATGGTACGGCCGGTGCCGGACACCTGGCCGGAGAAGAGCGGGAACCAGCCGAGGTACTCGTTCAGGAAGCCGTAGAACGGCTTCACGAACGGCGCCAGCACCACGATGCCCCAGAGGCCGTAGACGACCGACGGGACCGCGGCGAGCAGGTCGATGACGTAGCCGAGCACCGGCGCGAGGCGTCGCGGTGCGTAGTGCGAGATGAACAGGGCGATGCCGAGTGCGAGCGGGACCGCGATCACGAGCGCGATGAGCGCGGACCAGACGGTGCCGAAGACCAAGGGGCCGACGTAGTCCCAGAAGTTCGTGGCGTTGTTCGGCAGGTCGCCGACCTTGGCGGCGAACGCCGGGATGCTCTGCCAGACGAGGAACGCCGCGACGAGCACGAGCACGAAGAGGATGAGGCCGCCGGCGATCACCGAGGCAGCGGAGAACACCCGGTCACCGACGCGGACGACGGCCTTCGGCTTGGTCGGGGTGACGGTGGCCCCTGGCTGGGCCGGTGCGGTCGTCATGGGACTCCTGTCGGAGGAACGCCGGGGGAGGCGACGGGTTCGGGGATGGTGCGTGGTGCGTGGCGCTGGTCGGACGGGCGCTGGCGGTGGAGCCGGGCTGCTCGCGTCGCGACGAGCAAGGGCCCGGACGCCGGTCAGGTGGGTGGGACCGGCGTCCGGGCGCTTGGGGGTCTTACTTGATGGAGTCGACCGCGGCAGCGGCCTTGTCGGCCAGGTCGGACGACAGGGCGGCCGACTTGGCCTCCTTCGCCGCAGCGTCCTGGGCGTCGCCGGAGACGACGTAGTTCAGGAAGCCCTTGACCAGGTCGGCCTTGTCCGAGTCCTTGTACTCCTGGCACGCGATGGCGTAGGAGACGAGGACGAGCGGCCAGGCGCCGTCAGCGGTGTCCTTGCGGTCGATGTCGATCGCGAGGTCGTTGTCCTCGCGGCCGGTGGCGACCTTCGAGTCGGCGACGACCTGCGCGGCGCCGTCGGCCGAGATCTCGGTGGCCTTGTCGCCGACCATCAGCTTCGCCTTGTCGAGGTCACCCGCGCCGGAGTCGTCGATGTAGGTGATCGCGTTGGAGGCGCTGCCCATCGCGGAGGCGACACCGGAGGTGCCCTTCGCGCTGTCACCGACCGAGTACGGGAAGGTCTGGCTCGGCTCTTCGGTCCAGACGTCGCCGGCGTTCGCGGAGACGTACTCCGAGAAGTTCTGCGTGGTGCCCGAGTCGTCGGAGCGGTGCACGACCGTGATGTTCGCGTCCGGCAGGTCGACGCCGTCGTTCAGGTCGGCGATCTGCGAGTCGTTCCACTTGGTGATCTTGCCCGAGAAGATGCCCGCGATGGTCTTCGCGTCGAGGGTCAGGTCGCTGACGCCGTCGACCTTGTAGGCGATCGCGATCGGGGAGATGTAGACCGGGATGTCGATGGCCTTGGTGTCGGCCTTGCACAGGTCGAAGGAGCCCGAGAGCTCCTCGTCGTTCAGTGCTGCGTCGGAGCCGGCGAAGTCCGCGGCGCCCGAGATGAAGTTCTTGCGGCCGGCGCCCGAGCCGTCGGGCGAGTAGTTCACCGTGACGCCCTTGGCGACGTCCTGGAAACCGGCGGCCCAGGTGGCCTGCGCGGTCTGCTGGGCGGACGAGCCGGAGCCGGTCAGGGTGCCGGTGAGGCTCGAGGAGCCGGTGTTGCTCGAGGAGGACTCGGTGCTGCCCGCGTCCTCGTTCGCCGCGCACGAGGAGAGCACGACTGCGCCGGCGATCGCGATTGCTGCGATCGAACCGATTCGCTTGATGTTCACAGGGGTCCCTTCGGGGATGGGGTGCAGTGGGACCACTGCGGTCCCTGGGCCGGTGCCGACCCGGGAGCGACTGTAGGGACGCGAGGTGACGGGGATCACGCGCGTTGGTGAACGGAAGGTGAACGAGGGGTTGTGCCGACCGGGAGGCGCGGATCGCGTTCCGGGCGCGGCGGACGCCCGGTCCGTGGCCGGGTGCAGGGCGTGCGGTCGCTACTCCGGGATCGTGTTGCGGTGCGTCTCGACGGCGACGAGGGTCTCGCCGGCGATGTGCATCACCGAGAAGTCGCCGACCGAGAGCATCGCGGCGCGGCGGAGGTCGAACCGGCCGGAGTCGTCGGCGGTCGCGGTGGCGATCCGGGCGATGATGTCCGGCAGCACCGGCCCGTGCGAGCACAGCACCGCGGTCTTGCCCTTGTCGAGCCGGCGGCGGACGATGCCCTTGACGTCGGCGGCGCCGCGGTCGTGGGCGTCCTGGCTGATGTCGGGGGTGCTCGAGACGCCGAGCTTCGTGGTGGCGGACAGCGGTTCGACGGTGGCGAGGCACCGGGCCGCCGTGCTGCTCACGATCTTCTTCGGGCCGAACGCGGCGACGGGCGACGCGGCGGCCTTGGCCTGGGAACGACCGACGGGCAGGAGTGGACGGGTGGCGTCCGGGCCGTTCCAGTCGGAGCCGGGCACGGTCTTCGCGTGTCGCAGCGCGATCAGGGCGAACGTGCGGTGGTGGCCCGCGGCGGCGCGCTCGGCGAACCGGTCGAGGATCGCCACGTCGCGCTCGTACGTCAGACGGTTGCGGGCGTCGTCGATCGTGACCCACTCGAGAGCGGCGACCTCGTGGTTCGGGGTGAAGTCACCCGCGCGGGCGTACTCCTTCGACGAGACGCGGGCGGCCCAGTAGTGCACGACCTTGTCGCGGCCGTTCGGCAGCACGTACTCCGCAGTGCCGAGCGGGGCGCCGAGGTGCACGCGGTACCCGGTCTCCTCGTCGATCTCGCGCACGGCGGTCGTCGGGACGGCCTCGCCCGGGTCGACCTTGCCCTTGGGCAGGGAGACGTCCTTGTGGTGGTCGCGGTGGATGAGCAGCACGAGGGGCGTGCCGTCCTGTTCGCGCCAGACGACTGCGCCGGCGGCGAGGACGGGGCCCGAGGGACCGCCGCTCACCGAGTGGAGCGCTTCCGAGCCGAGATCTTCCGCATCGTCACATTCTGCACGTCTTCGAGCGGGCGACCGTCATCGTCGGTCGAGTGCCGCGTCCACTCACCGTCGGACTCGAGGTGCCACGAGCTCGCGGTGTCGGCCATCGCCAGGTCGAACATCGCGAGCACCTCGTCGATGTGGTCCGGAGCCGTCAGCCGGACGAGGGCCTCGACGCGGCGGTCGAGGTTGCGGTGCATCATGTCGGCGCTGCCGATGAACACCGCCGGGTCGCCGTCGTTGTGGAACGCGAACGCACGGGAGTGCTCGAGGTACCGCCCGACGATGCTCCGCACCCGGATGGTGTCGCTCACGCCCTCCATCCCCGGCTTGAGGGAGCAGATGCCGCGCACCCAGACGTCCACCGGCACGCCGGCCTGGCTGGCCAGGTACAGGGCGTCGATGATCTGCTCGTCGACCATCGAGTTGACCTTGATCCGGATGCCGGACGGCTTGCCGGCACGCGCGTTGTCGGACTCGGTCTGGATCCGCTTGAGTAGCCCCTTGCGCAGGTGCAACGGCGCGACGAGCAGCCGCTTGAACTTCTTCTCGATCGCGTAGCCGGACAGCTCGTTGAACAGGCGGGTCAGGTCCTTGCCCACGGTGTCGTCCGCGGTGAACAGGCCCATGTCCTCGTAGATGCGCGAGGTCTTCGGGTTGTAGTTGCCCGTGCCGATGTGGCTGTAGTGCTTGAGCGTGCCGCCCTCTTGCCGGATGACGAGCACGAGCTTCGAGTGCGTCTTCAGCCCGACCAGGCCGTAGACGACGTGCACGCCGGCCTTCTCGAGCTTGCGGGCCCACGTGATGTTGTTCTGCTCGTCGAAGCGCGCCTTGATCTCGACGAGCGCCAGGACCTGCTTGCCCGCGGCGGCCGCGTCGATCAGGGCCTCGACGATGGGGCTGTCACCCGAGGTGCGGTACAGCGTCTGCTTGATCGCGAGCACGTGCGGGTCGGCCGCGGCCTGCTCGAGGAACGCCTGCACGCTCGTCGCGAAGGACTCGTACGGGTGGTGCACGAGGACGTCGTTCGCCTTGATCGCACGGAACAGGTCGGGCTTCGTGTTCGGCTCACCGGGCTGGAACTGCACCGGGGTCGTCGGCACGTGCTTCGGGTAGTGCAGGTCCGGGCGGTTGATCTTCGAGAGCTCGAACAGGCCACCGAGGTCGAGCGGCGACGGCAGCCGGAAGACCTCCTGCTCGGTGATGTCGAGTTCGCGCACGAGCAGGTCGAGGGTCACCGGGTCCATGTCCTCGGTGATCTCGAGACGGATGGGCGGACCGAACCGGCGACGCAGCAGCTCGCGCTCGAGGGCCTGGATGAGGTTCTCGGCCTCGTCCTCCTCGATCTCGACGTCCTCGTTGCGGGTGACCCGGAACACGTGGTGCTCGAGCACCTCCATCCCCGGGAACAGGTCGTCGAGGTGGTTCGCGATGAGGTCTTCGAGGGGGATGAAGCGCATCCGGCCGGAGTTGTCGTCCGGCAGCTTGATGAAGCGGGAGAAGTTCTGCGGCACCTTGAGGCGCGCGAACTCCTGGCGCTGCGACTTCGGGTTGCGGACCCGGACGGCCAGGTTGAGCGAGAGCCCCGAGATGTAGGGGAACGGGTGCGCCGGGTCGACCGCCAGGGGCATGAGCACCGGGAAGATCTGCTCGTTGAAGTACTCGCGCATCCGGAGCCGGTCGGCCTCGTCCAGGTCGGACCAGTGCTCGACGTGGATGCCGGCGGCGTCGAGGTCGGGCTTGAGCGACCCGATGAACGCCTGGGCGTGCCGGTCCTGCAGCTCGTGTGCCTTCTTCGCGATGTCGCGCAGGACGTCGCTCGGGGCGCGGCCGACGTTGGTGGGCACGGCGATGCCGGTGTCGATGCGGCGCTTCAGGCCCGCGACCCGGACCATGAAGAACTCGTCGAGGTTGGACGCGAAGATCGCCAGGAAGTTCGCCCGCTCGAGCAGGGGCTGCGTGCGGTCCTCGCCCAGCTCGAGCACGCGCTGGTTGAAGCGGAGCCAGCTCAGCTCGCGGTCGAAGTAGCGGTCCGACGGCAGCGACTCGTGCTCGATCTCGACGACCTCGTCGAAGTCGTCGAGGTCGGGTGCGACGGATTCGCCGTCGAGCTGCGGTTCGGTGTCCATGTCCACATCCTGCCACCCGGGCACCAAGGCCGGAGGGGCTCCGGTGGACGCTGTGGAAACCCGCGGTGAACGGACTGTTTGTGGAGGAACGATCACGATATACGAACGGTGACATCTGCGCCGGATTGTGGGTATGGTGGGTTCCGTCAGAGCCTCCGGGGGGATTCCACTGCGCGGGGGTGCAGCTACGAATGAAAGAGGTTCATCATGTCGCGTGTCCTTTCGACCGAGCAGGCCAAGACCGCCATCCGTCAGGTGCAGTCGATCATCAACGGTGGGTTCACCGACCAGATCTCGCAGCTCGACGCCCAGGGCCGGATCCTGTCCGACTCCAACGTCTGGGACGGCCCGCTCGCGGCGACCTTCCGTGGGTCGACCTGGCCCGAGACCAAGGCCGCCCTCGACAAGGCGAAGACCGAGCTGGAGCAGCTCCGCACGCAGCTCGACAAGATCTCGCAGGACATCTTCACCGCGGGTGGCGGCGCGTAAGCAGCCGCTCGTTCCGCCCGGACCGTCGCGCTCGCGGCGGTCCGGGCGTTCGCGGTCGGTGGGGCCGCGTGACCAGCACGACCAGTACGACTTCGGGGGATGAACCATGGCTGACCTGCACGGCAACGATCCGGTCAAGTTCGACAACGGCACGGCTGACGCACTCAGCACGGCGCTGAACGGCGCGGCCGAGTCGATCGAGGGGCAGGCCGGCTCACGGCAGTCCTACGTCACCACCGCGTCGCAAGAGTTCCGCGGGCACTTCTCCGAGCTCTTCGCGCAGAACGCGTCGACGGCAGCGTCCGACGGTTCGACGATCGCCGCGAACCTCCGCACCGTCGCGGGGTGGGTCGACAAGATGAAGGCCGCTGCCGAGCGGGAGAACGCTCGTCGCAAGGAAGCCCGCGACTGGGAAGCGGAGTACGGCGACCGGAACTTCTTCGAGTGGGTGCACGACAAGGTCGCCGGGGCTCCCGTGCCGCCCACCGTCCACCACGAGGACGCACCGACCTTCGACCAGGCGACCGGACCGAGCACTCCGCGCCAGACGCCGAACCCCGGCTCCGGTGGCGGGGGCGGCGGTGGGACGTCGTCCGCCAAGCCCGCCGACCTCCGCTCGTTCGCCACCGGGTCGTCGACGCTGAACCAGTCCCTCGACGGCAAGCCGGCCGGTCTGCGCGGCAAGCTCACCGACTTCGCGTCGAAGTGCTCCTGGGGGCACATCGACGCGACGAGCCTGGTGAACGCCTTCGAGCAGTGGATCACCGCCAACGGCCAGGACGTCACCTGGGCGAACACCATCGCCGATGCATTCGCGGCCGCCGGCGGTGAAGGCGCCGTCTCCACGGTCTCGGACGCCGCGCTCGCCGCAGCCCTGGCTGCCGCGGGCGTCTCGCAGTCCCGCACCGACCTGCAGTTCGATCCGCCGTCGGCCTACGGGGCCCAGCCGACGACCGGCTACTCGATGGACCCGGTCAACACCACGACGGGCAACTTCCTCGAACCGGAGCTCGATCTCGGGTTCACCGGTGCGTCTGCAGCACTGCAGGTCACCCGCATGTACAACTCCCTCGACCAGCACGTCGGGCTCTTCGGTCCGGGGTGGGCGTCGATCCTCGAGACCCGGCTGCTCATCGACGACGAAGGCGCGTCGTTCGTCGGCGCCGACGGCCGCCAGGTCCGGTTCCCGCGCGACGGTGAGGGCTGGGCCCGAAGCGTCGGCGAGAACCGCTGGCTCGCGGCCGAGGGCGACCGGCTCGTCGTCCGCGACAACCAGGGCGAGCGCATCGAGTTCTCGCCGTCCGGGCAGTGGCTCGGACAGCGCGGTGGGGCCGGTACCGCGGTCCGCGTCGAACGGGACAGTGACGACGTCGTCGTGCGTCTGGTGCACGAGCGCGGTCGCTCGATCGACATCGACCACGTTGACGGCCGGGTGGCGGTGCTCCGCGCGTCCGACGGCCGCCGGGTCGAGTACGGGTACGACGACCGGGGCCGCCTCGTCACGGCGACCGATGCCGTCGGTACCCGGACCTACGGCTGGAACGACGACGACCTGATCACCACGGTCACCAGCGCGGCCGGTGTCGTCGAGGTCGACAACACCTACGACGACCAGCGCCGCGTCGTCGAGCAGGTCAGTCCGCACGGCCGAACAGTGCGGTTCGCGTACCTGCCCGGTCGTGTCACGGTGGTGTCCGACCACGACGGCTCGCGGTCGAACTCCTACATCGCCGATGCCAAGGGGCGCCTGGTCGGGGTCATCGACTCCGACGACCGCCGCCAGTCGATGAGCTACGACCGGTACGGCAACCTCGTGTCGGCGACCGAGCGCGACGGCTCGGTGACCGTCCACGCCTACGACGACCGCGGCCGGAAGACCCGCACCGTCACGCCGTCCGGCGGTGACCTGACCTACGGGTACGACGACCAGGACCGCGTGACGACGGTCGTCACCGAGGCCGCTGCCGTCGTGAGCTACGAGTACTCAGGCGACGACCGCGACCCGTCGGTCATCGTCGACCCGGTCGGCGGCCGGACGGAGCTGACCTGGCAGGACGGCTCCCTCACCCACGTCGTCGACCCGACCGGCGTGGTCCTGACACTTTCCCACGACGCGTTCGGTGAGCTCGTCTCGACCACCAACGCCGTCGGCGACACCGCTCGGATCGAGCGCGACGCCGCCGGTCACCCTGTCGCCGCGATCAGCCCCTCCGGCGCACGGAGCGAGTACCGCTACGACGCCGCCGGGCTCCTCGTCGAACGACGTGACGCCGACGGCGCGGCCTGGCGCTTCGAGTACGGCGCCGGCTCACGCATCGCAGCGGTCGTCGACCCGCTCGGCGCTCGGACGACGTTCGACTACGCCCCGAACGGCGAGCTCGCGACGACCACCGACCCGCTGGGTCGGCGTGTCTCGCGGACGTTCGACGACCAGGGGAACCTGGCGGAGCTCGCATTGCCGGGCGACGCGGTCTGGACGTTCGCGCACGACGCGTTGTCGCGCCTCCAGTCCGTCACCGACTCCGCGGGCGCGACCTGGCGTCGTGAGTACGACGTCGTCGGCGAGCTGACGGCGACCGTCGACCCGACGGGCGTCCGCCAGGAGTTCTCGGCCGACGTCGCGACGGGCGTCGCGATCCTGCGCGACGCCTTCGACACCGCGACCGTCCGGTTCGACGAGTACGGCCGACCCGTCGAGTCCACGTCTGACGAGACCGGTTCCGAACTCATCACCTACGACGCCGCCGGCCGACCCGTCGAACTCGTCGACGGCGAAGGCGGACTGACCCGACTCGAGCGCGACCTCGCCGGCCGTGTCGTCGCCTTGGTCGCCCCCTCGGGGGCGCGCTCGACCTACGAGTACGACGCCTGCGGTCGACCCACCGCGGCGACTGACGCCGCCGGGGCGCGGACGACGCTCGCCTACGACGCGGACTCCCGCGTCGTGGCCCGGACCCTGCCCACCGGCGAGGTCGAGGAGGTCACGTACGACGCCGTCGGACGTGTGGTCACGCAGACGACTCCGGGTTCCGGCACCGCGCGGTTCCGGTACGACCAGGCCGGGAGGCTCGTCTCCAGCCACGACGCACGCTTCGGCCGTCGTCGGTTCCGCTACGACCCCGCGGGGCAGCTGATCGAGGTCGTCAACGGTCTCGACGGGGTCGCCTCGTTCGAGTACGACGAGCGTGGGCGCCTGGCGACGATCACCGATCCTGCCGGCGGGACCACTCGACGCGAGTACGACGCCGCCGACCGTGTGGTCGCCGTCACCGACCCGCTCGACCGCACCACCACTGCGGCCTACGACCCGGCCGGGCGCCAGATCCGCCAGACGGATCCCGACGGCCGCACGACGGAGTGGACCCACGACGCGGCAGGCCGACCGCGGGCCGTGCTCGTCGACGGTGCGGTGCAGTCGGAGATCTCCCGTGACGCCGTCCACCGCACGGTCGTCGTGACGGACCACACCCGTGGTGCCGGTCGGACGATCGAGCACGAGCTCCAGCACGACCGCCGTGGCCTGCTCGTCCGCCGTGCCCGAGGCGACCAGTCCGTCGCGTGGGAGTACGACGCCGACGGCAACCGCACGGCTCGGGTCGACCCGAACGGCACCCGCACCACCTACCGTCGCGATGCCGTCGGCCGGGTGGTCGGGGTGGAACGGGACGGCGCCCCTGCCGGCACGTTCTCCTACGACGCCTCGGGTCGCATCGTCCAGGCGGCCACGGGCGAACTGGTGCAGTCGTGGTCGTACGAGGGTGGCGCACTCGTCGCGCACACCTCGACGACGCTCGACGGTGCCACCACCACGCGCATCGAGCGCGATGCCGACGCGCGGATCACCGCGATCGACGGACCGTCCGGAGTGGTGTCGTACGAGTACGACGCTGCCGGCCAGCTCGTCCGCGCCGGGGACTCGACGTGGGCCTACGACGACCGTGGGCGGCTCGTCGCCGAGACCGTCGACAATGTCGAGACGCGCCACGAGTACGACGCCGCCGGACAGATCATCGCGACGATCACCAAGGATGGCCGGACCGAGTACATCCACGACGGTCTCGGCCGACGCATCCGACGGACCGCCGCCGACGGTTCGACCACCGAGTACGCGTGGTCCGACCTGGGGTACCTCGCTGCCGTCGTCGACCGCGACGCCGCGTACGCCGAGACCGGTCGGCTCGACGTCTGGGTCAATGCCCTGGGTGAACTCGCCGAGGTGGCCGGGGTCGCGGCGTGGTGGGACTCCGCCGCGGTCGTGCCGTCACTCATCAGCATCGCCGACACGTCGCTGCTCGACCTGCCGGGGGGTGTCACCGCGATCGGCGATGTCGTCACGCGGCCCGCGTGGCGCAGTGCTCGCGCCACCGATGCTGCGGATCCGTGGGCCGCGCTCGCTGCCGTCACCGACGTCGGACTGCCCGCGGGGGTGGCACTGACCGGTTCCGGCGGGGTGTCCATCGCCGGGCTGGAGTGGCTCGGCGCCCGTGTGTACGACCCGGCGGCGCGGGGCTTCCTGTCGGTCGACCCACTCGCGCCGATCCTGGGTGCGGCGTGGTCGGGGAACCCCTACTCGTACGCCGGCAACGATCCGTTGCACGCCGTCGACCCGCTCGGGTTGCGGCCGGCGACGGACAAGGACTTGCAGGCGTACCGGGATGCGCACCAGGGGGCGATCGCGGCTGCCGGGAGCTGGTGGAACGACAACTGGGAGTACGTCGCCGCAGGTGCTGCGATTGGACTGGGTGTCGCGCTCATGTTCACCGGGGTCGGCGGCCCTGCTGGAATCGCGCTCATGGCTGCGTCTGGGGCGTTGCTCAGCGGGGGCGTCTCGGTGGCGTCGCAGAAAGCACAGACCGGAAAAGTAGATTGGGGCAGAGTCGGAGTCGACACTGCTGTGGGCGGCGTGCTCGGTGCAGCCGGTGGCGGAGCAATGATGTTCGGCAAGGCTGCCATGGCAGGCGCACCTGCAGGCCAAGCGGCGCGAGCCGTCGCGGTCAACATGGGTGTCAACGGAGGGGTCGGTGCTGTGAGTGGTGGTGTGACCAACCTTCAGAAGAACGGCTGGCAGATCCGCAACGGGTGGGAGTTTGCGGGGGACGTCGTCGGCGGTGGTGTGTCCGGTGCTGCCGGAGGAATGGCTGGTCCGGCCGGGGGCACGATCGCTAAGGAAATCGGGTACTCAGCGTCCGGAGCGCTCGCTCAGGGGACGTCCTTGGTGCTGAGTGGCGCATCAACGGCGGCCGGGACGGCAGTCAGTCAGGTGATCAGCGGGGACGGAGTGGATCTCGGCACTGTGGCGCAGAACGGAGCCACGGGTATGGCGGGCACGTACGTCAGCGGGAGGATCCTCCCGGGTCAGCACGGAGTGGATACCCTTGCGCAGATGCCCTACTTCCACCCGCGAACCCCCTCCGGCGCGTTCAACTTCTTCCAGAAGAACACGAGCACCTTGTGGGGATCGGCCGTCGGCGGTTCGGTCGTGGGAGGTCTCTTCGGATGACAGGTCGATCAGGCCGTCGATTGAGACCTTGGTTCGTAGACGCAGTTGCAGCCGTCGCTTGCCTTGGAATCGCCTGGTGGCGCTTGCGGAGTAGTCCCCAAGACATCGACGTCCCCGCGGCGATCATTGTCGGCGCCGTTGCTCTTGGCTACGGGGGTGCCGTCGGATGCTGGTCGAAGCTGAACGATCGCCGTCCGGTGGTACTGGCCTCGCTTATGGTGGTTGTGATCTTGGTCTTCATCGGCCTCGTCGGCGCTGCTCCCCCGATTGCGGGCCTTCAATGGTTGTGGCTTCTCACCACGTTCGCCGGTCTGATCAGTGGCGCGGCGGTCGGCGATCGCGTGAGCGTGCGGTTCCGGGGAACTGCGCAACCGAATATCGAACGTTGATCTATCCCGTTTGAGCTGCTAGGTGCAGACAAGTTCTGTTCGGCGCGCAGTCCCGCTGGGTAGCGGGTTATCACGCGCAGTCTCGTAACCAAGAACGCAGTCGCTCAACTTCGGCCGCCGTGAGCGTGTGTACGACGGACTCGACGTTCGGCGTGATGACGAGAGCGATTGCGTCGGCCGGAACGTTCTGTCGCGCCACATCGATGGGTGCACCTGTGCCCTGTTCTCCGCCGAAGAACAGGAATGCGATCGGAGTCGAATCAGACTCGATCTGCTGCACCCGACCGTTGACAAGGCTCGAGAGTTCTTCGCCACGAAAGACGGCGACGTCGCTGGCAATCTTCATTGTCACGATGAGCTGGAGGCGACGAGTCAAGCCGCGGGGTTCGGCGGAAGCTGTGATCCGAAGACCGCCGGAATCCGACGTCCACGGTGACGGCATCTGGATCGCTTCCGCCTTGGAGGCACGTTTTTCGAACATGCCGAAATGCTACTGACGTGTGCTGCTGGGCGGGCCGCCCGCGAGCAGGAAGGCCCTCGCAGACCCCGATGAACCGGTCAGATCGACGTCCAACGGAGACGGCTCCATCACCCTCGGCGCCGACGACCGTCCCCTTGAAGCCGACGACGGCGCGGGCGGACTGACCCGCCTCAGACCTGATCTCGCGGGCCATCCTGCTGAGGATCGTCCTTTCTGGCGTCGGACGACCCTTGCGACCGATCAATTGGGCCGCCGCATCTCGCGGACGTTCGACGACCAGGGGAACCTGGCGGAGCTCGCGGTGCTTGGCGGCGCGGTCCGGACGTTCGCGCACGACGCGTTGTCGCGCCTCCAGGGCGTCACCGACCCCGCTGGCGCGACGTCGCGGCGACCGTCGACCCGACGGGCGTCCGCCGGGAGTTTTTCTCGCGATGTCGCGACGGCCGAGACGATCCTCGTCAACGGTCTCGACGGGGCACCTCGTTCGAGTGCGACGAGCGCGGGCGCCTGGCGACAATCCCCATCAGATCGCGTTCACAACCTCACGGGGAACTACACCTAGAGCTTGCAGCATTCATTGCCAACCATTGCGCCAGGCGAGCTCCCTCGTGCCGATTGATCGGCGGTCGAGTTTCACTTCGAGGCCGCGTTCCTTTGGGAAGTCCGGCTGTCCAACCGTGGAGTTTGACTCGCTGAGCACGGCAAGCCAAAGGCGGATGAAGCTGGTCGGTTCTTAAAGGGCATCGGCGCGTTCTACGCGGGTGTTGGATTCGACACCTCTGATTGCGGCCGTCTGACCTACTCGAGGACAATCTCGTTCGATAATCGAGACGCTTTCACCGCTACAACCCTGCCCTCGGGCCGTACGTAATCGCCGTCGGCGCAGGTTCGTTCTGGGCGAGGGAGCACGCGCCGTGGCTGCGGCTGGACCCGGAGGTGTGCGACGTCAGCGAGCTTAGGCGAATTCGAGGTGCCTGTTCGGTGGGCACAGCTTGTGACAGGTACAGAGACCCTGGTGGCGCTGATCGTGCCGGATCAGGAGTTCCCGGCGGCTCAGTCTGATGGCAGACCGTCCATCCATCTCCGGGACGATTTCGGTTCAGCGCCGTGGAGCACCATGACCGGGTGTGGCAGGTCGCCGACGAGTAGCGCGAGCGCATCATCGGGAACACCTGCCGTCGCCGAACCCGCCGCGGAGGAACGGGCAGCGCTCCCTGGGAGGAAAAGGTAGGCCTCGGGCGACGAGAGCGACTCCGCGATCCCGTGCCGGCCGCTCGGGACAGCGCGCAGTTCTTCGAGCGCAGTGCGGCCATGCCGGCGGCGGACCTGATGCGGACAACGGGCTGCGACCCAGGGCCGAATCCCAATGGAAGCATCGTCCAGTCTGTAAAAACGTCCACTCCACGCCAGGCAGGAACAGCGGATTGAAGGATGCCATCAACGGTGCCGTGTCAGGTGCCGGCGGGCCTACGGTTGGTCTCCACAGCCGCTGATGCGGAACAACGAACATCGGAGTTGCAGTTGACGAGATCGACGCTCGAACGCACAGCGCAGAGAAGGCTCGTGCGCAGGAGGCGGATTCTTGCTTCCATCGTGCTGGCGTTCGTTGTCTTGGTTCCGCTGCTCGGCTTCTTCATCGGACCGATAACTTTGAAGGCGTACGACGCCGGACATCGTGTCGAGCCGATCTGCACAGTCAGCTCGGCGCACAGCAGCATCGATTCGTCTCGTTCGTTGAAGGGCGTTGGGTCGTCGATATCTCAAGTCGTGTTCGAGACGTCTGACTGTGGAACGCTCGTGCTGCAGAGGGGTGTCACGCGCGACAACGAGGACGACATCGCCCGAGGTGTCGACGAGGGCGGGCGATACAGATTCGACGTGGGAGAGGGGTCCTACAACATGCGGGGATTCCTGAACGGAATCCGCCAAGCCGTCTACGTGAAGAGCTTCGAACCCGCTTGACCTCTCCGCGCGCTTCCGGCGCCGGTGATCGGGGATCGGACGGCGTTCCCCGGGTGCTGATGTCACCCGGTCGAAGGGCGGCGCTCAGCAGCCGGTGTTGAGCCCGGTTCCCACCGGGCTCGAGTTCTTGCTCGCTGGTATCCGTCCCTGGGCCGGGATGTACGTCACGTTGTAGGTCGACATCGCGACTGGGTCCGCGTCCTTGCTCGGGCGGTACTCCACGCAGACTGTTCCGCTGATGGAGGTCGACCTCTTCGTGATCTCCCACGTCCCGAGACGGTGGTGCTCGCCGAGCGGGTTCGCTTGCAAGTAGTCCTCGCTGTCCGCATCCAGCTCGCCTGCTGCGATGGACTCGAGCATGGAGTTGGCGGCGGCCTCGGCATCGGACGTGAGCCCTGGCAAGGTCGCCTTCCGTTGTGCCTGCGACATGTCTGGTTCCGTCTTCTGTGCAGGGGCGGGGTCGATGTTGCCCCCGCTGCAGCCGGTGATCGCCACCAGAATCGCTGCTCCGAAGGCGAGGGCGCTGGTCGAACGGCGGGTGTTCATCGTCTTGTGCTCCTTGTGTGTCATCGCCCGAAGACCTGCACGAATTCGTTCCACTGCGCCGGCGCACGCTGCTCGAGCCATCCACACAGTTCGGGGTAGGCCGCATCGATGGAGATGACGCTGATGACGCCGCGCTGCCCGTTCACCTTGATGTCCAGGCCGCCGAACCGGTTGGTGGTGGGCCGGATGTGCTTGATCGCCGCCGGGTCGACGGTCCGCGGGGCGCGGAACATCGGGGTGACCACCAGCTGCGAGTCGTACGCCTCGACGCGACGGCGCTTCTGGCCGACGCCGAGGTAGACGAACAACAGCCCGAACAGCACCATGCCGACGCCGGCAATGAGCATCCCGATCGCGTCGGGGTCGTCAAGCATGCTGAGTGTGGCCAGGAAGAAGAACCCGCCGACGGCGATGAACACGATCCCGATGATCCGGAGCAGCAGGTAGTTCCACCGGCGTGCGCGGACGGTGAAGAGCACGCCGTACGCCTCGTCGCCGACGACGGTGGACGGTGGTCGCTTGCGATCGCTGCGGCGGACGAGCGCGCTGACGGCGGCCGGGATCGCGATCATCGCGAGCAGCGCGATGAGGACCGGCGAGAGGTTGAGTGTCACCGATCTGCCCCCGGTCGTGCGTGCGGACGTCGTCGTTCGATGGGCCCGAAGCCCTGGTCCCCCTGGATCATGCGTGCAGAGTATCAGCGTGGTTGTGGACGGCGAACGCGCAACTCGCCGGATGCGATACGTTGTATGCCAGTTGGGGCGTGTGGCCCGAACGGGGGCGGCCAGGTCGGCCGATCGACGCGGACCCGACGCCATCGAGCAACTAACATCGATGTGCTCGACGATTCTCTTGGGGGGAAGACCGTGATCAACCAGCGTGCCGGGAACACCGGAGCACGAAGCACCACTCGCCGGCTCGTGGGGGCGGTCGCCGTCACCGGCATCGCCGCGCTGGTGCTCGCCGGGTGCACGTCCGACGACAAGCCGGTGGCTGACCCGTCACGGATCCTTCAGACGGTCGACACGCGTCTGGCCGCGGACGGCTCGATCACGTCGATCTCCGACACCGCGATCTCCGTCGCGGGCAAGGACTCCTCGTCAGCGACGACCGACCACGACCCCGCGAAGGCGGCTGGAGACCTCCCGCTCCGCATCACGACGCAGTACTCGACGTCGAAGAAGACCGGTACCGACCTTGCCGACCTCGACGGGTACTCGGGCCGGATCGCGATCGACCTGACGATCGAGAACCTCACGGTCACGTCGAAGAACCTGACCTACGACGTCGCCGGCACCTCACGCTCGACGCCGGCGCTCGTGGGTGCGCCCTTCAGCCTCGCCGCTTCGACCGTCCTCACCGGCACCGCGGCCGACCGGATCGTCACCGATGCCGCTGACGCAGGGTCGTCCACCGACGGCGTCGTCAGCACGAACGAGGACGGGGACGCGGTCGTCCAGTGGGGCCGCCTGCTGGCACCGCCGACATCCGGCGCGAGCAGCACGCTGCACCTCGTCGCCGACGTCAAGGACTTCACGGCGCCGACGTTCGACGTCGCCGCGCAGCCCGGACTGTCCACGGACTTGTCCTCGACCGGCGTGGTGAACGCGGCGTTCGGGTCCGATAGTGACTCCGAACTCGCGCTCCAGCGCCGCACCATCGACCTCATCTCGCAGGTGAACGAGGTGCTCGCACGAGCGGGCGGCACGATCACCGAGGTCCGGTCCAACCTCGAGACCACGTCGAAGACCCTCGGAGTCAGGACGGCCGAGCGGCTCAAGGAGAGCAGCTCGTCCCTGGCGGGCACCATGCGGTCCCTGTCCGGCGAGCTCGGCTCCCTGAACGGCGACCTCGGCACGACCGTCAAGGCGACACAGTCCACGGTGCTGCAGCAGCTCCAGCAGACCACCACGAGTCTCGACAGCCTGCTCGGCGACACCTCGGCGACGGCACCGGCCACGGTGCTCGACGGCAACGGGTGCGCGGCGACGCCGAAGACCTCGACCGCGGGCGGCAGCGTCTACGGCAACCTGCTCCGCGTCTCGTCCCAGCTCAAGGGCTACGCCGACGCGAGCGAGGCGTGCAAGCAGCAGGTCAGTGCGCAGCTGTCCGCTGCCGTCGGCCCGAAGGCCCCGGACGCGACGACCTGCGCCGCGACGGACGCGCGAGACTCACTGACCTGCACGCTCTACGAGTCGTCCACCGCGATCAACGGTTCGCTGATCGGACTGGTGAGCACCGGGCAGGCGCTCGCCGCGCGGTTGCAGCCGGAGACGGTCGACGACGCCATCGCGAGCGCCGCCGACCTGGACGAGCAGCTCACGACCATCTCGACCACACTCGACGAATACGAGAACGGCGGGGACGGTGGCACCGGGGACGCCCTCCGCGCACTGTCGACGAGTGCGGACCAGATCGGCACGCGGTTCGACGCACTGGCGACGGCCGTGCAGACAACGCACGACCGTGCCGAGGCGGCACGTGACCTGGTCGACGGCGCAGGGTTCCCGCTGTCGATGCAGCGTCAGAACTCGGCGGTCGCGGACCAACTCTGCACCCTCGCGACGCTCGGACAGCTCGACCAGGCCGACGCTGATCGCCTCCGCGGCTACCTGACGGCCGAGCCCTGCGCCGGTGCGCCTGAGGGGACCGTGCTCCAGCCCGGTCTCGGGTTCACCGACCCGATGGACGAACGACTGGACGACCAGACGGCGCGCTGGCAGGACGTCGTCGACTCGACCAGCGCCGACGCGACGACCGAGGGCACCATCGGCAGCGCGATCGCCGGCCTGCGGACCGATCTGGACGCGCTCGACGACAGCATCCGCGCTGTCCGTGACGCCGTCCGTGGTGGGAGCGACGACGTGGGTTCCACGATCGAACGCCTTCGCGCAGCAGTCGCGGACGCCGACCGTTCGCAGGCGGTCATCGCGACGCAGCTCGGGACGGTCCGCCAGACGCAGATCGACCTCGCGGCCGAGGTCGAGAAGACCTTCAAGGACGCTTCCGACCAGTCGTCGGAGACCTTCAAGAAGGCCATCGACGCGCAGGTCCGGAAGGTCTCGACCACGGCGTCCGAGAGCAACCAGGCCGTCCGCGACGCCTTCGACAAGTCGATCTCGGGCCTGCGGTCCACCGCTGACGAGGTCACGAAGGACTCGAAGGGCACGATCGACGAGCAGAAGAGCACGCTCGAGCAAGAGGGTTCGGAGCTCTCCTCCGCGGTCGACCGGCAGACGGCGTCCAGCCTCGAGCGCATCGCGGCCAGCACGAGCGCCTCGACGCGTGACGTCCAGGGTGCTTCGACGCTCCTGACCGGCGACCTCAACCGGGTGATGCTCGACCTCGGCGACCGCAAGGTGAACGGCTCCGGCATCCTCGGCGCCATGGCCACGAGCGCGGCGAAGTCCGACTCCGCCGATTACCAGCTCGCCCTGGCGTCGCAGAACGCAGCGGGCTACGCGAACGTCCGGGCCGAGGACGTCGCCGGCATCCTGCTCCAGCAGGAGCAGTTCCGTGCATCGCTCGATGCGGCGACGACGCTGCCGGCGTTCCAGCTGAAGGTCCCCGCCAGCGCGACGTCGACCACGCTGTACACCTTCCGGATCGGGGCTGACCGATGAGTGACCAGACGACCGAAGCCACGGCGACCGAGGGCGCTGACGGAACGCGTCCGAGCAGCCGCCGTCCGCTGCTCTTCGTCGGCATTGCGGTGCTCCTCGTGGCCGCGGTCGTCGCCGCCGTCCTGACGTTCCGGGCGTTCGGCAGCAGCACCCCGGCCGAAGCGGTGTCGGCGACCGTGCCGGTGAAGGTCAAGGTGGCACACGTCCCGGCGAAGACGAAGATCGGCATCATCGTCACGCTCGGAGACGGCGAGGGGTCCGAGTGGAACGAAGCGGCGCAGGGCGCGCTGGTGGCGGAGCGTCGGCTCGCACTCGGTGGCACCGACGTCGCGCTCGTCACGAAGAACGACGGCGGGACCGCTGCCGGGGGCACGGCCGCGGTCGAGGCCCTCGCGAAGAGCGGGGTCGCGGGCATTGTCGTCGCCTCGTCGGGCAGCCACGTGTCCGGCGCCCTCACTGCTGCTGCGGCGAAGGGCATCCCGGTCGTCCTGCCCTACGCTCCGGCGGAGAAGGACTCCTGGTCGACGGCGCCGGCCGCTGACTCGATCAGCACGGCGATGACGACGGCACTCGGTGACGCCGACGCTCCACTGCTGGTCGACCTGGGCGGCGGTGCTCCGGCGGGCCTGCGGGTGGCGCACGTCCTGGACGGTGACGACACCGCGGACACCGCAGCGCTCGCCACGACCGTCGCCGAGCGCACCGGCGCAACGAGCAACGAGCAAGACGCGGACGCAGATGCCGATGCCGATGCCGACGCGAAGACCCCGACGCCGGACTCCGACGCCGTCGTCGTCAGCGGCTCCGCAGAACGCCAGGGTGCCTTCGTCGCCGCGCTCCAGGCCGAGAACGTCACGGTGCCGGTCGTCCTCACGCCGGATGCGACGAGCCCGGCGTTCGGCGCCGCACTCGTCGAGGCCGGCGGCAGCCTGAGCGGTTCCTTCCGGGCCGTGGGTGTCGCCACCGACGACGCCCGCGCGCTCGCCTCCGACGCCGGGGGCCGCGCGATGTCCGCCTTCCTCGGCGGTGTCCGGGTGCTCGCCGGCGACCAGGACGCCGAGAACCTGACCGGTGACCAGCCGTTCTCGGCGGTAGCGGGCGCAGCGGACTCGCGTAGCCACGACGCCGTCATCGCCCTGGTCCGCGCCGTCGGCACGGCGCGGAGCGTCGAGCCGACGGACGTCACCGACGCCCTCGCCGTGCTCGACCTCGACGCCGATGCGGGCATCGCCGGTCCGGCGCTCGACTTCACGCGGCAGCAGGCACTCGGCGCACAGGCGACGGTGCTCGCGGCGTCGGCACAGCAGCTCGGTCTCCGCCCGGCCAGCACCGCGTCCGGCGACGGCACCGGGAGCGGAACCGACGCTGCCCGGACCGCGTCGCTCGTCTGGTTCGACGACTCCAGCACGGACTGACCCACCCACGCACCGACCCGGAAGAGGAACGCGAGCATGCGCCTGTTGATCGAGCTCGACGACCGACGTGAAGCGGTCGAGGTCGACGGGTGGTCCGGCGCATCCTCGCTCGGGGAACTCGTGTCCGCGGCCGTCGGCCTCACATTCGAACCCGGCACCACGCTGGCGGTCGACGGGCACCGCACCAGCGTCGACACCCCGCTCCGTGACCTCGTGCTGCTCGAGGGCTCCCGTATCGGCCGCACCCCCGAGGACCGTCCGCTCGGCACCGACGGCTGGACCGTCACGCTCGCCGGCGGGCTCGAAGCCGGGCTCGTGGTGCCGGTCCCGCGCGGGCGGAAGCTCGTGGTCGGACGGGCGCCGCAGGCCGACGTCGTGCTCCCCACCGAGAGCGCGTCGTGGGAGCACTGCACCGTCGAGCGCGAGGACGACGGCGTCCGGGTGCGTGATGCGGGATCGACGAACGGCACCGTCATCGCCGGGGAGCGCATCGACGCCGAGGGCGTCCTGCTCAGCGGGACGACGAGCGTCATCGTGGGCGGGGCCGTGCTGCTCGTCCGGCCGGCGCTCGACGAGGTGCCCGTGCCGGCGGCCGGCTCGATGGCGAACCTGACCCCGGCGGCGACGGCGCCGTTCAACCGTCCACCGCGCGCCGGACGGACCTCCGACGCCGAGACGGTCGTGCCGCCCGGTCGCAAGGACGTGCCACCGGCGTCGAAGTTCAGCTGGATCACCGTCGCCGCGCCCCTGGTGCTCGCCGGGGCGATGGTGCTCCTGCTCGGCGACGCACGGTTCGCGCTCTTCGCCCTGCTCTCCCCGGTCACCGCGATCGGCATGTGGTTCGAGCAGAAGCACCGCCGCGCGAAGAACCTGAAGGAGGAGGACACCCGCTTCGACGAGGCCGTGGAGTCCTTCCGCGGTGAGATCTCCGAAGCCGCGGCCGTCGAGGCCGCCCGCCGCCAGGAGCTCGTGCCCGATCCGGCGACCGTGGTGCGGCGAGCCGAGCTGCCGACCACCCTGCTGTGGCAGCGCCGCTCGGATGACGAGGACTTCCTGAGTCTGCACGCCGGCACCGGAGATGCTCCCTGGCGGCCCGAGGTCGACCAGCGTGCAGCGTCCGCGAAGCTCGAGGACGAGGCGAAGGCCGCGATCGCCGACAGTCGTCTGACGGCCGCGCCGGTGGTTGCCGACCTGTCCGACGCCGGCGTCGTCGGGATCGTCGGCGACCGTCAGGGCGCCCTCGCCCTGGCGCGCAGCCTGCTCACGCAGGCCACCGTGCACTGCGGTCCCGCGGACCTGACGGTGGGCGTCTTCTGCGACGCGGGCCGCGCGGAGGACTGGGGGTGGGCCTCCTGGCTGCCGCACGCGCGTGTGGCGGGGAGCAGCACCGGCGCCCGCTGGATGTCGGCGCAGCGCGACCAGAGCGCGGCGATGCTCCGTGGCCTGCGGGAGTCGCTCGACGAGCTGCCGACGCCGAACCTGCTCGTCGTGGTCGACTCCGAGGTGCTCACCGAGGGACGGGATGCCCCTGCCCGCAACCTGCTCGGCCAGGGCCGCTCGGTGCCCGGGCAATCCCTGCGCCCGGGGGAGCGACCACGCCGGGTGAGCGGGATCGTCATCGCGACGAACGAGCAGCAGCTGCCCGCCGCGTGCACGTCGATCATCACCGTGGGTGCGGACGCTGCAGCCATCGTGTACCGACCGGAGGACCGGACCCGTGTCGAGGACGTCGTGCTCGCCGGCCTCAGCGTCGAGACCGCTGAGCGCAGCGCGCGCAGCGTGGCGCACTTCGACGATCCTGAACTGCTGGTGCCGGGGGCGTCCTTGCCCTCGCTCGTCCGCCTGCCCCAGCTGTTGTCGAGCGAGGGGATCCGCGCGGCGTGGGACGCCCGCACGGGCTTCTCGACCCCGATCGGCTCGTCCGAGAGCGGTGTGCTCGAGATCGACCTGGTGCGCGACGGTCCGCACGGCCTGGTCGGCGGCACGACGGGTTCCGGCAAGAGCGAGTTCCTCCGGTCCCTCGTGGCCGGGCTCGCCGCCCGGAACGACCCCACCCGACTCAACTTCCTGCTCGTCGACTTCAAGGGTGGTGCGGCCTTCGCGGCGTGTGAGCGCCTCCCGCACACCATCGGCACGATCAGCAACCTCGACGAACAGCTCGCCGACCGTGCGATCCGGGCACTCGAAGCCGAACTCGAACGACGTCAGCGGGTGTTCGCGGCAGCCGGAGCCGACATCGACAACCTCGATGCCTACCTGGCGACGAAGCCGGTCGAGCCGATGCCGCGGCTGCTGCTGGTCGTCGACGAGTTCGCGATGCTCGCGAAGGACTTCCCGGACGTCCTGACGTCGCTCGTCAGCATCGCGGCCGTCGGCCGAACGCTCGGCGTCCACATGATCCTCGCCACCCAGCGGCCGGCCGGTGTGGTGAGCGAGGACATCCTCGCGAACACGAACATGCGGGTCGCCCTGCGGGTGCAGAGCCGCGAGGACTCGACGAACGTCATCGGTGTCCCCGCCGCAGCCGGGATCGGTCGACAGCAGACCGGCCGCGCCTACGTGAAGCTCGGGCAGGACGACATCACCCCGGTGCAGACCGCTCTGGTCACGGGCCGAGCCCGTGACGAGCGTGCCGAGCAGCCGGTCTCGGTCCGTCCGACGGATGTGTTCGGTGTCCCCGCGCCGATGCCGGCACCGGCTCCGACCGCGTCGGACGTCACCGACCTCGACCAGCTGATCGAGGCGATCGGGCAGGCGAACGAGGCTGCCGGGTACCTCCCGCCGCGTCCGATCTGGCCCGAGGCGCTCGGCGACCGCGTCGAGCTCGCCGCCCTGACCGACGGGCGACCCACGACGGTGCCCGTCGCGCTCGCCGACGACCCGGACCACCAGCGCCAGGTCACCACCGGATGGGACCTCGACGAGGGCAACCTCATGCTCATGGGCATCCCCGGCAGCGGGACGAGCACCGCCCTCGCCACGATCGCCTTGCAGCTCGCCGCCGCGTCGAGCCCCGACGAGCTCGACCTCCTCGTGCTCGACATGGGTCCGGGGGACCTCGCTCCGCTCGCAGAGCTACCGCACACGACGGCCTACGTCGGCTCCGGTGCGGGTGCGGGGGAGCTGCAGACGCGGTTCCTGCGGCACCTCCGCGTCGAGCTCGAGCGTCGCCGTGCGGCACCCGGTGCGCGCCGTGCCGTGGTGCTCATCGACGGCCTCGCCGCCCTGCGCGACGAGTACCAGGACTTCGAGGGGCAGCAGCTGCTCGACGCGCTCTACCGGGTGTACGCCGAGGGTCCGGCGCTCGGCATCTCGTTCGCGGTCTCCACGACGCGCGCGAAGGCGGTGCCGTCGGCGATGGACGAGGTCACCACGCAGAAGTGGATGTTCCGCCTCGCGGATCCCTACGACTACGCGTCCATCGGGGTCCGCCCCAAGGACGTCCCGCCGCCGGTGCCCGGCCGCTTCATCGACTCGACCAGGCGGCTACAGTCGCACGTCGCGACGCCGGACGTCCCGCTCGCGCAGGCGGTCGCACGGATCGCGGAGATCCGGTCGGACGGTACGAAGAAGGCCAGTGCGGTCGGCCGGCTGCCCGACGCTGTGCTCGTGGACGAGCTCGGTGCCGGAGCGGTGTTCGCGGGTGAGCCCTGGCGGATCCCGATCGGCATCGCCGAGGACGACCTGCAGCCGGCGTCCGTCGAGGTCTACGACGGCGAACACGTGCTCGTCGCCGGCCCGGCGCGGTCCGGCAAGTCGAGCGTGCTCCTCGCCGTCGCCGAGCTCGCACGGACAGCCGAGGGTGTCCGTCCAGCGGTCTGGGCGATCTGCGACCGCCGGTCGCCGCTCGCCTCGGGTTCGTTCGACCGCATCGCCGTCGGCCCGGACGAGGTCCCGGCCCTGTTGGCCGGGCTGCGGCTCGAGCGTGGACCGGTGCTGCTGTTGATCGACGACGCGGAGCGGTTCGAGGACGGCGACCAGGCCATCGCGACGCTGCTCACGACCGAGCGCCCCGGACTGTGCGTCGTGGCGGCCGGCCGGTCAGCTGACCTCCGGTCGCTGTACAGCCACTGGACCCGAGCGGTCCGGAAGTCCCGGTGTGGCGTCCTGCTGCAGCCGGACGTCGACTACGACGGCGAGCTCCTCGGCGTCACGCTGCCGCGTCGCGCACCGGTCGCGTTGACCGTCGGCCGCGGCTACGCCGCTTCAGGCGGGACCGTCCGTCTCGTGCAGACCGCGTCTGCTGGCAGCTGACCGAGACGCCGAGACCGTCGGCCGGGAGGCCCGTGGCCGCGTCCGCCACGGACGGGAGGGTCGACCCGTGGTCACGACCAGAGCGCGCTCAGTCGCGCGTCGTGATCCCGAAGGGCGAGCTCTCGAGGTTCGTGAAGTTCCCCACCGTGGCCCGCACCGTGCACGACGGCGCGACCGACAGAGCCGTGACGACCAGCCCGTCGGAGGACACGGCCAGAGCCCCCGAGCAGCCGTCGGCGAACCGCACGCCGGACTCCCCGCCGGCCACGTCGACGAGCATCTGCGACGGGCGCCCCGTGGCGGGACTGCGGTAGAGCGGGTTGAGCTCGTCGGCACCGTTCGGCCACACCGGTACGAGCGTCACCGGCAGGGCCGTCTGGCTCACCGTGCGGTCGGGCGTGCGGACCTCGACGCCCTGCAGTCGCTGGACCGGGTAGGCGGTCCCGCGCACGGAGTCGTCGGTCACGGCAGCAGTGGTCGCCTCGCCGACGCCGTCGAGCCACGTCTGCAGCGCCGCGCCGTCCGTGACGGAGGCGAGCGGCACGGAGGCCTCGACCGTGACGTCCCCGCCGGAGGGGACCTCGACCCCGGACAGGCTCCAGGCGCACGCGGTGTCGACACCCGTCAGCGAGGGCTGGTTGCGCTTCGCGGCGATGCCCTCGCCGGTCCAGGTGACGGCGGGGCATGCGGCACCCGAGCGGGCTCCGGGGACGACCTCGAGGAACGGACCGGTCAGGGCTGATGCCTGCGCCGCGTACGTGACGCGCAGGTCGACGGTTCCCTTCGCCGGGTCGATGGTCGCGCGGCGGGTGGTCGCGAGGCCGGTGGGCAGTGGGCGGTCCTGCTGGTAGGCGTTGGCGGCCTGTGCGGTCGCGGTGCCGGCGCCGGGCGTCTTCCGCACGGCACCGGGCAGCCAGACGACCCCGCCGACGACGAGCGCGGCCACGAGCACCACGCCGACACCGCCGAACAGGAGCGCACGGTTCGTCAGCCACTCGGGACGGGCGAACCGACGCGTCGGTGCGGGCTCGGCAGCGGGGGCGGCCGGCAGCGGCTGTCGTGCCATCGGCCGGATGACGGTCTGCGACCCGGCGGGGCCGAGTTCCGGGGCCGGCCCGGCCAGGGCTTCGTCCTCTGGTGTCCCGGTGTCATCCCGATCAGCGTCGCGCTCGGGACGGACCCCGCGGACCACGGTGGCGGGCCGCTCGACCTCGTCGAACGCGTCCGGGTCGCTCGTCGCGGCCAGCGCAGGGGCCGAGGCGAGGGACCGGGCGAGCCGCCGCAGGGTCGCCGCGGCGTCCGCTGCTGCCGGACGGCTGTTCGGGTCCTTCGTCAGCAGGGCGGACACCGCGGACCACAGCGCATCGGGCACGTCGAGCGGCGGTGGGTTCGAGGTGACGTGCCGGTACGCCACGGCGAAGTCCGTGCCGGGCCCGGCGAAGGGCGTGCGGCCGGACAGCAGCTCGTAGAGCATGACCCCGGCGCCGTAGACGTCCGCAGCGGGACCGGCGCGGCCGTGGCTGATCGACTCGGGGGCCATGTACTGCGGTGTGCCGAGGAGCCCGGTGGTCGTGCGCTCGCGTTCGGCGACGACCGACGCGATGCCGAAGTCGGTGACCCGGACGTCGCCGGTCGCACCGGGTGTCCAGGCGGTCTGGAGCAGCACGTTGTCGGGCTTGACGTCGCGGTGGGTCACGTCGCGTTCGTGTGCCGCGGCGAGGGCGTCGAGCGCCTCGGCGGTGATGGTCAGAGCGTCCCGCGGGGTCAGCGGACCGTTCGATGCGAGCAGATCGCGCGCGGACCCACCGGGCACCAGGTCCATGACGATCGCGAGCCGGTCGCCCTCGACGACCAGGTCCCGCACCCGCACGATCGAGGGGTGCTGCAGCGCGAGGAGCACCGAGCGCTCGCGGACGAAGCGTTCGACGATCTGCGGGTCGGCGGCGAGCTCGGCGCGGAGCAGCTTCGCAGCAAAGTGCTCGCCGGTCGCGGTGTGCTCGGTGCGCCAGACCTCGCCGGTGGCACCGGTCCCGAGCAGCTCGACCAACCGGTACGACGCACCGAGTGGCTCACCCTGACCGTACTGCGCCACTGCGTCCCCGACTTCCCGATTCCCCCGCTGGCCGACCCCTCGCCGACCACGCAATGTTACCGGCCGGTCGGCGCCTCCGCCTGCTCCGGCGCGGCGTACTGCACGTCGATCGCGTGCTGCTCGAACCCGGATCGCCGGTACAGCGCCAGCGCGGGTTCGTTGTCCCCCTCGACGTACAGTGCAGCGGCGGTCAGCCCACGCCCGGTCAACCGAGCAGTCCCCGCACGCATGAGCACCCCGCCGAGCCGCTGCCCCTGCAGGTCGGGTCGGACGGCGACGGCGTAGAACTCGCCGATGCCGTCCTCGACCTTGAGCCAGCACGAGCCGGCGAGCTGCCCCGAGGCGTCGCGGAGCAGCAACAGGTCCTCGCCCGAGAACCAGGCGTCCGATTCGCGGGCGTGCAGGTCGTCGAGCGTCATCCGGCCCTGCTCGGGGTGGTGCGCGAAGGCCGCGGCGTTGAGGGCGAGCCAGTCGGCCTCGTCCTCGGACCCGGGGCTGAAGGCGGACAGGCTGTACCCAGCCGGCACGTCGACGGACGGGGCGTCGGTACCGTCGATCGGCGCCCGGAGCTGCAGCAGGGTGCGGACCGCGCGCCAGCCGAACCGATCGGCCAGGGCCCGCGCTGCGGGGTGGTCCCCGTGCGCCCACGCGAGCACGGGAGCGGCCCCGCCGCCCAGCGCGAGCGCCTGCGTGACGAGGGCGGTGCCGGTGCCGCGACCACGGGCCTCCCGGTCGACCACGAGTTCCAGCTCGCCGTCACGGACCACGGCGACCCCGTCGTCGACGGCGAGGACGGTCGCGCGCCCGGCGCGGACGTCGACCAGGGTCTGGTCCGAGAACGGCGGTGCTTCACCGGGCACGACGAACCGTGCGAGGTCCGGCACTACTGGCCCATCAGGCGCTCGGCCTCGTCGTCGTAGACGTTGAAGCGGTACCCGACGTTGCGGACGGTGCCGATGAGCGACTCGAGGTCGCCGAGCTTGGCGCGGAGACGTCGGACGTGCACGTCGACCGTTCGGGTGCCACCGAAGTAGTCGTAGCCCCAGACCTCGCTGAGCAGCTGCTCGCGCGTGAAGACGCGGGACGGGTGCGTGGCGAAGAAGCGCAGGAGCTCGAACTCCTTGAACGTCAGGTCGAGCGGCCGGCCGCGGACCTTCGCCGAGTAGCTGGCTTCGTCGATGACGACACCCGACGCCTGGATCTTCGAGCTGGACTGCCCCTTGGCCGCACGGCCTGCGGACAGCCGGATGCGGGCGTCGATCTCGGCCGGGCCCGCGCTCTCGAGCACCACGTCGTCGACGTTCCACTCGCTGTTGACAGCGGTCAGGCCACCCTCGGTCACGACGAGCACGATGGGCGTCGTCGAGCCGGACGAGGCGAGGATCTTGCACAGGGCCTTCGCGCTGACCAGGTCGGTGCGGGCGTCCACGAACATCAGGTCGCTCTGCGGCGCGTTGACCAGCTGTGCGGCCTCGGCCGGCACGTGACGGATCCTGTGGCTCAGGAGACCGAGGCTCGGCAGGACGTCGCCGGGCGCGGTCGAGGTGAGTACCAGGAGCTGTGCCACAGGACCTCCGCAGGTGGATGACGTCGTGGACACATCCTAGTGATGCTCGGGAAGTCCTCATCCGGCCGGACGGTTTGCGCGTGAAGCCGCAAGCGCCGGGCGCGGGGCTGCGCCCGCGCGCCGGGCGCGGAGCCGCTGTGCCTGCGCGCCGGGCGTGACCCCTGTCATGATGGAACGCGTGACCCAGCCAGTGCAGCCCACCGACCAGCGGCGCCTCAAGCTGACGTCCGTCCTGCCGGTCTGGATCCTGGCCGTCGTCGGGGCGGTGCTCGTCCTGACGCTCGCCGAGCGCGACGCCTTCGCCTGGCTGCTGCTCGTGTTCGTCGCCTGCGTGATGGTGAGCTTCGTGCTCCAGCTCATCACCGCGACGAAGGACGGGCTGGTCGAACGGATCAGCATCGCATCGTCCGGTGCCTTCGTCGTGGTGCTCGTCACCGCGGTGGTGCTCCTGGCGCGTTGAGCCGAGCCGCGTAGACTCCGGGGCATGGATTCGCTGCTTGCGCTCGAGCTGTTCTACGTGGGCCTCCTCGGCCTGGCGTCGCTCGCGATCGCGTTCATCTCGGTCGTCGTCGTCGTGAAGCTGTTCAAGGGTCAGCGTTGATCGAGCTCCCCGAGGGCCTGGCGCCCGAACTGGTCCCGTTGTCGTGGCTCGTCGGCGTCTGGGAGGGCACCGGCGTCGTGGAGTACCCCGTCGGTGACGAAGAGGCACCACGCACCTACGAGTTCGGCCAGCGCGTGAGCTTCAGCCACGACGGCCTGCCGTACCTCAACTACTCGTCCACGACCTGGCTGCTCGACGACGACCACACCCCGCTCGCCGCCGAGATGGGCTACTGGCGGATCGACCGTCCGACCGAACCCGGCGACCGCGGACCCGCGATGCTCCTGGGCGAGGGACCGACGCCGTTCACCACCGTCGAGAGCGTCGAGGCGCTGCGCAACACCACCGACGGCTTCGACGTCGAGGCCGCGATCGTGCACCCGACGGGCGTCAACGAGCTCTACGTCGGCCGCGTCCTCAAGGGCCGGATCGACCTGGCCACCGACGCCGTGATGCGCTCGCCGAACGCGAAGGACTACTCCGCCGCGACCCGCCTGTACGGCCTGGTCGAGGGCAAGTTGTTCTGGGCGTGGGACATCGCCGCCCTCGGTCGCGAACTCACCTCGCACGCCTCGGGGCAGCTCGCGAAGGTCGACTGATGTCGGCGTTCGCGGTGCGCGACGGCTTCGTCGCGGCATCTGATGCGCCCGGCGCGCCCGCAGCCCACTTCGGCAACCCCCTGGGCGAGCAACGGCTGCTGGCCCGTGGCCGCGCGGTCGTCGAGCTCGGTCTCGGCGTGGTCACCGTCTCCGGCCCGGACCGCCTGTCGTGGCTCAACTCGATCACCTCGCAGCAGCTGACCGGCCTGCCGACCGGCGTCAGCACCGAGACCCTCGTCCTCGACCAGTCCGGCCGGGTCGAGCACGCCGCCCGCGTGGTCGACGACGGTGCGGTCGTGTGGCTCCTCACCGAGTCGCAGGACGCCGCACCGCTCGCCGCCTGGCTCGACTCGATGCGCTTCATGCTCCGGGTCGAGGTCGCCGACCGTTCGGCCGACTTCGCGACCCTCGGCTGGTTCGGCGAGGCCGCCCCGTTCGCGTCGACCGTCCTGCCGGACCCGCCCGTCGTCGAGTGGGTCGACCCGTGGGCAGCCGTCACGCCCGGTGGGTGGAGCTACGCCGCCCAGGAGGCCCACCCCGGCTCCGACTGGACCCTCCGCGTCGCCGTGGTCACGCCCGGCACCTCGGCCGCGATCGCTGCGTCGGACGAACCCGTCGCGGGGCTGCTCGCGTACGAGGCACTGCGGATCGCCGCCTGGCGTCCGACGCTGTCCGACGCCGACGAGCGCACCATCCCGCACGAGCTCGACTGGCTCCGCTCCGCCGTGCACCTGACGAAGGGCTGCTACCGCGGGCAGGAGACCGTCGCGAAGGTGCACAACCTGGGCCACCCGCCGCGTCGGGTCGTGCAGCTGCACCTCGACGGCTCCGACGCCGTGCTGCCGGCTCCGGGCACGCCCGTGATGCTCGGCGACAAGGAAGTCGGGCGACTGTCGGCCTCGGCGGTCCACCACGAGCTCGGCCCGATCGGACTGGCCGTGGTCAAGCGTTCCCTCGACCCCACCGCGACGCTGACGCTCATCGCCGACGACGTCGTGGTGACGGCGGCGCAGGAGACCATCGTCCCGCCGGAGGCCGGCGCCACGGCGAACGTCCCGCGGCTGCCCCGGCTCGGAGCCGTCAAGCGCTCGTAGGCTCCGTCCGCCGGTCGTCGGTCGCCTGGTGTGTGCGCAGGTTTCCGACAGTCCACGCGTTGATCGACTGGTGTTCCGTCGGGTGATGCGCACGTATCGTGTGCGTGTGCATCTTCCGACAGTGCACGCGGTGATCGACTCGTGGATCGTCGCGAATGCGCCGCCGCCATGGCGCAGTCCCGCCGCCGCGCCGCCGCCGCCCCCGTCAGGCGGGCTCGACCGCGGCCCACGGCACACTGAGCTCGCCGAGCCGCCACCTCGTCGGCCCGTGCAGCACCGGCCACCCGCGGTCGCGCATGCCCCGCACGGTGGCGATCCACCGCTGCCGGGGCCCGTACGTGCCGAGCGGCGCCGCCACCGCCCACGACAGGTCGAGGTCTCGCAGGAACGCGTGCACCCGCTCACCCGGCACGTTCCGGTGGATGAGCGCCTTCGGCAGCCGTTCGGCGACGATCGACGGCACGTCGAGTCCGGCGAGCCGCAGCGACACCGTGAACGACACCGGTGCGTGCTCGTCGAGCGTCACCCACGAGGCCACCCGCCCGACCTCGTTGCACGTCCCCTCGACCAGCGCGCCGCCGGGCTGCAGCCGGTCCTGCATGATCCGCCACGACCCCACCACGGCGGACTCGTCGTACTGCCGCAGCACGTTGAACGCCCGGATCACGGCCGGTCGGCGCTGCCCGGGGGTGGGGGTCTCGAAGCCCCCGAGCCGGAACGTCACACCGTCGCGGGTGCCCGCGTTCGCGAACGCCACGCGTGCCGGCTCGATCTCGATGCCGGTGACCTCGACGTCCGGACGCACCAGGGCCAGACGGTCGCGCAGCTCGAGCGTCGTCGTCGGCGAGGCCCCGTACCCGACGTCGGCGACCAGCGGGTCGTCGGCCTTGCGGAGCGCCGGCAGCGACGCGATCCACCGGTCGACACGGCGGAGCCGGTTGTACCCGGTCGTCCCGCGCGTCACGTTCCCGATGGGCATGACGTCAAGGGTACGGGCCTGCCGACGCTCGGTAGACTCGGGAGCATGACCTCCACGCTCGTCCTGCTCCGTCACGGAAACAGTGACTGGAACCAGAAGAACCTGTTCACCGGTTGGGTCGACGTCCGGCTCAGCGAGCTGGGCGAGAAGGAGGCGAAGCGCGCCGGCGACCTCATCGCCGAATCGGGCATCGTCCCCGACGTCCTGTACACCTCGCTCCTCACCCGCGCGATCCAGACGGCCGACATCGCGCTGCTCCAGGCCGACCTCGCCTGGCTGCCGGTCAAGCGCGACTGGCGCCTCAACGAACGCCACTACGGCGACCTGCAGGGCAAGGACAAGGCCCAGACGCTGGCCGAGTACGGCGAGCAGCAGTTCATGGAGTGGCGCCGGTCGTTCGACGTCCCGCCGCCCCCCATCGCCGACAGCGCCGAGTGGTCGCAGGCCGGTGACCGCCGCTACGCCGACCTCGGCGACGAGCTGCCGCGCACCGAGTCGCTCAAGCTCGTGATCGACCGGCTGCTGCCCTACTGGGAGTCGGACATCACGAAGGACCTGGGCGAGGGCAAGACCGTGCTGGTCACCGCCCACGGCAACTCGCTCCGCGCGCTCGTCAAGCACCTCGACGACATCTCCGACGACGACATCGCCGGGCTGAACATCCCGACGGGCATCCCGCTGGTGTACGAGCTCGACGACGACTTCCGTCCGACGAAGCCGGCGTACTACCTCGACCCCGAGGCCGCTGCCGCCGGCGCTGCCGCCGTGGCTGCCCAGGGCGCCAAGAAGTAGCACCGCACGCATGAACGCCCCGTCCGGTCTCCGGGCGGGGCGTTCGTCGTTCTGCCTGGTGTGGCCGCGAAAGCGACAGTGTGCCGCGAACGTTCCGCCGACTCCTGTCGCTCTGCCGGGAGGAACGGATCACCGCGCCGACGACGTGTCGCTTCGGCGGGGCGGTCGGCTCCTCGAGCCTCGGCTGGTCAGACGAAGTGCGACGCGATCTCCTGCACGAGGGCACCGACGTCGTAGGGCTTCGTCGTGTCGACGCGGACTACCGGGACGCCCGGCAGCCCGACCGGCTGCGCGTCGTCGCCGTGCTCGTCCCAGAAGGCCAGCACGCCGGCCAGGTCCCCATGCACCTCGTGCCGCACCGGGACGGTGCCCGGGTCGTACCGGTCGTGCAGCCGATCTTCGGCGGCGGCGCGGTCCGTGTCGCACCACACCTCGACGGCGCGAGGCGACCCGGCGGACGCGAGCCCAGCCTCCAGGAGGTCGCGATCGCGTGACGGGAGCCAGACGGCGTCGAGGACGACCCCGTTCTCCACGGCCCGCGTCATCGACCACATGGTCTCCATCGCGATGCCACCGAGCGGACGCGACGCGATCATCGGCCCGACGATGTCGGCGAGGGGCTCCTTGATCCGGTCCTTCGACAGGAACGGGCAGCCGAGCACCTCGGCCAGCGCAGCGCCGATCGTGCTCTTGCCGGAACCGGGCATGCCGTTGACGATGATCGCGACCTGAGCCATGCCTCGATCCTCGCAGACCGCGCAACCGCGGTCAGACCACGGCGCTCAGACCGCGGCGGTCGAACTCGAGGCGCCGGTCCAGTCGCCGGTCGCCAGGTACTCGACCTTCTTGGCGATCGATACCGCGTGGTCCGCGAAGCGCTCGTGGTAGCGGGAGGCCAGGGTGGCGTCGACGGTGTCGATCGGCCCGCCCTTCCACGCCTCGCCGAGCACGAAGTCGAACACGCTCGCGTGCAGTTCGTCGACGGCGTCGTCCTCGTCGCGGATCTCCGCGGCCAGCGCGATGTCCTCGGTCGCGAGCAGCCGCGTGAGCTTCTGCGACATCGCGACGTCGTGCTTGCCCATCTCCTTGAAGGTGCCGCGGAGTCCCTTCGGCACGACCTTCTCGGGGAAGCGCTGGCGGGCGAGCTGCGCGATGTGCTCGGCCATGTCGCCCATGCGCTCGAGCGAGGAGCTCACGCGCAGGGCGGTGACGACGACGCGCAGGTCGCGGGCGACCGGAGCCTGGCGGGCCAGGATGTCGATGGCGATCTCGTCGAGGCTGTTGGCGGCCTCGTCGATCTTCTGGTCGTCCGCGATCACCTCCTCGGCGAGGGCGACGTCGGAGTCGCTGAAGGCCTGGGTGGCCCGGGTGATGGCGGACTCGACGAGTCCTGCGATCTCGGTCAGTCGCTCCTGGACGTCCTGGAGTTCCTGCTGGAAGACTTCGCGCATGGGGGAGTACCTCTCTCTGCGTACCGGACGAGTGTCGTCAGCCCAGGTGAACGAACGGTGACGTGGGGCTGAACGCTTCGCGATCCGGCCTTCCGGGACGGGTGAACGGTACCGGAACCCCGCATGACCATCCCTACACTGGCGGCATGGACAACGCGTGGCTCGTGCCACTGTCGATGCTCCTCGGCGGGGTCTTCGGCGCGGGCGTCGTGGTGCTGATCATCACCGCCGAGCGCACGGCTCGTGCAGCAGACGTGGCGGAACGCACCCTGCCGGACGGTGTCGCAGCGGTGATCGCGACGATGCACAACCCGGCGGTGGTCATCGACCCGTCGAACACGGTCGTGGCCGCATCGCCCCAGGCGCTGACCGTCGGGCTCGTCGTGCGGCGCCGGCTCGTGCACCAGGAACTCCTCGACCTGGTCGACCGGGTGCGCAAGAGCGGCGAGATGGGGGCGGAGGACCTCGAGCTCCCGCGCGGACGGCACGGGGAGCTCATCGGCTACCTCAGCTTCCGGGCCGCGCAGCTCGGCAACCGGTACGTCCTCATCACGGCCGACGACCTGACCGAGAGCCGGCGCATCGACGAGGTCCGCCGTGACTTCGTCGCCAACATCTCGCACGAGCTGAAGACCCCGATCGGCGCCATCGGCCTGCTGTCCGAGACCCTCGTGATCGCGGCCGACGACCCGGAGCACGTCAAGAAGTTCGCGGCGCAGCTCATCACCGAGTCCGAGCGGCTCGGCGCCCTGACGAAGGACATCATCGAGCTGTCCCGGCTGCAGTCGGTCGACGCGTTGGAGAACAGTGAGGAGACCGGTGTCGACAAGATCGTGCAGGCCGCGGTCGACGCGAACGAGGTCGTCGCGCGCGCCCGCTCGATCGAGATCATCCGGGCGAAGAAGTCGAAGCTCCGGGTGATGGGCGACCCGGGCCTGCTGCAGGTCGCCGTCTCGAACCTCATCGCCAACGCGGTGAAGTACTCGCCCGACGGCACCCGCGTCGGCGTGGGCGTCCGGTCCGCGAAGGGCTTCGTCGAGATCGCGATCACCGACCAGGGCGTCGGCATCCCCGAGGCCGACCTGGACCGCGTGTTCGAGCGGTTCTACCGTGTCGACCCGGCACGGTCACGGGCCACCGGCGGCACCGGCCTGGGGCTCGCCATCGTCAAGCACGTCGTCGGCAACCATGGCGGCGACGTCCGTGTCTGGTCGCAGCCCGGCAAGGGCTCGACCTTCACCATCCGCCTGCCCGAGGCGGACACCGAACTGACCACCGCACTCGAAGAGCAACTGGAAGAGCAGCCATCGTGACCAAGATCCTCATCGTCGACGACGAGCCGGCCCTGAGCGAGCCCCTGGAGTTCCTGCTGCAGCGTGAGGGGTACGAGACCTCCGTCGCGGCCGACGGCGTGACCGCGCTGTCGAAGTTCGACTCGGAGAACCCGGACCTGGTGCTCCTCGACCTCATGCTGCCGGGGCTCTCCGGCACCGAGGTCTGCCGCCAGATCCGGACCCGGTCGAACGCGCCGATCATCATGCTGACGGCGAAGGACTCCGAGGTCGACATCGTCGTCGGGCTCGAGCTCGGCGCGGACGACTACGTGACGAAGCCGTACTCGACGCGCGAGCTGCTGGCCCGCATCCGTGCGGTCCTGCGCCGACGCACCGAGGACGACCCGGCGGACAGCGGGATCCTGCAGGTCGGGGGCATCCGGATGGACGTCGAGCGGCACACGGTGTCGGTGGACGGGTCGGAGACGGCGATGCCGCTCAAGGAGTTCGAGCTGCTCGAGCTGCTGCTCCGGAACGCCGGCCGGGTGCTCACCCGTGGGCAGCTCATCGACCGGGTGTGGGGCTCCGACTACTTCGGCGACACCAAGACGCTCGACGTGCACATCAAGCGCATCCGCTCGAAGATCGAGCGCGTGCCGTCCACCCCGGAGATCCTGGTGACGGTCCGCGGTCTCGGGTACCGCATCGAGGCCTGAGACGGACGGACAGGAGGCCCGGCGCGAGTCCCTGGGACTCGCACCGGGCCTCCTGTCTGACGCGGTGGCGCTTGCGCGGTGCGGCTACTCGCCGTCCGTCGGCGTGGCCGACGGGGTCTCGACCGGCAGCGTGATCTGGCCGGACGGCTCGGGGGTCGAGGTCGGCGCGAGGGTGGCGTACTCCTCTTGCGAGGTGGTCAGCACCGGCACGTTGGCCGAGACGCCTTCGGCGTCGGGGTACGAGAAGTACACCTTGACGAGCGAGCCGGGCTTCGCGTCCGCGCTGTCGAAGTCGAGGGTGTCGTGCTGCGAGTCGTTCGCCAGGTCGACGTGCGAGTTCGCCGGCACCAGCACGGTCTCGGTGTCGCCACCGATCTCGACCGAAACGGTGATGCCGTCGGTGTCGGAGTTGTTCACCAGCGTGCCGATGAACCGCGCGCCCTCGCCGTCGTCCGAGATGAGGATGGCGTTCCGCACGTCGACCTTGCCGGTCGAGACGTTGACGCCGTCGGTGATCTGCTTGATGTCGACGGTGTGCGCGGGCGACATGAACTCGCACCCGGTGGCGCCCAGCGCGATGGTTGCCGCAACGGCGACGGACACGAGTACCCGAGCTCGCAAGAGATTCCTCCGTAAGTCGATGAGGACCAGACGGTCCCGCTCCATCTTAGCGATCACCGGGAAGGCCCAGTGCTGAGGGTCCCCTTACCCGAACACCCCTTGTGGTAAACTGGAAGTCTGGGAACGGAGCCTGATACATGCAATTCGAGGTCGGCGAGACCGTCGTCTACCCCCACCACGGGGCGGCAACCATCTCTGAAGTCAAGACGCGCGTCATCAAGGGCGAGGAAAAGGTCTACCTGAAACTGCGGGTCACGCAGGGTGACCTGACGATCGAGGTACCGGCGGACAACGTCGACCTGGTCGGAGTCCGCGACGTGATCGGCAAGGAAGGGCTCGACAAGGTGTTCGAGGTCCTCCGGGCGCCGTTCACCGAAGAGCCCACCAACTGGTCGCGCCGGTACAAGGCGAACCTCGAGAAGCTCGCTTCCGGGGACGTCATCAAGGTCTCCGAGGTCGTCCGCGACCTCTGGCGACGCGATCAGGACCGCGGCCTGTCCGCGGGTGAGAAGCGGATGCTGGCCAAGGCGCGGCAGATCCTGATCTCCGAGTTGGCCCTGGCCGAGAAGACCGACGAGGACAAGGCATCGACCGTCCTCGACGAAGTCCTCGCGTCCTGAGCGCACTGCACACCACGACGACCGCACGGTTCCCCGAAGGGGTGGACCGGGCGGTCGTCGTCGTTGCAGCCGGGTCCGGAACCCGGCTCGGCATCGGCACCGCGAAGGCGTTCGTGCCCGTCGCGGGGCAGCTCATGCTCGCGCGGGCGCTCGAGCCGCTGTTCACGTTGTCGGCTCCGACGCTGGTCGTCGTGGTCGCGCCGTCGACCCTGCTCGAGGACTGCCGTCAGGTGGTCGCCTCGGTCGCGGGCGCTGCGGTCGCGTACACGGCGGTGGTTCCGGGAGGCACGGATCGCCACGGCTCGGTCCAGGCCGGCCTGGGCGTGCTGCCGGACTCCGTCACCGCGGTGCTGGTGCACGATGCGGCGCGGTGCCTCACGCCGGCCGCGCAGTTCGACCGGGTGTTCGACGCGGTCGAGGGTTCGGTCGCGACCGACACCGGTGACGGCGTCGTCCCCGCGCTCCCCGTCACCGACACGGTCAAGCGGGTGTCCGGCGACGTGGTCGTCGAGACCGTCGACCGGTCCGCGCTCGTCGGGGTCCAGACGCCGCAGGGCTTCCCGCTCGACGCACTCCGACGGGCGTACGCGGTGTCGACGCAGTCCGAGACCGATGACGCCGGCGTGTTCCAGGCGGCCGGTGGCACGGTGCGCTTCGTGCCGGGTGACGCCGATGCCTTCAAGATCACGACGCCGTGGGACCTCGGACGAGCAGAGTCGATCGTCCGGTCGCGCGCCACGGTCCCGGGCGACCCCGGTGCCTCGGCGGTCCGGCTCGGGCTCGGGGTCGACGTGCACGCGTTCGACGTCGAGTCGCCGTGCCGCGTCGGCCTGCTCGACTTCCCCGGCGAACCCGGCCTCTCCGGGCACAGCGACGGTGACGCCGTGGCGCACGCGGTGTGCGATGCCCTGCTCTCCGCGGGTGGCCTCGGTGACATCGGTGGGACGTTCGGCACCGCGGACCCCGCCTACGCCGGAGCCGCCGGGGACGTCTTCATCCGCGGTGCAGTCGGGCTGCTCGCCGACGCCGGCCTCGTACCCGTGTCGGTCACGGTGCAGGTCATCGGGAACCGGCCGCGCATCGGGGCCCGTCGTGCGGAGATGCAGGACGCCCTGTCCGCCGTCGTCGGTGCCCCCGTCGCGGTGTCCGGCACGACGACCGACGGCCTCGGGTTCACCGGCCGGGGCGAGGGGCTCGCCGCGATCGCCACGGCCGTCACCCGACCGGCCTGACGTCCTAGGCTTGGGATCGTGACCGTTCGCCTCTACGACTCCCGCGCCGCAGCCGTCGTCGACCTCGTCCCCCTGGTCGACGGACAGGTCAGCGTCTACGTCTGCGGTCCGACGGTGCAGTCGTCGCCGCACATCGGACACCTGCGCTCGGCCCTGGTGTACGACATCTGGCGCCGCTGGCTGACGTACCGCGGTCTGCGCGTCACTCTCGTGCGGAACGTCACCGACATCGACGACAAGGTGCTCGACCTGGCCGCCGGCACCGACGAAGCGTGGTTCGCCCGCGCCTACCGCGTCGAGCTCGAGTTCACCGCCGCGTACAACGCCCTCGGCATCCTGCCCCCGACCTACGAGCCGCGGGCAACAGCGAGCGTGCCGCAGATGCACGACATCATCACGAAGCTCGTCGACCGCGGTCACGCCTACGTCGCCGCCGACGACTCGGGCGACGTCTACTTCGACACCGGCAGCTGGGAGTCCTACGGGGCGCTCACCCGGCAGCGTCGCGAGGACATGGTCGAGGCCGCCGACGCCGACCCCCGTGGCAAGCGCGACGCCCGCGACTTCGCGCTCTGGAAAGGTGCGAAGCCCGGCGAGCCGTCGACCGCGTCGTGGGACTCCCCGTGGGGCCCCGGTCGTCCGGGCTGGCACATCGAGTGCTCCGCCATGTCGCGGCGGTACCTCGGTCCGGCGTTCGACATCCACGGCGGCGGACTCGACCTGCGGTTCCCGCACCACGAGAACGAGCTCGCGCAGTCCACCGCAGCGGGCGACCCGTTCGCGTCGTACTGGTTGCACAACGGGCTCGTCACGGTCGAGGGCCAGAAGATGTCGAAGTCGCTCGGCAACTCGATCTTCGCCGCCGACTTCCTGGCCGCTGCCCGTCCGGTCGTGGTGCGGTACTTCCTGGGCGCCGCGCACTACCGCTCCTCGATCGACCACCACGACGGCTCGTTGGCCGAGGCCGAGGCCGCGTACGACCGCGTCGACGGGTTCCTGCAGCGGGCCGAGGTGCGGCTCGAAGGCGTGCACCTCGCCGACGCCCCCGCCGTGCCGGACGTCTTCGCCGCCGCGATGGACGACGACCTCGCGGTGCCCCAGGCGCTGGCCGTCCTGCACGAGACCGTGCGCACCGGCAACGCTGCCCTGGACGCCGACGATGCGGAAACGCTCGGGGTCGCGTACCATCAGGTGGCCGCCATGGTAGAGGTCCTCGGCATCGACCCGCGAGCCGCCCACTGGTCGGGGGGCGGTCAGGACACCTCGGCAGGCCCGCTCGCCGCTCTCGTCGAACGCCTCGTGCAGGAGCGCGCGGACGCCAGGGCAGCACGGGACTTCGCTGCGGCCGACCGCGTGCGCGACGACCTCGCCGCCGCGGGCATCACGATCGAGGACACGCCGTCCGGAACACGCTGGAGCATCGCCTGAACACGGCAGTGCCGAACAGGAGCTACGCATGAAGAACGTCTCGGGAAGCAAGAAGGGTCGGCCCGGCGCCGTCCGCACCGGTCGCAAGGGCAACAAGCAGGTGGGTTCCGGTGGTCAGGGTGCCCAGGCGCTCGAGGGTCGCAAGCCGACCCCGAAGGCCGAGGACCGGCCGTACCACCCCGCCGGCAAGCGCAAGGCGGCGAAGGACCGCTTCGAGGCAGCCAAGGGCCGCCACGGTTCCTCGAGCACCCCGCAGGGCCGCACCGGTCGTCCGCCGGCCCGGAAGACCGATGACTCCGAGCTCGTGACCGGCCGCAACTCCGTGCTCGAGGCGCTGCGCACGAAGACCCCGTCGACGACGCTCTACATCGCGTCGCGCATCGAGGTCGACGACCGCGTCAAGGAGATCCTGACGCTCGCGAACCACCGCAGCGTGCCGATCATCGAGCTCATGCGCCCCGAGCTCGACCGCATCACCGGCCACGACAGCGTGCACCAGGGCGTCGCGCTCAAGGTGCCCGCGTACCAGTACGCCGTGTCCGAGGACATCGTCGAGCAGGCCTTCTCGCGCGACCAGGTCCCGCTGCTCGTCGCGCTCGACGGCATCACCGACCCCCGCAACCTCGGTGCGATCATCCGCTCGACCGCCGCGTTCGGCGGACACGGCGTCATCGTGCCGCAGCGTCGTTCGGTCGGCGTCACCGCGTCGGCGTGGAAGACCTCAGCCGGCGCCGCGGCCCGCACGCCCGTCGCGATGGCCCCGAACCTCACCCAGACGCTGAAGTCCCTCAAGTCGATGGGCCTGTTCGTCCTCGGTCTGGACGGCGACGGCGACGTGGAGCTCGACGGCCTCGCGCTCGCCGACCGCCCGATCGTGATCGTCGTCGGTTCCGAGGGCAAGGGGCTGTCGCGCCTGGTCACCGAGACATGCGACGCGATCGTGTCGATCCCGATCTCGAGTGCGACCGAGTCCCTCAACGCCGGCATCGCCGCGAGCGTCACCCTGTGGGAGGTCGCCCGGCGCCGTCGCGCCGAGTAGCCGCGGCGCTTCGTCCGCAGGAACGGTCGCCTCCCCTCGTGGGAGGCGGCCGTTCCTGCGTGCGGTGCCGGCCGGGTCAGGCCCGACGGGTCAGGACACGTCGGATGATGCCCGCCGTGTGGTCACGAGTCGTCGCCGCGCGACGCCGTAGGCGACCGTCCGTGACCGGCCGACGTGCACCTGGCGGGGTGTCGGGCGACCGCTCGACGTCCAACGGCACCACCGGCGGTGCAGGCGTGACGGTCTGGAGGGCCGGCGCCGGTCTCCGGGACGCGCGCCGGGCCTCCAGGCGGTCGCGTTCACGGACCCCGAACGGTCACGACATGTCGGCCGGTGTCCTCCGGGTGGTCGCGTGTCGTCGCTGCGCGACGCCGCCGGCGACGGTCTGTGACCAGTCGGCACCCACCCGGCGGGGTGTCGTGACCGACCGGGGACCGCGTCAGACGGTGGTGCGCCAGTCCTGGACGTCGGACTCGTCGTCTGCGGCTTCGGCGTCGTCGACCACGGGGATCGGCAGCGTCATCGACGACGTCGGCGGGTTGATGAGCAGGCGCTCGTCGCGGCGGTGGCGCAGCACGTCGTTGATGTACGCCGTGGTGGCCTCGGGCAGCGAGACCGACCGCTCCTCTTCCTGCGACATGAACCAGCGGTGCTCGAGCAGTTCGTGGAAGACCTCCGCGGGTTCGAGGCGACCGCGCAGGTCACGGGGGATCGAGCGGACCACGGGTTCGAAGACCCGCGAGACCCACTCGTGCGCCACCATCTCCTCGTCGAGTTCGTCGCGGCCGTTGCGTGCCCGGTACGAGTCGAGGTCGTTGAGCAGGCGTCGGGCTTGGTTCTCGCCGGCGTCCAGGCCGGTCAGCCGCAGCAGGCGTCGCTGGTGGTGTCCGGCGTCGACGACCTTCGGCTGGATCCGCACCTGCGAACCGCCCTCGGTCGTGTGGATCGAGAGCTCCTCGATGTCGAAGCCGAGCTCGTTGAGCCGCTCGACGCGGTCGTTGATGCGCCAGCGTTCCTTGATGTCGAACTGCTCGGTGCCCGTGAGCTCGGTCCAGAGCATCCGGTACTGCGCCACGATCCGGTTGGAGACGTCCACCGGGTCGGCGTTCTCGTCGAGACGCCCGCCGGCCTCGAGGTCGAGGAGCTCGCCGGCGATGTTCACGCGCGCGACCTCGAGGTCGTTCTCGCGCTGCCCGTTCGACAGCCCGCCGGGGTAGAGCTTGCCGGTCTCGGCGTCGACCAGGTACGCGGCGAACGAGCCCGCGTCGCGACGGAACAGCGTGTTCGAGAGCGACACGTCGCCCCAGTAGAAGCCGATGACGTGCAGTCGGACGAGCAGCAGCGCGAGGGCGTCGACGAGACGGGTCGCGGTCTCCGGGCGCAGGGTCTGCGAGTACAGCGCGCGGTACGGCAGCGAGAAGCGCAGGTGCCGGGTCACGAGCACGGGGTGCAGCTGCTCACCGTCTGCGTCGACCCGACCGGTGATGACGGCGACGGGGTCGACGCACGGCACGTCCATGCGCTGCAGCGTGCGGAGCATCTCGTACTCGGAGCGCGCGATCTCCTCGCCGGTCTCCTTCACGGCGGCGACGTACCCACTCAGGTGCACGAAGCGCACGAGGTGCCGTGAGATGCCCTTCGGCAGGGCCACGATGGTCTCGTCCGGCCAGTCCGCCAGCGGCAGGTCCCACGGCAGGTCGAGCAGGCCGGGGTCGACGGTGGCTGCGGTGATGGACATCGAGTCGGGCACGGTGGATCCTTCGGTGTCGTGGGGGACAGCCGAGAGCCCGCGACCCGCCCTTGTGAGGCGGCGCGGGCTCTCGGGGAGTGCGCTTCGGTTACGCGCTGACGACGGCCTTGTCGTCCAGGCGCTCGCCCGACTCGGTGTCGAAGGCGTGCACGTGGCCCGACTTCGGCGTCACCACGATGGTGTCGCCGATCGACGGGTGCGAACGGCCGTCCACGCGGGCGACGATGTCGACGCGCGTGCCCTTGACGTCGGCGTGACCGTAGAGGTAGCCGTCGGCGCCGAGTTCCTCGACCACGTCGACCGTGACCGGCAGGCCCTCGCCCGACTGCGCCACGACGACGTCCTCGGGGCGGATGCCCACGGTGATCTGGGCGGAACGCGCGTTGGAGAGCGTGTCGCGGTCGATCGCGTGGTTGAGCGTGCCGAACTTGATGCCGCCCTCGACGACGTCGGCCGGCAGCAGGTTCATCGCCGGCGAGCCGATGAAGCCCGCGACGAAGACGTTGTTCGGCTTCTCGTACAGGTCGCGCGGCGTGCCGACCTGCTGCAGGATGCCGTCCTTGAGCACCGCGATGCGGTCACCCATGGTCAGTGCCTCGGTCTGGTCGTGCGTGACGTAGACCGTGGTGACGCCGAGACGACGCTGGAGCGACGCGATCTGCGTACGGGTCTGGACGCGGAGCTTGGCGTCGAGGTTCGACAGCGGCTCGTCCATGAGGAACACCTGCGGCTGACGGACGATCGCACGGCCCATCGCGACGCGCTGACGCTGACCACCGGAGAGCGCCTTCGGCTTGCGGCCGAGGTAGTCCTCGAGGTCGAGGAGCTTCGCGGCTTCCTGCACGCGGGTGGCGCGCTCGTCCTTGCCGACACCGGCGATCTTGAGCGCGAAGCCCATGTTCTCGGCGACGGTCATGTGCGGGTACAGCGCGTAGTTCTGGAACACCATCGCGATGTCGCGGTCCTTCGGCGGGACGTCCGTGACGTCGCGGTCGCCGATGCGGATCTGACCGGAGTTGACCTCTTCGAGGCCGGCCAGCATGCGGAGCGAGGTGGACTTGCCACAACCCGAGGGGCCGACGAGGACGAGGAACTCGCCGTCGGCGACGTCCAGGTCGAGGGAGTCGACCGCGGGACGGTTGCCTCCGGGGTAGAGACGGGTTGCCTTGTCATAGGTGACGGACGCCATGAGCGTTCGGTCCTTTCTTCACCGGCAGGTACGTGCCGGACGATCCGAGTGAAGCGGTCAGCCCGCGAGGGCCCCGGATGGTCGTCGTCGACCATCGAGGTTCATACAACACGAGTTCTCGCGGGTGCGCCAGTGTTTTCCCCCTGGCCGGTCGGTTCCCAGAGCGTGGTTGGGTGGTTCCCAGAGCGGCCCACTACAATCGCCGGGTCCGTCCGCCGAGCGGGGGTAGGTCGTGCGGACGCCGATCAGGAGGACGACGCACCGATGACCAACCGCCCCGAGGGTGACGCCCGCGCCGCGCGGAACGAGCGCCGCGAAGCCGCCCGACAGCGAGCGCAGCGCCACAGGACACAGCAGAAGCGCCGCCAGCGCGGAACCCGGCTCGGACTCCAGATCGGACTCGGCGTCGTCCTGCTCGCAGCGGCCGCCGTCGTCACGCTCGTCCTGGTCGACTCCGTGAAGCCAGCAGGCCCCGGGCCCTCGAGCATGTCGCAGGGCGGCATCACCCTCGGCGAGGGGCTCAAGCCCGTGACCGCGTCGAGCAGTGCGTCGCCGAGCGCCTCGGCGACCGCTGGTGCGGGCACGGTGCGCATCACGCTGTACGTCGACTACCTCTGCCCGACCTGCGGCGAGTTCGAACAGGCCAACGGCGACTACATCGAGAGCCTCGTCGATTCCGGCGCCGCCACCGTCGACATCCACCCGCTCGCGGTCCTGTCGAACCGGTCGCAGGGCACGAAGTACTCACTGCGCGCCGCGAACGCCGCGGCCTGCGTCGCCGAGCACTCGCCGGACCAGTTCTACGCGGTCAACAAGGCGCTCTACGCCGAGCAGCCGGAAGAAGGCACACCCGGGCTCACCGACGCGCAGCTCACCAAGGTCGTCACCGGGGTCTCCGGCCTGCAGGACCGCCGGGCCGTCACGAGCTGCATCGCCGACCAGGACTACAGCAAGTGGGTCGACGAGCAGACGACCGCGGTGTCCGGCGGCGACATCCCCGGGTCGACCCTGAGCGACTTCCCCGGCACGCCGCTGGTGCTCGTCAACGGGCAGCAGTACGAGCTCACGTCGCCGATCACGAACGACGACTTCCGCACCTTCGTGGTCACCGCGGCCGGTGCCACCGAGGCGACGCCAACCCCGACCCCCACGCCGAGGGCGACGCCGTCCCGCACGCGGAGCGCGACACCGACGCCCACGCCGACGAAGGGCTGATCGCTACAGCGACGAACCAGGGACGCTGAACGTGTCGCAGCTCGTCGCGCCCTGCTGGTAGCCGCGGACGAACCACTTCTGGCGCTGCTCACTCGAGCCGTGCGTGAACGAGTCCGGATCGACCCGGCCGCTCGAGCGCTCCTGGATGCTGTCGTCGCCCACGGCGCTCGCGGCGGACAGGGCATCGGCGATCTCGGACCGGCTGATCGGCTCGAAGAAGGTCTCGCCGTTCGCGTCCTCGGTGTTCGCCGCGTCGCCGACCCAGGCGCCGGCGTAGCAGTCGGCCTGCAGCTCGACGCGGACACTGCCGGACGAGGCCCCGGTGCCCGATCGGTCCGTGCTCGCGAAGGCACCCTGCAGCTGCTGGATGTGGTGGCCCCACTCGTGCGCGACGACGTACATCTGCGCGAGCGGCCCGCCCGACGACCCGTACTTCGACTGCAGGTCGTCGTAGAACGCGGTGTCGAGGTAGATCGCGCGGTCCGGCGGGCAGTAGAAGGGCCCGGTTGCAGCGGACGCCTGACCGCACGACGTGTCGGTCGAGCCGTCGAACAGGAAGAAGTCCGGCGCCGTGTACGAGATTCCGAGCTTCCGGGCCTCGGCCGTCCAGTAGCCGTCGAGTGACTCGGCTGCGCCCTCCATCCGGCACTCGACCTTGAGGTTGGCGTCTCGCCCGGTGCGGCACTCCGGCGCGGCGTCCACGGTCTCGCCCTGCTGCTGGATCTGCGTCGTGCCGCTGCCGCCGTCGACGAACCCGCTGAGGTCGACGCCCGTGAACTGCGCGATCAGGAAGACGACGATCGCCGTGACGCCGACGGCGCCGCCGCCGACCGCGGCCGTCCGACCCCGGCGCTTCACCCTGCCGCCCTTGAGCTGCGAATCGTCGTTGAACGTCATGCTCCCGAATGTACGGCCCTCGGGACTCGCACGCCGCACGCATGCCCCGCGCGTACCGTCTGGGACGTCGGCGACCCCGACACGTGTCGTACAACCGGAAGGAACCGCAACCATGGCCACTCCCATCAGCACCGTGATGAGCCCCGCCCGCTACGTGCAGGGCAAGGACGCGATCACCCGCGTCGGCGAGTTCATCGCCCCCATCGGCCAGCGCCCCCTGATCGTCGCCGACGACGTCGTGTGGGGCATCGTCGAGGCCGCGGTGACGAAGAGCTTCCAGGCGGCCGACCTGCGGGTCGAGCGGGTCGGCTTCGGTCGCTTCGCGACGCCGAAGGCGGTCGACGACCTCGTCGAGCAGATCCGGTCGACCGACGCGGACGTCATCGTCGGGCTCGGCGGCGGTTCAGCGATCGACGCGGCCAAGGCCTCCGGACACCTGGCCGGCATCCGCTGGGCGAGTGTCCCGACGGCGGCGAGCACCGACGCCCCGACCTCGGCGCTCGCGGTGATCTACTCCGAGGAAGGGGAGTTCATCGAGTACCGGTTCTTCCCGCACAACCCCGACCTCGTCCTCATCGACACGAAGCTCGTCGCGAACGCTCCCGTCCAGTTCCTGGTCGCGGGCATCGGCGACGCCCTGGCCACCTGGGTCGAGGCCCGTGCCGCCAAGCGTGCGAACGCCGACACCATGGCCGGCGGGCTGCAGACCGGGACCGGCGTCGCGCTCGCCGAGCTGTCCTGGAAGCTGCTGCACGAGAACGCCCTGCAGGCCATCGAGGCCGTGAAGGCCGGGGTCGTCACGCCCGCGCTCGAGAAGGTCGTCGAGGCGAACACCCTGCTGTCGGGCCTCGGGTTCGAGTCCGGCGGACTGGCGGCAGCGCACGCGATCCACAACGGACTGACCGCCGCTCCGCAGGCGCACGGCTTGGCGCACGGGCAGAAGGTCAACATCGGCACGATCGCGCAGCTCGTGCTCGAGGGCGCACCGGCCGAGGAGATCGAGGACTTCGTCGTCTTCACCACGAAGGTCGGCCTGCCGAACACCCTGACCGAGATCGGCCTGACCGTCGACGACACGACGGAGCTCCGCGCCGTGGCCGAGGCCGCGACCGTCGAGGGCGAGACCATCCACAACATGCCGTTCCCGGTCACGCCGGAACTCGTGGTGGACGCGCTCATCGCCGTCGAGGGCATCGCGCGGAGCATCCGCGCCGAGCACGGCCTGCCCGAGCCGGTCCTGTACCAGCACCACTGAGGGACTGCTGCGCTGACGGATCGGGGTCAGGTGCGGACCAGCGGCTCCATCGTCGCCAGGTCCGCACCGATCCCGACGTCCACCAGCTCGATCCGTCCCGCGAGGGTGGCGGCCGGCCCCGTCAGCAACCCGGCCTTCACCCCGCCGAACGTGACCGTGACGTCGGCGTGCAGGACGTGGTCGTCCGCGATCCCGCCGGTGTCGACGTCGATGCCGCTCGGCACGTCGACGGCAACGACGAACGGTGCGCGCTGGTCGCGGGCGAGTTCACGGATGGCGTCGACGACCTCGCGGGCGGGGGAGCGGAGGGCCGCAGGACCCTGCACCCCGATCCCGAGGATCGCGTCGAGCACCAGGTCGGCGTCGAGTGCCGCGTCCGTCACCGCAGCCTCCGGTCCGGCAGGATCATCGAGGAGGCGCGCCCCGGCGTCCAGCGCCGCTGCCAGGCCCGCCTCGTGCACGCGTGAGCCGACGCGCAGGATCGCCACGTGCCTCCCGGCCGCCGCCAGCCGCGCACCCGCCAACAGGGCGTCGCCACCGTTGTCGCCGCTGCCCACCAGCAGCAGGACGGACCCCGGTCCGTCGCCCGGCCGGACGGCCGGGTCGTCGAGCAGGTCGCCGACGATGCGGGCCAGCCCGTCGGCCGCTCGTTGCATGAGGGGCTCACCCGCGTCGAGGTGTGGCCGCTCTGCCGCCCGGATCTGGTCACTGCCGTAGCCGTCCATGGCGACCACAGTGCCCCGGTACCCTGGAGGGGACATGTCACTCGTCCCCGAAGCGCCCCGTCCCCGCATCGTGATGTCGCCCGACGGCCTCCGGCTCGCGACCTACGACTTCGGCGATCCCGAGGCCCCCGCGGTCGTCGCGGTGCACGGGTTCGCCTCCGGTGCGGTGCTGAACTGGCACGCCTCCGGCTGGACCCGCGATCTCGTCCGCGCCGGGTACCGCGTGCTGGCGTTCGACCAGCGCGGGCACGGCGCGAGCGCGAAGCCGCGCGACCCCGGTGCGTACTCGATGGACCTGCTCGTGGCGGACGTCACCACCGTGATCGACACGTACCTGCTCGACGAGGTCGCGTTCCTCGGGTACTCGCTCGGCGCACGCGTCGGCTGGCACACCGCCGAGCGGCTGCCGGACCGCATCACCCGCGCGGTGTTCGGCGGGATCCCCGACGCCGATCCGATGCGCCGCGTGCGGGTCGACCAGGCGAAGGCGTACCTGGCGGACGGCACACCGATCGAGGACCGCGTGACCAACGGCTACCTGACCATGGCGGGGAACGTCGAGGGGAACGACCTCGCGGCGCTCGTGGCGATGGTCGAGGGGATGCGGAACAGCATCGAGCCGACGCCGGACAACGCCCCCGCGCAGCCGATCCTGATGGCCGCTGGCAGCGAGGACGGCATCCGCGACAGTGCCGTGCGGTTGGCGCAGGCGGCCCCGGACGCGTCGTTCTTCGAGATCCCGGGGCGCAACCACTTCAACGCGCCGACGTCGCGGGCGTTCCGCGAAGCCGCGCTGGCGTTCCTGCGTTCCTGACCGCGGCGCGTTGTCCGCCCCGCGCTGAGGGGTACTCGTAGGTCCTCGCTGTCGCCGGACACCGCGCGTACCGTCCCCGCCATGGACTACAGACTCCTCGGCAACAGCGGGACATCGGTGTCGACGCTGACCCTCGGCACCATGACGTTCGGCAGCGAAGCCGACGAACCCACCTCCCACACCATCATCGACACGTTCGTCGCGGCCGGCGGCACCCTGATCGACACGGCCGACGTCTACTCGGGCAACGAGTCCGAGCGGATCATCGGCCGCTGGCTCGCGGCACACCCCACCGAGGCGCAGCAGGTCGTCCTCGCCACCAAGGGCCGCTTCCCGCAGGGCGACGGCCCGAACGACGTCGGCCTGTCGCGCCGGCACCTCCGGGTCGCGCTCGACGCCTCGCTCGAGCGCCTCGGCGTCGACCACATCGACCTGTACCAGATGCACGCCTGGGACGCCCTGACGCCGATCGAGGAGACGCTGCGGTTCCTCGACGACGCGATCTCCGCCGGCAAGATCGGCTCGTACGGCTTCTCGAACTACCTCGGCTACCAGATCACGAAGGCCGTGTACGAGGCGAAGGCGCACGGGTGGGCCCCGCCGGTCACCCTGCAGCCGCAGTACAACCTGCTCGTCCGCGACATCGAGCACGAGATCGTCCCCGCCAGCCTCGACGCCGGGATCGGCCTGCTGCCCTGGTCGCCCCTGGCCGGCGGCTGGCTGTCCGGCAAGTACCAGCGCGACGAAGCGCCCACCGGCTCCACCCGCCTCGGCGAGAACCCGGCACGCGGCATGGAGGCCTGGGAAGCACGGAACGGTGACGAGCGCACCTGGGCCGTCCTCGACGCGGTGTCCGCGGTCGCCGACGCGCACGGCGCCTCGCGGTCGCAGGTCGCCCTCGCCTGGCTGCTCGCCCGGCCGGCGGTGACGAGCGTGATCCTCGGCGCCCGGACCGTGTCCCAGCTCGAGGACAACCTCGGTGCGGCCGACCTCGTGCTGACCGACGCGGAGCTCACGCAGCTCACCGACGCCAGCGCACCGCGCATCGACGACTACCCGTACGGCACCGCGGGCGTCGCACAGCGGGGGCGCAAGATCACCGGCGGGCGCTGAGGATCCGTGCACGTTCGTGCGGATTCGCGCTGATGTGGGGCCCGGGTGTGGACGCACGGTTCGGTGGGGTGTCATCCTCTTCGCACGACCGGCTGGTTACCGCGTCCAGCGCCCGGAACACTCCCTGATCCGTGTTCCACACGCGCCGATGCCCCGGGTGAGTGATCACCCGGGGCATCGCTTCGTGCTCGGCAGTGCGTCGCGATCCCCGCCGCGCATCGTGTACGGCAGTATTCCAGCGTGCTGCTCTGTTTCGTCGACGAATCGTTCAAACCGGACCTCTACGGGTTCGGCGCCGTGATGGCGGATGCCTCGCAGACCCGTTGGCTCACGCAACGCATGCACGAGATCGTCGCCGCGCTCCAGGAGTACGGCGTCGAGCCGCAGACGGAGCTCCACGCCCATCCGATCTTCCACGGAAAGGGAGCATGGAGCGGGGTGCCTCCGCGCATGCGCGTGAAAGTGTTCCTCGACGTCGTCGAAGCCGTTGTTGCCTCCGGCGCGACGGTGTTGCTCCGCGGTGCTCGACCGGAGCAACTCCGCCGTTACCAGGACACGCGTGGGTTCCGCGATCGGCACACTCCGGAGCAGGTTGCGTTCCAGCACCTGCTGCAACGGGTGGACAGGAGGGCCGGCGACCTGGAGATGCACGCCCTGGTCATCGCGGACGAACGGTCGGATCGGGACCGTCATCGTGAGCGCTTCGCGGTGTACCAGGCCTACGGGACCCCGGGAACGTACATGCAAACCCGGCTTGAACGGCTTCTCGACACGGTGCACTTCGCGCCGAGCCACTACTCGAGGATGCTGCAGGTCGCTGATCTCGTCGCGTTCGTCTGGTTGCGGTCCCAGACCGTCGACGAACGGGATCATCGTCAGGCGCGGGTCCTCTCTGCACTCGTCTCGGACATCGAGAGCTGCGCGTACAGCGCGGGGGTCTGGCCCTGACGAGTGCGGAGTGGGAGAAGCCCCGGACGCACGACAGCCCCGCTCGCGGCGGGGCTGAAGGCGGTGCGGGCGGCGAAGAGGTCGCGGCCTGCGAATCCAGTATATGGGGCCGGCAGCGGGACTTGAACCCGCAACCCCCGTATTACAAGTACGGTGCGCTACCAATTGCGCCATGCCGGCTGACGCCGCTCATCTTACCGGTGAGGGCGTCGGGGTCTCACTCGGCCGGCTTCTCCGAGAAGTTCAGCGAGATCGAGTTCATGCAGTACCGGTCGCCGGTGGGCGTGCCGAAGCCGTCGGGGAACACGTGGCCCAGGTGCGAACCGCAGTTCGCGCAACGGACCTCGGTGCGCACCATGCCGAGCGACTTGTCGTCGATCAGCTGCACGGCGTCGGGGTTCACCGACTCGTAGAACGACGGCCAGCCGCAGCCGGAGTCGAACTTCGTGCCGCTCTTGAACAGCTCTGCGTTGCAGGCCGCACAGGTGTAGACGCCGGCACGCTCCTCGTCGAGGAGTTCACCGGTCCACGGCCGTTCGGTCCCCGCCTGACGCAGGACGGCGTACTGGTCCGGGGAGAGGTCCTCGCGCCACTGGGCGTCGGACTTGTCGACGTTGTATGCCATTGTTTCCTCCTGCTTCCGGTCGGGTTCTTCCGGGCACTCCCGACCACTTCAGTAAACTCGCGACGATGTCCGAGCATTCCGTGCACCACGCCCGCTGGACCCGTCTGACGACGGACGAACTGTACGGCATCGTGGTGCTCCGGAACCGCGTCTTCGCACTCGAACAACGGGTGACGGCCGAGGACTTCGACGGCCGTGACCGCGAGCCCGAGACCGAGCACTGGTGGTTCGGTACGGACACCGAAGCGGTTGGGTACCTGCGCCTGATCCGACCGGCTGCGGACGAGGAGCACCCGGCGGATGCACCGCCGCCGTCCTGGGTGATCGGCCGGGTCGCGACGCACCCCGACCACCGTGGGCAGGGCATCGCTGGCGGGCTCGTCGCCGCAGTGCTCGCGGCCCACGGGCACGAACCCGTCGTCCTGCACGCCCAGGAGTACGTCGCTGCGCTCTACGAACGCCACGGCTTCGTCCGGTTCGGGACGCCCTACGACGAAGCCGGCATCCGGCACGTCGGCATGCACCGCCCGGGGCGCTGATGGACACCCTCGGCCGGTACGCCGCCTACGCCGACCGCATCGAGGCCGTGTCCCCGTCCTACGCCGCCTGGGCGCGGTCGCTCGACCCCGCGTTGGTCGCGCTCCTCGCCGAGGTCCCCGAGCAGCAGCGGCAGCCGGAACTGTTCTTCGCGGTCGCGCGGCGGCTCGGCGCGGATCCGTCGGACCCCGGTGCGCTGCGCGCGATCGGTCGGGAGGCCCGCCCCGCCCTGGTCACGGCCCTCGCCTCCGCCACGGTGCAGGCCAACGACCCGCGGCGGCTCGGTCCCGTCGTCCCGCTGTTCGCGGCGCTCGCCGAGGGGGCCTCGCGGCCGCTCGGGTTGGTGGACGCAGGGGGCGCCGCCGGGCTCTGTTCGATCCCGGACCGGGTGACGCTCGACCACCGGACGTCGGAGTCCCGGGTGCCGGCGGAACGCGCCCCGGTGCCGTCGTCGCGCCCCGACTCCTCGGGGCGCGACGACCACGGCGGGGCGCGCACCGAGGTCGTCCGGATGCACACGGCGGTCGACGACCCGTCGATCCGGCTCGTCGTCGAGGCCTCGGGGACGGTGCCGGCTCCGGCCCGCGCGCCGATCCGCGTCGGTGCGCGGGTGCTGCTCGACCCGAACCCGATCGACCTGTGGGCGGACGGCGCGTTCGACCGTCTGGTCGAAGCGGTCCCACCAGAGGCCCTGGACCGGATCGCCCTGATGCGCGAGGCGGCGCGCGCGACGCTCGCCGTGCCTCCCGTGTGGATCCGGGGCACGCTGCCGGGCGACCTCGACCGTGCACTGGACGCCCTGCCGGACGACGTGGAGCCGGTCGTGCTGACCACCGGCACCCTGGTCTACATGCCGGGTGCCGAGCGCCAGCGGTTCGTGGACCGCGTCCGCGAACGCGGCGTGCACTGGATCGCGCTCGAACGCACCGGGATCCTGCGCGGTGTGGCGGCGACGCTGCCCGACGACGTCGACGCGGCGGATCCGGACGCCTTCGCCACGGCCTCGATCGACGGCACCGCGGTCGCCGTCTCGGACCCGTTCGGCACGCGTGTGCGCTGGTTCCGCGACCCGAACCTGTGACCGGTGTTCGCGACAGTCCAGCGCCGTGCCAGGGTCCGGATGCTCTCCGCCCCTACGATGTGCGAGACCCGTTACCCGACCGTGATCGGAACCGCCGTGACCAGCTCCACCGACGAGCACCGCGCTGACGAGCACCGCGCTGACCAGCACCGCGCTGACCAGCTCAGTGAGCTTGCGCAGCGTGTGCTGTCGTTCGAGCACGACCGGGCACGGCACGACCGCACGAAGGAAGCGGAGATCCGGGTCGAGTTCGAGATGTCGGCGGCGCGCTACTACCAGGTGCTGAACCGCGTGATCGACTCGCCCGCGGCACTCGCGTACGACCCGCAGCTCGTCACCAGGCTGCAGCGGCTCCGCCACGCGCGCACCAGCGCCCGGGCGACGCGCAGCTTCGTCGCGCCCGGTGCCGCTCCCGAAGGACGTGAAGAGGAACGATGAGCACCAGATTCCCCCGTGACCGTTTCGACGACGTCGCCGACGGCCCCCGGGTCGGCGCACACCGCGGTGCCCAGCGCCGCGGCCGTGGCTGGATCGCGTTCGCCTGGGCGGCACTCGCCACCGGTGTGCTCGTCGGCATCGGCGTGCTCGTCCTCGCGCTCCTGAACGGCAGCTACTCGTTCAGCGGCTCGGACTCGCCCTCGGCGTCGACGAGCTCGTCGGCCACGTCGAAGCCGTCCGCGTCCGCCACCTCGAAGCCCTCGGCGTCGTCGTCGGCCGGGTCGGGTGCCGACTCCGGAGCCGCTGCCGCGACGCCGGCACAGCAGGGCACGACCACCGTCGTCGTCCTGAACGGCACGACGACCACCGGTCTCGCCGCCCGCGCCAGCGCCACGCTGACCGGTGCCGGCTGGCAGGTCGCCTCGACCGGGGACGCCGGCACGACCGGGTCGACCTCGACCGTCGTGTACTACCAGCAGGCCGCACAGGCGGCGGTCGCGCAGGGCATCGCGAAGCAGCTCGGGGTCACCGCCGTGCAGCAGTCGGCAGCGTTCCCGAACGCCGACGTGAGCGTCGTGCTCGGGGCCGACTACACCGGCTGATCCGCATTCCGCGGGCGCTTTCCACCCGCATTTGTGACGGTCGTGTTTCGGGCACGTTGATTTCTGACGGAATCGACGTGAAACAACGTCACACCTCTTGCCTGATCGGCGCGCTTCGAGCAGAGTCCCTTGCAGACGACGAACACGTCGTTCGCACAGCAGTACCAGGGAGCAAGAGATCATGGCCAACGGAACCGTGAAGTGGTTCAACGCTGAAAAGGGCTTCGGCTTCATCACCGTCGATGGAGGAGGCCAGGACGTGTTCGTGCACTACTCGGCCATCGACATGTCGGGTTACAAGGTCCTCGAGGAGGGCCAGGCAGTGGTGTTCGACGTCGGCACCGGGTCGAAGGGCCCGCAGGCGGAGGCAGTCCGACCGGCCTGAACGCACGACACTCATCGCGAACGCGCCGTCCCGTCAGGGGCGGCGCGTTCGTCGTGCGTGGCCCGCGCTGCATGACGTGCGTGGCGGGCGGTCCGCGGCAGTGGTCGGGGTGCGCTGTTGGCGGGGCGTGTCCTGGGAAGACGTGACGAGCCTCCCGATCGTGTTGCACTCGCACCGGTCGAGTGCCAGAATCGGCGTTGGCACTCGCTCACGTTGAGTGCCAGCACGACCCCACGACGTCCGGGAGGGACGAGAACTCACATGGCTAAGATCATTGCTTTCGACGAGGAGGCCCGCCGTGGCCTCGAGCGCGGCCTGAACCAGCTGGCCGACGCCGTGAAGGTGACGCTCGGCCCGCGCGGCCGCAACGTCGTCCTCGAGAAGAAGTGGGGCGCCCCCACGATCACGAACGACGGTGTCTCCATCGCCAAGGAGATCGAGCTCGACGACCCGTACGAGAAGATCGGTGCGGAGCTCGTCAAGGAGGTCGCCAAGAAGACCGACGATGTCGCCGGTGACGGTACGACCACCGCGACCGTCCTCGCCCAGGCACTCGTCCGCGAGGGCCTGCGCAACGTCGCAGCCGGCGCCGACCCCGTGTCGCTCAAGCGCGGCATCGAGAAGGCCGTCTCCGCCGTCTCCGACCAGCTCCTCGCCAACGCGAAGGACATCGAGACCAAGGACCAGATCGCCGCGACCGCGTCGATCTCGGCTGCAGACCCGACCATCGGCGCGCTCATCGCCGAGGCCATCGACAAGGTCGGCAAGGAAGGTGTCGTCACCGTCGAGGAGTCGAACACCTTCGGCACCGAGCTCGAGCTGACCGAGGGCATGCGCTTCGACAAGGGCTACCTGTCGCAGTACTTCGTCACCGACCCCGAGCGTCAGGAAGCCGTCTTCGAGGACGCCTACATCCTGATCGTCAACTCGAAGATCTCGAACATCAAGGACCTCCTGCCGGTCGTCGACAAGGTGATCCAGGCGGGCAAGCAGCTCCTGATCATCGCCGAGGACGTCGACGGCGAGGCCCTGGCCACGCTCGTCGTGAACAAGATCCGCGGCATCTTCAAGTCCGTCGCCGTCAAGGCCCCGGGCTTCGGTGACCGCCGCAAGGCCATGCTGCAGGACATCGCGATCCTGACCGGTGGCCAGGTCATCTCCGAAGAGGTCGGCCTCAAGCTCGAGAACGCGACGCTCGACCTGCTCGGTCGTGCCCGCAAGGTCGTCATCACCAAGGACGAGACCACGATCGTCGAGGGTGCCGGCGACGCCGAGCAGATCGCCGGCCGTGTCCGTCAGATCCGCGCCGAGATCGACGCGACCGACTCCGACTACGACCGCGAGAAGCTCCAGGAGCGCCTCGCGAAGCTCGCCGGTGGCGTCGCCGTCATCAAGGCGGGTGCCGCGACCGAGGTCGAGCTCAAGGAGCGCAAGCACCGCATCGAGGACGCCGTCCGCAACGCGAAGGCTGCCGTCGAAGAGGGCATCGTCGCCGGTGGTGGCGTCGCCCTCATCCAGGCCGGCAAGGTCGCGCTCGACGCACTCACCCTCGAGGGTGACGAGGCGACCGGTGCGAACATCGTCCGCGTCGCCATCGACGCACCGCTCAAGCAGATCGCGCTGAACGCCGGTCTCGAGCCGGGTGTCGTGGCCGCCAAGGTCCGCGAGCTCGAAGCAGGTTGGGGCCTCAACGCCGCGACCGGCGAGTACGTCGACCTCATCGCCGCGGGCATCATCGACCCGGCCAAGGTCACGCGCTCGGCGCTGCAGAACGCTGCGTCGATCGCTGGTCTGTTCCTGACGACCGAGGTCGTCGTCGCCGACAAGCCCGAGCGTGCCGCGGCCGCTCCGGCCGGCGACCCGACGGGTGGCATGGACTTCTAAGCAGTCCTGTTCGAAGGGCCCCGCACGCTGCGCGTGCGGGGCCCTTCCGCGTGCGGGGGGGGGGGGGTGGCGCGCCGCTCAGGTTCGCCGAGCGGTCACCAGACGTCGGCAGCGCGAGCGCGTACCGACAGCAGGCGACCGGTCGCCGACGTGCGAACGGGGTGTTCTGGCCGTTGGTGGGCACGCGTGCCGGCTCGGGCGGAGCCCAGTCCTGCACAGGAGGCCCGGCTCGCCTCCTCTTCCACAGTCCGGTCCGCCCGTGCCTCACGTCCCCCTCCCGCGCCTCAAGCTGGCCAGATGCCGACGCCGCGCCGCCTGCCCCGAGCCCTCGAAGTCCGCACCTTCACGGTGGCCGAGGCCGTGGGGAAGGGTGTGCATCCCGAGCGGCTCCGCCGGAGTGACCTCGTCGCGCCGGTCCGAGGTGTTCGCGCGCCGGCAGGGTCGGCGGACTTCCTCGAGGCCGTCGCGCAGGTGATGCGCCCTGATCAGTACTTCAGCCACACCACGGCCGCTCGGCTCTGGGGTGCGCCGCTTCCCGCGTCGATGCGGTCCGAGACGGCCGTCCACGTGACGACGGTTGAGAACGGGGTGCGGATGCGCCGTCCGAACGTCGTCGGGCACCGACGTGCAGAGCCCGAGGTGGTGGAGCACAGGGGCCACCGGGTCAGTGCCCCGTCCGCGATGTGGTTCGAGTGTGCTGCGAGTCTCGACGTCCCCGCGCTCGTTGCGGTCGGTGATCACCTGGTCGGCCGATCCGGATTGGCGACGATCGACGACCTCCGGGCGGCGGTGTTGCCGGGCAGCCGCTACGTCCGCCGGGCGCGGAGCGCGCTTGACCGGATCCGCGTGGGGGCAGAGTCCGCGATGGAGACCTGGCTCCGGCTCGCTGTCGAGGACGCAGGGTTCCCGGAGCCGGAACTCAACCTGGACGTGCACGACCCGAGCGGGCTGTTCCTTGGTCGCGTCGACCTCGTCTGGCCGGCGCTCCGGATCGGTCTCGAGTACGACGGCGACCACCACCGGGAGCGCGACGCGTTCCGTCACGACCAGCGACGCGACAACGGATTCGTGGTGAACGACTGGCTCATCATCCACGCGACGGCTGCCGACGCGGGGCGGCCAGCGGTGCTGTTGGAGCGGCTTCGCCAGGCCTTCGAGGCGCGGACGGTCACGATCCGTCTCCGCCGGACGTGAACTCCCGGCAGTCCGGCGCCACAGAGTGGTCGCAACGTGCTGTCGGGTGCACGTCGAGTGGTCAGGGCTCGTCGCACGGACAGTTGCGGGGCGACGGTTCGTGACCAGTCGGCAAGCGACCGCGTCAGGCGGCGTAGTCGCGGGGGAGCAAGGGCAGCCAGACGCGGAAGGTCGCGCCGCCACCCTCGGTGTCGAAGACCTCGACCGAGCCGTGGTGTGCCGCGACGATGCCCGACACGATCGCGAGACCGAGGCCCGAACCACCGGTGTCCCGCGCACGCGAGGTGTCGGCACGCCAGAACCGCTGGAAGATCTTGTCGCGCAGCTGCGCCGGGATCCCCTCACCGTGGTCGATGACGTCGATGTGGGCCATGCCGCGGTCGTCGTCCACCCCGACGCCGATCTCGATCGGGTCGTCGTGCTCGGTGAACCGCATGGCGTTGCCCATCAGGTTCGTGACGATCTGGCGGATCTTGTTCTCCTCCGCCAGCACGATCGGGGGACGCTGGGGCATGACGACCGTCGGCAGCGGCGTCGTCTCGTCGGTGGGGGCGGCACCGGCTTCGATGTCCATCGCCCGGGTCCGCCGAGCACGCAGCCGCGCGATCGTCTGCCGCGAGAACGCGATGGGACCCGTGGTGTTCGCCGACGTGGGCGATGCCGGGGGGACCTCGCCCGTGTCGGACAAGGAGCCCGACGAGTCCGACGACCCCGACGAGAGCGAGGACGACGAAGCGGGCGGCCGCACTGCCTGGGGGACGCTCTCGCCCGTCATGGCGTCCTCGACCAGGACCTGGATCTCGCGGTCCGGGTTGGACGCCATGGTGTCGAGCGCCGAGTCACGGGCGATGGCGACGAGGTCGACCGGGCCGAGCTCGAGCGGCTTGGACTCGTCGATGCGGGCGAGCTGGAGCAGGTCCTGCACGAGCAGGCCCATCCGCTTCGCCTCCTTCTCGATGCGTTCCATCGCCTGGGCGACGTCCTCTTCCTTGCGCAGGGCGCCCATCCGGTACAGCTCGGCGTACCCGCGCAGGGACACCAGCGGGGTGCGGAGTTCGTGCGAGGCGTCGCCGACGAAGCGGCGCATCTGGTCGATGGTGCGCTGGCGGTCCTCGAACGCGGTGTCGATGCGCTCGAGCATGACGTTGAGGGAGCGATTAAGGCGCCCGACCTCGGTGTTCGGGGTGTCGGCCTCGAGGCGCTGGTTGAAGTCTCCTGCGGCGAACCGTGCGGCGGTGTCCTCCACGTCACGCAGTGGGTCGAACGTGGCCGTGACGAGCAGCCGTGTGAGCATGGCACCGAGCAGGATCACCGAGATGCCGAAGCCCAGGAAGATGACGGTGAACCGGGCGATGGTCTGGTCGGTGTCGGCGCTCGACACTGCGACGAGAACGAAGCCGGTCTCGGTGGAGCCGCTCGTCTGGTTCTGCAGTGACGCCGGGATGACCTGGGCGCGCCACTCGTGGTTGTGCTGGCTGTCGTAGAGCGAGAAGCGTGCACCGTTCTGCGCCGCTGCGGAGAAGTCCAGTTCGCGGATGTCCGGACGGCTCGATGCCTTCGTCTGGCAGATCTGGTCGCCGTCGGCGTCGTACGCGGCCACGTAGGCGCTCTGCGACAGCACGACCGACAACTTGCAGTACTGCTCGCCGTCGCTGATGTTCTGGCCCTCGAGCTGCTCAGTGGTGCCCTTGACGTTGTTGTCGAGCTGCGCCATCAGGTACGTCGACAGGACGGTCATCGTGCCGAGTCCGGCCACGAGCAGGCCGAGCGCCACCAGGAGCACCGTGATCCCGGTGATCTTGGTGCGCAGGGAGATCCCGTCCCACCAGCGGCTCATTCGCGTGTGCATGCTGCCCCAACGATAGACAGCGGCCGCCCGGTGAAACCGGACGACCGCCGTGAAGAACGGAGGTGCTACGAGGCCTTGGACGCCTTCAGCATGTACCCGAAGCCGCGCTTGGTCTGGATGATCGGCTCGGCCGAGTACTGGTCGAGCTTGCGACGCAGGTACGAGATGTAGCTCTCGACGATGCCGGCGTCGCCGTTGAAGTCGTACTCCCAGACGTGGTCGAGGATCTGCGCCTTCGACAGCACGCGGTTCGGGTTGAGCATCAGGTAGCGGAGCAGCTTGAACTCGGTGGGGGAGAGCTCGATCTGCGCGTCGCCGATCGTGACCTCGTGCGTGTCCTGGTCCATGGTGAGCTCGCCGGCGCGGATGATCGCGTCTTCCTCGTCGTTCATGGTGCGACGGAGGATGGCCTTGATGCGGGCGACGATCTCGTCGAGGGAGAACGGCTTGGTGACGTAGTCGTCGCCGCCGACGGTGAGGCCGGTGATCTTGTCCTCGGTGTCGTCCTTCGCGGTGAGGAACAGGATCGGCGAGGTGTACCCCGACGACCGCAGGCGCTTGGTGACGCCGAAGCCGTTCATGTCGGGGAGCATCACGTCGAGGATGATCAGGTCGGGTTCTTCCTCGAGCACGGCCGAGATCGCCTGTGCGCCGTTGCCGACGGCACGGACGGCGAACCCGGCGAAGCGCAACGAGGTCGTCAGGAGGTCGCGGATGTTCGGCTCGTCGTCGACGATCAGGATCTTGGGGCCATCGCTCATGGTCCTATCTTCTGACCGTTCCCTAATGGTTTCCTGAGAGCGGTGCGTACGTCAGCCCACGGGCGCCTGGACCTGGTCGGCATCCAGGATCGTGTAGGAGTACCCCTGCTCCGCGAGGAACCGCTGCCGGTTCTGTGCGAAGTCCTGGTCGACGGTGTCCCGCGCCACGAGCGTGTAGAACGACGCGGGCAGGCCGTCCTTGTTCGGGCGGAGCAGTCGACCGAGGCGCTGCGCTTCTTCTTGCCGTGACCCGAACGACCCGGAGACCTGGATCGCGACGGTGGCGTCGGGCAGGTCGATGGAGAAGTTCGCGACCTTCGACACGACGAGCACGTCCACCTCGCCGGCTCGGAACGCGTCGTACAGCCGCTCACGTTCATCGACCGGGGTCGCACCCGTGATCTCGGCCGCGTCGAGCGACGCCGCCAGTTCGTCGAGCTGGTCGATGTACTGCCCGATCACCAGGATCTGCTCGCCGCGGTGCTTCTCGATGAGCTCGCGGACGACCGGGGTCTTCGCGGGCGAGGTGGCAGCGAGCCGGTAGCGCTCGTCGTCGCTCGAGGCCGCGTACTCCAGGCGCTCCTGGTGCGGCAGGTCGATGCGCACCTCGTAGCACTCGGCCGGGGAGATGTAGCCCTGGGCCTCGATCTCCTTCCACGGAGCGTCGTAGCGCTTCGGACCGATGAGCGAGAACACGTCGCCCTCGCGGCCGTCCTCGCGCACGAGCGTCGCGGTCAGGCCCAGGCGTCGGCGGGCCTGCAGGTCGGCGGTCAGCTTGAACACCGGGGCCGGCAGCAGGTGGACCTCGTCGTAGACGATGAGGCCCCAGTCGAGGGCGTCGAGCAGCGACAGGTGCGTGTACTCGCCCTTCCGACGGGCGGTCAGGATCTGGTAGGTCGCGATCGTGACCGGCCGGACCTCCTTGACGCTGCCCGAGTACTCGCCGATGTCCTCGGCCTGCAGGGTCGTGCGCTTGAGGAGCTCGCTGCGCCACTGCCGTGCGGACACGGTGTTCGTCACGAGGATGAGCGTGGTCGCCTTGACGGTCGCCATCGCCCCGGCACCGACCAGGGTCTTGCCGGCGCCACAGGGCAGCACGACGACTCCGGACCCCTGCGCGAAGAAGGTGTCGACGGCCTGCTCCTGGTACGGGCGCATGTGCCACTCGGCCGTGTCGAGGTCGATCGGGTGCGGCTGCCCGGGGGTGTAGCCCGCCAGGTCCTCGGCCGGCCAGCCGAGCTTCACGAGTTCCTGCTTGATCTGCCCGCGTGCCCACGGCTGCAGCTCGACCTCGGAGGGCGTCCGCATGTCGCCGAGCAGTGGCTTGATCCGCTTCGACCGGATGACCTCGGCCAGCACGGACGGGTCCTCGGCGGTCAGGAGCAGGACGGGCAGGCGCTCGAGTTCCTCGGCGGGGGAGTTCGCGATGACCGGGGCGTCGTCGCGTTCCTCACGCCGGATGACGAGTCGGCCGTAGCGGGACACCGTGTCGCGGATGTCCACGGTCACGCTCTGCGGCACCGGGAACTTGGCGAAGCGCTCGAGGGTGGCGATCATCGCCTCGGCGTCGTGTCCGGCGGCCCGTGCGTTCCACAGGCCGAGGCGGGTGATGCGGTAGGTGTGCACGTGCTCGGGGGCGCGTTCGAGTTCGGCGAAGGCCGCGAGCTCGTGGCGTGCGTCCTCGGCGTCGGGGTGTGCGACCTCGAGGAGCACGGTGCGGTCGCTCTGCACGATCAGCGGTCCGTTCATGACCTGCCAGCCTAGCCGTCGTCACCTGCGTTCGGGTGACCGTGCACCTCAGGCGTCGCTCTCGACCGCCACGACGAGCGACAGCGGCAGCGTGCGCTCGACGTCGACGCTGGTGTCGCGCCCTCGGACGCGTCCGGCGGCGACCGAGGTCGGGATGATCGAGAACGGCCGTTCGGAGCCGTCCGGCATCCGCACCGTCAGCCGGATCGGTGTGCGACCGCGCACGGCCAGGTCGATCTGCCGCCCGAGCCACTCCTGCTCCGGTTCGGCGTCGCCGCGCTGGGTGGTCAGGCGGAGCCGTTCCACGAGTGCGTGCGCCGCCTGCTCCGGCGAGCGTCCGGTGGGGCTGCGCCGACCGGGAGGCCCGTGGTGCGTCTCGGGGCGGGCGCCGGTCGCGAGCACGGCCGGGTAGCGCTGGTCCTCGAGCGCGGTGTGCACGACGTGCGCCGGGTAGCGGGTGGTGAGCGTCGTCAGGTCGCTGCGCTCCCACGCCATCTGCCGGAGTTCGGCGTCGACACCGATCAGGTCGAGCTGGTCCGCGGTGCCACGCACCACGGTGCCGACCCCGCCCTCGCCGCGGTCGACGACGATGCTGCCGTCGCGTCCGGCGACCTGGTCGACCAGGTAGGCGAGGGGCTGCGGGACGCCGGTCGACGACAGTCGGGTGAGCAGCGCCAGGACGTCGTCGCGGGAGTGCCCGGCACGGAACGCCGTGCGCAGGGTGTCCTCGGAGATGCGGTAGCGGGCGGCCAGACCGGGTGCCTCGAGCACGGCGACCGTGCGCAGGGCGGCGTCGTCGACCGGGGCGAGGGGCCCGGGGGCGATCACCGTCAGGTCGTGCTGCAGGTACACCTGGCTGACGGTGCCGGGCAGGTCGTCCGCTGCGGGCCTGGCGTCACCGTCCAGCAGCGCGCGGCCGGTGCTCGTGACGATGCCGTCGACCGCGAGTCCGAGCGACGCGGCGGTGCCGGCCGCCTCGAGCAGCACGGCGTCGAGCCAGCGGGAGCCCGCCGGGTACGCCCAGCGGCCGAGGGCCACGAGGTCGCGCAGGTCGTCGTCGGCGAGTGCGAGGACCTCGTGCACCGCGGGGCCGAGGGTGTCCGCCCAGGCCGACACGAGGGTCGCCCAGCGGTCCGGCCAGTCGGCGACGAGCCAGTCCTGTCCGGCGTCGGTGACCGTCCACCGGCCGGAGCCCGGGTCGGCGAACCCGACCCGGTCGAGCAGTGCGAGGCGGCCGGGCACGACGTCGGCGTCGGTGCCGATGCGCTCGGCCAGGGTCTTCGCGAGCGGCGTGCCGATGCCGCCCTTGACGAGTTCTCGGACGGTGCCGGCGTCCACCGCACGCAGCAGCTCGGCGAGCACGGTCATGCTCGAGAACGCCTGCTCCGCGCCGGTGGTGCGCGCGCGGTCCTGGCCGGCCACGTCGTCGGCGTGGGCGGCGCGGTCGGGGCGATCCGGGCCTCCCGTCGATCGCAGTGCCACGAGGTCGGGGTGGGCGGCCACGCGTGCGGCGACCGCGTCGTCGACGGCGCCGTCCTCGTCCGCCAGGCCGAGCGTGATCGCCGGACCGAGGTGGTCGGCGTCACCGCCGTCGCGGAGCGCCAGGATCGTGGCGCGGGGCAGGTGCTCGACGGCGGCGTCGACCGCGTCGTCGGTGCGGAGCGCCTCGGCCAGGTCGAAGAAGTCGGTGATCCGTTGCGGACCGGTCTCGCCGAGGGCGGCCGGGGGCAGGCTCCGCGCAGCGACGAGTCGTTCGAGGGAGTCGTCCGGCAACGCCCGGAGTCGGGCGGCCAGGTCGGCGGTGGTCGTCATCGTCCGGTGCCAGCGTCCGGGGCGGACGTCAGCGAGCCGTCCGGTTGGCTCGTGCGCGGCGCGTCCAGGTGATGGCGAGGAGCGTGAAGACCAGGACCATGCCGATCGGGAAACCGACGAGCGGGATCGCCATGATCACCGGCCACGGCATGGAGCCCTGCGCGCTCGGGACCGTCAGCCACATGACGATCATCGCCGCCATGCAGAGGAACGCAGCGATGAAGATGCCACCGACCATGAACGCCAGAGCGCGTTCGGTACGATTGAACGTCACCGGGGGTTCTGCGGAATCCTGCGGGTTCCCGGTTGATCGGGTCGGATTGGCCATCGACCCAGGATATCCGACGCACCACGGCCGTACCACGACCTCGAGGAGTCCACGCATGCCCACCGGCAAGGTCAAGTTCTACGACGACGACAAGGGCTTCGGCTTCATCACCGGAGACGACGGCGACCAGGTGTTCCTGCACGCGTCCTCGCTGCCCGACGGCGTCGTGACCGTGAAGGCGGGATCCCGGCTCGAGTACGGCGTCGTGCAGGGGAAGAAGGGGTCGCAGGCACTGTCCGTGCGGCTCCTCGACCCGCAGCCGTCGTTGTCCCGGATGACCCGTCGCTCCGCAGACGACATGGCCGTGATCGTCGAGGACCTGGTGAAGGAACTCGACCGGATCAGCGGAGACCTCCGCCACGGCCGCTACCCGAAGAACGGCGATCGACTCGCCGCCATCCTGCGGCACGTCGCAGACCAGTTGGAGGCGTGACGCCATGACAGACAGCGACGCAGTACCCGTTGACTACACCGACCTGGCGCGGACCGCGCTGCTCGAGGTGACCCCCGAGTCGAGCATCGGCGCGCCCGTCGGCACCGTGGACGAGGGCGACGGCGTCGTCTCCGTCCTGTTCGCGAACCGCATGCCGGGCTACCCCGGCTGGCGCTGGACCGTCAGCGTCGCGAAGGTCGGCGACGAGGACCCCACCGTGCTCGAGGTCGAGCTGATGCCCGGCGACGGCTCGCTCGTCGCGCCGGAGTGGGTGCCGTGGTCCGAGCGACTGGCCGAGTACCGGGCGGCGCAGGACCACGAGTCGGACGAGGAGTCCGACGACGAGGGCGACGACGACGAGTCGGACGACGACTTCGATGACGAGTCGGACGAGGACGCCGACTACGACGACTCGGACGACGACGAAGCCGACGACGAGTCGGATGACGACGAGGACGACGACGACGCCGAGTTCGAAGCGGACGAGGACGACCTCGACGAACCGGACGACGACGACATCGATGGTGTGGACGTCGACGCGCTCGCCGACACCGCTGATGCGGACGACGAGGACGTCGACGACGCCCCGCAGCCCCCTCGCCGTCGTCGCGCGCAGCGCGTGCAGCCCGTCGACCCGGACGCCGACCTCGACGGCGCCCAGCTCGATGCCGGTGAGGTCGACCCGGACTTCCACCGCTCCTGACACGCACCCGAACAACGACGAAGCACCACGGGATCCCGTGGTGCTTCGTCGTTTTGGTGGTGTTCGTCGCCGGCGCCGGCGCCGGCGCTGGCCCGCGCGACGGACGGGTCAGCGCAGGGCGCCGACCGTGAAGTCGATCGCCTGCACGAGCTTCGCGACGTCGTCCGGGTCGATCGCGGTGAACGTCGCGACGCGCAGCTGGTTGCGCCCGAGCTTCCGGTACGGCTCGGTGTCGACGATGCCGTTCGCGCGCAGGGTCGCGGCGACGGCCTTGGCGTCGATCGAGTCGTCGAGGTCGATCGTGGCGACGACCTGCGAGCGGGCTGCGGGGTCGGTCACGAACGGCGTCGCGTAGTCGACCGACTCGGCCCAGTCGTACAGCGTGGACGACGAGGTCTTCGTGCGGGCGTCCGCCCAGGCCAGGCCGCCCGACTCGTTGATCCACCGGACCTGGTCGTCGAGCAGCAGCAGCGTCGAGATCGCCGGGGTGTTCAGCGTCTGGTTCAGGCGCGAGTTGTCGACGGCGTTCTTGAGCGACAGGAACTCGGGGATGTACCGACCGCTCGCCGCGATGCGCTCGACGCGCTCGATCGCCGCGGGCGAGAACAGCGCGAGCCACAGGCCGCCGTCGGAGGCGAAGTTCTTCTGCGGGGCGAAGTAGTAGACGTCGGTGGCGTCCACGTCGAACGCGGCACCACCGGCGGCGCTCGTGGCGTCGACGACGGTCAGTGCTCCGGCGTCACCGGCGGCGCGGACGACCGGGGCCATGACACCGGTCGAGGTCTCGTTGTGCGGGTAGGCGTAGACGTCGACGCCGTCGACGGGCTCGAGCGCGGCGAGCGATCCGCCGGGGGCCTCGACGACGTGCGGTGCCTCGAGCCAAGGGGCGCTGGCGGCCTTGGCGAACTTCGACCCGAACTCGCCGAAGGACAGGTTCTCTGCGCGACGCTCGATGAGGCCGAACGCGGCGGCGTCCCAGAACGCGGTCGAGCCGCCGTTGCCGAGGACGACCTCGTAGCCCTCGGGGACCTGGAACAGGTCGGCGAGCCCGGAGCGGACGCTGCCGACCAGGTCCTTCACGGGCTTCTGGCGGTGGGACGTGCCGAGGATCGTGGCCCCGCGCGTCACGAGGGACTCGAGCTGCGCGCCGCGGATCTTGGACGGTCCGCAGCCGAAGCGGCCGTCGGTGGGGAGGAGTTCGGCGGGGATGACGATGTCTGCCATGCACCGATCCTACCGAGCGCGATCCCAGTGCTGGTGCGCCTGTACCGGCCGGACGGGGAGGCCTGGAGCGCTGTGCCCACGGCCCTCTTCTTGCTCCGTGCAAGTGTCGGTCGGAGTTCGTCGGTCCGAACAAGTAGGGTGGTGGCCGCTGGGCCCAGACATGAGAGGCGGACCGTGACCGATCTCGTCGACACCACGGAGATGTACCTTCGCACCATCCTCGACTTGGAGGAGGAGGCGATCGTTCCGCTGCGCGCTCGCATCTCGGAGCGCCTCGGCCACTCGGGCCCGACGGTCTCGCAGACCATCGCCCGCATGGAGCGCGACGGCCTGGTCGTCGTCTCCGGCGACCGCCACCTCGAGCTCACCGACGAAGGGCGCTCCCGAGCCACCCACGTCATGCGCAAGCACCGTCTGGCGGAGCGCCTGCTGGCCGACGTCATCGGACTCGACTGGGCGTTCGTCCACGACGAGGCCTGCCGGTGGGAACACGTCATGAGCGAGCAGGTCGAGGTCCGCCTGCTCGAGATGCTCGGCAACCCGACCGAGTCGCCCTACGGCAACCCGATCCCCGGCCTGGCCGAGATCGGTGGCCCCGCGGCCGCGGGGTTCCTCGACGGCGTGCAGAACATCGTCGCCGCGACCGAGGGCACCGACGCAGTCGCGACCGGTGTGATCCGTCGTCTGGGCGAGCCCGTGCAGTTCGAGCCCGAGCTCCTGCACCAGCTCCGCACGGCCGGCGTCATGCCCGGTCGTCTGGCGAGCGTGCAGCGCGCCGGGGCCTACGTCGCCGTCCGCGTCGAGGGTGAGGACTCGGGCATCGAGCTCCCCGTCGAGGTCGCGCAGCACGTGTACATCGAGCGGGACTGATTTCAGGGCCCTGACCAGGGCTTCTTTACCGTTTCGTTACAAACGGCCCGTTTCATCTCGACAAGGTAACGACGGCCCCGTACACTCGTCGAGTCCCCGCGCTGCGCCTGAGCCGGAGACCCGTGGCAGGACGTCTCGAACCCGTCTCCTGCCTCGATCGGAAACGATGACGAACGGATGGGGTTGCACGTCGCCGGACACCCACGGCAGCGTGATGACGAGACGCCGGAGACCACACCCTTGACGCAGACCGGTTCCGCCGCGGACGACCAGACGCCCGCCAACCCGACGAACACCGAGAACGCCACCGACGCACCGCTCACCCGGCGGTCCGTCCGCCAGGCCGACGCGCGCCCGACCCGCAAGGTCGTCCCGGTCCGCTCCGCCCCGCTCCCCGGTGGCCGTCGTGCCGCACAGGCCGCAGCCACCGCGACCGCTGCCAAGGCGAGCTCGTCGTCGCGCAAGCGCAAGTTCCTCGCCCCCATCGTCCTGACGGTCGCCGCCGGCATGTTCGGCACCGTGGCGGTCGCGCCGGCCTTCGCCGCGCAGACCTCCACCGGCACCGAGGCCGCGAACGCGCAGCGTCAGGTCCGTGCGACGCAGAGCCAGGAGTTCTCGGTGTCCGACGCCGTCGCGCTGGCCGGCACGAGCCGCGACGGCTACGGCGCCACGTCGACCGCGACGCTCGACGCCCGCGCAGCGGCCAAGCAGGCTGCAGCCGACCAGGCCGAAGCGACCGAGGCAGCCGCTGAGCAGGCCGAGCAGGCAGCATCGGCCACGCAGGCGGCGCGTGCCCAGACCGCCGAGCAGTACGCCTCGTACACCGGTCCGTCCGCTGCCGACTACGTGGCCAGCTCCAGTGCCGCGGACACCCCGTTCTCGCTGCCGGCCGTGGTCGCCACCGCCAAGCAGTACATCGGTACCCCGTACGTCTTCGGCGGTGCCGACCCGTCCGGCTTCGACTGCTCGGGCTACGTCATGTTCGTCTACGCCCAGTACGGCATCAACCTCGCGCACTCGGTGCCGCTGCAGGACCAGGCAGGCACCACGATCCCCGAGTCCGAGGCGCAGCCCGGCGACGTCGTCATCTTCAACAACGAGGCGCACGACGGCTTCTACATGGGCAACGGCATGATCATGGACGCCCCGAAGCCCGGTGGCTCCGTGTCGATCCGTCCGATCTGGACCAGCGACTACCACATCGTCCGCTTCGGCATCTGAGGCATCAGACCCGACCGCGGGGCATCGAACCCGTGAACATCGCCGAAACCGGCCCGTGCACCCTCGTGCCGGGCCGGTTTCTGACGTAGCCTGGCGCTGCACCGGTCCGCAAGGCCCCGAGCAGGGAGACCCCATGTCGTTGTTCCGCACGACCCGCACCATGGGTCGGCGCGCGCGCATCGACATACGGTCGACCACCGCCTGCGTGCACGAGCACGCCCCTGCATGACCAGAGCACTGCCCATCCGGGTGGTGCTCTTCGTGGTTCAGGGGACGTGTGCGCGAGCGACGGTCACCTGCGAAGGACCCCGGTCCGACGCACCCGCAGCGCCTGGAAGCCGTCCAGGCACGTCGGAAGGGAACCAATGCGCACTCTCGTCCTCAACGCCGGTTACGAGCCCCTCGCGGTGATCTCGTTCCGACGAGCCCTCGTGCTGGTCATGAACCAGAAGGCCTCCGTCGTCGCAGCCGACCTCGAACACCCGGTCACCGGATCGACCTCGAGCTTCGATCGGCCGTCCGTCATCATCCTCACCCGGTACGTGCGCATCCCGCACTCGAGACTCGTGCCGGTGTCGCGCCGCGGAGTCCTGCGCCGTGACGCCAACCGGTGCGCGTACTGCGACCGGCACGCGACGACGATCGACCACGTGCAGCCGAAGTCGCGCGGTGGGCAGGACTCGTGGGAGAACCTCGTGGCCTGCTGCCTGGCATGCAACAACGAGAAGGGTGACCGCACCCCGCAGGAGATGGGGTGGCGGCTGCGCTTCCGCCCGAAGATCCCGCACGGTTCGTCGTGGGTCGTGCGCGGCATCGAGCGTCCGCAGGCCGAGTGGGACGAGTACCTCGTGGCCGCGTAGCGAGCCGTGTGCCCTCGTCCGTCGTCCCCCCTGACGCTACGCTCAGGTGAGGGCAGCTCAGTCGTAGCGCTCCGCCCGCTCACTCAGGACGAACGGACCCCGTCATGGACACTGCCCCTGCCCACCACAGTGCGATCGAGACCAACGGATGGCAGCGGTTCTGGAACCGCGGCGGCTGGTGGCGCGCCGTGCTGGCCGTCGTCCTCTACCTCGCCGTCTACGAGGGGCTCGGCTGGCTGAACGCCCACACGCTCGCCCGTGGCATCACCGCTGACGAGCTGTTCGCCACACCCCGTGGCGCCATCGTGGGCGTCGCCTTGCCGATCATCGTGATGGGGCTGTTGACCGTGGTCTTCGTCCGTACCCTCGGGTGGGGGCGCGAGGTCTTCGGGCGGCAGCCGCTGCCGGGGCGCGGGTGGATGTGGATCGCCGTGGTCCTGCTGCTCGTGCCGATCGTGATCCGGCTCATCGCGACGAACTGGTCGTCGTACTCGGTCTCCGTGGTCTTCGCGGTGCTGTTCCTCGGCCTGTGCATCGGGTTCGCCGAGGAGCTCATCGCCCGTGGCGTCGCCGTGAACCTCCTCCGACGTGGGCACCACACCGAGCGGACGGCCGCGCTGTTGTCGTCGCTGCTGTTCGGGCTGATGCACGCGTCGAACGCGATCGGCGGGGCGGCGTTGCCGACGGTCGCTGTGACCGTCGTATACACCTTCGGCATCGGCATGATGTTCTTCCTGTCGATGCGGGTCACCGGCAGCATCGTCCCCGCGATGCTCCTGCACGCCGCGACCGACCCCACCACGATCCTCGCCACGGGCGGCATCGACACCACCGCGGCGACCGCTGGCGATGCTGGCCTGATCGGCTTCGCCGGGATCTTCAACTTCGTCTACCCCGTGCTCGCGCTCTTGGTGCTCTTCTTCATCAAGGGTCGTGTCAGCGGTCGAGCCCCCGAGGCGCAGTCAGCCGGGGCAGCGGCGTGACCACCGACATCGGTCGACGCCGCGAGGTCCCGCGGCTGTTCTGGATCGCGCTCGTCGCCTGCGCGGTCTACGTGGTGATGGCCGCGGGGTTGGGGAACCTGCTCAGCGCCGCGGTTGACGGGGAGAACCACCCGATCGCCGACTGGCTCGCCGGTACCTGGATCCCGGTCGGCATCATGATCATCGTCGGGCTGTACTTCGCCCGTCGCTCCGGCTGGTGGAAGGACATCTGGCACGAGCATCCCGTTGCGGTCGGGCGTCCTCGGCGCTGGTGGTGGCTCGCCGCACCGTTGCTGTCTCTCGTCTCCACAGTGATCCTGTTCAGCCTCGTGCCGTGGTCCGAGGCCTCTGCCGGGATCATCGTCGTCGTCCTGATCGGGGCCCTCGGTGTCGGCGTCGGCGAGGAACTGTACTTCCGCGGGATCCTCGTCACCGCGCTCCGCGCGCACCACTCCGAGTTCGTCGTCCTCATCGTCTCCTCGGTCATGTTCGGCCTCGCGCACGTCGTGGGGTACCTGATCGGGGGCCTGCCGCTCGGCTTGATCCTGTTCCAGGTGGCGTTCATCAGCATGGACGGCGCCCTGTACTACGCCGCGCGCCGCGCAACCGGGCGGCTGTGGGTGCCGATGCTCCTGCACGGGCTCAACGACGCTGCGCTGTTCCTGCAGACCGCCGGGCGGAACCACGAGGGTGCCGAACCCCCGGCCACGACCGGGGTCATCGAGATCGTGCTGATCGCGTTGTCCGTCGCGATCGCGATCAGTGTCCTCCGCGAGACGCTCCGGGATCGCCGCGAACGCCGCGCGACCGCCGACACGAGGGAACCGCGCTGACGCGAAGCTCGCGCCGACGAGAAGGGTGCGCGCCCCGCGCGGGTCGTGCGCGGCGCTGAGCGAGCAGAAGGCGACGGGTGGAGGGTGGCGACCCGTCGTCTTGTGCTCACTCGATGACGGCCTGGAGGCACGTGGCGGGGCCGCCACGGGCCTCCAGGCCGTCAGGTGGGTGCGTTCAGAGCGCGCGCCCGGCGGCCCGGCAGGAGGAAGACCGCAACGATCCCGAAGGCGATGTAGACGAAGTTGAACAGCGACGCGAAGGTGACCAGCGCGGGCGATCCGCCGGTCACGACGGCGTGCGCATCGTTGATGCCGCCCGCCGCCATCAGGGTGGTGGGGTCGGTGAGGGCGTGCAGGAGCATCGGGACGATCAGCCACCGGCTCACCCGGAGCGCGAGGAACATCATCGCGCCGAAGCCCATCGCGTAGCCGACCGTCGCGAACACGAGCAGTGGGTTGCCCCCGCCGAGCAGGTTCTGCAAGTGGATCAACCCGAAGACGACCGACGACAGCACGTAGACCGCACGCTCGCTGTACCCGTGGTGTTCGAGCAGCTCGACCGTGAGACCGCGGGTGAGGAGTTCCTCGGCGAACCCGACGCAGAGGCCGAAGAACAGGATCGCGAGGACGAGTGCGGGGGTGAAGCGGGACCAGTCGGTGCCGGCGAGCTTCATCACCGGCGGGACGACGGTGATGACGACCGCGATCCACATCCACCGCGGGGCGCGTGCAGTGCGCCGGCGGAACAGGTGCGGCAACCAACCGAGTGAGCGCGCGAACAGCAGCAGGAGCAGGCCCATCAGGCCGATCGGCAGGATCGAGGCCAAGAGCACGCTCGCGGGGTCGCCGTACAGGTCGTCAAGGTCGATGAACGGCCGCACGAACAGGCCGATGAGCTGACTGATGCCGAGGTACACGAGCAGGTAGACGGCGGCGAGCAGGATCGATCGCCACCACCCGCCGCGTGCCCAGAAGCGTTGCCACGCGTTCGCGGTCGTCTGATCCGTCATGTGGTTCCCCTGTGGTGGTGTGTGGCGCCTGGCAGGTGGCAGACGGTCCCAGCCTGCCGTATCCCGGGTCCGCCTGCCGGGGTGGGGCACTCGATACGTCAGCGTGTGCTGTATTGTCAGCGCATGCTGACCATAGCCCCGCGGCTCGACGTCATGCACCGGCTCGGCCGGGCGATGGCGGATCGGACGCGCTCCCGGATCCTGCTCGAGATGCTCGAAGCCCCGGTCTACCCGGGCCGGCTCGCGGCTGAGCTCGGGCTGACCCGCTCGAACGTGTCGAACCACCTCGCCTGCCTGCGCGGATGCGGCATCGTCGTCGCGGTGCCCGAGGGGCGCTCCACCCGCTACGAGATCGCCGACCCGCACCTCGGGGCCGCGATCCGCTCGCTCCTCGAGGTCGTGCTCGCCGTCGACGACGGCGAAGCGTGCACCGACGAGGACTGCGACGTCCCGCTCTGCTGCGGACCCGGCGCATGACCGACGCGACCGTCCAGGTGGTTCCCGACCGCCGACGGGTGCTGCAGCGACGGATCCGGTGGATCGTCGCCGCGACGATCACCTACAACGTCATCGAGGCCGTCATCGCGATCGCAGCCGGTTCGGTGGCGTCCTCGACCGCCCTGATCGGCTTCGGCCTCGACTCCGTCATCGAGGTCCTGTCCGCCGCAGCGGTCGCGTGGCAGTTCGCCGGACCGGACCCCGAAGCGCGGGAGCGCGTCGCGCTCAAGGTCATCGCGGTGTCGTTCTTCGCACTGGCGCTGTACGTCAGTGTCGACGCGGTGCTGACCCTGACCGGGATGCGCGAGCCGGAGCACAGCACCGTCGGGATCGTGCTGGCGGCGGTCAGTCTGGCCGTGATGCCCTTCCTCAGCCTGCTCGAACGGCGCACCGGCAAGGAACTCGGTTCGGCGTCGGCGATCGCGGACTCCAAGCAGACCCTGGTGTGCAGCTACCTGTCCGCCGCGGTGCTGGTCGGGCTGCTCCTGAACACGCTGTTCGGCTGGTCGTGGGCTGATCCGGTGGCCGGCCTGGTGGTCGTCGTGTTCGCGGTGCGCGAGGGGCTCGAGGCCTGGCGGGGTGACGCATGCAAGCAGCCGGTCGCCGCCCTGACCGGCGAGCGCGCGGCCGACGCCTGCGACTGCTGCTGACGCGGGCTCGGGTGCGGTGACCGCCGCCCGGGTGTCGGTCCCGCTGAGTAGCGTCGCGGGCATGGGCGAGACACCGCAGATCGACGACGCGACCATCGAGGACCTCCGCGCGCGACTGCGGGCCACGCGCTGGCCGGATGCACCCGCCGGCGCTGGCTGGTCCCTCGGGGCGGACGTCAACGAGCTCCGGTCGCTCATCGAGTACTGGGCCGACGGCTTCGACTTCGACGCGCACCGAGCGGCGCTCGCCGCACTGCCCAGCCGACGGCTGACGATCGACGGCACCGGGATCCACGTGCTGCACGCCCGAGCGGGCACGCCCGACGCGTTGCCGCTCCTGCTCGCGCACGGCTGGCCGGACTCCGGGTGGCGGTACCGCAAGGTCCTGCCGATGCTCGTCGAGGCCGGGTTCGACGTGGTCGTGCCGGACATGCCCGGGTACGGCTTCTCCGACGCGCCCCCGCAGCCGATCGACGCCCGCGCGGTCGCCGGCATGTGGGCCGAGCTGATGACGGAGCTGGGCCACGAACGCTTCGCGGTCGCCGGCGGGGACATCGGGACCCACGTCGCCCGCTACCTCGCGCTCGACCACGCCGACCGGGTGGTCGCCGTGCACCGCATCGACGGCGGGCTGGCCTGGCCCGGCATCGACCTCGACACGTTGTCGCCGGAGGAACGCGGGTTCGTCGCCGCGACCGCCCGGTGGCGCGACGCCGAGGGTGCCTACGCGATGATGCACCGCACCAAGCCGCAGACCGTCGCGGTCGGCCTGAACGACTCACCCGCCGGGCTCGCCGCGTGGATCGTCGAGAAACTGCGGTCGTGGAGCGACTGCGACGGTGACCTGTGGTCCGTGTACACACAGGACGAGGTGCTCGCACTCCTGACCGAGTACTGGGCCACCGGCACGATCGGCTCGGCGATGCGGATGTACCACGCGAACGCCGCCATCCCGCCGGAGCAGTCGGCCCGACGGGTCGAGGTGCCCTCCGGTTTCTCGCTGTTCCCCGGCGACCTGGTGGAGCCGCCGCGGGCGTGGCTCGAGCGCACGACGAACCTGGTGTCGTACCGGATGATGCCGCGCGGCGGGCACTTCGCGCCGTTCGAGCAACCGGCGCTGTACGTCGACGAGCTGACGACCTTCCTGGAGCCGTTCCGCCGCTAGAGTGGACGGGCCAGCCTCTGTAGCTCAATGGAAGAGCAGTTCCGTCCTAAGGAAACGGTTGGGGGTTCGAGTCCCTCCAGGGGCACCGAAGCCGGGCGACGCGGATCACCCCGCGGCCGGCGGGTCCTCCGGGATCGGGTGCTCGCCCTGCCAAATAGTGTCGACCTGCTCGAACTCGCGCGGTGCGCACTGCGTGTCGAGGACGTCGACGGCTTCGGTCGGCGTCGACCAGATGTACCACGGGCCGGCGCCGGGGCCCGTGCTCGACCACAAGCCGTCGGCGTACCACGACGGCGCCACGTCGCCGATCGGGTGCCCTGCCTGCGCCATGCAGGCCGCGAGCCGGTCGAAGGCGGCGGTGTACTCGGCCAGGGTGATGGTCCCGTCGGCGATCGCAGCCTGCTGCTGGGGCGAGGGCTGCGCGATCCGTGCCGACCGGGCCCACGACGCCCACACGGCGTAGCGGGCACCGCCGCCACCGGAGACCGACACGGCGGCCGCTCCGGATCCGGTCAGCGGGGAGAGGCTCCATCGCGGCATGGAACCCGGCGTGCACGCGACGGCGTCCGCGACGGTCGTCCCGCCGACCTCGACCGTGAAGGTGCCGGGGTCGAGACACTCCCACGTGAGCGTCACCCGGTCGGCGCCCTCCGGCCGAGCGCCGAGGGAGAACGAGGCGTCGCCGTGGGTGACGGTGAACGCGGGGGAGCCGAGCATCGATGCGTGGTTGACCTCGACCGTCCCGTAGCGGGTCGTCGTCGCGAGCAGATCCTCGCGTGCGGCGTCCGCGGTGGCGCCGGGGAGCGCCGCAGCCGTGATCCCTCCGGTGAGTCCGGCGCCGACGGCGAAGGCCGTCACGACCGCGGCGACCGTGCCGCGAGTGGGTCGCCGCCGACGCGCGGGGTGGGCCGTTGCGTCGACGTCGGCGACGAGGGCGTCGCGCATCGCGGCGAGACGAGGGGAGATGTGGTCGTTCACAGTGTGCCTCCGAGGGGTTCCGCTGACGTCGAGTACTGCTGCTGGAGTCGTGCCTTCGCCCGGTGGAGCCGGGACTTCACGGTGCCCGGTGCGACCCCGAGGGCTGCGGCCGCTTCGCGTTCGCCGAGGCCTTCGAGCACGCAGAGCGTGAGCACCCGCTGGTCTGCGATCGGGAGCCCGCGCAATGCTGCGACCGCTTCGGCGTCGGTGAACGACTCTGCGGGGTCGGGAGCGGGGTCGTCGACCGGGAACCTCCCGAGGAAGAGCCGGTGACGGCGGGTGGCGCGGGTCAGGTTGTGCGCGGTGTTCGTCGCCGTGACGAGCAGCCAGGGCAGCATGGAGTCGTCGACGAAGCGGACGCGTTCGCGCTTCCGCCAGGCCTCGAGGAACGCGATGGCCACGACGTCGTCGGCGTCGGCCGATGTGGGGACGAGGCCGACGGCGTGCCGGCGCAGGCGTGGGGCGTGGCGGTCGAAGACGCGTCCGACCGCTCGGCCGTCGCCGGCGATGCCCAGCGCCCAGTCCGCTCGGTCCCCCGTGATCTGGTTCATGCCCTGTATTGTCCGGGCGCAGCAGATCGGTTCCCGGTTCGCGGGACGAGTTCTCCACAACCGTCGCGCTGGACGGTAGCGCCCCCCGGACTCCCCGTACGATTGACCCCGTGTCCAAGGTCCTGAGCAGTCTCCCCGTCGGCGAACGAGTCGGTATCGCGTTCTCAGGGGGTCTCGACACCTCCTGCGCCGTTGCCTGGATGCGCGAGAAGGGGGCGATCCCCTGCACGTACACGGCTGACATCGGTCAGTACGACGAGCCGGACATCGACGCCGTCCCGAGCCGCGCCCACGAGTACGGTGCCGAGATCGCCCGCCTGGTCGACGCGAAGAGCGCCCTGGTGGAAGAAGGCCTCGTCGCCCTGCAGACCGGCGCGTTCCACATCCGCTCCGGCGGCAAGACGTACTTCAACACGACGCCCCTCGGTCGTGCGGTGACGGGCACGATGCTCGTCCGCGCGATGAAGGAGGACGGCGTCGACATCTGGGGCGACGGCTCCACCTACAAGGGCAACGACATCGAGCGGTTCTACCGCTACGGCCTGATGGCGAACCCGCGTCTGCGCGTCTACAAGCCGTGGCTGGACTCCGAGTTCGTCGAGGAGCTCGGCGGCCGCAAGGAGATGAGCGAGTGGCTCGTCGCCCGCGGCTTCCCGTACCGCGACTCCACCGAGAAGGCGTACTCGACCGACGCCAACATCTGGGGTGCCACGCACGAGGCGAAGAGCCTCGAAGAGCTCTCGAGCGGCCTGGACATCGTCGAGCCGATCATGGGCGTCGCCGCTTGGCGTGACGACGTGGAGGTCGCCACCGAGGTCGTCAGTATCCGCTTCGAGGCCGGACGCCCCGTCGCGATCAACGGCGAGGAGTACACGGACGCCGTCGCACTCGTCTACGAGGCGAACGCGATCGGCGGTCGTCACGGCCTCGGCGCGTCCGACCAGATCGAGAACCGCATCATCGAGGCGAAGAGCCGCGGCATCTACGAGGCACCGGGCATGGCCCTGCTGCACATCGCGTACGAGCGGCTGCTCAACGCGATCCACAACGAGGACACGGTCGCGTCGTACCACAACGAGGGCCGCCGACTCGGGCGCCTGATGTACGAGGGCCGCTGGCTCGACCCGCAGTCGCTCATGCTCCGCGAGTCCCTGCAGCGCTGGGTCGCCTCGGCCGTCACCGGCGAGGTCACGTTGCGCCTGCGTCGCGGCGACGACTACACGATCCTCGACACGACGGGTCCGGCGCTGTCGTACCACCCCGACAAGCTCTCGATGGAGCGGGTCGGCGACGCCGCCTTCGGTCCGGACGACCGCATCGGTCAGCTGACGATGCGCAACCTCGACATCGCGGACTCCCGCTCAAGGCTCGAGCAGTACGCGGCGGCCGGTCTCATCGGCGGTGCGACGGCCGAGCTCGTCGGTGAGCTCGAGGCGGGCGAGTCCGAGGAGATCCTCGGCGGCGCCGTCATCGCCTCGGACGCCGAGGACGCGCTCGGTCGTCGGACGGACCTCGCCTCCGAGGGCGCGGCCTTCGACTCCGGCACCGACTGACCAGAGCGAGACCAGGCGACTGGTCACGTGCCCTGATGGCACGGACCACCTGACGGGAGGCGCGGTGCCAGCTGGCACCGCGCCTCCCGTCCGTCGTCCTGCCCCGGCTCAGGCCGTGGCACTTCCGAGCAGCAGCTCCAGTTGCTCGACGACCAGGTCGGGCCGCGTGATGAACGGGTGGTGCCCGGTCGGCACGTCGACGCTCCGCGTCGCCCGCGCCGCGTGCGCGCGCTGCAGCCCGACGGTGGTGCTGCGGTCCTCGGTGCAGACGAGGGAGGTCGAGTCGACGTCCTGCCACCCTGCTGCCGTCGTCGGCGTCACGAACGCCCCCGCCGACTGGGCGGTCACCCGCTCCCATGCCGCTCGCTGCGTGTTCCCGTCGGCGTCCTGCAGGAAGCGCGCACCGAAGGATCCAGCGTCGTACCCGGCGACGGCGAGGACTCCGTCACCGGCCGGGCCGATCGACACGGGATCGGGCTCGTCAGCCATGATGCCGGCCTGCGCGGAGCCGACGTCGGGCAGGTACGAGGACACGTACAGCAGGTGTGCGACGGCGTCGTGCTGACCGGCCTCGGCGATGACGGTGCCGCCGTAGGAGTGGCCGACGACGATCGCCCCGTCGCTGTCGTCGAGGGCGGCGCGCAGGGCGGCTGCGTCCTCGGCGAGCCCACCGTCGGGGTGACCCGCCGGGCCCTCGCCGCAGGACGGCAACGAGACCGCTCGGCTGCGGATGCCGGTGCGGCCGCGGGTTCCGGTGCGGCTGTGCAGCAGGTCGGCGGTGGGCTGCCACCACCAGGCACCGTCGCGGACCAGGGCGCCGTGGACGAACAGGATCTCCATGCCGCGACGCTACGGCGATCCGGGCGGCGGCGTGCGATCGGCCGAGAAACGCACCGCGCTCGACGGCGTTAGACGCAACCTCTACCGTGGAGGAACTGGATCGGTCATCAGGGACCCGTCGTCACGATGCTCCTCACAGATGTGGGGTCTGGCACAGCGGGTCGATCCGGACGAATCCGAGATGCGCATCATCTCGACGAAGGGCTGGTCGTCATGACCGCCAGGATGCAGCACGATTGGCACCGCCACGGCCTCCGGTCGCCGGAGGACCTCGAAGCCCTCGTGGCCGAGCGCCTCGAAGGAACCGGTCACGCTTCCACCAGCACGGGCGACCCGAGGCGTGAGCCGTCCTACGCCGACTTCCTCGGCGAGCAGATCTGATCCGTCCCGGTCCGCTGCTCTACGGCTTGTAGAGTCTGTGCATGCGGACAGGACGAACGACGGCAGCTTCCCTCGCGATCGTCGTCGGAGGGCTCCTGGCGCTCATCGGGGTTCAACCGGCCTCGGCGCACTCGGCCCTGACCGGCAGCTCGCCCGCTGACGGCGCGGTCGTCACCGAACCGCTCGACCGGGTCGACCTGACGTTCAGCGAGGCACCGCTCGCCGGTCTCGACGCCGGACTGCGGATCCAGGTCACCGACGCCGACGGCACCGACGTGTCGACGGGCGAGGTGACCGTCTCCGGGATGACGATGGGCAAGGCCGTCGACCTCGAGAACGGCGCGTACACGGTGCTCTGGCGGTACGTGTCGCCGGACGGGCACCCGATCGACGGCACGTACGGGTTCGAGTACCGCGCCGCGGTCACGACACCGTCCGCGACGACTCCGGCGACGACGGTGCCGACGTCGGACCCCGTCACCCCCACTCCGACGTCGACCGCGACGGCCACCGGGGCATCCGATGGCGCGCCCGACTCGGCGCCCGGCATCGCCCCGGGTGTGTGGGTCGCGCTCGGCGCCGGCACGGTGCTCGCCGCCGGGGCCGTCGTCGTGCTCCTCCTGCGCCGCCCCCGACGCACTTCGTGAGCAGAAATGGTCGGGTGGCCGAGCGCCACGCGACCATTTCTGCTCACGATGCGCCGTGCCTGCGACCCGGCCACGCACCGGACGGGAGGCCCGCCACCCGGCCGCCACGGGCCTCCCGTCCGACGCCGGCCGCGTTCACCCCCGCTTCGTGAGCAGAAGAGGTCGGGTCCTGGAACGGGACCCGACCTCTTCTGCTCACCATGCGAGCGCACCGCGCGCCGCGCACCGCGCTACGCGGCGTCGGGCGCCTCCTCGAGCGCGGCGTCCGCCCGCTCCTCGCTGCCGGCGGCGAGGCCGCGCGCGATCTTCCCGCGCGACGCCAGCCACAGCACCACCGCGGCGGCGAACACGATGACCTCGGTGACGGTCAGCGCCCAGATGATCCCGGCGAGTCCGAACCACAGGTTGCCGACGATGACGATCGGGATGAACAGCACGCCCTGCGCCAGCGACAGCACCATCGCGGGCAGCACCATGCCGGTCGCCTGGAACAGCGAGGTGAGCAACCCCGTGAACCCGTTCACGATGGCGGCGACGAGCTGCGCGGTCAGAATCGTCAGGCCGATCGCGAGGACCGAGTGGTCGCCGGAGAAGATCGTGAACACCTGCTCGCGGAAGGTGAAGACCGCGCCGGAGAACACGAGGACGATCGCGCCGACCGTGAAGGCGGCTCCGCGCAGGGCGGCCCGGAGACGTGCGGCGTCGCCCTTGCCGAACGCGTAGGCGAGGAGCGGCAGCACGCCGATCGTCACGCCCATCACGAGGAACTCCGGCACCTGCGCGATGCGGACCGCGACGCCCATGGCGGCGAGCGGGTCGTCGCCGTAGGCGGCGGCGAGGTTGTTGAGCACGAGCGTCGTGACGATCAGGAAGGCGGACTGCAGCAGTTCGCCGACGCCGATGCCGAAGACGGGCTTCAGGATGTCGGCGCGGAGCGTGAACCACTTCGGCGCGAAGCTGACGTTCTCGCTGTTCCGCTGCAGCCAGGTCACCCAGTATGCGATCGACACGACGTTCGCGAGTCCGACCGCCAGTGCTGCACCGCCGACCCCCCAGTGCAGCACGAGGATGAAGAGCACGTCGAACACCAGGTTCCCGATGGTCGACAGGACCAGGCCGATCATCGCCTGGCGTGCGGCACCCTCGGAGCGGACGATCTGCTCGAGGGCGAACGACGAGGCGAGCACCGGGACGAACGCGAGCATCACGGCGACGTACTCGCTCGTGGCGGGGACGGCTGCTGCGTCGGCACCGAGCACGGCGACGAGGGGGCGGAGGAACACGAGCCCGACGACGGCGAGGACGGCGCCGGTGACGACGGCCCCCCACAGCGCGAACGAGGCGACGTGCTTGATGTCCTGCGCCTTGGCGGGGTCGTGCTCCGAGGCGCCGAGCAAGCGGGACATCAGGGCACTGCCGCCGACGCCGAACACACCGCCGACGGCCATCACGATGCCGAGCAGCGGGGTACCGAAGGTGATCGCGGCGAGCAGCGACGTGTCGTGCTGCGAGCCGATGAAGCCAGCGTTGATGACGTTGTACAGGGCGCTGACGACCATCGCAGCGGCCATCGGCACACACAGGTGCACGAGGGCCCGGGCGATCGGGGCGGCGGAGAGGTACCAGCGGTTGGTGGCCGCGGCGGTGTTCTCGGGGGTGGTGGTGGTCATGACTGCCTCCTCGTGGGCAGGGCTGAGGGCGCGACGGGATGCCGTCGCGTGCGGGGGTGGGGCCGGGAGGCCCGTGGCGCGTCGAGCGCGCCGGTGACGTCGGACCGTGGGCGGCGCTACCGCGTCGGTGGCGTCACCGGGTCCGCGGCGCTACCGCGTCGGCGGTGCGAGCTCCGCGGTCACCTTCTGCAGCAGGTGCCGCAGGGTGGCGCGTTCGTCCGTGTCGAGTGGTGCGAGCAGGGTGTCGTCGAGGGCGACCATCGCGTCGGTGAAGCCGGCGATGAGGTCGATGCCCGCCGGGGTGGCGTGCACCGTCTTCGTCCGACCGTTCGTGGCGTCGGGACGTCGTTCGACGAGGCCGCGCCGCTCGAGGCCCTGCAGGAGGCTCGAGACGCTGGCCGCGCTGGTCCGGGTGATCTCGGCGATGTCGCGTTGGATCGCCCCGGGGTTCTGCTGCAGGTACCCGAGCACGAAGCTCTGCTCGCGGGTGAGGTCCCGATCACGGACCCACTCGTCAGCCGCCTTGCGCTGTGCCCATCCGATCCACCGCATGAGTTCGAGCGGGGTGGTGAGATCCGGTGCCTGCATGATCAGAACTCTAACTGTTTGATCTCTAACTGTCAACGAGAGTCCGACCCGTGGCTCGGCCCCGGAACGGGGGTATGGCCTCGGGGTGTGGCGCTGGTAGCTTGCACAGGAAGACGGCCTCACCAGCCGTCGTCCTCGGTCCGGTGCCGGACCGTTCGGGTCTCCCGTCGAACCGCCGGGGGACGGATCAGCAGCGGCGGACCTCCGCCCGGGAAAGGGACCCATGACTCGCACTGCGCTCCGAGCGCGACGCCGTCGGCGTCCATGAACTCCGACGCGCGCCGGCGGGTACCGGCGTGCGTCTCCACGGGGCCGCGGCGTTCGGGTCGCCTCGGGCCCTCCGGTGCGGTGGCGGTTCGGACCACCACCGCACCGGACATCCGCACCACCACGAGTCAGTGAGGACCACCGTGCACGATCACGACACCCACCCGCTCGACCGTCGAGTCGGCCCGCCGCACGTCGAGCGGTTCCGGCTGACGCAGAGCGCCGAGACGCTCGGCGTCGTCTGCACCTGCGCGATCGGCGTCGACCACGACAACACGATCCGGCCGGTGCGCGCAGAACCCGTCCGCTGAACGCTGTGCACACCGGCGGGTGCAGCGGGATACTGGGGTGGTGCGTGAACTCCAAGCCGCCATCGCCGCGGACCTCAACGTCCAGCCGACCATCGAGCCGGAGCAGGAGATCGCCCGCCGTGTCGGGTTCCTCCGTGACTACCTGCTCACGACCGGCGCGAAGGGGTTCCTGCTCGCGATCAGCGGCGGCCAGGACTCCACGCTCGCCGGGCGCCTGACCCAGCTCGCGGTCGAGTCCCTCCGTGCCGAGGGCCACCCCGCCGAGTTCACGACCGTCCGCATGCCGTACCGCGTGCAGGCCGACGAGGACGACGCCCAGCTCGCCCTGCAGTTCATCGCAGCCGACCCGGGCATCACCGTCAACATCGAGCACGGCGTCGACGGCGTCATGATCGACACCGCTGCCTCGGGCGTCGAGCTGAGCGACTTCGTGAAGGGCAACGTCAAGGCCCGGATGCGCATGGTCGCCCAGTACGCCGTCGCCGGCCAGCGCGGGCTGCTCGTCGTCGGGACCGACCACGCGGCCGAGGCGGTCACCGGCTTCTTCACGAAGTACGGCGACGGCGGCGTCGACCTGACGCCGCTCACCGGCCTGTCGAAGAGCCAGGGGCGGCAGCTGCTCGAGCACCTCGGAGCGCCCGCCCGCCTGTACGAGAAGGCCCCCACCGCGGACCTGCTCGACGAGACGCCCGGCCAGACCGACGAAGCGAACCTCGGGCTGTCCTACGCCGAGATCGACGCCTACCTGCAGGGGCACGACGTGCCGCTCGAGGTCGCCGAGGCGATCGAGTCGCGGTACCGCGCGACCGAGCACAAGCGCCAGGTGCCGGCGACGCCGTTCGACGACTGGTGGCGTGCGGGCGCGTAGGCGCCGACGCGACCATCGACAGGAGGCGCGCTGCAGGTGATCCTGCACCGCGCCTCCTGTCCGTCCGCGCGGTCTCCTAGGATGGGAGCCGACGGAACAACAGATGCGGAATCCAGGCTGGCGCCTGGTCCGGAGGGGGAGTCATGGAAGTCCTGTTCGCGCTCGGAGCCATCCCGCTGATCATCGTGGGGATCATCGTCCTCGCCGTGATCGCGCTGATCTACGCGAAGGTCGTGTACCGCAACGCCGGCGCCGACGAAGCGCTCATCATCACCGGCAAGCGCTCGCGCAAGGTCAAGAACGACGACGGCACCGAGACCGTCGAGTCCGGCATCAAGGTCGTGCTCGGAGCGGGTGTCCTCGTTCGACCGTTCTTCGAGAAGGTCGCGAAGCTCTCGCTCAGCTCCCGGGCGATCGACATCAACGTCAACGCGCAGGACTCCCGCGGTGTGACGATCGACGTCGAAGCGGTAGCGCTGGTCAAGGTCGGCGAGACCGACGCGTCGATCCGGGCGGCCGCGCAGCGGTTCCTCGGGCAGGAGAAGAAGATCGACGACTTCGCGCGCGAGGTCCTGTCGGGATCGCTCCGTGCGTCGATCGGTGCGACCGACGTGTCCACGATCATCCGCAACCGCGACCAGCTCACCGTCGCGGTGCTCGACGTGGCGAAGGAGGCCCTGCACAGTCAGGGGCTCGACGTCGACTCCTTCGAGATCAAGGGCATCTCGGACCGCAACGAGTACATCAGCGACCTCGGTCGTGCCGAGCGCGCCCGCGTCCGGCTCGAGGCGGAGAACGCCGAGGCGCAGGCCGACCGCGAAGCGCGAGAAGCCCGTGCCACCGCCGACCAGGCCATCGCCGAAGCCGAGAACACCCTGGCGATCCGACGTGCCGCACTGCAGCTCGACGCCGACCGGGCATCGGCCGAGGCCGCAGCCGCCGGTCCGCTCGCCCAGGCCCGTGCGGCGCAGGGCGTCGTCGAGCAGGAGCAGATCACCGCGCAGAAGCGTGCCGAGCTGCGCCGTGCCGAGCTCGAGTCCGAGGTCTCCGCCGTCGCCGAGGCGCAGGCGCGCAAGACCCGCGTCGAGGCCGAAGCGGCCGCCGGGGCCCAGGTCGAGACGGCCCGCGCCCAGGCCGAGGCCCGTCGGATCTCCGCCGAAGCGATCGCCGCCGAGGCGAAGGCCGAGTCCGAGGCGCGCAAGCTCGCCGCCGACGCCTCCCGTGCCGAAGGTGAGGCAGCGGCCGACGCGATCCGCGCCAAGGGTCAGGCCGAGGCAGACGCCACGAAGGCCCAGGCCGACGCACTCGCACAGCACTCCGAGGCCGTCCTGCGCGTCAAGGCCATCGAGACCCTGCCGAGCATCGCCCGCGAGCTCGCGGCGCCGATGGGCAACATCGACAAGCTGACCGTGGTGTCCTCCGACGGCGCCGGCGCCCTGTCGAAGAGCATCGTGAGCCAGTTCAGCGAGGTCGACGCCCTGCTCGGGACGACCGCCGGGTTCACCCTGAGTGACATCGTCAAGAGTTCGACGACGGGGCAGGCTGCCGCTCGGGCCGTCGTGCGTGAGCAGTCCACCGCTGTCGCGGAGCCGACCGAGTAGTCCTCAGCGGTACCCTGGGCGGGCGTGGCGAGGATCAGTCCTCGTCGCGCCCGTTCTCGTCCCGGCGCTCGCGCTGCTGGCCACCGGCGTCCTCGCGCTGGTCAGCGAGCCGCTGCTGCCACACGACGCTGCGGGCCGCACCCTCGAGGATGTCGTCGACGCTCCGTCCGGTCTGCGCCGCGAGCGCACCGCTGAGTCCGGCGGTGAGGGTCCCGCCGGCGGATGCCAGACGTTCGATCACCTGCTCCTGGCGTGGGGTCAGGGGCTCGTCGATCATCTCGTCGATGGTGTCGCGGATGTTCTGCTCGCTCGCGTCCAGTGCCGCCTCGTCACCGGAGTGCAGCGCTGCTGCCTCTCCGACGACGACGAGACCGAGGCGCGCGGCGTCGTCTTCGGGACGCGGAGTGCGGTGCTCATCAGTCATGCGGGGGACCGTACGCTCCGTGGCGCCGCGCTTGCTGGACAGACGGGGTACCCGACGCCTGTCGTCCGTCGTCAGTGCGGTGTGGTGTCCCACCGGCGGAGCAACCACTCCGCAGCGGCCAGGCCCTCGCGCCGTTGGAAGTCACGGATGGTGGGCATGTTCGGCGGTGCCGGCGGCAGCGCGTGCTCGAAGAACAGACCGGCGAGACCGGCGAGCACGGCGTCGACGGTGGCGGTAGGCACGCCGGCGAACACCGGGTGGGTGGCGAGGTGGTGCTCGACGTCGCTGTCCTCGCCGCGGACGAGTGTGTCGATCAGGTAGGTCAGCGGGTCGAGCCAGTGCGCGCCGATGCTCGCCCACGGCCAGTCCACGACCCAGACGACCCCGGAACCGTCGACGAGCAGGTTGTCGGCACGGCAGTCGGCGTGCACGAGGTGCTCGCCGTCGACGAGTGCCGCTGCTCGGTCGGCGGCTCGGGCGATCGCGGGTCCGGCGGTGAGGACGTGCGCCGGCACGACCTCGGCCACCCGGTCGGCCAGGGTCGGGTCGCCGAGCATCCGGTCCCAGGCGCCGAACTCGTGGCGCAGGTCGTCGGCGATGCGGGGGAGCGTGCCGAGGTCGCCGGCCGCCGGCGGCAGGGTGTCCAGCGCATCGAGCACCGCCGCGGTGTCGCTGCCGTCGAGTGCTGCCCCGGGGTGCTCGCCCTCGATGTCGTCGAGGACCAGGACGCCCCACTCGTCGCCGTCCACGGTGGCGTCGAAGGCGTCCAGCAGGGGTGGTGCCTGCACCGTCGACGGCAGCTGCGCCACCACGCGGGCCTCCCGGCGGTGCAGCGCGAAGGCATCGGCGTTCCGCGATCGCGAGACCGTCTTGACGAACGCCCGTCGCCCCGTCGCCGTGACCACCCGGTCGGCACTCCCCGGCGACCACCCGGCCGTCTGGGACTCAGTGGACGTCACCGCTCCGCCGAGGGTCTGCTCCACCCGGTCGCGCAGGATCGCCGGCACGTCCGTCCACGCAGTTCGCCCCATGGCCGATGACGCTACCTGAGAAGCCGTTCACGAACGTGCACGGATGGCAAGTTTGCGTTGGCAGCAAACGTGCTGATGATGTAAAGTTGCAGCGTCTGCAAGGTTGACCCGCCGTTCGACGGCCCGCCACACACGCTCCGGCGTCCCTTGCCCGCACGACGACCACCACGCACCCCTGAAGGACCCCCATGTCTACTGCCACCGCACCCGTCGAGGTGTCGCGCGGACGACACGACTCCCCGGTCAGCACGCCGGGCAAGCCGATCATGTCGCACCGTCAGATCCTGCTCGTCATCTACGGCCTCATGGCCGGCATGTTCCTGTCGTCGCTCGACCAGACGATCGTCGGCACCGCGATCCGCACCATCGGCGACGACCTGCACGGTCTCGACCAGCAGGCGTGGGTCACGACCGCGTACCTGATCGCGTCGACCATCACGACGCCGATCTACGGCAAACTCTCCGACGTCTTCGGTCGCCGCCCGCTCTACATCTTCGGCATCGCGGTCTTCATCCTCGGCTCGCTGCTCTCGACGATGTCGACCTCGATGATCATGCTCGCCGCGTTCCGTGCCTTCCAGGGCATCGGTGCCGGTGCGCTGATGTCGCTGCCGCTCGCGATCATGGGTGACATCCTCGCCCCGCGTGAGCGTGCCAAGTACCAGGGCTACTTCCTCGCGGTCTTCGGCATCTCGTCCGTGATCGGCCCGCTCATCGGCGGCCTGTTCGCCGGCGCGAGCACGATCCTCGGTGTCACCGGCTGGCGCTGGGTCTTCCTGATCAACGTGCCGATCGGCGTCGCGGCGCTCCTGATGGTCATCGCCTTCCTGCACCTGCCGAAGTTCGGTGACGTCAAGGTGAAGCCGCGCATCGACTGGTGGGGTGCCACCTCGGTGATCGCGACGCTCGTCCCGCTCCTGCTCGTGGCCGAGCAGGGCCGCACCTGGGGTTGGGGTTCGGCCGGCGCCATCGCCTGCTACGTGATCGGTGCGCTCGGGCTCGTTGCCTTCCTGGTGATCGAGACCCTGATGAAGGACGACGCGATCATCCCGCTCAAGCTCTTCCGCTCGGGCACCTTCTCGATGGCCACCATCCTCGGGTTCCTGGTCGGCTTCGCGATGTTCGGCGCCATGCTGACCATCCCGCTGTACCTGCAGATCGTCACGGGGCTGACCCCGACGGAGTCCGGCTTCGCGACCCTGCCGATGATCGGTGGTCTGATGATCGCCTCGATCGCCTCGGGGCAGATCGTCGCCCGCACCGGTCGCTACCGGATCTTCCCGGTGATCGGCACGGCCCTGGTCTCGGTCGGCTACGTCGTCCTGACGTTCATGACGATCGACAAGCCGCTCTGGTTCCTGATGATCGGCATGTTCCTGATCGGCCTCGGCCTCGGGCAGCTCATGCAGAGCATCACCCTCGCCTCGCAGAACTCCGTGCAGCCGCGGGACATGGGTGTGGCGACGTCGTCCGCCACGTTCTTCCGCCAGATCGGTGGAACGCTCGGGACGGCGGTGCTGCTCAGCATCCTGTTCTCGATCATGCCGGCGAACATCCTGCACGCCACCGCGGACCAGAAGAACCTGTCCGGTGCGCTCGACGCCGCCCTGAACCCGACCGTCGCCACGGCGAAGGCGAACGCGGGCGTCATGGAGCAGATCTGGAACCCGATCGTCGCCCCGGTGAAGTCGCAGGTGCAGTCCGGGCTCGACCAGGCCACCGCGCAGGTCACCGCTGCGACGACCGGCGCCCCGGAGGCCGTGCAGCAGCAGGCCCTCACCGCCGCAGCCGACAAGGCGCACGCCAGCGTGCAGGACGGCAAGCTCGTGGTCGACTGGTCGGACGCCTCGCAGCGCTCGTACTGGGTCGGTGAGCTCGCCCCCGAACTGTCGAAGCAGATCGACAAGGGAGCCGGCGACGGCAGCAGCTCGAGCAGCGAGACGAGCGACACGTCCTACCTCAACGGTGCGACCCCGGCGCTGACCAAGCCGTTCATGACCGGCTTCAACGCGTCAGCCGTGACCGTCTACTGGGTCGGCTTCGCCGTGATCCTGCTGGCGTTCATCCTCAGCTGGTTCTTCAAGGCGCCGCCGCTCCGCAAGAGCTCGGCCCTGCAGGAGCAGGCGGACCAGGCCGGCACCGCCGACGACCTCGAGGTGCAGGCCGTCAAGGCGGCCGACACGATGGGATCGCCCACGGCACCCGTCACCGGATCGATCCCCGTGCAGCGGGACCGCGCGTAGGACCGGCTACCGGGGCCTCTCGTCACCAGACGGGAGGCCCCGACCCGCACCAGGAGCAGCAGTGAGCACGACCGAATCGCACCCGGCAGGCGACAGCGGCCTGCGGGAACGCAAGAAGCAGCAGACCCGGCACGCGATCCACCAGGCCGCGCTGGCCCTGGTCTCCGACCGGGGCCTGGCCGGCGTGACGGTCGAGGAGATCTGCGCCGACGCCGGCGTCTCGCCCCGCACCTTCTTCAACTACTTCCCGTCGAAGGGCGACGCGGCACTCGGGCTCCCCGAGAGCTCGGTGCCCGAGGCGGCACGACAGGCGTTCCTGACCGCGGGGGGCCCGCTCGTGTCGGACCTCTGCGACCTCGTCGCCCGGACGGTGACACTGCCGGCGGACCGCCGTCGCATGAAGGAACTCGTGCAGGCGCGACCGGAGATGGTGCCCGCGATGCTGCAGTGGATGGCGCGTGCCCGGCTCGCCGTGTTCACGGTCGCCGCCGAGCGCACCGACGTGGACTCCGCACGGACCGCGGTGACGCTCGTCATGGCGGCGCTCATCGAGTCGGCACACCGCTTCGCCGACGGCTCGCGTGACGAGCTGGCGGACCGCCTCCGCGGCGTGGTGGCCGAGATGGGCCGACTCGCCTCCGCTTGAAGCGCGACCACGGACGGGAGGCGCGGCGCGGGTCGGACCCGCACCGCGCCTCCCGTCCGTGGTCCGGTCGCCCCCGCCGAAGCGACAGATGCGCGCGCTCCGCTGTCGACGGTTCCGCGAAAGCGACAGATCTCCGCGAACAGTTGGCGGGGATCTGTCGCTTTGGTGGATCGGCCACGCAAGCGCAAGCCGCGCAGCCATCCGACGACTCGGCCCCGTTCGAGACCAGAACGTGACGAAGAGTTCTCTTGACGCGCGAGACATCCGATGTTTTGATTGCCTCGTTCGGTCGACGGAGACCGGACGGCAGGAGACACGAATGAGCCGCATCACCGGTCTGCACGTGCGCGACATCCGCTTCCCGACCTCTCGGGAGCACGACGGATCCGACGCCATGAACCCCGCGCCCGACTACTCCGCCGCGTACGTCGAGATCACGACCGACGCCCTGGACGGACACGTCGGCACGGGCTTCGTCTTCACGATCGGCCGCGGCAACGAGGTGCAGGAAGCCGCGATCGCCGCCCTGCGCGGGCACGTCGTCGGCGCCGACGCCGAAGCGGTCCTCGCCGACATGGGCGGCACCTGGCGTGCGATGGTCCACGACTCGCAGCTGCGCTGGCTCGGCCCGGAGAAGGGCGTCATGCACATGGCGATCGGCGCCGTGGTGAACGCGCTCTGGGACCTCCGAGCCAAGCGCGCGGGGCAGCCGCTGTGGGCGCTGCTGGCGAACCTGAGTCCCGAGGAGCTCGTCGACCTGGTGGACTTCCGGTACCTCACCGACGCGATCACCCCGGACGAGGCGCTCGAGCTGTTCCGGGCTGCCGAACCGCACCGTGCGACCCGTCGGGCTCGGCTCGAAGCGCAGGGCTACCAGGCGTACACGACCACCCCGGGCTGGCTCGGCTACGACGACGAGAAGCTCGCCCGGCTCTGCCGCGAGGCCGTCGACGAGGGCTTCGAGCAGATCAAGCTCAAGGTCGGCGGCGACCTCGACGAGGACGTCCGCCGGATGGGCATCGCCCGCGCCACGGTCGGCCCCGACATCCGCATCGCGGTCGACGCCAACCAGCGGTGGGACGTCGACGAGGCCGTCACCTGGATCGAACGGCTGAGCCCGTTCGACCTCGCCTGGGTCGAGGAACCCACGAGCCCCGACGACGTCCTCGGGCACGCCGAGATCGCCCGGCGCATCGCCCCGATCCCGGTCGCGACCGGCGAGCACATGGCCAACCGGGTGATCGCGAAGCAGCTCATCCAGGCCGGGTCGATGAGCGTGCTGCAGATCGATGCCACCCGGGTCGCGGGGGTCAACGAGAACCTCGCGATCCTGCTGCTCGCCGCGAAGCACGGTGTCCGGGTGTGCCCGCACGCCGGCGGGGTCGGCCTGTGCGAGGCGGTGCAGCACCTGTCGATGTTCGACGCCGTCGCGCTGACTGGCGACCTCGACACCCGGTGCATCGAGTTCGTCGACCACCTGCACGAGCACTTCGTGACCCCGGTGGACGTCCACGACGGCCGCTACTGGCCGCCGACCGCTCCGGGAGCCGGCACCGAGATGCTCGCCGACTCCCTCGACGCCTACGCGTTCCCGGACGGCCCGGCCTGGGCCGTCGTCGACACCGAGACGGTCCCCGACGCGGTCCGCGTCGCCTGATCCAGCAAGCCAGCAAGCCAGCAAGCCAGCAATCCACCCCACACACCCCATCACCACGACGAAGTGGAGACTCCGATGCAACGACGACGCATCATCACCGGGCTCGCGGCAGCAGCTGCCGCGGCCCTCGTGCTCACCGGCTGTTCCTCCGGCAGCAGTGCCGGTGGAAGCCAGTCGAAGGACGCCCTGACCTGGTCCATGTGGATCGCCGGGAAGGAGGACAAAGCCGCCTGGCAGAAGGTCGCCGACACCGTGAAGACCGAGGACGACATCACCCTGACGATCCAGGGCGCGCCGTTCGAGAACTACTTCACGAAGCTCAGCACGCAGTTGAGTGCAGGCGGCGCCCAGTGCGTCGTGAGCATGCAGTCGCTCCGCACCGCGAACTACACGTCCTCGCTGCTGCCGCTCGACGACCTCGCGAAGCAGGACGGCACCGACCTGTCCGCGTTCGACAGCACCGCGCTCGACGGCATGAAGGTCGACGGGAAGCTCTACGGCCTGCCCTACGACACCGGGCCCATCATGATGTTCTACAACAAGGACGTCTTCACGAAGGCGGGCGTGGCCGAGCCGAAGCCGGGATGGACCGTCGACGACTTCGAGGCGGCGGGCGCCGCGCTCAAGGCGAAGGGCGTCACCATGTTCGGTTCGACGGTGGGCGACCTCAACCTCGAGTCGATGGTCTACGGCTACAACGGTGGCCGGGTGATCACGTCCGACGGCGAGCTGGACGCGTCGAACGCGAAGTTCGCGGACGGCCTCGACTGGCTCTCGACACTGGTGAAGAAGGGCTACGCGACGCAGGCGTCGTCGGACGCGTCGACGCCGGGCAACGACTTCGCCGCCGGCAAGGTCGCGATGTACACCGACGGTCCGTGGTCGCTCATCAGCCAGAAGGCCAAGGTGAAGTTCGACCTCGGGGTCACGACGCTCCCCGCGGGGACGTCCGGTCCGTCGACCTTCGCCGCTGGCTCCGGCTTCGGTGTCTCGAAGCAGTGCAAGTACCCGGAGCAGGCGTTCAAGGCCGTCCAGACGATGACCAGCGAGAAGGTCCTGACCTCGCTCGCCGAAGCGGGACGAGCCTTCCCCGGCCGCACCGCGGCCCAGTCGGCGTGGTACTCGAGCGCCGGCATCGACGGCGCCGAGGCCGCGCTCAAGGCAGGGCTCGCGAAGTCCTCGCCGCTCCTCGGGAACAAGCAGAGCGACCAGCTCTCCCAGCTGTTCACGCAGTACGCGCTGCAGGCGGTGAACGGGCAGACCTCCGGCAAGGAGACGATGTCCTCCATCGCCGGCCAGCTCGGCACGCAGTGACCAGCTGAACCAGTGATCGGACGGGAGGCCCGTTGCGGCCCCGCCACGGGCCTCCCGTCCGATCCATCCCCTGTTCAGGACCGCGCGAACGACGAGGAGGTCGTCGCATGACCACCATCCAGGACCCACCGGCCGAAGCGGCCGTCCCCGCGGTCGCGACCGCGGTCGCGGTCGGAGCCGCGACCCCGCGGCGGAAGGACGGCGAGGACACGAGCGCACTCGGGCGCCGCTCCTGGTGGGGTGCCGCGTTCGCGGCACCGCACTCGATCGGACTCGTCGTCTTCACGGCGTTCCCGATCGTCGCCTCACTCGTCGTCAGCTTCATGAACTGGCCCATGCTCGGCGAGCGCAGCTGGGCCGGCATCGAGAACTACGCCCGGCTCTTCGCCGACCCGGTCTTCCGCACCGTCGCCCTCAACACGGCGCTGTTCGTGGTGCTCTACGTGCCGCTCAACCTCGTCGTGTCGCTCGGGCTCGCCGCCTGGCTGACGCCGCGGATCGCCGGCCGGCACGTCTTCCGCGTCCTGTTCTTCATCCCGACCATCACGCCGATCGTCGCGAACGTCGTGGTGTGGCGGATGCTGTACCAGCCCGGGGGAGCGATCGACGCGTCACTGCAGTCCACCGTGGGCGTGCACGCGCCGAACTTCCTCGCCGACGAGCACTGGGCGATGCTCGCCATCGTCGCGATGAGCGTCTGGCAGGGCTTCGGCTACAACATGCTGATCTTCTCGGCGGCGCTCGACGCCGTGCCGGAGAACCAGATCGAGGCCTCGCAGCTCGACGGCGCGAACGCCTGGCAGACCTTCTGGGCCATCAAGTTCCCGCTCATCTCGCCGTCCGTGTTCTTCGCGACGATGATGACGCTGATCACCTCGTTCCAGGTGTTCGTGCAGCCGTTCGTCCTCACCAAGGGCGGGCCGGGCACCGCGACGGAGACCCTCGTGCAGTACATCTACAACACCGGCTTCCAGAACCAGCAGCTCGGTCTGGCCTCGGCCGGCGCCTGGGTGCTGTTCGTCATCATCCTCGGGATCACGGCCGTCCAGTTCCTCGGGCAGAAGCGGTGGGTGCACTATGAGTGAAGCGGTCCGCGGGCACGTCGGTGCCACCACGTCGAACCGGACGGTCAACCCCCGTGCCGTCGCCAGGACGAAGTCCGCGCCACGACCGGGGCGGGTCCGGCACGCGATCGGGTACGCCCTGCTCTGCCTCGTCACGCTCCTGTTCGTCTCGCCGCTCATCTACATGGTCGCGACGAGCCTCAAGCCCGCCGACCAGGTGTTCACCACCCCGCCGACGCTCTGGGGTCGCTCGCTCGAGTGGGACAACTACGTGCAGGCGTTCACCTACCTGCCGTTCGCCCGCTTCATCCTCAACGGCGTCTTCGTTGCGGCGGTCGGGACGGCGATCAACGTCGCCGTGGCCGTGCTCTCCGGGTACGCGTTCTCACGGTTGCGCTGGCGCGGCCGGAACACGGTGTTCCTGCTGTTCCTCGTCACACTGATGATCCCGCAGGACGTCCTCGTCATCCCGATGTACGTGATGATGCAGGGCTTCGGCTGGGTCGACACGTTCCAGGCACTCATCATCCCGTGGGCGTTCACGGCCCTCGGCGCGTTCCTGGTCCGGCAGTTCTTCCTGACCGTGCCGCAGGAACTCGACGACGCCGCCCGGGTCGACGGGGCTGGCGCGATCCGGACCTTCTTCTCGGTGATGATGCCGCTCGCCCGACCGACCATGGCCGTCCTCGCGGTGTTCTCGTTCATCTCGTACTGGAACTCGTTCCTCTGGCCCCTCGTCATCGTCAACGACGTCGAGGCCCGGGGCACCATCCCACTCGGCCTGCAGCAGTTCTTCGGCCAGCAGGGCTCCGAGTGGAACCTCGTGATGGCGGCCTCGGTGATCTCGATGCTGCCCACCGTGATCCTGCTCGTCCTGCTGCAGAAGCACCTCGTCAAGGGCATCGTCACCAGCGGCCTCGGCGGCCGGTGACACCCCTCCCCCCTCTGAAAGGAACACTGGCCTCATGACCATCACCGCACCTGCAGAGCCGCAGACCGCGACCGACGCGAGCGGCCTGCCCGCCTGGTTCACCCACGACCGGTTCGGCATGTTCATCCACTGGGGGCTGTACGCCCTGCCGGCACGGCACGAGTGGGTGAAGAACCGCGAACGGATCACCGACGCCGACTACCAGAAGTACTTCGACCACTTCGACCCCGACCTGTTCGACGCCGCCGACTGGGCCCGCCGTGCTCGCGAAGCCGGCATGAAGTACGTCGTGCTCACCACGAAGCACCACGAGGGCTTCTGCCTCTGGGACAGCAAGCTCACCGACTACAAGTCCACGAACACCCCGTTCGGCCGCGACATCGTGCGCGAGTTCGTCGACGCCGTCCGGGCCGAGGGGCTGCGGGTCGGCTTCTACCACTCGCTCATCGACTGGCACCACCCGGACTTCACCGTCGACGGCGTGCACCCGAGGCGCGACGACTCGCCCGAGGAGATCGAGGCGTTCAACCAGGGCCGCGACATGTCGCGCTACCGGGAGTACCTGCACGGGCAGGTCGAGGAGCTGCTCACCGACTACGGGCAGGTCGACTACCTGTTCTACGACTTCTCGTACCGGGACAACGACCACGAGGACATCTGGGGCGGCAAGGGTCGCGACGACTGGGGATCCTCGGAGCTGCTCGAACTGACCAGACGGCTCCAGCCCGGCATCATCGTCAACGACCGGCTCGACCTGCCGGGCGACATCGTCACCCCGGAGCAGTACCAGCCGGACAAGCCGATGGAGGTCGACGGCGCCCAGGTGCCGTGGGAGGCCTGCCAGACGCTCAACGGGTCGTGGGGCTACGACCGCGACAACGTGAACCTCAAGCCCGTCGACCTGCTCGTCCGCATGCTCGTCGACGGCGTCTCGAACAACGGGAACATGCTGCTCAACATCGGCCCCACCGGCCGTGGCGAGTTCGACGGGGTCTCGCGGCAGACCCTCGACGGCATCGGGACGTGGATGCACCAGCATGCCCGGTCCGTCTACGGCGCCGGACCGTCCTCGTTCGTCGCACCGCGCAACACCGTCTACACGCAGAACGGCAACCGCCTGTACCTGCACCTGTTCGCGTGGCCGTTCGAGCACGTGCACCTGCCCGACCTGGCCGGACGGGTCGCCTACGCCCAGCTGCTCAACGACGCGTCGGAGCTGCACTTCCGCGAGATCCCGCCCGGGACCCGCGCGCAGAACACCGGGCTCGGCGGGCAGCCGGCGGGGACGCTGACGCTCACGCTGCCGATCGTGCGACCCGACGTCGCCGTGCCGGTCGTCGAGCTGTTCCTGCGCGACTGATGCAGCGCATCCTGTCGAGGACCCGACTGCGGGCGGGGAACGAGGCCGCGTACGACGCCGTGCACGCGTCGATCCCGCCCGCGCTCGCGGCCCGGCTGCGTGATGCCGGGGTGCACGACTGGACGGTGTGGCGCGACGGGCAGGACCTGGTCCACCTCATCGAGGTCGAGGACTACCGGGCGATGCGTCGGGCGCTCGCGGACGACCCGGTCAACGCGGAGTGGCAGGAGACGATCAACCCGCTGCTCGAGGCCGACGACGACTACTCGGGGAACGACGACGGCGTGCCGCAGGTCTGGTCGCTCTCCGGACAGGTGGACGCATGACTGGCCTCGACCTCGACCTCGACCGCGGTCCGTTCTGGTTCGGCGGCGCCGGCATCGGCAACCTGCTGCGCCCGGTGTCCGACGACGACGCCCGTGCCACCGTCGACGCGGCGTGGGACGCCGGCGTGCGCGGGTTCGACACCGCGCCGCACTACGGCCTCGGGCTGTCGGAGCGGCGGCTCGGGGCGGCGCTCGCCGACCGTCCGCGTGACGCGTTCCTGGTGTCGACGAAGGTCGGGCGGCTGCTCGTCCCCGGGCGTGGCGACGGGGACGACCTGGCCTCCGGCGGGTTCGCGGTGCCGAACGACACCGTGCGGCAGTGGGACCCCTCACCGTCGGGTGTTCGGCGGTCGATGGACGAGTCGCTCGGACGGCTCGGGCTCGACCACGTCGACGTCGCGTACCTGCACGACCCCGACGTCTACTCGCTCGAGGACGGCCTGACGCAGGCGCTGCCGACGCTCGCCGAGCTGCGGGACGACGGCGTGGTCCGGGCCGTCGGCGTCGGGTCGAACTCGGTCGAGGCCCTCGACGCCGCGGTGTCCACCGGGCTGTGCGACGTGGTCATGCTCGCGGGCCGGTACACGCTCCTGGAGCAGCCGGCGGCGGAGCTCGTCGCCCGGTGCGCCTCGCTCGGCGTCGCGGTCGTCGCGGTCGGGGTCTACAACTCGGGACTGCTCGGGCGGGACCGGCCCGACGCCACGGCGACGTACGACTACGCCACGGCACCGGCGGCACTCGTCGCGCGGGCGAACGCGATCGCCGACGTCTGCGAGCGGCACGGGGTCACGCTGCCCGAGGCGGCGCTGGCGTTCCCGCGGCGTGCGGCTGCGGTGGCCGCGATCGCCCTCGGCGTGCAGTCCGCTGCGCAGGTGCGCTCGAACGTCGCCCGGGCCGCGGCCGTGGTGCCGGAGGCCCTGTGGGACGACCTCCGCGCGGCCGGCCTGCTGCACGACTGACGTCCCTGCCGAAACGACACCAGGTTCCGGACACCGCACCAGGCGTTTCCGCGGTGCTGTGTCCGGAACCTGGTTCCGGCGGGGGTGCTGGTGCCTAGCGGGTCTTCGCGCTGCGACCCGAGAAGCGGATGTAGATGATCAGCACGATGATGGCGCCGATGATCGAACCGATGATGCCGGCCGGCTGGAAGAAGCCGTCCATCGGGTCGTGCTGGAAGATCAGGAACCCGAGGAACCCGCCCACGAACGAGCCGATGATGCCCAGCAGGATGGTCATGGGGATCGAGATGTGCTGCTTGCCGGGGACGACGAGCCGGGCGATGGCGCCGGCGATGAGTCCGACGATGATCAAGCTGATGATGAGACCGAGCACGGTTTCCTCCTCGTGGGTGCGGTTGCCGCGGCATGGTTGCCGGAGTCAGGGCCGACGACCGACACAACACCCACCCGGCTGCACGCGTTCTCGGGTTCAGTCGAGGGAACGCCGCAACCAGCGCTCGACGCCCTCGACGTGCGACACCACGAGCGCCTGCACGAGCTGCGGATCCCGGCGTCGGATGGCGTCCACGATGGCGGCGTGCTCGTCGAGGGTGCGCTGCACCGAACCGTTCTGCGTCAGCCCCCGCCAGACCCGCACCCGCACGGTCTTGCTCGACAGGGCGTCGAGCAGTCCGGACAGGTACTGGTTGCCGCCGATGCCCGCGATGGTCGAGTGGAACAGCAGGTCGTGCGCGACGAGGTCCTCGACACCGGTGTCCTCACCGACGGACTGCATCAGCGTGGCGAGCTCGTCGATCTGCTGCTCCGAGGCCCGCGCGGTCGCCAGGACGGCGGACGCGGGCTCGAGGATGCGGCGGACCTCGAGCAGGTCGACGAGGGACCGGTCGTGGTGCATGTCGACGACGAACGACACGGCCTCGAGCAGGACGCCCGGTTCCAGCGACGTCACGTAGGTGCCGTCGCCACGACGGACGTCGAGCACGCGGATGAGTTCGAGGGCCTTCACCGCCTCGCGCAGGCTGTTCCGCGACAGGCCGAGCGACTCGCTCAGCTCCTTCTCGGGCGGGAGGCGCTGCCCGGGTTGGAGCTCACCGCTCACGATCATCTGCTGGATGCGTGCGATCGCATCGTCGGTCAGTGACGCCACGTCACCACCTCCTGATCCCGGCCCGCTCGCGGACGCGAGCCGACAGGTCGACGATAGCCGGGCCTCCCGGTCGTCACGGCCGGACCATCAGGCGGGCCGCAGCCGGAGGGCCTGCATCCCGCCGTCGACGGCCAGGTCGACGCCCGTCGTGGACCGGGCGAGCGGGCTCGTCAGGTAGGCGACCGCCTCGGCGACCTCCTCCGCCTGCACGAGCCGACCGTGCGGCTGCCGGGCCTCGAGGGCAGCGCGCTCGGCGGCCGGGTCGCCCGCCGTGGACAGCAACCGCGCGACCCACGGGGTGTCGGCCGTGCCGGGGTTGACGGCGTTGACCCGGATGCCCTCGCGGATGTGGTCGGCGGCCATCGCGCGGGTCAGGGCGGCGATCGCACCCTTGGTCGCCGAGTACAGCGCCCGCTGGGGCAGCCCTGCGGTGGCGGCGATCGAGCAGGTGTTCACGATGCTCGCGTTGCCCGACGCCCGCAGGTGGGGGAGCGCAGCCCGCGACAGCCGGACGGCGCCGAGGACGTTGACCTCGTACACGCGTCGCCACTCGTCGTCGTCGTTGTCCTCGACCGTGCCCTGGGCGCCGATGCCGGCGTTGTTGACCAGGACGTCGAGGCCGCCGAGCTGCTCGACGGCGGTGGCGACGGCGGTGCGGACCGAGGCGTCGTCGCTGACGTCGCACGTGATGGAGACGAACCCCTCGGCGGTCGACGGCTGGAGGTCGAGCACGGCGACCGTGGCACCGCGGTCCTGCAGGGCGGCGGCGATCGCCGCGCCGATGCCGGACGCGCCCCCGGTGACGATGGCCCGGACGCCGTCGTGGCTGGCAGCGCTGCGAGCGCCGCCGGTGCTGCCGGTGCTGCCGGTGCTGCCGGCGCTGCCGGTTGCGTCCGCCATCAGGCTGCTCCGACCGTCTGGCGCTGCGAGCCGAGCCCGTCGGCGGTGAGCTCGACGACGTCGCCGGGCTGCAGGTAGGGCGCGTGTCCGGCCAGCGCGACGCCCGCCGGGGTCCCCGTGCTGACGACGTCGCCGGGGTACAGCACCATGAACTGCGACAGGTACCGGACGATCTCCACAGGACGGAAGATCATGTCGGCGGTGGTGCCGTCCTGCCGGACCTCGCCGTTGACGGCCAGCCGGAGCGCGAGTGCCGCGGGGTCGAGGCCGGCGGCGGCGAGCGACCCGGGCGTCACCAGCCACGGTCCGAGCGGGTTGAAGGTCTCGCAGGACTTCCCCTTGTCCCACTGTCCACCGCGTTCGAGCTGGAACTCCCGCTCGGACACGTCGTTCGCGATGGCGTAGCCCGCGATGGACGCCTCGGCCTCCGCATCGGTCTCGCAGTACCGGGCCGTGCGGCCGATGACGATCGCGAGCTCGATCTCCCAGTCGGTCTTCGTGCTGTTCCGGGGGATCAGGACCTCGTCGTCGGGGCCGATCACCGTCATCGGGTCCTTCATGAACACGATCGGTTCGGTGGGGATGTCGGCGCCGGTCTCGGCGGCGTGGTCGCGGTAGTTCAGGCCGATGCAGACGACCTTGCCGGGGCGGGCGATCGGTGCCCCGCGCCGCATGCCGTCGGCCCGGTCCCGGCCGATGATCGTCAGGTCGCCGGCGCTGCGGGCGTGGTCGACGCGGCCGACCGGGTCCGAGGCCAGGAAGGACCCGCTGATGTCACTGGTGATCGAGCGGAGGTCGAAGACCTCGCCGTCGGTGTCGATGGCCACGGGGATCTCGCTCCCCGCCGGGCCGAGTCGTGCGAACTGCATCGTTCCTCGCTTTCCGGCTGCGCCAGTGCAGCCAGAAACATCCTATGTCTGCGTGGTCCTCGGGACAAGGTAGATGCGCTCCGCGGTTCCGCCGAAGACGGCGTCGTGCTCGGTCGTCGACAGGTCGGCGAGTGCGTCCGTCGTCCGCTGCACGACCGCCGCGTACTCGGTCGCCAGGGTCGACACCGGCCAGTCCGAGCCGAACAACGACCGCTCGGGGCCGAACTGCTCCACGACCTCGCGGACGTACCGGTCGACCGGGCGGTCGCGCCAGTCCGGTCCGGCCTCGGTGAGCAGGCCGGAGACCTTGCACGTGACGTTCGGGCGTGCAGCGAAGTCGGCCATCCGTCCGGGCCAGGCCAGGTCACCCGTGTCGATCGATGGTTTGCCGGCGTGGTCCAGCACGAACGATGCGTCGGGGACGGCGTCGACCAGGGCCAGCGCGGCCGAGTGCTCTCGGGCGCGGACGAGCAAGTCGAACACCAGGCCGGCACCGGCGAGGGCTCGCACCCCGCGGGCGACGTCGGGGCGGCCGAGCCAGCCGGGGTCCGGCTCGTCCTGTGCCAGGTGCCGGATGCCGACAAGGCGATCACCGCCGGGGAGCGCACGGACGGCGGCGATCCGGTCCGCCACGTCCGGCGCGGTCAGGTCCACCCAGCCGACGACGCCCGCGACCGGTCGGGGCTGCTCGAGGAGCCAGGCCGTCTCGTCGGAATCGTGCACGGCCTGCACGACGATGGTCCGCGTCACGCCGGTGTCCTGCGTCGCTGCGCGGAGGTCATCCACGTCGAACCGGCGGCGGATCGGGGCGACGGAGTCGTCCATCCAGGGGTACGGCCGGTCGGCGGGGTCCCAGAGGTGGTGGTGAGCGTCGATGATCACGCCCTCATGATGCCCGATTCATCCGATGTCCGCCCGGTGCTCGATGTGCTTGGTGCGAAAGCGACAGAAGTCGCCGCACCTGCCGGTCCGGTCCGCCAGAGCGACAGTGTGCCGCCGATGTTCGGCGGCACACTGTCGCTTTCGCGAAAGCGCGAAGCGCCAGCGCGCCCGACGACGACAGATGGGCTCTGGGCGCGACCACGGCCGGGAGGCACGGTGCGCGTCGGGCGCGCACCGCGCCTCCTGGCCGGGTTGATCCCAGAGCATCCCGCGAAGGCGACAGATCTCGTCCCGTCGCACGGTCGGTGCCGCCAGCGCGACAGACTGCCGCCGATGTTCGGCGACAGACTGTCGCTTTCGCGGAAGCGGCCGGCCGGCCGGCCGAGCCGCCCACAGCTCAGACGGCGCCGGAGGCCTCGAGCTCGGCGCGCAGCTCGGCGTCCGACGGCTCGACGAAGTGCTTGCCGTTCGGCAGCACCACGACGGGGATGTTCTTCCGCCCGCTGATCGCCTCGGCACGGTCGGCCGCCGACAGGTCCTGCTCGACGTCGACGTACTCGTAGTCGACGCCGAGGGTGTCGAGCAGCGCCTTGGACCGGCGGCAGTCGCGGCACCAGTCCGCACCGAACATCGTCACCTTGTCGAACACTTCGGTCGTGGATGCATCGCTCATGCCCAGAGAGTACGTCGGCGGACCCCCGCGCATTCCCTACGATTGGGGCATGCCGCCAGGACCCGACCCCGAGACGCGATCCTGGGCGTCGGCGGCCGTCCGGCGCTTCGCCGCGGTCACGAACCTGCTCGTCGCGGCCCGTCGGTTCCGCATCGTCGGTGGCGACCTCCGCGACGCGTCGGCGCTGCACGGCCTGCTGACCGGCCTCGGTGCGCGCCCGGCCGCGGAGCACGAACCGATCGACCAGCTCTGGTGCCTCGGTTCCCCCGAGGACTCCACCCCCGTCATCGAGCGCGAGGCCGACCGCCCCCGCGGCGCCACGCTCATCGTGATCGACGCCGGCCGGCACCTGCCCGCGGTCGACGAGGACGCCTTCGGCCCCGTAGTCACCGCCCGCCCGGGCGTGCTCGGCGTCCCGATGCTCTCCGACGACGTCTTCCTGGTCTCCACCGGCCGCGACCCCGAGGACGACCCGGCCGCCGACGCCCGGCTGCGCTGGGCGCGACGCTCGATGCCCGTCTCGCGCGCGGTCGCCGCCGAACTCCGCGACGGTGGACTGCTCCGCGGCACCCGCATCGGCGTCGCGATGTTCCTCGAGCCGAAGACGGCGGTGCTGAGCCTGCTCCTCCGCGACGCCGGTGCGGAGGTCGTCGTCTACGCGCACGCCGACGAGACCGACGACGCCGTGGCCGCGTCGCTCCGGGCAGCTGGTCTCACGGTGCACGCGAGCAGCGCGGCCTCGCTGCCGGAGCAGAAGTCGCTCGCCCTCGCGATGCTCGACACCCGCCCGCACATCCTGCTCGACGACGGTTCCCACGTCATCCGGCTCGCCCACCAGGAGCGTCCGGACCTGCTGCCGACGATGCTCGGCGCGGCAGAGGAGACCACGAGCGGCCTCCGACCCCTGCGCGTGATGGCGTCGCGGGGCGAGCTCGGCATCCCCGTGGTCGCCGTCAACGACGCCCGCACCAAGACGTTCTTCGACAACCGGTACGGCACCGGGCAGTCGACGGTGTTCGCGATGCTCGACCTGGTCGACGGGCTCCCGTCCGGTACGCACCGAGCGATCTCGGGAGGCGCGGCGGTCGTCGCCGGGTTCGGGCACGTCGGCGAGGGGGTCGCGTTGGTGCTCACCGCCCTCGGTTTCCGGGTCACGGTCGCCGAGACCGACCCGGTGCGCGCCCTGCAGGCGCTGTTCGCCGGCCACGCCGTCGCGCCGCTCGCCGAGGCCGTGCAGGACGCCGACCTCGTGGTGAGCGCCACCGGGGTCGCCGACACCATCGACCTGCGCGTGCTGCGCTCGTGCGCGGACGGGGCCGTCGTCGCCGTCGCGGGTGGGGTCGACCACGAGGTCGCGCTCGACGACGCCCGCGCCGCCGGAGCCGGACTGCGGCCAGTGGGTCCGAAGGCCGAGCGCCTCGTGTTCCCCGACGCCGAGGGCGGACCGATCGTGCTCGACCGCGGCGGCTGCATCAACATCACCGCGGCCGAGGGCAACCCGATCGAGATCATGGACCTGTCCTTCGCCGCGCAGCTCGGGGCCGTCCGCATGCTGCTGGAGCGCGGCGACGAACTGGAGCGAGCTGTCGTGCCCATCGATCCCGCGGTCGACGACGCGACCGCCCGCGTGGCGCTCGCCGCGTTCGGAGCGCGCCCTGTTCCTCCCGGCCTTCCAGCCGAACACCCTGCGGACCGCGAGCCGGACGTCCGGACGCGTCGTTTCGGAGACCCCGCATGAGCGCTGCGCACCCGAGCGACTCGCACCCGACCGCCACGCACCCGCGTGCCGACCACTCCGTCGTCGTGCACTCGGCGCGCGTCGTCGTGCCGATGACCGCGCCCCCGATCGCCGACGGTGCCGTCGCCGTGCAGGACGGCCGCATCCTGCACGTCGGCGACCGGTCCTGGGTCGTCGACCAGCTCGCCGGCTCGGGTGCGACGTTCACCGAACGGCAGTGGCGCGGAGCCCTCCTGCCGGGCCTCGTCAACGCGCACTCGCACCTGCAGTACACCGGCATGGCCAGTGTCGGCCGAGGCCAGTACAACGGTTTCGAGGACTGGGCGTCCGCGTTCAACCAGGACTACGCCGAACCGCACGACTGGCGGGCCGAAGCAGCCGCTGGTGCCGCCGCCTCGATCCGCGGGGGCGTCACGAGCATCGCGGACATCGTCACCGACATCGAGGCCTCCACCGCGCTCGAGGATGCCGGGCTCGGCGGCATCGCCTACTGGGAGGTGATGGACTGGGAGAACGACGCCTGGCAGTCGCACGGCCGCGACCAGGTGCTCGACGAACTCGCCCGGATCCCGACGAACCCCGGCGCCGGTCTGTCGCCGCATGCGCCGTACTCGCTCGAGGTCGCGCCCCTCCTCGAACTCCCCGACATCGTCCGGCAGCGTGGGCTCCGCCTGCACCTGCACCTCGGCGAGGCCGCCTTCGAAGGTGAGCGCATCGCCCTCGGACCGGTCCCCGGACTCGACGGCGTCGACGGCGTCGGCCACGGCAACGACTGGCACCTGGCGAACGTGCCCTCGTTCCGGGCGCTCCGGGCACTCGGGTTCGGGGCGAGCGCCACCGCGTTCGTCGACCGGCTCGGGGTGCTCGGCCCGGACTGCCACATCGCGCACGGCGTGTACATGACCGCTGCCGACCGGGCGCTCCTGCGCGCTCGCGGCACCGCAGTCGCACTGTGCCCGCGGTCGAACGCCGTCATCGGCCTCGACCCGCCTCCCGTCGCCGACTACCTGCGCGAGGGCAGCCCGATCGCCATCGGCACCGACTCGCTGTCGTCGTCACCGTCCCTCGACCTGATGGCCGACGTCACGGCGTTGCACCGGATCGCCCGTGCCCAGGGCTACGGGCACCGGGACCTGCACGAGCGGCTCCTGTCTGCGGCGACGCTCGGTGGTGCGCACGCCATGGGACTCGCCGTCGGGCCGGACCGCATCGGCCACCTCGCCGTGGGGGCCCGCGCCGACCTGGCCGTCTTCGACGTCGATGCCCGCACCGTGCCCGACGCACTCGCCGAGCTCGTCGAGGACGGGGCCGGGCGTGCGTCCGCGACCGTCATCCGTGGGGTCGTCCGCGCCGTCGACGGAGCACTGACCGGCGTGCCCACGTCGTCGCCCGACCGCCCCGCTCGCCCTGTCATCCCTGTGGAGGAATCATGACCGAGACCGCACCCCGCCCCGGCATGGCCGCCCGTCGCACCGTCGACGGCGAACTGATCGAGTGGCTCGACGTGCCGAAGCGCGCCATCGCCCTCGGCATGGAACCGCACCCCGAGGGCGGTTGGTACGTCCGCACCTGGACCTCGCCGGCCACGGTGACGACGCCCGCGGGGGACCGCCCCGCCGCGACCCTGATCCACTTCCTGCTGCCCCCGGGCGAGGCCTCGGCCTGGCACCGGGTGACGAGCGACGAGATCTGGATGTGGCACGGTCCGGACACCGTGGAGCTCGAACTCGGCGGCTCCGGCGATGCTCCCGAGCCCGGCGCGCGGATCACCCTCGGGCCCGACGCCGGACGTGACCGGGTGAACGACGCACAGGCGTTCGTGCGCGGCGGCGTGTGGCAGCGGACGATCCCGAACGACGGCGAGGTGCTGCTGAGCTGCCTGGTGTCGCCGGGCTTCTCGTTCGAGGACTTCACGATGGCCGACTGACGTACCACATTGGTATGTTGGTCGGATGGAGTCCGGTCGCGTTCCCGCCCTCGCCCGTGCGGCGCTCGACGCTCCGTTCGAGTTCGCGTACGTGGACGAGACCGGTGACAAGGGGGATCCGGCTGTGTCCCCGGGCGCGACGCGCACCTACACGCTGGGATGCGTGCTCGTCCCTGGCGGTGACTGGACCGATCGTCTCGACTGGCTGTCGGGGGTCCGTCGCGAGATCCGGGACACGTACGGCATCCTCCTCCGCCATGAGCTCAAGGCGAACGTGCTCCTGCGCGGGCGAGGGGACCTCCGCCACCTCGGGCTCGGTGACGGCCAGCGTCGCGACGTGTTCCGCAGATCGCTCGGTGCGCTGAGCGTCGTGGCCTCCGGGGTCTTCGCCATCGTCATCGACAAGGAAGCCCGGCCGATGGACTACCGGCCCGAGGACCGGGCTTGGACCTACCTGCTCCAGCGTCTCCGGATCCGGTCCGAGCAATCCGGCAAGCCGATCATCCTCGTGCACGACGCGGGCGACGACGCGACGGTCCGCGCGATCCACCGGCGCTTCCGGCGGCACAGCTTCGCACCAGGGGGGTTCTCGTGTCAGCGCGCCGCTGCTCGTCGAGGATCCGGTCCCTCGTGACTCGGCGTCGTCCTACTTCGTCCAGGCGGCCGACCTGGTCGCGTACGCGGGGTTCCGGCGGTTCCAGTCGCCTGGCCCGAAGAGCGGCAGCGTCTGCGACGAGACGATGTGGGACGAGCTGCGGCCCGTCTGGCGCACCGAGGTGACGAACGCTCGGCGCGACGCCATCGTCGTCTGGCCGTGATCGCGTTCGGGAGCGTCCCGAGAACAGAAAGGGGGCGCCCCGTGCTGGGACGCCCCTTGATCTCAGACCTCAGCCGAGCATGCGCTCGGTTCAGCCCGCGTCGCCAGATTACCAGCCAGACGTCGACCCGTCGACTGGTGTGTGACACGAGACCGGGTCACGAGGAGCGCCCGGAGTCGCGTTGGTATCCCACCGCGAAGTACACTTCGACCTGCCCCCACCCCCCCCCTCGCACGAAGGCCCGACCGTGACCCGATCCCTCCGCCTCACCCTCGCCGTCGCAACAGCCGCGGTCGCCGCCCTCGCCCTGACGTCGTGCGCCGCCGGCAGCGGCAGCAACGAAGACGGCACCGTCACCGACGGCAAGCTGACGGTCGCCACCGGTGAGCCGGCATACTCGCCGTGGATCGAGGACAACAAGCCGGAGTCCGGCAAGGGCTTCGAGTCCGCCGTCGCCTACGCGGTCGCGAAGGAGATGGGCTACGCCAAGTCCGACGTCGTGTGGAAGCGCAGCACCTTCGACAGCGCGATCGCACCGGGTCCGAAGGACTGGGACCTCAACGTCCAGCAGTTCTCGATCGACGCGAAGCGCAAGAAGGCCGTCGACATGTCGAGCGCGTACTACACGACGACGCAGGCCGTGGTGACGACCAGCACCTCGAAGGCCGTCGACGACACGAGCATCGCCGCGCTCAAGAAGGACGCCATCGGCGTCGCCACCGGGTCCACGTCGATCGCGAGCGTGAAGAGCGTGCTCGGGATCACCCCGCAGGTCTTCAACTCGAACGACGACGCCGTCCTCGCACTGAAGTCGGGCCAGATCGACGCGATCGTCACCGACCTGCCGACGGCGTTCTACATGGCCGCAGCGCAGCTCGACGACGGCACGGTGTCGGCGCAGTTCCCGTCCGACGGCACGGGCGACCAGTTCGGTTTCGTCCTGCCGAAGGGCTCGGAGCTCACGAGCAAGGTCGACAAGGCGCTCAAGTCGCTGACGGACGACGGCACGCTCGAGGACCTGCAGACCAAGTGGCTCTCCTCGGAGACCAACACCCCGGTCCTGAAGTAACCGCATGACCGTGCCAGCAGGCGCCGGGACCCCGGTCGCCGCAGCCGCGCCGAGCCAGGTCGAGCTCGAACGTCGGCTCTACCGTCGGCAGCGCGGACGCCGGTCGATCGTGGTGTCGGTGGTGTCGACGCTCGTGGTGATCGCGATCGCCTACTTCGGCGTCGTGAACACCCCCGGCTGGGCAGCGGTCCAGCAGTCGTTCTTCGACCCGCAGACCGCGATCGACACGTTCCCGGACATCCTGCTGGGGCTCTGGCTGAACGTCCGGATCCTGTTCTTCAGCGCCATCGGCGTCGCCGTGTTCGGCACCCTGCTCGCAGTGGTGCGGGGTCTGCGGAACCCGGTCTTCTTCCCGCTGCGGATGCTCGCGACCGGGTACACGGACCTGTTCCGCGGCCTGCCGCTCATCATCGTGCTGTACCTGGTCGGCTACGGGATCCCCGGTCTCGGGGTGTTCCCGCGGCTGCCCGCCGAGGTCTGGGGCACCATCGCGATCGTCCTGACGTACTCGTCGTACATCGCTGAGGTCCTGCGTGCCGGCATGGAGGCCGTGCACCCCTCGCAACGTCTGGCCGCACGGTCGCTCGGGCTCTCGCACGCCAAGACGCTGCGACTCGTGGTGCTGCCGCAGGCGATCCGCAAGGTGACACCGGCACTGATGAACGACTTCGTCTCGATGCAGAAGGACGTCGGCCTGGTGTCGATCCTCGGCGCGGTCGACGCGGTCCGTTCGGCGCAGATCGCGCAGGCGGAGACCTACAACTTCACGCCGTACTTCGTCGCGGGGCTGCTGTTCGTGGTGATCAGCCTGCCGCTGATCCGCGTCACGGACGCGATCGCGCGCCGCCAGCAGCGGCGCGAGCAGATCGGAGGGACCGTATGAGCGAGGTCGGCCAGGAGGCCCGTGGTGCGTCGGGTGCGGACGCTGCGGTCCTCGAGCTGCGCGGGTTGCGCAAGGCCTTCGGCGAGCACGAGGTCCTGCGCGGCATCGACCTGACGCTGCACCGCCACGAGGTCATCTGCGTCATCGGGGCGTCCGGCTCGGGCAAGTCGACCCTGCTCAAGACGGTGAACCTGCTCGAGGGCATCGACGACGGCGAGATCCTGCTGCAGGGGACCGACATCGCCGATCCCCGCATCGCCGTCGACGGCGTCCGGGCGCGGATCGGCGTGGTCTTCCAGCAGTTCAACCTGTTCCCGCACATGCGCGTGCTCGACAATGTGACACTCGCTTCGCGGCAGGTGCACGGCGTCGGCCGGGCCGAGGCCGAGGCGACCGCGCGTCGGCTGCTCGAACGGATCGGGCTCGCGGAGTTCGCCGATGCCTACCCGGACCGGCTCTCCGGCGGCCAGCAGCAGCGTGTGGCCATCGTCCGGGCGATCGCGTCCGACCCCGAGCTCCTGCTGCTCGACGAGGTCACGAGCGCCCTCGACCCCCAGCTCGTCGGCGAGGTGCTCGACCTGGTCACCGAGCTGAAGCGGCAGGGGTCGACGATCCTGATGACCACGCACGAGATGCACTTCGCGCGGAACGTGGCCGACCGGATCGTGTTCCTGCACCGGGGAGAGGTCGTCGAGCAGGGCGTCCCCGCCGAGGTCCTCGACGCCCCGCAGCACCCGGCGCTGGTCGAGTTCCTCTCCCGCGTCCACGCCTAGGACCAGACCGGGCGCTTACGCGACGGGAGCCGGGACGGCGGGCGTGGGGCGCGCCTCCCGAGCATCATCGGCGACCACGTCGGGGACGTGGGATCCGCGACCTGCCGGCAGGAACACGGCGACGAGTGCCGAGGCTGCGACGACGGCCGCTCCGACCAGCACGGCGGGCTGTGCCGCGTCGACGTAACCGGTGGGCGTGAGCTGGCCGCCGGCACCGGTGAACACGGCGGTGAGCACCGCGATGCCGAGTGCGACGCCGATCTCGCGCAGGGTGGAGTTCGCGCCGGAGGCCTTCGCGTGGTCGTCCTGCGGCATCCGCGCGAGCACGGCGGTCGAGATCGGCCCGAACACGGCGCCCATGCCGATGCCGGCGAGCAGGAAGCCGGGCAGGAGGCCGGTGAAGGTGACGTCGGCGGACATCGTGGCGGCGATCCAGAACAGTCCGGCGGACAGGAACGCCATGCCGCCGGCGATGAGCACCCGGGTGCCGACCCGTGGTGCGATGATCCCGGCGAGCGGCGCGACGATCATCGGTGCGAGCGTCCACGGCATCGTCCAGACGCCGGCCTCGAGCGGTGACCGGCCCTGCACCACCTGCAGGAACTGGATCAGGATGAAGACCGACCCGAACGCGCCGAACGAGAAGGTCATGGCGACGAGGTTGGCGAGGGTGAAGCTGCGGTCGCGGAAGAACCGGAGCGGCAGGAGCGGTGCGGCCGTCGTGGCCTGGCGGACGACGAACGCGACGAGCAGTGCACCGCCACCGATGAGGCCGACCAGCACCTCGGTGCTCGTCCAGCCCGCGTCGTTGCCGCGGACGATGCCGAACACGACGCCGAGCACCCCGAGACCCGCGAACACGACGCCGAGGACGTCGGTCCGGACCCGGGCGCCACGGGTGTTCGGCAGGGCGAACAGGGCGAGCGGGATCGCGATCACGCCGACGGGGACGTTGAGCCAGAAGATCGCCTCCCAGCTCCAGCTCTCGACGACGGCTCCGCCGATGAGCGGGCCGAGCGCGACGCCGAGGCCGGAGATGCCGCCCCAGACGCCGATGCCCACGGTCCGCAGGCGGTCCGGGACGCTGCCGACGAGCAGGGTCAGCGACAGGGGCATGATCGCCGCGGCGCCGGCCCCCTCGACCGCGCGCCAGACGATGAGGGCGGTCGGGTCGGTGCTCATCGCGGCGAAGGCCGATGAGACGGTGAAGACGCCGATGCCGGCGATGAACAGGTGGCGGCGGCCGATGCGGTCGCCGAGGCCGACGGCCAGCAGCATCAGGGCGGCGAAGGCGAGCGTGTAGGCGTTGGTGATCCACTGCAGCTCCTCGACCGAGGCGCCGAGGTCGGCGTGCACGGCGGGGAGTGCGCTGGTGACGACGAGGTTGTCGAGCGTCGCCATGAACATCGGGAGGGACGCGGCGGCGATCGCGAGCCACACGGGGATGCGTCGGGACATGGTGTCTCCAGTCGTTGGTAATCCGATGATTACTTGTCTCGACGGACTGTAGTAATCGACTGATAACCTGTCAACCATGAGCGCGGAGACAGCGGTCCGGATGCCGGCAGCGCAGCGTCGCGCGATGATCCTCGAAGCCGCACGCGGGGTGTTCGGCCGCCAGGGCTACCACGGCACCACCACCGACCAGATCGCCTCGGCGGCGGGCATCAGCCAGCCGTACGTCGTCCGGATGTTCGGGTCGAAGGAAGCGCTGTTCCTCGAGGTCTTCCGCGACACGCTCGGCATCCTGCTCGACGCCTGGCGCGAGACCCTGACGACCCTCGGCCCGGACGACGTGCCCGCGCACGTCATCGGTGAGCAGTTCGTCGACCTCGCTGCCGAGCAGGGCCTGCACACCGTGCTGCTGCAGGGGTTCGTCTCCGGTGCCGAGCCTGCGATCGGTGCGGCCGCACGCGACGGCTTCCTCGAGATCTACCGGTTCCTGCGGGACGAGGCGGGGATCCCGGACGACCAGGTGCAGGGCTTCCTCGGCAGCGGGATGATCTTCGCGATCATGCTCGCGATCGACATGCCCGCACGGTTCGACGAGGACCGCGACGCGGCGGACCTGCTCCGTGCGACGTTCGGCGCGAAGTGCGGGCAGGTACTCGACCTGGTGCGGCCGAGCGCGGCAGACCCGGGCGCAGCGCACCCGGGCGCAGGGCACCCGGGCGCAGGGCACCCGGGTGCAGGGCACCCGGGCGCAGCCCGCCCACGCGCCTAGAGCGTCAGCAGCACCTTCCCGACGACCTCGCCGTCGCGGACCTTCCGGTGCGCCTCCTCGACCTCGGCGAGCGGCAGGACGGTGTCGATGACCGGGCGGACGCTGCCGTCGGCGACGAAGGGCCAGACGTGCTCACGGACGGCGGCGACGATCGCGGCCTTCTCGGCGAGCGGCCGGGCGCGCAGGGTCGTCCCGCTGATCGACGCCCGCTTCCGCATCAGCGCACCGAGGTCGAGCTCGGCGGTGCTGCCGCTGCCCGAGGCGATGACGGCGATGTGCCCGTTGGGTGCGAGGGCCTGCAGGTTCCGCGCCAGGTACGACGGTCCGACGACGTCGAGCACCACGTCGACCCCGACGCCGTCCGTGAACGCGAGGACGCGCTCGACGAAGTCCTCGGTGCGGTGGTCGACCACCAGATCGGCACCCAGGTCACGCGACGCCTGGACCTTGCGGTCACCGCCGCTCGTCGCGATCACCGTGGCACCGAGGGCCTTCGCCCACAGGACGGCGTGCGAGCCCATGCCGCCGGTGCCACCGTGCACGAGCAGGGTCTGCCCGGGGCGGAGTCCGGCGAGCATGCCGATGTTCGAGTATACGGTGCAGGCGGCTTCGGGCAGGCCGGCAGCCTCGACCAGGTCGACCGCGTCGGGGACCGGCAGCACCTGCGTCGCGGGAGCCACGACGAGCGAGGCGTAGCCGCCGCCGGACAGCAGGGCGCACACGCGGTCGCCGACGGCCACCGAGGTCACGCCGTCGCCGAGTGCCCGGACGGTGCCGGAGACCTCGAGCCCGAGGATCTCCGAGGCCCCGGGCGGCGGCGGGTAGTTCCCCGCGCGCTGCTGCAGGTCGGCGTTGTTCACCCCGGCGGCGGCGACCTCGATGAGCACCTCGCCCGCGGCGGGCACCGGGTCGGGCAGGTCGGTCACGGACATGGCGGTGTCGTCGAACGTGATGGCGCGCATGCCCTCGACGGTACGCCGGGCAGCCGGTCATCCTGTGAGTGCCCCATGTACGCTCGATGACGGATCTGCACCTCATCCGGGGGAGTGCGGACCGATCGAGGGGGACTCTCCACCATGCCGAAGAACAAGCTCATCGCGCTCGCCACCGCCGGCCTCGCGCTCACCCTGCTCGCCGGTTGCTCGACCGGGCCGTCGAAGGCCGACCAGTGCACCCAGTTCGAGAAGACGGTCAAGTCCGCCGCCGAGGGCGTGCAGTCCGAAGCCGCGAACCTGCAGTCCGACCCGGACGCCGCCGTCACGAAGCTCAAGGAGCTCGACGAGAAGATCTCCGACGGCGTCGACGACCTGTCCGACGACGCCCTGCAGGACAAGGGCGAGGCGTTCGAGGACGCCTACGGCGACCTCGTCGACCAGATCGAGGACATCGCGAAGGACCCGCAGTCGGCGGACGTCTCGGCGCTCACGAAGTCCAGCACCAAGGTGCAGGACGCCGGCAACGCCTTCCAGAAGGAGTGCAACTCCTGATGCGCCGCACCCTCACCGCGGTGACCACGGCGCTCGTCGCCGTGGCGCTGCTGGCGGGCTGCTCCGGCGGCTCGTCCAGCGACGGCGGCTCGTCCGACGACGGCGCCTCGACGGAGACGTCGAAGACGTCCGCCCCGTCGAAGACCTCGGCCGCCGCTCCCACGCAGACCAAGGCCGAGGCGTGCGCCCTGGTCGAGAACGAGCTCAAGTCGTTCATCGCCGAGCAGACGTCGTCCTCGGCGCCGGCGGACCCCGCTGCGCGGGCGAAGCTGGTCGGCGAGTTCACCGACCGTCTCGACGCCGCGCTGCCGAAGGTCACCAACGACGACGTCCACGACGCCTTCGAGGACTTCACCGAGGACGCGAAGGCGTACGCCTCGGCGCTCACCTCCAGCGGCTCGAGCGACTCCGCCGAGGCGAAGGACGCCCAGACCGACGTGCAGTCCTCGCTCAACGAGGTCTCGGCGGTCTGCCCGAGCAACTAGTCGCCACACCCGGCCCCGACACCACGACGCCCCGCAGCTCCGACCGGAACTGCGGGGCGTCGCCACGCGCCGTGGAGCGGCAGGACGACGCCGCCTCAGACGGCCGCCGGCTGCGACGCGTCCAGACGGGCGACGTCCTCCGGCCGCAGCTTCACGGTCGGTGCGGTCAGCGAGTTGAGGATCGACTGCGGCCGCGACGCCCCGGGGATCGGGACGACGACGTCGCTCTTCTGCAGCTCCCACGCGAGCGCGATGACCTGCGGGGTCACGCCACGGTCGCGTGCGATGTACGCGAAGTCCTCGTAGGCGGTGCCGAGGTCGGCGGCGTTCGCGATGCCACCGAGCGGGCTCCACGGCAGGAACGCGATCCCGAGCTCGTCGCAGAGCTCGAGTTCCGGCTCGCTCGACCGGAACTTCGGCGAGAACTGGTTCTGCACCGAGGCGAGTCGTCCGTCGAGGACCTCGTTCGCCGTCCGGATCTGGTCGGGGTCTGCGTTCGAGATGCCGGCCATCCGGATGACGCCCTCGTCGAGCAGCTCGCCGAGCGCGCCGACGGATTCGGCGTAGGGGACAGCGGGGTCCGGACGGTGGAACTGGTACAGGCCGATCGCCTCGACGCCGAGGCGCTTCGCCGACGCCTTCGCCGCCTGCTTCAGGTACTCCGGGTGGCCGTTCTGCGCCCAGGCGCCGGCTTCCGGTCGCAGGTGTCCGCCCTTCGTGGCGATGAGGATCGACTCGGTGTCGCCGTGGAACTCGCGGACCGCCCGGGCGATGAGCTCCTCGTTGTGCCCCACCTCGTCGTGGGCGGCCAGGTGGTACGCGTCGGCGGTGTCGATGAGCGTGACACCGTTCTCGAGCGCGGCGTGGATGGTCGCGATGGACTGTCGTTCGTCGGGGCGCCCCTCGATCGACATGGGCATCCCGCCCAGACCGATGGCGCTGACCGACACGTCTCCGATGACTCGTTGCTTCATGGCCCCAGCATGCGCCGGGGGTGCGCAGTCGCGCACAGGGTGCGTCGCGCAGTGGTGGTGACCGCCCGCCGACCGGGAGGCCCGTGGCGGCTCCGCCCCGCGCCTCCCGTCCGCCGTCCGGTCCCGTCCACCGCGCCCGCTCCGTTCAGCGGCGCGCCCAGCTCGGCGCGTGCTCCGGAAGCGGCCCGAACGCGATGCCCCGGGCGTAGAGACCCCGCGACGGCGGCACGTACCGGGCGAGCAGCACGGGCAGTAGCGGTGGCCCGTCCTGCAGTCGTCCGGCGAAGGCCCGCTCGAACACGACGCGGTGCAGCACGGCCTGCGCCGACTGGACGATCACTGCCGGCGGCCTCCGGCGGCGTTGCACCGCGGCCAACGCACCGTCCAGCCCTGCACCTCGGAGCCCGTGCCGCAACGACGGGACCAGGATCCCCGCGGTCGCCACGGCGTCCTGCACCGCCAGGTTGATCCCCACCCCGCCCGCGGGCGACATCGCGTGCGCCGCGTCGCCGATGCACAGCAGCCCCGGCCGCCACCACCGCCGCAACCGGTCCATCCGGACGTCGAGCACGTGCACGTCGTCCATCGACCCGATCGCGTCGACCCGGTCGGCGAAGTCCGGACGGAGCCGCGCCACCCGCTCCCGGAAGGCGTCGATCCCCTCAGCCCGCAGCGCCGCGTCCGAGCCCTTCGGAGCGAAGTACGCGACCTGGTGGTAGTCGGGCCGCGGGAAGCTCAGCAGCACGTCGTTGCCCGAGAACGCGGGGGTCAGGGCGCTCGCCGCGTCGCCCGACCGACGGGGGAGCCGGAACCACCAGGTGTCGAACGGCACCGGGAACGCCCGTGGCACGAGCCCTGCTGCCCGGCGCAGGACCGAGTTCCGTCCGTCGCACGCGATCACGACGTCGGCGCGGAGCTCCTCGGGTTCGCCGCTGCCGTCGCGCCGGCGGAGGTGGACCCCGGTGACCGCACCGTTCTCCTCGATGAGCCCGGTCGCCGCGCGGCCCATCGCGATGTCGAACGACGGTTCCTGCCGGGCAGCGGTCACGAGCAGGTCGAGCAGGTCCCACTGCGGCACCATCGCCACGTGGTCGTACGGAGGAGCGAGCCGCGAGAAGTCGCCGAGCAGCAGCCGTGACCCGTCGGGCATGGGCAGGGAGAAGTCGTCGAGCCGTGACTGCGGCAGGGCCCGGAAGCGCTCGCCGAGGCCGAGCTCGTCGAGCAGCCGGATCGTCGAGGCGTGCACGGTGTCGCCGCGGAAGTCCCGGTTGAAGTCGTCGTGCTGCTCGATGACGCGCACCGCGATGCCGGCCCGGGCGAGCAGCAGACCGAGGACGACCCCGGCGGGGCCACCACCGACCACCGCGACCGTCGTCCGCGACACCGTCACCATGCCGTGGACGCTACGCCCTGTCGGACCCGCGCACTGTGCGCACGCACGACGCGACAGGACACGAGGTGATCACCTCGTGTCCTGTCGGAGAAGTGGTGCGCGACGGCGCTAGGCGCTCGCGGACACCGAGGACGACGCGGTCTCGTCGTCGGCGGCGTTCGCGAAGACGACCCCACCCCACGTGATGACGGCGATCGCGAGCACGAAGCCGACCGCGGCGATCCACCACGACGACTTCCGACGGATCCACGCGCCGATCGCCAGCACGATCGTGGCGACGCCGATCACGAACGCGCCGCCGACCGCGATGGCCGTGCCGCCGATGTACCCGCCGGGCGAGCACCCGGCCGAGGCATCGCAGGTCGCGGTCGCCGAGATGACCGCGATGATGCCGACGACGGCGGTGACGATGGTCATCACGGCGCCGAAGGCCAGCAGCAGCACGGTGGAGATCCGGTCGGCGAGCTTCGCCGGCGGGAACAACGTGGTGCCGCTGCGCTCCCAGGCCGCGCGCTGCGGGTCCTGGGGGCCGGGCGAGGACTGCGGCGGACCGCCGGGGACGTTGGACCAGGTCATGGGAGCAGTCCTACCGCGCTTCCACGCCGAACGCCTGTGCGAGCCGCTGGATCTTCTGCGCCCGACCCAGGCGGGGCAGGTCGGAACCGTCGCGGATGACCTTGCCGCGGGCCTCGAAGTCGTCGAGGAAGTCCTGCGCCCAGGCGACGTCGGTCGGCGTGGGGGAGATGACCTCGTTGATGACGGGCAGCTGCTCGGTGTCCAGGCAGAGCTTGCCGGTCAGGCCGAGTGACACCGCGACCTGGGACTGCTCGCGCAGGATCGGGTGCGACGACCCCACCGTCGGGCCGTCGATCGGGCCGGGCAGGTCGCCGACGCGCGAGGCGACGACGAGCTTCGACCGCGGGTACGCCATCGCCAGGGTGTCGGCGCTCGTGCCGGTGTCGCGGCGGTAGTCGCCGGAGCCGAACGCCAGCCGGAACGCGCCCTGCGCCCGCGCGATCGAGACGGACTCCTCGATGCCGAGCGCCGACTCGACCAGGGCGATCACCGGGGTGTGGCCGCCGAGCCGGTGCCACGTGTCGGTGACCTGGGCCGGGGACTCGGTCTTCGCGAGCATCACGCCCTGCAGTCCGGGCAGGCCGCGGAGTTCTTCGACGTCGTCGGCCCAGAAGTCGGTCGTGACGTCGTTGATCCGGACCCAGGCCTCGCCGCCTCCGGCCAGCCACGCGGCGACGCCCTGCCGAGCCGAGGGCTTGGCGGCGGGGTCGACGGCGTCCTCGATGTCCAGGATGATCTGGTCGGCGCGGGACCGCTGGGACTTCTCGAACCGGTCGGTCGCGGTGCCGGAGACGAGCAGCCACGAGCGGGAGATCTCGGCGGGGACCGATCGACGCCGGTTCGGCGTGGGGGCGGACGGGGTGGTGCGGTCGTCGATGGCCATGCCCCGTTGGTACCACATCGGGCGCGTCGGGCGCGGACCCTGAGCGCTTCACCGTGCACCGGAAACCCCGAAACCTCGGTTCATTGCCAGAGAGGGCGCTCGTTCCCGCCTACAGTGTCGGATGTGTGGCGAGCGGACAGGGTGACCGACGGTGAGGACGACGTGAACGACGACGTCCCCGTCGAGGGTGCCCACGAGCGCCCCGACGACGAGCGAGACGACCGCGGTCAGCGCGACCACCGCGACCACCGCGACGAGCCAGACGACCGAGACGAGCAGCAGGACGTGGACGAGGACCGGACCGACGACGAACCGGACCGCACGCTCCGCCCGGAACTGCAGCTGACCAGCCCGCAGGCGATCAGCCTCGGCGATCCCCGGCTGCAGGCGGGCAACGCGGCCGAACCGACGTGGGACGGCTGGCGCGGCCAGCTCACCGGCGTCGGCGGAACGAGCCCGCTCACCCACTTCAGCGACCACCCCCGCGCGCGCATCGAACTGTCGACGACGCACCCGGGCGGCCTCGCCCAGTTCATCACCGGCAAGACCACCCTGCTGTCCAGCCTGATCCGCGACGAGGTGGCGCTCCGTGCCGCCCGCGTCGCCGCCGGCCAGGTCGAGGCGAAGGGCACCGAGCTCGCCACCGTGCGCGGGATCGACGCCGTGAAGCTCGGCATCGGCATGGCCGACTGGAAGCACGGCGACGAGCAGTTCCGCGGCCCGGTGCTCCTGCGCCCGCTGGCGATCCGCCGCCACGGCCGTGACTTCGAGGTCCGGCTCCTCGGCGAACCCGTGCTCAACCCGGGTCTCGCCGACGCCCTGCACGAGCAGTTCGGCGTCATCCTCGACGCGCAGTCCTTCGTGGCGCTCGCGCAGCAGGACGGCTCGTTCACCCCGAACCCCGTCATCGACCGCCTGCGTGGCCTGACCGCGCACATCCCCGGCTTCTCCGTGCACGCCCGGCTCGTGGTCTCCACGTTCGCCGAGGTCGCGACCGGTCTGGTCGAGGACACCGGCGACCTGTCCCACCCCGTGCTCGACGCCCTGGCCGGCAACCCGAGCGCCAAGTGGCAGGTCGAGCAGTCGTACCACCCGGTCGAGCAGACCCCGTCGGACGAGCGCAGCCCGGAGACCGACACGCTGCTGCTCGACGCCGACGACGAGCAGGAGAACGTGATCGCGCAGATCGCGGCCGGCAACTCCATCGTCGTCAAGACCCTGCCCGGCACCGGCGGCACCCAGACGATCGTGAACGCCCTGGGCGGCCTGGTCGCCGCGAACAAGCGCGTCCTCGTGGTGAGCCCGCGCCGTGCGACCCTGCGGGGCATCGCGGCGCGCTTCGGCGAGGTCCAGCTGCCCGGCGTCGCGGTCACACCGTCGACCCTGCGCCGTGACGTCGTCCGTGCCATCGCCCGGAACGAGAAGGCGGCCCGTCCGAACCTGCGCGAGGTCGACGACGCCCTGGTCCGGCTCCGCAAGGTGCTGAAGGACTACCGCGGTTCGCTCACGCGCAAGGACGCCGACTTCGGCGTCTCGGTGCTCGACTGCCTGGTCGAGCTCTCGCGCCTGTCGCTCCTGCCGGTCCCGCCCTCGACGACCGCGCGGCTGTCGAAGCAGTCCGTGGCGTCCATGGTCGAGGGGCGTTCGCGCGTCGCCGAGACGATGGTCAGCGCGGCCAACCTCGGTGAGTTCCGCTACGGCCCCGACGACTCGCCCTGGTACGGAGCGAAGTTCTCCACCAGCGACGGTGCCCAGCGCGCCCACCGCATCGCGAAGGACCTCGACTCCGACGGGCTGCCGACGCTGCTCCGCCGGGCGCACGACCTGGTGAGCTCGACACACATGCGCCAGTTCACGACGATCAACGAGCTCGGCATCTACCTGCGCCTGCTCACCGAGATCCGTGACACCCTCGACCGCTTCCTGCCGGTGGTCTTCGACCGCTCGGTGTCCGAGCTCGTCGCCGCCACGGCCCCGCGTGGCGAGGGCGCTCCGATGTCGTCGACGAACCGCCGTCGTCTGAAGAAGCTCGCTCGTGAGTACGTCCGCCCCGGCGTGCACGTCTCCGACCTGCACGAGGCCCTGACCCGGGTGCAGCAGCAGCGCGTGCTGTGGCAGCGCTACGTCGCCGCCGGCGTGAACCCCGAGGTGCCCACGGGCATCGCGGACGTGCAGGTGCTGTTCTCGAACGTCGCCGAGGACCTCGCGCGCCTCGACGAGCCGCTCGGCCGGACCGAGCGCGACCGGCAGCTCGCGAACACCCCGGTCGACCAGCTCGTCCCCACCATCGCCGAGCTCGCAGCCGAGTCCGACGTCCTGCACAACCTGCAGGAGCGCACCGAACTCATGCAGACCCTGCGCGACCTGCAGCTCGAGCCGCTCATCACCGACCTGGCGAACCGCCACGTGCCGGACCTGCAGGTGCCGGCCGAGCTCGAACTCGCCTGGTGGCAGTCCGCGCTCGAGACGATGCTCGAGTCCGACCGGGCCCTGCTCGGCGCGAACACCGACATGCTCGACCGGGTCGAGGCCGACTTCCGCCTCGTCGACGACGCCCACGCGGCCGGGGTCTCCCAGGGCCTGGCGTGGCAGCTCGCCGAGAACTGGAAGGTCGGACTCGTCGACTGGCCGGAAGAGGCCACGGCGCTGAAGACCCAGCTGCGCGAGGGTGCGATCACCTCGCGGCTGCTCCAGGACTCCGCACCGCACCTGTCCCGGTCGATCGCACCCGTGTGGCTCGCGAGCCCGTACGAGGTCTCGCAGATCGCCGACACGATGCCGTTCGACACCGTGATCCTGGTCGACGCCGGCGCCGTGACCATCGCCGAGACCGTCGGAGCCGTCCGTCGTGCGCGCCAGACCGTCGTCTTCGGTGACCCGGTCACGCAGACGCCGTCGCCGTTCCGCATCGCCGTCGACCCCGAGCACCGTGCGCTGCAGGTCGACGAGGGCACCCTCGACGCCTTCCACGCCGACTCCGCCCTGGCGAAGCTCTCCACGCTGCTGCCGACCCTCTCGCTCTCGCGGTCGTACCGCGCCGGCGGCGAGGACCTGGCCGAGCTCGTGAACCGTCGCTTCTACGGCGGCAAGATCGAGTCGCTGCCGTGGGCCGGCTCGTTCCTCGGGCACGGCTCGATCGCGCTCGACTACGTCAGCGACGGCAAGGCCGTGCCCGACCCCGAGTCCGGCGCCGTCGAGAGCGTCGACGCCGAGGTGGACCGCGTCGTCCGCCTCGTCATCGACCACGCCCGCACCCGCCCGTCCGAGTCGCTCATGGTCATCACCGCCTCGGCGAAGCACGCCGTGCGCGTCGAGCAGGCCGTGCTGACCGCGGCGCAGGGCCACAAGGACCTGACCGAGTTCGTCATCGGCGATCGGGCTGAGCCGTTCATCGTGGCGACGCTCGAGCAGTCGGTCGCGCAGAGCCGCGACCGCGTCGTGTTCTCCATCGGCTACGGCCGCACCCCGCACGGCCGCGTCCTGCGCGACTTCGGTCCGCTCGGCAAGCCCGGCGGCGAGCGGCTGCTCGCGGTCGCGATGACCCGTGCGCGCCGCTCGATGGTGATCGTGACGTGCTTCCAGCCGTCCGACATCGAGGCCGAGCGCATGGGCCACGGCACCGTCGCCCTCGCCGAGATCCTGGCCGAGGTGCGTGCGCGCACCACCGCCGAGTACGTGCCGGACGACTCCGACCCGCTGCTCGTCGACCTGGCCCGCCGACTCGAGATGCGCGGCATCCCGGTCGCGCTCGGACACCGCGGCAAGCTCGGCCTGGTGGCCGCGCACGGCGGGGTCTGCGTCACGATCGAGACCGACGCGTCGCTGGTCAAGGGATCGCTGCGCGAGTCACTCCGCCTGCGCCCCGAGGTCCTGCGCCGACTCGGATGGCACTACGTCCGCGTGCACGCGTTCCAGCTGTTCTCCGACCCGGACCGTGTCGCGAACACCGTCGCCGCCGTGCTCGGTGTCGACCGTGGCGCCACGCAGGAGATCTCGATCCCGCCGATCCCCGCCCGCCGATGACTCCTCGGCCGAGTCGGCGGGCCTCCCGGCCCGCCGGTCCGGTGACGCCGGAGACGGACCAGCTGGTGGGCACGTGGACGCGAGCCGACGACGCGTCGTCAGCCGCGCCTCCCGTCCGGTCAGCGTCTCCGGAACGCGCCACGGACGACCTGTCGGGAGGCCCGGTGCGGCGCCGCAGACGCGTCACCACCCAGCCGGTGCCGGGTTCAGACCCCACCCCCGCGCCGGAGCCGGCGCGGCACGGATCCGGCGAGAACGATGTCCGTCTCCGGGCGGACGTCCCGCCCCACTGGTAGCAGGTAGCCTGGCCTGCGATGACTGACACCGTGCGGGAGCGCCCCGACTGGCAGACCTGGCCGAACCTGATCTCGCTGTTCCGGCTGCTGCTGATCCCGGTCTTCGTGTGGCTCGTCGTCGCCGGACACCCGGGTTGGGCGTTGGTCGCACTCGTCGTCATCGGCGTGAGCGACTGGGCGGACGGCTTCATCGCGCGCAAGTTCGACCAGGGCTCGAAGCTCGGCAAGGCGATCGACCCCGTCGCCGACCGACTCGCCATCATCGCCATCGTGCTGTCGCTCGTGCTGACCGGCCTGCTGCCGTGGTGGGTCGTCGCCGTCGTCGTGCTCGTCGACCTGGTGCTGGTGGTGCTGTCGAGCGTGCTGTTCCACGGCAACCCGGACCTCGACGTCACGTGGACCGGCAAGATCCGCTCCGCGCTGCTCTTCGTGGGCCTGCCGGTGCTGCTGTTCGCGGCCGTGCACGCCGTCGACGAGAACGCGCCGTGGGTGCGGGTCGTCGCACTGGTCTTCGTCTACCTCGGCACCGTGGGCCACGTCCTGGCGGGTATCCAGTACGCGACGGCGATGTTCGCCAAGCGGCGAGCGGTCACGGCCGACTGACGCGCCCCCTGCCGCAGCGTGACGCCGGCTGCGGCCGGTAGCGCACGATCGCGCCCCCGAACGGGCATCGCGCCCCGAAGAGTCGGGGCGCGATGGCCGTGGAGGGGCGCGATCGCGGCGCTTTCGGCGGGGACGACCCTGCTAAAGCTTCGTCGAGCCGCCGATGCCGGGTCCCTCGGGAGCGGTGTTCGGGGCGATGTGCGCGCCGGTTCCCGTGCTCGTGGAGACGCCGTTCTGGGAGCGCAGCAGGTCGCGGATCTCGAGCAGCACCTCGACGTCGGTCGGGGGCACGTCCTGCGGGGTCTGCTCCTCGTCGTTCTTGACACGCTCGAACGCCACCTTCTTCAGGTGGTTCACGGGCACGACGAGGGCGAAGTACACGACCGCGGCGACGATCACGAAGTTGATGACCGCGCCGATGATCGCGCCGAACAGGATCTTCGCGCTTCCGCCGGACACCGTCGGGATGGACCAGACGAGCGCCTTGTCGAGGCTCGACGCGTTGAAGACCGCGCCGATCAGGGGGTTGATGAGGCTGGTGACGATCGCGGTGACGATCGCGGTGAACGCAGCACCGATGACGACTGCGACGGCCAGGTCGATGACGTTGCCGCGGAGCAGGAACTCCTTGAAGCCCTTCACGGGACTCCTTCCGGTCGAGGACAGTCGCCGGACGGCGACCCCATCAACCTATCGGCGAGGAGTGCTCGTGGTCAGGAGGCGCTGGGCTTCGGCGTGCTCGGCTTCGACTCGGTCTTCGCCGGGGCGGACTTCGTCTCCGACTTGGCCGGCGTGCTCGACGAGCCCTCGGACTTCGGCGCCGGGCGGGAGTCGGTGCGGTAGAAGCCGCCGCCGTTGAACGTCACGCCGACGGGGGAGAACACCTTGCGCAGGACACCGCCGCACACCGGGCACTCGGTCAGGGTGGCGTCGGAGAACGACTGCTTGATGTCGAACGCGTTGTCGCACTCGGTGCAACGGTACGAGTAAGTAGGCACGTCAGCTCCGGAACGTGATGATGCGCGACGGCGTGATGATGCCGTCGACGGGTTCGTCGTGGGGTTCGCGCGGGACCTCGTCGAGGTACTCCGCGTCGAAGATCACAGCATAGACGGGCGGGCGCTTCGCCATGGACCCGAGGGTCTTGTCGTAGTAGCCGCGCCCCCAACCCATCCGGACGCCGTCGTGCCCGACCGCGGCCGCGGGGGCGAGGATCGCATCGACGTCGTTGATGGCGATCGGGGACAGGACCTCGCCGACGACCTCGGGCATGCCGAAGATCCCCTCGGTCTCGCTCTCACCGTCGCCGACCGCCCAGTCGAGCAGGCCGTCCTCGCGCGTGACCGGCAGGAGCACCCGGATGTCGTGCGCGAACGCCCAGTTCAGGAACGGCCGGACGTTCGGCTCATCGGACGCCGACAGGTAGAGCGCCAGCGAGGTGACCTGGCGCTCCTCGGCGAAGCGCTGCAGGGTCGCGGTGAGCGCCGCACTGTCCGCGTCGCGTTCCGTCGTGGTCCGGGCGCGCCGCCGCTGCCGGAGTTCGGCTCGCAGGGCGCGCTTCTCGTTCCCGAGATCAGCGATCATGCGCAGGAGTCTACCGAGCGCATCCGTTGCGGCTTCCCGCCGGGAAACGCGCTGATGCCGTGTCCCCAGTAGCGATGACATGCCCCGGAAACCCGGATCGGATACGGTCTGGGGCATGGGCTTCCAGATTTCCAAGGCGGTGATCCCAGCGGCAGGGCTGGGCACTCGCTTCCTCCCCGCGACCAAGGCGATGCCGAAGGAGATGCTCCCCGTCGTCGACAAGCCAGCCATCCAGTACGTGGTGGAAGAGGCTGTCGACGCAGGACTCACCGACGTCCTGATGATCACGGGCCGCAACAAGAACGCACTCGAGAACCACTTCGACCACGTGTCGGAGCTCGAGGAGACCCTCAAGAAGAAGGGTGACCACGAGAAGCTGCAGAAGGTCAACCAGTCGACGGACCTCGCCGACATGCACTACGTGCGTCAGGGCGACCCGCTCGGCCTCGGCCACGCGGTGCTCCGCGCGAAGATGCACGTCGGCCGCGAGCCGTTCGCCGTGCTCCTCGGCGACGACATCATCGACGCCCGCGACCCGCTGCTCAAGCGCATGATCGAGGTCCAGGGCGAGAAGAACGCCACGATCGTGGCGCTGCTCGAGGTTCCCGAGTCGCAGACCCACCTGTACGGCATCGCCACGGTCGAGCCGACCGACACCGACGACGTCGTGAAGATCACCGGGCTCGTCGAGAAGCCCCCGCAGGGCGAGGCGCCCTCGAACCTGGCCATCATCGGCCGCTACGTCATCCGCCCCGAGGTCTTCGACGTCCTCGAGAAGCAGGAGCCCGGCAAGGGCGGCGAGATCCAGCTCACCGACGCGCTCATGAAGATGGCGAGCGCCGAGGAGTGGACCGGCGGCGTGTACGGCGTCGTGTTCCGTGGACGCCGGTACGACACCGGTGACAAACTCGACTACATCAAGGCGATCGTGCAGCTCGCCTCGGACCGCGAAGACCTCGGCCCCGACCTCAAGTCGTGGCTGAAGGAGTTCAACGCGGGCGAATGAGTCGGCCATCCCGCCCGGGACCGTGCACACGGACCCGGGCGGGACACCCCGTCCCGCACAGCGGCGGGATCCCGGAGGAACCAAGCGATGACGACGATCCCGACCCTGTCCCACGGGCGGGTCACCATCCGGCCCCTCCGGCTCCGTGACACGCGCGACCTCGACCTCGCGCTGGCGTCCAACCGTTCGTGGCTCCGCACCTGGGAGGCCACGAACCCCTCAGGACACGTCTCCACCGACGTCCGCGGCAGCATCCGCGCGCTCCAGGCCAACGCCCGCGCGGGACTCGGACTGCCGTTCGCGATGGAACTCGACGGCCGGTTCGTCGGGCAGCTGAACGTCTCCGGCATCACCTACGGGTCGCTGGCCAGTGCCTCGATCGGCTACTGGGTCGTCGAGGACGCCGCCGGACACAACGTGACCCCGATCTCGGTCGCCCTGGCCGTCGACCACTGCTTCCGCGCGGTCGGCGTGCACCGCATCGAGATCTGCATCCGGCCCGAGAACGCCCCGTCGCTGCGCGTCGTCGAGAAGCTGGGCTTCCGGTACGAAGGGCTGCGCCGCCGGTACATCCACATCAACGGAGACTGGCGCGACCACTTCTGCTTCGCGCTCGTCGCCGAAGAGGTCCGCGAGGGCGTCCTCGAGCGCTGGGTCCGCGGGCAGGTGCCACCCGGCCTCGGTGCCGTGCCGCTCGCGGCCCGTGACGAAGCGGCGCTGCCGATCACCACCACGCCGCGTCTCTGACGGGAGGCCCGTGGCACGTCCCACGGATTCCGCCGCGACACGCGCAACACGCGTTCCGCAATCACGCGACGGGGATACCCCCGCCCCTACCGTGTCCCCATGGCAGGAATCGGCTCGTGGGGTGGCGGCATCGTCCTGCTCGTCGCGGCCGTCCTCTGGCTCGTCTACCTGATGCCGTCGTGGGCCGCCCGACGCCAGTACCTCGCCACCGAACGCAACGCGATCCGGCTGCAGCAGACCCTGCGGATCCTGGCGCAGACCGCTGAACTGCCCGACGAGGTCCGTGTCGAGATGAACGCGAAGTCCCTGGCCGAGGCGCAGCGCGTCGCCCGGTCCGAAGAGGCCAAGCGAACCGCCATCGTCCGTGCCCACGAGGCCGCACGCCAGCGCGAGATCACCCGCCGGCTCGCCGAGCAGGCCCCCGTCCTCGAGCGTGCGTCGTCGGTGCCCGCACTGACCGCGATGCGCATGCGACGCTCCCGGCTCGGAGCCACCCTGTTCGGCACGCTCGGCGTCGTCGTCGCGCTCGTCGTCTTCGTCGCAGCGCCCGCCCTGTGGCTCGTCGGTGTCGCGGGGCTCCTCGCCGCGGGTGGGTCCGCAGCGGTCCTCGCCCAGCTGCACCAGGTGGCGACGGCACGGAAGACCCGTGTCGCGGCGGCCGAGGCGGGCGCGACCCGTGCCTCCCGGCCTGCGAGCACGTGGACGGACCCGGCACCGCCGCTGACGACCGAGCAGTCCGCAGAACCCGCGCAGGACCGCAGCTGGACCCCGAACCGGGTGCCGAAGCCGCTGTACGTGGAGCGACCGACAGCGCCCGCTGCCTCACCGGAGTCGTCCGCCGAGCTCGCTGCGCGACTCAAGGAGCGCGTCGCCGAGGCCAAGGCCGAGGCGGACGCCGAAGCCGCTGCCATCCGAGCGGGCGAGGCCGACCCGTCGCTCGCCCGGGTGTCACGCATGCGGCCCGAGCTCGAGGACGCTGCCGCGTCGCTGTCCGCCCACGACCAGGGGCGTCTCGCGGAGCGGCTGGGGCTGCGTGCTCCCGCAGTACCGGAGCTCGTCGCCGAGACGCCGGACGAGCCGACCGCGCCGACGGGTCCGCCGAGCAAGTGGGCCGGCATGGGTGTCCTGGACGACGACGCGTACCAGCAGGCCGACCTCGACGCGATCATGCGTCGGCGCCGCGCGGTCTGAGTCGCGGCTCGCCCGACCGGCTGTCCACGATTTCGGATCGGCCGAACGGTGGTGCTAGTGTGGTCGAGCACTTGGGGCTATGGCGCAGTTGGTAGCGCGTCTCGTTCGCAATGAGAAGGTCAGGGGTTCGAATCCCCTTAGCTCCACCAAGGCAATGCCGAAACGGCCCGGAACCGACAGGTTCCGGGCCGTTCTGCATTCGGTGTGTTCCACAGGCTCGCGTCACTGTGTCGTCGTGCACAGTTCGCGAACAGGGGTGGTGTGTTGCTGAGCGCATCGTTCTAGACTCCCGGTGCGCCAAGGGGGCGCGGGGAACGGGGGAACACGTTGCGCTTCAGGACTGCCATCGCATCGATCGGGACGGTGCTCGCCGTCACTGCCGGGCTGCTCGTGGTCGCCCCGGTGGCACCGGCATCGGCCGCAGCGCCGACCACCGGCCGGTTCACGCCCGTGGCACCCGCGCGAGCCTGGTCCGGCACCGCGACGAGCAAGCTGACGACCGTCACGCTCGGCGGCCGCAACGGCATCCCGTCGAACGCGACCGCGGTCGTGCTGACCGCGACCGTGACCTCCCCGAGCGCGGCGGCGTACGTGAGCGTCGCCCCGTTCGGCAGCACCGCCAGCCCCGCCATCCAGAACTTCGCCAGGGCGCAACCGATCTCCGGCACCACCACGGTCGGACTCACCAGCGGCAAGGCCCAGGTGAAGGTCTCGGCCGGCAAGGCGACCGTCGCCCTCGACGTCGCCGGTTGGTACGGCACCAGCGCCACCGGGTCGACCTACACGCCGCTCGCGCCGACGAACGTGCTGAACGGCACCGTCACCACCGGCGCCAAGCGCATCGTCGTCGCGGGCAAGGCGGGCGTGCCGTCGAACGCCACCGCCGTCGTGCTGCAGGCCGACGTGTCCCGTCCCGCGACGAGCGGCCGGCTGCGCCTCACCCCGTACGGCAACAACGCCGGCGTCGTCTCGCTCATGTACTCCAAGGGCACCACCGTCGCGAACACCACCACCGTCCGGCTGTCCGGCGGCGCCGTGCAGGCCAAGGTCTCATCCGGGTCCGCTCGCGTGCTCGCCGACGTCGTCGGGTACTACGCACCGAACGCCAACGGATCCGTGTTCGTGTCCGCACACCCCGTCCGCGCCGCGACCGTCGCCGCGGGCACCACCGCGACGAAGGTCACCGTCGCCGGCACCGCAGGCGTCCCGCGCAACGCAACCGCGGCCGTCATCAACGCCAAGGTCGGTGGCGGCAGCGTCGGGGGATCACTCCGCGTCGTCGGCGCCGGGCTCGCCTCGAGCGTGCCCACGCAGATCTACGCCAAGGGGCAGACGATCGGCAACGCGCTCATCGCGCCGCTGGCGTCCGGAGGGCAGGTGCAGGCGAAGGTGTCGGCGGGCAGGGCCACCGTGTACGTCGACGTCGTGGGGTACTTCCTCAACGGCAACAGCGGGTCGGGGACGGGCGTGGACGTCTCGTACCCGCAGTGCGGCAAGAGCGTGCCGACCGACCAGTCCTTCGGCATCGTCGGGGTGAACTCGAGCCTCGGCAACACCACGAACCCGTGCCTGCAGCAGCAGCTGTCCTGGGCTGCGTCGTCAGCCGGCGGCACCGCGCAGCCGAAGACGCAGGTCTACGCGCTGTTCGCCAACCCCGGGGCGGCGGCAGCATCGGTCTGGCCGACGTCCAACGCCGCGCCGAACGGGCAGTCCGCGACGAACCCGTACGGCACGTGCACGGCACAGTCCGGCGCGAAGCCGACCTGGAAGACGACGTCGGCGTGCTCGTACATGTACGGCTACGCCAGGGCCTACGAAGCAGCGAACACCCGGGGCGTCGCCAACCCGGGGCAGTACCGCTGGTGGCTCGACGTCGAGACCGGCCTGTCCCACCTGAGCGACACCGGTCAGAACCGGGTGGCGCTCGAGGGCATGGTCGCGGCCCTGAAGAGCAGCGGTGTCACGCAGATCGGCGTGTACTCGACCTCGTACCAGTTCCGCACGATCATGGGCACCGTCCCGACCGCGAGCCCGCTCCGGCCCCTGCCGAGCTGGATCGCGATCGGCGACGGCCGTCTCGACCAGGCGCAGGCAGCATGCTCCGGCGCACGGCTGCTCGGTGGCCCGATCGCGATGACGCAGTACAAGACGCCGTTCGGCTCGACGGAGATCGACCGCAACTGGTCCTGCTCCTGACGAGGCCGCACGCGGTTCGCGACGATCCACGAGTCGTTCGTCGGGTGTCCTGTCGGAAGCCGGACGCGAACGGGCCCCGTGGCGGTCTGGAGGCGCGGCGCGACCCCGCCACGGGCCTCCCGTCCGTCAGGTGGACCCGTCCACCGCGCCCCGGCGACGCGACCGCGTCAGCTCGCGAAGCTGTCCGTCAGGACACCCGCCTGCGCGAAGGACGTGTGGATCGCGTTCGCGGCCTGCTCGAACGCGCGGTTGCCACGCGAGATCCCGATCGCCCCGCCCTTGATCGCGGACTTGCCGGAGCCGCGCAGCAGTCGAGCGACGGTGCGGCCGTCCGCGGTGACCATGATCTGCACGTCGAGCCGGGTGTGGAAGGTGCGGTCGTTCGCGAGACCGCCGATGAGGAGCGTCAGGCCCATGCTGCCGCGGGTGGCCCGGAGCGCGCCCTGTTCGGCGTCGTCCACCGTGTAGCCCTCGCGGCTGAGGGCGAGTCGGACCTGACCGCGAGCGGTCTCGGGGTCGGTGGCGACGAAGAAGTCGTGGCTCTCGGGCATGGTCTGCTGATCCTCTCGAAAGCGTCCGTGCGGACACGGAGGACGCTCGCCCCCCGGAGACGATCATGCCGTGTCGGAACGTCAGGTGCGTCGCTTACGCTGACTGTGTCATGACTGCCTCGATGAACCGCCGCGCACTCCTGTCCCTCGCCGGTGTCGCCGGGATCGGGCTCGCGGTCGCCGCGTGCTCGTCCGGCAGCGACGATGCCGGCAAGAAGAGTGGCAGCAGCGGCACGGACGACAACGCCGAGGGCGGCACGAGCACGACCACCCCGAAGCCCGCCGCGAAGTCCCTGACCCCGGCGCAGGTCCCGCTCCTCGGCGGCGTCACGGTCACCGTCGCGGGCACCGGTCTCGCCGCGGTCAAGGGCGTCACCGTCGGCGGGGTCGCTGCCCGCGACGTCACGGCCACCGAGTCGAAGGTCACCTTCACGGCTCCACACCAGGCGATGTACACCGCCGGTGACGCCGCCGTCGCGCTCTTCACCGAGTCGATCGAGCCGACCCCGTCCGCCAACCAGTCGTCCGACGGCAACGGCAGCGCCGCGAACGACGGGCAGACCGGCGCGACGCAGGACTCGGCCACTGCGACGCCGACCCCCACGGCAGCGCCGGTGCCCGATGCGTCCACCGCGGTGGCGACGTCGTCGATGGCCTACGCCGCGTTGACCGACGTCGACCGGCAGCTCCAGTACGCGATGGCGCACTGGAAGGACTACAACCTGTCCGAGTACGGCACCATGAACCCGATCGGCGGCGACTGCGCGAACTACGTCAGCCAGACGCTCATCGCCCGCGGCTGGGAGCAGCGCTCCGACTGGTACAACCGCGCGGCCGGTGCCGAGCACAGCGCGACGTGGACGTACTGCCCGACGATGGACCCGTGGCTCGAGACGAACGCCGCGGAGTTCGGGCTGACCCGGCGCTCCTCGGACGAGCGCGACAAGGTCAAGGTCGGCGACATCGTCTTCTACGACTGGAACGCGAACGGGTCGCCGGACCACACCACCATCGTGTCCGAGGTCTTCACCGAGTCCGACGGCACCATCCGCATCAAGTCGGCGAGCCACAACCAGGACGGCCCCTACCGCGACCTCGACGAGATGATCACGGTGCAGCACCCAGGCGGGACCGCCTGGTTCCACACGTTCGACGCGTAGGGCACCTGCCCGCTCAGGGGTACCCGAGGAACCAGAGCAGCACGATCGCGACGGGCTGCAGGCACACCCCGACCACGAGCCACGTCACCGCCCGCCGTCGCGTCCGCACGAACACATCCGACCCGAGCAGCGGCGCCATCGGCATGAGCAGCCGCGGCAACGACTGCTGCGGCAGGAACACCGCGACCAGGTACAACCCGTACGACGCCGTGAACGCGAGCACCTCGGTGCCGAGCGCGCGGGTGCTCCGTCGGGTGAAGAACCACACCGCACCGCCGAGCACCGCCACCACGAGCAGGATGCCGAGCGGCCCGAGCCACGTCGAGGCCATCGTGAACCACGGCGTCAGCGGGGCGAAGTGCTGTCGCCCGACGAACCCCACCCACCACGACAGTTCGGTGTCCACGTACGCGTTCGGCCGCCCGGTCGCCGCCGAGGCGATCACCGGCCACGCCAGGCCCGCCGCCGCGACGACGAGGCCGGAGACCACGATCGCGATGCGGTCACGCCACGGGAACACCTCGGCAGGTCGAGCAGACCGGCGGGACCCGACCCACCGGACGACCAGGTGCACGGCCAGCGCTACGGCCAACGCGAGGACCCCGGGTTTCGTGAACGCCGCGACCACCCCGAGCGGCGCGATCAGCCAGTACCGCCGTCGGACCAGCGCCAGCAGCGCTCCGAACAGCAGCACGAGCAGCAGGCTCTCGGCGTAGGCGACCTGCAGCAGGAACCCGGTCGGCGCGAACGCGAACAGTGCGGTGGCCCAGCGGGCCCGGTGCGAGCAGCCCACCGCGAGCACGAGCCGGTACAGCAGGACGCAGGCCCCGGCGCCGGCGATAGTCGCGACGAGCACTCCCGCGACCCAGAACGACGCACCCGTCAGGGCCATGACGGCATGCACGATGGCCGGGAACACCGGCAGGAACGCCCAGGCGTTCGGCGCGACGTGGCCCGCATCGTCGAGGGGGAGCGTGGCCGGGTACCCGTGCTCCGCGATGGTCCGGTAGAACGAGGCGTCCCACGATCCGGAGAAGGTGAAGAACGACGGGTCCTGCCGGTACGACGCGAACGTCCAGCCGTTCGCGGTCGCCAGCACGTACATCGTGGCGAGCAGCAGCGTGCTCACCAGGCGCGAGGCGGCCCAGATGAGCAGGGGCGCGGTCCACGCGCTGCGGGGTCCGGTCAGCAGGCTGCGCACCCCCGACCGGGAGGCCCGGCTCGTCTCCGCCACGCTCGTCACCCGCCCGATCCTCGCAGACCAGGGCCCGTGCCCGCGTCAGCGGGCGGCCGTGCGTCGGGCCGCGCGCTGACCTGCCCTCATGGTGAGCAGCGGTGGTCGGGTCCGTCTACCGGACCCGACCACCGCTGCTCACGAAGTGCGGGCCTCCCGGCTAGCGACCGGTGACCGCGCGACGGATCTGCTCGATCGGGACCTTCGGGGAGCGGTCGGCGTTGAGCAGGCCGTTCGTCTCCTGCATGGTGTCGGTCAGCTGCGTGTAGCAGGAGCCGGCCAGGAACGAGCTCGCCCGGATCGCGTCGTACAGTGCCGTGATGCGGGTGACCCAGTCGTCGCCGTCGGTGGCCGAGGTGTAGCCCCAGCCGTCCTCGCGCTGTGCACCCGGCTGGTAGTTCACGCCACCGAACTCGGTGAGCATCAACGGCTGGCCGAGGTCCTGCGCGCCACCCACGAGCACCCAGCGGTCCGACGGGCCGAAGTGGGTGAACAGCGCCGTGCGTGCTGCATCGTCGGCGTAGGTGCGGGCGAGTGCGTCGCCGGCACCCTCGTAGTCGTGGATCGTGACGATGTCGGAGTTGGTGTGCTCCCAACCGTCGTTCGAGATCACCGGACGCGTCGGGTCGATCGCCCGCGTGACGTCGGCCAAGGAGCGTGCGTAGGCCTGCTGCGCCGGATCCGTGCTGATGTGCTGCACGCCCCAGCTCTCGTTCGCCGGCACCCACGTGACGATCGACGGGTGCGAGGCATCACGCTCGACGGCGTCCATCCACTCGCGCATCAGGCGCTGGACGGCCCGCGGCGAGAAGGCGTAGGCGCCGGGGGCCTCGCCCCAGACCAGGATGCCGAGCCGGTCCGCCCAGTACAGGAACCGGGGGTCCTCGATCTTCTGGTGGTTGCGGGCGGCGTTGAAGCCGAGCTCCTTGATGAGCTCGACCTCGCGGCGCAGTGCTTCGCGCGACGGCGCGGCGATGTGCGAGTCCGGCCAGTAGCCCTGGTTCAGGACACTGCGGACGTCGTAGCTGTGGCCGTTCAGCAGGAAGGTGCCGCCGTCGACGCCGACGGTGCGGAGCCCGAAGTAGGACGCGACGGAGTCGATCGGCGTCGTGCCGGTACGGGGGAGGAGCGAGACCGTGGCGTCGACCAGGCGCGGGGCGTCCGGGGTCCAGTGCAGTTCGTCCTCGGCCTGCCCGTTCGTCTGGCGCGCGATCGGCACGACCACGTCGAACTCGTCCGAGGTGTCGCCGAGCGTGGCCTCGACGGTGGCGAGGTGCTCGTCGCGCTCGTCCCACCGGGCGACGACGCGCAGGCGCTCGCCGCCGGTGCGGCCGCCAGCGATCCGGACCGTCAGGCGGACGGTGGCGTGGTCGACGTTCGTCCAACGCAGGTACTCGATCGAGGCGGTCGGCACGGCTTCGAGCCACACGGTCTGCCAGATGCCCGTGGTGCGGCGGTACCAGATGGCGTGCGGGTCCTCGTGCCAGTCCTGCTTGCCGCGGGGCTGGGTCAGGTCGTGCGGGTCGTCCTCGGCGCGGACGACCAGGGTGTGGACGGCGTCGGGGTCGGTGGCGAGGGCGTCGGTCACGTCGAACGAGAACGGCGTGTGGCCGCCCTCGTGCTCGCCGATGAACTGGCCGTCGATCCAGACGCGGGCGCAGTAGTCGACGGCGCCGAAGTGCAGGACCAGTCGGGGTGCGGCGGTGCCGTGACCGGCGGCCTCGAGGTCGGCGCGGGTGACCGCACGGGAGTACCAGACCACCGGGTGGAAGCCGGGCTCGTCGATGCCCGAGGCGACCGACTCGGGCGGGAACGGCACGACGATGTCGCGGGCGTCGGGGAACCCGGTGCGCCAGGCGGTGTCGTCGCCGTCGTTCCGGAAGGACCACGTGCCGTCGAGGTCAGCCCACGCGGTGCGGAGCATCTGCGGCCGGGGGTAGGTGCCGTCCTGCCGCGAAGCGAGGGGGAGTGCGGGAGCGGATGCGGTGTCAGGTGCGGCCACGGTGCCGTCGAGCGTGCTCATGGGTCCATGCTCCCGCGCCGGTACATCGTTGTAAAGAGCGTCGCAACGATTGCCATCCGGAGAACTCAGTGGGTGCTCGGGGCGACGTCAGGCGATCGCGGCGTCGCGCGTCAGGACCATCACGTCCATGCGTCCCTGCTGCACGACGTCGCCGCGCTGGTTCCGCAGTGAGACCGTCCGCTCGACGATGCCGGTCGTGCCGGAGCTCGTCAGGCGCGTCGACAGGATCTCGACCTCGCAGGTCACGGTGTCCCCGATGAACACCGGCGCGGTGAACCGCCACTGGTCGATCCCGAGCAGTGCCACGGCCGACCCCTCGAACACCCCGGTCCGTGCGATCAGCCCCAGGCAGAGCGAGGTGCCGAGCAGCCCGTGCACGATCCGCTGGCCGTACCGGGTCTTGCCGGCGAACTCGACGTCGGTGTGCACCTGGTTGTTGTCGTTCGTCCACGAGGCGAAGGACACGACGTCCGCCTCGGTGATCGTGCGACCCGGGGTCGTGAAGGTCTGTCCGGCGGCGAGGTCCTCGAGGTAGTGGGGCACGTGCGCGATTCTCGCAGAGGAGTGCGACGAGCCTCACGCCCGGCCGCGCTCACAGTCGGGCGAGCACCTTCCGCGAACGTCGCAGCCCCCGCTCGAGCACGGCGTGCTCGGCCGTCGCCAGCGCCCCGTACCCGAAGGTGTCGGCGCCGTCCCGAGCCGCGGGCCCGGAGAGCCGCCGGTAGGCATCTGCCGCGTGAGCCGCGTCGAGGGCGTCACCGAGCGTCTCCTGCACCCGCCGCAGCCGGCCGAGCCGCCGCTTCCCGAGGTCGGCGACGTCACCGGCTGCCTGCAGTGCGTACCGCAGGCGCCGTGCCGCCTTCCGGATCTCGTGCAGGACGTCGAGGCCCGCCGCCCCACCGTCGACCAGTCGTCGGACCCGAGCGCGCTCGCGGTCGATGCGCTTCGCCACGAAGGCAGCGGCCGCGTCGTCGGCGTGCGGTCCGGCCGGGGCGCGGAGCAGCAGCTGGTCGAGCGCGTCGAGGGTGCGGAACCAGTCGTCCGAGCGCAGCGCCTGGCGGAGTTCCGATGCGGCCGCGCTGCGGAGTGCCGCCGCCTGCTCGCCGATCCGGTCCAGCGTCGGCGCGTCGACGAAGCCCTCGGGGGCCCGTGCCGCCGACCGGAACAGCCCGCCGTGCAGGACCTCGGCATCGCGGGCGACACCGGCGACCCGTCCGGCTTCGGCGAGGGCGGCCCGCACCGCCTCGGTCGCCTCACGGTCGAGCGCCCCGCGGTACGCCGCGAGCACGCTCCGCAGCCGACGGATGACCTTCCGGAAGTCGTGCACCGACTCGTGGTCGTCGGCGCGGACCCGGGGGTCGACCGCGACGAGGTCGGCGCGCAGCGATTCGAGGACCCGCAGCACGAACGCCGCAGCGGTGCCCGAACGGGGTCGCTTCGCCCGGTTGCCGCGCCGCTCCGGTGCGAGCACGGGTGCTGGCGGGACCGCGACCGCCGAGGTCGCCGGCGGCTCGGTGGCCGCGTCGTCCAGGGCCCGCTCGGCCGCTCGTGCCGTGGTGCCGTCGCGCCCGTCGTCCGACAGCGCCCACCACCGTGCGGACCGCAGCACGGAGGTGTCCGGGTCGCCTTCGTCCACGCGGACGTCGGCGATCTCGGCCCGCACCCGACCGTCCTTGCCGCGCAGGGTCACGAGCGTCGTCGTGGTGTCCCGGACGCGGACCGTCGCCATCGCCCGCCCGCGCAGGAACACCTCGATCCCGTCACGCGGGGGCTGCTCGCCGTTCGGTCGATCGAGGTCCGCGCCCACCGGTTCCGGGCCGTCGCCGTGGTCGAGGCTCCAGGAACCGTCCTGGGCGCGGGTGAGCGTCACCCCTTCGGCCGCGAGCACGCGCTCGTCGGAGTCCCACACGGTCTCGCGGAGCGTCACGGGCTCGTGCCGTTCGACGGCGGGTGCGAGGGGCTCGAGTGCCGGCAGTCGGCGGTCGTCGGGGATCCGCCAGCTCCGGCGGGGATCGGTGCGGGCGGTGTCGGGGGCGGGGTGCTGGCTCGGCATGTCCGCAAGTGTCGTCCGCCAGCACCCGTGCGGTCCGAGCGCAGGCGCGTTCTGTGGACGGGCGGCCCAGAACCGCGAGCTGTGCAGGGATGAGTGACGGACTCGGCACCTCGCCAGCACTCGGCGCGTACGGTCCGCTGCATGAGCGACGGAGCCCGCCACCCCAGCGACACCGCACCCGACACCCGCGACACCGCACCCACGAGCGCCACCGCACCCCCGAGCAGTACTGCCCCGACCGACACCGCCGCGAGCGACCACGACCTCGAGTCCTGGATCGCCGACCGCCGGTGGTACGCCTCGAAGGGGTCCGTGCCGCGCCTCCGCACCCTCTCCACCGCCGACGGCACCCGGCTCGTCCTCGACGAAGCCCCCGCAGCACCCGCGGCTCCGGTCCTCTACCAGTCACCCGTGACCAGCGGCCCCGACGGCACCATCGCCGACGCCACCGCCGACCACGCGTGGATCACGGCGCTCGCCGCACGCATCAACGCGGACCCGCAGAGCCTCCGCCCCATCGGCACCGTCACGGCTGCCCGCGTCCTGACCGGCGAGCAGTCCAACACCTCGGTCATCTGCGACACCGAGTCCGGTGCCCGCGTCATCATCAAGGTGTTCCGCGTCCTGCACCACGGCGACAACCCCGACGTCACGACGCAGCTCGCGTTGTCCGCAGCCGGCAGCGCACGCGTCCCCCAGGTCTACGGCGCACTGCGGGGCAGCTGGCCCGACGTCGGGCAGGGCAGCGGCACGGCGACCGGTCACCTCGCGTTCGCGCAGGAGTTCCTGCCGGGCCTCGAGGACGCCTGGCGCGTGGCCCTCGAGGAAGCGCACGCCGGCACGCCCTTCGGCGATCGGGCCGAGCAGCTCGGGGCGGCGCTCGCCGACGTCCACCGCACCCTCGCCGAGGCACTACCGTCCGAGCCCGCCGACGAGGCGCGACGACGGACCGCCGTCGCGACGATGCACGAGCGGCTCGACACCGCCGCGCGCGAGGCCCCGGCGGTCGCCGAGCACGCAGACGCGATCCGAGCGGTGTACGCGGCGGCGACGGCGACGCCCTGGCCGGACCTGCAGCGCATCCACGGCGACCTGCACCTCGGGCAGGTGCTCGCTGCCCCCGAGCCGCGCGGGTGGGTCTTCCTCGACTTCGAGGGGGAGCCGCTCCGCCCCCTGGCCGAACGCTCGTTGCCGGACGTCACGCTCCGTGACGTGGCCGGCATGCTCCGGTCGTTCGACTACGTCGCCGGAGCCCTGGCGCACGACGCGGAACCGGTCGACGCAGCGGGCTGGGCGGACGAGGCACGCGTGCGGTTCCTCGACGGGTACCAGCGGGGGACCGGCACCGACCTCGGCGCACACCGGGAGCTCCTGGATGCGTTCGAGCTCGACAAGGCCGTCTACGAGGTCGTCTACGAGACCCGGAACCGACCCGACTGGGTCGGCATCCCGCTCACGGCCGTCACGCGCCTGGTCGGCCGCAGCGGGTCCTGACCGCGCACCCGAAGGCGGACGGGAGGCCCTTGGCGATCCCGCCACGGGCCTCCCGTCGAACGCCGTGACGGACAGCGCCCGTCGTGCGTCAGCCGCCAGCCGTCAGTTGACGGGGCCGGTGTACTTCTCGCCCGGTCCGGCGCCCGGTGCGTCCGGGATCGCCGACGCCTCGCGGAACGCGAGCTGCACCGAGCGCAGCCCGTCGCGCAGCGGACGGGCGTGGTGGTCGCCGATCTCGGTCGCCGCGGCGGTGACCAGTCCGGCCAGTGCGGTGATGAGCTTGCGCGCCTCGTCCAGGTCGGTCTGCTCCTGGGGGTCGTCGGCCAGGCCGACCTTCACGGCGGCGGCACTGAGCAGGTGCACGGCCACGGTGTTGATGAGTTCGACGGCCGGCACCTCCGAGATGTCCCTGGCGGCGTCGATGCCGCTGCCGTCGTCGTCGATCGGGGTGTCGGTCACGGTGCTCCTCTGCTAGACTCGCTCGCGGCAGATGCTGTCCGTGTGCCATCAGGTTCTCCTGAAGCGCTCGGACGGTGTCACGAAAGAGGAGTCTCTCCCACCCGCGGCCGCGTTCCACCAGGCTACCGGGTCACCACCGCTCCGCGAGTGCACAGCAACTGGGTGCACGCGTCGGTCGGGTCCACGGATCCGACGCAGGGCGGCTGCCGAACGGGTTCCGATCCGTGCGTCAGATCTCCTCTCTCGTGCTGTCGTCCAGGGCAAACGTCCCGGACGACCACCACCTGATTGAAGGAGCTCCGCATCACCGATCCCCGTACCAACGACCGAATCCGCGTTCCCGAAGTCCGACTCGTCGGCCCGCAGGGTGAGCAGGTCGGCGTTGTCCCGATCGCCATGGCACTGCGCCTCGCGCAGGAAGCCGAACTGGATCTGGTCGAGGTCGCGCCGAACTCGAAGCCGCCCGTGGCCAAGATCATGGACTACGGCAAGTTCAAGTACGAAGCCGCTCAGAAGGCCAAGGAAGCCCGTCGCAACCAGGTGAACACGGACCTGAAAGAGGTCCGTTTCCGCCTGAAGATCGACGTGCACGACTACGAGACGAAGCGCAAGCGCGCCGAGGGGTTCCTCCTCGGTGGCGACAAGGTGAAGGCGATGATCCTCTTCCGTGGCCGCGAGCAGTCGCGTCCGGAGCAGGGTGTCCGTCTCCTCCACAAGTTCGCGGAGGAGATCGCCGAGTTCGGCGTCGTCGAGTCCCGTCCCACCCAGGACGGCCGCAACATGACGATGATCATCGCCCCCCTGAAGAACAAGTCCGACGTCAAGGGCGAGCAGAACGCGAAGCGCGCTGCACAGAAGGCCGAGCGTCGTGCCACCGAGCACGCTGCGAAGGACCACTCGGACGCCGAGACGGAGACCGAGGCCCCGGCCGAGGCTCCCGCGCAGGACACGGCACCGGCCAAGAGCGACGCTCCCGCCGAGTAGGTCACCCAGACCGACCCCGCAACGACGCGGCTCCCATCCATCCCACGGAAAGGCACCACCATGCCCAAGCAGAAGACCCACTCCGGGTCGAAGAAGCGCTTCAAGATCACCGGTACCGGCAAGGTCATGAAGCAGCAGGCCGGTATGCGTCACAACCTCGAGGTCAAGAGCTCCAAGCGCAAGGCCCGCCTGAACGAGGACCAGGTCCTCTCCAAGGCAGACGCGAAGAACGTCAAGAAGCTCCTCGGCCACTGAGCCCCCGGATCGTAAAGGAATAGTGCAATGGCACGAGTAAAGAGAGCGGTCAACGCCGCCAAGAAGCGCCGCGTCATCCTCGAGCGCGCCGAGGGTTACCGCGGCCAGCGTTCGCGTCTGTACCGCAAGGCCAAGGAGCAGGTCACCCACTCCCTGGTCTACGCGTACCGCGACCGTCACGCGAAGAAGGGCGAGTTCCGTCGCCTGTGGATCCAGCGCATCAACGCTGCGTCCCGCGCGAACGGCCTGACCTACAACCGTCTGATCCAGGGTCTGGGTCTCGCCGGTGTCGAGGTCGACCGTCGCATCCTCGCCGACCTCGCGGTGAACAACCCCGAGACCTTCACCGCGCTCGTCGAGACCGCGAAGAAGGCCCTCCCGGCCGACACCTCGGCCCCGAAGGCTGCGTAGTCAGTTCTTCTGCTCGCGAAACCCCCGCCGCACGGCGGGGGTTTCGTCGTTCCTAGACTTGGGTCGTGAGCGAACTCCTCGAGAACCCCCGTGCCGGACGTGTGAAGGCCGTCGCGGCCCTGTCGAAGAAGGACGTCCGTGCCGAAACGGGCCTCTTCCTGCTGGAGGGGCCGCAGGCGGTGCGTGAAGCACTCGAGTACGCCCCGGAGCTCCTGCGCGAGCTCTACGTGACGCCGACTGCCGCAGCCCGCTACGGCCTCGACGACGCGCCGGTCGACACCTGGTTCGTGACGGAGCAGGTCCTCGACGCGATGGCCGACACCGTGACGCCGCAGGGCGTCGTCGCCGTCTGCCAGCAGTTCCCGACGTCGGTCAAGGACGTCTTCCCGGACCGTCGCGTCGGTGACGCTGCCGCTGCCGTCGACCTGGAGGCCCGTGGGGACGCCGACGAGCCGGCCGCGTTGCCGGGGCTGGTCGCCATCCTCGAAGAGGTGCGGGACCCGGGGAACGCCGGCACGATCATCCGCGCCGCCGACTCCGCCGGCGCCGACGCGGTGGTCCTCACCGGGCGGTCGGTGGACCCGTACAACCCGAAGGTCGTCCGGTCGACCACGGGCTCGCTGTTCCACGTGCCGGTGTCGGTCGGCGTGACCCTGGCCGACACGATCGCGCGGGCGAAGGCACTCGGGTACACCGTGCTCGCGGCCGACGTCTCGGGCGACGACCTGCCGGTGGTCCGGGCCGAGGGCATGCTCGACGGTCCGACCGCGTGGGTGTTCGGCAACGAGGCCCGCGGGCTCACCACCGAGGACCTCGCGCTCGTCGACCGTGCGGTGAAGGTGCCGATCTACGGCCAGGCGGAGTCGATGAACCTGGCGACGGCGGCCTCGGTCTGCCTGTACGAGTCCGCGTTCGCACTCCGGAGCTGACCTCCCTCCACAGGTCGGTCGTCGGCATCGGCCATCCACAGTCCGACCGGTGCAGGCGGGTGGTATCCCGTCGGCCGGTAGGCTTGGGTCTCGTGTCAGAACCTCTCGAGATCAGCGAATCGGCCGTCGCCGACGCCGTGGACGCAGCACTCGCCGCCGTCCGCGCCACGACGACGGTCGCCGAACTGAAGCAGGCCAGGGCCGAGCACACCGGTGAGCAGTCGCCGCTGGCTCGGATGAACGCGTCGATGCGCAGCGTCCCGCCGGAGCAGAAGGCCGCGGCGGGCAAGCTCGTCGGTCAGGCCCGCGGGCGGCTGAACGCGGCGATCGCGGAGCAGGAGTCGGTCCTCGCCGTGGCCGAAGAGCGCGCGCGGCTCGAGGCCGAGCGCGTCGACGTCACCGCGTTGCCGACCCACCGCCCGACCGGCTCGCGCCACCCGCTCTCGCTGCTCAACGAAGCCGTCGCGGACATCTTCGTCGGCATGGGGTGGGAAGTGGCAGAGGGCCCCGAGCTCGAGCACGAGTGGTTCAACTTCGACGCCCTGAACTTCGACCAGGACCACCCGGCCCGGGCCATGGCGGACACGATCTTCGTCGAGCCCGTCGACCGGCACCTGGTCATGCGCACCCACACGTCGCCCGTGCAGGTGCGGTCCCTGCTGTCCCGCGACCTCCCGCTCTACGTCATCGCCCCGGGCCGCGTGTACCGCGCCGACGAGCTCGACGCCACGCACCTGCCGGTCTTCACCCAGGTCGAGGGCATCGCGATCGACAAGGGCCTGACGATGGCGCACCTGCGCGGCACGCTCGAGCACTTCGCCCGCCAGGTCTTCGGCGCGGAAGCACAGATCCGCCTGCGCCCGAACTACTTCCCGTTCACCGAGCCCAGCGCCGAGATGGACGTCTGGCAGCCGAACGCCAAGGGTGGCGCCCGGTGGGTCGAGTGGGGTGGCTGCGGCATGGTCAACCCGAACGTCCTGCGTGCCGCCGGCATCGACCCGGACGAGTACCAGGGCTTCGCCTTCGGCATGGGCATCGAGCGGACGCTGCAGTTCCGCAACGGCCTGAACGACATGCGTGACTTCCTCGAGGGCGACATCCGCTTCTCGCAGCAGTTCGGAACGGTGGTCTGATGCGCGTCCCACTCCGCTGGCTCGGCGAGTCCGTCGACCTCCCCGAGGACGTCACCCTCGAGCACGTCCACGCGGCGCTCGTGTCGGTCGGCTTCGAGGAAGAGGACGTCCACACCTTCGACCTGACCGGCCCCGTCGTGGTCGGCCGGGTGCTCGAGCGCGTCCCGGAACCGCAGAAGAACGGCAAGACGATCAACTGGTGCCAGGTGGACGTCGGCGAGCCCGAGCCCCGCGGCATCGTCTGCGGTGCGCACAACTTCGACGTGGGCGACCTCGTCGTCGTGACGCTGCCCGGCGCCGTGCTGCCCGGACCGTTCCCGATCGCGGCCCGCAAGACCTACGGCCACGTCTCCGACGGCATGATCGCCTCGGCACGCGAGCTCGGTCTCGGCGACGAGCACGAGGGCATCCTCCGCTTCGCAGACCTCGACATGGAGCCCGACGTCGGCCAGGACGCCATCGCGCTCCTCGGCCTCGACGACGCGGCGGTCGAGATCAACGTCACGCCGGACCGTGGGTACGTGCTGAGCATGCGCGGTGTCGCGCGTGAGTACGCCCACGCCACCGGCGCGAGCTTCCACGACCCCGTCGACCGCGTCGCACCCCGCACGGCCGAGGGCTTCTCGGTCACGATCGACGACCAGGCCCCGATCCGCGGTCGCGTCGGCGCGAGCACCTTCGTCACCCGCGTCGTCCGTGGCATCGACCCGACCGCGAAGACACCGGCCTGGATGGTGTCGCGTCTCGCACTGGCAGGCGTCCGTTCGATCTCGCTGCCGGTCGACATCACGAACTACGTCATGTTCGAGCTCGGCCAGCCGCTGCACGGCTACGACCTGTCGACCGTCCGCGGTGGCCTGGGTGTCCGTCGTGCCGCTGCCGGCGAGACGCTCGAGACCCTCGACGGCGCCGTGCGGAAGCTCGACCCCGAGGACCTCGTCATCACCGACCACGACGGCCCCGTCGGGCTCGCCGGCGTGATGGGCGGTGCCCGGACGGAGATCTCGGCGAGCACGACCGACGTCCTGATCGAGGCAGCTGGCTTCGACCAGGTCTCGATCGCGCGGACCGCTCGACGCCACAAGCTGCCGAGCGAGGCCTCCCGTCGGTTCGAGCGCGGCGTCGACCCGCTCGTGGCCGAGGCTGCTGCGAACCGTGCCGTCGACCTCCTCGTCGAGCTGGCCGGCGGCACGGCCGATGCTCTCGGTTCCACGCTCGTCGACACCGAGCCCCGTGCAACGGTCGCCATGCGGACCTCGCGTCCGGCCGAGCTCATCGGCGTGGACTACACCGACGCCGAGGTCGTGGACACCCTCCGTGCGATCGGCGCGACGGTGCAGGTCGACGGTGCGCAGCTCGCCGTCACCCCGCCGACCTGGCGTCCGGACCTGACCGACGACACCACGTTGGTCGAAGAGGTCGCGCGGATCGTCGGGTACGACCGCATCCCGAGCGTGCTCCCCGTGGCCCCGCCCGGACGCGGGCTCACCCCGCACCAGCAGGCGCGCCGTCGGGTCTCCGCGGCCCTCGCCGCCGCGGGTCTGGTCGAAGCGGTGACGGCGCCGTTCGTCTCCGCCGCGACGCAGGACGCGTACCCGGGGATCGACCCTCAGGGCGGCCCGAGCGTCGTCCTCGCCAACGCCCTCGACAGCGAGCAGAACCTGCTCCGCCGCAGTGGTGTGCCGGCCCTCGTCGACGCCGCCCGCCGGAACGTCTCGCGCGGCCTGCTCGACGTCGCGCTCTACGAGACCTCGCGGGTGTTCCTGCCGGCGACGGGCGTGACGCTCGGCACCGACGAGGTCCCGGCCGGTGCCGCGCTGCCCGACCGCGCGACGCTCGAGGCGCTCGACGCGTCCCTGCCCGCACAGCCGTTCCACGTGTCCGCTCTGCTCACCGGCAACCGCGTCGGCAAGCAGGCGGGCGTCGCGGCGGAGCCGTACGGCATCGCCGACGCGATCGACGCGGCTCGCCAGGTCGCGTGGGCCGTCGGCGTGGAACTGCGCGTCGTGCAGACCACCCACCCGTCCCTGCACCCGGGCCGCGCGGCGTCGCTGCTCGTGGGCGACACCGTCGTGGGCGTCGCCGGCGAACTCCTGCCGGAGCTGTCCGCCGCTGCGGTGCTGCCCCGCGTGGTGGCCGTCGTCGAGCTCGACCTCGACGCCATGGTGGCCGCGGCCCCCGACCTCGTCGCGGTCGCGCCGATCGTGTCGTACCCGGCAGCGACGCAGGACCTGTCCCTGGTCGTCGACGCCGGGGTGCCGGCCGGTGACGTGTTGGATGCGGTCCGCTCTGGTGCCGGAGACCTGTTGGAGTATGCTCGGCTCGTGGATGACTACCGGGGCTCCGGCGTGGACGAGGGACAGAAGTCCCTGACGTTCGCCCTGCGCTTCCGTGCCACGGACCGCACGCTGACCGCTGCCGAGGCCACCGAGGCCCGTGACGGCGCAGTCCGACGTGCCGGCGAGCGATTCGGGGCGACCCTGCGCGACTGACCCACGACGGGATCAGCACCGCCCGGGGTCGCCGCCTCCGACTCTCTCGACGACCAGTCCGACCAAAGGTGGAATCCCATGTCCGTATCCGTCGCCGTGGCGGGAGCCTCCGGCTACGCGGGTGGTGAGCTCCTGCGCGTGCTCTCCGCCCATCCCGAGTTCGACGTCAGGACGGTGACGGCGTTCTCGAACGCCGGACAGCCGTTGATCGCGACGCAGCCGCACCTCCGGTCGCTGTCGCACCTGACCCTCGAGAAGACGACGGCCGAGACGCTCCGAGGGCACGACGTCGTGTTCCTGGCGCTGCCGCACGGTCAGTCGGGGGCGATCACCGAGGAGCTCGGGGACGACGCCCTCGTGGTGGACTGCGGCGCGGACCACCGTCTGACGGACGCCGCGGCCTGGGAGCAGTTCTACGGCGGCGACTACCACGGCGCCTGGACCTACGGCCTGCCGGAGCTCCTGCTCGCCGCCCCGACCCCGGGTTCGGCCGACGAGTGGCGCGAGGTCGAGGACATCGCGTCGCAGGGCAAGCAGCGTTCGGCCCTGGTCGGCACCAAGCGGATCGCGGTCCCCGGCTGCAACGTCACCGCGGTGACGCTCGGCATCCAGCCGGGCATCCAGGCCGGGCTCGTCGAGTCGGACGACATCGTCGCCGTGCTGAGCGTCGGCCCGAGCGGTGCCGGCAAGAAGCTCGCCAACACCTACCTGGCGTCCGAGATCATGGGTTCCGCAAGCGCCTACGCGGTGGGCGGCACGCACCGGCACGTCCCGGAGATCCAGCAGAACCTGGTCGTGGCGGGTGCTGCCGACGTGACGATCTCGTTCACGCCCGTGCTCGTCCCGATGTCGCGGGGCATCCTCGCGACGACGACGGCCAAGCTCACCCCGGGTGTCAGCGCCCGCGACGTGCGGCTCGCCTGGGAGCAGGCCTACGCCGACGAGCCGTTCGTGCACCTGTTGCCCGAGGGCGAGTTCCCCCGGGTCGCGGACACCATCGGTGCGAACACCGCACTCGTCGGCATCGCGGTGGACGAGGCCGCAGGCCGCGTCGTCGCCGTCACGGCTCTCGACAACCTCGCGAAGGGCACGGCGGGTGCCGCCGTCCAGTCGACCAACATCGCCCTGGGTCTGCCGGAGACCCTGGGCCTCAGCGTGGACGGAGTCGCACCGTGACCGATCTCACCGACGTGAGCGAGCCCACCCAGGGCGAACCGGGCCTCCAGGGCGTCACCGCGGCAGCGGGTTTCCGCGCTGCCGGCGTGACCGCCGGCCTGAAGACCAGCGGCAAGCCGGACGTGGCCCTCGTCGTCAACGACGGCCCCGACGCGGCCGTGGCGGCGGTCTTCACCAGCAACCGCGCGCAGGCGCACCCGGTGATCTGGTCCCGCCAGGTCGTCGGTGACGGCGTCGCGCGCGCCGTCGTCCTGAACTCCGGCGGCGCCAACTGCTTCACGGGTCCCTTCGGCTTCCAGACCACGCACCTGACCGCTGAAGCCGTCGGTGACGCCCTCGGCATCGGTGCGGGCGACGTCGTCGTCTGCTCCACCGGCCTCATCGGGGTGGGTGACCAGACGTTCCGCGACGGCGTGCTCCGGGGCGTCGACCTCGCCGGCGCTGCGCTCACCGCCGATGGCGGCCCGGACGCGGCCACGGCCATCATGACGACCGACACCAAGGCGAAGCAGTCCGTGGTGACCGAGGACGGCTGGACCGTCGGCGGCATGGCGAAGGGTGCGGGCATGCTCGCACCCGGACTCGCGACGATGCTCGTCGTGATCACGACCGACGCCGTGCAGACCCCGGACCAGCTCGACCAGGCGCTCCGCGCGGCCACCCGCATCACCTTCGACCGCGTCGACTCGGACGGCTGCATGTCGACGAACGACACCGTCGTGCTGCTGTCGTCGGGTGCGAGCGGGGTGACGCCCGAGGTCGGCGACTTCCAGGAAGCACTGACCGCGGTCTGCGCCGACCTGGCCCGCCAGCTGCAGCAGGACGCCGAGGGCGCCAGCCACGACATCGCGATCGAGGTCGTGCACGCCGCGACCGAGGACGACGCCGTCACCGTCGGCCGGAGTGTCGCGCGCAACAACCTGTTCAAGGCGGCCGTCTTCGGCAACGACCCGAACTGGGGCCGGGTCCTCGCGGCCATCGGCACCACGGACGCCGACTTCGACCCGTACGCGGTCGACGTCAGCATGAACGGTGTCCGGGTCTGCCACGCCGGCGCTCCGGACCAGCCGAGCGACACCGTCGACCTGACGCCGCGGGACACCCACGTGCGCATCGACCTCGGCGTCGGGACGCACTCGGCGACGATCCTGACCAACGACCTCACGCACGACTACGTGCACGAGAACAGCGCGTACTCCAGCTGATGGCGAACGACACCGAAGGGGCCGGGACGCCCCTCACGAAGGAAGAAGAGCACGAGTTCGCCGCCGTCAAGGCCGCGACCCTGATCGAGTCCCTGCCGTGGCTCAAGCGGTTCTCCGGCAAGGTCGTCGTCGTCAAGTTCGGTGGCAACGCGATGGTGAACGAGGACCTCAAGCGCGCGTTCGCCGAGGACATGGTCTACCTCCGCTACGCCGGGTTGCACCCCGTCGTCGTGCACGGCGGGGGTCCGCAGATCTCGGCCGCGCTCAAGGAACAGGGCATCGAGTCCGAGTTCCGTGGCGGCTACCGCGTCACCACGACCGAGGCGATCTCGGTCGTCCGCGACGTCCTTGCTGGCGAGGTCAACCGCGAGATCGTCGACCTGATGAACGAGCACGGCGAGGGCCTGGCCGTCGGCGTGTTCGGCGACGGCGGGTCGCTGTTCACCGGCGAGCAGAAGGGCGTGGTCGTCGACGGGCAGGAGTACGACCTCGGGCACGTCGGTGACATCACCCACGTCGACCCGTCAGGGGTGCTCGCCGCGATCGAGGCCGGCCGCATCCCGGTCGTCTCGAGCATCGCGATCGACGACGCCCACCCGGACCAGGCGCTCAACGTGAACGCCGACGCAGCCGCGGGTGCCCTGGCGATCGCGCTGCGTGCGTCGAAGCTCATCATGCTCACCGACGTCCCCGGCCTGTACCGCAACTGGCCGGACCGCGACTCGCTCGTCGACCTCATCGCGGTCGAGGAACTCCGCGCGCTCCTGCCGTCCCTCGAGTCGGGCATGATCCCGAAGATGACCGCGTGCCTCGACGCCGTGGTCGGCGGGGTCGGCGGGGCGACGATCATCGACGGCCGGATCCCGCACTCGATCCTGCTCGAGGTCTTCACCCTGCGCGGTGCGGGCACCGAGGTGATCCCGGACCCGAGCCGACGCACCGAGAACCAGATGACCCACGCCGAGATCGGCCGACGCGTGGCAGCACCGTCGACGAGCACCAGCACCGGCCAACACGTGGCCAGCACGACCGAGAAGGGGCAGCAGCCGTGAGCAGCGAGACGCAGACCGAGACCTGGAACGACCGGTTCGGGGCGTCGCTCATGCGATCCCTGACCCCGCCGAAGATCATGCTCGAGCGCGGACAGGGCTGCCGTGTCTGGGACGTCGAGGGCAACGAGTACCTCGACTTCCTGGCGGGCATCGCCGTGAACTCGCTCGGCCACGCGCACCCCGTCCTGGTCGAGGCGATCGCCGACCAGGCCGCGAAGCTCGTGCACGTGTCGAACTACTTCGCGACGCCGCCCCAGCTCGAGCTGGCGGAGCGTCTCAAGCGCATCACCGGTGCGGGCGACGCCGGGCGGGTGTACTTCGGCAACTCCGGGGCCGAGGCGAACGAGGCCGCGTTCAAGCTCGCGCGCCTGAACAAGGGCGCCGACGGGCAGAAGACCCGCATCCTCGCGCTGAAGCAGGGCTTCCACGGCCGGACGATGGGGGCGCTCGCGCTCACCGGCAAGCCCGCGCTCCAGCAGGACTTCCTGCCGATGATCCCGGGCGTCGAGCACATCGACTCCACCGTCGCTGCGCTCGAGGAGTCCATCGACGACACGGTCGCGGCGATCGTCATCGAGCCGATCAAGGGCGAGGCCGGCGTCGTCGACCTGCCCGAGGGCTTCCTGCTCGCCGCGCGCCGGCTGACCGAGGAGCACGGTGCGCTGCTGATCCTCGACGAGATCCAGACCGGTGTCGGCCGGACCGGCAACTGGTTCACCTACCAGGGCCACGGCTTCACCCCCGACGCCGTCACGGTGGCCAAGGGCATCGCCGGCGGGTTCCCGATCGGTGCGCTCGTGACCTTCGGGTGGGCGTCCGACCTGTTCTCGGCCGGCCAGCACGGTTCGACCTTCGGTGGCAACCCGCTCGGCACCCGCGTGGCGAACGCGGTGCTCGAGGAGATCGAACGCGCGGACCTCGTCGCTGCCGCCGTGGTCAAGGGTGAGCGGATCCGGACCGGCATCGCCGGCATCGGCTCACCGCTCGTCGAAGAGGTCCGCGGCACCGGTCTGCTCATCGGCGTCGGGCTCACCGGCCCGATCGCTGCCGCGGTCAACGCCGCCGCCCTCGAGCGTGGCCTCATCATCAACGCCCCGAACGAGTCGAGCCTGCGCCTCGCGCCGCCGCTCATCGTGTCCGACGCCGAGATCGACGAGTTCGTGTCGATCCTCGCCCAGAGCCTCGCGGCCGTCGCTGCCGCCCAGGAGACCTCCGCATGACCCGCCACTTCCTCCGGGACGACGACCTCAGCCAGGCCGAGCAGTCCGCGATCCTCGACATCGCCGACCAGATGAAGGCCGACCGTTGGGGGGCGAAGCCCCTCGCCGGCCCGCAGAGCGTCGCGGTCATCTTCGACAAGTCGTCGACCCGCACCCGGGTGTCGTTCCACGTCGGCATCTCCGACCTGGGCGGCAGCCCGCTCATCATCTCGACGGCGAACAGCCAGCTCGGCGGCAAGGAGACCCCGTCGGACACCGCCCGCGTGCTCGAGCGCATGGTGTCGGCGATCGTCTGGCGCACCTACGGGCAGGCCGGTCTCGAGGAGATGGCCGCCGGTACGACCGTCCCGGTCGTCAACGCACTGTCCGACGACTTCCACCCCTGCCAGCTGCTCGCCGACCTGCTCACCATCCGCGAGCACCGCGGCACGCTGGCGGGCCAGACCGTGGCGTTCATCGGCGACGGCGCGAGCAACATGGCGCAGTCGTACCTGCTCGCCGGCGCGACCGCGGGCATGCACGTCCGCGTCGCGGCTCCCGCCGAGTTCTCGCCGTCCCCGCAGGTCGTCACCGACGCCGAGCACCGTTCGGCCGAGACCGGCGGTTCCGTCCTGGTCGTCACCGACCCGGTGGCAGCGGTCGCCGGTGCCGACGTCGTGGTCACCGACACCTGGGTGTCGATGGGCAAGGAGTCCGAGAAGCAGTCGCGCCTCGACACCTTCTCCGGGTACCGCGTGGACGACGCCCTGATGGCGCACGCTGCCGACGACGCGGTGTTCATGCACTGCCTGCCCGCCGACCGTGGCTACGAGGTGACCGCCGACGTCATCGACGGGCCGCGCAGCATCATCTGGGACGAGGCGGAGAACCGTCTGCACGCCCAGAAGGCGCTGCTGGCCTGGCTCCTCGCCGCGAACGGCGCGACGACGGCAACGGCGAACGCCGTGGCGACCGCGTAGGCGCACCGCATGGCTGACCGCGTCGTCCTCGCCTACTCCGGCGGCCTCGACACCTCCGTCGGGATCGGCTGGCTGCGTGACGCCACCGGCAAAGAGGTGGTCGCACTCGCGGTCGACGTCGGCCAGGGCGGCGAGGACCTCGACTCGATCCGGCAGCGCGCGCTCGACTGCGGGGCCGTGGAGTCGATCGTGGTCGACGCCAAGGACGAGTACGCCGACGAGTACATCGTGCCGGCCCTCAAGGCCAACGCGCTGTACCAGAAGCGCTACCCGCTGGTGTCGGCGCTGAGCCGCCCGCTCATCGCGAAGCACCTCGCGCTGACGGCGAAGCAGCTCGGCGCCGACAGCGTCGCGCACGGCTGCACCGGCAAGGGCAACGACCAGGTCCGGTTCGAGGCAGCGGTCGCGGCGATCGCTCCGGACCTGCGGAGCGTGGCACCGGTGCGTGACCTCGCCCTGACCCGGGACAAGGCGATCGCGTACGCCGAGCAGCACGCCCTGCCGATCCAGCAGTCGCAGCGGTCGCCGTACTCGATCGACCAGAACGTGTGGGGCCGTGCGGTCGAGACGGGTTTCCTCGAGGACCCGTGGAACGCCCCGACCGAGGACCTCTACGCCTACACGCAGGACCCCGCCGTCCCGCGCGACCCGGACGAGGTGACCATCACGTTCGAGCGCGGCGTCCCGGTGGCGCTCGACGGGCAGCGCTTCAGCGTGCTGCGGATCGTGCAGGAGCTGAACGCCGTGGCCGGCAAGCACGGCGTCGGTCGGATCGACGTCGTCGAAGACCGCCTCGTCGGCATCAAGTCGCGAGAGGTGTACGAGGCCCCTGCGGCGATCGCGCTCATCACGGCGCACGAGGAGCTCGAGCGCCTCACCCTCGAGCGCGACGTGAACCGCTACAAGCGCGGTGTCGAGTCGGAGTGGGCCGACCTGGTCTACGACGGTCTGTGGTTCGGCGGGCTGAAGCGCAGCCTCGACGCCTTCGTCGACCACACCCAGCAGCACGTCTCCGGTGACGTCCGCCTCCAGCTGCACGGCGGTCGGGCGACGGTGACCGGCCGTCGCTCGGAGCAGAGCCTCTACGACTTCGACCTCGCCACGTACGACACCGGCGACACGTTCGACCAGTCCCTCTCGAGGGGCTTCATCGAACTCTGGTCGCTCCCCAGCAAGATCTCCGCCCGCCGCGACGCGGCGAACTGACACCCGCCGCCACCCGGCCCGACGACAACGACGCAGGACGACATGACCGACGAGAAGACCGACGCCACCAACACCGGAGCCCTCTGGGGCGCCCGCTTCGCCGACGGCCCGAGTGCGGCCCTGGCAGCGCTGTCGAAGTCGACGCACTTCGACTGGCAGCTCGCCCCGTACGACATCGCCGGCTCCCGCGCGCACGCCCGGGCCCTGCACACGGCCGGGTACCTGACGGCGGACGAACTCGAGCGCATGCTCGCCGGACTCGACCGGCTCGAGGCCGCGCACGCCGACGGCACGCTGCAGCCCGACGAGTCCGACGAGGACGTCCACGGCGCCCTCGAGCGCCTCCTCATCGCCGACCTCGGTCCGGAGCTCGGCGGCAAGCTCCGCGCCGGCCGCAGCCGCAACGACCAGATCGCGACGCTCGGCCGCATGCACATGCTCGACCACGGGCGGCGCATCGGCCGACTCGTGATCGACCTGGTCGACGCGATCACCCAGCAGGCCAACGAACACCCGGCGGCGATCATGCCGGGTCGCACGCACCTGCAGCACGCGCAGCCCGTCCTCCTCGCGCACCACCTGTTGGCGCACGCGTGGCCGTTGGTCCGCGACCTCGAGCGCCTCCGCGACTGGGCGGGCCGCGCGAGCGTGAGCCCGTACGGCGCCGGTGCCCTCGCCGGCAGTTCGCTCGGTCTCGACCCCGCCGCGATCGCCGCGGAGCTCGGGTTCGACCGCCCGGCCGACAACTCGATCGACGCCACGGCCGCCCGCGACGTCGTCGCCGAGTTCGCGTTCGTCCTCGCGCAGATCGGCATCGACGTCTCACGTCTGTCGGAAGAGGTCATCCTCTGGAACACGAAGGAGTTCGGCTTCGTCCGGCTCCACGACGCCTTCTCGACCGGCTCGAGCATCATGCCGCAGAAGAAGAACCCGGACATCGCCGAGCTCGCGCGCGGCAAGTCCGGGCGTCTGATCGGCAACCTGACGGGCCTGCTCGCGACCTTGAAGGGACTGCCGCTCGCCTACAACCGCGACCTGCAGGAGGACAAGGAGCCCGTCTTCGACTCGGTCGCCACGCTCGAGGTCCTGCTGCCGGCCTTCACCGGCATGATCGCGACGCTCACGTTCGACACGGACCGGATGGCCGAGCTCGCGCCGCAGGGCTTCTCGCTCGCGACCGACGTGGCCGAGTGGCTGGTCCGCCAGGGTGTCCCGTTCCGCGATGCGCACGAGGTGTCCGGTGCGCTGGTCCGGTACTGCGAACAGCGCGGCATCGAGCTCGACGACCCGACCGACGACGAGTACCGGTCGGTCTCCGAGCACCTGACCCCCGGGGTCCGTGCCGTGCTCACGATCGAGGGCAGTGTCGCGTCCCGATCGGGTGTCGGCGGGACCGCTCCGGACCGTGTGGCCGAGCAGCTGGCGTCCGTCACGCGTCGCGTCCACGACCTGGCCGAGGGCGCACCCTTCACGCGATGACCGAGGGGCTGCTCGCGTTGCTCGCCGAGCCGGCGCCGCGCATCGCCCCGGCGCTGCTCGGCGCGACGATCGCGGGCCGTGGCGTGACCCTGCGCATCACCGAGGTCGAGGCCTACTTCGGCCCCACCGACCCCGGCTCGCACGGGCACCGCGGTCCGACCGAGCGCAACCGCCACCTGTTCGGGTCGCCGGGCACCCTGTACGCGTACCGCTCGTACGGCATCCACACCTGCGTCAACGTCGTGAGTGCACCGGCCGGCACCTCCTCCGGTTCCCTGCTCCGCGGTGCGCAGGTGATCGAGGGCGTCGACACCGCACGCGGACGACGTGGCCCGTCGGTTGCCGACGTCGCGTTGGCGCGCGGCCCCGGCAACCTCGGTGGCGCCCTCGGCGCGGTGCTCGGACAGGACGACGGCACCTCGCTGCTCGACGGGTCCGGTCCGTTCGTGCTCACGTTGGCACCCGGCCTGGAGGCGCGGCTCGCCTCCGCCTCTCCGGCCCGCGTCGTCGAGGAACTCCTGACCGAGACCGCACCCGGCCCCGGCGGGACGGGTCCGGTCCCGCGCATCTCGCGCGGACCGCGCACCGGCGTCGGCGGCATCGCCGGCGGTGCGCAGTACCCCTGGCGCTTCTGGTTGACGGGCGACCCGACGATCTCGACGTACCGACGGCACAAGGGTGCCCTCGACTGATCCCCACCGGCACGGCCGGCCCGCCGCTGGCGCGTCGCGCCGGAACCGGCGGCGTGGGCCCAGACGCACCACGGGCCTCCCGGTCGACCGCGCGCTGTCGGTGGTGCGCCGCCGCTACGATGGCGGGGTGTCCAGTGATACCGCTCAAGACGTCCTGACGCGCCAGCAGAACGACCCCACCTTCGCCTCGGTGTGGGACGAACTGCGCTGGCGCGGTCTGGTGCAGGTCTCGACCGACGAGACCGCACTCCAAGAGGCCCTCGACGGTGATCCGATCACGTACTACTGCGGCTTCGACCCCACGGCACCGTCGCTGCACTGCGGCAACCTGCTGCAGCTCCTGACCATGCGTCGGTTGCAGCTCGCCGGGCACAAGCCGCTGGCGCTCGTCGGGGGATCGACGGGGCTCATCGGCGACCCGCGTCCGACGGCGGAGCGCACGCTGAACACCCGCGAGACCGTCGCCGAGTGGGTGGCGCGTCTGCAGGGGCAGGTGTCACGGTTCCTCAGTCCGGACGGTGACAACGGCGTCCGGCTGGTGAACAACCTCGACTGGACGTCACCGATGTCCGCCATCGACTTCCTGCGCGACGTCGGCAAGTACTTCCGGGTGAACTCGATGCTCAAGAAGGACGCCGTCGCCGCGCGGTTGAACTCCGACGCTGGGATCAGCTACACGGAGTTCAGCTACCAGATCCTGCAGGGCCTCGACTACCGCGAGCTCTTCCGGCAGTACGGCTGCACGCTGCAGACGGGTGGCTCGGACCAGTGGGGCAACCTGACCTCGGGGACGGAGCTCATCCGTCGTGCCGAGGGTGCGACGGTGCACGCGCTCGGGACACCCTTGATCACGAACTCGGACGGCACGAAGTTCGGCAAGAGCGAAGGCAACGCGATCTGGCTCGACGCCGAGATGACGTCGCCGTACGCGCTGTACCAGTTCTGGCTCAACACGGCGGATGCCGACGTGATCGCCCGGTTGCGGGAGTTCACGTTCCTGTCCCGTGCCGAGATCGAGCGACTCGAGCAGGCGGTCGCCGACGAACCGTTCCGACGCGAAGCGCAGCGGACCCTCGCATTCGAGGTCACCTCGCTCGTGCACGGGGTCGACGCCACCCAGGCCGCGATCGACGCCGCGGCTGCGCTGTTCGGCAACGGGGACCTCGGTGCCCTCGACCCGGACACCCTGCGGTCGGCGATCGCGGAGCTGCCGGGGTCGGTCACCATCGAGGCCGGCGCCGACGTGGCCCGGGCCCTCGTCGAGACCGAGCTCGTGAAGTCCCTCGGCGAAGCCCGGCGGGCGATCGACCAGGGCGGCGTGTACGTGAACAACGTCCGAGCCGAGGACGCCACCGCACCGCTGTCGGACCTCGCCCTGCCCGGGGGAGTCCTCGTGCTCCGCCGCGGCAAGAAGACCCTCGCCGGTGTGACGCTGGCCTGATCGCCCCGGCACCCGGGCGACGCGTGTTGCACAACGCGACACGCCCGGGATCGGGCCTGGCTTGGCACACTCGCCCAGGCCTGCGTAAAGTTCCTACTCGTCACCCCAAAGGTGCGGCGGAGCGGCTGGAGCGAAAGCCCAGAGCACGTCGGCCCTCAAGCGGGACCATCCTCCACTGAAGATCAGATCTGGCCTTGTGCTCGATCGCTTCGACGCCTAGGATGACAAGCCCACCGGTTCTCTCCCCTCGGGGATGAGCCACAGGACCTCCGGGTCCGACGACACACCGGTGGCAAGCCAAGTACACAAGCCTCGTGGCTGGAGCTCGAACCTGAGCCGAAGAGCGAGTGCGTCTGGTCCTTGAGAACTCAACAGCGTGCACATTGTCAATGCCAATTTATTGATTGACCTCGTGCCTGGGCAGCTTCGGTTGTTCAGGTCATGATGCAATTCCTTTTGGATTGAAGATTGTCAGTAGACAGTCAACAGTCAGAATCAACTCGGTCTGATGCCCTTTGGGGTGTTGGGTCTGTATTTTTTTACGGAGAGTTTGATCCTGGCTCAGGACGAACGCTGGCGGCGTGCTTAACACATGCAAGTCGAACGATGATGC